>NZ_FOOA01000061.1 GCF_900113065.1 Aureimonas phyllosphaerae
ATGCGGTGACCGGCGCTTTTACGGCGAGCCGGACGGTGGCTGCGATCCTCGACGATGGCCACGATCCCCTCGATGACCTCGCCGATCTGCGCCTTTGCATCGACGGCTTCGATGCGGGCGCGGTGGCGACGGGGCTCTACCAGCACTTTGCGGTTCAGGCGGGACCCTTCCAGCCCATGCCGGGCGAAGGAGAGGAGGGCGGCGATAACCGTGACGAGAATGCCGGTCCACGCTCTGCAGGCCGCATCCCGATCGATGATCCGCTGTACCAGCAGGCGAAGGGTATCGCGGAGCGCCTCGCCACGATCGGGCTGTCGGCCCTGACGCCGGACCTTCTGGATCTAGCCTGCACCAAGGCCAGCCGGATTGAGGTCGCCGAGGCCATTCTCGCTCGCGGCCTGTGGTCGGCGTCGCGGCGTGGAACGCTGGCGGGCGGGAGGGAGGGCACTGTCCAGAACCTCGCGCTGGACGAGCTGCCGGGTTACGAGGCGGTACGGGGTTGGGCGCAGGCGCTCGCCGATGACATCCGTTCCTACGCCGCGGGCACGTTGGCTTGGGCGGACGTTGACCCCGGTGCGCTTCTCACCGGGCCGTCGGGGACCGGCAAAACGTTCCTGGCGGCCATCGCCAAGAGCGCCGGTGCACGCTTCATTGCGACATCGTTCGCCGACTGGCAGGCCACGGGCGACGGGCATCTCGGCTCGACGCTTCAGGGCATCCGGCACGCGTTCGAGGAGGCGCGCAGCCAGTCGCCGACGGTTCTGTTCATCGACGAGATCGACTCCGTTCCAAAGCGCGACAGCAGCCGGCGCCACGACAGCTACTGGCGGGCGATTGTCAACGCCCTCTTGGAGGAGATGGACGGCACCGCCGGCCGTGAGGGGTTGATTGTCCTCGCCGCCTGTAACGACGCGGATCATTTGGACCCGGCTCTGGTCCGCTCCGGCCGCCTCGACCGCGTTGTCCTCATCGATCTTCCGACGGCTCAAGACCTTTGCGAGATCGTGCGCCATTACCTGCCGATGGTTGGCGAAGCGGAAGTCATGCAGATCGGGCACGCGCTGGCGGGACGGACGACCGGCGCGGACATCGCCCGCATGGCGCGCGAGGCGCGGCAGCTGGCGAGGCGCGACAGGCGCCCGGTCATCGCCCGAGAC
This sequence comes from Aureimonas phyllosphaerae, assembly GCF_900113065.1. GTDB lineage: Bacteria > Pseudomonadota > Alphaproteobacteria > Rhizobiales > Rhizobiaceae > Aureimonas > Aureimonas phyllosphaerae. The sequence goes on from NZ_FOOA01000061.1 coordinate 1,158, forward strand.
GTCCTGCAGGTCGCCATGCCGCCGGACAACCGCTCTCCAGCCCTGCGGCGGTGGCCTGCCCCCTGAAAAGTGGCCCTCCGTGAAGTAGGCTTTTGAGCCGCTGGAGGACACGAGAATGGGACAGAAGAAGCACAAGCCGGAAGAG
>NZ_FOOA01000003.1 GCF_900113065.1 Aureimonas phyllosphaerae
TCGACAAGGCGGGCCGCGCCACCACGATCGAGGAGAAGCCCGCCAACCCCGCCTCGAACTGGGCCGTCACCGGCCTCTACTTCTACGACGGGCGGGCGTCGGAGCTGGCGCGCGGCCTCAAGCCCTCGCCGCGCGGCGAGCTCGAGATCACCGACCTCAACCGGATCTATCTCGAAGAGGGCTCGCTCAGCGTCCAGTGCATGGGGCGGGGCTTTGCCTGGCTCGACACCGGCACGCCGGACTCGCTTCTGGAGGCGGCCGAGTTCGTGCGCACGCTGGAGCACCGCCAGGGCTTCAAGATCGCCTGCCCCGAGGAGATCGCCTTCAACCTCGGCTTCATCGACGCCGACCAGCTGGAGCGCCTCGGCCGGGAACTCGGCAAGAGCACCTACGGCATCTACCTCCAGAAGATCGCCCGCCAGTCCCGCGACTGACCGACACCACCCGGCTTGTGCGCCGGCACACCCGCAAGGTATCAGGACCCGCCGCAAGACAGGGCCGGGTCTGACCCGTTCGAACGACGATGGCCGACGCCGCCGCCAAGGGGTGTCGTGAAGGACAAGACGCGTGAAAGCAGCCACCAGCGCCCGGACCTGGGTCACCGACGGCCATCAGGACCGCGCGGCCATGCTTCGCGCGGCCGGCGCAGATTTCCTCGCCGGGCTGCGCATGCACGAGCTGTGGCTCTTCCTCGGCTGGCGAGACGTCCAGAAGCACTACAGCCGTTCGGTGCTTGGCCCCCTCTGGCTGACGCTCTCGATGGGCGTCATGGTGGCAGGCCTCGGCGTTCTCTACTCGCAGATCTTCCGGCAGGACATCAGCTCCTACCTGCCATTCCTAGCGATCGGCTTCATCATGTGGGGCCTGATCTCCGGCCTCATCACAGGCGCCTGCGACATCTACTCGTCGGCAGCCGCCTCCGTGCGGCAGGTGCGGATGCCGCTCAGCGTTTACGTCTTCCAGTTCGTCTGGCGCCAGCTGCTGACCTTCGGCCACAACTTCGTCATCTACATCCTCGTCGCGATCATCTTCGGCATCTGGCCCGGCATGACGGGCCTCCTGTTCTTCCCGGCGCTGCTGATCCTGATCCTGAACGGCGTCTTCGCCGGCATGATCCTCGGACCGCTCTGCGCCCGTTTCCGCGACATCCCGCTGATCATCGCGAGCGTCGTCCAGGTCGTGTTCTTCATGACGCCGATCCTGTGGAGCTCGCACATGCTGCCCGACCGGGCGGTGCTGCTGGCGATCAACCCGTTCTATCACCTCATCGAGATCCTGCGCGATCCGCTGCTCGGCCAGCCGGCGCTGCTGCAGAACTGGTTGGCCTGCATCGGCCTGACGATCCTCATGGGTACGATCGCCGTCCTCTTCTTCGCGCGCTTCCGCGCCCGCATCGCCTACTGGGCCTGACCGTCATGGCGTCGATCACCTTCGAGAACGTCAGCGTCGACATTCCGGTCTTCAACGCGACCAACCGGTCGCTGAAGAACAACATCATCTCGGTGGCCACCGGCGGTCAGATCAGTCCGCGCGACACCAAGCGGATGAGCGTGCGGGCGATCGACGGCCTGAACCTGCGCCTCGACCACGGCACGCGGGTCGGTCTCGTCGGCCACAACGGCGCGGGCAAGTCGACCATGCTGCGCGTCATGGCCGGCATCTACGCGCCGACAGGCGGGCGCGTCGTCGTCGAGGGCGACGTCGCCCCGATGTTCGACCTCGCCTTCGGCATGGATCCCGACGCCACCGGCTGGGACAACATCATCCTGCGCGGTCGGCTCCTCGGCTTTTCCAAGTCCGAAATCCGCAAGCGCATGGATGAGATCGGCGCGGTCAGCGACCTCGGCGGCTTCCTCGACATGCCGATGCGCACCTACTCCACCGGCATGGCGACCCGCCTCGCCTTCGCGGTATCGACCTCGATCCGGCCCGACATCCTCCTGATCGACGAGGGCATCGGCGCGGGCGATGCGGCCTTCATCCAGCAGGCGAAGGAGCGCATGCGCTCGTTCATCGGCGAAGCTGGCCTCCTCGTGCTCGCCTCGCACTCCGACGACCTCCTGCGCCAATGGTGCACGACCGCGCTCTGGATGGAGCACGGCCGGATGCGCATGCACGGGCCGATCGAGGAGGTGCTAGCCGCCTACCAGGCGTCGCTGCACGGCTGACCTCCGTCGCGCGGACACTGTTCGACGCCGAGAACACGCCCCCGGTTCCGTTGGAATTCGCCACATGGTCGGGTTCCCGCGGCGATACCGACCCGCGCGACGCGACCGCAATCAGCGCAAACGCAGCACCATGCGCCAGCCGGCCCGCATGATGCGGAATACCCCAATTCGCTCGAGGAACTGGGACCGCTCGAAGGATCGCAGGGCCCGCAGCCGGATCCGGGCGCGGCGCTGCATCCCCTGCGGCAGGAACGGAATGATGTGCTGCAGATCGGCAACCGACCGATCGTAGAGCGCTCGGTCACGGAGCATCGCAGCCCGCTGAAGCTCCCCGAAGACCGTCATGTAGAAGCGCTGTGCGATGATCGTCTTCCACTGCGGCATTAGTGGCATGTCGGAATTGTCGAAGTCGTTGTAGAGCTTCTCGAAATAGATCATCCGCGAGCGGGCCATCCGCGGCGAATACGACGTCGAACCGGTGTAGATGCACCAGTAGGATAGCGACTTCGGCAGGAACACGTTGTCCCATCCCGCGTAGAACAGCCGGATGAAAAGGTCGTCGTCCTCGTAGCCGCTGAGGCGTTCGTCGAAGCGGCCGACGTCCTCGAACGCCTCGCGCGCGATCAGCGAGGCCGACGGAAGGATGAACATGTCCTCGGAAAGGCAGCGCGCCAGTTGGGTCTTCGGATGCTCTTGCGGCAGCATCTGGAGCATGCAGCGATTGCGGACGCGACCGAAGCGGTCGCATTCGTCGAGATCGCTGTAGACCCATCCGAGCTTGAAGCGATCTCCCGCCTCGAACGGCTTGATCAGTTCCTCGATGTGGTTGGGATACCAGCCGTCGTCCTGGTCCAGAAGCGCAATGAGACGGCTCGTGGAATGGGCGACCGCAAAATTGCGTGCCGAAGACTGGCCGCCATTCTCCTTCTTCAGGAGGCGGATTGACGAGTGTTCCTCGGCGAGGCGCTCGACGATCGCCGCGCCGCCATCGGTCGATCCGTCGTCCACGACGATGAATTCGTCCGGCTTGCGGGTCTGCGACAGGACCGTCCGGATCGAACGTTCGATGAATTCCGCGCCGTTATACAGCGCGATGATGGCAACGACGGAATACGGGGATTCGCCAGCAGCCTCGGAGGTCACGGTCAAACGAACTGTCTCGCCAAATACTCAACTGACCGCAGCGTTTCTCACGTTTCGGGCAAAATTGAAATCGCGACGCCCCGGTGGGCGCCGCGAACGTCCAACCATGGTTGCCAGAAACGACGCTGACCGAAGGTCGGAACCGGCCTCCCCCTCACCTCCAGAGGCGATGGACTCAGCGGATCGCCATCCCTTGCGCGTCGAAGCGGTGCATCCGCCCCTCCTCCGGCGTCAGCCACACCGTGTCGCCGTGGCTGACGCGGAAATCGCCCGGCGAGCGGGCGGTGACCATCTCGCCCGTGTCCATCTTCACGTGGACGAAGGTGTCGGAGCCGAGATGCTCGGAGACGCCCGCGGTCCCGCGAAGGGCGCCGCCTGTCGTCGAGAGCGTGAAGTGCTCGGGCCGCACGCCGACGGTCGCCGCGCCATGCTGGGCCGCATAGGCGCCGGCAAGGAAGTTCATCTTCGGTGAGCCGATGAAGCCGGCGACGAAGAGGTTGCGCGGGTGGGCGTAGAGCTCCAGCGGCGAGCCGACCTGCTCGATGTTGCCGCGGTTGAGCACCACGATCTTGTCGGCCATCGTCATCGCTTCGACCTGGTCGTGCGTGACGTAGATCATCGTGGTCCTCAGCTGCGCATGCAGCTCGGAGATTTCGAGCCGCATGTTGACGCGCAGCGCCGCGTCGAGGTTCGACAGGGGCTCGTCGAACAGGAAGCCCTTCGGCTCGCGCACGATGGCGCGCCCGATCGCCACGCGCTGGCGCTGGCCGCCCGACAGCTCGCGCGGACGACGGTTGAGGTAATCGGTGAGGTTGAGCGTGGAGGCCGCGGCCTGGACCTTCTTGTCGATCGCCGCCTTGTCCATGCCCGCCATCTTCAGCGGGAAGCCGATGTTGGCCGCAACGCTCATGTGCGGATAGAGCGCGTAGGACTGGAACACCATGGCGAGGCCGCGCTTGGCAGGCGGCGCCTCGGTGACGTCCTTGCCGTCGATCACGATCGATCCGCCGGACACGTCCTCGAGACCCGCGATCAGGCGGAGCAGCGTGGACTTGCCGCAGCCGGACGGGCCGACGAAGACGACGAACTCGCCGTCGCGGATCTCGAGGTCGATCCCCGGAATGATCACGGCGTCGCCGAAGCGCTTCTGGACGTTCTTGAGGGTGATGGCACTCATGTCTGGATCTCCCGAAACGGCTTCTTACTTCACGGCGCCAAAGGTCAGGCCGCGGACGAGCTGCTTCTGGGAGAACCAGCCGATGATGAGGATGGGCGCGATGGCGAGCGTCGAGGCCGCCGAAAGCTTGGCGTAGAAGTTGCCTTGCGGGCTCGAGAACGACGCGATGAAGGCCGTCAGCGGCGCCGCGTTCGTGGTCGTCAGCAGCAGCGTCCAGAACGCCTCGTTCCAGGCGAGGATCACGTTGAGGAGCACCGTCGATGCGATGCCCGGCAGCGCCATCGGCGCCAGCACCCGGAAGAGCTCCTGCCGCAGGTTCGCGCCGTCCATGCGCGCAGCTTCCAGGATTTCGCCGGGGATCTCCTTGAAGTAGGTGTAGAGCATCCAGACGATGATCGGCAGGTTGATCAGGAAGAGGATCACGATCAGGCCGAAGCGGCTGTCGAGAAGGCCGAAGTTGCGGAACAGGATCGTCACCGGCACTAGCGCGCCGACGGCCGGCATCATCTTCGTCGACAGCATCCACAGGAGCACGCCGCGAGTCTTCGGCGTCGGCGAGAAGGCCATCGCCCAGGCGGCGGGGATCGCGAAGATCAGGCCGAGCGCCGTCGAGCCGAGCGACAGGTAGACCGAGTTCAGGAGGAAGGCGAAGTAGTTCCGCTGCTCCTGGATCGCCACGTAGTTCTCGGTCGTCCAGTCGAAGAACAGGAACTTCGGCGGGATCGAGATCGCGTCGAGCTCGGTCTTGAACGAGGTCAGGACCGTCCAGAGAATCGGAAAGAAGATCAGGAGACCGACGGCCCAGGCAAGCACCGTCATGCCGATCTTGCGCTGGGTGGAAACGCGGCGCGCCATATCAGGCCTCCAGATTCTTGCCGACGAGGCGCACGAGGAAGATCGAGACGATGTTGGCGAGCACGACGGCGACGATGCCGCCGGCCGACGCCGTACCGACATCCCCTTCCAGCGAGATGATCGAGGCAATCAGGAACGGTAGATTGGACGAAGAGACGCCGCCGCCCGTCGTCACGAAGATCTCGGCATAGACCGACAGGAGAAAGATCGTCTGGATCAGGATCACCACGGTGATCGCCCGCTTCATGTGCGGCAGCGTGATGTACCAGAAGATCGAGAGCGCCTTCGCGCCGTCCATCTCGGCCGCCTCCTTCTGATCCTCGGAGAGCGACTGCAGCGAGGTGAGGAGGATCAGCGTCGCGAACGGCAGCCACTGCCAGGCGACGATGATGATGATCGACAGGAGCGGGTAGTTGGTCAGCCAGTCGATCGGCGGCAGGCCGATCGCGGTGAGCCCTTGCGCGATGACGCCGTAGACCGGGTTCATCATCATGTTCTTCCAGACGAGCGCCGCCACCGTCGGCATGACGAAGAACGGTGCGAGGACAAGAAGGCGCACCGGCGACTGGCCGAAGAACTGCTGGTCGAGAAGGAGCGCGATCAAGGTGCCGCCGATGACGGTGATGCACAGCACTCCCGCGACGAGGATCAGCGTGTTCTGGAAGGCGCTGATGAAGCGCGGGTCGGTCAGGAAGTAGGTGTAGTTCTCGATCCCGATGAAAGGCGTCAGCGGGTCGTAGAACGTATAGCGGAGCGTCGAGAACCAGAGCGTCAGCGCCAGCGGGACGATCATCCAGATGAAGAGCGCGATGACGGACGGCGCCATCATCAGGCGCGCTGCGGACCGCGTATGCGTTGTCGCCATGGGATCGCTCCGAAAAAGGCCGATGCGGCGCGACGAACCGAACCCTTGCGGTCGGCGTCCAGCGCGGCGACGGGAAATTCTCACGGGGAAGCGGATGCGGCGCGGCCGTTCGGGCCGCGCCTGCCGTCCGAAAGTCGGAAGGCTCCTCGGCTTGAGAGCCGGGGAGCCCGAGGCGGCTTACTTGATGTAGCCGGCGCGCGTCATTTCGCGGGTGGCCTGCGCCTGTGCGGCAGCCAGCGCCTGGTCGACGCTCTGCTGGCCTGACAGCGCCGCGGCCATCACCTGACCGACCGCGGTGCCGAGACCCTGGAACTCGGGGATCGCGGCGAACTGCAGGCCGACATAGGGCTTGTCCGGGCCCATAGACGGATCGGCCTTGTTGATCGCGGCCAGCGTCTGCGCGGCGAAGGGCGCGGCCTTCGTGTAGTTCTCGTTCGCGTAGAGCGAGGAGCGCGTGCCCGGAGGGACGTTCGCCCAGCCTTCCTTCGACGCCACGAGCTCGGCGTAGGCCTTCGAGGTCGCCCAGGAGATGAAGGTCTCTGCGGCTTCCTTCTTCTGCGACGAAGCCGGGATGCCGAGCGACCAGGCCCAGAGCCAGTTCGCGCCCTCGTTCGGGCAATTGTTGGTGCCGCAGGGCGCCGGCGCGAAGCCCACCTTGTCGGCCACCTGGCTCTGCTTCGGATCGGTCACGAACGAGGCGGCGACGGTGGCGTCCATCCACATGCCGCACTTGCCTTGGCCGAACAGCGAGAGGTTCTCGTTGAAGCCGTTGGCAGCGGCGCCCGGAGGTCCGTACTTCGTCATCAGGTCGACGTAGAGGGTGACGGCCTTCTTCCAGCCTTCGCTCTCGAACTGCGGCTTCCAGGACGCATCGAAGTAGTTCGCCCCGAACTCGCGCGCCATGTTGCCGAGGAAGGCCATGTTCTCGCCCCAGCCCGGTTTGCCGCGCAGGCAGATGCCGTAGACGCCGGCATTCTTGTCGGTCATCTTCTCGGCGGCCTGCGAGATGAAGTCCCAGGTCGGCTTCTCGGGCATCGTCAGCCCGGCCTTCTCAAGAAGATCCTTGCGATAGAGCGTCATCACGCTCTCGGCGTAGAACGGCGCGGCGTAGAGCTTGCCGTCTGTCGACAGCGCCGTGCGGATCGGCGGCAGGAGATCGTCGGCATCGTACTCGGCGCCGAGATTGTCGAGCGGCGCCAGCCACTGCTGCTTCGACCAGATCGGAACCTCGTAGGTGCCGATCGTCATGATGTCGAACTGCCCGCCCTTGGTGGCGATGTCGGTCGTCACGCGCTGACGCAGGATGTTCTCTTCCAGGGTGACCCAGTTCACCTGAATATCTGGGTGAGCCTTCGTGAACTCACCCGTCAGACCCTGCATGCGGATCATGTCGCTGTTATTGACCGTGCCGATCGTCAGCGTCGTCTGCGCCTGCGCCGGCAGCGCGACCGAAGCCGCAAGCGCCATGGCGCCGGCAATCCAAAACCGTTGATTCATCGTCAGAAGCCTCCCAGCCCCACATGGGCAAATACCCACTCTGCGAGCAAATTCTCACCCGTATGCGCAGGTGTCAAATGATTCACACGCTGCAATGCAGCGTATCCCACGGACTTTCCCGCCCGGCGCCCTCCCCTGCGCCGCCTTCAATTCCCGACCAGGGCGGATGCAGTGATCTCGTCGGTGATGAGCCCGCCGATCAGACCCCCTTTCAGGGCCGCGAGGATACTGTCGCGTTTCGACGCACCCATCGCGACGCCGATCACTTCGGTTCCGACGGCAAGAGGGAACGGCGGGCTGACCACGCGCTTGTTGAAGGCGCAGTCGAGAATCCGTCCGTCGGCATCGTAGACCCAGCCGACGACCTCGCCGATGCCCCCGGTCGCGACGAGTTCGTCCCGCTCCGATTCGGAGATGAAGCGATCCATCAGGAGTTGTGCCTGCGGGCCGACCTCGCCGATGCCGACGAAGGCGATATCGGCCTGGCGGGCCAGTTGCAGCGATGCCTGGACGACCTTCTGCTGATGTAGAAGCGCGCGCTCCTGCGGCGAGGTCGCGACCACCGGCAGTGGCATCGGGTAGTGGGCTGCATCGATCTTGTCGGCGAGCGAGAAGATCACGTTGTAGATCGCGGCCGAGCCATCCGGCGCGATGTTGCCCGTAAGCGAGACCAGTCGATGTTGCGGACACTTCATCCGCGGCAGGCTTTCCACAGCCGCGCGGAGCGTCCGCCCGGTTCCGACGCCGATCACCAGCGGATCGGGGCGCAGGAGCGTGCGCTCCAGCCGGGCCGCGCAGGCTTCCGCGATGCCAAGGGTCGTCGAGGGCGATTCGGGGTCCGACGGCACCACTTCGGCGGAGCGCAGGCCGAAGCGCTCCACCAGTCGGGCGCCGAGTTCAAGGCAGGCGGCGATGGGATGGTCGATGCGAACCTTGACGAGCCCGGCCGACACCGACAGCGACACGAGGCGCTGGGCGCCCTGCCGCGAAATGCCGAGCTTGACGGCGATCTCCTCCTGCGTGTTGCCCGCGATGTAGTAGAGCCAGCCGGCGCGCGCCGCGTCGTCGAGACGGGCCGAAGCCTCCTCCGTCGCCTTGCTCATCCCCGCCTGCTCCCTCGTCATGATGCCGGGCGCTACGCCGACCGTCCTCCGTCGCCGGAGATGCAGGTCCCGCATCCCATCGCCCGGCCGCGTTCGTGGGCAGAATATCGCATCGACGGCCTCTGGCATCTTGGAATCTCGCGCATTTCGCGCATTCTGATGCTGCACAGCAGCGAGGAGACGGGGCGTGGCTGGATTCGACGAGATGCTGAACGGAAGCGACGGCGTACGTGCTCCCTATCGCCGTTTCCAATCCTGGTACGAGAAGCAGGTGCCGGCGACGCTTGCCGCCAAGGCCGGCGAGGCCGAAAGCTTTTTTCGTCGCACCGGCATCACTTTCAACGTCTACGGAAAGGAGGAGGCCGCCGAACGGCTGATCCCGTTCGATCTCGTGCCGCGCATCATCTCGGGCTCGGAATGGTCGGTCCTCGCCGAAGGCATCGAGCAGCGCGTTCGCGGCCTCAACGCCTTCCTCGACGACATCTACCACAATCAGGAGATCGTGAAGGCCGGCATCGTGCCCGAGCGCCTGATCGAGGGCAACGAAGCCTTCATCCCGCAGATGGTCGGCTTCCGGCCGCCCGGCGGGGTCTACACCCACATCATCGGCGTCGACATCGTGCGCACCGCCGAGAACCAGTTCTACGTCCTGGAGGACAACGCGCGGACCCCGTCCGGCGTGTCCTACATGATCGAGAACCGGGAAACGATGATGCAGATGTTTCCCGAGCTTTTCGCGCAGAACCGCGTGCGGCCGGTCGAGACCTATCCGCGGCACCTTCGCCGCTCGCTCCAGGCGACGGCCCCGTCCGCGACGACCGGCGTTCCCCGCGTCGCGATCCTGACGCCCGGCATCCACAACTCCGCCTATTACGAGCATGCCTTCCTCGCCGACCAGATGGGCGTGGAACTCGTCGAAGGATCGGACCTCAAGCTCATCGACGGGCGTATCGCGATGCGCACGACCGAGGGCTATCTGCCGATCGACGTCCTCTACCGCCGGGTCGACGACGCCTATCTCGATCCCCTCTCCTTCAAGCCGGACTCGCTTCTCGGCGTCCCCGGCATCATGGAGGTCTACAAGAACGGCGGCATCACCATCGCCAACGCGCCCGGCACCGGCATCTCCGACGACAAGGCGATCTACTCCTACATGCCGGCGATCGTGGAGTTCTACACCGGCCGCAAGGCAATCCTCGAGAACGTCCCGACCTGGCGCTGCGCCGAAGCGGACAGCCTCGCCTACGTGCTCGAGCACCTCGCCGAACTGGTGGTGAAGGAGGTGCACGGTTCCGGCGGCTACGGGATGCTGGTCGGCCCGGCCGCCTCGAAGCCCGAGCGCGAGGCCTTTGCCGCAAAGCTGCGCGAGCGGCCCGGCAACTACATCGCCCAGCCGACGCTGGCCCTTTCGACGGTGCCGATCCTGACCGAAAAGGGCCTGGCGCCGCGCCATGTCGACCTGCGACCCTTCGTGCTGGTGTCGGACACCGTGAAGATCATCCCGGGCGGGCTCACGCGCGTCGCCCTCACCGAGGGCTCGCTGGTGGTCAATTCGAGCCAGGGCGGGGGCACAAAGGACACTTGGGTTCTGGAGGACTGACGGAAACGACGCCCCTCCTCCCCCATCGAACCGCTCACCAAGGATCGTCGACCGCCCATGCCTCTTCTCGGACGTACCGCCAACGGCCTCTTCTGGATGCAGCGCTACATCGAGCGCGCCGAGAACATGGCGCGTCTTCTCGATGCCGGCCTGCGACTGTCGCTCACCAACCTGTCGGCGGAGCCCGACGAGTGGCAGTCCGTCCTGGTGTCGGCGGGCGTCGAAAGCGGCTACCTCGCCAAGTATCCGGAATACGATCCCGAGCACATCATCGACTACATGCTGCGCGACCTCGACAATCCGTCGAGCGTCCTGTCGTCGATCGGCGTGGCGCGTACCAACGGTCGCATGGTCCGCACCGCCCTGACGCGCGAGACGTGGGAGGCGCTGAACGAAAGCTGGATGATGCTGCGCCAGCGCCTGTCCCGCCCCGTCGAGGACCTGCCCGCCCTCCTCGATTTCGTGAAGGCGCGCACGGCGCTGATCCGCGGCACGTTCTACGGCACGATGCTGCGCAACACGATCTTCGACTTCTGCAACCTCGGCACCTTCATCGAGCGGGCTGACAACACCGCGCGCATCCTCGACGTGAAATACTGGGTGCTCCTGCCGGAGCACTCCTCAATCGGCTCGTCGCTCGACAACTACCAGTGGGGCTCGATCCTCCGTTCGGTCTCGGCGCTGCGCTCCTATGCCTGGGAATACGACGCCGACTTCCGGGCGATGGACATCATCGACTTCCTCCTTCTGAACAAGCGCATGCCGCGCTCGCTCGCCTATTCCTACCGCTGCATCAACGACAGCCTGGACTTCCTCGCGCGCGCCTACGGTGTCGAGCACGACTGCCACGCCACGGCCCGCGCGATTGCCGCGCGGCTGGAGGACCGGTCGGTGATGGAGATCATCGATGGGGGACTGCACGAGTTCCTGGAGACGCTGATCGTCGAGAACAATCGCCTCTCCAACGAGATCGCACGCTCCTACAGCTTCTACTCCTGAGGCGTCCCGTGCGGCCCGAAAGCCGCACCCGGAATATGTTCGTCGGAGCCCACTTGCCCGCGCGACTGACACCGGGGATACCGCTTGTCCGATAGTTGGAGAACGCCGGACGCGGCGTGAAAGCGGAGACTGCAACGTGACCTATTGCGTCGGGCTTCTCCTGAAGCGTGGCCTCGTCTTCATGTCCGACACGCGCACCAACGCGGGCATCGACAACATTTCCGTCGTGACCAAGCTCCGGTCCTGGAACGTGCCGGGCGAGCGGTTCCTGACCCTGCTGAGCGCGGGAAACCTGGCGACGACGCAATCGACGATCTCGCTTCTGGAGGAGCGCGGCCTTGCGCCCGCCCAGCGCAAGTCGGCCCTTCTCAGTCAGCCTTCCATGTTCCAGACGGCCAAGCTGATCGGCGAGACCTTGCGCGAGGTCATCTCCTACACCTCCGACAGCGGACAGGAGGCGAGCGGCCGTTTCTCCGGCAGCTTCATTCTGGGCGGGCAGATCGCGGGCGGCCAGCCGCGCCTGTTCATGATCTACCCGGAAGGCAACTTCATCGAGGCCGGCCCGGACAACCCGTTCTTCCAGATCGGCGAGCACAAGTACGGCCGGCCGATCCTGGTGCGGACCTACGATCCCGACATGCCGCTGGAGGACGCGGTGAAGCTCCTCCTCGTGTCGTTCGATTCGACCATCAAGTCGAACCTCTCGGTCGGGCTGCCGATCGATGTGCAGGTCTACGAGACCGACAGCCTGCAGGCCGGTTTTCGGCAGCGGTTCGACGACCGCGATCCCTACTACCGGACGATTTCGGACGGCTGGTCCGATGCCCTGAAGTCGGCCTTCGAGAGCCTGCCGCCGTTCGTGCCGACACGTCGCGACGCTTGAACGCAGCCTAACGAAGAAGCCCCTTCGCCGCGAGGTCGGCGAGGTGCGCCTGCCAGAGCGCATCCTTCTCGGTGCCGAGTCGGTCGAGATAGGACCAGGTGAAGAGCCCGGAGTCGTGCCCGTCGTCGAAGACGATGCGCACCGCATAGTGGCCGATCGGACGGATGTCGCTGATCGCGACCTCGCTCTTGCCGGCGACCGTGACCCGCTGCTCGGGCGAATGCCCCTGCACTTCGGCGGAGGGCGAGAGGACGCGCAGCATCTCCGCGGTGAGTTCATGGCGCCGCCCGTCGGCGTAGCGAAGCGTCAGGAGGCGGCGGTCGCGCGAGACGGCCAACTGTTCGGGTGCGGTCACGCCAGTCATGGTCTGCGTCCGTTCTCGTCCTCGTTCGGGTTGACCCCATGCACCCCCGAAGCCACATTCACAAGGCAAGGCAACGAGAAGGGGGCGGTTTTCCGCCCGGCGACATGCTCGACATCCCAACCGTCCAACGTGCAGCGCCGTCCAAGGCGGGGCTGGTCGATCCCTTCGGTCGGCATGTCACCTATCTCCGCGTCTCGGTCACCGACCGCTGTGATTTCCGCTGCGTCTACTGCATGGCCGAAGACATGCAGTTCCTGCCCAAGCGCGATCTTCTGACACTCGAGGAGCTCGACCGGATCTCGTCCGCCTTCGTGGAACGGGGCGTAAAGCGCCTTCGCCTGACGGGCGGCGAGCCGCTTGTCCGCCGCAACCTGATGCAGCTGGTCCGCCGGCTGTCGCGTCACCTTGAGAGCGGCGCGCTGCAGGAGCTGACGCTCACCACCAACGGGTCGCAACTGGCGAAGTTCGCCGACGAACTCGCGGACTGCGGCGTCCGCCGCATCAACGTCTCGCTGGATACGATGGACCCCGAGCGCTTCCGCCGCATCACCCGGCGCGGCGACTTCGCCACGGTCATGGACGGCATCCGCGCGGCCCAGGCGGCGGGCATCCGCATCAAGCTGAACGCCGTGGCGCTAAAGGGCGTAAATGAGGACGAACTGTCCGAGATGGTGCGCTGGTCGCACGGACAGGGCATGGACCTGACGCTGATCGAAACCATGCCGCTCGGCGAGATCGACGAGGACCGTACCGACCGCTACCTGCCGCTGAGCGTGGTGCGCGAGCGACTGTCGCGGGAGTTCACGCTCTCCGACCTGCCGGAGCGGACCGGGGGACCGGCCCGCTACGTCTCGGTCACGGAAACCGGCGGCAAGCTCGGTTTCATCACCCCGATGACCCACAACTTCTGCGAAGGCTGCAACCGCGTCCGCCTTACCTGCACCGGCACGCTCTTCATGTGCCTCGGGCAGGAGGACGCGGCCGATCTGCGTTCGGTGATGCGTTCCAGCGAAAGCGACGAGGCTCTGCACCGCGCCATCGACGCCGCGATCGCGCGCAAGCCGAAGGGCCACGATTTCGTGATCGATCGCACGACCAGCCGACCCAGCGTCTCGCGGCACATGAGCGTGACCGGCGGCTGAATTCATTCGTCGGAACCGAACGGGGCGCTGCGCATTTTCGCCGCAGTAGAACCTTGTTAGGACTGGAGAGAGACATGACGTCCACCTGGAAAACCGCGCTGGTGCTCGGCGCTGCGACCCTGACCATGGCCGGCTGCACCACGACCGAGCGCACCGTGGGCGGTGCCGTGATCGGCGGTACGGGTGGCGCCGTGATCGGTAACGCGATCGGTGGCTCGGGCGGCGCTGTGATCGGCGGTCTGGCCGGCGGTACGACCGGTGCGCTCGTCGGCCGCGATATGGGTCGCCGCGACCGCGGATATTCCCGCTACTGATCGAGTTTCACGCTCGTCTGAAATCACCCCGCAACACGAGTTGCGGGGTGATTTGTTTATTGGACGGCTTTCGTGGTGAGCACCTCGCCAAGCCGCTACGGACACGTTACGCCTGACTGACGATTCGTCCGGTTCCGTTCCGTGTCCTCTGCTTCTGTCCGCTTCGCATCGCTCGGCGCCAACCTGCAGGCGAGCATCCTGATGACGCTGTCGATGGCGACCTTCGCCACAAACGACATGCTGACCAAGTTCGCCACGCAATCGATCGAGCCGGTCCAGATCATGGCCGTGCGCGGTGTGATGGCGTCGCTCCTGCTGTTCCTCTTCGCCCGCTGGCGAAAGGCTGCCCTGTCCTTTTCAGTCCTGCGCGAACCTGCGGTTCTGGTTCGCGCCTTCGCCGACATCTGCACCACGCTGACCTACCTGAACGCCCTGCGGCATCTGCCGCTCGCCAACACGGCCGCGATCTTCCAGGCGCTGCCTCTGACGATCACCCTTGGCGCCTTTCTGTTCCTCGGCGAAAGCGTGGGTTGGCGTCGGTGGACCGCAATCGCGGTCGGCTTCGCGGGCGTCCTCGTCATCCTCGCGCCGGGAGTGGACGGGTTCAACGTCTACGGGCTGTGGGTGCTGGCTTCCGTCGTCTTCGCAGCCATGCGCGACTTGGCGACCCGTCGGATGCCTCCGAATCTGTCGTCGCCACAGATCGCGCTCGTGACCTCGATCGCCGTGACCCTCACCGGCTTCGCGTTTTTGCCCGTCGTCGGCTGGCGACCGATGTCGGGATCGGTCTGGATCATTCTCGTGTTCGCTTCGATGACGTTGGCCTGTGGCTACGCCTTGATCGTCGCGGCGGTGCGCCTTGGCGAAATGAGTTTCGTCGCGCCGTTCCGCTACACGATCCTCCTGTTTTCCATCATCCTCGGCATGTTGGCCTTCGGCGAGCGCCCGACGGCGCGCGAGACGCTGGGCTCGCTGATCGTCGTCGGCAGTGGCCTCTATACCCTCCATCGGGAGGCGCGCCGACGACCCGCCAGCAGCGCCGCGTGAGTCGGACCGCACCGATCGTCATCGGCCTGATTTTTGCAGGAGGCCGGTCGTCGCGGATGGGGCCGGGCCAGCCAAAGCCTCTCCTTTGCATAGGCGAACGCAGCATGATCGGTCGGGTGGCCGACCGTCTGCGGCCGCATGTCGCCGAGCTTCTGGTCGCGACCGATCGGCCGGACCTCTACGCCGGTCTCGATGCGGGCTGCCTTCGGGATCATGTGCCGGGCTACGCCGGCCCGCTGGCCGGACTCCAGACCGGCGCGCGCCACGCCTTGGCCACCCAATCTCGCGACGCGCGCCTCCTCAGTGCGCCATCGGATACGCCCTTCCTTCCTGAGGACTTCGTGCCCCGCCTTCTCGGGGGAACGCGCAGCGAGAGGTTACGGGTCGCATCCTCGAGCGGACGCTTGCATCCCGTCTGCGCCCTGTGGCCGGCGGTCGCGCTCGAATTTCTCGCCGACCAGCACCTCGATGCTCAAGCCGCGCCATCGCTTCGATCCGTGATGGAACGCTTTGACGTCGAGGAAGTCCCATTCCCTTCGTCGCCCGCGGCGCCGGGCGGCGATCCGTTCTTCAACGTCAACACCCCAGACGACCTTGGCCTGGCGCGGGAATTTGCGCTTTCTCGGGGATGAGGCGCCGCCGTTGCTGTCGGACGGGTTGCCAAAATTGACGGAAACGGCAACATCGCCCCTTCGAGAAGCATGCTCATAAGGCAGGCACGGTCTATTTCGGCTCGGCAGGACACCCAAGGCCCATGACAAAGATCCAGAACCTCCTGGCAGCCGTCGCGCTGACCGCCCTCGCCGTCGTCCCCGCCGCGGCGCAGGAGAGCGATGCGAACAAGACCTGGACCGAGGTCCGCATCGGCTCGGAGGGCGCTTATCCTCCGTTCAATTACCTCGACGCCTCGGGCAAGCTGCTCGGCTTCGACATAGACATCGCCAATGCGCTCTGCGACCAGATGAAGGTGACGTGCACCTTCGTGACGCAGGACTGGGACGGCATGATCCCCGCCCTCCAGAACAACCGCTTCGACGCGATCATCGCTTCGATGTCGATCACGCCGGAGCGCTCGCAGCAGGTGCTCTTCACCAACAAGTACTATAATTCTCCGGGCGCGCTGGCCGTGCCGAAGGACTCCGACATTGCCGACACGAGTGCCGCTTCGCTCGCCGGCAAAGCGATCGGCGCACAGGGTTCGACGACCCACGCGCAGGCCGTCCAGAAGTTCTTCCCCGATGCCGACGTGCGCGTCTATCCGACCGCGGAGGAGTACAAGCTCGACATCGAGAACGGTCGCTTGGATGCCGTCAGCGACGACGTGGTGGTGTTGACGCAGTGGCTCGAGAGCCCGGCGGGCGCCTGCTGCAAGCTTCTCGGTACGCTCCCCGTCGATGAGTCTATCTACGGGCCGGGAGCCGGCATCGCGCTTCGCAAGGGCGACGAGAAGCTCAAGAAGATGTTCGACGACGCCATCGTGGCCATCCGCGAGAACGGCACCTACAAGACGATCAACGACAAGTACTTCAAGTTCGACGTCTACGGCGGCTGATCGAGGTCGTCCGAGTTCGCGCCGGACCCGCGCCATCGTGCCGGGCCCGGCGCTCTTGTCTTTCAGCGTCGGCGGGTTGCGATCGGCAGATGGACTATCTTTCGCTACTCGCCTACGGCGACACCGGCTGGGGTGACGAGATCGCTCGCGGCGTGATCGTCACCGTATCGCTGGCTCTGGCGACCCTTCCCTTCGGCCTCCTGCTCGGGCTCGGGCTCGCTCTCGCCAAGCGCGGCGAGGACCCTGGACTGCGGCTCTCCGCCGACATCTACACCACCCTGTTTCGTGGCCTTCCCGAGCTCCTGACACTCTTCCTGGTCTACTACGGCGGCCAGAACCTCCTGAATGCGGCCACTGGTGCGCTCGGCCTCGGCCAGTGGACACTGTCGAGCTTCGTATCCGGAATGGTCGCGCTCGGCCTCGTGTTCGCGGCCTACTCGTCCGAAGTCTTCCTGTCGGCCTTCCGCGCCATCCCCGATGGTCAGTGGGAGGGCGCCAAGGCGCTCGGTCTGCCGCACCGGCGGATCCTGTGGCTGGTGATCCTGCCGCAGCTTCTGCGCATCAGCCTTCCCGGCCTCTCCAACGTCTGGCTGAACCTCCTGAAGGATACGGCGCTCGTGTCGGTGATCGGCCTTGCGGACATCATGCGCGAGACCGGCGTTGCGGCGCGGGTGACGCGCGAGCCGTTCTTCTTCTTCGGATTCGCTTGCGTCCTCTATCTCGTCCTGACCCTCGTGTCGGCCGTCGGTCTGCGGCGGCTCGAACTTTGGACCAAGCGCGGCGAGGTGGCGCGATGAGCCTGGCACCTCCTCCTGTCCGCCGCCCTCGTCCCGGAGTGACCGGCCTTCTGACGCTGGGGCTCTGGGCAGTCGGCGGCGTCGCCCTTCTGGTCTATCTCGTCCGGGCCTGGAACCCAGACCTCATCGCGACCTACGGTCCGGTGTACCTTAGGGGCCTCTGGACGACGCTGACGATCGTCACCCTGTCCTACGTGCTCGGGGCAGTCCTATCCGTGCCGATCGCGGCGGGCCGCATGGCTCGGAACGGGCTCGCGCGCGGCGCCGCGTTCTCATACGTCTCGTTCTTCCGCGGCACGCCGCTGATCGCGCAGGTCTTTTTGATCTACTACGGCTTCGGCACGTTCCGGTCAGCTTTCGAGATGGTTGGCCTCTGGTGGTTCTTCCGAGACGCCTGGTATTGCGCGATCTTCGCGCTCTCTCTCAACACGGCCGCCTACCAAGCTGAAATCCTGCGCGGCGCGATCCAGAGCGTGGCGCAAGGACAGTGGGAGGGCGCCCGGGCGCTCGCCCTACCCCGCAGCGTCACGATCCGACGCGTGATCGCACCGCAGGCGATGATCGTCGCCCTGCGACCCTACGCGAACGAGTTCATCCTCATGGTCAAGGCGTCGGCGATCGTCGCGATCATCAGCGTGTTCGATCTGTTCGGCGAAACGCGCCGCGCGTTCTCGCGCAGCTTCGATATCCAGACCTATGTCTGGGCCGCGATCTTCTATCTCGCGCTCGTCGAGATCGTCCGTCGCCTTACCAACCTTGCCGAGTCGCGGCTGACGAGGCACCTCCAGCGCTGACACTGGAGAAGCGCTGCGGCCCCTTGGCCTAAGTGGCTGGTGCGGCTCCTCTCAGAAAGAGATCCACGGCATACTGGGTGCGGAGCGCAATGGCATCCGCCCCATCCGTCTTGGGGACGCCGTAGATGCTGGCACGGATATCGCCGCCGCAGATCGCCTGGACGAACTGGTTGGCAAGGAACTCCGGTGGCATGTCGCGAACTTCTCCACGTTCGCAAGCCCGGGCGAAGACGTTCGTCAAAGCGACGATGATCGGTCGCAGGACACGGCTCTCCGAGTAGTCCGCCAGTTCGGGATGCCGATGCCCCTCGGCAGCGAGAAGCCGAAAGAGCGAGATCGTCCGCGGGGCGAACGTGTTGGTTCGCAGCCAGACGGCGATCTGGGGAAGGACCTCCGCAATCGGGCCTGTCTGTGTCTCCAGAACCCGCAAGGCGTCGTAGTTGAACAGAATCTGGTGGTGCAGCGCCGCCTCGAACAGACGCTGCTTGGACGGAAACCGATCGTAGAGCGTCCGCTTCGACGTGCGGGCCTCGGCTGCGACCGAATCCATGCTCGTCGCACTGTAACCGGCTTCGAGGAACTGGCGGAAGGCAATTTCGAGGATCGTATGCGATAGACCGGCCGCGGCAGTTTTGGTCGGGCGTCCGCGCCGCCGCTCGGCTCCCACGGTCTGGTTCGGCCCGTCGCCGACACTGTGATGCGTCGTTTCTCCCCCGTCCACCAAGCTGCCTTTCCCGCTCGAATTGAAACGCCGATCAACTTCTCGCCACGCCCGTTCCCGAATTTCGGATACGAGGCCTTGCGTCCTCTCCGTGATCATTCTCTACCCGTCTGCGATCAGGCAGCTGAACACTGTTGTACAGCTAAACTTTTCGCAGTGTTCGGCAAACGGAGGGACGTTCGAATGGTTGCAACCAGCTTCATCGGCATGGGTGTCATGGGCTTCCCTATGGCCGGCCATCTGGCGGCGAAGGGTCACGACGTCACCGTGTACAACCGTAGCGCCGGCAAGGCCGATGCGTGGGTCGGGAAGCACGGCGGCCGGAGCGCATCGACACCGCGCGAAGCGGCACATGAGGCCGACATCGTCTTCGTCTGCGTCGGCAACGACGACGACGTGCGCTCCGTCATCTACGGCGAGGACGGGGCCATGGCCGGCATGAAGGCCGGAGCGATCCTCGTCGACCACACGACGGCGTCCGCCGAACTCGCCCGCGAACTGGAGACGGGCCTGCGCGACAAGGGCCTCCGCTTCCTCGACGCGCCGGTATCCGGCGGACAGGCAGGCGCGGAAAACGGCGTCCTCACCGTGATGGTCGGTGGCGAGGCCGACACGTTCGAGGCGGCGCGCCCGGTCATCGAGGCCTACTCGCGAATGATCGGCCTGATGGGGCCGGCGGGCTCCGGCCAGCTGACCAAGATGATGAACCAGATCTGCATCGCGGGCCTCGTGCAGGGGCTGTCGGAAGCCGTGCATTTCGGCCAGCGGGCCGGTCTCGACATCTCCAAGGTCGTCGAGGTGATCTCCAAGGGCGCGGCGGGCTCCTGGCAGATGGAGAACCGCCACAAGACGATGGACGAAGGCCGCTACGACTTCGGCTTCGCGGTCGAATGGATGCGCAAGGACCTCGGCATCTGCCTCGCCGAGGCCAAGCGCAACGGCGCCTCACTCCCTGCGACTGCGCTGATCGACCAGTTCTACGCCGAGGTCGAAGCCATGGGCGGCAAGCGCTGGGACACGTCCTCGCTGCTCGCGCGCCTCAACCGCTGAAACGTCCGGCCGGCGGGAGGGGTCAGCTCTCCCGCTGGTCCTTGTCCAGCACGAGATAATCGAGCGGAAGCTCGGTCGTGTACTTAATCTGCTCCATCGCGAACGCCGAGGAGACGTCGCGGATCTCGATCCTGGCGATCAGCCGCTTGTAGAACGAATCGTAGGCCGCGATGTCGGGCACGACGACACGCAGGAGATAATCGACGTCGCCGCTCATGCGGTAGAACTCGATGACCTCAGGAAACTCCTGAACCACCTCGGAAAAGCGCTTCAGCCATTCCACCGAGTGAGAACCGGTCCGCACCGACACAAAGACCGTCACCCGCGCGTTGACCTTGACCGGATCGAGGACCGCGACGCGCCGGACGATGACGCCTTCCTCCTCCAGCTTCTGGATGCGGCGCCAGCACGGCGTCGTGGACAGCCCGACGCGCTTTGCGACGTCGGCGACCGCCAGCGTCGCATCTTCCTGCAGGAGCCGAAGAATCTTCTTGTCGAGCCTGTCCAAGCCGTTTCCCCTTCCGGGCAGACCGAGGCGTCCGGCGACCCCTCGCCGCCATCTTGCCGTCGATCCACGATCTTTCGAGGTTTCTTAAGCCAATTCTTTAAGTTTTCCGCAACAGGATGATGCCGAACGACTGCATGCAACCCTTGCCCGAACCGTTTCGATGTCGCTTGCCGCCCCGCCATCCCTGGACAAGTCAAGCATGCCCCGAGGCGGAGCGGGCGGCCAGCGCGTGGAACTGGCGCGCACGCTACGCCGGACGCGCGACCAGCTGATCTCGGCCGATGGCATGCCGCCGCGAATCGAACTGGAGCTTTTGCGCCAGCACGTTCCCCAGTTCTCGGCCGGCCTGCCGATTCTGGCGATCATCGTCGGTGCCGCCGGCGCCCTCTTCGCGCTCGCCGATCTGCCGGTGATGATCGCCTGGGTCTGCCTCAATCTCCTGACGGCCCTGCCGCTGCTCGTGATGCTGCGCGCCTTCGAGAAGACAGCCCCGTCGATGGTCGCGGCCTTCTCGTGGCGTCGGCGCTTCCAGGCCTGTCACGTCGTTCTCGGCGTGCCCTGGGCGATCCTGATGCTGTGGCCGACCTGCAAGGCCTGCGGCTTCGAGGCGCTCGATGCGGTCCGCCTCGCGGTGGCGGTCGCGGCGATCGCGACCCTCGCGCTGATCGGCGCGAGTCTCAAGGGCGTCGTACTCTGGAGCTTCGGGCCGCTGGCCCTCGCCGCCGCCTATCTCACCTCGACCACCGACGACCCGTCGCGCATGGCTCTCCATGGCGTCCTGCTGGCCGCCGTTCCGTTCTTCGCGGTGGTGTCCAGCCGGTTGCGTGCGTCGAAGGTGGATCGCATCCGCCACCGCACGGAGCGCGACCAGTTCACCTTCGAGATCGAGGCGGCGCGGATCGCGTCCGATCAGGCCCGCCAACGCGCGGAGGAAGCGAACCTTGCCAAATCGCAATTCCTGGCAACGATGAGCCACGAATTGCGTACGCCGCTCAATGCGATCCTCGGGTTTTCCGAAGTGATCAGTGAAGAGATTCTCGGCCCCGTCGGCAACGACACGTATCGCGACTATGCACGCGACATCCATAATTCGGGACAGCACCTTCTCGACCTCATCAACGAAATCCTCGACCTTTCGCGCGTCGAGGCCGGTCGCTACACGCTGAACGAGGAGGCCGTGAGTCTCGTCGCGATCGCCAAGGCCGCCATCGGCTTCGTGCAGATGAAGGCCGACACCAAGCGGATCGAGATTCGCGCCGAGTTCGAGCCGGACCTGCCGCAGCTCTGGGGCGACCCGCGCTCGCTTCGGCAGGTGATTCTCAATCTCCTGTCGAACGCCGTGAAGTTCACGCCGCCGAAGGGGCACATTCTCGTGCGGGTCGGCTGGACGGCAGGCGGCGGGCAATACGTGTCCGTGCGTGACAACGGCCCGGGGATTCCGAAGGAGGAGATGCCGCTCGTCCTGTCCTCGTTCGGCCAGGGAACCAACGCCATCAAGAGCGCCGAGCAGGGCACGGGCCTCGGCCTGCCCATCGTTCAGGCGCTGGTCAGCCTGCACAACGGCTCGTTCGAGTTGAGTTCCGCACCCGGTCAGGGAACCGAAGCGCTCGCCACGTTCCCCCATGCGCGCGTTCTCGAAGTCATGCCGGCGCTGAGCGATCTGTCCTAGCGGCGCGGAGCGAACACGTCGCAGCGAGGCGACGTTGCGGTGCGTCTGGCGCCGCCATATCTCCTTCCCCATGACATCGATGTCCGCGCCTCTCGCCTCCCCTTGCGTTCGCGTCTGCGCCCTCGATGCCGCCGGCGCTCTATGCATCGGCTGCGGGCGCACGATCGAGGAGATCGCCGGCTGGTCCGGCATGTCCGAGGAAGGGCGCTTGGCCGTCATGGGCGAACTCGACGAGCGCCTGCGTCAGGTAGAGGCGCTTTGAGATGCGGTCCGGCACCCTACTCGTGGTCCTGTTGGCGGTCGTCGGCCTAGCACTCTCGGCGCTGACCTTCGGCGGCGGCGAGGTGCTCGGCCTTCGGGACGATGCGTTTGCCTCGTTGGTCTACATGGGCCTCTGGATCACGCTTCTCGGCTCCGGTCTCCTCGTGGCCTTTCGCGGACGGTGGGGTGAAGCTGCTCGCAGCGCGGCGATCTGGATCGCCGCATTCGCGGTGCTGATCGCGGCGTATGCGTTCGGTCCCGAGCTTCGCACGGTCGGTGATCGGATGATGGCGGTGCTCGTGCCCGGTCGCACGGCGACCCTCAGTGGCGCCGACGGTCAGGTGATGGTGGCGCGCGGAGACGGTAGCCATTTCGCACTCGACGCCGAGGTGAACGGCCGGCGCGTTCCGTTCCTCGTCGATACGGGAGCGAGCGTCATCGCCCTCGACCCGGACACGGCGGCGGCGATCGGCATCGATCCGGCGAGCCTTCGATACACGGCACGCATCCGGACCGCGAACGGAGACACCGTGGCCGCGCCCGTCACGCTCGACAGTGTTCGCGTCGGCAACATCGAGCGGCGGCGCGTCCCGGCCGTCGTGACCCAGGGCGACGGGATCGGCGTCAATCTCCTCGGCATGAGCTTTCTCGGCACGCTGTCGTCGCTCGACTTCCGCGGCGACCGGCTGGTGCTTTCGGACTGACGGCGATCAGAACGCGCTGACCATGAAGCGAAGCGCCACCGTCAGCAGGAAGAGACCGAACCCCACCTCCAACTGACGCCTGGTCAGGCGGTGCGCCAGCGTCGCACCAAGCTTCACGGTCGGCATCGACATCGGGATCAGGATCGCAAGGGCGGCAAGACTGACATTGCCGAGGCTGAGCGGGGGGAGGTCCGGGTGCCCCCAGCCGCCGACGATGAAGGGCACGATGCCGGGGATCGCGATCAGGACGCCGACACCCGCGGATGTCGCGACCGCCTGATGCATTGGACGGCCGTAGAGCGTCATGAACGTGTTGTTCAGCACCCCGCCGCCGATCCCCATGATCGCCGACAGGCCACCGATCAGCAGTCCCGCCACCGTGCGTCCGACACGGCCCGGCAGGTCGCTGCCGAGCACGAAGGGCAGCTTGCCGATCAGCATGCGCAGCCCGAGCACGAGAGCGATGGCGGCAAAGATTGCGGCCAGCACGTCGGACGGCAGAAGGTTGGCGATGGCGCCGCCAAGAATTGCACCCAGCGGCACCGTGATCAGCCACTGCTTCAGCAACACCAGGTCGACGGCGCCGCGTGCCATATGGGCACGAAGCGAGCGGATCGACGTCGGGATGATCAGCGCGAGCGACGTGCCCACCGCGACCTGCATCCGCACGCCGGACGCGACATCGAGCGTCGTCAGCACCTGATAAAGGACCGGGACCGTGACGGCGCCGCCGCCGATCCCTAAAAGGCCCGCGAGGAAGCCGGACAGGAGGGCGCCCGCAGCGAGCAGGGCCGCAAGCGTCCCGATTTCCGCCCAATCCATTGCAGAAGGTCCTCGCCGTCAGGCCGCAGCCGCGTTTGCAGGATCGAGCTGCACCTCGGCAAAGGCGTCGCGAAGAAGTTCCGGCGTCGCTCCCGGACGGACCGCTCGTTCCGACAGGATCTGACGCCAACGACGAGCGCCCGGCAGGCCGGTGAACAGCCCGATCATGTGGCGCGTGACGTTCGACAGGCGGCCGCCGGCGGCCATGTGCCGCTCGGCATAGGCCGCCATCGCGTCGATCAAGGCGGGGTAGTCGACCGGGACCGGCGGCTCGCCATGGCAAAGCTCGCCGACGCGTGCGAGTTCGGACGGTGTCTGGTAAGCGCCCCGCCCCATCATCACGCCATCGACGCGGTTCAGATGCGATGCCGCGGCCTCGGTCGTCGCGAGCCCCCCGTTGAGGCCGACGAACATCTCGGGCAGTCGCTGCTTCAGCCGATAGACGCGCTCGTAGTCGAGCGGCGGTATCTCGCGGTTCTCTTTGGGGCTCAGCCCCTGCAGCCACGCCTTGCGCGCGTGAACCCAGATCGCCGAGACGCCGGCTTCCACGGCCCGGTCGGCCAACACATCGAGCGCGGGCTCCGGGTCCTGCTCGTCGACGCCGATCCGACATTTCACCGTGACCGGGATTGCGACCGCCTCGCGCATCGCGGCGAGGCAGCGTCCGACGAGGTCGGGATCGCGCATCAGGCAGGCACCGAAGGCACCTGACTGAACCCGGTCCGATGGGCAGCCGACATTCAGGTTAATCTCATCGTAGCCAAAGGCTTCACCGATCCGTGCGGCTTCCGCGAGCTTGGCCGGATCGGACCCGCCGATCTGGAGCGCGAGCGGGTGTTCGGCGGCATCGAAGCCGAGAAGCCGGTCCCGGTCACCGTGCAGGATCGCATCGGCGACCACCATCTCGGTGTAGAGAAGCGCGCGGGGCGCCAGCTGCCGGTGCAGGTAGCGACAATGACGATCGGTCCAGTCGATCATCGGCGCGACGGCGAACCGGACGGGGAGATAGGGGCGCATGGGGTCCGGGCCGTTTTCGCGAGCGACGGGATAAAAGAGGAGCCGGCGGGTTCGCTTTGCAAACGCTGGAGGATTGCATATAGGTTCGCCGCACGAACGATCCGACAGATTTACGAGGAAGATCCCTTGTCTTCAACCTTCGACCGGGTCGCCGACATCATCGCCGAGACCAGCGAGATCGACCGCGACCAGATCACCCCCGAGAGCCATACGATCGACGACCTCGGCATCGATTCGCTCGACTTCCTCGACATCGTCTTCGCGATCGACAAGGAATTCGGCATCAAGATTCCGCTCGAGAAGTGGACGCAGCAGGTCAACGAAGGCGCAGCTTCCACCGAGGAGTACTTCGTCATGAAGAACCTCTGCGCCAAGATCGACGAGCTGCGGGCCGCCAAGGCGGTCTGACCCGGCCGACCGCACGATCGAGCACCTATCTTCCGCGGGCGCCCGGCGCGCCCGCGCCTACCCTTGACGGAACCGACCATGGATCAGCCCGCGCGAGACGTCTTGATCACCGGGGTCGGCCTGGTTTCCTCGCTCGGCGAGGGCGTCGAGACGCATCTGGCTCGGCTGGCCCCGCACGGCAACATCCAGCCGGCGATCGAGAGCGTCGAGCCGACCGGGCATTTCGTCCATCCCCTCCCCCCGATCGACTGGTCGCTGCAGATCCCGAAGAAAAGCGACCAGCGCCAGATGGAAACCTGGCAGAAGCTCGGCGTCTATGCGGCCGGTCTTGCCCTGACGGATGCGGATGTCGCAGCCGACGAGGCGACGCGTGCGAAGGTGGACATGATCGTCGCGGCCGGCGGCGGTGAGCGCGATCCAGACGTCGACGCCCTCGTGATGGCGCGCGCGCGCGGCCAGGACGATCCGCTTCCGATGATGAACGAGCTTCTGTCGAGCGAACTGCGCCCGACGCTGTTTCTCGCGCAATTATCCAACCTCATGGCCGGCAATATCTCGATCGTCCACAAGGTGACGGGCTCCTCGCGCACCTTCATGGGTGAGGAAAGCGCCGGCATCTCCGCCGTGCAGGTCGCCGCAGCGCGCATCCTTGCCGGCCAGAGCCGCATCTGCCTCGTCGGCGGCGCCTTCTCGGCCGCTCGCAAGGACCTTCTCGTGAACTACGAGCTCGGCGGATACCTTCTTGGCGGCGACTGGCGGCCCGTGCCCGCCCGCACGAGCGCGGACGCCGGCTTTGTCCCGGGAAGCGTCGGAGCCTTTCTGGTGCTCGAAGAGGCCGAGCACGCTCGGGCACGCGGCGCGACGGCCTATGGGCGTCTCAGTTTCGTCGCCGGCGATCGCGGACCGCGTAGCGATGGACGACTTGCAGAGCGCCTCGGGCGTCTGTTCGACGAGAGCGGCGTCAGCGACGAGGAGCTTCTCGTCCTGTCCGGCGCAAGCGGACAGGACGAGGCCACGAGCGAGGAACTGACGCTTCTCAACCGCCGGTTCCCGCAGGCGGCCGTTCGCACCTTCGGAAGCGCCGTCGGCCACGCGATGGAGGCACATTTTCCAACCGGCGTCGCACTGGCCGCCATTCACCTGTCGGCCGGTCGCCTCCCCGCACCTGCTGCCGGCGGTGAGGAACGCCCCGCCGACTTCGCCCCGTCCTGCGCTCTCGTGACCAGCGTTGGCCACGTCCGGGGCGAGGGCGTTGCGCTGGTCGAGGCGATCGAGCCCCGCTGAAGCATGACTGTTGAGCCGGGCGCTCCGGCGCAAGGACGGATGGAACGGATGACGTCTCGCGATCTCGATTTTCAGGGTCGGCCGATGGTCGCGGTCACCGGCGTCGGCGTTGTGTCGTCGCTCGGTCGCGGCGTTGCCGACAATTGGGCGGCCCTGACCGCCGGCCGATCCGGCATTCATCGAATCACGCGGTTTCCGACCGACAACCTGCGCACTACGATCGCCGGCACCGTCGATTTCATGGCCGTCGAGCCGTGGAGCGGCATTGCACTGTCCTATGCGCTGGCGGAGGCCGCGGGGACGGAGGCCATCGCTATGGCGGGCCTCGACCCCACGGCTTTCGGCGCCCCGCTGTTTCTGGCCGCGCCGCCGATCGAGCTCGAATGGTCGCAGCGGCTTGTGCTGGACAAGCTCTCGGGCGAGGCGCGCGAAGAAGCGGGCTACGACCGGCTTCTCGAACTCGCGCGCACCAACCGTTCCGCCGCGATCTACGACCTGACGCTGTTCGGCGGCATCTCGGAGCGCCTGGCCGATACGCTCGGCACGCGCGGCCTGCCGATAACGCTGTCGACCGCCTGCGCGTCCGGCGCGAGCGCAATCCAGCTCGGGCTGGAAGCCATCCGGCGCGGCGACGCCGAACGCTGCATCGCCATCGGTACCGACGGCTCGGTCGGCGCCGAAGCCCTGATCCGCTTCTCGCTCCTGTCCGCCCTGTCGACGCAGAACGAGAATCCCGAGCGCGCCTCGAAGCCGTTCTCGAAGGACCGCGACGGCTTCGTGATGGCCGAGGGCGCAGGGGCGCTGGTGCTCGAGTCCCTGGCGTCTGCCCGTGCCCGCGGCGTCGAAATCCTCGGCGTCGTCCACGGCATCGGCGAGCAAGCGGACGACTTCCACCGCACCCGCTCCAAGCCGGACGGCTCGCCAATCATCTCGACCATCCGCGCCGGCCTCGACGATGCCGGCCTGACGCCAGCCGACATCGGCTACATCAACGCCCACGGCACGTCGACACCGGAAAACGACCGGATGGAATACACCGGTCTTGCGGCCGTATTCGGCGATGCGATCGCCTCGGTGCCGATCTCGTCCAACAAGTCGATGATCGGCCACACGCTGACGGCCGCCGGGGCGATCGAGGCCGTGGTTTCGATCCTGTCGATGCGCAACGGCACGCTTCCGCCGACGATCAACTACCAGCAGCCCGATCCGGCCATCCCGCTCGACGTGGTGCCGAACACGGCGCGCTCGGCCGATGTATCGGCTGTCCTGTCCAATTCCTTCGGTTTCGGCGGCCAGAACGTTTCGCTCGTTCTCGGCCGCGAGCCGCGCTGACCGTTCTTCCAGGAGCTTCCATGCGAGCCTTGCAACTCGTCGCCGACCGAGACCTGCGGACCGTCGAGGTCGACGCGCCGGGCGCCCCCGGTCCCGGCGAGGTGACGGTCCGCATCCAGGTCGTCGCGCTGAACCATATCGACGTCTGGGGTTGGCGTGGCATGGCCTTCGCCAAGCGCAAGCTGCCGCTGACGATCGGCGCGGAGGCGTCGGGCGTCGTCGAGACGCTGGGCGCGGGCACCTCCGGGCTGGTGCCCGGTCAGCTCGTCTCGATCTACGGCGCGCGCACCTGCGGGCTCTGCCATGCCTGCCGCGAAGGCCGCGACAATCTCTGCGAGCATGTCGGCGGTGTGCACGGCTTCCATCTCGACGGCTTCGCGCAGGAGCGCATCAACCTGCCCGCGCGCCTGCTCGTGCCGGCTCCTCCGGGCTGCGATGCCGTCGGCGCAGCGCTGGCGCCCGTCACCTTCGGCACGGTCGAGCACATGCTCTTCGACAACGCCAAGCTCCAGCCCGGCGAGACCATCCTCGTCCATGCCGGCGGCTCCGGCATCGGCACGGCGGCCATCCAACTCGCCAAGCGCCATGGCGCGACGGTGATCACGACAGTCGGCTCCGACGAGAAGATCGAGCCGGCCAAGGCGCTCGGCGCCGATCACGTCATCAACTACCGCACCGACCGCTTCGAGGGCGTCGTGCGCAAGCTGACTCGAAAGAAGGGCGTCGACGTCGTCTTCGAGCATGTCGGCAAGGACACGTTCGCGGGCTCGATGCTCTGCCTGAAGCGTGGGGGCCGGCTGGTCACTTGCGGTTCGACCTCGGGCGTCTCGACCGAGGTCAATCTGATGATGCTGTTCCAGCAGCAGCTCAAGCTCCTCGGCTCGTTCGGCTGCCGAATGGAGAACATGGCCGACGCGATGGAGAAGATGGCGCGCGGCTGGGTGAAGCCCGTGATCGACACCGAGGTCGGCTTCGACGACATCGACGTCGCGCTGAAGCGCATGGAAGGCCGGCAGGTATTCGGCAAGATCGTGCTGCGCGTGGATCGCGACATCGCCGCATGAGCGGACGGTTGCTGGAACGTGTCTGGAAGCGGCAGCGGCAGTCGCGCGACTGGCTCGTTGCTCAGGCCCTGTTCGCGATGCTCGCCGTGCTCAGGCAGTTTCCGGCGCGCAAGGGTCTGGCGTTCGCCGACCGGCTTGCCCGATGGATCGGCCCGAAGACCTCGCGGCATCGGATCGCCATCGAGAACCTGACGCTCGCCTACCCCGAGAAGAGCGCTGCCGAGATCGAGGACATCGCCCGGCGCAACTGGGGCCAGATGGGTCGCATTGCGGCGGAATACGTCTTTCTCGACGAGATCTTCGACTTCGACCCCGCGCGCGAGCCGGGCACGGGAATGGTCGAGGTCGAGGGGATCGACCTGTTCCTCCGGCTGCGCGACAACCCGAAGCCGATCATCTTCTTCACCGCTCACCTCGGCTCGTTCGAACTTCTGCCGATCTGCGCCGCAACCTTCGGGCTCAATCTGACGGCGCTCTTCCGTCAACCGAACAATCGCTACATCGCGCGTAAGGTTCTGTCGGCTCGGCGCACGCGCGGCGGACATCTCGTTCCCTCCAAGGCCGGGGCGGCCTGGGCGCTAGCCGGCACGCTGGAGGCCGGCGGCAATGTCGGCATGCTGGTGGACCAGAAGTTCAAGCGCGGCGAGCCGACGACCTTCTTCGGGCGCCCCTGCCGCACCAATCCCCTCGTTCCCAAACTCGCCCGCAAGTTCGATTGCGACATCCACCCTGCCCGTTGCGTGCGTCTTCCGGGCGGGCGCTACCGGCTGTCGCTCGAGCCCCGGCTGGAACTCAAGCGCTCCGCCAACGGCGAGATCGACGTCGCGGGGAGCTGTCAGCAGCTGAACGACGTCGTGGAGCGCTGGGTGCGCGAGAATCCGGACCAATGGATGTGGTTTCACCGACGCTGGCAGGTGTGACGCGCACGTCAAGATCGCACACAAGCGATCCGCTTCCTTAACCTTCGTCGCCTAGGGTCCCTTGGCGAAGGAATCCGGGTGCGATGATCACATTCCTCAAACGGTATTCGGCAACGGCGATTGGCGCGGGCGCGGTGCTTGCGGCGGTATCGGTCGCGGGCGTGTATATCAGCAAGGAGACGGTCTCCAGCCTGCTTGCCTCGACCGCGCAGCAGCGCGTCGGGGGCTTCGTGACCTATCTCGAAGAGACGAAGGGGGCCGTCGAAGCGCTCCTGACCGGCATCTCCCGCGATCCCGAACTCGAAAGCGAAATCCGGTCCGTCGCCCTGGCATCGGGCCTGACCAACTTCACGATCTTCAACCTTGCCGGCGAACCCCAGTTCTCGCTGAAATCCGAGGACCATGCCTGGCTGCTGCGCGAGCGCCCCGGCGGCATCAACGGTCTGGAAAAGCTCGCGGTCAGTGCCGTCGAGCGTCCCGGCCAGTGGAGCGAGGTGGTTCGATCAGCTTCGGGTGAAAGCCTTGTAATCTCACCGCTCGAACGCGCCGGAACGCGTCAGGCCTTCGTATCGGTCGCGCCCGACATGTCCGGGGTGGAGGAAAATCTCGCCAAGACCGTCGGACTAGCGGTGGCTGGCCTGATCGGCGTTCTCGTGACGGGCGCCGGTGTCCCGGGCCTCATCTATATTCGGCGCAAGTGGCGCATCGAACAGGCCGACGAGCGCATCCAGTTCCTCGCCAATCACGATACATTGACCAAGCTCCTCAATCGAAAGCGGATCGAGGAGGAAGCGGGGCGGATCCTCGCGACTTGCCGCGCCACGCGCGAGCGCCTCGCGGTCTGGGCCGTCGACATCAAGGGCCTTGGGGATATCAACCAAACGGTCAGCCAGGCCGGCGGCGACGAGCTTCTGCGGACCGTCGCCGATCGCCTGATGCGCATCAACGATCGCAACGATCTCGTCGCCCGCACGGGCGCCGACGACTTCATGATCGTCCAGCGCAACCTGCGCGGCATGAACGATGTCGAGGCGTTGGCGCGGCGGATCCAACAGGAGATCGAGGCGCCGGTCACGATCGAGGGGATCGAACTGACGCCGCAGCTGTGCATGGGCGTGGCGCTGGTGCCCGAGCACGGGCGCACCATTGGCGAGCTGTTCCAGAACGCAGAACTCGCCGTGCTCGTCCACAAGAGCACGAAGCAAGGCGACTTCGTCCTGTTCGAGCCATCGATGGACGAGGAGGCGACGCGTCGCCGGATGATTGAACGGCGCATGCGCGAAGCTCTGGAGCACGAGCAATTCGAGCTTTTCTACCAGCCGATCGTGCGCGCCAGCGACCAGACGATCCTCGGCTTCGAGAGTCTGATCCGACTGCCCGATGGCAAGGGCGGCTATATCCCGCCCTCGGTCTTCATCCCGATCGCCGAGGCGCGAGGCTACATCAAGGCGATCGGCGACTGGGTTCTTCGCGAAGCGACGCGCCAGATCGCGCTGTGGCCGGAAGAGCTGTTCATTTCCGTCAATCTCTCGGCCGTGCAGTTCCGCGACGGGGATCTCGTCTCCATCGTCCGCAACGCGCTGGAAGCTGCCGGCATCGCAGGCCGCCGGCTGGAGATCGAGGTCGTCGAAAGCCTGCTTCTCGATCGGTCCGACACGATCCTCGAGCAGTTGCAACAACTGAAGACACTCGGTGTGTCGATCGCGATGGACGACTTCGGCACGGGCTACTCGTCGCTCGGCTATCTCTGGCGCTTCCCCTTCGACAAGCTGAAGATCGACCAGTCCTTCATGATCGCCTTCGAGCAGGGCGAGCCGAACATACGCCACATCATCGGGACGATCGTCAGTCTCGGACACCACATGAACCTGAAAGTGGTAACCGAAGGCATCGAGACGCCTGCGCAGGCGAAGATGCTGATGGAAATCGGTTGCGATCAGTTGCAGGGCTACCTGTTCGGAAAGCCGGCTCCCGCTGAACGCGTGGCGGCCGAACTCCTCACCTCGCTGTCCAAGCGCGCGGTGGTTTCGGATGCCTCGACGACGTCGATCCCCGTCGGCGAACCGATCGCCTCGCTGGCTTGAGACCTGACGCCACAACCGGCGGCTAAAGGGCTCGCCGCTGGCATGGTAAATGAAAAGTCAAGAAGTCGCTGGAAATTTATTTCTTGTTAAGGCGAACCTTGTGCGAAGCAGGTCGTTGTACGGGAAACGAGGGCTTCTTCGATGCGCGTACTGATCCTGGAAGATGAACCGCTGATCGCAATGGACCTCGAGGACATCGTGGTCGAGACGCTGCAGGCGGACTGCGTCTGGGCCAGCAGCCTGACGGATGGTCTTCGGCGTATCCAAGAAGGCGTCGACTTCGCACTTCTGGACTTCGATCTGGGTGGTCACAATTCGACGTCGATCGCCCGGACGCTTGAGGACCTCAAGGTGCCCTTCTGCTTCGTGTCCGGAAGCCTCTCCGACGTTCCCAGCCGGTTCAGCCGGATCCCGAAGATCGCCAAGCCCTATCGTCCTGCGGATATCGTGCGGGCGTTGACGGCGGCCTGAAATCTGCGCTCGGGCCGAAAGGACCTCTGCCTCCGCGCTGGCTCCGGTACGCGAGACCTGATCCGGAGCGCGCCAGCGCGGCGACACCCAGATCATCGCCCTTTATGCTTACCAAGCGACTAACGGCTCTCATCCCGTTCCAGCGGGCATGAAAAAAGGCCGGCGAACCGGCCTTTCTCGTTAGCACGGCTTGGAGGCGAACGCCCTCCTTAGCGAGCCACGTCCTTGACCGCAGCGCCGGTCGCATCGACCGTGTTGCCGACGTCACGGCCCACGCCGCGCACGGTATTGGCGCAACCGGAAACCACCATGACGGCAGCGAGCGTTGCGGCGACGACGGAAATGCGACGGATCATGACCAAACTCCTCAGGGTCCCGATTGCGGCGAAGAAACGGCAACTGCGACATTCGGTTCCCTGAAGCGAACATATTTTGACGCGACCGGAATTTGCGGGTCATCATCGGCAGCGGCGCGACCTGTCTGACAGTTGAAGGCGTATCGCTTTCCACCGTACCGCCTCAGGCTTATGTCTGTTGGGGCAGGCCGTTCGTCGGCAGCGCTCGGGCAACTGCCGCGACAGGGAAGGAGCAGGCATGAAGTGGAAGGACGCCATCTGGCCCATCGTGGGTCTCGCGGCCGTGGTCCTCTCCTGCTGGATCCTCTACAAGGAAGTGCGAGGCCTCTCGCTCGACGACATCTGGGTGAGCTTTCAGAACGTGAGCTTCGGGCAGTGGGCGCTGTCGATCCTCTGTGCCCTGCTCGCCTATGCCGTACTTGCCTATTACGACCGGCTGGCGCTTCGGCATCTTGGCCGCAGCGTGTCTCTCCCTTTCGTGGCGGCGACCTCGTTCACGACCTACGCCCTGTCGCACAACATCGGTGCATCGGTCTTTTCCGGGGCCGTCGTGCGCTATCGCGCCTACAGCTCGCGCGGGCTGACACCGTCCGAGATCGCGTTGCTCATCGCCTTCTGCTCGTTCACCTTCGCGCTCGGCATCCTTGTCCTCACCGCCCTGACGCAACTCGCCGACCCCGGCATGATCCGTCGCTATGTTGACGTCGATCCCTGGGTGCCGATCGGGTTGGCCGTCCTGATCCTGCTTCTGGTGGGGCTCTATGTCTTCGGCAGCTTCCGCGGCTTCCGGCCGCGCAAGATCGGAGGTTTTCTGCTGCAATACCCGAGGCGCGACGTCGTTCTGCGTCAGCTTATCGCCGCCCCGCTGGAGATCGTGGCCGCCGCGGGCATCATCTACTTCGCGCTGCCGCCGGAGACCAATCCGGGTTTCGTGATCGTGCTCGCGATCTTCGTCGTGTCGTTCTCCCTAGCGCTGGTGTCGCACGCGCCGGGCGGCCTCGGTGTCCTGGAGGTCACGTTCCTCACCGGACTGTCCGACGTGCCGGAGACCGACGTTCTCGCGGCCCTCTTCGTGTTCCGGATCCTCTATCTCCTGATCCCGTTCGCGGTCGCGATCGTAATGGTCCTGAGCTTCGAGCAGAATGCGATGCGCCAGCGTCGCCGGTCGTCGGCCGGCGTCCCCGCGCCGCGGGCCTGAACGCGCAAACGGCCGTAACGCTCAGCGCTGCCAGCGTTCCTGCCATTGGGCTTCGCCGATGAGACAGTTCGCGGGTGCCCCTTCCATTGCCGCGGGGACGATGCGGTCCTGCCTCGCGCGGATCGGCCAGAGCCCGGCCAGTTCGAGGACCAGCTTGCGCCTAACCGCCTGCGGGAACTGCGCCCAGTCGTTCACGGGGATCATGAACGAGCCCGGACCGCCGATCACGCAATCGGTGTAGTAGCGGTCAAGATCCCGGATCGATCCCCAACCGCCGCGAAGATCTTCACCCTGCGTCATCAGCGGCAGGCCGTTGATCGTGATGCCACGCGCCACCGCCGCATCGCGCGCGTCGGTGACCGGGCGCCCCTGATTGTTCGGCCCGTCGCCCGAGACGTCGATGACGCGGCGCATACCCTCGAAGCCGTTGCGGTCGAACAGACCGGCCGCGAAATCGATCGCCGAGGAGATGGAGGTCCGCCGCATCCGGTCCGGCCGCGCCTCGGACAGGCGATAGGCGAAGGCTTCGGCGGCTTCCTTGCCGTCGATCAGCGTCCAGGGCAGCACCACCTGCTGCGACGTGTCGCCGGCCCATTCGACATAGGTGACCGCTACGCGGCCGTGCATGCCGTCGGTGATCGCCTGCTGCAGTTCGGCGGAGCGGAAGGCGGCGACGTAGCCGTCCCGCTGGATGTCGAGCTCGCCGTAGTCCATCGACCACGAAACGTCGACTGCAATCACCAGCTCGACGTCGACCGGCTCCTCGCCCGCGGCCTTGGCGGGGATCGAGTTCAGGAGCGATCCGCAGATCGCGAGGGCGACGAGCTTCAGCATCGCATCAACGTCCGCCCATTCCGATTCGGATGCAAGTCCCGAACGAAAGGCTGCGACGACGGATGCCGTCGAGACGGTACTTAATGGCGGCTTAAGGCCGTTTTGTCAGAGTGTGGACGACCCGCAACTGCCGGAAGCCGTCGATGTCCCTCCCCCTCGAAACCCGCATCGGCGCCCATCGCGTGCCACACGTATCGCCCTCGTCCGCGATCCTGTCGCCGCTCGCGATCGGACTGGCGACGGTGCTGGTGGCGGCGCTCCTGCTCAGCCTGCCGATCTCGCTGCCAATCGGTGCAATGTACTGGGACGTCGTCGTCTTCATCGACGGGGGCTGGCGCGTGCTCAACGGGCAGACGCCGTCGGTCGACTTCTTCGCGCCCGTCGGCCCGCTCGGTTACTGGCTCTTTGCGGCAGGTCTCGAGATCTTCGCCAAGCCGCAGCCGCTCCTGCTGGCGCAGTGGATGCTGCTGCCGGTGACGCTCGCCGGCCTCCTTCCCGTGCTCGTGCGCATCGACAGGAGCTCGCGCACGCTGGCTTTAGCACTTCTGCTGCCGTTCCTCCTGTTTCAGCTTCTGCCGACCAATCTCGAGCAGTTCTCGTCCTATCCCGGGTTCGACGGCTTCGGGATCTACAACCGCCATGGAACGCAGCTTCTCTACGTGCTGATGGTCGCGCTCGTGTTCGAGCGCCGTCAGCGCGTGCTCCTGTTCGTCATCGCTTGGATCTGCGCGGCGCTGTTCCTGTCGAAGATCACCGGTTTCATCGCGGCGGGCGGGCTTTGCGCCTTCGCGTTCGCGGCCGGACGGGTGCGCCTGTCGACAGCGGTCGGTGCGCTCGCGGCCTTCGCGGCGGTGCTGGCTGGACTGGAGGCGACGACCGGCGTCGTCAGCGCCTATCTCGGCGATATCGCTTCGCTCGTCGGCATGAACGAGGGTGTTCTCATCAGCCGCTTCGTCCAGGCGGCTTCGATCCATTTCGGCATCTTCGCCTCGGGTTGCCTCCTCTTTGCCGCCCTCCTGTTCCTCGACAGCCGCCCCATCGCCTCGACGATCGGCGCCGCCGCGCGTCATCCCCTGCGCGCCGCGACCTGGGTCGCGCTTCTCGATCGGAACGCCGTCTGGCTGGGCGTCGCGCTCCTCGCAGGCCTGTTTTTCGAGACGCAGAACACGGGCGGTCAGGCCTTCATCTTCATTTGGCCGGTGCTGGTGCGCATCGCCTGCGACGCCTCGCGCCATTCCCAGCGCGCGACGGTTGCCGTTCTCGTCCTCGTCGCAGCCGTCGCGATGCCTCCGTTCGTCAACGTCCTGCACCGCTCGGCTCGGGCCGTCGTCGGGCAGCTGATGTACGTGAAGGTGCCGGCACAGAACCTGAAGGCCCTCGACAGCGTGACCCAGCGGCCCGAGGTGATCGACCGGGCGGCGCACATGATCGACAACTACGTCGCCTATCCCCGGACCTACGAGGCGCTGGCCGCCGACGGGCAGCTGCCGATCTTCAGCCTCTATTCCGAGCTCGATTTCCAGGCGGCCTGGCTGATGACGGCCAACGAGGCGGTGGACGCGATCCGCGCCTACGAGACGGCCCATGGGGTGCGGTTCGAGACGATCATGAACCTCAATTTCGTGAACCCCTTCCCGTACGCCCTGGGCCGTCAGGGCACGCCGTTCATCGCGATCGGCGCCGATCCGTTCCGTGCCATCCCGCCGCCGAACGCCCGGACGATCGAGGCCGTCCGCAACACGGACCTCGCGCTCCTGCCGCTCTGCCCGGTGACGGTGGCGAACCAGACGATCCAGAAGATCTATGCGGAAGGCCTGCGCGACCACGTCGCCGTGCCGCTGTCGCGGTGCTGGACGGCGTATATTCGCCCCGGACTGATCCGGGGCAATTGAGGCGACAACAAAAAGGCCGGGTCGATCGACCCGGCCTTTTTCGTGACGGGTATGAGCCTCCGGCTCAGCCCATCTGCGTCTTCACGAAGTCCTTGACGATCGAGACGATGCCGCGGCCGAGAAGCTCGTCCAGCGCGTCGCAGAACTGGTCGACGTTCTCGTGGGAGCAGATCAGCGGCGGCTCCAGGCGGATGACGTTGCGATTGTACTCGGTGAAGGCGACGAGGCAGTCGTAGTCCTTGAGGAGCAGCGCCCCGATGAAGCCCGACAGCGAGCCCTTCAGCTTGTCGTCGAGGAGCGCCACCACGGGACGCAGCGCGAAGGGCAGCGTCTGCGAGAAGTCGTGGAACTCGAGGCCGACCATCAGCCCCCTGCCGCGGACCTCCTTGATGATCGACGGGTACTTCTGCTGAATCGCCTGGAGGCGCTCCTTCAGGTACGCGCCGACCACCTCGGCATTGCCGATGAGATCTTCGTCGTAGAGCGTGTTCAGAGCCTCGATCGAAGTGGCGCAGCCCTCGCCGATACCGCCGAACGTGGCATGGGCATGGATCATCGCCGTCTTCGGCGTGCCGTAGGCCTTCATGTAGACGTCGCGCTTGGCGATCATCGCGGCCATCGCCGCCTTGCCGCCGCCGAAGCTCTTGGCGAGCGCGGTCACGTCCGGCACGACGCCGTGGTGCTCGAAGGCGTAGAAGCGACCGGTGCGCCCGTAGCCGCACTGCACCTCGTCGGCGACCCAAATGACCTTATGCTGGTCGCACAGCGCGCGAACGCCCTGCCAGTATTCGGTCGGCGCCTCGACGATGCCGCCGCCGCCCTGCACCGTCTCCAGCACCACGACGCCAACGTCCGGGTCGGAGCGAACGACGGCGGTCAGCGCCGCGAGGTCGCCGAAGGGCACGCGATAGGTGTTCTCGACCAGCTTGAACTCGCCCTTGTAGAGCGGCGAGTCGGTGATCGAGAGGACGCCTTTGGTCTTGCCATGGAACGAGTTCTCGGCATGGACGATCTTGCAGTTCTTGCGACCGCTAGCGCGCTCGGCGACCTTGATCGCCGCTTCCATGGCTTCCGAGCCGGACGAGCCGAGGAACACCATGTCGAGGTCGCCGGGCGAGCACGCCGCGACGTTCTTGGCCAGCGCCGCCGCGTACTGCGACAGGAAGGCGATGGCGATCTCGTGGCGCTTCTCGTCCTGGAACTGCTTGCGTGCGCCCACGATCCGCGGGTGGTTGTGGCCGAAGGCGAGCGAGCCGAAGCCGCCGAAGAAGTCGAGGATCTTCCGGCCGTTCTGGTCGATGTAGAACATGCCCTCGGCGCGCTCGACCTTCACCTTGTGGAAGCCGAGCAGCTTCATGAAGTGGAACTGGCCGGGGTTGATGTGCTCCTTGAACACGTCGGCCATGGTGCCGACGTCCATGGCCTTCGCCTGGTCGAGGGTCAGCATGTCGGGCTTGGGCGGCCCGAGGCGCGGGGCGTCGTCGAGCGCGGGGGCGGTGGTCGTCGGACGATCAAGCATGGCGCGGGCTCCTCACTCGGCCGGCTGGGGATAGGCGGAGCGGGCGGCCGAGCGGCCCTCCTTCTTCGCGCGATACTCTGTATAGGCGGCGATTAGCATGTCCTCGTCGCGGTACTGCGGCACCCAGCCGAGGTCGCGCTTGCCCTTCGAGACGTCGAGCACGCATTCCTCGTCGGCGATGAGGTACTGCTCGGGGTCCATCAGCGGCATGTTCAGCCAGTCGAGGAAATCGAGCGTGCGCTTCACCGCAAAGCCTGGCGTCGGGATCAGGATCGACTTCGAGCCGGCATGGCGCACGAGGTCGCCGAGAAGCTTCTTCACCGGCGGCGGGTTGAGCGAGCCGAGATTGTAGGCCTCGTTCGGAACGCCCGCCTTCCAGGCGAGACGCGCCGCCTCGGCGCAGTCGAAGACCGAGATGAACTGATAGGGGTTGCGACCCGAGCCGATCATCGGCACCGGCAGGTTCGCGTCGATCAGCTTGAACAGCTTCTCGAGGATGCCGAGACGCCCCGGCCCGATGATGAGACGCGGGCGGAACAGCGAGATGTTCATGCCGCGCCGGCGCCAGTCGGCCGCCAGGACCTCGGTGTCGAGCTTCGACTGGCCGTACTCGCCGAGCGGCGCGACCGGATGATCCTCGGTCATCGGCGTCGTGACGGTGTGGCCGTAGATCATGTCGGTGGTGAAATGGACGAGCCGGCCGGCGCCCGCGCGGTCCATCGCCTCGATGATGTGCTTCGTGCCGTCGTAGTTGACGGGGTAGAAGAACTCGTGGCGCTTGGCACGCACCTGAAGCGGCGACAGCATCTTGGCCGACAGGTTGTAGACCATGTCGGCCGCTGCGATCGGCACCCGGTTCACGGCGGCCGCATCGGTGACGTCGACGTCGAGATGCGTGGCGCGGGCGTAGTGCGGCAGGTCGGCCTTGGCGATGTCGGCGACCACGACCTCTTCGCCGTCTGAGACGAGGCGCTGGGCGAGATGGCGGCCGACGAAACCGTCGCCGCCGAAGATCACGTGCTTCATCGAATGGCTCCTTCGGTGGAATGGGTCTTGGCGGTGATGGTCACCGGCACGTCGTCGGCGATCGTAGAGCCCGTGCGGGCGATCAGGATCGTGCCGACGCAGATGAGAGCGATGCCGCCGATGCGAGCCGCGTTCAGTTCCTCGCCGAAGAGGAACCAGGCCGCGAAGGCGACGACGACGTAGGCGAGGCTGAGGAAGGGGTAGGCGTATGTCAGCTCGACCTTCGACAGCACGAAGAGGTGCGAGGCCATCGAGATCACGAAGGTCAGGAGCCCCAGGAAGATGAAGGGGCTGAAGACGATCGAGAGGATCTTGAGGATCGGGTTGACGCCCGCGAAGCTCAAGGGGCCGAGCTGCATCATCCCGTATTTCAGGAGCATCTGCGCGGCCGCGTTGGTGAACACTGTGAAGAGGATGAAGGGGATGTACCGGCTCACGCCTTGCCTCCCGGCTGTTGGATCTCGGGCCGGATCCTTGGCGGAGCCGGTATGCCATGCGGTAAAGACGAGGCGGGCTCGCGCGGTTGTGAACCGGCATTTCCCCCGCCAGCGTCAATCAATCCTTGCCTACGCGGCCGCGCCGAAGTGCTGCCGTCCTGCATCGAGCCGCAGCGCCGTGCGGCGCCAGAAGTCCGAGACGATCGCGGGGTCGCGCATCGCCTCCAGCCGGCGCCATCGCGGGAAGGAGGCGGCGAAGACCTCCGGTGACATGCGGGCGTCCTTGTAGGGGTTTACCGCACCGCCCGCCTCGATCGTGATCCGGTCGAGCTCGTCCATCAGGGCGAGCGTCGGGGCGCCGCGATTGGGGAAGTCGAGCGTCAGCGTGTAGCCGCGGCGCGGGAAGCTCAGGAGCCCCGGGCTCGGCAGGTCGCCGAACCGCTTGAGCACGGTGAGGAACGAGCCCTGACCGTGGGCCACCGCGCATTCCATCAGCGCCCGCACCGCCTGCCGACCCATTTCCTCCGGCACGACGCTCTGGTGCTGGCGAAGGCCCTGCGGCCCGTAGAGCCGGTTCCAGCCGCCGATGCGGTCGAGCGGATAGAAGAACCCATCGAAGGGCACGTTGCGCGTGACCTCCGCCCGGCGAAGCTTGCGGAAGTTCAGCTCGTTGAACGCCTTCAGCGCCACTCCCCGCAGGGGACTGACCGGCGGCGTGAACGGCACCGAAAACAGCGGCCGCCGGGCCCGGCCCGTGTGATCGCCCTTGCCGGCATGGTCGCCGCAGATCAGGTGGCCGCGGCCGAAGCGGGCCCCCCGCGCCAGCTGGTCGATCCAGGCGACGGCGTATTCGTGACGCTCGTCGGCCTCCGCGGCCCGCGCGAAGTAATCGTCGAGGCAGGACAGTCGATGCGTCGTCTCACAGATGGTCAGGGACGGCACGGCGAGCAGCCGAAGGCGGACCCGCGTCACGATGCCCGTCAGCCCGAGCCCTCCGATCGTGGCGGCGAAGACGTCGGCGTTCTGCGTGCGAGAGCAGACGAGCGTGCCAAGGTCGGAGCGCATCAGCGTGAAGGCTTCGACCCAGGCCCCGAAGCTGCCGCGACGGTGATGGTTCTTGCCGTGGACGTCGTTGGCGAGAGCCCCGCCGAGCGTGACGAACTGGGTGCCCGGCGTCACCGGAAGGAACCAGCCGTGCGGGGCGATCCGCTCGGTGATCTCGTGGAGGAGGACACCGGCTTCCGCCTCGATCACCCCTTCCTGCAGGTCGAGGGAGAGGATGCGGTTGCGCACGCGCATGTCGACGAGGACGCCCGTCTCGTTGAGGCACGTATCGCCGTAGGATCGGCCGTTGCCGCGCGGCAGAAGCCCGGCTTCATTGGGCGCGACCGGGAACACGGCCGCCTGCGGCGCCTCGATCGCCCGTCGCCCCTCCGGCGGGGGTGGCATCCGCCCCCAGTTCTCGTAGAGCTCAGGCATAGGCCGCCACCAGGAACATGCAGGCGCCGAGCACCATCATGATCTGCGAGCGCCAGTCGTGCATGATGAAGACGACCGGATCCTCGTGCATGTGGTTGCGGCGAGCGAGAACCCAGATGCGCACGATGATGTAGAGGACGAGCGGGCAGAGCGGCCAGAGAAGATAGGGGTGCGAGTAAAGTTCGCGGACCTCGGCGCTGTCGATGTAAAGAGCGAGAACCATCACCGCCGCAAAGCCGGAGGCCATGCCCGCCTGCCCCACCGTGTCGAGGTCGACGTCGACATAGCCGCGACCGGTCGAGGAGCGGTTCGCGCCGCCGCCGAAATCCATGATCTCGACGAAGCGCTTCACCAGCGCCAGCGACAGGAAGAAGAAGATCGAGAAGGCGAGGAGCCAGAAGGACTCGTTGGAGTCGATCGCCATGGCACCGGCGATGATGCGCGTCGTATAGAGTCCGGCGAGCGTCAGGACGTCGATCAGGAGCATGCGCTTCAGCGCGAAGGAATAGGCGGTGGTCGCGACCATGTAGAAGGCGAGCGTCGCCATGAACTCCCATGGCAGGACAGCCGCAATCGCGAAGGACGACAGGAACAGGCCCGCCGCCAGGGCCAGCCCGACCGGGATCGGCACGAGGCCGCTCGCGAAAGGACGCTTGCGCTTGGTCTTGTGGCGACGGTCGGCGGCCAGATCCAGAAGATCGTTCAGGATGTAGACCGAGGACGCCGCGAGCGAGAAGCAGATGAAGGCCAGAAGCGCCTTCAGCGCCATCGGCACGTCGAGGAATTCGTGGTTCAGCGCCATCGGCACGAACACGAGGACGTTCTTCGTCCACTGGTGCGGGCGCATGGCCTTCAGCATGCCGCGCGCGAGCGAACCGGTATCGGTGATGAGACGCGAGGGGCGCGTCGCCGCACCATGCCAGCGGCGGGCCGAGCGGTCGGGCTGGACCACGGTCGCGCTTTCGGCCGCTTCGAACAGGCAGACGTCGTCGTGCGAATTGCCGACATAGTCGAAGGCTTCGCCGTCGCAGCGAGCGCGGATACGCTCAAGCTTGCGGGAAGCCGAAAGGTTGGTCGTCCGGTCGCTCGCCATCACCTCGTCGAAGAGACCGAGATGGGCGGACACGGCGTGGGCGAGACGCTCATTGGAAGCGGTGGCCAGAATAATCGGCCGGCCGGCCTCGCGCTCGGCCTGCAGCGTGGCGACCACCTCCTCGCGATAGGGAAGTGTCGCCGCGTCGATCTCGGTGCGCGCCGCCAGCTCGTCCTTCAGGACAGCCTTGCCCTGAAAGGCCCAGCCGAACAGGCGCCAAAAGCCGAGCGGCTGCTGGCGCGCGAAGTGAAACAGGCTTTCCCACAGTAGGTCTCCACGGATCAACGTTCCGTCGAGGTCGACGAACAAGGGTCGTCCCGTTCGAGTGACGTAGGTATCCATGACATTATCCTTCCCGAGGCTTTGTCAGCTGCGGGGGACTATCTTCGTGGCGAGGTTTCCCCACGGTAAAACAAAGGAAAATCGTCCGGATATTGCCGAACATGCTTAAGAGGATGCCGCAGGAAACGCGGGCATTTGAAAGAGTTGGCACAGCTCTGAAACAGCGGCGTCGTCCGTTTTCTTGCGTGGAGCCTACCGAAGGGCGAAAGCGGGCATCACACAGCGGTGAG
This sequence comes from Aureimonas phyllosphaerae, assembly GCF_900113065.1. Lineage (GTDB taxonomy): Bacteria > Pseudomonadota > Alphaproteobacteria > Rhizobiales > Rhizobiaceae > Aureimonas > Aureimonas phyllosphaerae. The sequence continues at coordinate 43,022 of NZ_FOOA01000003.1, forward strand.
CCGTCCATCAGGGTCTGAAGAAGAGCAAATTAGGGCGTTGAAAACGCTCGCGAAACGCTCCCACCCCTCGCTTTCAGGCTCGCGCCGCGCGTGCTCTGAAGGCAACACTCGCGGAGCCAAGCCGGCAAGGTCGACTTGCGTTCGCTCGCTCGACATTATCTTGTTCACACGAGAGGCGGAGCGATACCGACCTTCCGATTCCAAAGTAACAGCCGCCCCGCATCGACGGACGGCGGCACCCTGGAGATCAACCATGAAGCGCCTTGCCCTGCTGCTCGCCTCGGCCGCCCTCGCCTCCCCGGCTTTCGCTGCCGACGTCGTCTACGAAGAGCCGGCAGCGCCGATGGCGGTGATGGCCCCGGTCTCCAACTGGACCGGCCTGTACCTCGGTATCCAGGGCGGCGGCGCCTTCAACCCGGACAACGGCGACAACCTCGCCATCGTCCCGAACTTCGGCGGTGCCGGCGCTGCCTTTCTGACCAACGCCTTCGGCAACAACTTCTCGTCGGAGTTCGAGTCGAGCTTCATCGGCGGCGCGCACATCGGCTACGACTACCAGATCGACCGCTTCGTGGTCGGCGCCCTCGTGGACATCAACGCCCTCGACATCGCGCAGCGCTCCAGCGCCTTCTCGAACACGCCGGCCTTCTACACCGCCGAGCGCAGCCTCGACTATCTCGCGACCGGTCGCCTGCGCGCCGGCTACCTCGTCACCGACATGGCGCTCCTCTACGCCACGGGCGGTGTCGCGTACGGCGAGATCGACTACGGCTTCTCGACCAACAGCCCGGCCGTCACGGCCGCCTTCCCGGCCGTCATCAACTCGGACGAGGACGACTGGGGCTACTCGGTCGGCGGTGGCATGGAAGTGAAGGTCACGCAGAACATCTCGTTCGGCGCCGAGTACCTCTACACCAACCTCGGTGATGGCGGCTCCTCGACCATCCTGAACGGCGGACCGTTCGACGGTTCGGGCGCGGCGGTCATTCCGGGCCAGTTCACCGACTTCCGCTCGAGCGGCGACTTCGACTTCCACACGATCACGGCGAAGCTGTCCTACCGCTTCAATTGATCGAGCCTTCCGGCACAGAAAAGCCCGCCGCGTCGAAGGACGCGGCGGGCTTTTTCATGGCGCCGTCCGGGGCGCTCAGGACGCGTTGTACTTCCGGTCGAGCGCATCGATGGCATCGACATTGGCGGCCGACGAGCCAGCCGGATCGAACTCGGATTCCAGGTACTTGTCGACGATCGCCTTGGCGAGCTCGGGGCCGATCACGCGGGCGCCCATCGTGATCACCTGCGCGTTGTTGCTCTTGGCGGCACGCTCGGCGGAATAGGTGTCGTGCGTCAGCGCGGCGCGGATGCCGGGCACCTTGTTGGCCGAGATGTTGACGCCGATGCCGGTGCCGCAGCACAGGATCGCGCGGTCGTACTCGCCGTCCACGACGGCCCGGGCGATGCGCTCGGAAGTCGTCGCATACTTCTCCGCCGACCCGTCCGGCGCCTGGCTGGCGTCGACGACCGTCAGGCCGGAGCGGCCGGCAAGGTGGTCCTTGATAGCCTGGACGAGGGGCTGGCCGGCGCTGTCGCCGCCGAGAATGATCTTCATGGGTCTCACCTGATGGTTGAGGAGCGGGTCCGCGGATCCGGACCGACGACGCCGGGGCGCCCTCTCGTTCATAATATCGCAGCCTTGTTCAAACGATCAAGGTCCTTCAACCACCCTTGGTCGCCTGATCGAGGGCGAGAATGCCGTGTGCGTTGGCGAGCGAGGTCGCGATGACGTCGATGGCCCCAGTCCGCAGGGCGGCGAGGATCGGCATGGCCTTGGTCGGCTCCGCGGCCACCGCGATCGTCGTCGGGATCGCCCGGATGTCGGCGAGGCGCAGGCCGACGACCCGTCCGCCGAGGATCTCGTTCCGCTCGCGCCCGTCGATGTCGTAGAAGTCGTAGCCCATCAGATCGCCGACGACCCCGGCCGCCCGCGCGCCGAGAAGTTCCTCCCGGCGAAACCAACCCATCCGGGCCATGTGGCTTTCCTCGCCGAGGTCGCCGATGCCGACGAGCGCGAACGCGGCGCTCCGCCCGAGATCCAGCGTCTGCTTCACGGTCGGGTTCGCCATCAGGCCGGCGCGCAGCGTCGCGTCCGGCACGTAGGCCGGCGCGTAGAGCGTTTCGGGCACGCCGCCGAACCGACGTGCGAGCTTGCGGCAGATGTGGTCGGCGTTGGAGGGCTCCCCCGCCTGATGCGCGCCGCCGGTGGCGGAGACGAAGGTCGCATGCTCCAGGAACGGGCGACCGCGCGTCTCGGCGACGGCTGCGATGTTGCGGCCCATGCCGACGGCGACGACCGCACCCTCGAAGAGTTCGCGCTCGAGATAGTCCGCGACCAGCAGCGCCACCTCGGCGCGCTGCGCGTCGGCTTCCCGCCGGTCGACCGCGATCAGCGCCGCCTTGACGCCGAACCGCTCCCTCAGCCGTCGCTCGAGATCGGCTTCCACGGCACGGTGGACGCGGATCCGAACGTCCACGATCCCCGCATCGCGCGCCTGGCGCAGCAGGCGGTTCACTTTCATGCGAGACAGGCCGAGTTCGGCCGCAATCTCGGCCTGCGTGGCCTGCCCCTCATAGTAGCGGCGGGCGACCTGCATCATCGCATCGACATCGGCGGGTGCTAAGGTTTCCATGTTCGCTTCCGCAGGTCAGACTTCACGTATCGACGGCGATGAGCCATGGCTGTTCATATGGCAGGCATGCGTTCATATGAACGTTTTTCATGTCGCGCGGATTGATTCAAGCGCCGTGGCGTGGTTCTGCTGGCGCAGCACCGCGCGAGTCCGGCAGGCCGGGTCGCTTCGCGCAGGGCCCACTGAAGCGCCGCGACCAAGATCGAGGGAGACGACCACCGTGGACACGACACAAGCCCCCAGCCTGGATGCCAAGCAGATCCGCGCGATGGCCAGCGGCATCCGCTTCCTGTCGATGGACGCGGTGGAAAAGGCCAATTCCGGCCACCCGGGCATGCCGCTCGGCATGTCGGACGCGGCGACCGTCTTGTTCAGCCAGTTCATGAAGTTCGACGCCAAGCGTCCGCACTGGCCCGACCGCGACCGCTTCGTGCTGTCGGCCGGCCACGGCTCGATGCTGCTCTACAGCCTGCTGCACCTCACGGGCTACGAGGACTTCACGATCGACGAGCTGAAGCGCTTCCGCCAGCTCGGCTCGAAGGCCGCCGGTCACCCCGAATTCGGCGAGGGCGCCGGCATCGAGACCACCACCGGCCCGCTCGGCCAGGGTCTCGCCACAGCCGTCGGCATGGCGCTGGGCGAGAAGATCCTGCGCGAGCGCTTCGGTGAAGAACTCGTCTCGCACTACACCTACACGATCGCCGGCGACGGCTGCTTCATGGAGGGCGTGAGCCAGGAGGCGATCTCGCTCGCCGGCCACCTGAAGCTGAACAAGCTCATCGTCCTGTGGGACGACAACCGCATCACGATCGACGGCGCGACCGACATCACGACGTCGGACGATCTCGCCGCCCGCGTGCAGGCGTCGGGCTGGGCGACGTCGGCCGTGGACGGACATGACCCTGAGGCGGTCGCCGCCGCGATCGAGGCCGCGCGCCGCTCGGACAAGCCGACGCTCATCGCCTGCCGCACCACGATCGGCTACGGCGCCGGCAAGAAGGCCGGCACGTCCGGCGTCCACGGTTCGCCGATCGGCGCCGAGGGCATCGCGTTCGCCCGCGAGCATTTCGAGTGGGCGCACGAGCCCTTCGTGCTGCCCGACGTCGTCACCGACTTCTGGAAGGCCGTCGGCACGCGCGGCGCGGCGGAAGCCGATGCCTGGGAGAAGCGCCTCGCCGCTTCCGCCCATGCCGATGCGTGGAAGACCATCATGGCGGACGGCTTCGACGGCGACGCCGCCGCGATCCTCGCCGACGTGAAGGCGAAGTTCGCCTCCGACGCAGCGTCGGTCGCCACCCGTAAGGCCAGCCAGACGGTGATCGAGGCCCTGGTCGCGAAGTCCGCCAAGCTCATCGGCGGCTCGGCCGACCTTACCGGCTCGAACCTCACCAAGGCCGGCGCGATGAAGCCGGTGACGGCGACGGACGCGTCCGGCAACTACATCTACTATGGCGTGCGCGAGCACGGCATGGCCGCCGTCATGAACGGCCTGTCGCTGCACGGTGGCTTCACGCCCTTCGGCGGCACCTTCCTCTGCTTCTCCGATTACGCCCGCCCGGCCATGCGCCTGTCGGCACTGATGCACCAGCCGGTCGTCTACGTGATGACGCATGACTCGATCGGCCAGGGCGAAGACGGCCCGACGCACCAGCCGATCGAGCACCTCGCCTCGCTGCGCGCCATGCCGAACATGCTGGTCATGCGCCCGGCCGACGGCGTCGAGACGGCGGAGTGCTGGGAAGCCGCGCTGGTCAACACGAAGTCGCCGACGACGCTGGTCCTGTCGCGCCAGAACCTGAAGGCGCTGCGCACCGGATCGGTGGGTGAGAATCTGTCGGCGAAGGGCGGCTACGTGCTTGTCGAGGCCGAGGGCGGCGCGCGTCAGGTGACGATCCTTGCCACCGGCTCCGAAGTCGAGATCGCGGTCGCGGCGCAGAAGCTGCTCACCGAGAGCGGCGTTCGCGCGGCGGTGGTGTCCCTCCCCTGCTGGGAGCTCTTCGCCAAGCAGCCGAAATCCTATCGCGAGGAGGTGCTGGGCTCGGCGCCGCGCATCGCGGTCGAGGCCGCTTCGCCGTTCGGCTGGACGCGCTTCGTCGAGGAGGAGGACGACGTCGTCGGCCTGCCCGGCTTCGGCGCCTCGGCCCCCGGCGGCGATCTCTACAAGCATTTCGGGCTGACGCCCGAGAAGGTCGCCGAGAAGGCCCGCGCCAAGGTCGGCGCCTGACAGCTCAGAACACACCCGAACGGGGCCGGCCGAGCAGCATCGACCGGCCCCGTTCGTTTTTTCAGTCGCTTACGGGAGAGAAGGCGACCCGCATGACCAAGCGTCCCTGGATCGGCACCAGCTGGAAGATGAACAAGACGATCGCGGAGGCTGACGCCTTCTGCGAGACCGTCGCAAGATCCCCGTGGGCGAGCGACGATCGCGCCCAGCTTTTCGTGATCCCGCCCTTCACGGTTCTTCATCGTGTTGCCCAAGCACTCGACAAGACCGACATCATCGTCGGCGCGCAGAACGTGCACTGGAAGGACGCCGGCGCCTGGACCGGCGAGGTGTCTCCGGTTCAGGTCAAGGACTGCGGCGGCCGCCTCGTCGAGATCGGGCATTCCGAGCGGCGCGAGCATTTTGGCGAGACCGACGAGACGGTCTCGCTTAAGACGGAAGCCGCCGTGCGCCATGGCCTCGTCGCCCTCGTCTGCATCGGTGACACGCGCGAGGAATACGACGCCGGCCGAACGGCCGAGGCGCTGCGTCGCCAGACCGAGGCCTTGATCTCGCGCGTCGAGTGGAGTCAGCCCGCCAAGGTCATCATCGCCTACGAGCCGGTCTGGTCGATCGGCGAAGGCGGGACGCCGGCCGAACCGAGTTTTGCGAACGAGCAGCATGCCCGCATCAAGGAGCTGACCCGCGAGAAACTGGGCTTCGCCCTGCCCGTCCTCTACGGCGGCAGCGTCAATCCCGGCAACTGCGTCGAGCTGGCGAACCAAGAGCATATCGACGGCCTGTTCATCGGCCGTTCCGCCTGGAATGCGGAGGGCTATCTCTCCATCGTGTCCGACGTCGCCTCGTCCCTGTCCTGACCCCGCCCGGAGAACCCCCTTGGCCCTGATCACGCTTCGCCAGCTTCTCGACCACGCCGCCGAGCACAGCTACGGCGTGCCCGCGTTCAACATCAACAACATGGAGCAGGGCCTCGCGATCCTGGCCGCGGCCGCCAAGACGGACTCGCCGGTGATCCTCCAGGCGAGCCGCGGCGCGCGCGCATATGCGAACGACCTCATCCTCGCGCGGCTGATCGAGGGTCTGTCGGAGATGCACCCGGACATCCCGATCTGCATGCATCTCGACCACGGCAACAACGAAGCGACCTGCATCACCGCCATCCAACACGGTTTCACCTCGGTGATGATGGACGGCTCGCTGAAGGAAGACGGCAAGTCGCTCGCCGACTATGCCTACAACGCGGCAATCACCCGCCGCGTGTCCGACATGGCCCACTGGTGCGGCGCGTCGGTGGAAGGCGAGATCGGCGTCCTCGGCAGCCTCGAGACGGGCGGCGGCGAGCAGGAGGACGGCCACGGCTTCGAGGGAACGCTCGACCACGACCAGTTGCTCACCGACCCCGAGGAAGCCGCCCGCTTCGTCGAGGACACGCATGTCGACGCGCTGGCGGTGGCCATGGGCACATCGCACGGCGCCTACAAGTTCTCGCGCAAGCCGGACGGCGACGTGCTGGCGATGAACGTCATCGAGGCGATTCACCAGAAGCTGCCGAACACGCATCTCGTGATGCACGGCTCGTCGTCGGTGCCGGAGGACCTTCAGGAGATCGTCAACAAGTACGGTGGCCAGATCAAGCCGACCTGGGGCGTGCCGGTCGAGGAGATCCAGCGCGGCATCCGCCACGGCGTGCGCAAGATCAACATCGACACCGATTGCCGCCTCGCGCTGACCGGCGCGATCCGCAAGGTCTTCGCGGAGAACCCGGAAGAGTTCGACCCGCGCAAGTATCTAGGCCCCGGCATGGCGGCGATCACCAAGCTCGCCGCCCAGCGCTTTGAGGAGTTCGGCACCGCCGGCCATGCCGGCAACATCAAGGCGATCGACCTCGCCGACATGGCCAAGCGCTACAAGAACGGCAGCCTCAAGGTCTCGAACGCCGCCTGACGGAGCTGGGTGCGGCGGTCAGGCCGCCGCGCCCCTCGCCTGCGTGTCCCCCGCGATGAGGTCCACAGCACGGCTCGCCAGCGCCATGACCGGCGCGTTGGTGTTGCCGGACGGGATCATCGGCATTGCCGAACAGTCGATCACCCTCAAGCCCTCGACGCCGCGCACGCGCAGGGATGCGTCGAGTACGGCCCTCGGATCGCCGTCCGGACCCATCGGAGCCGATCCCACCGGGTGGTAATTCGTCTTCACCGTCTTGCCGCAGAAGGCCTCGAGGCCAGCATCGTCCGTCACGTCGCGCCCGGGGAGAAGCTCGTCCCGGATCCTGTCCGACAGCGGGCGCGACGCCAGCACCTGCCGTGCGAAGCGCAGCGAGGCGACCGTCAGGCGCAGGTCGTCGGGATGGCCGAAGAAGTTCGAGTCGACGAGCGGCATCGCGTCGGGGTCGCCCGAGCGCAGTCGCACGCTCCCTCGTGCCTTGGGTCGCAGGAGACAGGACGTCAGCGTGACGCCGTGGCTCGGCTTGGCGCTCGACACGTCGCGGTCGAGATAGACGATGGGCGCGCAATAGAGCTGGATCGTCGGCCGCTCGCCCCCGTCCGGATCGTAGAACAGGCAGGACTCGATGCCCGTCGTCGTCACCGGACCGGAGGCGAAGAGCAGGTATTGCAGGCCGTTGCGCACCATCGGCCAGCCCTTGTCCTGACCGAAATAGCCGCTCGGCCCCTTGGTCGTCGCGATCACGGGGACCTCGTGATGGTCCTGAAGGCTGGATCCGAGACCCGGTAGATCAGCGCGGACATCGATCCCGTGCTCGCGCAGATGATCTGCCGGTCCGAGACCCGACAGCATCATGAGTTTTGCGGTGTTGTAGGTGCCCGCGGCGAGGAGCACCTCGCGCGTTGCATGAACCGTCTTCGCCTGTCCGCCCACGCGGTAGGACAATCCGACCGCGCGCTCGCCCTCGAACAGGACGCGGTCCACCTGCGCCCCCGTGACGATCGTCAGGCGACGGTCGTTCAGGAGGTCGGCGATGAAGGCGGTGACGGCGTCGCAACGCTCCATCCGCCCGTTCCGCACGCCCATCGTATGCTGCATCACGCCGACGCCCGCCTGGCGCGCGCCGTTGAAGTCCGGATTGAGCGGGATACCCATTCCCTGCGCCGTCAGGAGATAATCCTGCGTCGTGTCGCAGAGCGCGCCGGGATCGGAGACGAGAAGCCCGCCGTCGATCCCGTGATAGCGATCGTTGAACTTGGTGTTTCGCTCCAGCGCGCGGAAGTGCGGCAGCAGGTCCTCGTAGGCCCAGCCGGAACCGCCCTCGAGATGGGCGTCCCAGCCATCGTAGTCCTCGCGCTGGCCGCGCATGTAGACCATGGCGTTGACTGCGCTGCCGCCGCCGAGCGCCTTCGCCTGCGGCACGATCGGCGCCCGCCCGCCGAGACGCGGCTGCGCGGCGGTCTGGTGCATTTCGAGAAAGTCGTCGCGGGCGAGGTACTTCATGTACCCGGCCGGCATTCGCATCAGCCGCGCCGTCTTCGCCGGGCCGCGCTCCAGGATCAGGACGCGGGCCCCGTGCTCCTTCACGAGTCGCATCGCGGAGACGCAGGCCGCCGTGCCGCCCCCGGCGATGACGTAGTCGTAGGCGCTCATCGCAGTTCGTTTCCTCGATCGGGCAACGTCGTTGAATGCGCCGCCTCGGCCCCGAAGGTTGCCGAGTTGCCGCGCCGAAGCAAGCTCAGCCGTAGCGGGCGAGATCGCTCAAGGATGGGAAGAGTTCCGGTGAGGCGGCCACCAGCGCATTGCCCGAAAACAGGCTGTCGCCGGACAGGAAATCGCTGACCTGACCGCCGGCCCCTTCGATCACCGCCATCGCGCCGAGGCAGTCGTAGGCGTTGATGTGGGACTCGACGTAGCCGATCAGTCGGCCCGCCGCGACATAGGCGAGCGAAAGCGCCCCCGATCCGTCGCGATAGAACATGCCGCCGGATTCCAGAAGGCGCTGGAAGACCGGCAGGAGGTCGGAGGGCGGGCGCCGGGTCGAGTATCCCGTTGCGACCAGCCCCTCGCGCACGCTGGCGGCCGTCCGGACTCGGATCGGCCTGCCGTTCAGGGTCGCGCCCCGCCCGGCGCCGCCGGCGAAGAGTTCTTGGCGCACCGGTGCGAAGACCAGACCGAAGCGGTTGACGCCGCCCTCGACGAAGGCGATCGAGATGCACCAGCTCGACATGCCGCAGACGAAGGGCTGCGTGCCGTCGATCGGATCGACCACCCAAATGCCCTGGCCGGGCGCGAACTCGCTGCGTCCGCTTTCCTCACCGAAGAATGCATCGTCCGGGAAGCTCTCGGCCAACCGACCGCGGATCAGCTTCTCCACGGCGACGTCGGCCTCGCTGACGACGTCCTGCAGGCCCTTGGACGCGATCGTCAGGGTCTCGACACGGGCGAAATAGTCGAGCGCCAGCGCTCCGGCCTCCCGGATCAGCACGAGCGCAAAGTCGAAGCGGCGGTCGAGTTCGCTGGACTGCATGATAGGCCTTTCGAGAATCGGAGAAGAAATGCGGGGCGCGCTGCCGTCAGGCGTCCTTCCACAGCCAGGCGGCACCACGCACGCCGCTGGAATCGCCGTGGCGGGATGGGACGATCGGCGTGTGGAAGACGGTCGAGAACGTGTACCTCGCGATACGCCCCGGCAGTTCGTCGTAAAGCTCCGGAATGTTCGACATGCCGCCGCCCATGACGAAGACGTCCGGGTCCAGCGTGTTGACCACCACCGAAAGACCCCGCGCCGTCCGGTCGCAGTAGCGGTCCCAGATGAGGCCGGCCAGCCGGTCGCCGGCCCGCACCTTCTCCATCACCTCCCGCGCCTTCAGTTCGGTGCCGGTGTGGCGGGTGTATTCCGCCTCGAACGCCCGACCCGACACCCATGTCTCGAGGCATCCGTGCTTGCCGCAGTAGCAAGGCTGGCCCGGCAGTTCGGACGCATGCGGCATCGGAAGCGGATTGTGACCCCATTCGCCGGCCGAGTTGTTGGGGCCGTGATGGGCCTTGCCTCCGACCGCGATGCCTGCGCCGGCACCGCTGCCGAGGATGACCGCAAAGACAACGTTGTAGCCGGCGCCCGCGCCGTCCACCGCCTCGGAGGCGGCGAGGCAGTCTGCGTCATTCTCGACCCGGAGCGGACGGCCGAGGCGCGCATGTAGATCGGCCTCGACAGGCCGATTGAGCAGCCAGGTGGAACTCGCGCCCTTTCCGAGGCGCGACTTCGGCTCCATCGAACCGGGAATGCCGATGCCGACCGAGCCTCGCTGACCCGTGGTCGCCTCCAGCCGGTCGATGATGTCGCGGATCTTGGTGATGCAGCCGTCGTAGTCGTGGCGCGGCGTGTCCTCGCGAAAGCGCGCGAGCTCTTGGCCTTCTAGCGATAGCGCGACGCCCTCGATCTTGGTACCGCCCCAGTCGATCCCAATCAGCATTGACACACCCTCCCACAGGATCGCCCGTCCGCGCCCATTCCCGCGCAACGAACGTCATAAATGCTCATGATACCAGACGCCAGCGGAAGCTTGCCCGCGACCATGCTCGAACGGTGGAAAGTTCGGCCGTCCGGCCCCATCTCGGGTTCGGAAACACGACCCGGAGATCCCAACCGATGGGCATCGCGATACCGTTCGACAACAGCTATGCGCGCCTGCCCAAGGGCTTCCACGCCTCGATCGCACCCAAACCTCTCGCACGGCCAGAGATCGTGAAGGTGAATTACGCACTGGCCACCGAACTCGGGATCGATCCCGCATCCCTCGAAACGGAGGAAGGCGCGGCCATTTTGTCGGGCGCCGGCGCGGCGCCGGGCTCGGAGCCGATCGCCCTCGTCTATGCCGGCCATCAGTTCGGCCAGTTCGTGCCTCGCCTCGGCGACGGGCGCGCGCTGCTGCTTGGTGAGGTCGTCGATCGCAACGGACGGCGTCGTGACCTGCAGCTGAAGGGCTCGGGCATCACGCCCTATTCGCGGCAGGGCGACGGGCTGGCCGCGCTGGGTCCTGTGCTGCGTGAATATCTCGTCAGCGAGGCGATGCATGCGCTCGGCGTCCCGACCACGCGCTCGCTGGCGATCGTGACGACCGGCGAGACAGTCTACCGCAAAACGGAATTTCCCGGTGCCGTGCTCACGCGGGTCGCCGCTAGCCATATCCGCGTTGGCACGTTCCAGTATTTCGCCGCACGCGGCGAGGACGAGAACCTACGCGCCCTCGCAGATCACGCGATCGCCCGCCACCAGCCGGACGCCGTCGATGCGCCGGATCGCTATCGCCGGTTCCTGGAAGGGGTTGCCCGTCGACAGGGCGCGTTGATCGCGCGATGGATGCTGCTTGGCTTCGTGCATGGCGTCATGAACACCGACAACATGGCCGTGTCCGGCGAGACGATCGACTACGGCCCTTGCGCCTTTCTCGATCGATACGATCCGGCCACGGTCTTCAGCTCGATCGATCGCGGCGGGCGATACGCATACGGCAACCAGCCGGCGATCGGGCAATGGAACCTGGCACGGCTCGCCGAATGCCTCCTGCCCCTGCTGTCGTCGGTCGAGGCGGAGGCGATGGAGCAGGCCACCGGCGCGCTTTCGCTCTATGCCGATGCCTTCAACGAGACCTATCGGCAGGGGCTCATCGAAAAGATCGGCCTTCCGGACGGCGACGAGGCCGACACGGCGCTCGCCGAGGATCTCCTTGATCGCATGAAGATCGGCGGTGCCGACTTTACGGCGACCTTCCGCGCCCTCGCGCCGCTCGCCGAGGGGACGACTGGTGCCATGTCTGAGGTGGGGTTCGCAGACCCATCCTCCGTCCGTGAGTGGGAGGAAGCCTGGCGCAACAGGCTGGCGGCCCGGAACCTTGACCCCAAGCAGGTCGCGGGATCGATCCGACGGGTGAATCCGGCCTTCATCCCGCGCAACCAGCGCGTCGAGGAGGTGATCGCGGCGGCGGTGGAGAACGGCGATTTCGCCCCGTTCGAAGCCTTTCTTTCCGTTCTGATGAGGCCCTTCGACGATCAGCCGGCAGCCGCGCGCTGGGCCGACCCGGGTCCGGTCGCCCCCTATCGCACCTTCTGCGGCACCTGACAGGGCGTCACGAACGCGTCATCTCCCACCGTGAGCCGAGACGGCCATTGGCGAACGGCTTCCACGCCTTAGTCTTGCTGGTGGTCGGTCCGAGAGGCTGGATGACGCAACACGAGACGAGGCGGTGCCCCGGGCCATGCTTGAGCGAGCATACGATCCCTATTGCGGCAGCGCGCCCGTTCCGGGCGACCTTCTTCGGGCCTGGAACCTCGATCCGGTTTTGATTGCCGCCCTCTCGCTTGGCTTCATGGTCGGGCTCGCTGCGATCCGGAGGCACGGAGGCGACGTCGCCAGCCGTCGGCGATGGCTGATCGTCTGCCTTGCGGTCCTCGCGGTCACGCTGATCTCGCCGCTCTGTGCGCTGTCCTCAGCGCTCTTTTCCGCGCGCGTGGTGCATCACATGCTGCTCGTAGCCGTGGCGGCACCCTTGCTGGCCCTCGCCTTTCCGCTGCGGCGGCCCGCCAGCGCCCGATCGTTGAGCGCGGCCGTGGCGGCTCACGTCCTGACGCTCTGGTTCTGGCACGCGCCGCAACCCTACGCTTTCGCGCTCTCGAGCGATGACGCCTACTGGCTGATGGAACTGACGCTGTTCGGATCGGCAGTCGCCTTCTGGCGCTGTGTGCTCGGCCCCGGCTCCGCGAGCGCGCCGGCCCTTTTCGCGCATCTGACGGTTATTGTGCAGATGGGCCTCCTCGGCGCCCTCATCACCTTCGCGCCGGGCGCGCTCTATGCGCAGCATGTCCTGACGACCGAACCTTTCGGCCTTTCGGCTCTGGACGACCAGCAACTCGCCGGCCTCGTCATGTGGGTCCCGGCGCTGATCCCGTATCTCCTTGCGGCCCTTGGAGGCGTCGTCAAGCTGGCAGGCGGCGATGACGTAGGGGAAAGGTCGGTCGTTTGATCCTCGTCTGGGCGAAGAGCCTCCACATCGCTGCGCTGGTCGTCTGGGCCGCGGGTCTCCTGACGCTGCCGATTCTGATGAGCCAGCGCGAAGCACTCGGGCATGGACAGGAACTCCACCGGCTCCATGCGTTCACGCGGTTTGCTTATGTGGTCGTCGTCTCTCCAGCGGCCTTCGTCGCGGTGGGAACCGGAACGGCGCTGATCCTCCTGCGGGAGGTGTTCACGCCCTGGTTTGCCATCAAGCTGCTTCTGGTCGGTCTTCTTGTGACGATCCACGTGCGGCTTGGTCTTCTGGTTCTGTCGGTGTTCCGCGAAGAGGGCCATTTTCGAACCTGGCGCGTCGTCCTGTCGACCGTAGCCATCTGCAGCGTCCTGACGGGCATTCTCTGGGTCGTTCTGGCGAAGCCCGCCGTGTCGCTCGACTGGATGCCGGCCGCCGCTTTCGAGCCGGGCGGTCTCAGTCGCGTCGGCGAGGACGTCATTCGTCGTCTGACACCATGATGCCGACGCCATGATGCAGGATCAGTTTGCCGCCGTGCCATCCCGCCAGCCCCGTGAAGACGCTTCCCAGCACCGACAGGAACAGACCGACCGGCAGGATAGACTCCGGGCTGGCGAGGCGCAGACCCCAATTCGTGGCGATGATCGAGATCAGCATCATCGCGGCGATCGCGTGGGTCCAACTCGCCGCCCGAGCGCGGATGCCCGGTACGAAGATCAGCTCCATGGTGCCGGCCATCGAGGCGAGCACGCCGAACCCGAGCGCTGCGCCGGCGGACCAGAGGCCGGCGCGAAGCCAGAAGTCGTCCCCCGACCACCAGTAGAAGATGTCGCAGCCGAGCGTTGCGATCACGAGCGCGATCGGGAAATGGACGGCCATGGCGTGGATCGGATGCCCCGCCACGGCGATCGCCGAGCTGACGTCCTTTTCCGCCACCCGTCGAAGAACCGGGCTCTTGCTCGTGACCGACTTGCTCATCGACGGGTCTCTGCGTTGCGATCCACTCGGCGAATGCCTGGCAAAGGCATCTGGAGCATCTTCCTGCTTCTGCCACTCCTGGCCGGCTGCACGGGTCCTCTCTCGACGCTTCAGCCGGCCGGACCCGCCGCCGCTTCGACCGCGCTCCTCTGGTGGGTGATGCTGGCCGGGGCCACCGCGATCTTCGTGCTGGTCATGGCGCTGGTCGGCATCGCCTTCTGGAAACCGGGCATCGGGCGAAACGTGCCGCCGAAGCGTTGGCTCGTATGGGGCGGCCTGGCCTTTCCCGGCATCGTCCTGACCGCTCTCCTGGTCTTCGCCCTCGTCACGGGGGAGAGATTGCTGGCGCATCCCGGCACGCCGGGTCTTTATTCCGTGGAAGCCCATCCCTATCGCTGGGCATGGCGCTTCCGTTATGCCGACGGGCGCGAGAGCGCCGACGTCCTTCATCTCCCGGCCGGGCGCCCGGTCGATATACGGGTCGTCGGCACCGATGTGATCCACGCCTTCTGGGTTCCCCGGCTCGGCGGAAAGATTGACGCCATTCCCGGCCACGTGAACACGATCCGCCTGATGGCAGACCGACCCGGCACCTACGGCGGCGTCTGCGCCGAGTTCTGCGGGGTCGGCCATCCCGCCATGAAGTTCGAGGTCGTGGCGCATGCGCCGGACGATCTCGAAGCCGCACTGTCCCAACTCCCACAGGGCTCCCCATGAGCGTGACCGAGCCCGTCCGGCTTCACCAGGAACTGGAGCGCATCTGGCGCACGCCGCGCGGGCTCGGCCAGCTGTCGGCCGTAAATCACACGGTGATCGGCCGCCGCTTCATCGTCGCGGCCTTCGTGTTCTTCGCCATCGGCGGCGTCCTGTCGATGCTGATCCGCGCGCAGCTCGCCTCGCCGCACAGCGCCTTCGTCGGCCCGGAACTCTACAACCAGATCTTCACCATGCACGGCACGGTGATGATGTTCCTGTTCGCCATCCCGATGTTCGAAGGGCTGGCGATGTACTTTCTTCCCAAGATGATGGGCGCGCGCGACCTCGCCTTCCCGCGCATGTCAGCCTACGGGTTCTGGTGCTATGTGTTCGGCGGCTCGATCCTGATCGTCGCCATGATGGTCGGCGTGGCGCCAGACAGCGGCTGGTTCATGTACACCCCGCTCTCGTCGGGCCGTTACTCGCCCGGTATCAACGCGGACGTCTGGCTGCTTGGCATCACCTTCGTCGAGATTTCGGCGATGGCCGCGGCGGTCGAGCTCACGGTGTCGATCCTGAAGGTGCGCGCGCCCGGCATGTCGCTCGCCCGCATGCCCATCTTCGCCTGGTATATCCTGATCACCGCCGGAATGATGCTGGTCGGTTTCCCGCCACTGATCCTAGGCTCGATCCTTCTCGAGATGGAGCGGGCCTTCGACCTGCCCTTTTTCGATCCCACGCGCGGCGGCGACGCGCTTCTGTGGCAGCACCTTTTCTGGCTCTTCGGCCACCCCGAGGTCTACATCATCTTCCTGCCGGCGGCGGGCATGATCTCGACCATCCTGCCGGTCCTCGTCGGACACCGGCTGCTCGGCTATTCCTGGATCGTCGTCTCGGTCACGGCCATGGGGTTCCTGAGCTTCGGGCTCTGGGTCCACCACATGTTCACGGTGGGCATTCCCCATCTGGCGCAGGCGTTCTTCTCGGCCGCGAGCGTGCTCGTGGCGGTGCCGACGGGCGTGCAGATCTTCCTGTGGATCGGCACGATGATGGCGGGGCGCCCCCGCCTCTCCCTTCCGATGCTCTACCTCATCGGCTTCTTCGTGGTCTTCGTCTGCGGCGGATTGACGGGCGTCATGCTGGCGATCGTGCCGTTCGACTGGCAGGCTCACGACACGCATTTCGTGGTCGCCCACATGCACTACGTCCTCGTTGGCGGCTTCGTGTTCCCGATGCTGGCGGCGGCCTACTTCTACCTCCCGCATTTCAGCGGGCGTATGCCGCTCTATGGCGTCGGCCATGTCGCGTTCTGGCTGATCTTCGTCGGCTTCAACCTGACGTTCCTGATCATGCACCTGACCGGCCTTCTCGGCATGCCGCGCCGCTACTACACCTACGAGAGCGGTTACGGCTGGGACTGGCTGAATCTCGTCTCCTCGATCGGCGGCTTCATTACCACGATGGGCTTTGCCCTCGTCGCCTTCGACTTCATCTTCCAGTTCCGCTACGGGCGCATCGCCCCGCGCAATCCCTGGAAGTCCGGCGGTCTCGAATGGGCGACCGCAACGCCCCCGCCGTCCTACGGCTTTGCCTCGCTGCCCATGGTGGAAGGGCGCGATCCCCTGTTTTCCGATCCCGAAACGGGCCGGAAGCTCGCGTCCGGCCAAGGATACCTCGCAATTCCGCGCAACGACTGGCAGGAAACGCTGGTGGTCGAGATGGCGACGGGGCGAGCGCAGGCGATCCAGATCCTGCCGCAGCCGACCTTCCTGCCACTGTGGACGGCCGTGTCGACCGGCGTCTTCGTCCTCTCGCTGCTGTTCAAGGTCTACCCGCTCTCGATCGCAGCCATCGTCTCGACGCTCGGGCTTTTACTCCTTTGGACGCGGGCGACAGGGGCGACCGTCGACCGTGGCGAGCTGGACGCCGGGCATGGCCTTCGCCTCCCGATCCATCCGGAAACGTCGCGTCCACTGTCCTGGTGGGGCATGACCTTCGTGCTCCTGGCCGACGCGACGATGTTCGCCTCGCTCCTGTTCGGTGCGCTGTTCCTGTGGCTCGTCGCTCCGAGCTGGCCGCCACCTCTCATGACTGACCTGCCTGCAACGATCCTCGTCGCCGCAGCCGCGGCCCTCCTTGTCGCCGTCGGCGGAGCGGCCTTCGCGCTGCGTTCTTTGAAGAAGGGCTCGGGCCTTCCCGGAATGATCGTTGCGGTTGCCGGAAGCGCCGGCGCCACCGCGCTCCTCGGATGGCTCGTCTGGCAGGTACCCGAGCCCACAAGCCACGCGCATCTCGCGCTGACCGCGGCAATTCTCACCTATCTCGGCTTCCACGCCGCCGTCGGTCTCGTTTTCGCCCTGTTCGGTCTCTGGCGCATCCGAGCCGGCATTGTATCGGCGCGGCGCAGCGCCGACCTGTCGATCGGCGCGTTGTGGCACGGGTACACCGCCGCTACGGGGATCATTGGCCTGGCGTTCGTGGCCATCATGCCTTGGCTGGCTGCGGTGGAAAGGGTCGCGCCGTGATCGGGGATCGCTCCGCCGCCAATCTCATCGTGCTGGTTGCCGGACTCGTCGTCTGGAGTTCAGCCTTCGTCGCGCTCTATGCGCTTCTGTCGATCGGATGCGCGTTCGGCTGGGAGGATCGAGACATCGGTCCGATCTCGCTGCAGCGAGCGGTTCTGATCGGCGTTTGGCTTCTCCACCTCGCCATTCTCGCCGGGCTGGTCAGGTGGACCTGGCGCCGCGCACAGCGGGCACCCGCTGACGAGGAGATGTCGCGCTTCTTTGCGCGGACCACCCTCGCTGCGGCCGTGGTGTCGGTCGCGGTGACGATCGTCAACTACGCGCCGATCCTGGGACTGTCCGCCTGCCTTTGACCGGCATGGCCCGGGTCGAAGCACTTCGACCCGGCTGTGATCCCGTGTTGTGCGGTCGTTCCGTCAGCGGACGGCTTCGAACCCGTTGCACCAGGCGCGCCAGTCGGCACTGCCGGGGCGATACGGGTTGTCACGACGCGTGCGATGGCTGCGGGCCGCATCCTCGCCTTCCATGCGCACCATGTCGTCGCGCGTCAGGGCGAAATTCGCTGCCTTCATCATTCGATTTTCCTTCACGATATCCATCAGTCCCTCCCGTCTTCTGGATCACAACATTTGGTCAACCATGCGACGGGGCCGCTCTATAGGGCGGCTTCGGCTTCCGGCAAAGGGCCGCCAGCGAATTTTCTGGTCGATGGTTTCCGCGTGAAAACATGTGCCCGTTTCCTTTCGCACGCAACTGACACTATGTTTCGCTTCGTAGCATTCCGCTTTCGCTTTTCGCTCACAATCGAACGAGGGTCCGCATGTTGTCCGAGCGTCAGGCCCGAATCGTCGAAACGGCCAAACGTGAGGGCAAGGTTCTCGTCGACGCCTTGGCTGGCCGGTTCGAGGTCAGCGTCCAGACGATCCGCAAGGACCTGAACGAGCTTTGCGAGCAGCGCCTGCTCTCGCGCATCCATGGTGGTGCGGTGCTGGGATCAGGGGCCGAGAACGTCGGCTACGATGCGCGCCGTGCCATCGCCGCCACGGAGAAGCTCGAGATCGGTCGCGCGGCCGCCGACCTCGTGCCCGATCGGTCCTCGCTCTTCATCAACATCGGCACGACGACGGAGGCGGCGGCCCAAGCGCTGCTGCATCATGCCGGTCTCCTCGTGATCACGAACAATCTCAACGTCGCCAACGTCATGCGCGCGAGCCCGCATATCGAGGTGATCGTGGTCGGCGGCGTGATCCGGCGCACCGACGGCGGCATCGTCGGGGAAGCCGCGGTCGACTTCATCCGACAGTTCAAGGTCGACTTCGCCATCGTCGGCGTCTCGGCCATCGATTCCGACGGTGCCCTTCTCGACTTCGACTACCGCGAGGTTCGCGTAGCGCAGGCAATCATGGCCAACGCCCGCCATGTGATCCTCGTTTCTGACTCCTCGAAGTTCGAGCGCAGCGCACCCGTTCGAATCGGCCACATCTCGCAGGTGCAAAGCTTCGTCACCGATCGCTGCGGCTCGGAGGAAGTGCGCGACATCTGCCGTCAGGCCGGGGTCCGACTGGTGGAAACTGCCGCAACGGCGGATCCGATCTGACGCCGCTTGACTTTCGTTTGTTTTCGTTTGTAATCGCCTTACTTTCGCATTTGCGCGGTTCTTGCTGCACTGCGAAAGCGGTGAGGTCATGCAGCGCTTCGACGTCTTCATTATCGGTGGCGGGATCAACGGCTGCGGCATCGCTCGCGACGCCGCGGGTCGCGGATACTCGGTCGGTCTGGCGGAAGCCAAGGATCTGGCGAGCGGTACGTCCTCATGGTCCACCAAGCTGATCCATGGCGGCCTGCGCTATCTCGAGCACTACGAGTTCCGCCTGGTGCGCGAGGCGCTAATGGAACGCGAGGTGCTCTGGGGCATCGCACCCCATATCATCGAGCCGCTGCGCTTCGTGCTGCCGCACCATGCGGGCCTGCGCCCGTCCTGGCTTCTGCGCCTCGGCCTCTTCCTCTACGATCATCTTGGCGGCCGGAAGAAGCTGGCGGCAACCCGCACAGTCGATCTTCGCGGCCCGCTCGGCGCGCCGCTGAAGCGCGAGTTCGCCAAGGGTTTCGAGTATTCCGACGCCCGCGTCGATGACACGCGGCTGGTGGTGCTCAACGCCCGCGACGCGCAGCGTCACGGCGCCTCGATCCGTGTGCGGACCCGCGTCACGGGCGCCCGCCGCGAGGCCGACGGCTGGACGATCACGCTCGAGGACACCGAGACCGGCGCGGTCGAGACCGTTGCCGCGAGGTTTCTCGTGAATGCAGCCGGCCCCTGGGTCGATCAGGTGATCCGATCGGCGATGGGCCGGAACGACGCGCACAACATCCGTCTCGTCCAGGGCTCGCACATCGTCATGCGCAAGCTCTTCGATCACGACCGCGCCTACATCTTCCAGAACGCCGATGGCCGGATCATCTTTGCGATCCCCTACGAGCGCGACTTCACGCTCGTCGGCACGACCGACCGCGATTACACCGGCGACCCGGCGAAGGCCGCGATCAGCGAGGAGGAGACGACCTACCTCCTCGACGCCGCGAGCGAATATTTCGAGACGCCGCTGCGGCGCGAGGACATCGTCTGGACCTTCTCGGGTGTGCGTCCCCTGTTCGACGACCACGCCTCGAAGGCGCAGGAGGCGACGCGCGACTATGTCCTGAAGGTGGACACGTCGGCGGGCGCGCCGCTTCTCAACATCTTCGGCGGCAAGATCACCACCTACCGTCGGCTCGCCGAAGACGTTCTCGGCTCGATCGAGAAGGCGCTCGGTGCCAAACGCGGCGCCTGGACCGGCGAGGCACCCCTGCCCGGCGGCAATTTTCCCGTGGACGGTCTCGGCCAGCTTGAGGCCGAACTTGCGTCACTATCCCCGGGACTTTCGAAGTCGACCCGGGAGCGCCTCGTCCGCGCCTATGGCACGGATGCTCTGGCCGTGGCGAAGGACGGGGGAGCCGACTGGGGTCGCGACCTCGGCCACGGCCTTTCCGAGCGCGAAGTCGCGTGGCTCGTTCGCAACGAATGGGCCCGCACGGTGGAAGACGTCCTGTGGCGTCGCTCCAAGCTCGGCCTGCGCTTTGCGCTGGACGAGACGGGACCGCTGGAAGAATGCCTGCGCGCCCTCGTCGCACGGGAGCGAAGTCCGGGGCTCGCCGCGGAATAACGCGGTTCGCGCCGGAAGACGGGCGCGGTCGTGACACGGAAATCAAGGCTGCACGGGAGGAAACGGGTGCTGCTTTTGGAACAGGTCGGCAAGCGCGTCGGCGCCGAGACCCATATCGAGGACGTGAGCCTGACGCTGCAGCGCGGCTCGCTCAATGTCCTTCTGGGCCCGACCCTCTCGGGCAAGACGAGCCTCATGCGCCTGATGGCCGGGCTCGACCGGCCGACGAGCGGCCGTATCTTCATGGACGGGCGCGACGTGACGGGCGTGCCCGTGGCCAAGCGCAACGTCGCAATGGTCTACCAGCAGTTCATCAACTACCCCGCGATGACGGTGTTCGAGAACATCGCCTCGCCGTTGCGCGTGAAGGGGCGACCCGAAGCGGAGATCCGCGCCGAGGTGACGAATGCGGCCAAGCTGATGAAGCTCGAGCCCTATCTCGATCGCACCGTGCTCAATCTTTCCGGCGGCCAGCAGCAGCGGACAGCGCTGGCGCGTGCGCTCGTCAAGAAAGCCGACCTCGTGCTTCTCGACGAGCCGCTCGCCAATCTCGACTACAAGCTGCGTGAGGAACTGCGCGAGGAGCTGCCACGCATCTTCGCTGAGGGCGGCGCGATCTTCGTCTATGCGACGACGGAGCCGACCGAAGCGCTGCTTCTGGGCGGCAACACCGCCACCCTCTCCAAGGGACGCGTCACCCAGTTCGGTCCGACCCCCGACGTCTACCGTCGCCCGGCGGACCTCGAGACCGCGCGCATCTTCTCCGATCCCCCGCTGAACGTGCTGCCGATGAGCGCGCGCGGTGGCCAGCTCACGTCCCCGCACGGGTTCTCCATACCGGCGCCGGGCCTCGCCGATGGCGACTACTTCGCCGGCGTCCGGGCGCACCATCTGCGTGCCGGTTCGGCCGCGCCGGGTGCAGCCAGCTTCGAGGCTCGCGTCGTGGTGACCGAGGTCACTGGCTCGCAGACCTATCTGCATGCCGACCTCGGCGGCGAGCGCATCGTTGCCGTCCTGCCGGGCGTCCGCTCGGCCGAGCGCGGCGATCCGATCATCCTGCATTTCTCGCCCGCCGACATGCGCATCTTCGGCACGGACGGGCGGGCGGTTGCCCCGGCCCTCGCGCGCGCGGCCTGAGGGAGGAACCGATGGCCAAGATCCAGCTCGACCACATCCGCCACGCCTACACGCCCGAACTCGCGCGCGCCGGGACCTACGCCCTGCGCGAGGTCGACCACGTGTTCGAGGACGGCGGCGCCTACGCCCTGCTCGGCCCGTCGGGCTGCGGCAAGACCACGCTCCTCAACATCATCTCCGGTCTCCTGATCCCGTCCGAGGGGCGGCTCCGGTTCGGCGGGCGCGACGTGACCGACCTCGCGCCCGAGGCCCGCAACATCGCGCAGGTCTTCCAGTTTCCGGTCATCTACGACACGATGACCGTGGCGGAGAACCTCGCTTTCCCCCTGCGCAACCGGAAGGTGCAGGAAGCCGAGATTACGCGGCGCGTCGCCACGATGCTGGATCGCCTCGCCCTCACCCCGAAAGCCAACCGCAAGGCGCGCGGCCTAACCGCCGACGAGAAGCAGAAGATTTCGCTCGGTCGCGGCCTCGTGCGCAACGACGTCAACGCCATCCTCTTCGACGAGCCGCTGACCGTCATCGACCCGCAGATGAAGTGGGTGCTGCGCTCGCTCCTGAAGGAGCTTCATCGCGAGTTCCGCGCGACCATGGTCTACGTCACGCACGACCAGACCGAGGCGCTGACCTTCGCCGAGAAGGTCGTCGTCATGTACGAGGGTCAGGTCGTGCAGATCGGTACGCCGAAGGAGCTCTTCGAGCGGCCGCGCCACACGTTCGTCGGCTACTTCATCGGCTCGCCGGGCATGAACGTCCTGCCCTGCCGCATCGAAAACGGCCGCGCGATCCTCGAGGGCGGATCGGTCGAGACGCGCTCGGCGGCCCCCGGCGCCGCCCGCAAGATCGAGCTCGGCGTGCGCCCCGAGTTCGTGCGCCTCGTTCCGCAGGGAAGCGAGGGGTCGCTGCCGATCCGCATCGACAAGATCGAGGACATCGGCGCCGAGCGCATCGTGCGCGCGCGTCTGGGCGCCGACAAGCTCGCCGCGATCCTGCCCGAGGGCGCCGAGGTTCCGGCGGATGCGGCCGTGCGCTTCGAGCCCGGCGCGGTGAACCTCTATGCCGACAGCTGGCTCGTGGCGGAAAGGGACTGAACCATGGAAAAGACCTGGAACAACAAGGCCTGGTTCATGGTGCTGCCGGTGCTGCTGCTGGTGGCCTTCTCCGCGGTGATCCCGCTGATGACCGTGGTCAACTACTCGGTGCAGGACTCGTTCGGAAACAACGAGTTCTTCTGGGCCGGGACCGAGTGGTTCACCGACGTCCTCCAGTCCTCGCGCTTTCACGACGCGCTGGTGCGCAACCTGATCTTCTCCGGCATCATCCTTGCGATCGAGGTGCCGCTCGGCATCCTCGTGGCGCTGGCCATGCCGAAGAAGGGCATCTGGGTGCCGGTCTGCCTCGTACTCATGGCCCTGCCGCTCCTCATTCCCTGGAACGTCGTCGGCACGATCTGGCAGGTGTTCGGGCGCACCGACATCGGCCTGCTCGGGCACACGCTGGCGAGCCTCGGCATCCCGTACAACTATGTGCAGAACTCGTTCGACGCCTGGGCGACGCTCATCGTCATGGATGTCTGGCACTGGACGAGCCTCGTCGTTCTCCTCTGCTACGCCGGCCTCGTCTCGATCCCCGACGCCTATTATCAGGCCGCCAAGATCGATGGCGCCTCGCGCTGGGCGGTGTTTCGCTACATCCAGCTGCCCAAGATGGGCCGCGTGCTCCTGATTGCCGTGCTGCTGCGCTTCATGGATAGCTTCATGATCTACACCGAACCCTTCGTGGTGACGGGCGGCGGTCCGGGCAACTCGACGACCTTCCTGTCGATCGATCTCGTCAAGACCGCGGTCGGGCAATTCGACCTCGGACCGGCCGCTGCGATGAGCCTGATCTACTTCCTGATCGTGCTCCTTCTGTCCTGGGTCTTCTACACGGTGATGACCAACGCCGGCACCGATCGGCCGAGCGCGGGAGACCAGGCATGAGTGCGACCACTGTCTCCACTGGCGAGGCACATGCTGCCATTCCGCCGGCGCTGCATTCCGAACAGGCGCTGAAGGCGCGCTCGCGCATGGCGTCCGGCCGGTTCCGGCCCAAAGCCCTGATCCCGGCGATCTACATCCTGTTCCTGCTCCTGCCGATCTACTGGCTCGTCAACATGAGCTTCAAGACGAACCAGGAGATCGTGTCGACCTTCACGCTGTGGCCGCAGAACCCGACGCTCGACAACTACCGGACGATCTTCACCGACCCGTCCTGGTACTCCGGCTACATCAACTCGATCATCTATGTCGTCATGAACATGGTGATTTCGGTCTCGGTGGCGTTGCCGGCGGCCTACGCCTTCTCGCGCTACCGGTTCCTCGGCGACAAGCACCTGTTCTTCTGGCTGCTGACCAACCGCATGGCGCCGCCGGCCGTCTTCGCTCTGCCCTTCTTCCAGCTCTACTCGGCCTTCGGCCTGATCGACACGCACATCGCGGTGGCGCTCGCGCACTGTCTGTTCAACGTGCCGCTGGCGGTGTGGATCCTGGAAGGCTTCATGTCCGGCGTGCCGAAGGAGATCGACGAGACCGCCTATATCGACGGCTACTCGTTCCCGCGCTTCTTCTTCAAGATCTTCATGCCGCTGATCGCGAGCGGCATCGGCGTTGCCGCCTTCTTCTGCTTCATGTTCTCCTGGGTCGAACTCCTGATCGCCCGCACGCTGACGGTGACCGACGCCAAGCCGATCTCCGCCATCATGACGCGCACGGTCTCGGCTTCCGGCATGGACTGGGGCGTCCTCGCGGCCGCCGGCGCCCTGACCATCATTCCCGGCGCGATCGTGATCTGGTTCGTCCGAAACTATATCGCCAAGGGCTTTGCCCTGGGCCGCGTCTGAGGAGGGACGAATGGACTTCTCATGGATGGCCTGGACCTGGCCGACCGCCGCCTTCTTCCTCTGCATCTTCGCCCTCATCGCCATGATGGGCGTCTGGGAGGTGGCGTCACCCGGCGGCAGCCCGCGGGTCGGCGTGCTGCGCTTCGAGACGACGCGCGGCGACCGCCTGTTCGTCTCGCTGCTCGGCTCGGCCTTCATCTGCCTCGGCTCGCTGTTCCTCTTTCCCGACGCCCAGCTCTGGTGGGCGCTGGGTGTCTGCCTCGTCTATGCGGGGCTCGTGTTCCGCTTCGTCTGAAGCGGCGGAAAACCCCGTCGCGCGCGGCCGGTCGCGCGGGAGGGCTCGTCGGACCGGCCGCAGACTGCATGGCTCTTGGGAGGAGACCGACATGAAGAAACATTGGATGATGAGCGCGGCGGGCATTGCCATCGCGCTCGCCGCCGGGCCGGCCTTTGCCGACATGAACGCGGCCAAATCGTTCCTCGACGCCGAGATCAAGGACCAGTCCAGTCTCTCGCGCGCCGAGCAGGAAGCGGAGATGCAGTGGTTCATCGATGCCGCGAAGCCCTTCGCCGGCATGGAGATCAAGGTCGTCTCCGAGAACATCACGACCCATGACTACGAGTCGAAGGTGCTTGCGAAGGCCTTCTCCGACATCACCGGCATCAAGCTGACGCACGACCTGATCGGCGAAGGCGACGTGATCGAGAAGCTGCAGACGCAGATGCAGTCGGGCGAGAACATCTACGACGCCTATGTCAACGATTCGGATCTGATCGGCACGCACTGGCGCTACAATCAGGTGCGCAACCTCACCGACTGGATGGCCGGCGAGGGGAAGGACGCCACCTCGCCGACCCTCGACATCGCCGACTTCATCGGCACCAGCTTCACCACGGCGCCCGACAAGAAGCTCTACCAGCTGCCCGATCAGCAGTTCGCCAACCTCTACTGGTTCCGCTACGACTGGTTTAACGACGAGAAGAACAAGGCCGACTTCAAGGCGAAGTACGGTTACGATCTCGGCGTTCCGGTCAACTGGTCGGCCTACGAGGACATCGCCGAATTCTTCACCGGTCGCGAGATCGACGGCAAGAGGGTCTACGGCCATATGGACTATGGCAAGAAAGACCCCTCGCTCGGCTGGCGCTTCACCGATGCCTGGCTTTCGATGGCCGGCAATGGCGATAAGGGCCTGCCGAACGGCCTGCCGGTGGATGAATGGGGCATCCGCGTCAACGACCAGTCGCAGCCGGTCGGCTCGTGCGTCGCCCGCGGCGGCGACACCAACGGTCCGGCGGCCGTCTACTCCATCGAGAAATATCTCGAGTGGCTGAAGAAATACGCTCCGCCGACCGCGCAGGGTATGAACTTCTCCGAGTCCGGCCCGGTGCCGGCGCAGGGCGAGATCGCACAGCAGATCTTCTGGTACACGGCCTTCACGGCCGATGCCGTCAAGAAGGGCCTGCCGGTGGTCAACGAGGACGGTACGCCGAAGTGGCGCATGGCCCCCTCGCCGCACGGCGTCTATTGGGTCGAGGGCATGAAGCTCGGCTACCAGGACGTCGGCTCGTGGACGCTGATGCAGTCCACGCCGACCGAGCGTGCCAAGGCCGCTTGGCTCTATGCCCAGTTCGTCACGTCCAAGACGGTGGACGTGAAGAAGAGCCACATGGGTCTCACCTTCGTGCGTGAATCGACGATCCGGCACCAGAGCTTCACCGACCGCGCCAAGGACCTCGGCGGCCTCGTCGAATTCTACCGCTCGCCGGCTCGCAAGCAGTGGTCGCCGACCGGCACGAACGTTCCCGACTACCCGAAGCTCGCCCAGCTCTGGTGGCAGGCGATCGGTGACGCGGCGGCCGGCAACAAGACCCCGCAGGAAGCCATGGACTCGCTCTGCGCCGAGCAGGAGAAGGTCATGGCGCGCCTCGAGCGGGCTGGCGTGCAGGGCGAGAAGGGACCGAAGCTCAATGAGGAGCACGATCTCGCGTACTGGAACGCCGAGGCTCAGAAGAACGGCACCCTCGCTCCCCAGATGAAGAAGGAGAACGAGAAGGAAAAGCCGATCACGGTCAACTATGACGAGCTCGTCAAGAGCTGGTCCGACATGGCCCAGGGCGGCGACGCCGGCATGACGGCCACGCCCGCTTCGGCAACGCCGAAGAACTGACCGCTGCGCCTTGAATGACGCGGGAGGGCCGGTCGACCGGCCCTCCCGCACCCGTTTGAAACCAGAGGGCTTCGCTTCATGACCGGATACGTGCTGGCGATCGATCAGGGCACCACGTCCTCGCGCGCCATCGTCTTCGACGATTCGTTCCGCGTGATCGGTGTTGGCCAGCAGGAGTTCGAACAGATCCTGCCTCGCTCGGGCTGGGTCGAGCACGACCCAGAAGCGATCTGGCGCTCCGTCGTCGAGACGGTGAAGACGGCGCTCGCCGACGCATCCCTCTCAGCCAGGGACATCGCCGGCATCGGCATCACCAACCAGCGCGAGACGACGCTGATCTGGGACCGCGAAACCGGCCAGCCGATCCACAATGCCATCGTCTGGCAGGACCGGCGGACCGCCGACATCTGTCGCCGCCTTGCGGAGGACGGCGCGGAGGGGATGATCTCCGAGCGCACCGGCCTCGTGATCGATCCCTATTTCGCGGGCACCAAGATCGCCTGGATGCTCGACAACGTGGCGGGCGCGCGTGCCAAGGCCGAAGCCGGCAAGCTCGCCTTCGGCACCGTCGATACGTTCCTGCTCTGGCGCCTGACGGGCGGGCGCGTCCACGCGACCGACGCCACAAACGCCTCGCGCACCATGCTCTTCGACACCCAGCGCAACGAGTGGGACGACGAGTTGCTGCGCCTTTTCCGAGTGCCGCGCGCGATCCTCCCCGAGGTGCGCGACTGCGCGGCCGATTTCGGCACGACCGACGCCTCGCTCTTCGGCGAGGGCATCCGCATCTGCGGCATCGCCGGCGACCAGCATGCCGCCACGCTCGGCAACGCGTGCTTCCGGCCGGGCATGATGAAGTCGACCTACGGCACCGGATGCTTTGCCGTGCTCAACACCGGCACGGAGCGTGTTCGCTCGGCGAACCGGCTCCTGTCCACCATCGCCTACCGGCTGAACGGGAAGACGACCTACGCGCTGGAAGGCTCGATTTTCATCGCCGGCGCCGCGGTGCAATGGCTGCGTGACGGGTTGAAGATCGTCGAGAAGGCATCAGACACCGGACCAATGGCGACGCGCGCCGACGAGGGGCAGGACGTCTATCTCGTGCCCGCCTTCACCGGCCTCGGCGCGCCGTGGTGGGACGCCGAGGCGCGCGGCGCAATCTATGGGCTGACGCGCAACACGGGGCCGAACGAGATCGCCCGCGCGGCGCTGGAAGCCGTCTGCTTCCAGACGGCAGACCTCCTGTCGGCCATGCGCCGCGACTGGAAGGGCGCGTCCGACACGGTGCTGCGGGTCGACGGCGGCATGGTCGCGAGCGACTGGACGATGCAGCGTCTCGCAGACATTCTCAACGCGCCGGTAGACCGACCGACTGTCCTGGAGACCACGGCACTCGGCGCCGCCTGGCTCGCAGGGCATCACTGCGGCGCGTGGCCTGACATGGGCGGCTTTTCGGCCCGCTGGCGGCTGGAACGCCGCTTCGAGCCGGCGATGGGAGCCGTGGAGCGCGGCGCCAAGCTGAAAGGCTGGTCGCAGGCGGTGCGCCGTACGTTGACGGAAACGGTGGCCGGTTAGAGGCGACCCGACTAGCGCAGGGACAAGGCAGCGGCGGATTTCATCTCCTAGCGCGAAGCCAGACGCCGGCGCCATCGTCGAGCGTCGAGCGTCGAGCGTCGAGACCGTTCATGGAATGCGCCGGCGGGTCGTCTTGGCGCCCCTCCGACGCAGCGCCTCAGAAGACGGTCACGTCCGCCCCGTCGCGCGGCGAAGCGATCTGGCAGCCCGGATTGAAGAGGTCCGCAGGATCGAGCAGCGCCTTGATGCCGGTGAGAATCTCCTGCTGCACGGGCGATCGGCGCGCGGCGAAGTCGTCGCGCTTCAGTCGCCCGATTCCATGTTCGGCGCTGATGCCCCCCTGATAGCGATCGACGATCGCGTTCAGCACCTTCTTGGCCGACGCCAGCTTCGCGTCGCGCTCCTCGCGCGGCAGGCCGGCCGGCGGCAACACGTTGAAATGGATGTTGCCGTCGCCGACATGGCCGTAGGCAACGGGCAGGCAGTCCGGCAGACGTAGGGCCATTTCCCGCATGCCCTCCTCGATGAACGCGGCGACCTTGGACGGCGGCACGGACAAGTCGGTGCGAAGGTGGACGCCGCGCTTCGCCTGCCCCTCGTTCATGCCGTCGCGGATCTGCCAAAGGTCGGCAGCCTGCGACTGCGAAGCCGCGAGGACGCCGTCGATCACATAGCCGCGTTCCATCGCGAGTTCGAAGAAGCGCTCGACCAGGGGCTTCAGATCGAGCGAGCCCGTGGCCGCGACATCGATCAGCGCATAGGCTGGCGCATCGGCGATCTGCGGCAGCGCGAGGCTCGGATCCGCTTCCTTCGCCAGCGTCATGCCCTCCGGCGGCACCAGCTCGAAGGCCGACAGGAGATCGCAACATTCGCGCCGCGCCAGCGCATAGAGCGCCATCACGTCGTTGCGGTCGGCTAGCGCCAGGAACGCCGTCTCGACATGCGAAGGCTTCGGGACGAGGCGGATCGCGGCGGCCGTGATGAGGCCGAGCGTCCCTTCGGCGCCGATGAAGAGCTGCTTGAGATCGAGGCCGGAATTGTTCTTGCGCAGCGTCGACAGGCCGTTCCAGACCGTCCCGTCGGCCAGCACCACCTCGAGGCCGAGGATCATCTCGCGCGTCATGCCGTAGCGTAGAACGTTGATGCCGCCGGCATTGGTCGAGATGTTGCCGCCGATCTGGGCGCTTCCCTCCGCGCCGAGCGACAGTGGGAAGAACAGGTCCTCCGCTTCGGCCGCGTCCTTGATTGCGGCGAGCACGCAGCCGGCCTCGACCACGGCGGAAAAGTCGGCCGCGTCGATGCCGCGGATGCGGTTCATGCGCTCGGTCGAGACGACGACGTGGCCTCGCGCGCTCGTCGGAAGCGCCCCCAACACCAGCCCCGTGTTGCCGCCCTGCGGAACCACGGCCAGCCCATGTTCGGCGCAGAAGCGCACCATGGCGGACGCCTCTTCCGTGTCGCCGGGCCGCAGAACGGCGACCGCGCTGCCCTCGACGTCGCCGTGCCAGTCCCGCCGGTAGCGCAGCGTGTCGGTCGGCTCGGTCAGGACGGAGCGCGGCCCGAAGCGCTCCAGCATCATCGCAGCCAGATCCGCGGCGTTGGTCAGCTTGGTATCCATACTCGTATCCTCCCGGTCTCCGCTCGATGGCACGCCTCACCAAGCGGATTCAAGTTCGTATCCTTGTGCTGGCTAGCCGGCAGGCGTCCGGGCCCCGTTGCGCTCGAGCCAGGTTTGAAGCTCGGCCTCGGCCTGATCGAGCCCGGCACGGTTCAGGAGCCGGCGCATCATGGCCAGACTGACGCAGCGCGTTCGCAGGTTGAAGAGGTCGGCACCGCCCGCGCCGTCATAGGCGCCCACCTTCTCGTAGACCTGCTGCAGCCGGTTCTGGACGCTGCGCAGCGAAATGCCGCGACGCTCGGCGATCATCCGGTCGGTGAGGCCGAGGGCGAGATCGACGAGCACCTCGTATTCGACGTCGGACAACCCTTCCGAACGATTGGCCGCCTTCTGCTGGACGCCGCGGATCTCGCGATCGATCACGCACTGCCCCTCGACGAAGACGCCCTTCAGCGCGAGCCCAAGCCGTTCCTCGGATGCCGACTTCAGGATGTAGCCGTAGGCCGCGCCCGCCGGCACGATGCGCGAGACACCGCGCACATAGGCTTCGTCCGCGTAGTTCGACCAGAAGATGATGCTGGTGTCCGGCCGGTCGCGCCACAGGGAGCGGGCCAACTCGACGCCGGTCCGGCGGGGCATCTGGAGATCGACCACGATCGCGCGGGCCTCAAAGCGCCGGGCGAGCTTCTCGCCCTCCTCGCCGTCCGCTGCCTCGATCAGCGAGCGCCCCGGCAGCACGGCGCGGATCACGTCGCGCAGGAAAGCGCGGTGCACGGCGTCGTCTTCGACGAGAAGAATGTCCTGTTCGCTCACCGCGAAGCTCTCCGTTCGATCGGCAGGACCAGCGACATCAGGGTTCCGCGCCCGCCCGGCAACCCGTCGAGGAAGAAGCTTGCCGAAATGAGCCGGGCCCGCGTCTGCATGTTTCGGATGCCGCCGACCCGGCGACGCTGCGGCATCGGCGCAAAGCCCACGCCGTCGTCACGCACCTCGATCTGCAGGGCGCCATCCTTGCGCACGGCGATGCCAACGTCGATCCGCGACGGATCGGCGTGCCGCGCGGCGTTGTTGACGGCCTCCTGCACGATGCGGAACAACGCCACGCGAAGTGCCGGATCGAGTTCGTCGACGAGACCATCGCTGGTGTCGCCGAGCTGCCACTGTATCCCGCTGTCGGCGGCCACGCGTCCGAGAAAGTCTTCGACACCCTCGGCGAAGCCGAACAGTTCGAGGACATTGGGTCGAGCGTCGTCGATGATGCGCCGGAGTTCGCCGACACAGCGATGAAGTCCGACGATCGCCGGCGACAGGCTGTCGGGATCGACCGGCCCTTCGCGCAGCGCCTCCAGACGTCGGACGATGCGGGTCAGGTCCGCCAGCGTCTGGTCGTGAAGGTCCATGCCGATCCGCTGGCGCTCTCGCTCCAGTTCCTCCGTCAGGCGGAGCGCCCCTTCGCGCAGGCCCTCCTCGCGAGCCCGCCCCTCGGCCTCCTCGATGGCGAGGCGGCGCGTCTCTTGGCTGGCGCGCAGGGCGTAGAAGTAAGGAGCCAGGAGGTCCGCGACGTGCCGCGCCAGCGAGGCGTCGCCCTCGCCGTAGAAGTCGGCATCGTGCTTGGAACAGGAGAAGGCGCCGATCACCTCGCCGCGCACGAGAAGCGCGGTGTGGATCCGCGAGCGCAGGTTCTGGTCGAAGATCGGGTGATTGAAGGCGCCCTCGAACCGGAAGCGCGGGTCCAGCGTCGCATCGCCCGTCCGCATCACGAGGGTCTCGCCCTGCAGGATGCTGCGGATCGGGCTTCCCGATACGGGAACGGGGTGCGGGTTCAGGCTCCAGTCCGTGTGGAGTCCGGCCTCGTAGGCGGCGTGGATCGTGCCCTCCGAACCGAGGAGGCAGATGTCGAGATGGTCGTGCGGCAGCACATCGCCGAGCTCGGCCGAGACCGCCTGAATCGCCGCCTGAAAATCGAGATGACCCGCCATCGCTCGCGAGATGCGCAGAAGGTGTGCGAACACGGCCTCCGAACCCGGCACGGCTCGGACGGGCGCTTCGGCGGGCAGGACGTTGCGGGCAAGGGTCATGGCCCGATCGCATCATGTTTGCGGTCGCGCCGCCAGCCCGCAACGCGCGGTCGACGGTGGAAGCGACGCACGACGTTTGCGGGAACCCGCAAAAGCCTTGCGCAAATCGGGTTGGACATCCGCCTTCGCGGCGTTCCACACTGCGCTTCGGCCGTCGGGAGCGGCCAAGCCTCGCGCGTCGCGCGCCGGGCCGGATGGGAGGGCCGATGCGGCCCATGGGAGGACAACTGATGCTGAAGCATCTTCTGATGGCCGGCACGGCCGCTGCATGCCTTTTCGCCGCCGGCTCGGCCTTCGCCGACACCGCGGACAAGACCATCGCCCTGTCGAACAACTATGCCGGCAACTCCTGGCGCCAGGCGATGCTGCAAAGCTGGAAGACGGTCACCGACAAGGCCGTCGCGGACGGCGTCGTGAAGTCGGCCGACGCCTTCACGACCGCCGAGAACCAAGCGACCGAGCAGGCCGCGCAGATCCAGAACATGATCCTGCAGGGCTACGACGCGATTGTCATCAATGCGGCCTCGCCGACCGCGCTGAACGGTGCGGTCAAGGAAGCCTGCGACGCGGGCATCACGGTCGTGTCGTTCGACGGCATCGTGACCGAGCCTTGCGCCTGGCGCGTCGCGGTCGACTTCAAGAAGATGGGCTCGGGCCAGCTCGACTACCTCGCCAAGCGCTATCCCGACGGCGGCAACCTGCTCGAGATCCGCGGCCTCGCCGGCACGTCGGTCGATACCGAGATCCACGAGGGCATCGCGGCGGGCGTCGCGGCCAACCCGAAGTTCAAGATCGTCTCCGAGGTCCAGGGCGACTGGACGCAGACCGTGGCCCAGAAGTCGGTCGCGGGCGTCCTGCCGAGCATCCCGCAGGTCGTCGGCGTGGTGACGCAGGGCGGCGACGGGTTCGGCGCGGCGGAAGCCTTCACCGCCGCCGGCCGCCCGACGCCGACCATCATCATGGGTAACCGCCAGGACGAGCTCGCCTGGTGGAAGCAGCAGAAGGACAAGGACGGCTACGAGACCATGTCGGTTTCGATTGCACCGGGCGTCTCGACGCTGGCCTTCTGGGTGGCGCAACAGATCCTCGACGGACAGGAAGTGCCGAAGGATCTCGTCGTACCGTTCCTGTCGATCGACCAGGCCGGGCTCGAAGAGTCGCTGAAGACGACCCCGGAAGGCGGCGTCGCCAATGTCGAGTACAGCCAGGACGACGCCAAGAAGGTGATCGCCGAGGCGAAGTGACGCCAAGCGGCGGAGGACGCATCCCGTCCTTCGCCGCCTGCTTCCGCGATTCGATTTCGAGAGCTGCCTCATGATGCCATCCGACGGCGGCCCCGCGCCCGCCCACGCATCCGCACGCCCGCTTGTGGACCTTCGCGGCGTCGCGAAGGCCTACGGCGCCGTGCGCGCGCTTGGCGGCGTCGACTTCGCGATCGCGCCGGGCGAGTGCGTCGGCCTCGCAGGCCACAACGGCGCGGGCAAATCGACGCTGATGCAGGTGCTCGCTGGCAATGTGCGACCCGATGCGGGGACGCTGTCGGTCTTGGGATCGGACGAAACGGGCCGCTATTCCGTCGAGCGGGCGGGCAAGCTCGGGGTGCGCTGCGTCTTCCAGGAACTCTCGCTCTGCCCGAACCTGACCGTAACCGAGAATGCGCGCGTCCGGCATCCCTTCCTCAAGGGGTTCGGCTGGCGCAAGCGCGCGGCGCGGCTCATCACCGGGCAACTCGACACGATCTTTCCGGGACATGGCATCCGGCCGGGCGACCTTGTCTCCGACCTCGCCCTCGGCCAGCGGCAGATGGTCGAGATCGCGACGGTCTTCGCGGCCGGCGAGACGCCGCTCTCGCTCGTCATCCTCGACGAGCCGACCTCCTCGCTCGACGCGCAGGTGGCGAGCCAGTTGCTCGCCCATGTCCGGCGCTTCGTGGAAGGCGGCGGGAGCGTCGTCCTGATCTCCCACATCCTCGGTGAAATTCTCGAAACCTGCGACCGCATCATCGTCATGAGCGACGGCAAGGTGGTCGCCGACCGCCCGGCACGGGACTTCACACGCCATTCGCTGGTCGAGGCGATGGGCCATGTCGCGCATGGATCGGAGGAGACCGCCGAAGCGGCGGCCGCCCCCCGATCCGCGGCGCCGATCGTTGCGTCCGCCGCGCCGCCGCGCCAGGGCAACGGTCGCCGCGTCGAGGCACGCCGTGGCGAGATCATCGGGCTCGGTGGCCTCGCGGGCCACGGACAGACGGCGCTGCTGGTGCTTCTGCAGAACGCGTCGGGCGGACGCTCGCGCTACGCCGAGCTTCAGGGCCGCACGGCCTTCGTCGCCGGCGACCGGCAAACCGATGGCGTGTTCCCGCTCTGGTCGATCGGCGGCAACGTCACGGTCCGATCGCTGAAAGCCATGAGCCGTTTCGGGCTGATCAACCCGAACGCCGAGCGCGCCATGGAGGAGGAGTGGAAGGCGCGCATCGCGATCCGCACGCCGGACATGGCCAACGGCATCCTGACACTGTCCGGCGGCAACCAGCAGAAGGCGCTGTTCGCGCGTGCACTGGCCTCCGACGCCGACATCGTCCTGATGGACGATCCGATGCGCGGCGTCGACATCGGCACCAAGCAGGAGGTCTACGCCCTGATCCGCGCAGAGGCTGCCAAAGGCCGCACCTTCCTCTGGTACACGACGGAGTTCGACGAATTGCGCGCCTGCGACCACGTCTATGTCTTCCGGTCCGGGCGCATCGTGGCCGACATGGCGCGCAGCGAACTGTCGGAAGCGCGGGTCCTCCAATCCTCCTTCGAGGAGAGCGCGGCATGACGCGCTCCCCTGCCCTCGCCCGCACGCTGCGCGACCTGCTTCCGCCGATCTCGCTGGCGCTGCTCCTCGTCGCGATCTTCGTCATCCAGCCGCGCGCGATGAGCTATCTCGGCCTGTCGCTGATGCTCAACCTCGCGCTTCCGATCGCACTCGCGACGATGGCGCAGCTCTGCGTCATCGCGGTCAACGATCTCGACCTGTCGATCGGCGGCTTCGTGTCCTTCGTCGCCTGCATCGGCGCGACGCTGATGAACGAGACGCCGCTCTACGGCATTCTCGCGCTCGCCGGCTGCATCGGCGTCTACGCGCTCCTCGGCGCGCTGATCCACCTGCGGAACTTGCCGTCGATCGTCGTCACGCTCGGCATGAGCTTCGTCTGGCTCGGCGCTGCCGTGCTTCTCCTGCCGAGCCCCGGCGGCACCGCTCCGACCTGGCTCTCCGGCCTCGTGAAGCTGAAGACGCCGCTCGTGCCGCTCACCATCATCGCGAGCGCGCTGCTTGCCGTCGCGGGGCACTTCCTCCTGATGCGTTCGTCCTTCGGCGTGGTGCTGCGCGGTGCCGGCGGCAATCCGCAGGCGGTCCAGCGTGCCGGCTGGTCGCTCCTGCGCGCCAAGATGACGATGTATGCGCTCTGCGGGTTCTTCGGCGTCTTGTCCGGCCTCGCGCTGGTCGGGCTCACCACCTCGGCGGATGCCAACATCGCCCTCCGCTACACGCTCCTGTCGATCGCGGGCGTGATCCTGGGCGGCGGCGAGTTCACCGGCGGACGCATCTCGCCGATCGGCGCGGTGCTCGGGGCACTGACCCTCACGCTCGCGGGATCGCTCCTCTCGTTCCTGCGCATCTCGCCGGACTGGCAGATCGGGGCGCAGGGAGCGATCCTGATCGTGGTGCTGGCGCTGCGCGCCCTCGTCAACCGCGTGGAAAGGCAGGCGGCATGAAGAGCGCGACCACCCCCTCCCCGGCGACGCGCCGAGCGGGCCCGAGCCGTCCCTGGATCTTCTCGTTCCTCGGCGCGGGCGCGGTGTTTCTCGCCACCATCGCCTTCACCGGCGGCACGGGCGCCGGCCAAATCCTCTCCACCGCCCTCACCTTCGCGACGATGTACGTGATCGTCGGCCTTGGGCAGATGTTCGTCATCACGACGGGGCCGGGCAACGTCGACCTCTCGATCCCCTCGACGATCGCGCTTGCGGGCGCCGTTTCGATGACGGTCATGGGCGGCAACGATGCGATGATCCTGCCGGGGCTTCTCGCCGCGCTCGGGGTCGGCGTCGTGGTCGGCTGCTTCAACTTCGCGCTGATCCGGCTTCTCCAGATCCCGCCGATCATCGCGACCCTTTCGGCGAGCTTCCTGATCCAGTCGGTCGCCATCGCCTATGGTCGCGGCCTGCGCGTGCGCCCGCCGGAAGCCTTCGGCGACTTCACCACCGGCCGCATCCTCGGCATCCCTTATCTGGCGATCGCGACGCTGGTCCTGTGCATCCTGATGGGGGTCGTCCTTCACCGCACCGTCTACGGCCGGTCGATCGCCGCGATCGGGCAGAACGCGCGCGCTGCCTCGCTCGCGGGCATTCCCGTCGAGCGGCTGCGTTGGGTGACCTACGTCCTGTCGGCCGTCCTCGCGGGCCTTTGCGGCGCGGTCCTCGCCGGCTTCTCCGGCGGCTCGTCGCTCAACATGGGCGAGGAGTATCTCCTCGCCTCGATCGCGGTGGTCGTGGTGGGCGGATCGTCGGTTTCCGGCGGCCAGTCGAACGTTCCGGGCCTCTGGGGCGCGTCGATCTTCCTCTACCTCCTGGTGACGATGCTCAACACGTTCGGCGTCGGCGCAGGGCTGCGGCTGCTGCTCACCGGCCTCATCATCATCGCCATCATCACGATCGCCGGCGGTCCGAAGACCGGGCGCAACTGAGGAATTCGTCCATGGCGATCATGACGCCGTACCAGATCGACGACGAGCGCTTCGAGGCGCTCACCCTCCTCAACGTGGAACTCGAGGTGCTGTTCGACGGCTGCCGCTGGGCGGAAGGGCCCGTCTGGTTCGCCGATGCCGGCCACCTCGTGTGGAGCGACATCCCGAACAACCGGATGATGCGCCACATCCCCGATGTCGGCACGTCGGTCTTCCGGCAGGGCTCGAACTTCTCGAACGGCAACACCCGCGACCGTCAGGGGCGGCTGATGTCCTGCGAGCACGGCACGCGGCGCGTGACACGCACCGAGATCGACGGCTCGATCACGGTGATCGCCGACATGTTCGAGGGCAAGCGGCTGAACTCGCCGAACGACCTCGTGGTACGCTCGGACGGCTCGATCTGGTTCACCGACCCGACCTACGGGATCATGGGCGACTACGAGGGCTCGAAGGCCGAGCCCGAACAGCCGGTCCGCGGCGTCTACCGGGTGGACGGGCAGAGCGGTGACATTCGCCGGGTCGTGGACGACTTCCTCCAGCCGAACGGCCTCGCCTTCTCGCCGGACGAGAGCGTCCTTTACGTCGCCGATTCCGGCGCGAGCCACACCCACGGCGCGCCGACCCACATCCGTCGCTTCCGGGTCGAGGGCGAAACGCTGAAGGACGACGGCGTCTTCTGCGTGATCGACGTCGGCGTTCCCGACGGCATCCGCGTGGATACGGCTGGCAACCTCTGGTCGAGCGCGGCGGACGGCGTCCACTGCTTTGCGCAGGACGGCACGCGCCTCGGCAAGATCCTGGTGCCGCAGGTCGTTGCGAACCTCTGCTTCGGCGGTCCGCGGCGCAATCGCCTGTTCATCACGGCGACGCGTTCGCTCTATGCGATATATGTGGGTGCCCGCGGCCTTTAAGGCCCCGCACCGTCACAGAAGGCTGATGATGCCGTTCGATCCTGCGCTGTTTCCGAACAGCGCCAGGATCGGCGAGGACGCCGCGCTGTTCTGGCTGTCGTAGATCGACGAGAAGCGGACGATGAACTTGTCGAGCTTCTTGGCGTCCTGGAAATCCTTGAAGTCGATCTTGGATTCCAGAAGCTTCGCCTGGCTCTCGATCGCCATGCCGGAAATGCCGGCGGGAAGGCCGAGGGCCGTACGGGCGACCTCAAAGAGCGCCTTGTCGGCGAGGATGCCGTAGGCCGAGGTCACGTCGGGCGCCTTGCGCAGGAAGTAGAGGGCGAGCCGCGCGCCCTCGCTCTGTTCTCCGACCTGGCTCTCCATCGTCTGGAGCAGGAAGCGGTTCTGCGTCGAGAGCAGCTTCGCACCCGACTGAACCCCCTCGCCGTCGCGCTGGATCGTTCCGGACGGCGTGAAGTTGAAGGCCGACACAAGGTCGACATATCGCTTGTCGCCCTTGGCGTTCGCGAAGCTCTTCGGGTCGCCGAGATCGCTCGTGAACAGTCGCTTCAGGTCGCGGTCGGACAGGTTTTCGTCCGAGAGGCCGTACGCCTTCAACGCGTAGGCGACCGTCTTCTTGTCGTCGAGAAGATCGTCGAGCGACCTCACTTTGCCGATCGCGCCGAGATAGGTCTCGGTGTCCTTGCGGATCAGTTCCTTCTTGGCGGCGTTCACATCGGTTCCGAAGGAGGCCGTGTAGAGCGAGCCGGTCGCGGTCTGCGCGGACACGGACTGGGCGAGACGCTGGGTCGTCGCCTTCCCGTCAGGGCCAAAGTTGAACGCGGCGGCGAGACGCTCGTAGCGTTCGTCCTTGAGACGCGAGACGTAGCTCGTCGGATCGGACGGATCGCTGAGCAGAACGCGCCGGATCTTGGATGACGACTCCGTGCTCGGGTCGATGTCGAAGGCGGTCAGAATGTAGTCGAAGGCAGACTTGCCGAAGGCGGCGTCGCGACCGAGGAGGTCGTTGATCGTCTTCATGTTGGACAGGCGCGCCTGGAAGACGGACGTCTTGCGCTTGTCGTCCTGCAGGGCGAACGTCTGGTAGTTCTGATAGAACCGGTCCTCGATGCCCTGCGCGTCGAAGCCGGTGGCGAACACGGTGCCGCCGTTGGCACGAGTGCCGTCGGCCTTAAACGCGAAGGCGGCGTTCAGGGCCGTGAAACGCTGCTTGGACGCGATTTCCTCGGCCGTCGTCTCCGGCATCTGCGCGAGCGCGCTGTTGGCGTCGCCACGCTGCGAGCGCAGGATGTTCTCGACGAAGCCGGCCGACGTCAGCGACGGGTCGATGCCAAAGGCGCTGAGCGTATAGTTCAGAAGCTGCGGGTCGCTGGCGAGTTTCCCCGCCGTATCGACGCCGGCGATCGCCTGCTGGAAATAGGTCGTCTTCACGGCGGCGGCTTGCGACGTCGCGCCGGCACCCCTGCTGTCGAAGTAGGTCGAGGAGAGGTCCGCGATCTGCGCCGCGGTCTGCAGCGGCATATTCGCCTTGATGCTGCCGTCGGCATTGAAATTGAACATGTCGCGCAGCGCGACGAGGCCGGGATGGCTCGACAGCGTGCCGCCCGTCAGGGCCTGGCGGATCGCATCCTTGTTGGAGGGCAGAGGCTCGAGATCGGTGGCCTTCTCCAGGAACGACAGCAATGCCGGGTCGTTCACGATCGCACCCGCCACATCCGGATTTGTTGTGCCCTGGACGAGTTCGCCCAGCCTGGCCTTGAACGCGTTGACGTCGGCGCTGGCGCGCGTGGCGAGCGTCACCCGGTGGGAGCTGTAGGCTTCCGTAAGGGCTTCCGTCTGCGAAGCGGTCTGGATCGCCGCCTTGCTGGCGGAGCCGAACTGAAAGGCAGCGGCAAATTCACGATAGCGCTTGTCGACGAGCTTGTTGGCGAAGCTGTCGGTCTTCGACAGGTCGCTTTCCAGCACCTTGCGCATCAGACCCTTGGACTGGATCTGATCTTCCAGCCCATAGGCCTTCATCGCGTATGCGTAGAGCCGCTGGTCCTTCAGGAGGTCTTCCGGCGTCTTCACCTTGCCGATGTTCGCCTTGTAGTAGTCGGCGTCGCGTTCGACGGTCGCCTGGCTCGCGATGCGCGCCAGCGACTTGGCCATGTCGGCGCTGTAGAGGCGGTAGTTCATCAGGGTCGAAAGCACGGCACCAGCCTTTGTCGGGCGCGCCCATGCCGGCGCGGGACATTCGCACCATTCTCGCGCGTCATGATGAACCGTTCGTAAAGAACCGTTCGGCTACTTGGTCTTCAGGACCTCGCCGCCGAGCTGGTTCTTGGGGAGGAAATCGAACTGGTCGATCATCACGTCTTCCACCACCGGCTTGCCGTACTTGGTGTTGACGTTGTCCTTCAGCTCCGCCAGCAAGGCCGGCAGGTCGTAGCGCTCCGGGTTGCGGAAGTCGAAGCTCGTGACCGAATAGACCGACTTGAACGCCTGATCGAGGATGATGGGCTCGGGCGGCACGGCGAGCGCCGCTGCCGTCTTGCCGTCGATCGTGTAGACGAAGCGGGCCAGGACATAGCCCTGGATGGCATTCTCGGCGATGATCGGCACGGCGATCGTGTCGGTCTTCTTGTAGTCGAGACCTTCGAAGTAGTTGGCGGGCGGCGGCGCCTCCTGCGCAGCGCCGGCCGTCATGTTGGCGACGGCATAGCCCGTCCCCAACGTGACCAGACACACCCAGATGCCGATGCCCAGGATCTTGATCATCCGTTCCGCCTGCCGCCGTTCTGAGGCGCAACATAGGTGCCGTCGGACTCGGCTTCCGCGATCGCGCGCGTGATGAGACCGGCCACCTCGGCCGTGGCTTCCATATGAAGCTCGAGGAGACGGCTGTTGTCGTCGAGGCGCTCGCGCAGGACGGTGAGGCGCGTGCGCAGACCATCGCTGACGCTCTCCGGCTCGATGCCCCGCGAGATGCGGGTCAGTTCCAAGAGGCTCTGGTTCTTGCGATGGCTGATGTCCCCCAGCCCCGTGTGGTCGCCGGCCTGCAGCGCCATCATCTCCCCGGCGATGACAGCTTCGAGCCTGTTAATCGCCTGTGTCAGAACCGCTTCCAATGCCTCAACCCTTTTCAGATGCGGACGAGCCGCTTGTGTTTCGTTGCCAGGGGCTCCCAACCCCCGGGTCGTCAGGCCTTCGTCGTATCGACGACCGGAGCCTTGCCCCCGCCTCGACCGTCCTTTTCCAGCATCTCGGCGATCCCGACCCCGCCGGCCTTGGCCATCTCGTCGCCGATCCGCTCGGCCAGCATCGAACGCCAGATATTGCCGGCCGTGCCCGTGCCGAAGAACGCGGTGTTCTTGGAGGGGAGCATGCTTTCGACGAAGTTGCGCAGCACGAAGGCCTCGAACTTCTGCAGAGGCTTCAGTTCGGCGCTGCGCGAGCTCTGATGGTGGAAGTTCACCTCGTCCAGGGTCGCGTCGGCGGAAACGGGCGCGGCCTGCATGGCCGCCTCGAAGGCTTGCGTCTGCGATCCGGCGTCGACCTTGCGGGTCGCGGCCGACGGCGCGGACTGGTCCGCGCGCAAGGCCGGCAGCGGGCCCGCGAGAGCTGAAACGGTCATGGAGGACAATCCCGGAGTTCGATCGCACCGCGACACCTCGTTCGGTGCCGCGATCGGCTGACACGATTCGTAGACCAGTCCACTTATTCGAAACTTGCGGCCCGTGCGGCGAGATGGTCTTCTAGAGCCAGCAGGAGTTCGGAGCGCTCCGTGGCGGCACGCTCGGTCGCCTCGGCTTTATCGGCGGCGCGCTCCAGGCGCTTCTCGGTCGCCTGCGCCTTCTGAACCTTCTCGCGCGCGACGGCCTCCCTCGCCTGCGTCTCGCGCAGCACGACGTCGTTCCGCCGGAGCGCCGCGGCCTTTCCTTCCAGAAACAGACCCTGCATCAGCGACTGGGAGCCCAAGGTCTCGAGGAGCTCGCGCTCGGTCTCGCGAAGGCGCGTTTCCTCGCGCACCAGTTCGCCGAGCCGCCATTCCTCCAGCTGGCGCATCTTCTCCTGAACGTCCCGCACGCGCGCGAGACGCGCTGCCCGGCTTTGTCCGCTCATCCGTTCAGCACCCAGTTGCGGAAGCCCTCGATGAACAGCGTCAGGTAGTCGCCGATCGAGAAGCCGAGAAGAACGAGGCCGCCGGCCAGAACGAAGGGCAGCGAGATGAAGTAGACCGGGATCTGCGGCGTCATCTTGTTGGCAAGGCCGATCGCGAAGTTGACGATCACGGCATAGACGACGAAGGGGCTGGCGATCCGCAGGCAGAGGTGAAAGGTCTCGTCGAGATTGTCGACGAGTGAGGCCAGCCCCGAGCGGATCGAGAAGCCAAGCTCGACCGGCATCGCGCGGTAAGACGCCAGAAGTGCCTGCACGATCTCGGCATGCAGGTTGAGTGAGAAGATGAGGACGGTCGCCGTCAGCGTGATTAGCGAGACCAATGCGGGGTCCGCCTCGTGCCCCTCGATCGGCACGCCGAGGGTCTGGCCCATGCCGATCGCGTTGGCGATGACGCTGCCGGAGAACTGCAGCGCGATCATGAAGACGCGGCCGAGAAGGCCGATCAGCAGCCCGTTCAGGAGTTCGCCGAACATCATCGCGATGCGCATGTCGTCGGACGCGCCGCGCACCAGCGGCATGATGTCGGGCAAAAGCCGCGGCGCGACCGCGAAGGCGATCGCCACCGCCACGAACAGGCGAATCTGCGCCGGGATGCGCATGGAGGAGAAGCCCGGCAGGACCATCAGGCACGAGCCGATCCGGCAGAACACCAGAAAGGCCGAGAGGACGAGGACCTCGACGTCCGGCGTCACGCGATCGACCCGAGCGCCTTGATGTCGACGCCACGCGCAATCTCGAGATGCGACAGCACCGGCAGGTTGACGAAGATCCGCTCGATCATCATTCGCACGTAGGGGCGCGCATCGGGCGAGGCGACGAGGACGAAGTTCTCGCCCTGGTCGGTCTTCTCGCGAATCACCTTGGAGGCTTCCGTCGCGAACTGTTCGACGAGGCGCGGATCGATATCGAACTCGATGACGTCGCCCTTGGCGTCGCGCTTGAGCGCCTGATGGAAGGCAAGATCCCAGCGGTTGCCGAGGCGCAGGACGCCGAGCTGCCCGTTGTGAAGGAGATCGCCGCAGATCTGCTGCGCCATGCGCGTGCGCACGTGCTCGACGATCTTTTCCGATCGACGGACATGCGGCGCGATCTCGGCGATGGCCTCGAGGATCAGCGTGAGGTTGCGGATCGAGACGCGCTCGGCAAGGAGGAGCTTCAGGACGGCCTGAAGGCCGGAATAGCTCATGTGCGTCGGCACGATCTCCTCGATGAGCCGCTTGTACTCCGGCTCCAGCCGGTCGAGCAGCGAACGCATGTCCTTGTAGGACAGGAGGTGCGCAAGGTTGTTGCGCATCACCTCCGACAGGTGCGTCAGGATGATCGACAGCGTGTCGACCGGTTCGAAACCGGCGCGGCGGGCGGACGAGGCGAAGGTTTCCGAAATCCACGCGGCACGAAGGCCGAAGGCCGGCTCCTTCGTCAGGTCGTGCGGCATGTCGGGCGCGGGCGCGTCGCCAAGCACGATGAGAAGGTCGCCGAGGCGCACCTCCTGCGTCGCGACCGTGGTGCCGTGGACCTTGATCGCATAAGCCTTGCCGCCGATCGACAGGTCGTCCGACAGCTTGATCTCGGGGATCACGAAGCCGTAGCGCGAGGCGAAGCGGCGGCGCATCTTGCCGACGCGGTTGGCCAGCTCGTCGCGCGAGAAGGACAGGTGCGCGGCCACCTGCTTGCCGAGCACGAGCTCGACCTCGATGATGCGCAGCGACTCCTTGACCGACTGGCGTTCGGCTTCCACGGCCTGAGCCTCCTGCTCGCGCTTGGCGACCTGCACCTTCTCCGCTTCCGTCGCCCGGCGACGCGGGATGACATAGGCGATCGTGCCCAAAAGGACGGCGACGATGGCGAAGGGCATGAAGGGCAGGCCCGGCAGCAGCGACAGCACGAAGAGCAGCGCGGCGGCCACCATCAGCGCGCGCGGGTAGTGCCCGAGCTGCATCATGATGGCGCTCTCGGCCGCGCCGCGCGTACCGCCTTTCGAGACCAGAAGGCCGGCGGCGAGCGAGACGACGAGCGCCGGAATCTGCGTGACGAGACCGTCGCCGACCGACAGCTTCACGAAGACGTCGGCGGCATGCGCGGCGTCCATGCCGTGGCGCGTGACGCCGATGATGATGCCACCGAAAATGTTGACGGCCGTGATGATGAGACCGGCGATGGCGTCGCCGCGCACGAACTTCGAGGCACCGTCCATCGAGCCGAAGAACGAGCTTTCCTCTTCCAGTTCGCGGCGACGGGTCTGCGCCTGCTTTTCGTCGATAAGGCCGGCCGAAAGGTCGGCGTCGATTGCCATCTGCTTGCCGGGAATGGCGTCGAGGGTGAAGCGCGCACCGACTTCCGCGATACGCGTCGCACCCTTTGTGATGACGAGGAAGTTGACGGTAATCAGGATGATGAAGACGACGATGCCGATGACGAAGTCGCCGCCCATCACGAACTGCGAGAAGCCGCCGATGACGTAGCCGGCCGCGTTGTGGCCTTCGTCGCCGTGGCTGAGGATGACGCGCGTCGTCGCGATGTTCAGCGACAGGCGCAGCATGGTCGCGAGCAGCAGCACCGTCGGAAAGGCCGAGAAGTCGAGCGGCTTCTCGATCCAGAGCGCCACCATCAGGATCAGGATCGACAGCGCGATCGAGACCACGAGACCGATGTCGATCAGGAAGGACGGGATCGGTACGAACAGCACCGCGAGGATCGCGACGATGCCGAGCGCGAAGCCGATGTCGCGCATGCTGGCGCGCGGC
Organism: Aureimonas phyllosphaerae; assembly: GCF_900113065.1. Classification (GTDB taxonomy): domain Bacteria; phylum Pseudomonadota; class Alphaproteobacteria; order Rhizobiales; family Rhizobiaceae; genus Aureimonas; species Aureimonas phyllosphaerae. Next base: position 87,322 of record NZ_FOOA01000003.1, read on the forward strand.
GGCAGTGCTGATGAGGAAATCTTGAGGGTGTCGACGGCCATGCGCATCGGTCCTGGACGGCTGGCCGGGCGCGCGGCGCGGACAGCGGGATCGTTAACGCTTTCTTGCCATTTCGATCTGGTGCCGGGCTGGCGCAGGGCCCGAAACGAAAAGGCCCGAACCGCGCGCGGTCCGGGCCTTCTCTATGCTTTACGCAACTGAGGTCGTCAGAACCCGTGCTCGATCCGCGAGAAGGTTTCCTGCGTGAAGGCGTAGACCTGCGCGCCCGTGAAGGAAGCCGTGAAGGCGATGATGACGAAGATCGCAAGGATCTTCGGCACGAAGGTCAGCGTGACCTCCTGGATTTGCGTCAGCGCCTGGAACAGTGCGATCACGATGCCGACCAGCATGGCGCCGCCGACGGCGGGCCCGCAGGCGGCGACCACGGTCCAGATCGCGGACTGGACGATGTCGATGGCGTCGGCCTCGTTCATGCTACTCGACCTTGATGCCGGCTTCGAGGAGCACGAGCTTGCCGTCGGCGAGCGTGGCGACTGCGCCATCGCTGGCGACCTGGATCGACTTCACGACGCCGCTGACCGACCCGTCGCCGGTGGTGACGGTGCGCCCGATCAGGTTGTTCGCCTGCGTCAGCGTCGAGAGCGTCGTCATCGCCTCGAGCTTCTGGTTGAGCTTGATCGACTGCTCGACGTTCGAGAACGAGGCGAGCTGGCTCATCTGCTGGGTCGGATCGGTCGGGTTCGTCGGATCCTGGTTCTTCATCTGGGCGACGAGAAGCTTCAGGAAGGCGTCGTAGTCGAGCCCGGTCTTCATCTCGCTTGAGACGCTGCCGGAGGACTTCGTCGCTGCGGCCGAGGTCGCGGCGTTCGTAGAGACGTTGGAGACGGTGGACATGACTATCGGGCTCCCATGGCGACGACCGGACGGGCGATCGGCTTGATCTCTGGCATCACGACGCCTTCACCCTGCATGACGAGGTCCTCTAGCGGCAGCAGCGAGCGGAGCCGCTTCAGTCCTTCGAAGTTGCGCTCGCGGTGGACGAGATCGACGACATCCTGGATGCCCGAGCGGATCTCGGCGGACGAGAAGGCGGCAAGCAGCGAGGGATAGGTGCGGTCGAAGAGCGCCCGCGCCTCGGCGGCGCCGGCCGGGTCAATCAGCATCAGCTGAATGACGAAGTAGAGCTGGCGAAGGGGCGTCGTCGCGTCGTCGGCCTGCATGACGTGGCTTTCCAGCAGGAACGTCACGTCGTTCATGAATTCCAGATGCGTCTTGCGATCGACGCGCATCACCGCGCCGTTGACGAAGATCCGTTCTCCGGCACGCAGCGTGATCCGAAGTGTGGACATCGTTACTCTCCGAGACCGTCGCGGATCATCGCGGTGATCTCGATCATCGCGGAGAAGTCGTCGCTGCGTCCAAGACGGATGGCCTCGGCCTCGCGCATGATCCAGAGACCGATCGAGATCAGCGCGGCGCGGAGTTCCTCCGGAAGCGCGTTCTCGGGGTTGGCAAGATCCTCGACGAGCACGCTCCAGAGGCTGCGCGTCAGGTAGATCGCCTCGACGGCTTCGCGCGACTTCGGGCCGGCGGCCTGAGCGCGCTGAAGGGCGGCCACGGTACGGTCAAGCGCCTCACGCTCGCGGTCGCGAGCCGTCGCGGAACTCTCCGAACTGACTTCCGCATAGGAGAACTGGTACATGCTTCGTATCCCGTGAGGCTGGTTCGCGGCTGCCTGGCGATCATGCCGGCCGTTCGAAGGGGTCAGAGATAGTTCAGAAGGCTGAGGTTCTTCAGGCGCCCGGTCACCGTGAACGAAGCCTGCAATTGCGTCTCCAAGGCCGACACCCGGAGGCCCGCCTCGGCGGTATCGACACCTTCCAGACGGTCGATCGCATTCTGGACCAGCGCCTTCTGGGTGTTCAGCGCGGTGTTGGCGATCTCGACGCGGTTGAGGCGCCCGCCGATCTGCGTCTGCAGGGCTGTCAGGCCCTTCATGCCGTCGCCGACCCTCTCGTAGGCGGCCGAGGCGACTGCCGTGCGGGCATCGGCGCCCATCTTGTCGAGGCCGACGCTGCCGATCAGGGCATAGGCCGCCGTGATCTTGCGGATCGCGCTGTCGCTGGTGCTGAGCGACGACTCGATCGTCTCGGTCTTCGAGATGCGCGACACGACGGGCGTGTCGGACGCGGTCGACCAGTCGTTCCAGCTTGGCTGGGGCGGTGCGGTCGGGGGCAGGTTGTCGGCGAACATGTCGTCGAACCGGTAGATCTGGCCGCCGGTGGCAGTGAAACCGTCTTTCGAGAAGTACCGGGTGAGCTCGTCCTTCGTCACGGTCTCGGGCGTCTTGCCGGCGGCGGCCAGAAAGGCCTGGAACTGCGTCGCGACGACGTTGCTGGCGTCGGTCATCGGCAGCTGGTCGGTCTGCGCGCCGGCGAACAGGTACTGGCCCGTAATGTTGACGTTGAGCGAGCCGATCAGCGAGCCGAGAGCGCCCTTGGCCGCGATCATCGAACCCGCAACCGCATCGGCGTTCGCCCCGTTCGCCACCACCGTCATCAGGTTCGACGAGACGGATTCCGCCGAACTGCGCAGATCGTCGAGCGTGTCGTCCATCAGCTCGAGGCGGCTGGTGACGAGATTGTTCGACTCCAGCATCTTCACGATGCTGGTCTCCTGCGAATGGTACTGGACCGCATCCCCCGTCAGCCGACCGAGGGTCATGCCGATATCGGCGTGGCGCCCCGAACTCAACTCCGTCGTCGCGTCCTTCAGCTCGGACTGGAGACGCAGGATCGTCGCTCGGGTGGCGGCGTTGAAGGACAGCGAGGAAATGGTCATGACTTACGCGATCCGTCAGATAGATTGGAGAAGCTGGGCCAACATCTGGTCCACGGTAGAGATGATCTTGGCCGACGCCTGATAGGAGCGTTCGAGTTCGATCAGGCGGGTCAGCTCGACATCGAGATTGATGCCGGTCTCGCTGGACAGCGTCTCGTTGGTCTTGTTGACAAGCGTCGTCATCGACGTCGCGGAATTGCTGGCGGCAGTCCGCGACTGCTGCACCCAGCCGATCGAGGAAGCTGCGTAGCCGGCCAGCGTCGCCTTCGGATTGGCACCCGCGTCGCTGGAGAAGGAGCGGGCCGTATCCAGGGCCTTGCCGAGCGCCACGATGCGATCGCTGAAGCCGCCGAGCTTCGTCGGCGAGCCCGGGTTGTACTGGTAGTTCACGCCGTCGCGCACCAGCGTCGGATCGGCGCCAAGGCCGGCGGCAATCGTCAGGTTCGAGCTGAGGCCACGATAGACCGGCTCGGGATCAGGCGTGCCGGTCCCGGCGGTGACGCCGGCCGCCGTCATGTTGGCGGAAAGCCCGGAGATTGCGAATCCGATGCTATCGCCGACGCCGGTTGCCGACATCGACAGCGCGGTGCCCGTGCTGGTGACGGAGATGCGTCCGGCGCCGAGCGTCGCTCCCGTCGTGGTCTTGGCGCCCGCGACAAGCGACTGAAGGCGGCTGGCGAAGGCTGCCTCGCTGGCGAGATCCGCGGCGGTCAGCGTTCCGGAAGCCTGGTAGGTCGTGCCTTCGTAGGTGACCGTGAAGGACACGTCCTTGTCGGCCGCAAAGGCGCCAGGCGTCGTGAACGCGCCGACCGAAACGGGCCCGGTGGTCGTGGACATGTCGACGGTCGAGGTGAAGAGGCCGGTCTTGGCGACGCCCGTGCCCGACGGATCGAACTCGGAGAAGGCGGACACGAGGCCGCGGGCCAGTTCGTCGAGCTGCGCGCCATAGGTGTTGGCGATCTCGTCGCGGACTTCGGTCAGCCCGGCGATCTTGCCGGTCTTCACGGGCATGTACGACTTTTCGCCGGTCACGGCGACGCCGTCGATGTAGAAGCTGTTGCCCTCGGCGCCCGGCGCAAGGGAATTCGTCGACTGGTAGGAAACGCTACGCGCCGTGTTCTCGAGGAGCGTCACGCCGGAGTCGGTGTAGATCACCATGTCGTTGCTGCCGCGCAGCTGGACGCTGACGCCGACATACTGGGACAGCTGCGTGACGAGCCGATCGCGCTGGTCGGATTGGTCGGTGATGTCCTGGCCCTTGTTCGTGCCCTGCACGATCTGGCGGTTGACCGTTTCGAGTTCGGCCAGGATCTGCTGCATGTCGGCAGCCGCTACCACCAATCCGTCGTCCGCGTCGCGACGGATCGTGTCGACGGTCGCGGCATGGGTGCGGATGGTGGTGACGACGTCCTGAGCGGCCTGCACGGCGTTGCGGGCGAGATCGAAATTGCCCGGCGTGTTGGCCAGCGTCGAAAGCGCGTCGTTCAAGGCGGCGATGCGGGCCTGCGGCGACTCCTTGGCCGCGGTGTCGCCCAGGATTTCGTTGATCCGCGAGTAGGCGTCGGACTGAGTGACGGCGACCTGCAGCTTCGAGGTCGCGTCCAGCATGTTGCGGAAGAGGACCGAGTTGGAGGCCTGCGAGATCGAGGAAACGGTGACCCCACCGCCAGCGCCCGTCACCACGTTCGCGATCTTGCGGGTGGCACCCGCCGTGTTCACATTGGCGATGTTGCTCGAGACGATCTGCGTCTGAAGCTGCGACGCGGCCAGCGACGACTTGGCAGTGTTCAACGCGGCAGAGAGCGACATGGGAGCAATCCGGTAGGGTACGAAGGACGATCGGTCCGGCGGCGCGCCGCAGTCCTGCGACGCGCATTGCTGTCAGGAAAGGTTGGGAACCGGCGCCGTCAGCGCTTCAGGTTCACCAGCACGTCCATGATTTCCGAACCGGTCTGGAAGACCTTGGAGTTGGCGGTGTAGGACCGCTGGCTCTCGATCATGGTGGTGAGCTCAGAGGCCATGTCGACGGTGGAGTTCTCGAGCGCACCGGAGATCAGGTCGCCGAAGCCGTCAGATCCGCCGAAGCCCATCAGGACGCTGCCGGATTCGAGGCTCGGCGCAAAGGCGTTGCCGGACAGGACGGTCATGTTGTCGGGCGCGGCGACCTTGGCGAGCGGGATCTTGTATAGCTCGCGGGTGGCGCCGGACGTGAAGGTCGCGAGCACCGTGCCGTCCTTGCCGACGTTGACCTTATCGATCACCTCGGCGGGGTTGCCGTCGACCTTGGCTTCCAGCGGCTGGTTGTCGCCGGTGAACTGGGTCGTATTGCCGATGTCCAGATTGAAGGCCGCGACACCGCCGATGCTGGAGAGGTCGATGTCGAGGATTCCGGTCGCGGTGCCGTCGATCGACGCCAGCGAGTAGTTCTTCGTGGCGTCGAACGCGAGCGTCGCCGTCTTCAGCGGGCCGTCATCGTAGGGGAATGGGCGGTTGGTGCCGGTCTTGCTGGCACCGCGGCTGTCGAAGACCGTAACCTCCCACTCGTTATTGGCGTCGCTCGTCTTGGTATAATAAATGTCGAGCTTCACCGCCTCGCCGGAGTTGGTGTAGACCACCAGCGAGTTCGAGACCGTCTTCTTCGGGTCGGGCGTCTTGTCGGTGTTCGCAGATGGCAGATCGCCGGTCTGCTCCGTGAAGTCCTTGTTCAGCGGGATCGTGAGGATGCCCTTGGTGCTCGGGCTGGCGCTGAGGAGGCCGGCGTTGAGGTTCACGGGCTTGAGCCCGGCGAAGCCGTTGAGGACGAAGTCGGTGCCCGTCGCACCGACCGGGTAGCCCTTCAGCGCGTAGCCGGCGGCGTTGACCAGCGTGCCGTCCGGCTGCTGCATGAAGGAGCCGGCGCGCGTCAGGACGTTGCCGCCGTTGCCGTCGTCGACGACCAGGAAGCCCTGGCCGGAGATCGCAAGGTCGAGCTTCTTCGAATTGACGGAGTTGGCGGTGTAGCTGAGGCCGCCCTGCTCGCTGATCAGCGTGCGCACGTTGGCCTCCACCGCTCCCGAGTTGTACTGGCCCTTGCCGTTGGCCAGCATCTGCGAGGTGAACTCGGTGGTGGTCTGCTTGTAGCCGTTGGTGTTGGCGTTCGCGATGTTCTCCGACACCGCGCTGAGGCGCGTCGCCTGCGCGTTCATGCCGGAGACGCTCGTGCGCATTAGGCCGCCGATGCTCATACTGCCACCCTTATCCGTTACCTCAGATTGCATTCACACTAGTGGGAATGGCTTGCGCGAAGCTGCTGTCACATAGAATTTAAATAACATATCATTAACCATATCTTCATAAATCGAAGGGCCCGGCACTTTCGTGCCGGGCCCTCAAAGTCGTTCGTCTACTTTACGAAGCGAGTTGCTTCAGACGCCGATACCATAACCGAGGTAACGCTTCGACGAGACCGGATCATAACCCAGACGCATCTTGAGCTTCTTGCGCAGCTTGGAGATGTGGCTTTCGATGACGTTCTCCTCGACGTTCTCGTCGAAGATCCCGTAGATCGCACTGAACAGCTGCTGCTTCGAGACGCGGCGACCCTTGTTGGCGACCAGATACTCGAGGATGCGGCGCTCGCGGCGCGGCAGCACCATCGGCTGGCCGGCGACTTCGGCGTCGCGACCGTCGGCGAAGACGCAGATCTCGTCGACCGTGGTCTTGGCGCGGTCGATCGTCACCTCGCGGCGGCGGATGGCGCCGACACGGGCCAGGATCTCCTTGACGTGCACGGGCTTGGCGACGACGTCGTCGATGCCGGCCGCGAAGAGGTCGAGCGTGGAGGTCAGGGCCTTGGCTTCGGCCAGGGCGATCATCGGGGCGGTGGAGCGGCTGCGGACCAGACGGGTGAAGGCGCCGCGCTCGGGGAAGTCGCCGAGCAGGAAGGCTTCGACGGCCGACAGGTCGTTGTCGGACGCGGACTCGACCCAGTCGCGGAATTCGTCGACGCCGAAACCGGCGGAGGAGACCCCTTCCGTCCCGAAGAGGGACTTGTAGCCGTTCGTGACCAGCTCGCGATTGTCCACAACTACGATCATTTGTCCCCGCCGCGTGACTTGCGTTTCGTTAGGAAACAAATAACCAACCCACCGCGAATCGGGCCATCCCCAAAAATCACTATAGGGTTAATGGTTCGTAACAGTCAGCGTCGATTTACCATTTGTTGACAGACGCTTGTTCGAAACCATTCACATTCGAGATAAATCACGGACCGTTGATTTTCAATCTATCCGTGCAAGCTATCGCGAGCCTTGCAACCGTTTTGCGCTCGATCGGGTGTCGCAACCTCGGGTTACGAAAAGAGAAGGGATGCCGAAGACCTGATGGCCGACGGCATCCCCTGTCCGATTGCTCAGAGATAGGTCGATCCGGCCTGAGACTTGGCCGGAGAGCCGTCGTCGCGGCCCTGCTGGGTGGGACGGCGTCGGCTCGCCTGCTCGTCCGATCCGCTGGACTGGCCGCGGGCGTCGGAGCGCCCCTCCCCCGCCGGACGACCGCCCTGGTCGTTCGGCTGCGAATTCGTTCCGCTGGCGTCCGCGGTGCGCAACTGCCCGTTGTCCCGCGTGATAACCGAGATCGCAGCGTCGTCGAGCGAGAAGCCGGCATGCTCGAGAAGCTTGCGCAGGGACGCTTGATCGTCGAGCAGCATCGAGGCCGTGTCGCTGCGGCTGGCGGCAAGTTCCAGCGTCAGCCGTCCCTCGTTCAGCCGCATCGACACGTCGACCGTGCCGAGATGCTCGGGATGCAGCTGGATCGTGAGTGTCTTCAGGGCGCCGCCGCCCGCGCGCATCCGCAGGTGCGCATCGCTGCTGGCGGGGGCGGACTGGGTGGAAGCCTGGGCAGGGTCGCCCAACGCTTCCATGATCGGGCCGGCGACCTGTCCGGCCAGGTTGTAGGGGGAGGATGAGGGCATCGCCGTCGTGGCGGAGACGGTGCCTGCCGCAGCGTCCGCGCTGCGCGCGGCATTGCGACGGGCGGCGAGTTCGCCGAGTGCCGACTGCGCTGCCGCCGACCCGTCGCGCCCGGTTTCACGACCCGAACTTTCGGAGGCGTTGCGTCCGAGCCGGGAGATCGCCTCGTCGAAGCGCATCGGCACGGCGGCTCCGTCGTCCGCTTCGGCCTGAGGACCGTTGGCCGCTGCCGATTTTGCCTCGCCCGTTCGTCCCTTCGCGATGTCCGCGAGCGCTGCCGTCACGCTGGCATTGCCGGCACCCCCGGCCTTCGCCTCGGCAGCGGATGCCGCGTCCGGCTTCGCGACCGCGCGGCCCTCGACCAGCACCATTCCGTCCTGATGCGGCTCGAAATGCGTCTCCATCCGGAGGACGTCGAGCTTCACCGCCGCCTTGTCCTTCGCGGCGGCCTCTTCGGAGACCGCGACCTTCAGCCCGGCCGCATCGGGTATTTCGGGAGCCTCGCGCCCGGCCTTGCCCTGTTCTGCGGTCGCATCCTTGCCGCCGGCAGGCGCCTTCGCGCCCACGAGCGCTCCGAGTAGCGCCTGGAGCGGATCGGCCTTGCCCTTGGTCTCGTCCTTCCCTTCGGTCTCGAGAGCATCCTGCTGGTCGGTTGCGACCGTATCGCCTGCCCCCTCCTCGCTCGGCTTCGCCGTCTCGGCGTCCGCCCGCGATGCTTGGTCGTTGGCGTTGGCGGAACGCTTGCCTTCGGCATCGCGCACCGCCTTCCCGAACGCATCGCCCATCACGCCGCGGTCGAGATCCGAATGAGCGGAGGCGCGCGCGGGCTCCTTGTCGACCGGCGCGAGGGAAAGATCGATCTTCATGGCTCAGGGCTTCTTCATTTCATGGGACGCGGCGTCGAGCGCCGCCTTGGCTCGCGCGAGCACGGCTGACGTCTCCGGCTCGACCGGACCGGGATTGCTGACCTCGGTCATCAGGGCAGGCCTGGCCATCGAGTCCAGCACCGAATAGGCGGCATCGAGGATCTTCTGGTCCTCGATATGCAGGAGGTTCCGGTCGATCCCGTCGAGGGCCTTCCGGGACGCGTCCTGGCTGTCCGTTCCAAGCGAGGAGGCTGTCCGGTAGAGGGTGGCGCGCGAGGCGTCGCCGGGTTCGAGTCCGCCGAGAACGATGGCACGCTCGGCCACCTGCGAAGCGAAAGGCAGGCTGCCGGCGACCAGCGAGCGTCGCGCGGCGGCCAGATACAGGCGCTGCTGCCGATCATCCGGCAATCCGGCGACGACGGCATCCATCGAGATCAGGGCTCCCTGCGCGTCCGGCACGGCGCGACCCACGACCAGCGCGACATAGCGCGTCTCGAAGTTCGCGGCGTAGCTGGAGTCGTGATAGGTATCGAAATAGCGTCGGGCCATCCGATCCGCATCGTCATGAGAGCCCGCGGCATCCGCCAACGGTGCGCCGAGGCGCAGCGCGGCCTCCTCGATCAACGTGCCGGGCGCCAGCAGGCGTGCATTCGCCAGATCCTCGATCGCCTGGTCGGGATGGTCGATCTGGTGAATCTGCCCGAGGGCGAGGCTCACCTGCGCTGCAAGGACCGGCTCGAGGTCGTCGATCGTCACGGACTCGAGCTTCTTGGCGGCCGTCGGCAGATCGTTGCGGACATAGGCGAGCGCCCCCTCGAAGAGCGCCCTTTCCGACTCCGGCAGGCGACCCTGGTCGAGAAGCGTTGAGATCACGTCGGGCGTCCCGCCGCTGAACGTGAAGAGGACGACAGCCCGCGTGTTGCGTGGGTCGTTCCAGACCTCGGGGGCCGCTTCGATGAACGTGCGGGCGAAGCGGCGCAGGAGCAGCGCCTGCACCCGGATGGCGCGCACGTTCCCGCGCGCGACCTGATCCTGCAGGAACTGCACCGAACGCATGACGTCGAACGGCATCGGCGTCCGGCTTTCCGTCCAATGCGTGTCATGTCCCTCGGCAAGGGCCGCCGGGGTCTCCGGCGCATGCTCTGCGGCCGGCGCCCCGTCATCCGGTGCGTCCGCGCCGTGTGCTTCCGGCGCCGGCGGCGCGACCGCCTCGGACGACGGCTCCACCTGGCCTGCCGCATCGGGCGCCGCCGGTGCTTCCATGGCGCGCGCGGGCAGCATGGACGCACCGATCAGCAACGAGCCGAGCAGGAGCCGCAGAGAGTTCTTCACGCCTTGGGTTCTTTCAAGAGGATCTCGATGCGCCGGTTGCTGGCGGCCTCGGGATCGGAAGCATTGCTCGGCTGACGGTCGGCGACGCCTTCGATCGCCTCCACCCGCTTGTCGTCGAGGCCACCGCGGCGAAGCATGTAGTAGGCCATGTGGGCGCGGTCGGTGGACAGGCGCCAGTTGTCGATCTGGCCGTTGCCCGAATAGGGCCGTGCGTCCGTATGGCCGCGGATGACGATGTCGCCCGGACGGTCCTTGAGGATCGCCGCGATCTTTTCCATCAGCCGGATCGCGTCGGCCGTGGGCCGGGCCGAACCGATCTGGAACATGCCGGTGTCGAGCGTGTCGGCGAGCGAGATCGTGACCGTGCCCGATCCCGCATCGCCGCTCTTCACCTGGACGTCGGCGACTTCCGTTCCCGGCACGCTGGCGTCGATCTCCTTCTGCAACTCGGCCGCATCGCTCTGCTCGGGCGTTGCCGGCGCGGCGGGTGCGGCAGCAACCTCGACCGGCGGCGGCGCGGGCTTCGGCGGCTCGACGGCGACCGTCGCGAAATCGTCGGCAGTCACCTCGACCTCCTTGCCGGCGACCGCGTTCGGCGTCAGCTGCCAGGACGTCGGATCGAACGGGTCGCGATAGGCGTCGCCCCCATTGAGGCCCGGAAGCCCGGTGCCGTCGGGCTTGCCGATCGCCTTTCCGGTGTCGCCCATCGCCTCGTTCTCGGCGACGATCTCGGCCAGCACCGCATACGGATCGCGGAAGATCGCCTGATCCTCGCCGCCCTTGGCGTCGCCGCCGACGGGCTTGCCGCCGGGGGTGCCGGGCGTCTTGCTGTCCTCCGCGGCGGGACCGGGCGTCTGCGCCGGGGCCGACGGGTCGCGCGCGACACCGTCCGTCGGCGGCAGCGGGTCGTTCAGCTCGATCGGGTTGAAGTACTGGGCGATCTGGCTCTTCGTCGCGTCGTCCGACACGCTGGTCAGCCACATCACGAGGAAGAAGGCCATCATCGCCGTCATGAAGTCGGCGAAGGCGATCTTCCAGGCGCCACCATGGTGCCCGTCCTCGCCCTCGCCGCTGCGACGGACGATGATGATCTCGTGCCGCTCGGTATCGAGTGCACTCACGAAAGCGCCTCCTCGACGGCCTTCAGCCACGCGGCGAGACGGGTCTCGATCACGGTCTGATTGGCGTCGATGCGAACGTCGGCATAGGTCTCGTCAGGATCGAAGGAGACATGGCGGGCGTGATCGCCGAGCTTGTCCTCCAGCGAATGCAGGAGATCGCTCGGGCCGGATGCCGCGATCTTCACCGTGGTGCCGTCGAAGGCGATGGTCTTCACCGCGCCCGCCAGCTCGTCCACCGTCATGCGCTTTCGCGCGTCGAGCACGAGGGGTCGCAGGAGCGAGCTCAGCGTCGTCTTCAACGCATCCTCGAACACCGCCATCTGCAGGATGACGAGATCGGCGAGCCGGTCGCCTTCGGTCTCGACCCACTGCCGGCGCGCCTCGGCGAGCACCCCCTCGTGGTCGGCTGCCAGCGTCTGGCGAAGGGCCTCGATGCGTTCGGCGGACGCGCGCTCCAGATCCTGGCGCACCGCCTCGCCAGCTTCGGCGGCACCGTCCTGGTGGGCCTGGGCCAACGCGATCTCATGAGCTCGCAGAAGCGTTTCACGCTCTCTTGCCCAGGCCCGGCGCTCGGCCTCGACCTCACGCAGCGAGATGCGCGGCTCGGCCGCGGGCCGCGGCTGGACGGGCGCGACGCCAGCTGCCTGCAGGGCCTTGGGCGGCATCGCCGTCGGGCGCATGGCGGGCATGGGAGCGGCAGGCTTGGCCGCCGCGCGCGCCGCCGGCGCGGCCTGCGAGGAGACCCGCGGCAGGCCAGCCTCGAAGGCGCGGGGAGCGGCGACCGGAGGCCGGCGCGGCGCCTGGGCCCGCAGCGGCACGAACTCGTCTTCGTTTTCGTCCGACAGGAATTGCGCGAGAGGGATCATGGCTTAGGCCGCCTCTTTCTGGTGAATCCACTGCTTGAGGATGGCCGCCGCTTGGGCTTCGTCGAAATCGACGAGCTTCTCGAGGCGGACCTTCGGCGAGTTGGCACGGTTGCGGGTGAGTTCGTCGAACAGGTCGTCGTTGGCGGGCGGCTCGCCGTAGCCCAGCGAGGCCACGAGGTCGGCGCCGAAGCCGGGAGGCGTGTTGAGCGGGCCGAGATCGCTGTCGAGCATCGGGTTCTGCAGTTCGATCGGCCCGTCGCCGGTCAGCATGGCGTCGTCGACGTTGTCGTTGGCGGCCGGGGCCGAGATCGCGCGGATCGCGGGCTTCAGACCGAACCAGATGACGAGCACGGCGACCACGAGGATGGTGAGCGCGTTGACCATCGTGCCGGACTGCTTCAGCAGCATCTCGCCATAGCCGAGCGAGGGCACGGGCTGGAGGTCCTGGCCGTTGGAGACGAAGTCGACGGCGGTCACTTCGAGCTGGTCGCCGCGGCTGTCGGTGATCCCGGCCGCCGAGGCGACGAGGGTCTTCACCTCGGCGAGCGCGGCGTCGATCTGCTCCTGCGTCGGGTTCTCGCCGAGCGTGGCGGCGAGCCGGGCACGGTTGACGACGACGGCGATCGACAGGCGGCGCACGTCGTAGCCGTCGGAGACGGTCTGCGTGGTGGTCTCGTTGATCTCGTAGTTGGTCAGCTCCTCGCGGCGCTCCTTGGCCTCCGACGAGGACGTGCCGTTGGCGGCGGGCTGAGGCGCGGCCTGGGGCACGTTCTGCGCGGCGGTCGCCGCATTGGCGTCGGCCGCCTGGTCGGTCGACTGGCCGGTCTCGCGCACCGTGCGCGTCGAGCGCTCGACGCGGCCGTCCGGATCGAACTTGCGCGAGGAGATCTGGCGCCGGTCGGTATCGAGGCGGGCGATAACGCTGGACTGGAAGTTGCCAACGCCAAGATACGGGGCGAGCGTGCGGCGGATCGAGTCCTGGATCGAGGAGGAGACGATACCCTCCATGCCGAGTTGCTTGGTCGAGGTGGCGTTGGAGGCGTCGTCACCGGAGGCAAGCAGCGTGCCGTCGGTGTTCAGCACCGTCACCTGATCGACCTGCATGCCGGGAATGGCGGAGGACACGAGGTGGCGGATCGCCTGCGCGTTGGCAAAGTCCTCGGTGTTGTCGGTGCGGATCACGACGCTGGCCGACGGCTTCTGGCTCTCGCGGCGGAACGAGCCCGGCTCGGGCAGGACGATGTGGACGCGCGCAGCGCGCACGTCCTTCAAGGTCTGGATCGTGCGGGCGAGTTCGCCCTCAAGAGCGCGGACGCGCGTTACCTCCTGCATGAAGGTGGTGAGGCCCATCGAGCCCATCGAGTCGAAGAGCTCGTATCCCGCGTTCTCCGACCGCGGCAGGCCCTTTTCGGCGAGCAGCATGCGGGCGTTCGCGGTCTGCGAGAAGTTGGTCATCACCGTGTCGCCGGCCGCATTCACGTCGAACGGAATGCCCGCCTCGGTGAGCGCAGCGCCGATGCGCGTGACGTCCTGCCGGTCGAGACCGGAATAGAGCGACTCCATCGTCGGCTTTGACAGGTAGAAGGCGGCGAGGCTGACAAGCGCGATGGCGACGACGCCGATCAACGCCAGCGCACCCAGCTTGCGGCCGCCCAGCGCCTGAAGGTTGGACAGGAGTTTTTGGGCCTCGGCCCGAGCGACCATCGCCATGCGTTCGCCTGCGGAATGCGGGAAGTGATGGCGTCACTCTGGGGGCACAAGCTTGCGCGGACGTGATGACCTTACCGAATGATGAAGGATGGAGGACCTGAGGTCCGATCCGGAATCGAAAACCCTCCGGCACGGGGAGCGCCGGAGGGTCGCTTTGCTAAGCCGTCGGCAAGTGGCGCGACGGGGAGACGCGATGCGTCGCCTAAGGCTTAGCGGAAGAGCATGAGAATGTTCTGGGCCGAGTTGTTGCTCATCGAGATGGCCTGGTAGGCGAGCTGCTGGCGAACTTGAAGCGCCTGCATCTTGGCGGTTTCACGCTCGAGATCGGCGTCCACCAGACCACCGAGGGCGTTGTTGCGGACGTCGGCCATCCGGTCGTTGAAGCTCATCGCGCTGTCGAGCCCCTTCGACACGGCACCAAGCTTGGTCGCGATGGCTGCAATCTCACTTTGCGCCGTCGCAGCGTCCGTCGACGTGAAAGCCGCCAAGCTGGCTGCATCAGTGACGGCCATCAGTTCGGTCATGCCGGCGCCAGCGGTCGGAAGACCAGCAGTGTAGGCGACGGTTCCGACAAGCGCCCCGTCCGAAACGCCGGTCGCAACGGAAAGGTTGTTTGGTGCGCCCGCAGCGCCGAGAAGGTTCTTGCCGTTGACCGTCGAACTGCCCATCAAGGCGGTGATCTGGGTCTGGAAGGCAACGACCTGATTGACTTGGCTTGTCGTTGCCGTGCCGCCAGCTGCTGCGACAGAAGCGGTGATCTTGGCGACCTCATCAACCAGCGCGCTGATCTCGTCGAGTGCGGCGGAGGCGGCATCGACCTGGGCCTTGGCGGTGCTGAGGTTCGACTTGACCGACTCGGAGGCCGAGATGTCGGAGCGGATCTTCGTGGCGGTCGCCCAGATCCCGGCATCATCCTTCGCCGAGCCGACGCGCAGGCCCGTCGCGATGCGGTTCTGGGTGGTCGTGAGATCGGCGTTCACGCGGCGCAGAGCGGCCATGGCGACACCGTTGTTCGTCGTGCTGATAGCAACCATTGTCTTTTCCCCGTTTATCTTGAAGCTTGTCTTTGAGCCGTTGCTCTCTGCTTCGAAGACAAAACTACCGGGGAACTCGGAATACCTGCTGTATTGGATCGCTAAAATTGAATCGTATCTGGAGTTTGGACTTGTCGGCGTGAAGTATAGATGACAATCGACTTCCGCTGCAGCGCGGGTTCGATTCAAATTGAAGGCGTTTCCGGCTAAGTCACTGAAATGGCGTCGCACTTCCCACGAGCCCAACGCAGAAGGCCCCCGGACCGGTGGGTCCGAGAGCCTTCGAGACAGGCGATGCGTGCGGGTCTCGCTACATGAAGGAGCGCACGAGGCTGCCTGTCAGCATGTTCCAGCCGTCGATCAGGACGAAGAACAGGATCTTGAAGGGCATCGAAATGATCGTCGGGGGCAGCATCATCATGCCCATCGACATGGTCAGCGTCGCGACGATGAGGTCGATCACGAGGAACGGCAGGACGATCAGGAAGCCGATCTCGAAGCCGCGACGCAGTTCCGAGATCATGAAGGCCGGGACGAGGATGCGGAAGTCGACGACCTGCCCCTCGCCCGAACCCTGCTCCATCACCGGCAGACGATCGCGGATCGAGGCCTCGTTGATGTTGTTGAAGAGGGCGAGGTCTTCCTCGCGCACCTGATCCAGCATGAACTCGCGGAAGGGCTCGGCGATGCGCGGCAGCGCCTCTTCTTCCGTGATCTGCCCCTTCATCAGCGGCTGCAGGCCGTCGCGCCAGGACTGGTCGAAGGTCGGCATCATCACGAAGAAGGTGATGAAGAGTGACAGCGAGATGAGGATCAGGTTGGCCGGCGTCGTCTGGAGGCCGAGGCCGGTGCGCAGGATCGAGAGCGCGATCACGACGCGGGTGAAGGCCGTGACCATCACGAGGAGGCCCGGCGCCACCGACAGGACGGTGACGATGCCGAACAGCTGGACGATCCGGCCGGAGACGGCGGTGTCGCCTGCGGGGATCAGCGAGGCGAGCCCGCTTGCCGCTTCCGCGACCGCATCCTGCGCCAGGGCCGGCGCGGCGCTGGCGACGAGGAGCGCAAGGAGGAGGAGGAGCCGCTTCACTTGACGATCAACGAGCGGACGACGACGTCCTTGACGGCGGTCGAGCGCAGTTTCGCGCGCTCGAGGAGGTCTTCCTTCAGGTGAAGAAGGCCGCGCGCCCCCTCGATCTGGGCAAGTTCCAGCGTGCGCAGGAAGACCAGTGTGTCGGCCTGGATCTGGGAGGCCAGCACCGTCTGGTCGACGCTCTCGTCCTCCGACAGCGATAGGAGCAGCCCGGCTTCGAGCCGGACCTGCGTGCCCGGCGGCGAGGCGAGATCGGTGAGGATCGGCTCGAGCGGCTGGATCACTTCCTTGGTGCCGGCCGGGACCGCGGCGAGCGACGGAGCGGCGGCCGCGGCCGCCGGGGCCTCGACCGGGGGCGCCGCGACCACCGGCGGGTCCTTCTTGAGGAGGAAGCCAAGGGCCCCGCCTCCCGCCAGCGCGATCACCGTCAGGCCGAGGAGGGCGCCGATCGTCTGCGCCTTATTGCTCTTCTTGGGCGGTGCAAAGCCGTCCGGCATCATGCCTAGGGCTTCAGGGCTGAGCTCGGTCATTCGGCGCTCCGGCGGCATGGAATGGGGCAGCCGGGCGCGGTGTGGGCGGGATCGTCCCGCCGGGCACCGCCGCCCGGCAAGGAAGTGTTAAGGAATTGCCCTGTCGCGAGCCTTGCCGCGCGCATCAGAACGACGAACGCCCACGGCGGCAACGCGGCTGCGGCCGTGGACGAGATCGGCACGGTGCGACGTGCGCCCTCGTCAGTAGGGCAGAACGTTGTCGAGGACCTGCTGGCCCCAGCCCGGCTGCTGCACTTCCGTCAGGCGGCCGCGGCCGCCATAGGAGATGCGGGCTTCCGCGATCTTCTCGTAGTGGATCGTGTTGTTGGGCAGGATGTCGCCCGGCCGGATGATGCCGGCGATCGACAGGACGCGCACCTCGAAGTTGACGCGCACCTCCTGCTGGCCGGCGATGTAGAGGTTGCCGTTCGGCAGGACCTGCGTCACCACGGCCGCGACGGACACGTCGATCTCTTCCTTACGGTCCACGGTTCCCTTGCCGGTCGCCTTGGTGCCGTTCTTGAGGCCGAGCGTGGTGCCGACGGTCGGCAACCCGTAGGAGCCGATCGAGCCCTTGAGGTCGGCGCCGACGCTGACGCCGGAGTCGCGCGAGCGCTTGGTGTTGTTGTCGAGCGTCGCCTTGTCGTCGATCTGGATCTTCACCGTCACGATGTCGCCGACGTTGAGTGCGCGCGTGTCGCGGAAGAGATCGGCGTTGCGGCCTGTCCACAGCGAGTTGACGTTGCGCGGCAGCTCGTTCGGCCCGGGGCCGGGCGCCGGCTGGACGATCGGGGCATTCTGGTAGAGCCCGCTGCCGACCGGCGTCAGCAGCGGCTCGCGAAACGCATCCTCGCGCGTGGTGGAACAACCGGCAAGGAGGCCGACGGCCAGGAGGGGGGCAATGGCTCTCACAGGGACTGGTCCTTCGCACCGGCCTCGGCGGAGGCGCGGTCGGTCTTCTTGACGATCAGCGCCGCGAGTTCGGACGCGATCGGCGCGGGCATCTCGGCGAGGATCGCGCTCGCCTGCCGCGGCTTGAGGCGCGTCAGGAGCGAGGCGGCGATCGGGCGGTCGAGCGCGGCCATCTGGGCGGCCGCCGCATCCGGCTTCATGCCGGAATAGATGCCGATCACGATGTCGGATGTCGAGTTGATGAAGTCACGGCGCTCGCCGAGCCACTTCTCGACCTCGGCGCGCTTGGCCTCGAGTTCGTTGATCTTGGAGGAGATCTCGCCTTCGGCCTGGCGGATCTCGGCCAGCTGCATGGCGTTGCGTGCGTCGAGCGCGGGATTGGCGATGTTGGAGCAGAAACGGTCCGTATCGGTCATCGGCGCTTCCGGCGTCACCATCTCCTTGCCGTCGGCGCCGATGACGCGCACCTTGGCGGGCGTCGTCGGCATGGCCGGCGGCGGCGTCGACGCGCCTTCGGCGAAAGCCGCGTCTGCGGTCACAAGCGCGAGCATCAGGCCGAGCCCGAGGGCCTTACGATGGGAGCGGAACGAGGTCATCACTGCACCACGATCTCGGCCTGCATGGCGCCGGCCGTCTTGATAGCCTGAAGAATGGCGATGATGCCGGTCGGCTTGAGGCCGAGGCGGTTCAGCCCGCGCACCACGCTGTCGAGATTGGCGCCCTGCACGATCGCGAGATTTCCGCCGCCCTGCTCGGCGTTCACCGTCGTATCCGCCGTGACCACGGTCTGCCCTTCGCTGAAGGGGGCGGGCTGCGAGACATTGGGAATATCGGTGATGCGCACGGTCAGGCTGCCATGCGTGACCGCGACCGTCGAGATCTGGACATCCTTGCCGATGACGACCGTGCCGGTGCGCTCGTCGATCACGACCCGCGCGGCGGTGTCCGGCTCGATCATCAGGTCGCCGACATCCGCGATGAAGCGGGTGGACGACATCTTGGCCGGGCGCGTCAGCGAGATCGTGCGGAAATCCTGCTCGCGCGCCACGGGCTTGCCGTAGGAGCGCACCGCGAACGAGTTGATCGCATCGACGACGCGGATCGCGGTGCGGTAGTCGGGATTGCGCAGTTCCATGGTGATGTTGGGCGTATCCACCGTCGCACGCGGAACCTCGCGCTCGATCAGCGCGCCGCCGGCGATGCGCCCGGTCGTCGGCGTGCCCTGCGTCAGGCTCTCGTTGGTGCCCTCGGAAGAGAAGCCGCTGACCGCGAGCGCCCCCTGCCCTACGGCGTAGATCTCACCATCCGGGCCGTAGAGCGGCGTCATCACGAGCGTGCCGCCCATCAGCGACGAGGCGTCGCCCAGCGAGGAGACCGACACGTCGATGCGCGAGCCGATGCCGGCGAAGGCCGGCAGGTCGGCGGTGACGATGACGGCCGCGACGTTGCGGGTGCGCGGGTTGGCGCCGCGCACGTTGACGCCCATCCGGTCCAGCATGGACTGGAGCGATTGCTCGGTGAAGGGCGAGTTTCGCAGGCTGTCGCCCGAGCCCTGCAGGCCGATGACCAGACCGTAGCCGACGAGCTGGTTGTCGCGCACGCCCTTGATCGTGGTGACGTCCTTGATGCGCACTCCGCCGGACTGGCGGGCACGCGGGACGATCGTCTGGAAGTTCTCGTGCGCGCCGATGCCGGCCTGGGCGTATCCGTAGTCCGCGACGCCGTAGTCGGCCGCGTTCGCCGGAACGAGGACGGCTGCGAGGCTGGCGCCGAGGACGACGGTGCGAAGCGATGCTCTCATTGCGCCGACACCTCGATCGAACCGTCCTCGGACGCGATGCCGCTGATCAGGACGCCGCTGTCGACGTTGCGCACGCGCACCGGCTGACCCGCCTGCGCCGACTGGAGCGGCAGGCCCTTGCCGGTGATAAGGAGGCCCTCCTCGCGATAGATGAGGGTCGCGACCTGTCCGACCGTGACGGCATCCGGCGACTTGAGGTCGCTGAGGAGGATCGGCTGGTTCGGCAGCAGCGTGCGACGCGCGATCCGGTCCTTCAGCATGCCTTCCTCGACCACATAGGCCGAAAGCTGGTTGCCGGGGACGGTGAAGCGCGCCGAGATGACGCCGCGGTCGAGGACGCTCTGTCCGGGATAGATCACGGCGGTGGGAACCGGCAGGTTCAGATCCGCGGCGCCCGCCGTGCCAGCGGCCGGGACGAGGCCGAGCGCGGCGGCGGCCAGGACGTGTCTTGCAAGGCGGACGATGCGGGTCATGATGCTCAGCGGATGCCCTTGGAGACGACGCCCGACATCTCGTCGGCGGCCTGGATGACCTTGGAGTTCATCTCGTAGGCGCGCTGCGCCGAGATCAGCTCGGAGATTTCCTTCACCGGATCGACGTTGGAGTTTTCGAGGTAGCCCTGCTTGATGACGCCGTAGCCCGGATCGCCCGGCACGCCGGCGATCGGGGCGCCGGATGCGGCCGTCTCGCGGAACAGGTTGCCGCCCTCGGCCGCCAGACCCGGCTCGTTGGCGAAGTTGACGAGGGTCAGCTGACCGATCAGCTGCGCCTCGCCCTCCACCGTGGCGTAGACCTCGCCGGAATCGTTGATCGAGATGTCGGTCGTGTTCTGCGGAACGGTGATGCCGGGGTCCACGGTGAAGCCGTCGAGCGTCACGATCTGGCCGGTATCGTTCTTGTTGAGCGCGCCGTCGCGCGTGTAGAGCGTCTCGCCGCCAGGGCCCTGGATCTGGAGCCAGCCCTGACCGTTGATCGCGATGTCGAGATTGTTGCCGGTCTGCTCGAGCGCACCCTGGATGTGGACGGAGCGAACGGCGGCCGTGCGCACACCGAGGCCGATGCGCGCGCCTTCGGGAACGACGTTCTCGCCGCCGCGCGCCGGCACGCCCTGCATCCGCTCGACCTGATAGAGGAGATCGGTAAACTCGGCGCGGGCGCGCTTGAAGCCGGTGGTGTTGATGTTCGCGATGTTGTTCGCGATCACTTCGACGTTGGTCTGCTGGGCGTTCATGCCGGTCGCGGCGATCGCAAGGGCGCGCATGGGCTGGTACTTTCGTTAGATCGACATGCGGGAAAGTTCGAGATAGGCGGAGACGACCTTGTCGCGCAGCGCGACGGCCGTCTGAAGCGTGCGCTCGGCACCCATCACGGCGTCGACGACCGCCTGGGTGGAAGCCTTGCCGTTGACGCCCTGGATCGAGACGGTCTCCGCGCCCTTCATGGACTGCGTCGCCTCGCGGGCGATCTCGTTCATGGCGGCGGCAAAGCTCTGACCGGCTTCCTGGGTGGCTGCGGCGCTCGAGGCGCCGGCAGGAGAAAGACCGTCGAGGCGCAGCGCGTCGACGCGCGGCATGGCACTGCCGATGGCGGGGATCATGGGCGTCAGCCTCTCATGAGATCGATGGTGAGATTGATGAGCTCGCGCGCCTGCTTGATGACCTGCAGGTTCGCTTCGTAGGAGCGGTTCGCCTCGCGCATGTCGGTCATCTCGACCAGCATGTTGACGTTCGGCATCTTGACGTAGCCATCCTTGTCGGCGGCCGGATTGCCGGGATCGTGCTCCATGCGGAAGTCCGAGCGGTCGGTGCCGACCGACTTGATGCGCACGAGATCGGCCCCGAGAAGCCGGTCCATCTCGCTCGTGAAGGCGACGGTCTTGCGCCGGTAGGGATCGCTTCCGGGCGTCTCGCCCGTGGAGCGGGCATTGGCCACGTTCTCGGACACGATGCGCATCCGTTCGGATTGCGCCTCGAGGCCGCTCGCCGCGATCTTGAGGGCCGAGGTGATCGAATCGGTCAAGGCGTCAGCCCTTCAGCGTGGTCATGAACATGCGGTGGAACGACTTCGCGACGGAGGTCGAAAGGGCGAAGTCGCGCGACACCTCGCCGGCCTTGAGCATTTCCTGCTCGAGGCTGACCGAGTTGCCGGAATGGGTGACGTCCCACGGCTTCTGGGCGGCTTCGTCGATGCCGAAATCACGGCCGGCCGAAGCGACGAGGTGGCTCGGGTTCGAGCCGGACATCTGGAGCGCCGTCGTCTCCAGCACTTCGGAGAACGGCGTCACGTCCTTGGCCCGATAGGTCGGCGTGTTCGCGTTGGCCACGTTCTCGGCGACCACGGCCTGGCGCGCGGACAGCCATTCGGCTCGGCGGGAACTCAGCCCGAAAAGATAGAACTCGCTCAAGGGTCGCGTCCTCGGACATTTGATCGGTGCCCCATTCATAGGAACAGCCACTTGTCCGAAGCTGACGATCTTACAGATTTCTTAGTATTAACTGATCGTTAATCAGTATTAACGAAATTATAAAGCATCAACAAAAAGGCCCCGCCGATGGCGAGGCCTCGAAAACTGCAGGCGGAATGGTTTCAGGCGTTGCGCGCCGTGGCAAGGCGCGCGGCCGCGATCGCAGTCTTCAGGCGCTCGGTATTGGCCGCAGGGTCGGCATCCGGGTCGGAGAAGGCGATGTAGTTGATATGGACGGCCGCCTTGGTCGCGGTCAGCGACAGCTTGAAGTGCACCGTCACCTCGCCGCCGTGGAATTCCATGTCGAGGTCGATCGTCGGCGCGCTGCCCCAGTTGAGATGCACGTCGCCGCCGCCCGCGAACCGCAGCGAGCCGGGTGCGAGGTAGAGCTGCGCCGAGGACTCGACGATGTCGGCGATATTGCCGAACTGGTCCATCCGCAGGAAGGCCACGTAGTCGACGACGTCGACGAGGCGCAGCTCGGCCACCACTTCCTTGATCCCGTTCGCCAGCGCCTTCTCGCGGTCGGCTGCGTACTTGTTGCGAACGTTGAGCATGACGTGGGAACCCATGGAGGACCTTTACGCGAAATGAACCGAAACGCCTTCCCGAGGGGAAGGCAGGCGTCGACAGGTCGGCCGGGTCAGGCTGCCCCGATCTCCAGGCGCGCCTGAGAGCGCGACTGAAGGAAGTAGATAAGTTCCGCGACCGCCTTGAAGAATTGGGGCGGAATCATCTGGTCGATTTCGACATGGTCGTACATCGACCTTGCCAAGAGCTTGTCTTCGATGACCGGGATGTCGTTGGTCTCGGCGATCTCGCGGATCTTGAGCGCCAGGACATCGACGCCCTTGGCGACCACCACCGGCGCACCGCCCTCCTCGCGCACGTAGCGCAAGGCGATGGCGTAGTGGGTCGGATTGGCGATCACGACGGTCGCGCGCGGCACCGCCGCCATCATCCGGCGCTTGGTGCGCTCGCGGGCGATCTGGCGCTGGCGCGCCTTGACCATCGGATCGCCTTCCGACTGCTTCATCTCGTCCTTGATCTCCTGCTTGGACATGCGCAGGTCGCGCCGCCACAGGATGCGAGAGAAGAGAAGGTCCGCGGCGACCAGCACGATGGTGGCGACCGACACGGCCGCGAGGAGCCGCATCGCCAGGCCGAGGATCGTTTCGGGAAGCAGGAGTGGGTCCGAGAACATCGTCTTCAACAGCAAGGGCAGTTCGTCGGACAAGATCCAACCGACGATGATCGTAACGGCAGAGAACTTGAATAAGGATTTACCGAACTCGGTGAATCCGCGACGCCCGAACAAACGCCCCCAGCCGCTCGAAAGCGACATGTTCGAATACTTGGGACGGATGCGCTCGAGGTTGATCTGCGGCGGGTTCTGGAGCAGCGAGGCAAGAATACCCGCCACCATGAAGAGGCCCGTCGCCGGCAGCACGAACTTGGCGCTCTGTAGCGCCATCGCGTGCAGAAACTGCAGGGCGTCGATTCCGTTCCCGATCGACCATTGCGTCGGGTTCTCGAAGGTGACCTTGAGATCGCTGGCGAGCTGCGCCGCGTTGTTGCGCGCCTGGAAGACGACGACGGCGATGGCGGCGAGAAGGGAGGCGAGGATCGGTGCTTCGCGCGAGACGGGAAGGTTGCCCTTCTCGACCGTATCGCGGATCTTCTTCTCCGTCGGTTCCTCGGTTTGGGACTCCTTGTCCGCACCCTCCGACATGCCGCGCCCGCCCCTTCACGAAACAGATAGCGGCCCCGTGCGCGCTCTAGCGCCGGGACCGCGATGGTTGTCAGCCCTCAACCTTCTCGGTGAGGTCGATTCGCCCTTCGGCGGCGAGCCGCAGGGCCGCGCCCGCGATGGCCCGCCGGGCGGCCTGGATGGCGTCGGCAGCCGCCGGCTCGTTGCGGCCGAGTTCGGCCTCGACCATGCGGCGGGCGCGCGCGCCGAGCGCCGAGAGTACGGCCTCGCGCAGGTCCTGCGGCGCGCCATTGAGCGCGAGCGTGACCTGTTCCACCTGGATCGCGTCGAAGAGGACAAGACGGCCCTTCTTCGACAGCTCGGCCACGTCCTCAAAGGCGAAGAGCAGCTTGCGAAGCGCCGCCGCCTCTTCCGGCTCGGTGGTCTCCAGCGAGGCGAGGAGTTCCTCGGTCTGCGCCTTGTCCATCCGGTTCACGATTTCGGCCATCGTCGCGTAGCGCTCGCGGCGCTCGGCGCCGTTCGAGGACGAGACGAACGCCTCGCGGCAGCGACGCTCGATCAGCCGCGCGATCGCTTCCGGCGGCGGGGCCGACGACAGCATGCGGCGCATGATGTCGTTGCGGCGGGCGGGCGCCATGCCGGCGACGACGACGGCCGCGAGGTCGGACTTCAGGCGCTGGAGGATATAGGCCGCCACCTGCGGATGCTCGCGGTCGAGGATCTTGGCAAGCGCCTCGGCGCCGAGCTGCTCGATCTCCTGCCAGACCGGGACACCGCTCTCGTCGATCGGCATCGCCTCGCCCTCGAAGACGATCGCCAGATCCTCGTTCGACAGGCTCGAGCGCAGGAGCTTCGTCATCTCGTCGTTGAGGCCGGTGATGGCCGCCCCGGCGCGGAACGCGTCCTGGAAGTCGGCGACGATCTCGTCGAGCTCCATCGGGGTGACCGAGTTCGGCAGCGCCGCGCTCTGGCGCAGCGCCCGGATCTCCTCGGCGCTGAAATGCTTCAGGAGCTTGGTCGCGCCCTCGCCGCCCAGCGTCAGGAGCAGGACGGCGGCGCGCGAGGCGCCGCTCAGCGTCGGCGCGCCCAGTTCGCGGCTCTGATAGGCTTCCGAGAGCATCGTGTCTTAGGCGCCCTTGGCGCGGGGCTGGCGTGCGGTGGGGGCGACGATCTCGGTCAGCGTGATGCCGAAGCGCGATTCCTCGTTCTCCAGTACGACAACCTCACCGCGCGCCACGATGCGGCCGTTCACGATGAGATCGACGGGATCGGAGATGTTGGTGTCGAGCTTCACCACCGCGCCACGGCCGAGCTTCATCAGGTTGGCGACCGGCATCACGGTGGAGCCCAGAACGACCTGCATCGTGACCGGGATGTTCATGATGACATCAAGGTTGGGCGTCACGTCCGCGACCGGCTCTTCCTCGACGTCGGCGAAGCTCATGCCGTGGCCCATGTGGTGGCCGTCTTCGGCATCCTCGACCACCTCGTCCATCTCGAACCCGTTGTCCATGGCGCCGAACTGGCCGCCGAACTGGGTCTCGGTCTCGAGTTCCATCGTCTCGTTCTGCATCGGGGTCGTCCTCGGGAAGGTCTGGATCGCCGAGCGATCCGCAAATTAACGATTAGCGCTCGTAACTGACGCGAAGCGGGAGATCGCGTCGTTGTCGTGGGGGATCGCGGCGGCGGTGACCGGGGCGCCACGCTTCTGCTCGTAGGAGTCGAGGAGGATGTCGAGACGCTCGACCAGCTCCTGCGCCTCGGCCGCGCGCTCCTCGAGGGCGCGCAGCGTGCGCACGCCCTCGCTCTTCAGGAGGACCACGGCGTTGGCCGCGCGGTTGATCGAGGCATCGGCGTCCTCGAGAGCCTGACGGAAGCCGGTCTCCTCCGAGCGCAGCCGCTTCAGCTCCTTGTACATCAAGCCCGTGCGCCAGCTCGTGACTAGGAGAGCCGCAACGAGAACGGCGTCAATGAGCCAGGATGTCATCGATGAACTCCTCGGTCGGATCCACGGGTTCGGAGACCTTGATGACGTAGGTGTCGCGAGATCGGCCCATGGCGCCGCGGAAGAGGCGCTGCCCCTCGCATTCCAGAAGCACGAGGCTTTGCATCGTGGCGTCCAGCGCGATCGTCTGGCCGACATGGAAGGTCGAGATCTCGCCGAGCGAGGTCTGCTGCTCGCACAGGATGGCGCGAACGTGCATGTCGGTCTTCTGGAAACCGGCCTCGAGATCGCGCGCCCAGGTCTCGTCGACGATCGACGGCCCCTCGTCGGGAACGGCCGCGAACTTGCGCCGGTGCGGCGACAGGACGGACTCCGGGATCGCCACCCTGAGGGCGGCTTCGCAGCGGCCGATCGACAGGCGGAAGCGGAACTCGACGAAGGTACGCGCTTCGGGCGCGATCCACTCGTCGAGCTTCTCGCCGATCCCCTCGACGAGCAGCCGGTCGGCCGACATGCCGAGCGCGACGACGTCGGCGAAGACCGCGTTGCCCGTCTCGACGAAGCTGCGCAGCGCCGCATCGGCGAAGAAGCGGCCGACGCTGGTCAGCGGGCGCCCCGGCACCGGGGCGTCGCGCCCGTCGCCGCCGAAGCCCGCTTCCGTCACGGTGTCGGCCAGGCGGCCGTCGGCTGCGACCAGCGCCATCTCGCGCCATTTCGACGAGCGGACCGTCAGCACCAGTTGCGTGTCGGTGTCCGACAGGGCCGAGGGCGACAGCACGAAGGGCGAGGAAGCGATGAACTCGACGGTGAGCGGCGAGGCATGGCCCGCCGCCAGCTTGGCGGACACGGCCTCGGCCCACTTGGTTCCGATCTGCTTGAGGCGCGGGAAGCGCTCCGGCTCGATCCGGGCGGCCGAGCGCAGGCGCTCGCCGATGTTGCGTTCGGTGACCGTGTCCATGGTCCCTCCTTATGCGGCCGAAGGGGCGCCGCCGATCGTCTCGGCTTCCACCTGATCGATGGTCGGGCGGTCGTAGGCGGAGATCGCCTTGCGGCCGTATTCCAAGGCGACCTGCGGGAGGGCGCCGTTCATGTAGGCGATGAGCGTCTGCTTGATGATGACGTACATGCGCATCTTCTTCTCGCGCACGCCCTTCACCTTTGTGGCGAGTGGGGCGAACACGCCGTAGGAGAAGAAGATGCCTGCGAAGGTGCCGACGAGCGCGGCGCCGACGAGATGACCGAGCACTTCCGGCGACTGGTCGAGCGCGCCCATCGCGTGGACGATACCCAGAACCGCGGCGACGATGCCGAGCGCCGGAAGGCCGTCGGCGATGTCCTGGATCGCGTGCTTGGGCTTCAGCTGGTCGCGGGCGACCGTCTGGATCTCCTCCTCCATCAGTGCCTCGATCTCATGCGGGCGGGCGTTGCCGACGATGATCAGGCGGCAGTAGTCGCAGATGAAATCGGTCATCGGCTTGTTCTTCAGGATGCTGGGGAAGGCGCTGAAGATCGCGGAGTCCGCAGGGTTGTCGACGTGCGATTCGAACTCCGAGCGCGACTTCGACTTCATCTCGCGCATCAGCGAGTGGAGGAGGCTCAGGAGGTCGAGATAGTCGCGCTGCTTGGGAACAGCGTTCTTGAAGGCTTCGCCGATCGCCTTGCCGGTATCCTTCACGACCTTCATGTTGTTGGCGATCAGGAACGTGCCGAGGGCCGCGCCCAGAATGATCAGAAGCTCGTAGGGCTGCCAGAGAACATAGAGATGTCCGCCAGACGCGACGTAGCCGCCCAGAACGCAGCCGATCGTCACGATAAGGCCGAGAATGATACCCATCGGGCTAACCCTTGAACGATAAAGGAATTCGTAAGAAGGATTAACGAGGCGGACTTGCGCGAGACTGTGCGTTTGCAGCGCGGCCGGGTCAGCTTCGATCCATTCGCACCGGGCATCATGACGGAGATTTCGGCCCGTCCGCCCGACGGTGCCGGCGCTCGTTCAGCTGCCCAGTCCCGGATCGCATCATGCAGACCTCGCTTCCCGTCGCCCTTTCCGCGCAGCTCGCCATGGAAAAGCGCCTCGACACGCTCGCCAACAATCTGGCGAACGTCGGCACGGCCGGCTTCCGCGCCGAGGAGGTGAAGTTCGAAAGCCTGATGTCGCGGGCGTCTTCCCGGACCGTGGCCTTCGCCTCGCAGGGTCAGCAGTATCTGTCGACCCGCGCCGGCGCGCTCACCGAAACCGGCAACCCGCTCGACATGGCGGTCGCCGGCGAGGCCTTCTTCGCGATCCAGACGCCGAAGGGCACCGTCTACACGCGCGATGGCCGGATGCAGATGTCGGATGCCGGCGAGCTGCGCACGGTCAACGGCGAGCCCTTCCTCGACGTCGGCGGCGCACCGCTGCAGATCGACCCGAACGGCGGTCCGATCCACATCGCCCACGACGGCATGATCACGCAGGGCGGCGGCCAGATCGGCGCCGTCGGCCTCTTCAAGATGCCGGCCGGCGCCAACCTCTCGCGCGCCGGCACGTCCGGCGTCGTCCCCGACGCCAAGGCCCAGCCGATCGTCGACTTCAACGAGGACCGCATCGCGCAGGGCTTCGTCGAAGGCTCCAACGTCAATCCGATCCTTGAAATGACCCGGCTGATCGAAGTGCAGCGCATCTTCGAGCAGGCCGCCAACATGATCCAGACCTCCGAGAACTCGCTGAATGAAGCCGTCACGCAGCTCGGAGCGCCCAAGTGACGGAAGCCAGCCGGAAGAGGGATCTGTCCGGCCTCGATGAACCGCTCGTGCGCATCAGCGGGCATGTCGTCGACGTCACGCCGCAGGCCTTCCGCGTCGCCGGCCTCAGCCCCTACGTGCGGCTCGGCGACTGCGTGGTCTGCGAGGGCCCGCAGGGTCCCGAACTCGGCGAGGTCGTGCGGGTCGAAGAGGCAGCCGCCACGGTCAAGCCGTTCGCGGTGCGCTTCCAGAGCGGCGTGCGCACGCTGGCCTATCGCACCGGACCCGTCACCGTCGCCCCCTCTCCGGCCTGGAAAGGCCGAACGGTCGACGCGTTCGGACGCCCCTGCGATGACCTCGGACCGCTCGAGAACGGCGACACCGAGTTCGTCACGGATTCGCTCCCCGACGCAGCGATGCGGCGCGCGCGCATCCGTCAGCCGGTGCCGACGCAGGTCCGGGCCATCGACATCTTCACGCCGCTGATCCGTGGCCAGCGCATGGGCATCTTCGCGGGTTCGGGCGTCGGCAAGTCGACGCTGATGGGCATGCTCGCCCGCGCGCCGGGCTTCGATACGGTGGTGGTGGCGCTTGTTGGCGAGCGCGGTCGCGAGGTGCGCGAGTTCCTGGAAGAGACCATGCAGGGCGAGCTGTCGCGCGTCGTCACAGTGGTGGCGACCGGCGACGAGAGCGCCATGATGCGTCGCCTCGCACCGAAGACCGCGATGACGGTGGCCGAGTACTTCCGCGATCGCGGCGAGCACGTGCTCCTGATCGTGGACTCGGTGACGCGCCTCGCCCATGCGGCGCGGGACGTTGCCCTCGCCGCGGGCGAGCCGCCGGTCGCGCGCGGCTATCCGCCGAGCGTCTTCTCGGAACTGCCGCGCCTTCTGGAACGAGCAGGTCCCGGCGCGGAAGGCAGCGGCACGATCACCGGCCTCTTCGCCGTTCTCGTCGACGGTGACGACCATAACGAGCCCGTCGCAGACGCCATCCGGGGGACGCTCGACGGACATATCGTTCTCGACCGGACGATCGCAGAAGAAGGCCGCTTCCCCGCCATCGACCTGCTCAAGTCGATCTCCCGCATGGCCGATCTCGCGTGGAAGCCTGAGGAGCGTGAGCTCGTGTCGCGGTTGAAGGCGATGATCGCGCGCTTCGAGGACACCCGCGACCTCCGCCTGCTGGGCGGCTACCAGCGCGGCGCCGATCCGACGCTCGACCAAGCCGTCGACCTCGTGCCGCACGTCTTCGGATGCATGATGCAGCATCCGGGCGACGCGCCCTCCACGACCCCGTTCGAGGACCTGTCCCAGCGCCTCAAGGCCGGCATGTCGGGCGGCTGACGACCGGCGAAGTCGTGCCCGCCGCTCAGCTGGCTCGCGCGGCTTCCGTCTCCGCCGGACGACGGAACCGTCCCGTTCGGAAGCCTTCGCGGATCTCCATCAGCATCTTCGGCAAATCCGAGGCTGGGCGCGGCTTGGAGAAGAGGTAGCCCTGCACCTCGGAGCAGCCCTCCTGCTCCAGCCGCATGAGCTGATCGACGGTCTCGACGCCCTCCGCGATCACGCTCATCCTCATTGCGGCGCCGAGGCCCATGACGGCGCGCACGATCGCGATGTTCTCGTCGCGGTTCATGTCGCGAACGAAGGACTGGTCGATCTTGATCTTGTCGAACGGGAAGCGGCTGAGATAGCCGAGCGAGGAATAACCCGTCCCGAAATCGTCCATCGAGATCACCAGCCCGAGCTCGCGCAGGCGCTGCAGGGTGCCGAGCACGCCCTCGGCATCGTCGAGGAACAGGGATTCGGTGACCTCGAGTTGCAGCCGTTCCGCTGCGAGACCGCTCGAGCGCAGCGCCCCCTGCACGACCGTCACGAGATCCTGGCTTTTCACCTGCACGGGCGAGAGATTGACCGAGAGCGTGAGGTTGCCCGGCCACCCCGCCGCATGACGGCAGGCCTCGATCAGCACGAAGCGACCGAGGGGTACGATCAGGCCCATTTCCTCCATCAGGGGGATGAAGGTCGCGGGACCGACGAGCCCGCGCGTCGGATGGCGCCAGCGCACCAGGGCTTCGAAACCCGATGCGGCTTGGCGACGCAAATCGACGAACGGCTGGAAGTGCAGCTCGAACTCGTTGCGCTCCAGCGCCGCCCGCAGATCGGCGATCATCAGCTGCTTCGCCTGCAGTTCCTCGCGAAGCTCGGGCCGGTAGGCCTTGAACTTGCGTCCCGGCTGCGCCTTGGCCTGCTGCAGGGCCAGCTCGCAATTCTGCATCGCGCGCGCGGCATCGAGTCCCGCCACGCGATCGTCGCGCCCGACCACGACCATGCCGACGGCCACGGCAACAGCCAGGGGCCTGCCGGCGACGCGGATCGGCCGTCCGTCCACGGATTCCATGACGGCCCGCGCCAGCCGCTGCTTGCTTCCGGGCTCGCCGTCGAGCGTGATCAGGATGCCGAACTCGTCACCGTCCAGTCGGGCGACCAGCGCATCGTCCGGCACCAGCGAGCGGAAGCGCTCGCCGAGCTGACGCAAGAGATCGTCGCCCGCCGCCTGGCCGAGCGTGGCGTTCACCGTGTTGAAGTCCTCGACGTCGATCGAGAGGACGGCGATCTCGCCCTCGATCGCCTCGTCGCGTAGCATCGTCTCGAGGCTGGCATAGAAACGCGCGCGGTTCGCAAGGCCGGTCAGCGCGTCCTGGCCGGACAAGCGCTCCATCTCGCGGCTGACCGCCTGGATGCGCGTCACGTCCTCGAAGATGACGATGGTGCCGCCAACCTGCGGGCTCGCGTGACGACGCAATTCGAACGAGCGGCCGTCGGCGGCCTCCCGCGTCTCGAACTCGTGATGCGGCGGGGCGAGAAGCCGTGCGAGGAGCGGATCGCCATCCGCGCGGGCGGTCGACATGCCGACCTTCATCGACGGGAAGAGGTGCGAGAACGCAGCGTTGACGCTGAGCAGCCTGCCGGTGTCGTCGAGCACGCAGAAGGCCTGCGGAACGTTGTTCAGCGCGGCCTCGAAACGCTTCTGCTGCCGCTGCAGTTCGCCCTCGTATCGACGTGCGGTCTCGCGGCCGCCGGCCGAGATTTCCTGCATCCGCCCTTCGAGGGCGACCTCCACGAACTCGATGGCTGCTTCGAGCTCGGCGATGGCGTCGCCGCCGGCGGGAGCGAGTTGCTCCTCGCCGCTGACGCGCAGGAGGTTCGACGTCGCCTGCCGGATCGACCCGGCGATGCTTCGCGAAAGGTAGAGAAGGATGAGCAACCCGGCGAC
The DNA here is from genome assembly GCF_900113065.1 of Aureimonas phyllosphaerae. Classification (GTDB taxonomy): domain Bacteria; phylum Pseudomonadota; class Alphaproteobacteria; order Rhizobiales; family Rhizobiaceae; genus Aureimonas; species Aureimonas phyllosphaerae. The sequence goes on from NZ_FOOA01000003.1 coordinate 118,503, forward strand.
GAGACTGGCGATCGACCCCGCGATGATGAGGCGCTTCAGGTCGCCGGATCGATCCACGGTGTTCTGGCGCAGCTCGTCGACGCCCTTGCGCAGGTTCTGGGCGACGCCGTTGAGGCTGGCGACGATCTGCGTCAGCTCGCGCCGGACGAGGCGACGGGTGATCTCCCCGTCGGCCATGCGCAATCGATTGATGCCGTAGTCGAGTTCGTCCAGCCGCGCGGCGATCGGGCCGGAATTGACCGACACCGTGCGCAGTTCGCTCATCACCTTGGAAAGACCCTCGGCGATCTGCGTCGCTTCCTCGCGCGTCACGATGCGGTTGATGTCGCCGCGATGCTCGCGCTCGAAACGCTCGGACAGTTCGTCGGCGCGGATGGCGGCCGCCTCGATTCGAGCCAGAGGAAAGGTGCCGTCGTTCACGACGCGGTCGGATGCGTCGATCAGAGCCTCGCCGCTGCGGTCGATCGTCAGCGCGAAACCGGCGCCGAGGAGAGCCAGCACCAGACCACTCGCGAGAAGCTTGGCATTGATGGACATGAACGACCGCGTCTCATCCACTCGGAAACTCGGCAACGAACCACACCCTATGGCAGGCTACCGAATGCAACCATGCAATCGCCAACGTTATGGTTCCGTTACTTGTACGAATGATCGGACATTTTGAGCCTCTTTCGAGACTTCCCGTGATGGCCGTATTCGTAGAGACGAGAGGCCCAGCGAGATTTTAAAATTTCCGCAAGGTAGGGGACGCGGTCTTGTGGTGCGCCGCAAATTGCGCGAAGCCCGCTTCGCCGCGAGCCGGGCGAGACTTGAGATCATGGGCAGGATATGCGGGTGCCGATGAGCGTGGAAGCGGACGTTACGGAAACGGCTACCGGCCCCAGGTCCGGCCGCGGCTGGAAGACTTGGGTGCCGGTCGGGATCGGCCTTGCGATCTCGGTGGTGGCCTTCGCCACGCTTCACACGATGATGTCCAGCCTGTCGCTCGGCGAGATCCACGCCGCAGTGGCCGGCGTGCCGACCTCGGCCCTGGTGCTCGCGATCTTCTTCACGATGGTCAGCTTCGCCGCCGTCTCCCTCTACGACGTCGTGGCCGTCGAGACGATCGCGCCGGGTCGGGTCTCGCGCCCCGTGGCAGCAGTCGTCGGCGCGGCCGGCTACGCCATTTCCAATGCGCTCGGCTTTCCGCTTCTGACCGGCGGCGCGCTGCGATACCATGCCTACAAGTCCGGCGGCATCGAACTTGCCGACATCGGTCGCATCGTCGGCACGTCCTGGTTCGCGCTTTGGTTCGCGCTCGCCATCATGCTCGGCGTCGCGCTCATGGTGGATCCGAGCGGTATCCCCCTGCTGAAGGATCTCGACCACCGCGTCGATCTGGTGCTCGGCATCGTTATCGTCGCCCTTGTCGGGCTCTTCGTGCTCTGGCTCTCGCGCGGCGCGCGCGAGGTTCGGATCGGGCGCTTCCACATGGCGTTGCCGTCCCACCGCGGCGCGCTGGTGCAGCTGGTCGCAGGCATCGTCGACGTCGGCGCCGCAGCCGCCGTCCTCTACGTTCTGATGCCGCCGGGCACGGTCGGCAGTTTCCTGCTCTTCTCGCTCGTCTTCGCCGTGGCGACCGTCGTCGGTGTCGCGTCCTCGGCGCCCGGCGGTCTCGGCGCGTTCGAAGCGACGCTTCTCGTCACGCTCGGACTGTCGGATCGAGCCGACGTCGTCGCGGCCCTTGTCCTCTACCGCCTGATCTACACGATCCTGCCTCTGGTGGTGACCGTGGTGGTGCTTGCCGTGATCGAGGTGGTTCGCCGGCGCGGCGTCGTCGCGGGACCGGCGAAGGAACTCTTCCGGGCGGTCGAACCCATCGTGCCCCCAGCCGTCGCCGCGCTCACGTTCGGGGGCGGCCTCGTTCTCCTGGCTTCGGGCTCGCTGCCGAGCGTCGCGTCGCGGATCGGCGTCCTTGGGGACATCGTTCCCCTGCCCTTCATCGAGATGTCGCAGCTGGCCGCGAGCTTCGTCGGCGTGGCTCTGCTGATTGTCGCGCGCGGCCTAGCCAAGCGGCTTTGGCGCGCTTGGGTCGTATCGCTCGGCCTTCTCCTTGCCGGCGCCGTGTTCGCCATGTTCCGCGGCCTCGACTGGGAGGAAGCGGTTCTCCTGGTGATCCAGGCGACGCTCCTCCTCGGCTTCCGCCGCGCCTTCTACCGCCGTTCGGTCCTCAATCCCTTCGCCCTCACCTGGAGCTGGCTCGCGGCCGTGCTTGCGACCGTCATGGCCTCGATCTGGCTCGGCTTCTTCGCCTACCGTCACGTCGAGTACGCCAACACGATGTGGTGGGACTTCGCGCTGAATGCCGACGCGCCGCGCTTTCTGCGCGCCAGCGTCGTGGCGGTGGCGATCGTCGCGGCGGTCGGGCTCGATGTCGCGATCCATCGGCGCACCGAGAAACTGCATCGGGCCAGCGCGATCCCGCCCGAGGTCGCGCCGATCGTGGCGGCCTCACCGTCGACCGACGCGTGGCTCGCGCTTCTTGGCGACAAGCGCTTCCTGTTCTCGCCCGATCGCCGCGGCTTCGTCATGTACGCGCGTTCCGGCGGCAGCCTGATCGCGCTCGGCGAACCGGTGGGGCCGCCCGACGTCGTGTCCGAACTTGCCTGGAGTTTCCGCGACCTCGCCGACCGGCAGGCCGAGCGGCCGGTCTTCTATCAGGTCGGACCGGAAAGCCTGCCGCTCTTCCTCGACATGGGTCTCAGCGCCCTGAAGCTCGGCGAGGTCGCGCGGGTCGATCTCCCGGCCTTCAAGCTGGAGGGCCAGAAGATGCAGAACCTTCGCACTGCCATGCGGCGGGCCGAGCGCGAAGGCTTGTCCTTCGAGATCATCGGCGCCGAGCAGGTGAAGGCCGAGATGGCCGAACTGCGCGCCGTCTCCGACGCATGGCTGGAGAATAAGGCGGGTTCGGAGAAGGGTTTCTCGCTCGGCTACTTCGACGAGGCCTACCTCTCGCACTTCGACATGGCGGTGATGCGCAAGGACGGCGCCATCGTCGCCTTCGCCAATCTCTGGCGCGGCGCGAACAAGGAAGAGCTGTCGATCGACCTGATGCGCTTCCTGCCGGACGTCTCGCGCGTCCTGATGGATGCCCTCTTCGCCAAGCTCCTTCTCCACGGCAAGGAGGAGGGTTATCGCTGGTTCAACCTCGGCGCGGCGCCGTTGTCCGGCCTCGTCGATCGCCGCGGCGCCTCGCGCTGGAACCGCTTCGGCTCGTTCCTCTATCGCCGAGGCGGAAACTTCTACCATTTCGACGGGCTGAAGGGCTTCAAGCAGAAGTTCAATCCGGTCTGGACACCGCACTACCTGATCTGCCCGGGCGGCTTCGACACGGCCAAATGCCTCGTCGACGTGACCGCCCTCATCTCCGGACGCCCGAAGCAGGATCCATGAAGCGCACCCTTTCCGTACTGTCCGCATCGCTCGCCCTCATGCTTCTGGGCGGAGCCAGTTCCGCGCTTCTCGCCTCGCGCGCCCTGGATCAGGCAGCGGGAAGCCTCGTAGCCGCCCGGATTTCCGCCGATAACCTCCAGAACGTCGACGTCCTCTCGCCGGGTGACGACGCCCGCGGGCTCGTCGTTCTCGTGTCCGATCGCGGCGGCATCACCCGCGTCGACCGTGATCTGGCAGCAGAGCTTGTGGCCGCCGGGCTGATCGTCATCCCGGTCGATCTCGACCGCTGGCGCGCGGCACTGGAGACCGACGCCGGGCCCGACGGCGAGTGCCTCTACCTCGGCTCCGACCTCGAGGGCATCGCCAAGGAAGCGCTGCGGGCGCTCGAACTCGACACCTACTTCCACCCGGTGGTCGTCGGTCGTGGCGAAGGCGGAACGCTCGCCTATGCCGCCGTCGCCGACGCCCCCGCCGCGACCCTGGCCGGCGGCGTGGCACTCGATGCTCCGCCGGCCGCCCACACGCGGATTCCGGTCTGCGAGGGTGCCACCGCGACGCCAGCGGGGCCCGGCACCTTCACCTATGATCGCGGCGCCGACCTGCCCGCCCCATTCACCTTCGTCGCGTCCGAGGGCACCGAGATCGCCACCGCGATGAAGGCCCCGATGCGCGCCGGCCAGAGCGCCATCGCGACGCCCGAGGCGCGGGACGCAGCCGTGGTTCAGGGCGCGCTCGCGATCGCGGATGCCGACCGGACCGAGCTTCCAATCGTCGTCGGAAAGCCGAAAGGCCAGCCGAAGGCTGTCGTGGTCTTCTTCTCGGGCGATGGCGGCTGGCGCGATCTCGACAAGACAATCGGCGACTGGCTCACCGCCGAAGGGGTCGAGGTCGTCGGTGTCGATTCGCTGCGATACTTCTGGTCGGAAAAGACCGCCAAGCAGATGGCGGACGACATCGACGCCATGCTGACCAACGTGAAGCCGGCGGCAGGTGTGCCGATCGGCCTTCTCGGCTACTCGTTCGGCGCCGATACCCTCCCCTTCGCGATCGCCGATCTGTCGCCGGAATGGGCGCAGCGCGTGTCGCTGATCGGCCTTCTAGCTCCCTCCACGCAAACAGGCTTCCAGATCTCGGTCGGCGGTTGGCTCGGCATGTCGACCGGCGACAGCGACGTGGTCGAAGCCGCCTCGCGGCTTCCGGCCGAGCGGGTCCTGTGCGTCTACGGCTCGGAGGAGGACGACACCGCCTGCATCGAGCCGAAGCTCGCCGCATTCACCAAGCTGCCGATCGAGGGCGGCCACCATTTCGACGGCAACTACGACGCGCTCGCCGCCCGGCTGCTGGCGGCCCTGCGCGGCGGCCCGCAGGCGGCGCTCGCGACGCCGCCCGCTCCGGCTGGGCCCCCGGCTCCGCCGTCCGCGAACTGACCGCGCCCGGCGGTCAGGGCATCAGCTGACCGCCGTTCACCTCGAGAATCTGGCCGGTGACGTAACCGGACAGGGTGTGGGCCGCGAGGAAGAGGTAGGCCGGCGCGCAGTCCTCGGCTGTGCCGAGCCGCTTCATCGGGATCGTCGCGGCAGTCGCGTCGAGCTTTTCCTTGGTCGAATACCGGCGATGGAAGTCCGTCATGATCGTGCCCGGCGAGACCGCGTTCACCCGGATACCGTCCGGCGCCAGTTCCTTGGCGAGCGTCTTCGTCCAAGCCGAGACGAAGGCCTTCGCGCCTGAGTAAAGTGCCGATCCGGCGCTTCCGCCCTGTCGGCCCGAGATCGACACCGTGTTGACAATCGAGGCGTGGTTGGCCCGGCGCAGCGCCGGCAGGAGGGTGCCGGTGAGCGCCACGACGGAGCGGATGTTGAGATCGAGGACGTGGTCGTAGTCCTCGCGTGTTTCCTGACCCGTCGGAATGCGTCCGCCCATCGTGCCGGCATTGTTGACGAGGACGTCGATCGCGTCCGCATGGGACAGGATCTCGCGGGCAAGTTCCGCGCCGCCGTCCGGTGCAGCGAGGTCGCCGGTCAGAAGTGTCAGGTTCGCCCGAGAGCCGGCCGGCAGTCGCGCAAGGAGGTCGCCCTCGACATGCGAGAGGTCGCGCCCGGCATGGGCGATCACCTTCGCGCCGCACCGCAGGAACGCCGTCGCGACCGCCGCGCCGATGCCCCGCCCCGCTCCCGTGACCATCACCGTGCGGCCCGCGAACAACTTCTCGTCGAATCCCGTCATGCTCGTCTCCCCTGCTGGCCAGCATGGGAGCCATCGCGCCGACGCGGCGTCAAGCCGAACGACGCGGCAGGACGGCGAGGATCGCGAGCGTCAGCCAGGCGAGGATGAGGATCGTACCGCCGATCGGCGCGGCGTTGGCGAAGAGGCGGTCGCCTGTCACGGCGCGCAGGGCCACATCGCCCGAAAACAGGAGCGTGCCGAGGATCATCAGGAGACCGGGCAGCAGGGGAGCCCGGAGAGCCCCGAGCGGCGCGAGACCCAAGGCCAGGAGCGCCGGCGCATGCACGAAGGCGATGGCGGCCGCGATGGCGACAAGGTTGGCCTGCGCACCGCCATGGGCCGCGAAGGCCGCACCGGCCGTGCCGGCAGCGCCGAACAGTCCCGCCGCTGCGATCAGAGTGCGCGAACTCACAGGATCGGCCTTTTCGTCGCGCTGCCGTCGCCCTCTTCCGTCGCGGGTCTGCGCGCCTGCATCTCGTCGAGGACCGAGCCGGACCACATGCGATACCCCGCCGAATAGGCCGCCTTACCGAGAAGATGGGCGGCGATCGGAGCGGTCAGGAAGAAGAACACGATGGCCGCGATGGCCCGTAGCACCTCCGCGGTCTGGACCGAAACGATGGCGAGAGCGACAAGGGCCAGCGCCGATCCCACCGTGCCGGCCTTCGAGGCGGCATGGACGCGGGTGTAGAAATCCGGAAGGCGCAGGATGCCGACTGATGCGACGAGCGCGAACAAGGCGCCGAGGATGACGAACAGGGCGGCCAGTAGATTACCCATCGCGGTCATGATTGTGGCTCCTCGGACAGGGCGACCTCGTCCGGTTCGTCGCTCATCGCGATCGCGACAGGCGAACGCTCGGTGTCGCCGCGCGCCATGATGAAGCGCGCGAACGAGATCGTGGCCAGAAAGCCGACGAGACCGAGCGCGATGGCGATGTCGACATAGAGAGTGAACCCCGTGTCGATGCCGATCACCGCGATCAGCCCGATCGAGGAACTCGTCAGGACATCGAGCCCGAGAACCCGGTCCGGCAGCGTCGGCCCCTTCCAGATGCGCACGATCGTCAGCGTCAGCGACAGGCATAGAAGCACGAGCGCGATCGACAGCGCCCAGTCGAGAACGATCTCGGAGAACTGCAGGAAGCTCATTCCGACAGCTCCAGGATGCGGCGCTCGAAGCCCTCCGAGATCTCCCGGCGACGTGCGTCGGGATCGGAACAGTCGAACGCATGGACAAAGAGCGTGCGCTCGTCGTCCGAGATGTCGAAGATCAGGGTCCCGGGCGTGAGGCCCACGAGATTGGAGAGGAGCGCGATCTGGAACTCGCTGCGCACCTTGTGACGATAGAGGAAGACGCCGGGCTTCAGCTCGAGCTTCGGCCGCATGACGACGACCGCCACGCGCCATGCCGACACGGCGAGATCGTAGATCAGGAAGAGGATCAGCGAGGCGACCTTGCGGCCGTTCTGGAAATAGCTGCCCGCCCCCACCTGCTCGCGGATCAGATACAGCGATGCGCCGCCGAGCAGGAATCCGAAGATGAGGTTCGCGAGGCTGAACCCGCCGGTGATCACGAGCCAGACGAGCGCGAGGAGGAGGTTGGCGACGAAGGGGCTCATGGCACGGCTCCGAGAACCGCCGAAAGATATTGCGAAGGGTGCAGGACCTGATGGGCCGCCTGCATCGACAAGCCGGCGAGCGGCTGCGGCCAGATGCCGATCGCGATCACGAAGACGCAGAGCGCGACGAGCGGGATCGTCGCCAGCGGCCGTCCGGGCGGCGGCGCCCGGAACGCGTCCTCGGCGGCGTGCGGCTCCGGGTCGGCCAGCGCCGGCAGCGGCCGCCAGAAGGCCAGGGCGAATACGCGGGCGCAGGCGATCGTCAGGAGGAAGCCGGACAGAAGGACCGCGAAGGCGAGCCACGGCAGGTCGGCCGAGATCGAGGCCCTTACCAGCAGCATCTTCGGCCAAAAACCCGAGAAGGGCGGCAGGCCGGAGACGGCCAGCAGCAGCACCAGCATCAGCGCCGAGAACAACGGATGCCGACGCCACAACCCGCCCATCTCGTGCAGAGACGACGAGCCGTTTCGGAAGGCCGCGACGCCGGCGGCAAGGTAAAGCGCGGTCATCACCACGATGGAATGCACGGCATAGAAGATCGCTCCTGCCAGTCCCGTCGCCAGGGGCCCATCCGCGGAGACGCCACTTGCGACCCCTCCCCCTTCCATGCCGCTCCGCAGAACGCTGGCCGCACCGGTGGTGATGGCGCTCGACGCGCTTTCGAGGACGGGCGGGATCGCGATCCCCGCAAGGATGGTGCCGATGCCGGTGATCACCGCATAGTTCAGCATGCGCCTCAGGTCCGACTGCGCGAGCGCGCCGAGCGCGCCGAACAGCATGGTCAGCGCCGCCATCCACGCGATGACGAAGCCGAGCCCACCTCGCTCCGGTGGGAACAGCATGAGGACGACGCGGATCAGCGCGTAGATGCCGACCTTCGTCAGAAGGCCGGCGAACAGGGCCGACACCACGAAGCGAGGCGTATGGTATGAGGCAGGCAGCCAGAAGTTCAGCGGAAACGCCGCGGCCTTCATCGCGAAGGCGACGACGAACAGCGAGGCGATGGTGAGAAGGATGCCGTTGCCTTCCATCTGCGCCGACTTGACCGCGATATCGGCCATGTTGAGCGTGCCGAAGAGGCCATAGAGATAGCCGATCGTCAGGAGGAAGAGCGTCGCGCCGATGAGGTTGAGGAAGCAGTATTTGGTCGCGCCGTCGAGCTGCTCGCGCTCGGAGCCGAGGATCAGGAGCCCGAAGGACCCGATCAGCATCACCTCGAACCAGACATAGAGGTTGAAGATGTCGCCGGTCAGGAACGCACCGGACACGCCGCCCATGACCATGAAGAGGAACGGATAGAAACCGTAGCGGCGCCCTTCCTCGTCGATCGAGGCGATCGCGTAGATGCCGCAGGCTAGCCCCGCAAAGCCGGCAACGGAGAGGAACAGGGCGCTGAGAAGATCGGCCGTGAAGGAGATGCCGAACGGCGGCAGCCAGCCGCCCATCGCCATCGACATCGGCCCGCCCTCGGCGATGCGCCACAGGAGGGCGAGGTCGGTGGCCAAGAGGAGCGCAAGACCGATCACCGCGATCACCGGATGAAGATCCATGCGCCGGCGCATCATCAGGAGGATGGCGCCGAAGACGAAGCAGATCACGACGGGCAGCACCAGAAGCGCCTGATCCGGCGTGAACCGGTCGAGCACCATAGCCTGCGAAATGAGGGTGGCGGTTTCGTCCATCGTCCCCTCCCTCAATAACCGAGGGGCGGAAGCCCCTCGTCCTCGGGTTCGGCCACGCGCATCTCCATCGTATCGTCGGTCTCGAGGTCCTGGTAGGCGCGATAGGCGAGGACGAGGAGGAACACGAAGAAGGAGAAGGAGATCACGATCGCGGTCAGCACCAGCGCCTGAGGCACCGGGTTGGCGATGTCCTGCGGCGGGACCTTGAGACCGGCTGGAATGAGCGGCGGCGCGATCGGGCTGATCCGGCCGGCGACGAAGAGTGACAGGTTGACGGAGTTCCCGAGCAGGACGACGCCGAGCAGCATGCGGATGATGTAGCGCGACAGGAGGAGGTAGATGGTGACGGAGAACATCACCGCGACGAGGCCGGCCAGAGCGATTTCCATGTCAGACGGCCTCCCTCATCCGGAATAGCGTTCTTCGAGCGACAGCGCGATCGAGGAGATCGCGCCGACGATGACGAGAAAGACGCCGAGATCGAAGATCAGCGTCGTCGACAGGGCGAGTTCCGCGCCCGCCACGGACACGAAGGCCCAGAGCCCCGTCATGAACTGCGCACCGCCGAAGAGCGGCATCAGGCCCGCGATCACCGCGACGATGAGGCCGAACCCGGCATAGGCGATCGGGTGGAAATGGAGCGCCCGGCGCACCGCTTCGACGCCGCAGGCCATACCGTAGACCGCGATGGCGGACGAGGCGATCAGTCCGCCGATGAAGCCGCCGCCCGGCTCGTTGTGTCCGCGCAGGAGCACGAACAGCGAGAACAGAAGCATGAGGGCCGTGATGTAGGGCGCGATCACGCGAAAGATGACGGTTCTCATGGATGCAACTCCCCGGACCGGCGCCGCCGTTTGCGAGAATGGCGCCCGTCCGGCTTCGTCGCCCGGATGCGCACGAGCGCGAGGATCGCGGCGCCCGTCGTCAGTACGACCGCGATCTCCCCCCAGGTATCGACGCCGCGGAAGTCGACAAGGATCACGTTCACGACGTTGCGCCCGTGCGCGATCGTGTAGCTGTAGGTCTCGTAGAACTCGGCGAGCTGGGTGTCGAACGGGCGCTGGGTCACGGCCAGCAGCAGAAGGCCAAGACCGATGCCGCCGGCGGCCGCCAGCCCCGCCTCCGGCACGATCTTGCTCCACGGGCGCCGGTCGGCCGGCATCAGCCGCAGCCTCGTCATCACGAGCGCTAGGATCGAGACCGAGAGAATCTCGACCATGAACTGCGTGAACGAGAGATCCGGCGCCCCGAGGAGCATGAAGAGGAGCGCGACCGCGAGGCCCTGAATGCCGAGCGAGACGATCGCCGTCAGACGGCTCGCCGAGAACGCGACGACGAGAATGCCAAGGATCACGATGCCGATGATCGCCCATTCGTAGAAGAAGAGGCGCGGGAACTCGGGCACGGCCGGCAGCGACCGCGTCCAGACCAGCGTGATCCAGACGGTCGCGACGATCACGCCGAAGGTCACGCGCATGTAGATGTCGAGGCGGCCGGGCTGAAGCCGGTTGGTGATGTGCCAGGCGATGGCGACGAGGCCGCGCAACGCCTGATCGAAGCCCTTGTCCGGCCCCCAACCAATCCGTGCGAGAAGCGCGGCGATGCCGGAGCGCATCCGCTGGGCGCGCAGGAACAGCACGATGCCGAGCGCGACCGTCAGGATCGAGAGGATCAGCGCCGGCCCCCAGTGGAAGCCGAGCGCGATGTCCACCGCCAACGCCCCGTCGAGGGCGGGCGGCGACATCGGGTTGGAGATGAACTTGTGCGTGGTCTGCGAAAAGATCGCCGCGACGAGGCCGATGACGCCGAGGAGAAGCGGCCCGAACCAGATCATTGGGCTCGTTTCGTGCGCGCGCCGCATGCCGCTCGGCAGCGGGCCGAGGAACGGCTTCAGGGCGACCAGAAGCGCCACCGCGAACATCAGGGCATTGCCGGCGACGGCCGCGATCGTCGTCAGGATGCCGCGAAGGTCGGCCGTCGCGGTCGCGGCATAGACCTCCTCCTTGGCGAGAAAGCCGAAGAGAGGCGGCAGACCGCCCATCGCCGCCGCCCCGAGGATCGCCGCGGCGAAGGTGACGGGCATCTTCAGGCGGAGGCCGCCGAGCGCGCGGATGTCGCGCGTTCCCGCCCCGTGGTCGATCGAGCCCGCCACCATGAAGAGGCACGCCTTGGCCAGCGAGTGGGCGAAGAGGTAGAGCACCGCTGCCTCGACCGCGAGCTCCGACCCGATGCCGAGCAGCATGACGAGAAGGCCGAGCGAGGCGACCGTGGTGTAGGCGAGCATCAGCTTGATGTCGCTCTGGCGTAGCGCCAGCACTGCGCCGACCACCAGCGTGACCCCGCCGAACAGCGGCAGGACGGTCGCCCAGATGGCGCTGTCGCCGACCATCGGGAACATGCGCATCAGGAGATAGATGCCGGCCTTCACCATCGTCGCGGAATGAAGGTAGGCCGACACCGGCGTCGGCGCCTCCATCGCATTGGGCAGCCAAACGTGGAAGGGCATCTGCGCCGACTTCGTGAAGGCCCCGAGGAGGACGAGGAGGAGGGCCGGAACGAAGATGCCGCTGGTGCGGAATGCGTCAGGCGCGTCGAGAAGAAGGCTCAGCGACGAGAGCCCCGTCCCCTCCCGGATCATCAGGAGGCCGGCCAGGAGCGCCAGCCCGCCGCCGCCGGTGACGACCAGCGCCTGCACGGCGCCGCGCCGCGCCGCCTCGCGCTCGTGGTCGAATCCGATGAGGAGGAAGCTCGTGATCGAGGTCAGCTCCCAGAAGATGAAGAGCGTGATCAGATCGTCGGCCAGGACGAGGCCCAGCATCGAGCCCATGAACAGAAGGATGAACGCATGGAAGCGGCCGCGCCTGGAGCCGCGCGGCATGTAGCCGCCGGAATAGATGACGACCAATGCGCCGATGAAGAGAATCAGGAACGCGAAGCCGAACGACAGGCCGTCGAGCCTAAAGGCGAAGCGCACGCCGAACGAGGGAACCCAGTCGAAGCCGAACAGGATCGGCACACGCGCCTGAACCTGCGCGCTCTGCTGGAAGAGGATGGCGAGACCGCCGATCGGGAACAGCGCGAGGAAGACCGAACCGAGCCGGTCGAGAAGGATGATGCTGAGAGGAGCGACGAGGGCTCCAAGGAACGGAAGCGCCAGAGCGAGGAATAACAATCCGTCCGAAAGGTGGTCCATCCAGTCCCCGTGATGCCTCGCGCGCTGCGCGGCAGTCCTGATGCCGCTCTGCAGCAAAGGCTAGAGCCGAGCCCCCGTTTTTCAAGGTTGAACTGCCCGTGAACGCGGCTTCCGTGCGGGTTCCGGGCTTCGTTGCGCTTGTGGCCGACGCCCCGCAATCCTAGCTAGGCAGCATTCGAGGAATGCCGTGAAGGAGGCGACGATGGCCGAGCATCAGAAGGTGCACAAAAGCGACGCGGAATGGCGCGAGCAGCTGACGCCGGAGCAGTATCAGGTCGCGCGCGGCCACGGGACGGAACGCCCATTCACCGGACCGAACTGGGATCAGAAGGCGGACGGCCTCTATACCTGCGTATGCTGCGACCGGCCGCTGTTCCGCTCCGAGACGAAGTTCGATTCCGGCACCGGTTGGCCGAGCTTCTACCAGCCGGTCGACCCGGCCTCGGTGGACGAGGTGACGGACCGCTCGCACGGCATGGTGCGGACGGAGGTCCGCTGCCACGACTGCGACGCGCATCTCGGCCACGTCTTCGACGACGGCCCGCGCCCGACGGGCCTGCGCTACTGCATGAACGGATATGCGTTGAACTTCCAGCGCGATTGAGCGACGAGGTTCCCCGAAGGCGGGGCGCCTCCGGCGTCCCGTATCCTGCCCTTGCGGCCCTGAACGGACACGCCATGCCCTCCGCCTTTCGCGACGACCTTCCCCCTCCCCCGCCTGCCGTGCGCCGTCCCGTCTCGGACGAGCGCCATGGCCAGACGCGCACCGACGACTACGCGTGGCTGCGCGCCCCGAACTGGCAGGAGATGTTCAAGGACACGAGCCTGCTCGACCCGGCGATCCGCTCGCATATCGATGCGGAGAACGTCTATTCGAAAGCGGTGCTCGGCGACCTCGACGCGCTGAAGGCGGAGCTGATCGCCGAGATGCGCGCGCGCATCAAGGAGGACGACTCGTCCGTTCCGGTGCCCGACGGTCCCTATGCCTACGGTGTGTCCTATCGGCACGGAGCAGAGTACCCCCGCTTCATCCGGCGTCCGCGCGAGGGCGGCGACGAGCGCGTCATGCTCGACGGCGAGGTCGAGGCCGAAGGTTCGGACTACTTCTCGCTCGGTGGCGTCGACCACTCGCCCGACCACCGCTGGCTTGCCTGGTCGCGCGACGACAAGGGGTCGGAATTCTACGATCTCTCCGTGCGCGATCTCGAAACCGGCAAGGACACGGCCGAACTCATCGCCGATACGAGCGGCGGCGTCGCATGGGACGCCCGCTCGCACGGCTTCTTCTACACCCGCCTCGACGCGAACCATCGTCCGAGCCGCGTCTTCTACCATGCGCTGGGCACTGACCCGGCCGATGATCCGCTGATCTACGAAGAGACCGACACCGGCTTCTTCATGGGCGTCGGCGGCACGCAGGGGAGCGGCTTCGTCATCATCGACATCCACGATCACGAAACCTCGGAAGCCTGGCTGATCCCCGCGATGAACCCGGCTGCCGAGCCGCGCCTCGTGGTGCGACGGCAGACCGGCGTCGAGTACGACATCGACGAGGGCGACGGCACCCTCTACATCCTGACCAACGCCGACGGCGCGCGCGACTTCGAGATCGTCACCGCGCCCGCCGACCTTCCCGGCAAGGAGAACTGGCGCGACCTCGTTGCCCACGAGGACGGGCGCCTGATCCTCAACCACCTGATCCTGAAGCGTCACCTCGTCTGGCTGGAGCGCCGGGACGGCTTGCCGCGCATCGTCGTGAAGCGCCTTGCCGACGGTGCCGAGCATGTCGTCGCCTTCGAGGAAGAGGCCTATTCGCTCGGCCTCGGCGGCACCTACGAGTTCGACACGGACACGATCCGCTTCTCCTATTCGTCGATGACGACGCCGAACCAGACCTTCGAGTACGATCTGGAGACACGCGAGCGCCGGCTCCTGAAGACGCAGGAAGTGCCGTCCGGCCACGACCCGGCGGCCTACGTGACGCGCCGCATCCATGCTCCGGCGGCTGATGGCGAGACGGTGCCGATCTCGCTCGTCTATCGCCGCGACACGCCGCTCGACGGCTCGGCGCCGTGCCTTCTCTACGGCTATGGCTCCTATGGGATGACCATCCCAGCGTCGTTCAACACCAACTGCCTGTCGCTCGTCGACCGTGGCTTCGTTTATGCGATCGCCCACATCCGCGGCGGGAAGGACAAGGGCTTCCGCTGGTACGAGGCGGGGCGGCGCGAGCACAAGCGCAACACATTCACCGACTTCATCGCCGCAGCCGACCATCTCGTCGCCGAGAACTACACCCGCCACGACCGGATCGTCGCCAATGGCGGCTCGGCCGGCGGCATGCTGATGGGCGCGGTGGCCAACATGGCGCCGGAGAAGTTCGGCGGTATCGTCGCGGTGGTGCCGTTCGTCGACGTCCTCAACACGATGCTGGACGACACGCTGCCGCTGACGCCGCCGGAATGGCCGGAATGGGGCAATCCGATCGTCTCGCCCGCCGACTATGCGACGATCGCGGACTACAGCCCCTACGACAACGTGAAACCCCAGGCCTACCCGCCGATCCTGGCGCTGGCCGGCCTCACCGACCCGCGGGTGACCTATTGGGAGCCGGCCAAGTGGGTCGCGCGGCTTCGCGCGGTGAAGACCGACGATAATCCCGTCGTGCTCCACACCAACATGGGCGCCGGCCACGGCGGCGCGTCGGGTCGCTTCGCCAAGCTCGAAGAGGTTGCGATGATCTACGCCTTCGCCCTGAAGCTGATGGGCCTGCCGGAGAAACGTCCCGCCGCCTGAGGAGACCGCATTCTGCGAGGGGGCGTCAGTTCCCCTCGCCCGCCGGAGCGACGGCGGGAATGGCCTTGAGATAAGCCGCAATGGCGGCGCGATCCTCAGCCGGCAGCTTAGCCAGATTGTTCTGCACCGCGACCATTGATCCGCCGACGCTGTCGAAGTCCGGCGTGAAGCCGGTCTCGAAATAGGTTGCGAGATCGGCTTCCGACCAGTCGGCAGTCTCGCCGCTCGGCGTGATGTCGGGAATGTTGCCGTCGCCCTCGGGCGCCGGTCCGCCCGCCAGCCAGCGCGAATGATCGAGTCCCCCGAGCCCGCCGAAGGTTCGCGGCGTGTGGCACTCGCCGCAATGGCCCGGCCCTTCCACGAGGTACTGCCCGCGCTTCACCGTATCCGAAGCATCCGCCGGCAACGGGATGACGGGTGCGGGGTCGAGGAACGCGCGTTGCCACAGCCCGACGCCTCGCCGGACGCTGTAGGGGAACGCGAGATCGTTGGGCTGCGCGACGCTCGACGAGGCTGGCAGCGTCATCAGGTAGGCATGGAGGTCGGCGATGTCGCCGGCGGTCATGCGCGCGTAGGATGTGTAGGGAAAGGCGGGATAGAGCGGCTGGCCGTTCGGATCGACGCCGCGCTGCATCGCGTTGGCGAAGTCGGCCAACGACCAGGCGCCGATCCCGGCCTGCGGATCTGGCGTGATGTTCGGCGCATGGAACGTTCCGAACTTCGTCTCGAGCGGCGGCCCGCCGGCCAACACCACCGGCGCATCGCCCGCAGTTTCGGACGGCGCATGGCAGGACGCGCATCCACCGGCGTGGAACAGGCGCTCGCCGCGGGACGGATCACCGCTCCCCTCCGCGGCGATCGCGTCTGGCGGCAGGCGACGGGGCGCCGTCAAGGCATAGGCGCCGCCGGCGACGACCACCACGGCGCCGAGGGCGACGAGGATCCGGCGCGCGCCCACCGGATCGGCCTACTTGGCGCGGAACTGCTGGTGGCAGCTCTGACAGTTGGCGGCAACGCTGGCGAACGCGGCCTTGAAAGCTTCCACGTCGGCCGGCTTGGCATCGAGCGCGGCCTGCGTATCGGCGACGAACTTGGCGTTCGCTGCTTCGAACTCGGCCGGCTTCTCCCAGATCGCCGGCGAGGCCTCGGTCTTTCCGCCGGTCTTGGAATCTTCGGGGAACAGCGTGCCGAACTTTCTGGCGTCGGCGTTCAGCATCGTGAAGATCGCGTTCGCCTTGGCGGCGTCGTAGGGCTCCTCGCCCTTGATCAGCGCATTGGCGGAACGCGCCGCCTTGGCGTTGTTCTTCATCAGCTGCTGGCGTTCGGCGATGACGTCCGTGTTCTGCGCCGTTGCCGGCACGAGCGGCGCCAGAAGCGCTGCGGAGACCGCCAAGCCCGCAAAACCCATCTTCCAAGTCGACATGTCCGATTCTCCAGGAGCCAGATTTGGAACGTCTCCAGAGAGACAACAGGGGAATGGCGGTTCTGTCCATCCATCTTCAGTAACAGGGCGTGCGGCTAAAACGAGAAAGGCCCTGCCGCATGAGATGCGGCAGGGCCTTTCGAGAGTTCGTCAGGACGAGACGGCGGTCAGGCGCCGGCGGCCTCGTAGCGCTCCAGGACGTAGTCCCAGTTGATGAGGTTGTCGACGAAGGCCTCTAGGTACTTCGGACGCGCGTTGCGGTAGTCGATGTAGTAGGAGTGCTCCCACACGTCGACGCCGAGGATCGGGGTTGCGCCGTGCACCAGCGGGTTCTCGCCGTTCGGCGTCTTGACGATCTGCAGCTTGCCGTCCTTCACGGCGACCCAGGCCCAGCCCGAGCCGAACTGCGTCTTGCCGGCCTCGATGAAGTCGTTGCGGAACTTGTCGTAGCCGCCGAGATCGGAATCGAAAGCCGTCTGCAGCTTGCCCGGCAGGCTCTTGCCGCCCCCGTTCGGCTTCATCCAGTTCCAGAAGTGGATATGGTTGTAGTGCTGGCCGGCATTGTTGAAGAGCGGCTGGTTCTTGCCGAAGGACTGCTTCACCACCTCTTCCAGCGACGCATCGCCGAGGCCGGCGTCGGCTGCGAGCTTGTTGCCCATGTCGACATAGGCCTGGTGGTGCTTGTCGTGATGGTACTCCAGCGTCTCCTTGGACATGTAGGGCTGGAGGGCATCGTAGGCGTAGGGGAGTTCGGGCAGGGTGAAGGCCATCGGTCGTCTCCTTCTTCGCGAGCCCCCGGCGGGCGATTCGATCTCGCCGGCAGGCGCTGAAACCGGGCCCTTAGCTAGAGCCTCCCCGCTTGTTTGTCAGCCTCGCGCGTTGCGAAAGACCGGCGCAGCGGGGAATATCGTTCCTCCTCGAACCCGGTACGCCGGGCAGGGTCAGGAGACCTTAAGCCTTGGGAACGAAGATCGAACCCGCGCGTTTTCAGCGCATGTGTTGACGCGACCGGATCGCAAGCCTTCGGCACAGAAGGCAGATGCGGTCGCCAAGTTCTGGCTGGATCATGACCGAAGATCGTTCCCCGCGCGCCCTCTCGCGCCGTTCCCTGCTCCAGGGACTCGGCCTCGGGGCCGCCGCCCTCGCCCTGTCCGGATGCACCACCGACAATCGCGCGCGCATCGCCAACCTGACCCCGTTCAATGGTGGTACGGGTCCCTCCGGCGTCAGCCCGGAATACCTGACCGCGTACGGCCCGATCCAGGACGGTGGCTACACCATTCCCGGCATCGACTTTCGCCGCATGGACCTGCGTTACCTCCGCCGCGAGGTCGCGTATGCCGGCCCGGAAGAGCCGGGCACCATCATCATCGACACGCCGACCCGCTACGCCTACCTTATCCAGCCGGGCGGCACCGCGATGCGCTATGGCGTCGGCATCGGCCGTGACGGTTTCGCCTGGGAGGGCCGGGCCAAGGTTCAGTTCAAGCGCGAGTGGCCGCGCTGGACACCGCCGGCCGAGATGATCGCCCGCCAGCCGGAGCTCGAGATCTATCGCGAAGGGATGGAGCCGGGCCTCAAGAACCCGCTCGGCGCCCGCGCGCTCTACCTGTTCCAGAACGGCCAGGACACGCTCTACCGCCTGCACGGCACGCCGGAATGGTGGACCATCGGCAAGGCCGTGTCGTCAGGCTGCGTGCGCTTCATGAACCACGACATCATCGATCTCTACGACCGCGCCAGCGCAGGCGCGAACGTGATCGTCAACCAGGCGGGCGGCGCGACGGTCTGATCCGTCGCCACTCACCTTCGCCGCCGGTCAGGTCACCTTGTTTCGGCGGCGGAATTCCGGGCGGTCCCAGCGGCCGCTCGACAGGATATCGACGAGAATGGCCGCACCGCGCCGCACGTCGTCTTCGCCGAGGTAGAGTGGCGTGAAGCCGAAGCGAATGATGTCGGGGGCGCGATAGTCTCCGATCACGCCCTCCGCGATCAGCGCCTGCATCACCGCATAGCCTTCGGCATGGCGGAACGAGACCTGCGAACCTCGCCGTGACGCATCCTCGGGCGACGCCAGTTCCAGATCCGAAAGCGAGCGGTGGACCTCTGCGATGAAGAGGTTCCCGAGTTCGATCGAACGGGCACGCAGGGCCTGCATGTCGATCCCCTCCCAAACGTCGAGGGCGGCGTCCAGGGCGGCAAGCGCCACGACCGGCGGCGTTCCCACGCGCATGCGCTCGACGCCCGCGGCCGGGCGATAGGAGGGCTCGAAGGCGAAGGGCGAGTCGTGGCCGAACCAGCCGGACAAGGCCGGCCGCGCATCGTCGGCGAGCCGAGGCGCGACATAGATGAAGGCCGGCGCGCCGGGTCCCCCGTTCAGGTACTTGTAGGTGCAGCCGACCGCGAAGTCGGCATCCGCCCCGAGGAGGTCGATCGGCAGGGCGCCGGCGGAATGTGCGAGGTCCCAGATTGCGAGCGCGCCGACGTCATGAGCGCGGCGCGTCAACGCCGCCATATCGTGCAGACGGCCGGTGCGATAATCGACCTGCGTCAGCATCACGGCGGCGACGCTCCGGTCGATCGCGCCTTCGACGGCTTCCGGCTCGACGACGCGGAGCTCGTGGCCGCGGCCGAGCGAGGCGATCAGCCCCTGCGCCATGTAGAGGTCGGTCGGGAAGTTGCCGGTATCCGACAGGATGACATGTCGATCAGGCCGAAGTTCCAACGCCGATGCGAGCGCCTGGTAGACCTTGATCGACAGGGTGTCGCCCATGACGACCGTACCCGCCGGCGCGCCGATCAGCCGGCCGACGCGGTCGCCGACGCGGCGGGGCAGATCGACCCAGCCGGCGCTGTTCCAGGCCCCGATGAGCTGCCCGCCCCACTCACTGGCGATCACCTCCGCAACGCGTGGGCCGACGGCTTTCGGCAGCGCGCCGAGCGAATTGCCGTCGAGGTAGACGAGGCCGTCGGGAAGGTCGAACAGCGCGCGGGTGGCATGGAAGGGATCGATCGCGGACATGGGCTCCAGTCGCAGGGCTCGGGCCGACACGCGGCGCAAGGTCGAGGTCGGCTCTTCTTGCGACGGATGACCTTCGTCCTTCAAGGGGCGCCGACAGGCACCTGCAATTCCGCCCCGAAGCCAAGACGCTCGACGAACTCGTTCCAGTCCCGCGCCCGCAGGGCACCGCCGGACGCGGCGCGGTGGCCATTGCCGTACTGCTCGTCGGCACCGGTCGGTCGAACCTCGGCAAGGAAGGCCAGAATGTCCCGATCCGTCGCCGTGCGTGCGGCAAAGTGGACCCAACCCTCGCGATATCCTGTGTTGGCGGCCATGACGATCCGATCCTTGAGGCGCCCTCTCCAGGCCTGCGCGACAAGCGGATGGATCTGGCAGGGCGAGGAAAACCGCACGATCGCGACATCGCCAAGCACTTTCGGCGCCACCTTCCGTGCCTCATCGAATGCGGCCGCGACTTCGGACTTGGCCGCCAGAAGCGCAACCGTCTCATCGTGGGCGCCCGACAGCACGGCTTTCGGACCGTCCGCCTTCTCAAGAAGCGCGAATGCGGCTGACGCGTCGCCGCTGGCCGTGCGCCGCGGAGCATTGATCAGCGACGTCGCCTTGCGAAGTGCCGTGATGCCATAGTGTTGGCGCGCCGCGGCCATTTCGGGAAACCCCGCTTCGTCGGCAAGGTCGCCGATCAGGCCGATGGCTGCGAGCCACAGAAGACCGTCGGCTTCGCCCAGCGCCTTGGCGCAGCGATAGGCGAGGAGGCTGGAGGTGGGCACCGGATCGTCTCCGATGCCGCTGATCGCGACCGCGTTCCGGGGGTGCCCGGTCGGCACGTGATGATCGATCAAGATCGTCGGCACGTCCTCGCGCGGCAGGCGCTCGGCGACGCCGAGGTCGGCGATGACCAGTCCTCCGATGCGCTGCCCGGCGATCTCGGCGCGAAACGCATCGGAGTAAGCATTTTCGCCCTTTCCAATGATGCGCACCGTCGGTGGGTGACCGGCACGGGTCATGGCCGTCTTCAGGATCGCGCCGGCCGACAGCCCGTCGGCGTCGTTGTGGCAGACGAGGAGCGGGTTAGGGCCGAAGTGGCGCAGCGCCTTCGAGAACGCTTCCGGCTTGTCGAATTTTGCGTGTTCCTCAGTCACATCCATCCCTTCCGGCCCGCGCATCCGGATCACAACGCGCGCATCCGCTCCGCGCTCCGCGGCCGGCCGTCTCTTGGTCGGCCAAGAACTCCCCCGTCCTGGGCCGGAACCGCGCCTCCCGCACTCCCATTGCCAAACCACCGGAGCCGAGGCGCCGATGCCCGGCGGAGAACAAGGATAGATCGATGGTGGATCGCGGCAGCATTCGAGAGCACCAGGACGTGAAGGGTTCGGACGGCGGCCATGTCGGAACCGTCGACCATCTCGACGGAGACCGGATCAAGCTGACGAAGACGGACCCGGCCGCCGGTGGCGAGCATCACTTCCTGCATCTCGACAGCGTCGACAGGATCGATGGGGATACCGTGGTCCTCAACCGGACGACGGCAGAGGCACGGGACGAATGGGGCGTGGAAACCGTCGGGTCAGGGCCGAGCGAGGGCAACGCCCACGGCTCGCAACCGGGCTCGCCGACCGCCGGTCCCTGACCCGCTCAACGCGCTAACAAAAACGCCGGCGCCCCGAGGGGCGTCGGCGTCAATGCTTCAGGGAGATGTTCATGGACTCGATGCCCGAAGGTTCCGGCATTCTTCTTCGATTCTGGCGAGCCGTCTTTGGCGGCAGCGAGGCGGCTGGTATGACCAGACTAATGGTCTTTCTCGCCGGGTACATCCTGGTGATCGGCCTGTTCTTCGCCTTCGTCACCAGCTGACGAGACCAGCCGACCGACGTGCTGACGCCAGACTCAGACGGCGCGCAGCCGCATCTGCCGGTTCACGCGAAGGGCGATCAGCGTGCAGACCGCGCCGGACAGAAGGTAGACGCCGACCGCCGCGAGACCGAACCGGCTGGTCGCGCCGAGAGCGACCAGCGGCGCGAAACCGGCACCGATCAGCCAGGCCAGATCGGTTGTCAGCGCCGAGCCCGTGTAACGATCGCGGCCAGCGAAGTTGGACGCCACGGCACCGGCCGACTGGCCGTGCGAGAGTCCGAGAAGTGCAAAGCCGATCATGATGAAGGCGGTTTGGCTGGCGCTGCTGCCGCCCAAAAGGAAGGGCGTGGCCACGCTGAAGATCGCGATCGCAATCGCGCAGGCACCCAGATGCGTCCGACGTCCGATCCGATCGGCAATCGACCCCGAGAGTAGAATGCAGACGAGGCAGATAGCCGCACCGCCGAGCTGCATCAGCAGGAATTCGCCCGGAGAGCGGTTCGAGAAGATGTCGACGTAGGAGATCGGGAAGATCGTGACGAGATGGAACAGGGCGAAGCTCGCCAGCGGAACGAATGCGCCGACGAGGACGGCGCTCCCCTGGTTGGCGACGAGTTCCTTGACGCTGACCGGTGTCAGGTCCCGGCTCTCGTAGAGCTCGGCATATTCTTCCGTCGCGATCAGGCGCAGGCGGGCGAACAGCGCAACGACGTTGATCGTGAAGGCCACGAAGAACGGGTAACGCCAACCCCAGCCGAGGAAGTCCTCCGCTGCAAGGTTGAGGTAGAAGAAGGCGAACAGCGAGCTGGCGATGATGAAGCCGATCGGCGTGCCCAGCTGCGGCAGCATCGCATACCAGGCGCGGTGCTTTTCCGGTGCGTGCATCGCAAGCAGCGAGGCCAGACCGTCCCAGGCTCCACCGAGTGCGAACCCCTGCCCCAGGCGGAACACGACAAGCGCCACGACGGCCCATATGCCAGCGGACTGGTATCCCGGCAGGAATGCGATCGCCGCGGTCGAGCCGCCGAGAAGGAAGAGCGCGATCGTCAGCTTGACGCCGCGTCCGTGCCGGCGATCGACTTCCATGAAGAGGATCGAGCCGAACGGGCGGGCGATGAAGGCGAGACCGAAGACGGCGAAGGCGTAGAGCGTGCCGGTCAGCTTGTCGGCGAACGGAAACATCAGGGCCGGGAAGACGATCACCGACGCGATGCCGTAGACGAAGAAGTCGAACGACTCCGACGCGCGCCCGATCACGACGCCGATCGCCAGTTCGCCGGGCGATATGTGGCCGTCGGTCGAGACGAGACGGGCGTCGCGTTCCATTTCCGTGGACGAGGCCACTGACTGGTTCGGCGTCGACATGCCGCAGCTCCTGAGAATTGGGGCGTGATGCCCGCCCGCTAAATTTATGGCGTGCTCCGATGCCGAATAGGTCGCCCGCTGCATATTCGTCAAACGAAGCGCGGTTGGACAAAACGTCCAATCCCCATTCCGCACCGCAAAACATACATCGCGGCACAAGACATCGGGACTGAGATGGTCGTTTTGCTCCAGAGATCCTTGCGCGCCTTGGCCGTGTTGCCGCTTCTGCTCACCCTGGGCGGATGCAACCTTGTGGTGATGAATCCTTCGGGCTTCATCGCCAACCAGCAGGCCAATCTGATCCTCATCTCGACCGGCCTGATGCTTCTGATCATCGTGCCGGTGATCATCGCGACGCTGTTGTTCGCGTGGCGCTATCGGGCCAGCAACCCGGACGCGAAATACGACGGCGACTGGCATCATTCGACGCGCCTCGAGGTGCTGATCTGGACGGCGCCGCTGATGATCATCATCGCGCTCGGCGCGGTCACCTGGATCTCGACGCACCTCCTCGATCCCTACCGACCGCTCGACCGCATCGACGCCGTCCGCCCGGTGACCGCCGAAACCCCGCCGATCACGGTTGAGGTCGTCGCGCTCGACTGGAAGTGGATGTTCTTCTACCCCGAATACGGGATCGCGACGATCAACGAACTGGCAGCGCCAGTCGATCGGCCGATCAACTTCAAGATCACCTCCAGCGCGATCATGAACACCTTCTACGTGCCCGCGCTCGCCGGCATGATCTACGCGATGCCGGGCATGGAGACCAAGCTGCACGCCGTGATCAACAAGCCCGGCGTCTATGAGGGCATGTCGGCCAACTATTCCGGCGCCGGCTTCTCGAACATGCACTTCAAGTTCCACGGCCTGGCGCAGGGCGACTTCGACGCCTGGGTCCAGAAGGTCCGCACCGAGGGCCAGCCGCTCGACCGCGCGCGGTATCTCGAGGTCGAGAAGCCCAGCGAAGCGGAACCGGTGCACTACTATTCGAGCGTCGAGGACGGCCTCTACCAGGCGGTGCTCAACATGTGCACGGCGCCCGGGAAGATGTGCATGGACGAGATGATGCACATCGACATGCAAGGCGGTGCCGGCATCGAGAGCGCGGAGAACCGCGATCGTCTGATCTATGACGGCCACCGCAACCACGACGGCGCCGGACACGGTCCCGAAGGCTATGCCGGGGCGTCCGGCGGAAGCGAAGCACAGGGCGCGACCTTCCCCGCCTCCGGGCGCGAGTCCCGCTCCCAGGAGACCCCGGACGGCGTTGCCCCCATGGGCTCCTCCGGCGGCCAATCGGACAGCTCCGGTCACGAAGGCCACGGCGGCATGAACAGCATGAGCGGACACGAAGGTCACGGCGCCTCATCCGGCGGCGAGATCGCACCGAACCAACTGAACCAGACGAACTGACCGACGGCCGGGGTTCCTCCCAGCCCCGACTCGAAACAGCGCGAACCAGCGGATCCGACCGATGTTCTCCAATATGGATCTACAGCAACTGGTCTTCGGGCGCCTGACGCTCGATGCCATTCCCCTCCACGATCCCATCCTGATCGTGACGTTCAGCGTGGTCGCCATCGGCGGCACGGCGCTGGTCGCCGCGCTGACCTACTACAAACTGTGGGGCTATCTCTGGAAGGAGTGGTTCACCACCGTCGATCACAAGAAGATCGGCATCATGTACTGCATCCTGGCGATCGTGATGCTGCTGCGCGGCTTCTCCGACGCCATTCTGATGCGCACGCAGCAGGCCATCGCCTTCGGCGCGAACGAGGGATACCTCCCCCCGCACCACTACGACCAGATCTTCACCGCCCACGGCGTGATCATGATCTTCTTCGTGGCGATGCCGTTCATCACCGGCCTGATGAACTACGTCGTGCCCCTGCAGATCGGCGCGCGCGACGTCGCCTTTCCGTTCCTCAACAACTTCTCGTTCTGGATGACGGTCGGCGGCGCGGTGATGGTGATGTTCTCGCTCTTCGTCGGCGAGTTCGCGCGCACCGGCTGGCTGGCGATGCCGCCCTTGTCGGGACCGGCGTATAGTCCGGGCGTCGGCGTCGATTACTACATCTGGGCCCTGCAGATCGCAGGCGTCGGAACGCTCCTGTCGGGCATCAACCTGATCGTGACGATCGTGAAGATGCGCGCGCCCGGCATGACCATGATGAAGATGCCGGTCTTCACCTGGACCTCGCTCTGCACCAACGTCCTCATCGTCGCCGCCTTCCCGGTGCTCACGGCGGTGATGACGCTTCTCTCGCTGGATCGCTACGTCGGGACGAACTTCTTCTCGAACGATCTCGGCGGCAACCCGATGATGTACGTCAACCTCATCTGGATCTGGGGCCACCCGGAGGTCTACATCCTGATCCTGCCGGCGTTCGGCATCTTCTCCGAGGTCGTCTCGACCTATTCCTCGAAGCGTCTCTTCGGCTACGCCTCGATGGTCTACGCGACGGTCGTCATCACGATCCTCTCCTACCTCGTCTGGCTTCACCACTTCTTCACGATGGGCTCGGGCGCCAGCGTGAACTCGTTCTTCGGCATCACGACGATGATCATCTCGATCCCGACGGGCGCGAAGATCTTCAACTGGCTGTTCACGATGTATCGCGGGCGCATCCGGTTCGACGTGCCCATGCTCTGGAGCCTCGGCTTCATGGTCACCTTCGTGATCGGCGGCATGACCGGCGTGCTCCTTGCCGTTCCCCCCGCGGACTTCGTGCTGCACAACTCGCTGTTCCTGGTGGCGCACTTCCACAACGTCATCATCGGCGGTGTGCTGTTCGGCCTGTTCGCCGGCGTGAACTACTGGTTCCCGAAGGCCTTCGGCTTCAAGCTCGACGAGTTCTGGGGCAAGATGAGCTTCTGGTTCTGGCTCACCGGCTTCTGGTTCGCCTTCGCGCCGCTCTACGTGCTCGGCCTGATGGGCGTGACACGCCGCATGAACCACTTCGAGGATCCGTCGCTGCAGATCTGGTTCGTCATCGCGGCCTTCGGCGCCTTCCTGGTGGCGCTCGGCATCGCCTCGTTCCTCATCCAGATCTATGTGAGCATCAAGAACCGCGACAAGCTGCGCGACGTGACGGGCGATCCGTGGGGCGGACGCACGCTGGAATGGGCGACCTCCTCGCCTCCGCCGGCCTACAACTTCGCCTTCACGCCGATGATCCACGACGGCGATGCCTGGTGGGACATGAAGCGCCGCGGCTACGTCCGTCCGCTCACCGGCTTCCGTCCCGTCCACATGCCCGCGAACACGGGTGCGGGCGTGATCCTGGCCGGCCTGTCGGTGGCCTGCGGCTTCGCCCTCGTCTGGTACATCTGGTGGCTGGCCGCCCTGTCCTTCGTCGCCATCATCGGAACGACGATCGTGCACAGCTTCAACTACAAGCGCGATTTCTACATCCCGGCCGATGACGTGGCCCGGGCCGAGCAGGAGCGCACGCAGCTCCTGGCGACATCGGGAGTCTGATCGATGGCCCATGCAAACGCGGTGTCCGCTGCCGGCATCGAGAGCAACGAGCTGAAGTTCTACGTCGCGGAAGAGGAGGGCCACGCCGAGGGCGGCACCCTTCTCGGCTTCTGGCTCTACCTGATGAGCGACTGTCTCATCTTCGCCGTGCTCTTCGCCTGCTATGGCGTCTACGGGCGCTCCTACGCGGCCGGCCCCTCGGGGGCCGACCTCTTCGAGCTCGAACTCGTCGCCATCTCGACCGCCCTCCTCCTCGTGTCGTCGATCACCTACGGCATGGCGATGCTGGCGATGGAGAAGGGGTCCAAGGGGATGACGCTCGCCTGGCTCGCGGTGACCGGCGTCTTCGGCCTCGGCTTCCTCGGGGCCACGGCCTACGAGTTCCACCACCTGATCGAGATCGGCGCCGGTCCGCAGCGCTCGGCGTTCTTGTCCTCGTTCTTCGCGCTCGTCGGCACCCACGCGCTCCACGTCGCCTTCGGCGCGCTGTGGCTGGCCGTACTGATGGCGCAGGTCGTCTGGAAGGGCCTGATTCCGGAAAACCGCCGTCGACTGATGTGCCTGTCGATGTTCTGGCACTTCCTCGACGTCGTCTGGATCGGCGTCTTCTCCTTCGTCTACCTCATGGGGTCGCTGGCATGAGCGAGAAGCATCACGGGGCTCAGGTTGAGGTCCTGCACGACCACCACGAAGCCGGCCACGGCAGCTTCAAGGGCTATCTCACCGGCTTCATCCTGTCGGTCGTCCTGACGGCGATCCCGTTCTGGCTGGTGATGGGCGACGTCTTCGATTCGACCCGCGTCACAGCCTTCGTTGTCATGGCCTTCGCGGCGGTGCAGATCGTGGTCCACATGGTCTACTTCCTGCACATGAACACGAAGTCCGAAGGCGGCTGGAACATGCTGGCCCTGATCTTCACCGTGGTGATCCTGATCATCACGATCGCCGGTTCGCTGTGGGTCATGTACCACCTCAACACGAACATGATGCCGGCCATGCAGCACGATATGAGCCAGATGCCGTGACCGAGACCCGGCGCATGGCGCCGGGGCCGGACCCCACGAACCCGGCGGGGCGGCCTCGGAGCCGCCTTTCCCTTTTCATTCTCGGCCTGTCCGGGCTCTTTGTCTTCGCGGTCCTCTTGGTTCTCGGGATCTGGCAGGTCCAGCGACTGTCCTGGAAGCTCGATCTCATCCAGCGCGTCGAGGCCCGCGTCAACGCGCCGCCGGCTGCGCCCCCCTCCCCCGCGCAATGGGCCGCCTTCGACGGGCCGAGCGAAGAATATCGTCGCGTGCGGCTCGAAGGCTCCTTCCGCAACGACCGCGAGACGTTCGTCCAAGCCCTCACTGAGCTCGGATCGGGCTTCTGGGTGATGACGCCGTTCGTCATGACGGACGGTACGACGATCCTCGTCAATCGCGGCTTCGTGCCGGCGGACCGCCGTGATCCGGCGACCCGCGCCGCCGGGCAACAGCCGGGACCCGTGTCCATCACCGGACTCCTCCGCCTCGACGAGCCGGGGGGCGGCTTCCTGCGGTCGAACGATCCCGCCGCGGATCGCTGGTTCTCGCGCGACGTCGCGGCGATCGCCGAAAGGCGCGGGCTCGGGCCTGTCGCACCGTTCTTTATCGACCAGTCGGCCGGCGAGACGCCGGGCGGCATTCCCGTCGGCGGTCTGACCGTCGTCGCCTTCCGCAACCACCACCTCGTCTACGCGCTGACCTGGTTCGCGCTCGCCACCATGCTGGCCGGCGCCGGCATCTGGATCGCGCGCGACGAGCGCCGCCGCCGCACGGCGTGGCGCGTCGCGGAGGCCAGCCGATGAGCGCGCCCCTCGACAGCGCCGCGCCGGTTCCGCCCGCCACGCGCCTTGCCGAAATGCGCGCGCGTCTTCTTCACGGCGTCCCGCTCGAAGACTCAGCCGGGCGCAAGAATCTCCTGCTGCTCATCCAGCTGCGCTGGATCGCGGCGGCCGGGCAGATCGCCAGCATCGCCTTCGTCACGCTGTTTCTCGGCGTCACCGTGCCCATCGCGCCGATGCTCGGCGTCATCCTCGGGCTCGTCCTCCTCAACCTCGGTAGTCTCCTGCGCCTTCGCCTGAAGCGCGGCGTGACGAACCTCGAACTCTTCGCCGCGCTGCTCTTCGATGTCGCGGGGCTGACGACCCAGCTCTATCTCAGCGGCGGCGCCGCCAACCCCTTCACCTCGCTCTACCTTCTCCAGGTGACGCTCGGGGCGGTGCTCCTGAAGCCCTGGTCGTCGATCGCGCTCGTTCTGGTCACGGTGCTGTGCTTCGCCGGTCTCACGACGAACTACCGCCCGCTCGAATTCGTCGAGCAGGAGGGGCTTGGGCTGATGAGCCTGCACATCATCGGCATGCTCATCTGCTTCGCGCTGAACGCAGCGCTGCTGGTCGTCTTCGTCACGCGGATCGGCAACAACATCCGCGAGCGCGATGCGCGCCTTGCGGACCTGCGCCAGCACGCGGCGGAAGAGGACCACATCGTGCGCATGGGCCTTCTGGCCTCCGGAGCGGCGCACGAACTCGGCACGCCGCTCTCGACCCTCTCGATCATCCTCGGCGACTGGCGCCGAATGCCCTCGCTCACCGCCAACCCGGAACTCGCGGACGAGATCGAGGCGATGCAGGCCGAGGTCCGACGCTGCAAGTCGATCGTCACCCACATCTTGATGTCGGCCGGCGAGGCGCGCGGTCTCGAAGCGGGCATGACGACGATGCACCAGTTCCTCGACGGGCTGGCGGCCGACTGGCGTGCGACGCGGCCCAACGCAAACCTCCGCTACGAGAACAGCTTCGATCGCAACATGCCGATCGTCTCGGAATCGACGCTTCGTCAGGTCGTCTTCAACGTGCTCGACAACGCCTACGAGGTCTCGCCGGACCGCATCCTGTTCCATGCCGCCCGCGTCGGCGACCAGCTACGCCTCCGGGTCGAGGATCGCGGCCCCGGCTTCGACCCGGCGATCCTCGCCTCGCTCGGCAAGCCCTACCAGTCCACCAAGGGGCGCCTCGGAGGCGGGCTCGGCCTGTTTCTCGTCTTCAACGTCCTTCGCAAGCTCGGCGGCAACGTCCATGCCGAAAACCTGGCGAACGGCGGGGCGCTGGTCGAGCTGACCCTGCCGCTCGACGCCCTGTCGATCGAGGAGAACGCGACATGAGCGAACGCCTGCTGGTGGTGGTCGACGACGACGAGGCCTTCGCCAAGACGCTGAAGCGATCGTTCGAGCGCCGCGAATACGAGGTCGTTGTGGCGCCAGATGCCGAGGCGCTCCGCGCGTTCCTGACGGAGCGCACGCCCGGCTTTGCGGTCGTCGACCTGAAACTTGCCGGAAGCTCCGGTCTCGCCTGCGTCGAGATGCTGCACGAGCATGACCCCGACATCCTGATCGTCGTCCTGACGGGCTTTGCCAGCATCGCGACGGCGGTCGAGGCGATCAAGCTCGGCGCCTGCCACTACCTTGCCAAGCCCGCCAACACCGACGACATCGAGGCCGCCTTCGGGCGCGGCGCCGGTGATGCGAACGTGCCGCTGACCAACCGTCCGACTTCGATCAAGACGCTGGAATGGGAGCGCATCCACGAGGTGCTGGTCGAAACCGACTTCAACATCTCCGAGGCCGCGCGGCGCCTCGGCATGCATCGCCGCACGCTGGCGCGAAAGCTCGAGAAGCGCCCGATCAAGTGACGGCGCCGCCCGTCCGCGCTATGGAGCCGGGTGCCGAACGCGGCGCGACGCAACCGGGATAGACGACGATGACCGAGACGACCGCCTCGACCTCGACACCAATCGAGGCGCTTCTCTTCGACCTCGATGGCACGCTGGCGCACACCGATCCCCTGCATCTCGTCGCCATGCGCGCGCTTCTGGAGGACGAGGGACTGGCGATCGACGAGGAGACCTTCGTCCGCCGCGTATCCGGCCAGCCGAACGATGCGGTCGGCCGCTATCTCTTCCCCGACCGCACGGCCGAAGAGCATCGCGACTTCATCGACCGCAAGGAAGCGCGGTTTCGCGACATGGCGGGCGAGTTGAAGCCGCTGGCGGGCGTCGTCGCCTTCATCGACCGGGCGCGCGCCGACGGTTTGCGCATCGCGCTCGTCACCAACGCGCCCCGCAAGAACGTCGCCTTCATGCTGGAGACGCTGGGGATCGCCGACCGGTTCGAGATCCGCATCTACGGTGACGAACTGGAGCGCGGCAAGCCCGACCCCCTGCCCTACCGGCTCGCGCTGGAGGCGTTCGGACTGACGCCGCATCAGGCGATCGCGTTCGAGGATTCGCTGCCGGGGCTAGCCGCGGCGAAGGGAGGCGGCCTCGTCTGCGTCGGGATCGCGACCAGCCGTTCGGTCGAGGAACTCACCGCCGCCGGGGCGGACTTCGCGGTCGAGGATTTCACCGACGCGTCGGTCGTCGCCCTCCATGACCGGCAGAACTGGAACCGCACTACGGCCTGAAACGGGACGCGCGCCGCCGGGGAGATCGGCGGCGCGCGAAGGCGAACGTCAGGCGGCGCGAAGCGTCGCGGCCGGCTGGAGGTTCGCCTCGGTGACGGTGCGGTCGTCCTCCAGCGAGCGGGCCGCCTGAAGGCCGCCCTTCTGGAGTTCGCCGTGATAGGCGCGCACGGCCTCGTCCGGCGTCAGCGCGCCGTCGGCGACCTGACGCATCATCGAGACCATCGCCAGCGGATCCTCGGCCAGGTTGATCTTGCGGCCGAAGAGGGCGACGCGGGCGCCGTACTTCTCGGCCTGCGCGACCAGTTCGAACGTGTCGCGCGCGGTGCCGGCACCGCCGCCGAGCACGCCGACGACCAGCGTCGAATCGAAGCTCGCAAGCTCCTCGAGCGCCTTCGGACCGTTGTAGACGATCTTCAGGAATTCCGGCCGGTCGGCCTTCGAGACGCCCGCCAGAGACCGCAGGATGCAGTCGTTCATGTATTCGCCGAGCGCGTCGCGATCGAGGTCGAGCGGCACGTTCGGGTTGAACACCTCGTAGAAGTACTTGAACTCGTTGGCCGCCGCCTCGCGGCGGAACTCGGCGAACGCCTCCAGCGACTCGATGTCGGCGGCGAGATCGTTGTTGAAGGTCACGGAATACAGACCGAGATCGGTGCCCTTCACCGGCGCGCCCGGCTGCGGGAAGGTCGACCCGTAGCGCACGCGCGACAGCTCGGCCGTGCGGAACGGCAGCGACGGGGCCCGCGTGTAGCGCTGGTGGCGCATGCCGCCCCAGCAGTCGGTCGTCTCGTTCGCGCGGATCGCCGGCTTCACGGCGCTGCCGTCGAAGGCGCCCCGCTCGTGCAGTTCGTCGAGGTTGGAGACCGACACCAGCATGATGTCGACGACGTCCTGGCGGATGATCGCCTCGATGGCGTCGAGAAATTCCTGGCGCGTGCGGCGGCGTCCCTGCGTTCCGTCCGGATTGCGCAGGAAGCCGGTGCCGCCGACACCCGATCCCATGTCGCTGTCCTTGGCGTCGGCGATGATGAAATCCGACCGGCTGTAGCGCCCGGCGCGAATGTTCTGAAGCTTCTGGTCCAACCGGAGCACGGCGGTCATCCTCGGATCGTTGACGGGGTGCGCGCTCGGTTCGCGGACCGGACGTGCGACGCCGCAAGGTATAACTCCAAATTGTTTCATCGGAAATCTTTTTCTTCCAAATCTGCAGCGCGCTTCAGCGAGCCGACATTTGCGCTCTCGACGCATCAGAGGAGCGTCCTCCGGCCATCGACGCCCCTCTCCGCCCTCGCAGCCGCAGCATGAGGATGCTGCACGACAATGACGTTTTATGGTTGACCCCAGCCTCGCTTCCGCATGTTCCTGACGCGGATTGACGTGATCCTGCGGAGAGTTTCCATGCACGACAGCGAAGCCGACTGGCGTGCCGCCTACGAGAGTCTGGTCCGCCGCCTGCCCGGCATGGCGCGCAGCGCCCGGCTGACGCTCTGCGGCATGAGCGCGTGCGTCGATGCCAGGATCGATCTGTCGAACGCGGCCGCTCTCTGGACGGCGGACCATCCGGATGCTGCCGCCTTCGCGTCGATGCTGAAGGATCGCGTCGCGCGCGGCGTCGGCGGCGAGGTGCGCGTCGAGTGGCCTGCCGGCCCCGCGTGGCTCGCCGAACACGTACCGGCCCGCTACGCGCTCGGCGGTGTCGGCCCGCAGGCCGGATGGGTGCTGACGACGCTCGGCGCTCCAGCGATCGTCAACCTGTCGGACCGCAGCGCCCACATGCTGGCGCGCCTGCCCGGGAACCTGCTGCTGGCCGAGGGCGAGCGCACGGTGCGGGCGCGGTCGGTCCAGCCGCGCGGGGCGCGGCGGCCGGACATCTACATCTTCGAGTACACGGCGGGACGCGCCGTCGGCGACTGCATGCCGAACCGCTCGTCGCGCATCATCGTGCGCTTCGGCGATCCCGGCCTCGAGAAGGACGCGGCCTTCGACGGGCTGACGCCGCACCTCGCGCCGGAGGCCGGGACCGGCCTCGTCGCGGGCTTCAACTGCGTGCCGCCGGCCGATCTCGACGACGAGCTCGCTCGGGTATTCTCGCTGACGCGGCGCTGGCGCGACGCGGGCCTCTCCACCGTGCACCTCGAGATGAGCACCTTCGAGGATGCGGCCTTAAGAGATCGCGTGCTCGACGGCGCTCGGGGTGCCGTGACCTCGCTTGGCATGAGTCATTCGGAATTGCGCGATCTCGCGCCCGGCGTCGCCGACGCCGACATGGCCTCGACGATGCGGACGCTCGGCGAGCGCCTGGGGCTCGATCGCGTCTGCGTCCATGCCGACCACTGGGCGCTGACCGTCACGCGGCGCGATGCGGACGTCGAGCGCGAGGCGCTGATGGCCGGTTGCCTCGTCGCCAGCACGCGGTCGATGGCCGGGCAGCCCGCCGTGCCGGAGGGCGTGGCGGACGGTGCGACGTTCCATCGCCCGCCCGTCCGAGACGGGGCGCTCGGCGGCGGCTGGACCTCGGTCGCCGTCCCAAGCCCCTATCACCCTGCACCCCTCACCACGCTTGGGCTCGGCGACACGTTCACCGCCGGTTGCCTCCTCGTTCTCGGCTCGGCGGGCAGTGCCGGCCGCCAGCGAATCCGCCAACGCGCCTGACCGCGCGACATCAGGACAGTGCCATGTATCGCGAGAAATCCGACCTTTCCGGCCGCGCCGCCTTCATCACCGGCGGCGGGCGCGGCATCGGCCTGTGCACCGCCGAAGCCCTTCTGGAGCATGGCGCGCGCGTCGTGATCTCCGACCGCGACCCGGCCGTTCTGGAGGCCGGGCGCGCAGAACTCGCGGAGAAGGGTTGGGAGATCGATGCCGTCACGCTCGACGTTACGGACTCCAAAGCCGTCGCCCGCGCCGCCGCGGACGCCAACGAGCGCCACGGGGGCATCGACATCCTGATCGCCAACGCCGGCATCGCCTGGCCGGACACGCCGGGCGAAAGCATGACCGACGAGGTCTGGCACAAGGTCGTCGATGTGGACCTCAACGGCTGCTACTGGTCGTGCCGCGAGTTCGGACGCGCCATGCTGGAGCGCGGGCGGGGTTCGATCGTCACGGTCGGCTCGATGTCGGGCCTCATCTCCAACAAGCCGCAGCGGCAGGTGCACTACAACGCTGCGAAAGCCGGCGTGCACCACATGACGCGCTCGCTCGCGGGCGAGTGGGCTCCGCGCGGCGTGCGCGTCAATTCGGTCGCGCCGACCTATGTTGACACGGCCATGTCGCGCGGCGGCTTCACCGACGACGCCTTGATGCCGACCTGGATGGCGTCGACCCCGATGAACCGCCCGGCGCGCGCCGACGAGATCGCCTCCGCGATCCTGTTCCTCGCCACGGACGCGTCGAGCGCGATGACGGGATCGATCGTAACGGTGGATTGCGGCTACACCATTTGGTAACCAAACCTCACCTCGCATTGCAGCACGGCGGGGGCGCATCGCGAAGACCCTCATAGGATCACCCATGGACGCCCCCACCAAACGCGTCGAGATCATTCCCGCCAAGCGGCGCGCGATGATCCTTGACTACCTGAAGGTCAACGGGACGGCCTCGATCGGCGAGCTCACCGAGGCGATCGGCGGCTCGCAGTCCACGATCCGCCGCGACCTCGAACAGCTGACCGAGGGCGGCTATCTCGAGCGCACGCACGGCGGTGCGCTGCTCGTGCCCCCCTTGCGCGCCACGTTCGAGCGCGAGCCGGCGCTCAACGCCCACTACCAGCACCGCCAAAAGGCGGCGATCGGCCAGGAGGCGGCGACACGCCTCAAAGGCGGTGAGAGCGTGATCTTCGATTCCAGCTCGACCGTGATCGAGGTGGTGCGGGCGACCGCCCTCCGTCGTCTGCCCCTTACCGTCGTCACCAACAATATCGAGATCGCGCGGATCGGCTCCAGCGTGCCGGAATGGCGGGTGATCGTCACCGGCGGCACCTTGCGGCCTGGCGGAGACCTCCTGACCGGCCAGCCCGGCGAGCCGTTCTTCGAGACGATCCATGCCGACGTCTGCTTCACCGGCGCCTATGCCGTGACCGGACAGATCCTGACCGACGCCTCGATGGAGATCGCCTCGATCAAGCGGGCGATGATCCGCTCGGCGCGGCGCACGATTCTCCTCGTCGACAGCACCAAGTTCCAGGCGCCCGCCTTCTGCACCTTCGCCCAGCTGTCGCAGATCTCCGAAGTCATTACCGACCAGGGCGTCGACGCCGATATCGCGTCCAGCCTGCGCGCCAGCGGCACGGAGCTCACCGTCGTTCCCCTGTCAGGCGACTGACCGTCAGGCCGACGCGCGCACCGTCAGCCGCGCCGGCAGAAGAATGCGCGTCGCCGCCTCGGGGCCGTCGCGAAGAGCATCGAGCAGCATCCGGGTCGCGAGCGCCGCGTGGGCCTCCACGTCCTGCGCCATCGTGGTCAGCGCCGGGCAGGCGTACCGGCTGAGCGGATGGTCGTCGTGTCCCGCGATCCGCAACGCGCCCGGCGCTTGGCCGATCGTCACGCCGCGCGCGAAGGCGGCCGCGAGCGCGCCCAGCGCCAGCCGGTCGTTGGCGCACAGGAGGCTGCGGAAGCGGGGCGGCCCCGTTTGGAGGATCGCCTCCATCGCCTCGAAGCCGAGACGCTCGAAGTCCCAGCCGTTGCCGGGTGGCGTGATCCGGTGCGGCGCAAGCCCGCGTTCAGCCATGCGCGAGAGGTAGCGGGCCCGGCGCTCGCGAGCGCTAGCGTTCACGTCCGGCATGTCGAGATAGGCCGGTGCCTCGCCGCCCTCCGCCAGATAATCCACCAGCGCGGCGACGCTCTGCCCGTTGTCGTTGCCGACGAAGCCGCCCGCCGCGCCCGACGCGCTGTCGAGAAAGACGAGAGGCATGCGCTCGCCGAGCGTCCGCGCCGGTTCCGCCAGAGCGTCCGCCCCGCAGGACGCGATCAGCGCGCCCGAGACCCGCTGGTCGAGCAGCGTTCGAAGCGCCAGCGCCTCGCCTTCCGCCTCGCCGCGCGACGACAGGACGAGCGGCCAGAAGCCCGCCGACCGGCAGTGCTCTTCCAGAAGCGCGACGAGCGCGGCGTAGAACGGGTCGGCGACGGTCGGCACCACGATGCCGATGGTGCGAGCCCGCCGCCGATTGAGATTGCGCGCGAAGGGGTTCGGCCGGTAGTCGGACTGTGCCAGCGCCGCCTCGATGCGTTTACGCGTCGCGGGACGCACGCTTGCGGGATCGTCGAAGAACTTCGCCAGCGTCGGGCGCGACAGCCCACAGGCCTTGGCAAAGTCCTCCATCGTGCGATGACGGGGCGGAAGCGGGATGGCGGGTCTCCGTGTCGGAGCAATACCGGCGCATCGTGACCACGAAACTTTGCGCGCGTAAAGTTTTCGATTGACCGCCCTCCCCGCCGGGCGCAGCTTGGCGATGGGCGCGACGGGAGAACCGACACCGCGCCCGCCTTGGGGAGGGCGTGGCATGAAGACGGTGGTGACCGCCGGGGAAATCGTCGTGGAGATCATGGCGACGCGGATCGGGCAGACATTCTTAGAGCCCGGCCCGCTGGTCGGCCCCTTCCCGTCCGGTGCGCCTGCGATCTTCATCGACCAAGTCGGCCGGCTCGGCCAGCCCTGCGGCATGATCTCCTCGGTCGGCGCCGACGACTTTGGCACGCTCAATCTCGAACGCCTGACGGCGAGCGGCGTCGACGTCTCGGCCGTCGCGGTGCATCCCGGCGCCGCCACCGGCAGCGCCTTCGTGCGCTACGCGGCGGACGGCAGCCGCGCCTTCGTGTTCAACATCAAGGACAGCGCCTGCGGCCTGATGGCGATGACCGGGGCGGCCGAGGCGCTGGTCGACCGTGCCGACCACATCCACGTCATGGGCTCCTCGCTGTTCTCGGACGGCGCGATCACCGTGACCAAGGCGGCCGTCCAGCGCATCAAGGCGCGGGGCGGTACGGTCTCCTTCGACCCCAACATCCGGCCCGAACTTCTGGTTGGCGCCATGCGCGAGGCGCTCGAATGGGTCGCCGCGCGCTGCGACGTCTTCCTGCCGAGCGGCGCCGAACTCTTCCTCTTCACGGCGGCGCATGATGAGAACGGCGCGGTCGCGGAACTCTTGGCCGCCGGCCGGTCCGCCGTTGTCCTCAAGAAAGGCGGCGACGGCGCTGTCCTCTATGACGCACGAGGGCGCACCGCGGTGCCGGCCTTCCGCGTCGAGGAGGTCGATCCGACAGGCGCCGGCGATTGTTTCGGTGCCGGCTTCGTCTGCGCGTGGCTGCGTGGCGAGGGCCCAGAGGAGGCTCTTCGCCTTGCCAGTGCCTGCGGGGCCCTCGCCGTCACACGCAAGGGGCCGATGGAAGGCACGCGCTTCCGCTCCGAGATCGACGACTTCATCGCCTCGCAGACGGGAGTTGCGGCATGAGCGCCATCGACCGGCTGCGCGCGCTGCCGCGACGGTTCCAGACGGGCGAGCACGCCGGCGTCACCTCGGTCTGTTCCGCCCATCCGCTGGTGATCGAAGCGGCGCTGCGACATGGTCTCGCCCGTGACCGCGACGTCCTGATCGAGGCGACCTGCAATCAGGTGAACCAGGACGGCGGCTACACCGGCATGACGCCGGCCGACTTCCGCCGCTTCGTGGAACGGATCGCCGCAATGGTCGGCTTTCCGCTGGAGCGGCTGGTGCTCGGCGGCGACCATCTCGGCCCCAATCCCTGGAAGCATCTCGCTCCGCACGAAGCGATGTCCAAGGCCGAGACGATGATCGAAGGGTTTGCCGCCGCGGGCTTCGCCAAGCTCCATCTCGACGCCTCGATGGGATGCGCCGGCGAGCCGGCTGCCCTCGACGACGAGACCGTCGCCCGACGCGCCGCGCGGCTGGCCGAACGGGCGGAGGGCGCCGTCGCCAGAGGCGGCCTCGTCCCGCCGGTCTACGTGATCGGCACCGAGGTTCCCGTTCCCGGCGGGGCGACCGAAGCTTTGGACCACCTCGTCGTCACTGGCCGGGAGGCCGTCCGCCATACGGTCGATGTGCACGCGAAGGCGTTTGCGGCGCTCGAGCTCGATGACGCGTTCGCCCGCGTCATCGCGGTGGTCGTGCAGCCGGGGGTCGAGTTCGGTCACGAGGACATCGTGGTCTATCGGCCGCACGCAGCCGCGGACCTCAAGGGCTTTCTCGTAGAGGAGCCGCGTCTCGTGTTCGAAGCACACTCGACCGACTACCAGCCGGACGACGCGCTGCGCC
Organism: Aureimonas phyllosphaerae; assembly: GCF_900113065.1. Taxonomy (GTDB): domain Bacteria; phylum Pseudomonadota; class Alphaproteobacteria; order Rhizobiales; family Rhizobiaceae; genus Aureimonas; species Aureimonas phyllosphaerae. The sequence continues at coordinate 156,345 of NZ_FOOA01000003.1, forward strand.
GACTGGTGGGTGACGGCTTCGCGATCCTGAAAGTCGGCCCCTGGCTCACCTTCGCGCTGCGCGAGACGCTCTACGGCCTTTCGCACATCGCCGACATCCTGGCGCCCGCGCCGGGCGAGCCATCGCTGCGCGATGCGATGGAGGCCCTGATGCTGGAGAAGCCCGACAACTGGCGGAAATACTGCCACGGCTCGGACGCGGAGGTGGCGGTCCAGCGCCATTTCTCGCTCAGCGACCGCATCCGCTACTATTGGCCTGACGCCGCCGCGCAAGAGGCCGTCGATCGCCTGATGGCGCGGCTCGAAGGTCGCGCGATCCCCCTTCCCCTCGTCGGCCAGCATCTCGGACGCTTGGCCGAGAGCGTTGCGGCGGGACGGGTCACGCCTGAACCTCGGGCCCTTCTCCTCGCCGGCATCGAGGCGGTGCTCGACCGCTACGACCGCGCCACGCACTGATTTCGAAGAGCAGCATCATGGCCCGCATGGGGATCGGCATCATCGGCTGCGGCAATATCGCAGCCACATACCTGCGCAACGCGCGGCTCTTCGGTGACGTGGCGCTGGTCGCCTGCGCCGACCGCGTGCCCGAGATGGCGGAGCGCCGCGCGGCCGAGTACGGCGTGCGGGCGATGAGCGTCGAGGCGCTGCTCGCCGAGCCCGACGTCCAGCTTGTTCTGAACCTCACCATTCCAGCCGCCCATCGCGAGGTGACGGAAGCCGCGCTCGGCGCCGGCAAGCACGTCTTCACCGAAAAACCGCTCGGCGTGACGCTTCGCGAGGGGCGCGCTCTGGTCGAAGAGGCGGAGCGGCGTGGCCTCTCGCTCGGCTCGGCGCCCGACACGTTCCTCGGCGCGGCCGGCCGGCGGGCGCGCGCGCTGCTCGACGCTGGCGCCATCGGCAAGCCGGTGATCGGCACCGCCTTCATGATGGGGCGCGGCATGGAGCACTGGCACCCCAATCCGCAGTTCTACTACCAGCCGGGCGGCGGCCCGGTGCTCGACATGGGACCCTACTACCTGACGATGCTGGTTAATCTCCTCGGGCCTGTGGCGCGCGTCTCCGCCGTCGCGCGCACGGGTCAGGAGACGCGCGAGATCACCGCCGAAGGCCCCTTTCAGGGCACGCGTTTTCCCGTCGGAACCCCGACGAGCCTCCTGTCGCTTCTGGAATTCCGGGGCGGTGCAGCGGTCACCTTCGGCGCCTCGTGGGACGTCTTCCGCCACTCCAACCACCCGATCGAACTCCACGGCACAGACGGTTCGGTCCGGCTGCCCGACCCCGACACGTTCGGCGGGGACGTGTCGCTTTCGCCGCGCGGCGAGCCGTGGCAGAAGCACCCGAGCGAGCCCGAGACGTTCGGCGCGATTAACTGGCCGTTCGATGCGCCGCGCATCGCCAACTACCGCATGCTCGGCGTCGCCGATCTCGTGCGCTCCATCACGGAGGGACGCCCGGCACGCGCCTCCGGTCGCCTCGCCCTCCATGTCCTCGAGGTCATGGAGGCGATCCTCACCGCAGCGGACATTGGCCAGCCTGTCGACATCGAAAGCCGGCCCGAACGGCCCGCGGCGCTCGGCGACGCCGAGGCCGAAGCCCTCCTCTCGGGCGATCCGTCATGACGCTCGATCCGCAGGCCGCCGAGGTTCTGGCGCTCGGAGCCCGATCCACGTCTCCCCCATTCGAGGACGGGACACCCGAGGCCGCACGGCGCGCCTACCACCTGTCCTACCTCGCGCTGCGAGGCGATCTCGAACCCGTTGCGGAGACCCGCGACACCGCGATCGAGGGCCCGGGCGGCCCGATCCCTGTCCGCATTCACCACGGTATCGGCGCGCCGGCCGAGGGAGCACCCGCGCTTCTCTATCTACACGGCGGCGGCTGGGTGATCGGCGACCTCGATTCCCACGACGACATCTGCCGCTGGTTCGCCAATGCCGCCCGCTGCGTCGTGGTCTGCCCGGACTACCGGCTGGCGCCCGAACACCGCTTTCCCGCCGCGATCGAGGATGCCGGTGCCGTCCTGTCCCACATGGTCGCGGAGGCCGCAGGGCTCGGCATCGATGCCGAGCATATTGCCGTCGCCGGGGACAGCGCCGGCGGCAACCTCGCGGCGGTGCTGGCGATCCAGTCGCGGGACGGCACCGTGCCGCCGCTGGAGGCGCAACTCCTTCTCTATCCCAACACGGACGCCGGCCAGACGGCGGACAGCTACGGTCGGTTCGCCGAAGGCTTTGGCCTGACGCGCCGGACGATGCGCTGGTTCCGCGACCAGTATGTGCGCAGCGACGACGACATCGCCGATTGGCGCGTCTCGCCCTTGCGGGTCGATCGCCTCGACGGCGCGCCCCCGGCCTTCGTCGCGCTCGCGGGGCAGGACATCCTCCACGACGAAGGGGCGGCCTATGCCGAGCGGCTCCGCGGGGCGGGCGTGCCGCTCGTCGTGCGCCACCTTGCCGATCAGATCCACGGCTTCGTCTCGGCCGGCCGCTACATCGACGCCGCGCGCCGAACGGTCTTGGAAGCGGCGGACGCCTGGTCCCGATTTCGAACGAATGTGACGGAGTGACGCGCGGATTGCCGCAAAACCCTTCCCGAATCGCGCCCCTTGCGTATTTCGCCATGGAGGATGGGCCACCGGGCTCGTTGGCCCGAAACCCTACAAGAAACGGCGGCGATGGAAGAGGTCGATCCCATCATCACGATCCTGCGGCTTGTCGAGGAGGAAGACGACGGCAGCGCCATCGCGCGCCGCTTCTTCGAGAACCATCCCGACCTCGATCGCGCCGCGTTCCTGGAAGCCTGTTCCGTGGCGCTCGACATCATCGGCCTGAAGCCCTCGCAGCTCCACTAGCGGACTGTGGGGGCGTAGCGGACACTGGTCGGCAGGCGCGGCGCGGGACGGATGGGACGTCGGGCGCCGCCCTGCCTGTGCAGTGTTGCAGAGCTCCTATAGCCGATGCCTCATAACGGAAGCATGACGGTTCACCCGCTGATTTTAGTCAGCGGCCAATTCGTCCCGGATCGCCGAAAGCCAGACGACGACGGCTTCGGCGCCGGGGTCCGACACGCCCACCGCCCGTTCGCCGAGATAGCTCGACCGGCCGCGCCGAGGGGCCATGGCCGCGGTCGCCGCCGCGCCGGCGCGGGCCGCCTCCACCGCAGCCTCCAAGCCGCTGCTGGCGAGCGCTTCCGCTGCGGGCTGCAGCGCATCGATCATCGTCCGGTCGCCGGGCTTCGTGTCGCCGAGCGTCGCGACCGCATCGGTGCCCTCGCAAAAGGCCTTGGCCCAATCTCTCGACGTCGGCGCGGCGATGCCGTCGAGGGCGCGCGCGGCGCGCAGGAGACCCGCCGCATAGAGCGCACCGGACGTGCCGCCGACCGAGCGGCGGAGGCTGCCAGACAGGGCGCGCAGGATGGAAGCCGCGTCCGCACCCGTCCAGTCGAGCGCCTCGGCCTTCGCGACTTCGGCGCCGCGCGCCAGGTTGAGACCGAGGTCGCCGTCGCCGACCATCTGGTCGAGGGCCGTCAGTCGCCCTTCTTCGGCGATCAGCCGCTCCGCCGCACGCACGAGGATCGCGACCGTCCGCGCGCCGTCGCCCGGACGCAGATCCTGTCCCTCACGGCGGGTCGAAGCGACAACCACCGGTCCCTCCTCGCCCAGTGGCCCGGCTCCGCGTCCAGGCCATGCGGGCGCCATCGCCGGCGCATCGAGAAGCCGCAGCGTCTCGGGGTCGGCCCGCAGCAGCGAGACGGAACAGCCCGCCATCTCGAGCGCGGTCAGGAACGTCCCGGTCCATAGCCGTTCGATGACGAGACCGTGGGTCCTCGCAGCAGTGACGGCGTCGCGCGCGACGATCTGCATCTCCATTGCCGGTGTCGCGCCGAGATTGTTGACGAGGAGAGCGACCGGCGTACCGCCGCCGAGCGCGAGTTCGGCAACGATGCGCTCTACCAGGGTCGCGGTGAGCTCGCGCGAAGGGCGCAGTGGCTCGCGCCGCACGCCGGCTTCGCCATGGATGCCCAGCCCAAGCTCGACCTCGCGCTCGCGCTCGCCGAGTTCGAAGCCCGGCTTGCCGGCGGCCGGCACGGTGCAGGCGGTGAGTGCGACGCCCATGCTGCCGAGGCCCGCGATGACCGTCTCTGCCGCGGCCTTGACCTCTTCCAGCGACGCGCCTTCGGCGGCCCGTGCCCCCGCGACCTTGTGGACGAGCACGGTGCCGGCGATGCCACGACGCCCGGCGGTCTGCGTGCTCGCGGCAAGCGCCACGTCGTCGGCCACGACGACCATCTCCACCGGAATGCCCTCGCCGCGCGCGATCTCCGCCGCAAGGCCGAAGTTGAGGCGGTCGCCCGTGTAGTTCTTGACGATCAAAAGCACGCCCGCCGCCCCGCCCACCGCGCGGATCGTGGCCAGCACCGCGTCGGTCGAGGGCGAGGTGAAGACGTCGCCGCAGACGGCTGCGGTGAGAAGCCCCTCGCCGACATAGCCGGCATGAGCCGGCTCGTGTCCGGACCCGCCGCCCGAGACGAGCGCGACATGCCCACGGGCGCGAAAGGCGGCGAGGTCGGCGCGGACGAGCACGCGCTCGCCTTCGAGGAGAGCAAGACCGGGATGGGCGAGGCAGAGCCCCTCCAGCATCTCGTCGACCACTGCCAGCGGCTCGTTGATCAGCTTCTTCATGCGTCGTCTCCCCCTCGACGGCGCAGCTCGCGCCGGAGCATCGGACGGCAGCCTACAAAGGCCGGAGGCTGCGTTGAAGGCTGGATCTCACGAAAACCCGGCCGCGACCGAGGCCCGTTAGCCTCAGACGTCGCCGCCCGTCCGTGTGGGCGGTACGACGAGGCGCCCTTCTTCGGCCTTGTGATAGTACTGGCTCGCCACCAGCCAGCCCTTCAGCGGGCGCAGCGGCAGGATGCAGGTGAGGAGCAGGAACGGCAGGGACACGAAGACGTGGACCCAGACCGACGGCTCGAAGGCGATCTCCAGCCAAACGGCGAAGAGCACGGCCGGCACGCAGCCGAAGCAGACGACGAAGAAGGCCGGACCATCGGCCGGATCGGCGAAGGAATAATCGAGGCCGCACCGCTCGCAGCCTTTCGCGAGCGTCAGGAAGCCGTCGAACAGATGGCCCTCGCCGCAGCGCGGGCAGCGGCCGCGCAGGCCGACCTTCCAGGGTTCCAGACGCGGCGCGTGCAGGTGATCGCTCATGGTGACAATGCCTTTCGCGCATCGGGGGATGCCTGCCGTTCATATAGCCCGCCGGCGCGACCGAACAGCGCGCGCGGCGTGCCAAACTGTCCAAGGCGGGGAACGCGTGGCCCCATATCTTGTTAGGTGGAACCATTCCAGACGGGAGCCCCCCATGCGCCACGACGTTCTCGCCCTTGCCGACCTCCCCGAGGATGGGTTGACCGAAGTCAGCGTCGGCGAGCTGAAGATCCTTCTGGCACGCGATGGGGACCGGGTTCTAGCGACGGGCGCCACCTGCACGCACAAGGGTGCCCCGCTGAAGAACGGCAAGCGCGTCGGCAATCGCGTGATCTGCCCTTGGCACCATGCGATCTTCGACCTCGAATCCGGCGACCACCTCGAGCCGCCGGGCAAGGGGTGCCTGTCGCGCTTTTCGGCCAGCGTCGAGAACGGGCGCGTAATGGTCGAGATGCCGGACGGCGCCAAGCCGCATCGCCCCGAAGTGGAGCCGGGCGACCGCAAGACCGGAAGCGATCGCGTCTTCGCGATCGTCGGCGGCGGCGCGGCGGGCTTGGCCTGCGCCGAGGAACTGGTGGCCCGCGGGTTCGACGGCCGGATCGTGATGTTCGTGCCGGAGCGCGAACCGCCCTACGACCGCACCGACCTGTCGAAGACCTACCTGCAGGGCAAGAAGAGCGACGACGCGCTGGCGCTCTACCCAGTCGACAAGCTGAAGGCTCTCGGCGTCGAGTTGGTGGAGACGGCGGTCGAGCGGATCGACGCTGGCGCCAAGCGCCTGCACTTCGCCGGTGGCGAGACGCTGGACTACGATCAATGCTTCGCCGCGCCCGGCAGCGACGCCGTGCCGCTGAAGCTGGAAGGCGCTGACGCCGTTAACATCGTGTCGCTGCGCAGCCACGACGACGCGAGGGCGCTCAAGGAGAAGCTGGCCGGTGCCAAGCGCATCGTGATCGTCGGCTCCGGCTTCATCGGCATGGAGGCGGCCGCGAGCCTCGTTGGCGACGAGCGAGCGGTGACGGTGATCTCACGCAGCGAACTGCCCTTCGCCAAGCAGTTCGGCGATGAGGTCGCTCAGCAGCTTCTGGCGACGCACCGCGCCAAGGGTATCGATGTGCGCACGGGTGCGGAACTCGCCGCGCTCAAGACGCAAGGCGGCAAGGTGCGGGCGGTGACGCTGAGGGACGGCTCGACCGTCGAGGCCGACCTGGTGATCGCCGCCCTCGGCGCGGCGCCGCGCACCGGTCTCGTGTCGGGCGCGGAGCGGGACGGCAAGGGCATCAAGGTCGACGCGACACTGAAAGCCGCCGAAGGACTACATGCCGGCGGCGACATCGCGGCCTTCCCGCTCGCGGCGACCGGCGAGACGGCGCGGATCGAACACTGGCGGGTCGCCGAACAGCATGGGCGCCACGCTGCCGGCGCGATGCTCGGCGATGCCTCGCCGTTCGATGGCATCCCCTACTTCTGGTCGGCCCAGCACGGACGCCTCAGCTACCTCGGCCATGCCGAGGACTTCGACGAGGTGCATATCGAAGGCTCGCTCGCCGAAAACTCCTACACCGCCTTCTACATCAAGGGCGGCAAAGTGCTGGCGGCCCTCGGCCTCGGCAAGGGGGACCGCACGCCCGCCCTCCACGCTCTCATGCTCAGCGATCCTGCGCCCCACCGTGCGCGGCTCGAGGCCGCCGGATGGGACCCAGCGGCCGTAAAGGCCTGAACGGCCAGGGTCAACGCAGGACCGGGCGGGTCTCCATCCGGTCCAGGCGCTGCTCCAGGTTCTCCTGCCGCACCATCGAGGGCAGGAGGAACAGGTCGATCAGCTGGCCGATGCCGAGAAAGCCCAAGGTGAGCAGCCAGAGAAGGCCGGTCCAGGGGCGCCCGAGGTAGAAGCGGTGCAGGCCGCAGATGCCGATGAGGCAGCAGAGCCAGAGAACGAAGGCGGCCGGGCCGGATTTCATGCGTCGCAACTCCTGTTCGCGTTTCTCCTGAAATGGAGATCGGCGGGTCGAGTTGCGAGGCCGGGCGTCACCGCCCCCGCTTGAACGAGCCGAGAATGCCGCGCACGATCGCTGTGGTGACGGTGGACGCCACCGTGCGTCCCACCTGCTTCATCACCGTCTCGGCGACGGTCTGGCGCTGGTAACCGGCCCGCGGAGCTGCTGCACGGGGCGCAGCGCGTGGCGCTTGTCGCTCCCGGCGCACGGGCTCGTCCTCGTAGGGTTCTTCGCTTGGCGCACCCCAAGGCGCGCGCGGTTCGGCCGAGCGCCGCGCGGCAGCTTCCGCCCGCGCACGCCCGGTGTCGCGCTGGCGCTGGACGGCGGCTTCCGCCTCGGCGCGCGCGCTCTCCTGCCGCTGCAGTTCGGCCTCGGCGCGTCCCGTCAGGAGTTCATATGCGGACTCGCGGTCGACGGCCGTGTCGTAGCGCCCCACGACGGGGCTCATGCGCATGAGTTCGGCGCGCTCGGCATCGGTGATCGGGCCGACGCGGCCGGCGGGCGGGCGGATCTTCACGCGCTCGACGATGCTTGGCGCGCCGCCCTCCCCCAGCACCGAGACCAGCGCCTCGCCGGTGCCGAGCTCGGTGATCGCCGTGGCGCTGTCGAAGACCGGGTTCGCCCGGAACGTCTCGGCCGCGGTGCGCACTGCCTTCTGCTCGCGCGGGCTGTAGGCGCGCAGCGCATGCTGGATGCGGTTGCCGAGCTGGGCCAGAACCTTCTCCGGCAGGTCGAGCGGATTCTGTGTGACGAAGAAGACGCCGACGCCCTTGGAGCGGATGAGGCGCACCACCTGCTCGATGCGATCGACCAGCGCCTTTGGCGCGTCGTCGAAGAGGAGATGCGCCTCGTCGAAGAAGAACACGAGCTTCGGCTTGTCGAGATCGCCGGCCTCCGGCAACTCCTCGAACAGCTCCGACAGCAGCCAAAGGAGGAAGGTCGCGTAAAGGCGCGGGCTGCGCATCAGTTCGTCCGCCGCCAGCACGCTGACGACGCCGCGCCCCTCGCGGTCGCACCGCATGATGTCGTCGATCGAAAGCGCCGGCTCGCCGAAGAAACGGTCGCCGCCTTGCGTTTCCAGAACCAGAAGCTGGCGCTGGATCGCACCGATCGTGCTCTTGGACACGTTGCCGTAGAGCCGCGAAATCTCGTCCGCACGGTCGAGGATGTGCGCCAGCATCGCCTGAAGGTCCTTCAGGTCGAGGAGCAGCAGCCCGTCCTCGTCTGCGATGCGGAAGGCGATGTTGAGGGCTCCCTCCTGGGCTTCCGTCAGGTCCATCAGGCGCGACAGGAGCAACGGGCCCATCTCCGACACGGTGGTGCGGACCGGATGCCCCTTGCGCCCGAAAAGGTCCCAGAAGATCGCCGGGTAGAAGTCGTTGTACCAGGGATCGAGGCCGATCTCGGCGGCCCGCTTGGCGAAGACGTCCTTCGGCTCGCCGCGTTCCGACAGGCCCGACAGGTCGCCCTTGATGTCGGCGCAGAAGACCGGCACCCCGGCCTCGGAGAAGCCTTCCGCCAGAACCTGCAGCGTGACCGTCTTGCCGGTGCCCGTCGCCCCCGTCACGAGGCCGTGGCGGTTGGCGTAGCGCAGTTCGAGATATTCGGGCTTCGGCTCGGCGCCCGTGCTGATCCCGCCGAGAAGAATGCGGCCGTCTTCGAGCATGATTCGGCTCCCAAGCCATCCCAACGGCGCCACGATACCGCTTTGCCCCGCCCCCCGTCGATTCCACGAGGTCGCTCACGGCCGATTGCGCCGGGACGGCAGACTTGCCATCTTCCGCCCACTTCGCCGGCCAGCGGCGGACGAACGGAAAATGGAACCGACATGACCGAACTCTGGGACCGCATCGCCGCCTCGGCCGAAACGGATGCCGACACCGCCAAGACGGCGGTCGGCCACATCCTGTCCTACATGCAGTCCGAGAGCTCGGATCCTGCGGTGGCGAAGATGATCGCCGAAACCCCGGGCGCCACCGACGCGATGGCAGCCTCCGGCGAGTCGGACTACTCCGGCGGCATTATGGCGCTCGGCGCCAAGCTGATGGGCCTTGGCCTCGACATGGGCCAGATCCGCTCCGCCGCCGAAGAACTCGTCGCCTATTCCAAGTCGACGGCGGGCGAGGACACGGTGAACCAGGCCATCCAGTCGGTCCCGACGCTCGCGCCGTTCGTCTGAGACGCCCCGCCGGCCGCCGACGGACCGGCCTTCTCGGAAAATGTCATGAAGCCCGGACTTGCCTTTCGGCACGGACCGGGCTTTGGCTCCCGCCCAAGCGATGCGGCGCGGCCTGGCAGGCACCGCGCGTTTGTTCGAGCGAGGACATCGGCCCATGATCGACGCGTACACGGTCTTTGGTTCGCAGGTTCGACGCCATGCGCGCATCACCCCGGACGAACTTCCACCCGAAGCCGTATGGATCGATCTGCGCAACCCGACCCGCGAGGAAGAGGACGCGATCGAGAGCCTGTGCGGGATCGAGGTCCCGACGCGCGAGGAGATGCGCGAGATCGAGGTGTCGAGCCGCCTGTATTCCGAGGACGGCGGAGACTTCATGACCGCCTCGCTGGTCTATGGGCTGGACGAGGGGCGGCCCGACTTCGGGCCTGTCACCTTCATCCTCGTGGGCCAGCGCGTCATCACGCTGCGCTACACCGATCCGCGCTCGTTCCAGATCTATTCCAACAAGCTGTGCCGCGGAGAAAGCAGCGACGGCGGCAATGCGTCCTTCGCCTCGACGCTCCTCTACGGCCCGCCGCCCGCCCCGCCCAAGCCCTCGCGCATGCGCGGACCGACCGCGGACTCGATCGCCGTCGGTCTCCTGGAGACGGTCATCGACCGCATGGCCGACCTTCTGGAATCGATCGCGGCCGACCTCGACCGGATCGGCACCGATATCTTCCGCTCGTCGAGCGACAACACGCCGACCGCGACCTCGGACTTCAAGGAATTGCTTCAGCGCCTCGGCGCAGCGGGCGACCTCGCCTCCCGCACGCGGGAAAGCCTCGCCACTCTCGACCGCCTCCTGCCCTATCTCCAGTTTGTCCTCGACAAGCGCAAGCCGCAGAAGGAGCTGAAGATGCGGGTGAAGGCGATGGCGCGAGATATCCATTCGCTGAACGACTTCGTGTCCTTCCTCTCGAACAAGACGACGTTCCTGCTCGACACCACCGTCGGCATGATCTCGATCGAGCAGAACGCCATCATCAAGATTTTCTCGGTCGCGGCCGTCGGCTTCATGCCGCCGACGCTGGTCGCCTCGATCTACGGCATGAACTTCGTCCACATGCCGGAGCTCAACTGGACCTTCGGCTATCCGCTCGCCATCGTCCTGATGGTGCTGACGGCCGTCTTCCCGCTCCTGTTCTTCCGCTACAAGAAGTGGCTCTAAGGGAGTTTCTATCCGATGCGTGAGGACCGACCGGCCCGGCTCGCCGTCCTGATTGACGCCGACAACGCCTCTGCGCAGATCGCCGACGGCCTGTTCCAGGAGATCGCGACCATCGGCGAGGCGAGCGTGCGCCGCATCTACGGCGACTTCTCCTCCTCGCGCTCGCGCGGCTGGACCGAAGTCCTGTCGAAGCATGCGATCATTCCACACCAACAGTTCGCCTATGTGACAGGTAAGAACGCATCCGACATCGCGCTCGTCATCGACGCGATGGACCTCTTGCATTCCGGGCGCTTCGACGGGTTCTGCCTCGTCTCGTCCGACAGCGACTTCACGCGCCTCGCCGCCCGCATCCGCGAGCACGGCATCGACGTCTATGGCTTCGGCGAGCAGAAGACGCCGGAGAGCTTCCGCCAAGCCTGCCGGCGCTTCGTCTACACCGAGAACCTGCGCGCCGACGCGGCTGCCGCAACGCCAGCCATCGAGCAGGCCGCCAGCGTCGAGCCGATGCTGCGGCAGGTGATGGATCAGATCGAGACCGACGACGGCTGGGTGGCGCTCGGCCAGTTCGGTCAGCGGCTCCTCAACCGCTTCTCCGACTTCGACCCGCGCACCTACGGGCACAAGAAGCTGAGCGACCTCGTGCGCGACTCTGGCCTCTTCGATCTCGAGAAGACGCCGGGCGGGATGCTTCGCCTGCGCCTGCGCGCCACGTCCTCGGCGCCGAACCCCGGCGCGCCGGCCGCCCCAAAGCGCCGTTCGCGACGCAAGCCTGCGACGCCGGCCTAGGCGTCGACCGCCCTGACCTCCCCGACTTTCGTGCCCTGCCAGTTGCGCAAGGTGGTGTGCGACATGGCGTCGTAGCGGTCCGCAAGGGCCGCATCGCCGGTGCGAAACAGGCGCGCCAGGACCGCCGCGACAGCGGCCTCCGACGCGCGCGTCGCCCCGTCGTCGACCTTCAGCGCGAAGCCGAGACCAAGCTCCGGCACCGCCCCGCAGAAGACGCCCTCGGCGCCGGTCTTGGCGAACACGCGGCCAGGCGCGGCTTCCATCAGCGACACGCAGGCGCGCCGGGTGCCGGCCATGTACCAGGGCTCCGCCATGCAGGCGGCCATCAGCCGCCGACCCGCCGCCGCGCGGGCGCCGTCGACACCTTGCCCGGCGGCGAGCCGCGCGAAACCTTTAGCGAACCCGCGCAGCGGCGCGGCATAGGTCGGGATCGAGCAGCCGTCGATGCCGGCCGGCTGGTCTTTGCCGGGGCGCGTCTCGGTGAGATCGGCCAGGACGTCTCGCACCCGGCGTTGGACGGCATGGTCGGCGCCCACATAGCCCGCGGGGTCCTCGCGCTCGTGGACCGCGGTGCAAAGGAAGCCGGCATGCTTGCCCGAGCAGTTGTTGTGCAGCTGGCCGGGCTCTTCGCCGGCGCGTGCGAGCGCCAGCGCGACCGGCTGGTCGAACGGCCAGTGGCAGCCGCATTCGAGGTGCGCCTCGCCGAGGCCCACCTTGGCGAGAAGCGAGGCGGCACGCGCCACATGGCCCGGTTCGCCGGAATGCGAGGCGCAGGCGAGAGACAGGTCGCCCGCGTCGAGCCCAAGCGCATCGGCCGCGCCCGTCTCGATCAAGGGTATCGCCTGAAAGACCTTGATCGCCGATCGCGGGAACACCGGCCGGTCGATGTCGCCGAAGGCGAGGACGGCCGTGCCCGAGGCGTCGCACACGAGCCCGCGCACCCTGTGCCGGCTCTCCACGGCATTGCCGCGGGTCGTTTCGATCACGATATCCGTCGTCATGGCTTGAGCCTCTCCGCATCGTCCCGTCGAATGGAGCGGAGACCTATCATGCCGCTCCCGTCGCCGTCACAGGAACCTGTATGGCCTTGCTGCGCTTCGCTCTCATCGGCTTCGTCATCGTCTTCCTCCTCCCGGCGGCGCTGTCCCTCCTGGTCTGGAAGCTCGGGGAGCACCCGGCTTCCTGGCGCGAGGCGAACTGGAGTTCGGCGGCAGTCCTGCCCGCGGCTGCAGACGACGACGAAGCGGCCGTCTACATCATGGCCGCGCGGACGGGCGGCTTGAAGGGTGCCCTTTCCGAGCATTCCTGGATCGTTGTGAAGCCGCAGGGCGCCGCGCGCTACGAGCGGTTCGACAAGGTCGGATGGGGATCGCCGATCCGGCGCAACGGCTATCCGGCGGACGGGCGCTGGTACTCGAACGTGCCGCGGGTGGTGGCGCGACTGACGGGCGAAGCGGCGGAGCGGGCGATTCCGCGAATTCGAGCCGCCATCGACGCCTATCCGTTCGCGGCGAACGGCGGCTATCGGATCTTTCCGGGGCCGAACTCCAACAGCTTCGTCGCTCACGTCCTGCGCTCGGTGCCCGAACTCGGAGCCGTTCTGCCGCCCGCAGCTGTCGGGCGCGACTATCCGGTCGACGGCCGCCTCGTGTCGCTGGATGCCGAAGCGCGCGAGCTGCGCGCTTCCCTTTTCGGCTATGCCGGCTTTGCGATCGGTGCGCGGAGCGGTCTCGAGCTTCAGTTTCTTGGCCTCGTCGCCGGGATTGATCCGTTGCGCGGCCTTCTCAAAGTGCCGGGATTCGGCAGCTTGTCGATCACAGGCTGAGGAGCGTCACGCACGCATTCCCCGCCCTCGCGTTTTTTGATAGCCGATGGTCGGGGGCCGAAGCGATCGCCCCGATTGGGGAGACGACCATGTTCCTGAGTTGCGGCGACAATCTTTTCGACCTCTTCGCCGACAGCGAGACGGCCGACGTCTCCCAGATCGCGCTGAACGGGCGCATTGGCGGCTCCGCCCTGAACGTCGCGCTCGGCCTCGCTCGGCTCGGGCACCGCTCCGCTTTCTTCTCGAAGGTGTCGAGCGATCTTTTCGGTCAGCGGATCAAGGCCTTCATGGACCGTGAGGGCATCGACCGACGCCTCCTGATCGAGACCGACCGCAACACCACCCTCGCGATGGTCTCGCTCGCGCACGGCGGCACCCCGCGCTACGATTTCTATATCGAGGGGACAGCCGACCGCTCGATCGATCCGACGGAGATTCCCGCTTCGCTGCCGGATGATCTCGCGGTGATCCACCTTGCGGGATCCTATTCGACCGTCGCCGAGCCGACGGCCAGCGCGCTCGCCCGTCTCGCGGCGCAGGAGCACGGTCGCCGCTTCATCTCCTACGATCCCAACATCCGCGCTTCGGTGGTGCCCGACCTCGATATCTGGCGCTCGCGCATCGGGGCGACGATCCCCTTCGCCACGATGGTGAAGGCGAGCGAGGAGGATCTGGAGCAGGTCTATCCAGGCCGCAAACCGGAGGACGTCCTCACCGGCTGGCTGGAAGCTGGCGCATCGCTCGCGATCGTCACGCTCGGCGACAAAGGCGCGATGGCAATGACGCGCGGCGGCGTCCACTGCAAAGCCCCCGGCCTGTCCGTCACCGTCGCCGATACAGTGGGCGCCGGCGACACCTTCCAGGCGACGCTGCTGGCGCGGCTCTTCGAGAGCGACCGGCTGTCGGCCGAGGGCGTCGCCGGCCTTTCCCAGGACGAGCTTTCCGAACTCCTCACCTTCTCGGTGCGGGCGGCCGCCCTCACCTGCTCGCGGCGCGGCGCCGACCTGCCGCGCCGCGCGGATCTCGGCCTGCCGCCCCTGGGCTGATTTCCGTACCTCCCGGGCATATCAGAGGCGGCGGTCGCGGACCGTCGCCTTTTTCATGTCCGCGTCCGGGAGTCTCAATCATCAGATGGGGTTCGCCTGAATGGTGCCCGGCAGCGTTCGACAGGGATCCCACCGCCTCTGCCGGGCAAAGAAAAACCCGCCGTCCGCGAGGACGACGGGTTTTCCGATCAGACCCACCGAGGAGCGTTTCCGCTCCCCGGATGTCCGCTTCTTAGTTGAAGCGGAACGAAGCCTTGGCCCACACGGTGTGGAAGTCGAGGTCGTCGTTCGAGGTCGCCGTGAACGGAGCCTGGACGCCAGCAGCGTTGACGTAGGTGACCGTCGTGTCGGTCGTGCCGAGGTCGGTATAGAGGTACTCGAGGCCGAGCGAGAGGTTCGGCGTGACGAGGTAGTCGACGCCGGCGCCGACGGCGTAGCCGACGTCGTCCGAGTTCGAGTCGACCGTCGGCGTGAAGCCGGCGAGGTTGCCCGTCAGCGTACCCGGAGCGAAGAACTTCGTCTCGGTGTCGGCGTAGGCGAGACCGCCCGTGGCGTAGACAGCGAAGCGGTCAGCCGCGATACCGGCCTTGGCGCGGACGGTGCCGACGAAGTTGATGTCCGACGAGATGCCGAACACGTCGGTGCCGAGCGTGTAGGTCGAGTCAGCCGTCGCGTCGATGTAGTTGATGTCAGCAACCGCACCGATGATGAAGTTGTTGATCTGGTAGTCGTAGCCGACGTGCACGCCGCCGATGAACGCAGCCTCGTCGCTGTCCGAAGAACCGCCCGAGAAGGCCGTCGTCTGGACGACGCCGGTGTTCGGGTTGTAGCGGACCTCATCGGCATCGGTGTTGAAGGCCACGCCAGCCTGGCCACCGACGTAGAAGCCGGTCCAGGAATAGGCCGGGGCCACTTCGACCACGGCCGGAGCAGCGGGCTCCTCATAGACGACGTCGGCAGCGAGGGCCGGGGTGACGAAGGCCGTCGAGGCCAGGAGAAGGGCGAAACGCTTCATGGTGATACTCCAGTGTCGCCGTGGCGACGTTTCTTGCTACGGACTTTTGATCCGAAAGGCGGGACCCGGTTTTTCCCGGGCTTGAGCCGATTTAGGGTCCGTACCCCTGCCGAGGCAATGGCACCGGGGGCGTTCCCGACCGTCATGTGGCAGGTAGGCAACAGGGCCCGGCCGGTGCCGATGACGTTCGCTGCAAGGAATAGGTCGACAACGTTAAGGCAAGCTTAATCGACACGCTTGGACAGGCCTTGAAAAGAACAGCGAAATCAACACCTTGCGACTCTGTTGCCGCACTGCATCACGACACGTCTCAATCGGCACCGACAAGTGATCCGGCTGAAAAATTCGGGGCGAAAAAGCCAGTGATGCGAAACGCTCGGCGGGGCATCCGAACGCGCCTTGCCGCCGCCCTGCCGAAGCCGCAAAGCCGCCACAAGTCCTGACGACTCCTTGCGTTTTCTCGCGAGTCGCGCGGATGCCGCGAATCGCCGCCGTCGACTCAACCTTCGGTCGAATCGACGCCATGCCACTTGCAGGCGCCGATCTTTGACGACATCGTGCCACCCCTTCCGGACGTGCCCCGGCGGGCGGGACCGTCAGGAGAGGCCGATCAGGCGTAGAGGTCCATGACCTCGCCGAGGAGCTTCAGCGCGTCTTCCTTGGAGCGCTGGAACGAGTTGCGGCCGATGATCGACCCGTTGCCGCCGCCCTCGCGGATGGCCCGGACCTCGTCGAGAAGTTCGCTCGTGTTCTTGGCCGCGCCGCCGGAGAACACCACGATGCGCTTGCCGGCGAAGGACGCCTGCATGATGTGGCGCACGCGGTCCGCACCCGTCGAGCGCGCGATGTCGTTCTTCTCGTAGGTGCTCTTGGCGTCGGCGAGATCGATATGATCCGTCGGCAGCTTGACCTTGATGATCGTGGCGCCGAGCAGCGCCGCCATGTGCGCGGCGTAGGCGATGATGTCGAGGCCGGTCTCGCCCTCCTTGGTCACCTTGCCGCCGCGCGGATAGGACCAGACGACCGTCATCAGGCCGCGGGACTTCGCCTGCAGCGTGATCTCGCGCAGCTCCTCCATCATGTCGTAGCTGTCGTCGGCGCCCGGATAGATCGTGAAGCCGACGCCGACGCAGCCGAGCCGCAGCGCGTCCTCGACTGTCCCGGTCAGCGCCTGGTCCTGCTTGTTGACGAGGGAGTTGCCGCTGTTGAGCTTGAGGATGAGCGGCACCTCGCCGGCGAACGTGTCGGCGCCCTGCTCGAGAAGGCCGAGCGGCGCGGCGTAGCCGGAGACGCCTGACTCGATTGCAAGATTGTAGAGGTAGTGCGGATCGTAGGCGATCGGGTTGGGGGCGAAGCTGCGTGCCGGACCGTGCTCGAAACCCTGGTCGACCGGCAGGATCACCAGCCGCCCGGTGCCCGCGAGGCGACCGTGCATCAGGAGGCGCGACAGGTTGGTCTTCAGACCCGGCGTCTCGCCTTCGTACCACGACAGGATCTTGCGGACGGTATCGGTTCTCAGCATCGGCTTTCCTGCCCTCTATCGGATCGCGAACCACCGACGATGCCGGTGTCGATGCTCTTCTGCGGATCGCGAACGCCGACGTAAAGTGGCCGGGCAAGTCGTCGGCATATTAAAATCGGTTCAAACGAGTTCTAGGCCGACGAACGTTCCGAAGTTGCTTAACGCCTGCATCTTTCATCACCCAGCATTCTTTGCGGGTACGAAACGATTTAAGTCTTCATAGACGGATCAACGAAAAAAGGGAGGGGCATGCCCCTCCCTTCCTCCGACGACATGGCGTCTGCGTTCAGTCGCGGTAGTAACCGACCGTGCGCTTGGCGCGGCCCACGATGCCGCCAACCGCACCGGCGATCAGGCCGAGAAGCAGGCCGACGAAGGCACCGAACGCGGCGCCCGAAGCAGCCTTGGCAGCTTCGCCGGCGGTCTGACGAGCCTGGGCGACGGCCTGATCGTACTGCTGCTGGAACTGGTTCAGGCGCTGCTCGGCCTCGGTCTGGCTGATGCCGGCCTGCTGCGAGATGACCTGCACGGCCGCGCTGCGCTGCTGCGGCGTCGCGTCCTGGCCGAGACCCTTGAAGATCTCCGCCGCAGCGGCCGTCAGATCCTGCTGGCCGGTCGCCTGGCGAGCCTGGTCGGCGGCCTGCTGGGCCTGGTCCTGCGCCTGGCCGGCAGCCTGCTGAGCCTGGTTCTCACCGCGCTGCAGAAGCTGGCGAGCCTGCTGCTGGAGCTCCGGCGGGAGCGAGTCGATCGAGTTCGGGATCACCGACGAGACGGCCGAGCCAAGCGAGGAGACCGTCGAGCCGAGGGCACCGAAGGCGCTGGTCACGAGCGCCGACGCGCCGCTGGTCAGGAGGTAGACGGCGACGAGCGTCGCGGTCGCCCACGTCGTGACGCCGTGCAGGGCCGCGTCGCGCTTGGAGGCGCTGCCGGCGAAGCGGGCGGCAGCATAGGCGCCGAGGAAGGTGGCGATGAGGACGGTCAGGACGGCCCAGATGCCGCTGGCCGAGCCGAAGGTGGTGAGGGCCGGGGTGTCACCGCTCTGCGGATCGATGGTCGCCAGGCCGATCCCCAGCCCCAGAAGGGCCAGCATCACCTGAAACACCAGCGCGAGGATCGTACCGGCGACGATGGCGCCCCACGAGATGCGCTTCAGGGGCGCCGCTGCATATGTACTGCGATCGACGACATCGACCATGTTGATTACTCCACCTATGACTCGACCGCTTCGATTGCGGCGGTGTGATGTCCCTTCCGGCTCAAGACCGGTGGTCAGAACCTAAAATGGAGCGGCGGATTGGTTTTCCAGTGAGGATCGCGTGATTCCCGTCTTGCGCGATCGATTATCCTCAACGCCCCGCGTTGCAGGGCTTGCGCTCGGCGATCTCGCCGGTCGACTGATGGCGTCCGACCCCGGTTTCGTCCGTCTCCGTCTGGCCTCCCGCGTGACGCTGACAGGGCTCCTGGTTCTGGGTGCCCTGATGCTTCTGCATGTCTTTAGCGTCGGTCTCTCGCCCGCGGCCTTCTCCGCCGGCCTTCTTTTCGCCATCCAGGGCGTTGTCGCGATCCGCGAGACGTCGGCGTCGGATCGCGTGCAAACGCGCCTCCTCGCGGGCGCCGCGGGCTTTGCCATGCTGGCGCTGTGCGCGCATCTTCAGCCGCACCCGCGCGTCGTCGACGGCCTGTTCCTCGTCACCGCCTTCACGGCCGTCTTCATCCGCCGCTGGGGCCAGCGGTGGACCGCGGTCGGCATGTTCGCCTTCATGGCGAGCTTCGGCGGCGCCTACTTCCGCCCATCGCCGACCGACCTGCCGGGCATCCTTCTGGCGATCCTCGTCACCGGCGCGGCGGCGCATGTCGTGCGCGAGATCCTCCTGCCCGACCGGCCGCTCGGCGACCTCCGGCGGGCCTTGGCCGGGGCCGACCATCGCGTCGGCCGCGTCGCAGCCCTCGTCGGCGAAGCCGCCCGCGTCGGCTGGACGGCGCGGCGGGAGCGGCGGGTGCGCGCCGCCCATCGGGGCGTCCGCGACGCCCTGGATGTCGTCGAGACACTCCTGCCGGACGAGCCGCAGCGCGGCCCCGCCCCGCCTGGCGCCGCACCGCTGGCGATCGAACTCTTCGACCTCAATCTTGCACTGGAGAGCGTGCTGGCGGAAGCGCTGGAACCGGCCGGCGACAGCGACGAAGCCCGGCAGCATCTCTCCATCAGTCTCCGTCGCCTCGCCGGCCTTCGCCGCCGGCTCCGCAAGGCATCGGCCGCCCTCACCGAAGCGGATTTCACGTCCGCTCCGGCTTCACCCGCGGCGTCGACGCCCGCGACGGCCGCATCGATCTGGACGGACGAACCGACGCGTCTTGCGATCCAGGTGACGCTCGCCTGCGCTCTCGCCATGGCGGGCGGCATGTGGCTCTCCGTCGATCGCTGGTTCTGGGCGGTCCTGACGGCGTTTCTGGTCTTCACCAACGTCCAGTCGCGGGGCGATACGGCGCTGCGCGGGCTGAACCGCGCGGGCGGCACGGCGGTCGGGATCGCCGCGGGCATGGTGCTGGCGACGCTGATGCACGGGCAGTTCGGCCCAAGCCTTGCGCTCTGCGTCCTCTTCACCTTCCTCGCGTTCTTCTTCCTGCAGGTCTCCTACGGGACGATGACCTTCTTCCTGACCGTGACGCTGTCGCTGGTCTACGGCCTTCTCGGCAACTTCTCCCCCGAACTCCTGATCCTGCGGCTCGAGGAGACCGTGATCGGTACGGCGTCGGGGATCCTCGTCTCGTTCCTTATCTTCCCACAGCGCACGAGCGACACGGCAGGGCGCGCCGTCACCGCCTTCCTGACGGATCTGGACCGACTGCTGCAGGCGATCGAGGAACGGCTCGACGGCCATGGGTCGGAATGGCGGATCTATGCCGTCTCGCGCGCGCTCGACCGCCGGCACGCCGCGATCCTCGTCGCCAGCCGGCCGCTCGGCCGGACCTGGCCGTCCGGGGCGCGTCAGCGTTCGGTGCGCATAGGGCGTCTGCGCTTTGCGGTGATCGCCCATTGGGCCCACCGCCTCGCCGCCGCCTCGATCGGGCCGGTCGCGGATGCGGAGGGCCTTCGCCGCGAACTCGAGCGCTGCCGGTCCGCCGTCGCCGGGGTCTCGGTGCCGGGCTTCTTCGAGCGGAGCACGTCGCTGCCGCGTCCTGTCCCCGACCGTGGCGACGGGGCCGTCGCGCGCGACGAGCTCGATCCGATCCTCGCGGCGCGTGCGATCGCCCACACGCTGGCGCAGCTTCTGCCGGGCGAGCGGGACGACGCTGGCGCCAAGCTGGCCGAAAGCACGGGAAGCGCCTGAAAGCGCTTCACAAACCGCCCCTTGCCGTGGCATTGCCGCATCACCGGAAGACTTATCCCGCCGCGCCGCCCTGTTAGGCTGGCGTCGTCGTCGTTCTGCCCTCTTTTTGACGGCTGCGTCGTGGGCATTCGCCCTGCCGAACCGTTATTTGTGAAGGACTCCCGCCGCGTGACCTCGCTCCTCCTCGACCAGCGTCGCAGCCGCCTCCTCCCGCTTCTCGGCGGAGCCGTGCTGCTGGCGCTCGCCGGCTGCCAGAGCGGCCCGACGTTGCAGGCCATCAGCCTCGACCAGGCGGAAGGGTCGGCCGAGAACCTGTCGTCGCTGACGGCTGCCGTAAACGCCAACCCGCGCAACCCGGAAGCCTACAACGTGCGCGGCATCGCCTACGGGCGCTCTGGCGACAACAAGCGGGCGATCGAAGACTTCACAACCGCGATCCAGCTCGACCCGAATTTCTACCAAGCCTACGCCAACCGGGCGCTGGTCCTGCGTCAGACCAACCAGAACGCGGAAGCCGTCGCCGACTACAACCAAGCGCTCAAGATCAACCCGAACTACGATTCCGCCTATATCGGCCGCGGCAACATCTACCGGCAGGCCGGCCGCAATCGCGAGGCGCTCGGCGACTTCCAGCGCGCCATCGACCTCAACACGACGGACCCGCGCGCCTACCACAACCGTGGCCTGCTCTATCAGCTCGACGGTCAGCACCGGCAGGCGATCGAGGATTTCGCGACGGCGATCTCGATGGACGCCAATGCGCCGGAGCCCTATTCCGGCCGCGCCGTGTCCTATCTCGCCCTCAACAATGTCGAGGATGCCGCGGACGACATCAACCGCGCGATCCAGCTCGACGGCAAGCGTGCCGAGTTCTGGGCGACACAGGGCCTCGTCCTCGAAGCACGCGGCGACAAGGCCAAGGCCTACCGCTCCTTCGCCCATGCCGCCTCGCTCGACCCGAACTACCAGCCGGCCAAGGACGGCGTGGCGCGCACGCGCGGCTCGGCGGGCGCCTGAAGTTTCAGCGCGTCACGTTTCGTGAAGCGGCTCGGCGCGGGCTGAGGGAAACCAACGGCTTGGCAAAAGGTTAACGGCGCGAACAGTGTTTCGAGCCGAGTGACATGCCATGAAGAAGACCATCCTCGCCGCCCTCGCCCTTGCGTCCGCCGCCGCTCTCCCCTCCACCGCGGAGGCGGGCGTCAAAGTCGGGACGCTCGTCTGCAAGAGCAACGGCACCCTGAACCAGATCGTGTCGTCCAGCGAGACGGTCCTGTGCAACTACATCCCCTTCGGCCGCACGCGCGCCACCGAGACCTATGTCGGGACGCTCGACACCTACGGCGTCGACCTTGGCATCACCGGGCGCACCCTGATGACCTGGTCGGTTCTGGCGGCAAGCTTCGAGCGCGGTCAGCCGGAGTCGCTGGCGGGTCGCTACTACGGGACCAGCATCGACGCCTCGTTTGCGGTGGGCGTCGGCGGGAAGTCGCTGATCGGGGGACCGGACCGCGGCTTCACGCTGCAGCCGACCAGCCTGCAGATCCAGGAAGGCGTCAACGCGACCGTCGGCGTCGCCCGGCTGACGCTCGACGAGGCGCAGCCGGTCGCGGTCATCTACAAGCCCTGACGGTTTCCCTGACGAAAAAGGCCCGCACGATGTGCGGGCCTTTTTCGTTTCAGTCGGGCGCTGGTCAGTGGTGCGTCTTCAGGTCGGGCCGGTCGTGCTTGACCTCGGTCGAGCCACCGAGGAGGAAGCTGGCGAGCACGAAGAACACCCCGCCCGCGAGCACGCTCATGATGATGCCGGCATTCATGATGAGGCCGACCAGCATGGCGAGCAGGATCGCGACGATCGCGATCGAGCCATATTTCACCAGCCCGAGGAACCCCATATAGGTCCGATCGTGCTCGGCGTAGTCCATCGTGGTGCCCTTCCACTCGTAGCCATGATCCTCGGCCATACGCTCTTTCCTCTCCGCCACGCCGTTTTCCTGGCTGTTATACGGGAAGCCGGCGGGCTGACAATCGCCGCCGCGCAACGCTCGATACGAAAACGGGGCGCATTAGCGCCCCGTCTCGAATTTTCCCGCCGATAGGCCGTTCAGGCGGCCTGGCGCTTCTCGTGACGGCCTTCCTTGACCTCCTCGATGATCTTGGCGATGAAAGCCGGAATATCGTTCGGGTTACGTGAGGTGATGAGCGCCTGATCGGTCACGACCTCCTCGTCGTGCCAGCGACCGCCAGCATTCACGACGTCGGTCTTGATCGACTTGAACGAGGTGACGTCGCGGCCCTTGACGATGCCCGCCTCGACCAGCAGCCACGGCGCGTGGCAGATCGCGGCGAGCGTCTTCTTCGTGTTGTAGAAGTCGCGCACGAACGAAACGACGCTCTCCTCGGTGCGCAGCTTGTCCGGGTTGATCTGGCCGCCCGGCAGAACGAGCGCATCATAGTCGTTGACCGAGACCTGATCGAGAACCTTGTCGACCGGCACGCTCTGGCCCCAGTCGGTCTCGTCCCATCCCTTGATCTCGCCTTCCTTCAGCGAAACGACATGGACGGTGGCGCCGGCCGCGCGGAGCTTCTCCAGCGGCTGCATGAGTTCCGACTGCTCGAAACCATCGGTGGCGAGAATGGCGATCTTGGCGTCGCGGATGCTGGGCATGAAGGAATGGCCTCTTCCGAATGCGGACAGACCTTCGTCGGAGCGTCGAAGCTCCGAGAGTGCTGTCCGCCGTGTTAGTGTTCGGTTCACCAACGGGCGACGGAGGTCGGGGTTCCTGGTTCAGTCGTGATTATCGGCTTCGCCGTCGATGGCCGCCGCGGCATGGGAATAGGAGAAACCGGCACGCATCAGTGCGGCGACGTCCCGGTCGCGCCGCTCGGCGCGCTCGCGCAGCCGATGGGGGCCTAGGCGGCGACGCTGGGCGAGCCTCCGGGCCGCGTCCGCGTCGTCGGTCTCGTCTCCCGCCATGACGCTGGCGACCGTCTCGCGGTCGACGCCCTTGATCGCGAGCTTGGCGGCACTCTGGCGGAGCGACGTTCCGCGCCGACGCAGCGAGGCGAGCTTCGCCTCGGCATAGCTGCGGTCGTCCAAAAGCTTCAGTTCCACGAAGCGCGCCACGGTTTCGTCGACCATAGGCTCGAAAACCGACGGCTCTTCGCCGCGCGCCTGGGCGCGACGCATCACCTTGCGCTGCAGGACGCGCCGAAGGTTGGCTTCCGTCGAGGCGTAGCGCTCCAGGTAGTGGCCGGCCGCGCGAAACAACCATTCCGGCGTGACCGGGCGGGGTGGCTTGGCGGCTTTGGGCGCTGAATCGCTCATGGGGAGGGATGTAGCTCCCGGCACCCGCGCCGTCACCGGCTCCAACGCAAAACGGCCCCGGACGACGATCGCCGAGGCCGTTTCGAAGAGAATGGCTGGCCGGATCAAGCCGCTGCGGCGGCGGCCTCGAAGGAGCCGCGCTCGCGGATGACGGTCGTCGCATCGACGTCGTGGCCGAGAATGCCGATCTCGTAGGCGATGGTCGCCGCCTCCGCGCGGGCGCGCTCGATGCCCGGCGCGACGTCCTCGCCGAGCGTGAAGAGCGTGCCGCCGTGCAGGAACGGCGCTTCGTAGGCCGCCCGCTGGACGAGGCCGACCTCGAGGCGGGCCGTCGGCGAGCGCTCGATCATGCCCTCGATGGTGCGCGCCACGCGGCTCGGAATGGTGGTGACCGCGCTGGCGACGAAAGCCCAGTCGCGCCCGCGCCGACCCTTGTCGGCCTCGGTCGCGAGCAGGCGGTCGGTGGCGAGCGCCGCATAGGCCGAGAGCGGCGAGAAGCGGACCGGGATCAACGCACGATCCGACAGGCGGGCACCGGCGCGGATCATCTCGGCGTTGTCGCCAGCGTCGATGAGGGCGAGGTCGCCGCGACGGCGGGCGGCGCGCACGATGCGCTCCAGCGTGATCTCGTCGTCGGCCACCTCGACGGTGCAGAGCGACGGGCGGCCGGACTTGGCGGCCCAGTCCACGAGGTCCTTGTCGCGGCCCGCATCCACCAACACGACCGGAATGTCGGCGGCAACGGCGACGCCCGCAAGCGTCAGGGCAAGGGTGGTGGAACCGGAGGTCTTGAGCGAGCCGATCGACAGGACGGGCGTCATGGGAATTCCTTCTGGAAGCAACGGGCCCGGCCCCGGAAAGAAGCCCGACCCACGCACCCGGACTGGCGGGCGTTAGGCGATAACCATTGTTAAACGCCTCCGTGCTTGACCGGGCCTTGCGGTCGCGCGATCGGATGGAGGCGCGATTCGAACCTCCGCGCGTCGCAAGGGACCTTTCGCCGTGCCAGACAGCGCCACCCTGATCGCCGTGCCCGCCGATACGAGGCGCTTCGAGAACTACGAGTGGCACGCCGCGCCCTCGACATATCTGACCGCGATCATGGCGACGGCCTGTGGCGTTCCCGTGATCGTGCCGGCGCTCGCCGACGAGGCGGCGGTGGATGTGGTGCTCGACCGTGTCGACGGCGTCCTCGTCACGGGGTCGGCGTCGAACGTCCATCCGAGCCGTTACGGCGTCGAGCCAACGCCCGCGCACGAGCCCTTCGATCCGGCCCGCGATCGCCTGACCGAGACGATGATCCGCCGCGCGATCGCACGCGAGATCCCGCTCTTGGCGATCTGCCGTGGCCATCAGGAACTCAACGTCGCGCTGGGCGGGTCGCTCGCGACGGAGATCCAGGAATTCGAAGGGCGGATGGACCACCGTGCGCCGTCTCATCCCGAACAGGACGGGCGTTTTGCACTCCGCCATCCGGTTGCGGTGGAGCCCGGCGGCCGTCTCGCCGCGATCGTCGGCACCGCCACGGTCGAGGTCAACTCGCTCCACCGTCAGGCGATCGACCGGTTGGCCGACGGCCTGACGGTCGAGGCGCGTGCGCCGGACGGCACGGTCGAGGCCGTGTCGGTGACGAATGCGGGCGGGTTCGCCCTCGGGCTGCAGTGGCACCCGGAATACTGGGCCGCGAGCGATCCCGCCTCGCGCGCGATCTTCCAGGCGTTCGGCGAGGCGGCCCGCCAGTATCGCAGGGCGCGTTAGCCGGGCAGCGAAGCGAGGAGAAGCCCGAGGCCGACGGCGACAAGGAGGCCGGCGCCGCCGAGCTCCAGCGCCGTTCGCAACCCTCGCCCCCAGCCGCCCGCGCGGCCGGCGAGAAGCGCCAGCCCTTTGCCCGAGACAGCGAGCGCGGCGATCAGTGACACGGTGATCGCCGTGCCGAGGGCCATCGCGAGGACCGAAAGCCCGCCCGCGCCGTACAGCCCGTTCATCAGGGCGAAGGTCAAGACGACGATCGCGCCCGAGCACGGGCGCAGGCCGATCGCGACGACGGTCGCGAGCGCGGTGCGCCAGGAGAAGGTCGGACCGTCGAGAAGTTTCGGGTCGAGAATGTGTGGTCGACCGCAGTCGCAGGCGTCGCCGGCCGGGTCGTCGCAGATGTCGGCGCCGTAGCCGCCGGATGCGCGGAGCGCGAGGACGGGAGCGGCGCGATCCGTTCCGGTGAAGGTGCCGCGTCCCGCGAAGGCGAGTTCGCCGGACGGCTGCGGGTTGAAGACCCGTACCGCGCCCGCCGCGCGCCGCAGAAGCGGCCAGCCCTTGCGCACGAACAGCCAGGCGCCGACGAGCGCGATCATCGCATAGGAGCCGAGCTCCAGCCCGAAGGCGAGGTCGGTCATCGACAGGCCGCTGCCGCGCAGAGCGAACCAGCCGAGCGCGACGACGATGCAGGCCGACAGCGCCTGCACCAGGGCGGCTGCGAAGGACAGGACGATGCCACGCCGCAGCGCTACTTCGTTGGCCAGCATGTAGGACGACAGCACCGCCTTGCCGTGCCCCGGCCCTGCCGCATGGAAGACGCCGTAGGCGAAGGACAGCCCTGCGAGCCAGAGGAAGCCCCCGTGCCCGTCGCGCAGCGCCACCAGCGCCTGCCGAAGATCGACGAAGAACTGCCGCTGGACTGCTAGGATCTCCATGAAGACGCCGGCGAAGGGGCCGCTCGGTGCGGCCGTGACCTCGGCGTTGCCGATGCCAAGCGAGGACTGGGCGTGGGCGGTCGCGGCGGCGGCCAGCAGCACGGCCAGTGCTAGGGACGTACGCGTCAGCCGGCCTTGCACGAGACGTCCACGCGGGTCGCGAGAAGCTGGGAGAAGTTGACGCCGTCCTCCGGGATCGACTGGCCGGGTTTCAGCATCGAGACGGAGTTCATCCAGTCGCTCGCGTCCTCGTCGGGATCGGGGCGCGTGTAGCTCTTGGTGCAGGTCTTGGGCAGGTCGAGAAGCTGGAAGGCGGTCTCGTTGGCGAAGTCGAAGGCGACGAAATAGGATTCGTCGTAGACCGAGAAGGTGACCGGCTGCGCCTTCAGGTCGACGGCCTCCTCTAGCTTCATCTCGAAGAATAGAAGCAGCTGACCCTTCTCGAACAGGCCGCGGATGCTTTCCGGTGGTTTCAGCTTGAGGTCGCGATTGCCGATGCTGACGAAGGTGTAAAAGTCCCATTCGGCGATCGACTGGCGCACCGTTTCCGCGACGGCCTGCACCTCGTCGTCGTCCAGCGTTCCGTTGCCGTTCTTGTCGAAGTCGACGACGACACTGGAGGAGAACAGCTCGTCGAAGCGCCAGATGTTGCGCACCGAGGAGAGCAAGCCGTCGCTCGTTCCGACGATCTCCATGCGCGAGTCGGCAAAGACGTGCGGATGGGCCGAGGCCGCGCCGCAGGTCGCGACCAGGAGGGCGACGCCCGTCCCGGCCAGGATGATTGGTCGACGCATGTTCGTCCCCGCTTCGATGCCCTGGCGGAGGGACGATGAATTCAAGGCGAAAGTGGGGAAACGGTCTTTGCGCCTTCAGCGCAGGACGACGACCTGCGCCCCGACATGCACCCGCTCGAAGAGATCCATCACGTCGTCGTTGCGCATGCGGAAGCAGCCGGCCGAGGCCGCCGATCCGATCGAGTTCGGCGAGTTGGTGCCGTGGATGCGATAGGTGCCCCATCCAAGGTTCATCGCCCGCTTGCCGAGCGGATTGCTCGGCCCCGGCCCCATCGAGGCCGGGAGGGTCGGCTTCTTCTCGCGCATCGAGGGGGTGGGCACCCAGGTCGGATCGACGCGCTTCTTCGAGACCCAGCTGGTGCCGAACCACTGCTCGCTCGGCTTGCCGACGGCGATGTCGTATTGCAGCGCCGTATCCTCGCCGGTCACCAGGAAGAGTTGGCGCGCGCCCGTCATCACCACGATCGTGCCGGGCTCGTAGTCGCCGACGAACACCGTCTCGCGCGCCTTCACGCCGGCATGGGCGGCCGAGCTGGCGCCGAGGATCAGGACGGCGGCGAGGAGCTTGGTGAACAGGCGCATGCGGGACCTCGGCATTTCAGCTGGCGCCGAGCCCTCGCGCCTCAGGCGGCGGCGCTCATGTCCCGGCCGGGATTATTCTTGCGGAACCAGGTTGCCAAGAAGTCAACGAAGACGCGCGTTCTCGCCGGAAGGTGGCGACGATGCGGGAACACCGCATAGATGCCGGCGTCCTTCGGCACGTAGTCGTCGAGCACGCTGACAAGCCGCCCGGCCGCGATCTCGGGCCGCGCGACGAACTCCGGCAACATCGCGATGCCGAGCCCGGCGAGGGTCGCCGCGCGCACCGTATAGGGAGAATTGGCCGAGAAGCGCCCCGAGACGCTGATCGGGATCGGATCGCCCGTCGCGGGATCGCGGAAGGTCCAGTTGTAGAGGACCTTGGCGTTGGAATCGATCACGGCCGGCATGCGCGAGATCTGGCTCGGATGCGTCGGCGTGCCGTGCTCGGCGAGGAAGTCCGGCGTCGCGCAGATGGTGAAGTCGAGCGAGCCGAGCCGGCGCGCGATCATCGCCGAATCGGTCAGCCGCGTCATGCGGATCGCGACGTCGAAGTTCTCCTCCAGCAGATTGACGAAGCTGTCGTTGAGGTGAAGGTCGAGCGAGATGTCGGGATGAGCGGCCGAGAACTCGACGAGGCTGAGGCCGAGCTCGGCGTCGCCGAAGGTGCGCGCGGCGGTGACGCGCAGGGTGCCCTTGGCCTCGCCTGTCGCCTCCCGAGCCTCGTCGTTCAGCGTCTCGAGGTCGGCGAGGATCGCCGAGGCGCGCGAGACATAGACCTCGCCGGCTGCCGTCAGTGCCACCTGCCGCGTCGTGCGGTTGATGAGAAGGACGCCGAGCTCGTCCTCCAGCTCGCGCACGTATTTCGACAGGAGCGCCTTGGAGCGACCGGTCTTGCGCGCGGCCGCCGAGAAGCCTTCGTTCTCCACCACCGCAAGAAAGGCGCGCATGCGGGTCAGGGTGTCCATCGGCATATCTCTCGTGTGCGAAGCTGACCGGTGTTGCCGTCTGACGACATGATGGCGGTAAGTCCAGCGCCTTTTCAAAAAGACGATTCGGGGGTCGTTTTTTCTGTTGCGTATGACAGCGACCGTTTCTATATCCCGCCTTGCCCAATGTCGCACGTGCCTGTGGGCGTCCCCCGGATCTTCGAATGCGAAGATCACCGGGTCGGTCACTGGAGTTCGTCTCCAGGTCGGTTTCGCTGCTGGCGAAATCGTGGACGCCTTGAAGCAACGACGGTGAGGGCCTTTCTGGTCTCTCCTGGTCTCCATAGCCAGGAATACTGCAGAGGCACACCTTCCTTGCCCGAAGTGCGGCGAGCGTAGCTCTCCAATCCACGGCAGACTTTACCGGATCCTTCGGCGGCTCACCCCGTCGTCGGGTCCGTACATGTCGCGTTTCGCGTTCGCACTTCGAGCGGGGTCTCCACCGGCTGCTCGCGGGAACGAATGCGTGCGCTCCTCGTCAACCTGTTGGTTAACCGGAGCTTCCGATGGCTACGCAGCGCATCCTCGACTTCATCGCCACCCGCCGCCCTGCCGGTCCCTGTCTCGTGGTCGATCTCGACATCGTCGAGGACAACTTCCGCGCCTTCCGCAAGGCGCTGCCGGACAGCTCCATCTTCTATGCCGTGAAGGCCAATCCCGCGCCGGAGATCCTGCGTCTCCTGGCCTCGCTGGGCTCGTCCTTCGACTGCGCCTCGGTCGCCGAGATCGAGATGGCGCTCGACGCCGGTGCCACGCCGAACCGCATCTCCTTCGGCAACACCATCAAGAAGGAGCGCGACGTCGCGGCCGCCCATGCGCTCGGGGTCTCGCTGTTCGCCGTCGATTGCGTCGAAGAGGTCGAGAAGGTCGCCCGCGCGGCACCCGGCGCGCGCGTCTTCTGCCGTGTCCTGACCGACGGCGAGGGCGCCGAGTGGCCGCTGTCCCGCAAGTTCGGCTGCGTCCCGGCGATGGCAATCGACGTCCTGACCCATGCCCGCGACCTCGGCCTCGTCGCGACCGGCGTCTCGTTCCATGTCGGCTCGCAGCAGTGCGACACCGAAGCCTGGGACAAGGCGCTGGCCGATGCGGCGATGGTGTTCGGCCAGCTGGCCGAGCGCGGCATCGTGCTGACGCTCGTCAACATGGGCGGCGGTTTCCCGACGCGCTACCTGAAGGACGTGCCGTCGGCGCAGGCCTACGGCCGCTCGATCTTCGCCGCGCTCCGACGTCACTTCGGCAACCAGATTCCGGAGACGATCATCGAGCCGGGCCGCGGCATGGTCGGCGACGCGGGCGTGATCAAGGCCGAGGTCGTGCTGGTCTCGAAGAAGTCGGCCGAGGACAAGAACCGCTGGGTCTATCTCGACATCGGCAAGTTCGGCGGCCTCGCCGAGACGATGGACGAGGCGATCCGCTACCCGATCGTGACCGCTCGCGACGACGACCGCATGGAGCCCTGCGTCATCGCCGGCCCGACCTGCGACTCGGCCGACGTGCTCTACGAGAAGACCCCTTACCCGCTGCCGATCTCGCTGACGGTGGGTGACGAGGTCCTGATCGAGGGCACCGGCGCCTACACGACGACCTACTCGGCCGTTGCGTTCAACGGGTTCGAGCCGCTCCGCTCCTACGTCATCTGACGGGCCGCCCGCCCGCCTTCCCCTGAACATCCCTGCCGGCGCACGAGCGCCGGGAGGCTTCATCGCCGACGCCCAAAAAGGCGTCGCGCTTTCGCTCGTCCCCTGCCCCGGAGGATGAACGCCGATGTTCGCGCGCTCTGAACTTTTCGCCGACCTGCCCTTCCTGCCGCCTGCCTTCTCGCTGCGCGCGGAAACCGCCGCGGACGAATCCGCGCGCGAGTCGCTGCTCGATGCCGCTATGGGCCCGAACCGCCGCCGCAAGTCGTCGGAGGCGATCCGTCGCGACCGCCTGCCCGCCGAGGGCCTTTCGCTCGTCGCCGAGTCGGACGAGGGCGAACTGCTCGGCACCGTGCGTCTGTGGAACGTCTCGGCGGGTTCGCGCGAGGGTGCGGAGGTGCCGGCGCTGCTTCTCGGGCCGCTGGCGGTCTCCACGCGCTGCGAGGGCCTCGGCATCGGCTCCGCGCTGATGCGTCGGGCGATCGCGGAAAGCCGCTGGCGCGGCCACGGGGCGATCGTGCTCGTAGGCGATGCGCCGTTCTACGAGCGGTTCGGCTTTGCGGCGGACCGGGCGGCCGACCTCGCCATGCCGGGCCCCTTCGAACGCCACCGCCTGCTCGGGCTGGAACTGCGCGACGGCGCCCTGTCCGGCGCGCGCGGCGCGATCGTGCCCACGGGACGCCTCGTCGAGACGCTGGCGGCCGCCTGACAGCGGAGATCGTAAGGTTCCCGTTTAATATCCCCTGACCGACCTTTGCCTTTGATCCCGGCGCGCGAACATGCTTCACGTGATGCGGGGGACGATACCGCCGCCGAGCCGATGTGCCCGGCGGCCTTCTACGATGGCATGGCTTGGAACTGGTAATGACGGGGGACGCCGCGAGCCGACTGGCCGCTGCCGAAAACAGGATCGCGGACCTGACGCGCGAGAACGAACGGCTCCGGTCCTGCGGGGCGCTCGACGGCGGCGTGGATGGTCACACGCCCCTATCCATAGCCGTCTATGAAACGCTGCTCGGCGGCGTATCCGACTCCGCTCTCATCGTAACCGACCCCGCCGGGCGGATCGTCGCCTGGAACGCGGCCGCGACCACGATCTTCGGCTGGGCGGCCGAGGAGGTCGTCGGCCAGTCCGCCAACCGCATCTTCCTGCCTGAGGACCGTGCGGCCGACCCGCTCGCGCGGGAGATGGCGACGGCCATCCGGGACGGTCGCGCCCGGGACGACCGATGGCTGCAGCGCTCCGACGGGTCGCGCTTCTTCGCTCGCGGCGAACTCGTGCCGATGCGCGGCCGCGACGGCGCGACGACCGGTTTCCTCAAAATCCTGCGGGACCGGACCGAGGAGGAGCGCTCGCGCCTCGAGCTGGCCGCGAGCCGCGAGCGTCTGCAGTTCGCGCTTGACGCCTCCGCCCTGATCGGCACCTGGGACTGGGTGATCCCCGAAGACATCATCTACGCCGATGCCCGCTTCGCCGCGCTATACGGGGTCGACGAGGCGGAGGCGGCATCGGGCCTTCCCCTCTCGGCCTATCTCCACGGCATTCACGCCGACGACCGCGCTCGTGTCGGAGAGCTGATCCGCGATACCGTCGCCGCGGGCGGCGTGTTCGAATCCGAATACCGCACGGTCCGGCGCGATGGCGCGGTGCGCTGGGTCTACGCGCGCGGCCGCTGTTTCCTGAGCGACGCCGGCCGACCGGTGCGCTTTCCCGGTGCGGTCGTGGACATCACCCACGACAAGATGCGCGAGCGCCGCCAGGATGCGCTGCTGCGGCTCGGCGACGAGGGCGGCTTCGGCGAGGCGATCGACTACACGCTGAAGGCGCTCCATCTCCTCGGCGAGACGCTGGAGATCACGCGCGTCGGCTACGCCACGGTCGATCCGACCGAAACTTTCGCGACCGTCATCGGCGAGTGGACGATGCCGGGTCTTGTCCCGCTGGCCGGCCGCAAGCGGATCGCCGACTTCGGCACCCGGCTCGCCGACGCTCTGCGGCAGGGCATGACAGTGGTCGAGGACGTGCGCCTCGACCCGATCACCGCCGATGGCGCCGCGGCCTGGGAGGCGATCGGCTCGCTGTCGATGATCAATCTGACGGTGCGCGAGAACGACCGGCTGCAGGTCATCCTGTATCTCCACCATTCCGCACCGCGTCGCTGGACGGCCGACGAGATCGGCTTCATCCGCGAGGTGCTGAACCGGGCCTGGACCTATACGCGCCGCCGGCAGGCCGAGTGCTCGCTGATCGAGACCGAGGCGCGGCTCCGGCTGGCGCACGAAGCGGCCGAGATGGGCACCTTCGACTACGATCTCGAGACCGGAACGATGGTCTGCGACGCGCGGTGCCGCGTCGTGTTCGGGATCGGCCCGGACGAGCCGGTGGGCTATCCCGCCACCTTCCGCCCGCGCATCCATCCGGAGGACCGGGATCGGGTGGAGGCCACCGTCCGTCGGACCATGGCCTCGGACGGCGATCCGAACTTCGATCTTCTTCTGCGCACGATCGGTCACGAACACGGAGCAACGCGGATCGTCCATGCGAGCGGCCGATGCGTTCGTGAGGACGGCAAGGCCGTGCGCATCGTCTGCGCGGTGCGCGACGTCACCGAAGCCAAGGAGGCCGAGGAGCGGCAGACACTCCTGACGCGAGAGCTTCAGCACCGCGTGAAGAACACGCTCGCCATGGTTAACGCGCTCGCCAACCAGACGCTGCGGCGCGCGTCCAGCGCGCAGGAAGGGCTGACGGCCTTCTCCGCCCGCCTCCTCGCGCTCAGCCACGCGCACGACATCCTGACCCAGACGAGCTGGACCAGTGCGCCGATCGAGGCGATCGTCTCGCAGGCGCTGGCGACGCATGGCGGCGAGGACGAACGGATCACGTGGGACGGACCGGACATCCGGCTGACCGCTCGCCAGAGCCTCGCCCTCGCGCTCGCGCTCCACGAGCTCGCGACCAATGCCGCCAAATACGGCGCGCTTTCCGACGACGCGGGACGAGTGCGCATCGCCTGGCGCGTCGGTCCGGGCGAGGGCTGCCGGAGCCTGTGGCTCGAATGGCGGGAGGTCGACGGGCCGCCGGTCGTGGCGCCCGAGCGCAAGGGGTTCGGCTCGCGGCTCATCGAGCAGTCGCTCGCGACGGAGTTCGCCGGCGAGGTCACGATGACCTATCACCCGGCTGGCCTCGTCTGCCTGATCGAGGCCGATCTCCAGAACGACCTCGACGACAGCGTGCTTCCCTCGACGCTCAGCGACGTCTGATCGGCCTCAGCCGGCGATGTCGATCACGCCAGCCTCGCCGTTCTCGGTCCCGAAGGCGAGGAAGCGACCCTTGGCGTCCCAGGCGAGCGTGCGCGCCGCACCCGAGCCGCCCCGGCGCAAGAGCGCCTCCTTGGCGTCGGAAAAGCGCACCGCGAGAATCATGCCGTCGGCGTAGCCGATCGCGACGACGTCGTCGGACGGGTGGCAGGCGACCGCAACCACCGTGGTGTCGCCCCGCGTACCGAGTTCGAGCGGCGCCTTGCCCATCGGCCCGTCCTTGCCGGTGAACGGCCAGAGAATCGCGGCCGGCGCGCCGGAGGTCGCGAGGAACTTGCCCTTGGCCGACCAGGACAGGCTCTTCACCTTGCCGGGATAACCGGTCATGCGCATGTGCTTGCCGTCGTCGAGGCGCCAGCCGTGCAGGGCGTTTTCCTGCATGATGGTGACGAGGAAGCGCCCGTCGGGCGAGAAGGTGACGCCGGTATGGGCGCCCTTCCAGTCGAGTTCCTGCGCCTTGGCGTCGGTGCCCGCGAAGAACAGCGACGCGCCGTCGTAGCGCGCCGTCGCAAGGCGCAGGCCCTTGGGCGCGAAGGCGACGTCCTCGACCGTGCGTGCGTGCGCGAACTCGCGCACATCCCCCTTGGCGCCCTTCACATAGGCCGTTCGCCCGACCGCATAGCCCACCACGCCGCCTGGGCCACCGGCCACAGACGAGATCCACTTCCGTCCGGCCGAAGCGATCTCGGCGGACTGGCGGTCGGGCGTCGTCTGGACGACGCGCCCATCCTCGCCGCCCGACAGGAGCCGCGGCGCGAACGAGTCGAGGCGGGCGGCGAGGAGCCCGCCCTCGTGCGCCTCGATCGCGGTCTCGCCGCCGGCGGGGAAGCGGATCGTGCCGTCCGACAGGGCGAAGACGGGCTCGTCCTTCAGGAAGGCGGCCGCCTCGACGTGGCCGTCGAACGCGTAAGGGGCAATCTGCGGCATCAGGCGGGCGTGGCCTCGCGGGTCTTGGCCGTGCAGGAGCGGAACTCCTCCTCCAGCCGCTTGGCGTCGAGCTCGCGTCCGATGAAGACGAGCCGGCTCTCGCGCGCCTCGCCCTCGCGCCACGGCCGCTGGTGGTCGCCCTCGATGATCATGTGAACGCCCTGAATGACGTAGCGGTCCGGGTCGCCCTTGAAGGCGATGATGCCCTTGAGGCGAAGGATGTTCGGCCCCTCGGTCTGCGTCAGGTTCTGGATCCAGGGGAAGAAGCGGTTTTGATCGAGCTCGCCGCCGCGCAGCGAGACCGACGTCACCGTCACGTCGTGGATCGGCGCGACCTCGCCGTGGTGGTGATGCCCGTGGTCGTGGTCGTGGTCGTGGTGATCATGACCGTGATGGTCATGTCCATGGTGGTCGTGGCCATGGTCATGGGCGTGATGGTCGTGGCCATGGTGGTCATGGTCGCAGTCCGGGCCGCAGACGTGGTCGTCGTGAGTGTGCGCGGCTTTCTCCAGGAAGTGCGGGTCCTGGTCGAGAACGCGGCTGAGGTCGAAGGCGCCCTGCCCGAGCACCCGGTCGAGCCGGATCGCGGAGCGCTCGGTCCGATGGATCACGGCCGACGGGTTGATCGCGCGCACCGTCGCCTCGACGCGGGCGAGTTCCTCGGCCGACACGAGGTCGGTCTTGTTGAGGAGAACGACGTCGGCAAACGCGATCTGGTCCTCCGCCTCGCGCGAATCCTTCAGCCGAAGGCCGATGTGCTTGGCGTCCACCAGCGCCACCACGGCGTCGAGGCGCGTCTTCGAGCGCACGTCGTCGTCCATGAAGAAGGTCTGCGCGACCGGGACGGGATCGGCAAGGCCCGTCGTCTCGACGATGATCGCGTCGAAGCGGCCGGTACGCTTCGTCAGGTTCTCGACCACGCGCACGAGATCGCCACGTACGGTGCAGCAGATGCAGCCGTTGTTCATTTCGTAGATCTCTTCGTCGGTCTCGACGATGAGGTCGTTATCGATGCCGATCTCGCCGAACTCGTTGACGATCACGGCGTAGCGCTTGCCGTGGTCCTCGGTGAGGATGCGGTTCAAGAGCGTCGTCTTGCCGGAGCCGAGATAGCCGGTGAGCACGGTGACGGGAATCTGGCCCTCGCTCGGGCGGGACGTGTCGGACATCGGGATGCCTCCTTGTCTGGAGCGCCCGATATAGGCCCGTCCTATCCGTTTTGCACGGGGGCCATTGGCCAATCCACGGCGGCGACATCGGCCAGGAACTCGACGAAGCGCGCGGACTGGTGGTCGAGGATCGCCCGGCCCATCGCGGCCGTGCCGAGCGTGGCGTTCCCGACGGTGCCGACAGGGTTGAGGTCTTCGGCTGCCCAGGCGAAGCCGAGGCGCCCGTGGGCGCGAAGGTGCCGGCGTTCCGCGAGAAGACGGCTTTGCAGCGAAGGCTGGTCGGCGATCTCGGCGGTGCGAACGAGATCGGGGCGAATCGCCAGCATCAGGGCGGTCTCGACCGCCCCGCCATGAATGCCGATCGCGATCTCTCCATCGGGGAGAAGCCCCGTCGGCAAGCCGAAGCGGTTCCACGACGCGCTGGCGACGAGGAGCCCATGCCGCTGCCGGAGGTCGAGCGCGGCGGCCTCCACAGCCTGCGTGTTGCCGCCGTGGGAGGAAACGATGGCAAGGCGTCGGAAGCCCGCGCTCGCCACGCCCTCGCCGAGGCGGACGATGGTCTCGGTCGCCACGCGCCATCCGAGTGACAGGGTGCCGGGAAAGGCAAGGTGCTCGTCCGAGGCGCCGATCCGCAGCACCGGCAGAAACACGGCTTCGAGACCGTCCGGCAGCGTGGCGATGGCTTGCGCGACCATCGCGTCGGCGATGATCGCATCGGTGCCGAGCGGCAGGTGCGCCCCATGCTGCTCGACGGCGGCCACCGGCAGGACGGCGACGGCCCGGTCGAGCCGATCCCTCGCCGCGCGAAGCTCGGCGCTCGTCAGCTCTTCGAATCGGTGCGCCAGCAGGGTCATTGCGGCCTCTCTCGGTGGGTGAGAGGCTTTTAAAGTCCGAAGGGGAATGGTGAAAGGGAGCGGCGTGGACAAGTCGGGATCACCCGGTCATCCTCGCACCGGGATTCTCGACGGTGGGGCATGGGCGAGAGCAAGAAGAACAGGCCGGCGGTGGTGAGCGTCCAGCTGACGCTGACGGCGCGCGCCGTGCGCAACGCCCTGTCCCACTCGTTAAGCGAGCGCGGGCTTTATCCCGGCCAAGACGCGGTGCTGATCGCGATCGCCGAGGAGAAGGACGGCATCTCCTTGCGCGATCTCGCCGACCGGCTTCAGGTCCGCCCGCCGACCGTGACCAAGACGATGACGCGCCTGTCGGCGCAGGGGATCGTCGAGCGCCGCCCCTCGCGGCTCGATGCGCGGCAGAGCTTCGTCCACCTCACCGAGAAGGGGCTGGGGCTGGTCGCCGAGGTGAAGGCGGCCCGCGCCGCGGTCGAGAAGCGCGCGCTGAAGGGGGTGAAGGCGAAGGACGCACGGCGCCTGCGCAAGATGCTGAAGCGGATCGAGCGCAATTTCACGGCGGACGGGGCTGCCAATCCTCTTGAAGAGGCCGAGGATTGATCGCCTCCGGTTGCGTCGGCGAAGGCCAGTCCTTACACCCGAACGATTGCTGTTCTCGCACGGACATGGAACGAGACTAGGTGGCGCAGAAGGTCAAACTGTCGACGATCGCGGAGCGGCTCGGCCTGTCGACGGCGACCGTCTCGCTAGCGCTGCGCGACAGTCCACTCGTCGCCGAGGTCACGCGCGAGCGCATCAAGGAAGAGGCGCGGACCTCGGGCTACATCTACAACCGCCGCGCCGCGAGCCTGCGCACGTCGAAATCCGGGATCGTCGGCGTCTGCGTCCACGACATCATGAACCCGTTCTACGGCGAGATCCTGAAAGCGGTCGAGGACGAACTCGACCGCCAGCGCCAAACCTTCGTGCTGTGCAACCATTACGACGACCTGTCGAAGCAGCGCTCGTTCCTCGACACGATGCTGCAGCTCGGCGCCGACGGTCTGATCATGTCACCGGCGATCGGCACACCCGCCTCCGACATCCGTCTCGCCGAGGACAACGACCTGCCGGTCGCGCTCATCGCGCGAACCGTCGAGGGGTCGGGCGTCGCCTCCTTCCGCGGCGACGACGCCTACGGCATGTCGCTCGTCGTGCGCCACCTGATCGAGGAAGGCCATCGCAGCATCGCGCTCGTCGGCGGCACCGACCAGACCTCGACCGGCCGCGACCGCGCGCAGGGCTATCGCGACGCCCTGGAAGAGGCCGGCATCGCATACAGGCCGGACTGGTGGATCAAGGGTCCCCGTTCCCGGCACCAGGGCTTCGATGCCGCCGCGGAATTTCTGGCCCTGCCGGGCTCGCCCCGCGCCGTGGTCTGCTTTTCCGACCTCGTGGCGCTCGGCCTGATGTACGGCCTGTCGCGCGCCGGGGTGCGGCCGGGCATCGACATCGCCGTCTGCGGCTACGACGATATCGACGAGGCGGCGATCGCCATGCCGCCGCTGACCACGGTCGCCAACGGTCAGGCCGAGGTCGGACACCGGGCGGCGGGCGCGCTGCTCGCCCGCCTCAACGGCGCGCCGGCCGAGGAGCGCCTCGAACTCATCCGTCCCATATTACGCGTGCGCCGATCCAGCCTCGTGCGCTCCGACTCAACACTCCCCACCATCTGAAAGAAGCGAGCGCCCGCGTGCCCCAGCCCAACGACGCCACCGTCCTCGTGTTCGGCCCCTTCAATGCCGACGGGATCGCCGAACTGGAGCGCCGTTTCACGGCTCGCAAGCTGCAGAAGCGCGACCTTGCCGAGTTGCCCGAGGCCGAGCGCGGCGCGATCCGGGCAGTGGCGGTCGCCGGGCACATCCCGAACGATGCAATCGACGCCCTTCCCCGTCTCGAGATCATCGCGCATTTCGGCGTCGGTTACGACGGCGTCGATGCGGCCTACGCGGCGTCCAAGGGCATCGCCGTCACCAACACGCCCGACGTTCTTACCGAGGAAGTCGCCGACACGACGCTCGGTCTCCTCCTGATGACGGTGCGCGAGCTCGGACAGGCCGAAGCCCATGCGCGGGCCGGGCACTGGGAGGCCAAGGGCCCCTACCCGCTGACGCGCTTCAGTCTTCGCGGCAAGACGGTCGGCATCATGGGCCTCGGTCGCATCGGCCTCGCCATTGCGCGCCGCCTCGAAGCCTTCGGCCTCACGATCGCCTATCACAACCGCTCCCGGCGGAGCGACGTCTCCTACACCTACCATGACACGCTCGCGGGTCTGGCGAAGGCGGTCGACATCCTGATCGTCGCGGCGCCCGGCGGCGCCTCGACCGACAAGGCCGTCAACGCCGACGTGCTGAAGGCGCTCGGGTCCGACGGCATCTTCATCAACATCGGACGCGGTTCGACGGTCGACGAGCCGGCGCTCATCGCCGCGCTGAAGGACGGCACGATCGCGCGTGCCGGGCTCGACGTCTTCGCGGACGAGCCGCGCATCCCGGCCGAGCTTCTCGCCCTGCCCAACGCCGTCGTCCTTCCGCACGTCGCTTCCGCCTCGCGCGATACCCGCCGCGCCATGGGCGATCTCGTGGCCGACAACCTGTCGGCCTGGTTCGCAGGCGAGCCGCTGCCGACACCGGTCCCCGAAAGCGTCAAGGCCGGGCTGACGCGCGCCAAGGTATCGTGATCGCAAGGGAGACTTATCTCCCTTTCGCATGATCCAGCCCCGGACTATGCTGCGCTGCGATCATTCGCATCAGCATCATTCTGGGGGATACGGTTCATGCCCGTTCTCCGGCCACGAAAGCGTCGCAAGCTCACGCTCGCAGCGCTCGCCGCCCTTTTATCTGTCGCCGTACCCGAGGCTCGGGCCGCGACCCTCGAAGACAGCCTACGCAGCGCCAGCGACCTGGCCCTTGCCGCCGCTGCCCGCCTCAACGCGCGGGTCGAAGCCGTGCGCGATCCCGGCATCACGGCGATGTCGGGCCTCGATCTCGACCTTCGGATCGACCGGACTCAGGTCGACCGCACGCTCGATCCGTTTCTCGACGCTCCGCAGCCGGACCTGCCGACGCTGTTCTGGGACAACGACTTCGAAGGCCGTCCCGCCCCCTCCAGCGAACTCGAGGTCAGCCGTCGGCTGACAAGCGACGGGAGCGGCGACGTCTGGGGCAGCGGCATCGTCGAGTTCGGTCGCGAAGCGGACGGCATGATCGCGGCGCGCCACTCGAGGGCCGACATCGCGACGGGCCTCGACGTGTCGCTCTCCGTTCGCGCGACCGCCGGCGCGGCGCTCGGCCTCAACCGTGCCACCATCGACGGCGCCGGCAGTCTCGACCTGCCGACGCTTTCGACCTACGGCACCTTCGCGCCGACGCCGGACAGCTATCTCGACGTGACGGCGGGCGCCGGACCGCTTCGATCCGCGCCGGCGGGCGCCGGCCTTCCGATCGCATCGGGCGAGGCGGGGTTCGCAACCGCGACCTACGGCTCGCGCTTCGCCGTGGGTCCGCTCACCCTGTCACCCTATGCCCGCTTGGAAAGCGCGGTCGTGCGAGCCCTGCCGAGGGACGGCGCCTGGTCGGGCGCGCTTCTGGCAAGCCGCACCTCGGCCGTCACGGGGGTCAAGACCAGCCGTGTCATCCGCCGCCAGGGCGCGACGATCGCACCGGCCCTGCGGCTGGAGATGCGCCAGGACATCGCCCGCGCGCGTCCGCTCGGTCGCCGCGTCAGCCAGGAGTTGACGATCGCGCCCGAGATCGAGGCGGAACTCGCGCCCCACTGGACCGCACGCCTCGAACATCGCTCCCGCTTCGGGGGCGATGGCGACACGCGCTCGCTGCAGATCCGGCTGGAGACGACGTTCTGATCACAAACGATCGTTAACCTTCAGGTAAGGCTAACGATGCGATACTCGGCCTCTGTCAGCCTGCCCCTCTGCCCATTCGGAAGCCTTCGTTTTCCGGGAGCCGCAGGCCGTTCAAGGGTTCGGTGCCGCTCGGCAACGCGGCGCATTCGGAGATTGGTCATGAGATTTGCAGCCGTGGCGCTTGGCGTCGGCTTCGTCGGTACGATCCTCGCCAACCTTCCCGCTCGCTCGGATGCGAACGCCGAGAGCCTGGTGTCGCTGATGCGACCTTCCGCCGAGATCACCGGCTCGATCGCACCGGCCGGCCCGCAGCCTGCGGCGGCCGTGCGTCTCATCGACCTGCGCAATGGTGCAACCTGC
Organism: Aureimonas phyllosphaerae; assembly: GCF_900113065.1. GTDB lineage: Bacteria > Pseudomonadota > Alphaproteobacteria > Rhizobiales > Rhizobiaceae > Aureimonas > Aureimonas phyllosphaerae. Next base: position 197,005 of record NZ_FOOA01000003.1, read on the forward strand.
AAGATCGCGGGGCCCGCCGACGCCGCCGCCGGTTTCCGCCGCGCGCCGATCGGCCCGGACTGCGCCGCCTCGCCGGAACTCGCGCGCGTCGCCTACTGGAAGACGACCGGCGACGGCTCGCTGATCATGGCCGACGGTGGCGGCGAGACCGTGCTCGAATTCATTCCGGGCGACGGCGTGCTCTACGAGTCGATCTATCCGTCCAACGCGCTGATCACGATCGTCCCGGCGCGGAGCTGACGCACGCCGCACCTCATGGGCGAAGCTGCGATAGGGACCGGCGCTGCCGGCCCTTCGCGTCGAAGTTCTCCGGCTGAAGCCAAGCCTCAAAGCCGGCCTTCACCTTCGGCCACTCGGCATCGACGATGGAGAACCATGCCGTATCCCGGTTGCGGCCTTTGACGACCATGTGCTGCCGGAAGACGCCCTCGAAGGTGAAGCCAAGCCGAGCCGCCGCGCGCTTCGACGGCATGTTCTGGTCGTTGCACTTCCATTCCAGCCGGCGATAGCCAAGCTTGTCGAAGACACGCGAGAAAAGAAGAGCGAAGGCCTCCGTCGCCGCGCGCGTCTGCTGCAGTCGGGGCGACAGGCAGATGTGGCCGATCTCGATCACCCCATTGGCGGGGTCGATGCGCATGAGCGCGGCGACCCCCTCCGCCCGGTTGGACGACGTCGGCACGATCGCGTGGAACATCGGGTCGGTGCCGAGATAGTTGGCGTTGGCAAAGCGCCCGAAGTCCTCGGCCGTCTCGAACGGTCCGTAGGCGAGGTAGTCCCACAGCCGGTCGTGCCCCTCGAACGCTTGGCAGAGCTCCGCGAAGCGGCGCGCGTCGTGCATCGGCTCGACGCGGACATGCTCGCCGGTCACCACGCCCTGACCGGGCAATTCGCGCGGCTCCCAGTGCGACAGGTCGTGCGTGCTCATCGGGAATGGTCCTTCAGGAAGTCGAGGACATCGGCCCGCAATTGCCGGTTGCCGAGCGGCAGCGCCGTGGCGAACGAACTGACGGTGCCGATGTGGTCGAGGCCGGGGTAAAGGTTTTCCGACACCGGCACACCGGCCGCCCGCAGCCTGCGCGCAAGGGAGCGCATGTTCTCGGGATCGACCGTCGTGTCCTTGCCGCCGTGGGCGAGGAAGGTCGGCGGATCGCCTCGTCCGACGAAGTTCACCGGCTGGCTCGCCTCCCGCAGTGCCAGCGGGAAGATGCGCTTGTAGCGCTCCTCCTTCAGCGGCAGGAAATCGTAGGGGCCGGAGAGCCCGATGAAGCCCGCGACCGGTCCGCCTCCGGCGCGCGAGAGATAGCGCTTGTCGTAGGCGAGGAGCGCCGCGATCTGCGCGCCGGCGGAGTGCCCCATCAGGAATAGTGGGTGCGACCCGGCCGCCAAGCCCGCGCCGCCGGTCTCACCGAGCTTGCGGACCGCGGCCACGGCGCGCGCGCCGTCCTCTACGAAGCCGGGGAAGAGGACATCCGGATAGACGCGATAGTCGGGGATCGCGACGATATAGCCGGCGGATGCCAGCGACTGGCCGACGAATGGGTAGATCGACTTCGAGCCGGAGTCCCAGCTCCCACCGTAGATGAACACGACGATGGGCGTCGCCGGCCCCGCCCCGTTCGGAACGTAGAGGTCGAGCGTTCCGCGATCGCCCGGCATATAGCGAAGGTTGCGAACCGTCTCATAGCCGGCGCGGCTGGTGACGGAGTTGAGAAGCGCGGCGCCTGAGCAGGCCGACAGGAAGCCGGCCAGCGACAGGAGGAGAAGCAGTCTGGGAAGGGAGCGCAAGGGCAATCGCAGGACCAGGGGTCGAAGGTCCTGCAGAAGATGGAACAGGCGGACGCGGCGGCCAGACGCCGGCTCCGCGCCGATCGCCTCAGAGCCGGGCGAGACCCGCTGCCTCTCGCGCGAGCGCGGTGATCTCGTCGAAGCGACCAGCCGACACGAAGTCCTTCGGCGCCACCCACGAACCGCCGACGCAGACGACGTTCGGCAGCGCCAGATACTCGCCGACGTTCTTCGGGCTGACGCCGCCCGTCGGGCAGAATCGGATGCCCTGGAACACTGGCGCCAGCGCCTTGAGATAGGGGATGCCGCCGAGCTGTTCGGCCGGGAAGAATTTCAGGATCTCGTAGCCTTCCTCGATCATCGCCATCAGTTCGCTCGGCGTCGCGGCGCCGGGAAGGAGCGGCACGTCGGACGTCTTGGCGGCATCCAGCACCTCGTGCGTCGTGCCCGGAGAAACGATGAAGCGGGCGCCCGCCTCCACCGCCTGATCGAACTGGCGCGGGGTCAGGATCGTGCCGGCGCCGCAGAGCGCCTCAGGGACTTCGGCCGAGATCGCCTTGATCGCGTCGAGCGCCGCCGGGGTGCGCAAGGTCACCTCGATGCCGGGCAGGCCGCCCGCGGCCAGGGCGCGAGCGAGCTTCATGCCGTCGGCGGCGCTGTCGACCGCAACCACCGGCATCACTGGCTGGCGCGTCAGAATGTCCATCAGGGCATGGGTCTTCTGGGTCATGAGCGGTCCGGTCCTTGCGTCGACGGGTGGAGCTGACGGTGGTTTAGCCGATGCGCCCGCCGCCCGAAACCCGGCATTCAATCGATTTGCTAGCGGCCGACGCCCATGCCGGAGCGAAAGCGCTCCCACCAGGACGGCGGCTGGAGATCGCGCTCCGCCGGAGCGTCGAGAACCGCCAGAAACGTCTCGCACCAGTTGTGGGCGGTGTTGGAGAAGACCCGCGCCCGCATCGCCTCGTGCCGGCGCTGACGCTCCTCAAGCGGCATCGTGAGCGCCTGCTTCAGCGCGCGCACGAGATCGTCGGGCGAATAGGGATTGACGATCAGCGCCTCGGGCAGTTCGGCACGGGCTCCGGCAAAGCGCGACAGGATCAGGACGCCGGGATTGGCGCGGTCCTGCGCCGCCACGAACTCCTTGGCGACGAGGTTCATGCCGTCGCGCAACGGCGTCACCATGCAGATCTGCGCGGCGCGATAGATGCCCGCGAGAGCCCGGCGCGTGAAGCCGTTGACCAGAATCTGGATCGGGTTCCAGTCGAGCGTCGCGAAGCGGCCGTTGATGTTGCCGGCGAGCCCCTCCAGCTCGACGCGCAGGTCGGCGTAGGCTTCGACCTCGCCGCGCGAGACCGGCGCGACCTGCAGGAACTGGGTCTGGCCGCGAAGGTCGGGGTTGTCCTCAAGAAGCAATTCGAAGCCGCGAAAGCGTTCCACGATGCCCTTGGAATAGTCCATCCGGTCGACGCCCACGATCTGGTGGCGGCCGTGTGAGATGTTCTCGACCATCGTCTGATGCTCGCGCGCCTCGTCGGAAACCGCGAACTCGGCGAAGCCTTCGGCGTCGATGCCGATCGGAAAGGCGGATGCGCGAACGATGCGTCCGTCGGGGGTGCGCACGCGGTCGCCGTCGAGGTCCTCGGCCCCGAACTCCTGCACGCAGAAGTCCACGAAGTTGCGCCGGTCGTTGTCGGTCTGGAAGCCGATGACGTCGTAGGCGAGCATGGCGCGCACGAGGTCCTGGCTGGCGGGAAGCGCCGTCATCATGTCCGGCGGACAGAAGGGGATGTGGAGGAAGAAGCCGAGGCGGCCGTCGTAGCCCGCCTTGCGCAGGTCCTGGCCGAGGAAGAAGAAGTGATAGTCGTGAACCCAGACGAGGTCGTCGGTCTGGAGGAGAGGCTTCAGCCGCTCGGCGAAGCGCTGATTGACCGCGCGATAGACTCGCTCGGATTCCCGTTCGAAGGCGGCGATGTCGAGCCGGTAGTGCAGCAGCGGCCAGAGCGAGCGGTTGGCATAGCCGAAGTAGAAGCCCTCGATCTCCTCCTCCGACAGGTCGATCGTCTTCAGCGCCGTGTGGCCGTGCTCCTCGACGCGAAGCTCGCTGTGCGAGCCCGCTTCCGTGATCTCGCCGCTCCAGCCGAACCAGAGGCCGCCGCGGCGCCGCAGCGCATCGGCCAGCCCCACCGCCAGCCCGCCCGCCTTGCCCTCGTCGCTGAGAGGGCCGACCCGGTTCGATACGACGACCAGGCGATGATTGTCCCCTGCCATGCCTACGATGCCTCTTTCATGCTGTCCTCGCCCGTCACCGGCTCCACCCCGAGCCAGCGATGGACGGAATCGACGCAGGCGAGCCGGAAATCCGCCTCGCTCAGGCCATCACCCACCTTGATCGAAACGCCGTTCAGCGCCTTCACGGCTGCAAAGCCGAACTCGTCCGTCGTATCGTCGCCGATGTAGATCGGAACGCGCCCGACGAACGGCTCGCGCGTCATGAACGCAGCGATCGCCTTGCCCTTGTCCATCCCGGCGAGATGGACCTCGACGATGTTGTCGCCCCGCATCACCGAGAATCCCGGCTCGTCCTGAACGGCGCGGGTGACGAGTTCGCGCGCCACTGGCTCAAGTTCGGGATAGCCGCGATAGTGGATCACGAGGCCGGTGCCCTTGTCCTCCAGCCGAAGCCGGGGCTCCTCTGTGACGCCGATCGAAAGCACGAGGCGGATCGCATCCAGGGCCGCCGGTCCGGCCAGCGGCATCACCTCGCCGTCCGGCACCTCGCGGCGCTCGAGACCATGTACGCCCGCTGCCGCAAAGCGGAGCGGTGCGAGGAGGTGGGCGAGGTCGGCGATGCGGCGGCCGCTGATGACGGCAAAGGCGCCGTCGCAGGCGGTCTGGATCGCAGCGAGCCGCGCCACCGCATGGGGTGCGATCTGCACGTCCTCCGGCCTGTCGACGAGTTCGACAAGCGTCCCATCGAAATCGAGGAACAAGGCGTGACGAACGGGATCGAGCGGAGGCGGCAGATTCATGGGCCCCAAGATAGGGGAAACGAGAGGCCTGCCTACCCGTGTTCTCACTCGCGCGCCACGCTTAGCCGCCCATCATTCTCCCCGACCTCATCCCACGCGCTAGGGTTGCGGCGAAGATGCCGGATGCAAGCGCGGAGCCGGCTACGGTCCGCTTGCGCCACAAAAATGGGGCGAATGGAATGGACGACCTGACGAAGCGCATCCAGGCACGACTGATCGAGCGCGGCTACGATCCTGGTCCCGCGGACGGGATCTGGGGACGGCGCACCATTGCGGCCGTACGAGGCTTCCAGCGCGACCAGCTGCTCGCAGCGGACGGCGTCGTCGGGCCGCAGACCCGTGCCCGCTTGTTCGGCTCGGCTTCCCTGCCCTCCCCCGATCATCTTCCCTGGATGGCGGAAGCCCGCCGCTTGATGGGCACGCGCGAAGTGCCTGGGCCCGGCAGCAACCCCATGATCGAGGACTGGGCAAAGGGACTCGGCATTCCTTATCGCGGCGACGACGTGCCGTGGTGCGGACTTTTCGTGGCCCACTGCGTCGGGGCCACCCTGCCGGACGAGGTGCTCCCGGCCCACCCCTTGGGCGCGCGCAACTGGTCGCGGTTCGGCACGGCCTGCGAGCCGGGGCTCGGAAGCATCCTCGTCTTCTGGCGGGAAAGCCGGGCGAGCGGCAAGGGCCATGTCGGCTTCTACGCAGGCGAGGACGCCGCTGGCCTTTACGTGCTCGGCGGCAACCAGAGCGATGCGGTGAACATCAAGCGCCTGCCCCGCTCGCAATGTCTCGGCGCACGCTGGCCCGCCAGCGCTCCCGGCAGCAAACCACGGATCGTCCGGATGACGCTGCCCGGCGGCGGCTTCGAGACGGCTCTCGCGTAGGATATGGGAAAGCCGGCCCCTCGAGCGGAGGGACCGGCTTTCATGACGTTCTCTACGGTTTTCAGGCCGCTTCGGTCAGGCGCTCGGCTTCGGCGCGCACCTCGGGCACCGGCTTCAGCTCCGGCCGCACGAAGACACCGGGCGCCGCGTAGTCGCCCGCCACCTCGGCCGCGATCGTGTCGGCGGTGATCGCCGACAGCGTCCAGCCGAGATGGCCGTGGCCGGTGTTGTAGTAGACCCCCTTCGCCTTGCCGCGGCCGACGCGGGGCATCATGTCCGGCATCATCGGACGCAGGCCCGCCCAAGGCGCGACCGAGGCGGTCGAGACGCCGGGGAAGCGGTGGCGGCACCAGTCGACGAGCGGCTTGATGCGGTCCATGCGGATGTCGCGGTTCTCGCCCGCGAACTCCGCCGTGCCCGCGATGCGCAGCCGGTCCGCGCCGAGCCGGCTCGTCACGATCTTCGCCTTGTCGTCCAGCAGCGACACGTAAGGGGCACCCTCGCGGCTCGCCTCGTCCGTCAGGTTCACCGTGATCGAGTAGCCCTTCACCGGGTAGACGTTCACGCGGTCGCCCAGCTGGCTCGCGAAGCGGCGGCTGGCGACACCGGCGCACACCACCACGGCATCGAAGTCCTCGCGGACCGGCTCGCCTTCGCTGCCGACGGTGCGCGAGAAGACGGCGGCGCCGCCCTCGGTGCGCATCGAAAGCTGCGTCACATCGGCCTCGTAGCGGATCTTGCCGCCGCGGCGCACCACGGCGTCGGCAAGGCCCCGCGTGTACTTGTGGATGTCGCCGGTGAAATCGGATTCGGTGAAGAAGCCGCCATGGAACGTGCCGGCGAGCGCCGGCTCGATCGCGTGGATCTCGGCATCGGTCAGGCTGCGGCGCTCGAGCCCGCCCTTGGCGTAGAGCTGGCTGACGCGCGAGGCATGCTCGAACTCGGATTTCGACTCGTAGACATGCAGGATGCCGCGCTTCACGAGGTCGAACTCGAACCCTTCGCGCTCGGCCATCTCGATGAGATGCCGGCGAGCCGCGATCGCGAGCTTCACGGTCGCGACGGTGTTCTCCTCGTAGGAGCGCGCGGCCAGCACGAACTCGGCCATCCAGGACAGCTTGTGCCAGGTCGGCGCGGGGTGGACGAGAAGCGGCGCGTCCTTCTTGAGCATCCACTTGATGCCCTTGATGAAGGTCGACGGCGAGTTCCAGACCTCGGCGTTGGAGGCCGACAGCTGGCCGCCGTTGGCGAACGAGGTCTCCATGGCCGAATAGGCGTTCCGGTCGAAGACCGTGACGTCGAGGCCCTGCGAGAGAAGCTTGTATGCGGTGGTGATGCCGGTGATGCCGGCGCCGATAACGGCCACTGAGGTCACGACAGGTCCTTTCCCCGCACTATCGCGGGTTGCCTTCGTGCCCCTCCGTCACTGGCCTGAGAGTTTCACGGCGGGGAAGCATTCCCTCGTCCGCTTTCTCCTTCGGCGGACGACCCGACGGGTCGTCACTCTCCGGATATGGTTTGCGCCGCGCGGTCCTTTTGCCTGAGAGTTTCCGGGGCGGTTGCTCCTTCGGCGCCAGCCTTTCGGCTGGTCTCTCCCGCAAGCGGCGATAGCTGTTACATATGGGAATAGGACGAATGCGGCAAGATCAAAGAATCCGCAGCCTCTGCCCAGCTTCTAGGCAACCCGTCGTCCCGTATCGGCCGAGAAGCGGTGGAGAGCCGCCGGATCGAAGCCGATCCGCACGGTTTCGCCGAGATCCTTGCGCACGTGCCCGGCGGTGCGTAGCGCGATGTCGGGACCGCCGGACGGCAGGGCGCCGTAGAGATAGGTCTCCGCCCCCACCCGCTCGATCGCGCTGAGCGTCACGTCCGCGTACGGGCGACCGTCGCCCGGACCCTCGACGATCGCGACATGCTCCGGCCGGATGCCGAGCACGTCGGCGCGGCCCGGTGTAAGCCCGAGCGCCCGATCCATGCCCTCGATCTTCAGCGCCTCGGCGAGCGGCACGAGGTTCATGGCCGGCGAGCCGATGAAGCTTGCGACGAACAGGGAGGCTGGCCGTTCGTAGACCTCGATCGGCGTGCCGACCTGCTCGACCTGTCCGCCGTTCAGCACCACCAGCCGATCCGCCAGCGTCATCGCCTCTAGCTGGTCGTGGGTGACGTAGAGGCTCGTGGTCTTCAGCCGCTTCTGCAGGCGGCGGATCTCGGCGCGCATGGAGACGCGCAGCTTGGCGTCGAGGTTCGACAGCGGCTCGTCGAAGAGGAAGGCGGCCGGCTCGCGCACGATCGCGCGCCCCATGGCGACGCGCTGGCGCTGGCCGCCCGACAGCTGGCCCGGCTTGCGGTCGAGATAGGTCTCGATCTCCAGCGCGCGCGCCGCCTCGCTGATGCGCCGCTCGATCTCGGAGGCCGGCATCTTTCGGTTCTTCAGCCCGTAGGCGAGGTTCTGGCGCACGCTCATGTGCGGGTAGAGCGCGTAGTTCTGGAAGACCATGGCGATGTCGCGGTCGGCGGGTTCGAGGTCATTGACCCACCGGTCGCCGATCCGGACCTCGCCGCCCGTGATCGTCTCGAGCCCCGCCACCATGCGCAGGAGCGTGGACTTGCCGCAGCCGGACGGACCGACCAGCACCACGAACTCGCCGTCGGCGATATCGAGCGATATGCCCTTCACCGCCTCCTGTCCGTTCGGATAGGTCTTGCGGACGTCTTGGAGCGTGATCGAGGCCATTACTTTTCCGATTCCACGAGACCTTTGACGAACCAGCGCTGCATCAGCACCACCACGAGGACGGGCGGCACGATGGCGAGGATCGCTGTCACCATGACGAGGTTCCAGGGCGTGTCGGCGTCGGCGAAGGAGATCATCTTCCTCAGGCCGATGACGATCGTGTTCATGGAGTTGTCGTTGGTGACAAGGAGCGGCCAGAGATACTGGGTCCAGCCGTAGATGAAGAGGATGACGAAGAGCGCCGCGATGTTGGTCTTCGACAGGGGCAGGAGGATGTCCCGGAAGAAGCGCATCGGTCCCGCCGCGTCGACCCGCGCGGCCTCCACCAGCTCGCCAGGGATGGTCAGGAAGAACTGGCGGAAGAGAAGCGTCGCCGTTGCGGAGGCGACCAGCGGCAGGATCAGGCCGGCATAGGTGTCGATCAGGCCGAGATCGACCATCACCTTGTAGGTCGGCAGGATGCGCACCTCGACGGGCAGCATCAGCGTCATGAAGATCAGCCAGAAGAACGCTATGCGGAAGGGAAAGCGGAAGAACACGATCGCGAAGGCAGACAGGAGCGAGATGACGATCTTGCCGAGCGCGATGCCCATCGCCATCACGAACGTGTTGAAGAGGAGCGTCCACACGCCGACACCGCCGATCCGGCCGACGCCGCCGAAGAGCGCCTGCCCGTAGTTTCCGGCAAACTGGTCGCCGGGCACGAGCGGCAGCGGCGGCCGCAGGATTTCCGGCGTCGAGAGGGTCGAGGCGACGAACGTGTAGTAGATCGGGAAGGCGACGATCAGGACGCCAAGGATCAGGACGCAGTGCGCGAGCGCGGTGGCGAAGGGTCGGTTCTCGATCATCGCCTCACCCGTAATGCACGCGCCGCTCGACGAAGCGGAACTGGAAGGCCGTCAGCGCCACGACGATCGCCATCAGGATCACCGACTGGGCGGCCGAGCCACCAAGGTTCAGGTTCACAAAGCCGTCCGTGTAGACCTTATAGACCAGCGTTTCCGTCGCCTTGGCGGGGCCGCCTCCCGTCACCGAGTCGATGATGCCGAACGTGTCGAAGAAGGCGTAGACGGTATTGACGACGAGGAGGAAGAAGGTCGTCGGCGCGATCAGCGGGAAGACGATGGTCCAGAAGCGCTTCGGTCCTCGCGCCCCGTCGATCGCCGCCGCCTCGATCAGGGAGCGCGGGATGGACTGGAGGGCGGCGACGAAGAACAGGAAGTTGTAGGAAATCTGCTTCCAGGCTGCCGCGACGATGACGAGCCCCATCGCCTGATCGCCCTTCAGCAGCGGATCCCAGCCATAGCCGGCCGCGCGCAGCATGTAGGCGAACGTGCCCATCGTCGGATTGAACATGAAGAGCCAGAGCATGCCTGCGATGGCGGGTGCAACCGCGTAGGGCCAAATCAGGAGTGTGCGGTAGAACGCCTTGCCGCGCAGCACCTTTTCTGCCGATGTCGCGAGCAGCAGCGCGAGGCCCATCGCGAGCATGGCCGTCGACAGGCTGAAGACGATGGTGGTCTTTAGGGCGTGGAGATAGCCGGGATCGCTTAGCACCTGCCGGAAGTTGGCGAGGCCAACGAACTCGGTCTTCAGACCGAACGCGTCCTCGCGCAGGACGGACTGGTAGAGCGCCTGCGCCCCTGGCCAGTAGAAGAAGACGAGCGTCACCAGCACCTGCGGCGCGAGCAGCAAGTACGGCAGAAGCTTGTTGGGAAAGGTGACGCGGGTGTTCAAACGGCCGCCCCGAGCATGACATGGGCGCGCCCCGCCGCGAACGGCGGGGCGCCTTGAGGGTGAGGATCGCCTGTGCGGCCGCTTACTGGCCGGCGGCCTGCGCGATCGCCGCGTTGCCGCGCTCGACGATCTTGCCGAGCGCCATCTTGGCGTCCTGGCTGCCGTTGAGCATGGCCTCGAACTCCTCGTTCATGATGTCGCGGACCTGCGGCAGGTTCGGCAGGCGCACACCCTTGGAGTTCTCGGTCGGCGTCTTGCCCATCATCTGCTGGATCGGAATCTCGCGGGCCGGGTTCTTCTCGTAGAAGCCGCTGGCCTTGGTCGCCTCGTAGGCGGCGAGCGTCACCGGCAGGTAGCCGGAGACCTGGTGCAAGCGCGACTGGATGTCGGTCTGCGACAGGAACTCGAAGAAGGCGGCGACGCCCTTGTATTCTTCGTCCGACTTGCCGCCGAAGACCCAGAGGCTGGCGCCGCCCGGAATGGTGTTCTGCGGCGCGTTGTTCCCCTTCGGGTCGTAGGGCAGCTGTCCGGTGCCGTAGTTCATGCCGGACTTCACGACGTCGCCGAGGCCGCCCGACGATTCGGTCAGCATCGCGCACTCGCCCGACAGGAACAGCTGCTTGGCCTCCGACGTGCGGCCGCCGTAGCGGAACGTGCCGTCCTTGGCGAGGTCAGCGATCGCCTGGAAATGCTCGACGAAGATCGGGGCATCGAGCTCGAGCTTCACGTCGAGGGCGGCGAGACCGTTCTCGTTGGTGCCGTAGGGCACGTTGTTCCAGGCGGCGAAGTTCTCGGTCTGGATCCAGGTCAGCCAAGTCGAGGTGAAGCCGCATGGGGCGGCGCCCGACGCCTTGATCTTCTTCGCGGCGTCGAACACCTCCGGCCAGGTCTTGGGCGGGTTGTCGACGTCGAGGCCCGCCTTCTGGAAGGCGTCCTTGTTGTAGTACATGATCGGCGAGGACGAGTTGTACGGGAAGCTTAGCATCGTCCCGTCGGGCTTGGAATAGTAGGATACGATGCCCGGCAGGTACTTCGACTTGTCGAAGCTCTGGCCGAGCACCTCGGCCACCGGCTTGATCGCGCCCTCGGCGCCCATCATGACGCCGGTGCCGGCGTCGAAGATCTGGATGATCGCGGGAGGCTGCTTGGCGCGGAAGGCGGCGATGCCGGCGTTCAGCGTCTCGGGGTACGTGCCCTTGAAGACCGGCGTGATCTTGTAGTCGGACTGCTTCTCGTTGAACTCCTTGGCGAGCGTGTCCACGACCTCGTTGTTGGCGCCGGTCATGGCATGCCACCACTGGATCTCGGTCTGCGCCACGGCGGCGGTCGAGGCGAAAAGGGCGGCCACGAGGGTCGCAGCGGCGGCGGTCGTCTTGGTCATCGCAATAGGCTCCCAGCGCCGGGCCTTGATGGCCACGGTCCGTCACCGCCCTCCTAGCGGCGCGAACCAACAGTCGCGTGTCAAACCTACGATGGTTCCATGACAGCGCAAAGCCTTATCACGCCTTCGTTTTCAGCCTTCCACACGCACCTCGTGCGCTCACTCGCCCCGCGGAAAGCGCTGGGAGTCCTCCAGCACGTTGAGGTCCATGTGGTTGCGCATGTAGCGTTCCGACGCCTTCTGAAGCGGCTGGAAGTCCCATGGATAGTAGGCACCGTTGCGCAGCGCCTCGTAGGTGACGAGGCGGCGCGCCTGGCTCTGGCGCACGTCGCGGTCGAAGGCGCGCAGGTTCCACAGACGCGTCGCCTCGGCGTCGAAGGCGGCGAGCAGTTCGGCATGGTCCGGGTCTGCGGCGAGGTCGCGCAGTTCGGACGGATCGTCCGCCAGATCGAAGAGCTGGTCGGGATCGGCAAGGCAACGCGTGAACTTCCACCGCCCGCGCCGGACCGCGACCATCGGCGCGATCGAGCCCTCGGCGGCGTACTCCATCGGCACCGATCGAGCCCGCTCCCCCCGCCGCGCCGTGTCCATCAGCGAGATGCCGTCGAGCCATTCGGCGCCGTCCGACAGGTCGATCCCGGCGAGCTCCGCCAAGGTCGGCAGCACGTCGAGGGTCGAGACCGGCTGCATGTAGGGGCCGGGCGGCAGGCCGGGCGCCGAGACCATCAGCGGCACGCGGGCCGAGCCCTCGAAGAAGTTCATCTTGAACCAGAGGCCGCGCTCGCCGAGCATGTCGCCGTGGTCGGACACGAAGAGGATGATCGTGTCCTCCAGCATGCGCGTGCGCTCGAGGATGTCGACGAGCTCGCCGACCTTCTCGTCGATGTAGCTGATATTGGCGAAATAGGCCTGCCGCGAACGGGCGATCATCTCGTCCGTGATGCGGTATTCGTGGTCGTTGCAGGCCATCATCAGGCGCTGCGAATGCGGGTCCTGGTCGGCGAACTCGATCCGCTCGACCGCGGGCAGGAGCGCCGGCGAGTTGCGGTAGAGATCGAAGAAACGGCGACGCGCGACGTAGGGGTCGTGCGGATGGGTGAAGGAGACCGTGAGGCAGAAGGGCCGGTCGTCGTTGCGTCGCGACAGGTCGTAGAGCCGGGCGGCCGCGTGGTGGGCGACCTCGTCGTCGTATTCCAGCTGGTTGGTGATCTCGGCGACGCCCGCGTGCGTGACGGAGCCGAGGTTGTGATACCACCAGTCGATGCGCTCGCCGGGTTTGCGGTAGTCGGGCGTCCAGCCGAAGTCGGCGGGATAGACGTCGGTCGTCAGCCGCTCCTCGAAGCCGTGGAGCTGGTCCGGCCCCACGAAGTGCATCTTGCCCGACAGCGTGGTGCGGTAGCCGGCGCGCCGCAGGTAATGCGCGAAGGTCGGAATGTCGGAGGCGAACTCGGCGGCGTTGTCGTAGACGCGCGTCTTCGAAGGCAGCTGCCCGCTCATGAACGAGGCGCGCGCCGGCGCGCAGAGCGGGCTTGCGGTGTAGGTGTTGACGAAGCGCGCGGAACGGGCTGCCAGCGCCTTGAGGTTGGGCGCGTGGAGGAAACGCGCCGGCCCATCGGGAAACAGCGTGCCGTTGAGCTGGTCCACCATGACGATGAGGAAGTTGGGCCGGCTCTGAAGCATGTCGCGCTCGCCAGAAGGATGCAGGGGCTGCCGCGGCATTGACCGCGACAGCCCCGTTCCGTCAAGCCGGATGCGGCGTCAGCCCTCGACGCTCGCCTTCACGGCGGCAAGGCCCGGCTGGCCGTCGAGCGTCTCGACGCCCGCGAGCCATCCGTCGAGAACGCCGGGGTTCGCCTTCAGCCAGTCCTTGGCGGCCTTTGCCGGATCGGTGCCGTCGGCGAGCGCCGCCATGATCTGGTTCTCCTGCTCGACCGTGAAGACCATCTGGCTGAAAAGCTTGGCCGCGTTCGGGCATTCGGTCTTGTAGCCGGCGCGGGCCAGCGTGAAGACCTCGGCGCCGCCGAAGTTCGGGCCGAAGAACTCGTCGGCGCCCGACAGGTAGGTGATGCCCATGTTGTTCATCGGGTGCGGCGCCCAGCCGAGGAAGACGACCCAGTTCTTGGACCGTTCGGCGCGCTGCACCTGCGACAGCATCCCCTGCTCGCTGGAGTCCACGAGCTTCCAGCCGGCGAGCCCGTAGTTCGGGGCATCGATCATCGACTGGATGTTGATGTTGGCAGGCGCGCCCGACTCGATGCCGTAGATCTCCTTGCCGAACTTGTCGGCATTGGTCGCAAGATCCTTCACGTCCTTGACGCCCGCCTCGGCGACGTAGTTGGGCACGGCTAGCGTAAACTTGGCGCCGGTCAGGTTGCGCGTTAGTTCCTCGGCGGTGCCGTCCACCTCGAGCTGCTGGCGAAACTTCGCCTGCGCGGGCATCCAGTTGCCGAGGAAGACGTCGGTCTGCTTGTTGGCGAGCGCCTGGTAGCCGACCGGAACGCCGAGCGTCTCGACCTTCTGATCGTAGCCGAGGCCCTTCAGGACGACGCCCACCAGAGCGTTGGTCGAGGTGATGTCGCTCCAGCCGGGATCGGACATGCGTACGGTCTTGCAGGAGGCGGGATCGGCGGCCTCTGCCACCCCGACGGCGCCAAGGCCCAGCGAGAGGGCGGCGATGGCGATCGATGCGTTGCGGATCATGCGCGTCTCCTGTCGTCCGCCCCGGCGGACCGCGATGGGAGCGCCGCTCCCGGTCCCGCCATCTCAACGGCAGAGACCGAAAAGCACAAGGCCATTCCGTTGCGCCTCCGAGCCTTTGCACGGAACGTCCGGCCTCTCCTCGCCTATTCGGCAGGATGGGCGGCCTCCCCGGAATGGGCTTCGTCGGCCGAGCGCGGCAGGAAGGGTCGAAGGCGACGCGCCAGCCCATCGAGATAGGTCAGCGCCACCGGCACGAAGATCAGCGTCAGGACGGTGGACGACAGGAGGCCGCCGATCACCGCATGGGCCATCGGCGCGCGCTGCTCGCCCCCCTCGCCGAGACCGAGCGCCAGCGGCAGCATGCCGAAGATCATCGCGAGCGTCGTCATCACGATCGGGCGCAGGCGCACCTGCCCCGCCTCGGCAAGGCTGTCGCGCAGCGACAGGCCGCGGGCGCGCGCCTGATTGGAATAGTCGACCAAGAGAATCGCGTTCTTGGTCACGAGCCCCATCAGCATGATGAAGCCGATGATCGAGAACATGTTGAGGGTCGATCCGGTCGCGAGCAGACCGAGTAGGACGCCGATCAGCGACAGGGGCAGCGAGGTCATGATCGCGAGCGGCTGGAGGAAGGAGCCGAACTGCGAGGCGAGGATCAGGTAGATGAAGATCACCGCGAGACCGAGCGCCTGGATCGCATAGCCGAAGCTCTCGGCCATGTCCTCCGCCTCGCCGCCGAACGAGACGCGGTATCCCGGCGCCAGCGTCAGCCCGGCGATCTCGCGCTGGAGGTCGGCCACCACCTCGCCGAGCGCGCGTCCCTCGACATTGGCGGAGATGCGCACCTCGCGGGACAGGTCGCGCCGGTTGATCGACGACGGCGCAACGCTGTCGACGACGTCGGCCACCTGATCGAGCGAGACGAGGATCGGCCGACCGCTCGCGTCCTGCCGGCTGGACGCGACGCGCAACTCGCCGAGCTGCGCCGCGCGCTCGCGCCCCGCCTCCGGCAGGCGTACGAGGACGTCGTAGGTTTCGCCATCCGGCGCGTTCCAGACCGAGATCGCGTCGCCCGCCACGAGCGGGCGCAGCGTGTCGCCGATCGCCTGCAGCGACACGCCGAGATCGCTTGCCGCCTCCTGGCGCACCCGCACGGCGAGCGTCGGCTGCTGGTCGTCCAGCGAGGACTCGACCTCGACGGCGCCGGGGATGGCCCGCAGCCGCGCCATGATCTCGTCCGACAGGCGCGTCAGTTCCGCCTCGCCCTCGCCGAGTACCGAGACCTGCAGCGGCTTGGCGCTCGCACCGCCGCCGCCCCCGCCGCCCAGCGAAGGCTGGTTGACCGAGACCGTCAGGCCCGCAATGCGCGACACGCGCTCGCGCAGAGGCTCCGCGAGATCCATCGTGGCGCGCGTGCGCTCGGTGATCGGCTTCAGCGTGACGGCGACCGTCGCGGAGTTGAAGCCGCGCGAGGCGGCGGCGTTCACCGTGGAATAGTAGGTCGCGATCTCCGGCACGCCGGCCAGGATGCGCTCGACCTGCGAAACCTTGCGCGCGGTGTAGTCGAGCGATGAGCCTTCCGGCGTCTCGATCGACACGGTGAACTCGCCGCGATCGCCGGCGGGCACGAATTCCGCGCCGATGCGCGGCACGAGCGCGAGGCTGATGCCGAAGGTGAGAAGGATCGCACCGAGCGTCAGGATGCGGTGGCGGAACGTCCAGCGGATCACGGATGCATATCGCGCGGCTGTCCGCTCGAACCCGCGATCGAACCGGGCGACCAGCCGGCCGAGCGGCCCGCGCCTGGCATCGGGCTGCGAGGCGGGATCGTACCAGACGCTGGAGAGCATGGGGTCCAGCGTGAAGGAGACGAAGAGCGAGATCAGGACCGCCACCGCGACGGTGACACCGAACTCGAGGAAGAAGCGGCCGATGATGCCGCCCATGAAAGCGACAGGCAGGAACACGGCGACGATGGAGAGGGTTGTGGCGAGCACCGCGAGACCGATCTCCTCGGTGCCGTCGATCGCCGCCTGCCGGTGCGACTTGCCCATGTGGAGATGCCGCGTGATGTTCTCGCGCACGACGATGGCATCGTCGATCAGGATGCCGATGGCGAGCGAGAGCGCCAGCAGCGTCATCGTGTTGAGCGTGAAGCCGAGGAGGTGGATCACGGCGAACGTGCCGATCACCGAGATCGGCAGCGTCAGGCCGGTGATGACGGTCGACCGCCAGGAATTCAGGAACAGGAAGACGATCGCGACGGTGAGCAGCGCGCCCTCGATCAGCGTGCGCTGCACGTCGGCGACCTGCGCGGCGATCGAGCGCGAGTTGTCGCGCGAGACGGCGAGCTCGACGCCCTGCCCCGCCAGCTCAACCTTCAGCTTCTCGATCTCGGCCCGCAGAGCGCGGGCGACCGCCACCGTGTTGGTGTCCTGCACCTTCACGACGTCGACGCCGAGCGCCGGCACGCCGCAAAAGGCCGCGCGGCTGGTGAGTTCCGCGCCCGCCTCGCGCACCGTCGCGACGTCGGCGAGCCGGATCGGCGCTCCCTCGTCGGACTTCACGATGATCCGCTCGAAACCGGCGGCATCCGTGATGCGTCCCTCCACGGTGACGTTGCGGCCGGTGATGCCGGCCGTCAGCGTACCGGCCGCGATGTCCTGGTTCTCGCGACGGATCGCGTCCATCACGGTGGCGGGCGCGACGCCGAAGGCCTCCATGCGCTCGGGGTTGAGCAGAACCTGGATCTGCCGCTCGGCGCCGCCGACGATCGCCGTCTGGCCGACGCCCGGCACGGTGTTGAGGCGGCGGGTGATGACCTGATCGGCCAGTGTCGTCAGTTCCGGCAGCGTCTTCGTCGCCGACGAGACGGCCAGCGACAGGATCGGCTGGTCGTCCGGGTTGAAGCGCGTCACCTGCGGCGTGTCGATGCCGTCGGCAAAGCCCGCCTCCAACCGCGAGACCCGGTCGCGCACCTCCTGCGCGGCCGTGCGCGAGTCGGTGTCGAGCGTGAACTCGACGATGACGAGCGAGCGCCCCTCGAAGCTCTGCGAGGTCACGCGATCGACGCCGCCGATCGTGTTCACCGCCTGCTCGACGGGCCTTGTGATCTCGGACTCGACCGTCTCGGGCGAGGCGCCGGAATAGGTCGTGGCCACCACGACGACCGGAAGATCGACGTCCGGAAACTGGTCGAGGCCGAGCCGGCCGTAGGAAAACAGGCCGATCACCACGATCGCCGCCATCATCATCGTGGCGAAGACCGGGTGCGCGACGCTGATGCGGGTGAGGATCATGCGGGGCCGGGGCCCTCGATCGTCACGGCCGTATCCGCCTTCAGATCGGGCAGCGGCGCGACGACCACGGTGTCGCCGGGCGAAACGCCTGACATGACGACCACGAGCCCCTCGCGCGGCAGCGTGGCTCCGGCCTCCACGGGACGCCGCTCCAGCTTTCCGCCGGCGGCCGCCAGCACGAAGGCGCCCGCTTCGTCCTGCCGGATGGCGGCGGGCGGCACGGCGACGACCTTGTCCATCGCCTCGACCGCGATCTCGCCGACCGCGAACATGCCGCCGCGGATGGCGTCGTCCGTGTTGGGGATCGTCACGAAGACGGTGATCGCGCGAGAGTTGGCCTCCGCTTCCGGCGCGATGCGCGACACGCGCCCATCGAACAGGCGGTCGCCCGCGCCCTCGAAGCGCAGACGCGCCGTCTGGCCGACCGCGATCTCGCCGATCCGGCTCGTCGGCACGCTGGCCGCGACCTTGATCGTGGAGAGGTCGACCAGCTGGAGCAGTTCGGTGTTCACGGCGACCGTCTGGCCGGGCTCGACCGGCCGCGCGGCGACGACGCCGTCGAACGGAGCGGTCACGACCGCATCGTCCAGCGCCTTTCGCGCGTCGGCGACCTCGGCCTCCAGAGCGCGGGCCTGCGCCTGAAGGTTGAGAAGCTGAGACTGCGCGCTGAGAAGATCGGCGTCCGACGTGATGCCGCGCGTGCCGAGCTGCTGGCGCCGCTCCAGCGTCCATTCCGCCAGCTTGATCTCCGATCGCCGCGCCTCCAGCGTCGCTTCGCGCGCCGACAGGGCCGAGCGCAGGAGTGTCTCGTCGAACCGCGCCAGCACCTCGCCGGCCTTAACGGCCTGCCCCACCTCGACCGTCACCTCGGATAGGCGACCCGAGACCTCGGCCGTCACCACGGCGCGGCGGATCGGCCGGGCGGGACCCGAGACCGCGACGGTGCGGGCATAGTCCCGCGCCGCCACCGTCTCGACCTCGAAGGCGGCAAGCTCGACCGGTCCCGTCGCGCGCGCGGCAGGCGCCAGCACGGCCGCATCCGAGCGCTCGGTGCCGCGGTCCAGCGCGACATAGGCGCCGGCGCCGAGCCCGACGATGAGGAGGCCCGTCAGAAGCCTGCGAAGCCTTGCGGCCATGTCTTGATCCGGTATCCGTTCGAACAGGGGCCGAGAGAAGCGCGAAAGCTTGGCCTCAGCGTGACATCGTGTCGCCGACCATCCGCGTCAACCGCGGCGCGACGCCCCGCCGCTCAAGCGGCGAAGATCGCGGCGAGATCGTCGGCCGACAGGCGCCGGATCGCGCCGGGCGCGAGATCGGACGGGAGCGCAAGGCCGCCGATCGCCTCGCGGTGCAGGGCCTCCACGTGGTTGCCGGTCGCCGCGAACATGCGGCGCACCTGATGGTAGCGGCCCTCGTGCACGGTCAGGAGCGCTTCCCGCTCTCCCACGACCGCGAGTTCGGCCGGCTTCAGGGGCTTGTCCTCGCCCTCAAGCATCAGCGTGCCGGACGAAAACAGCGCCGCCTCGTCGCCCGTCAATGGCCGCGCGAGATGGGCGCGATAGACCTTGGGCACATGCCGGTTCGGGGAGATGATGCGATGAAGGAGCGCGCCGTCGTCCGTCATCAGGAGGAGGCCGGACGTCTCCTTGTCGAGGCGGCCGACCGTCGAGATCGCCGGATCGCGGCGGCGCCAGCGCGCGGGAAGGAGGTCGTAGACGAGCGGCCCCGCCTCTTTATGCGAGCAGGTGACGCCGAGCGGCTTGTGCACCATGAGCGCGAAGCCCGGCAGCGGGTCGAGCGGCTCGCCGTCGACCACGAGCCGCGCTTCGAGATCGGGCGTCACCGCGATGCGCTCGTCGGCCCGCGTGAGCGGCGCGCCGTCCAGCCGGATGCGGCCGTTCTTCGCCAGGAGCTGGATCTCGCGGCGCGAGGCGTAGCCGAGATTGGCCAAAAGCTTGTCGAGCCGGGCGGTCGGAGCCTTGGTCATTTGCGCGCTTCGATGATCTTGTAGCCCGCCTCGTCGGCGAGCACGGTCATGCTGCGGAAGGCCGCGCGAAGTCCGTCCTCGTAGGGCATGTGCCGGTTGGCGACGAGGACGAAGGTTCCCGAGCGCCGCAGCATGCGCGCGGCAGCAGCGACAAAGGCCTGGCCCAGCGCACGGTCTTCGATGCCTTCGGCATGGAACGGCGGATTGGACACGACGAAATCGAGATCGGACAGCGGCACCGAGCGCACGTCCGCCCAGAGGAACCGGGCGCGCGCATCTGAGACGTTCTTCCTCGACGCCTCGACCGCCCGCCGGTCGAGCTCGACGAGCGTCAGCTCCTCGACGGCGGGCGCCGACAGAACCGCGCGCGCCAGCACGCCGAGCCCGGCGCCGAGATCGGCGCCGCGCCCCGAGAAGGCCGGGAGATGGCGCGTGAGGAGGGCGCTGCCCGGATCGGTGCGGTTCCAGGAGAAGACGCCGGGCTGCGAGTGGAGGCCGGTCTCCTCCACCACCGTCGGCGCCCCTTCCGCGATCGCGGCGTCCAGACCGATCGGAGCGTCCGGCCGTTCCACCCGGCAGATGCGCTGGCGCGCCTTGGACCGCTCGGCCACCGCGCAGCCGAAGGCTTCGAGCTCCCCGCGCAGGCGCTGTCCGCCCTTGTCCTTGGGTGCCAGCACGTCCAGCGTTCCGCCCGGTCGCAGCGCCCGAAGGGCCTGCGCCAGCACGTGGCGGCGCTCGATCGAGCCGGGCGGCGCGGCGACGACGGCTTCCTCCAACGTCGCATCGGGAAGGCTGTCGAGCGCGACCGAGCCCGGCCGTAGCGGCGACACCTGAACGGCGTCGTCCGGCACGTCGAGAAGGTCGGATGGCGGCGCGCCGTAGACGGCGCACCGAACGGAAACGGAAGGAATGTCGCTCACCCCCGTCCCATAGCGCATTTGCGCGCCCTGTCGAAGGAGGCGCCGGCATCGTGTGGAGACGCTCTTCCACAGGCTTGCTGCACCTCGTCAGTTGGACTGACGTTTTTGGGGGCAACATACTTGACTATTTCAGTCATGTTTGAGAGGGCATGCCACGAAATCGCCATGAAGTGAAAGCCGACCCATGCCCCTCACCCGTCCTTCCATCCGTTCCGCACGACGCGTCGCCCTTCTGGCCGGCGCAGTGATGGCCGGTCCGGCACTCGCGCAGGACGTGGTGCTCGACACCGTCGTGGTGGATGGCGCGGGGAGCGGCGCGGCGTCGGGGGGCGTCGGCGTCGGCGGGGGGATCTCGACCGAGGGCTATGTCGGGCGCGAGGCGCGCGTCGGCACCAAAACCGATACCGACCTGCGCAAGGTGCCGCAGGCCGTCTCCGTCATTTCGCGCGAAGAGCTCGACGACCGCAACGTGCAGACGCTGGTCGAGGCAGCACGCTACACGGCGGGCGTGCGAGCGGGCACGTTCGGCTTCGACCCGGCGTTCGACACGCTCTTCATCCGCGGCTTCAACGTCGCCAACACGGGCTATTATCGCGACGGGTTGCGCTCGCTCGGCGGCTCCTTCGCCTACTTCCGCAACGAGCCCTATGGCCTTGAAGGTGTGTCGATCCTGAAGGGACCGAGCTCGGTCCTGTACGGCGCCTCCGCGCCCGGCGGCATCGTCAACCTCGTGACCAAGCGCCCGACCGACGCGCCGTTCCGCGAAGTCGTCGGCCAGATCGGCACGGACAGCCACTATCAGGCGAACTTCGACGCCTCCGGCCCGCTCGGCGGCAACGACAACGTGCTCTACCGGATCACCGGGATCGAGCGTTCCGCCGACACCGAGTTCGTCGCCGCCCGCGACGACCGCACCTATATCGCCCCGGCCTTTACGCTGCGCTCGGACGATCGGAACACGCAGTTCACGTTCCTTGGCGAGTACACCGACACCAAGTCAGGCGGCGGGCGCGGGTTCTTCACGACACCCGACGCCCGCATCACCGGCATCGAGCAGGGCGACCCGGCCTTCCGCGACCTCGATCAGACCCAAGGGCGCGTCGGCTACGAGTTCGAGCACCGCTTCAACGATACGCTGACCGTTCGCCAGAACCTGCGCTACCAGACGATCGCAACCGACATGCGCTTCGTCTCGGTACTCGGCATCAACCCGGACGGGCTGTCGGCGAGCCGCAGCGCGGGCGAAATCCTGGACGACGCCAAGGGATTCGCGGTCGACAACCAGATCGAAGGCAAGTTCGAGACCGGCGCCGTCGGCCACACGCTGCTCGGCGGGCTCGACTACACCTATTTCGACGGACAATACCGCTACGGCGGCTCGTCCGCGCCGGATCTCGACCTCGTCACCCGAAACTACGGGCAGCAGCCGATCTTCGCGCCCACCTCGCACAACCTCGTCAATACGACGACGCACCAGAGCCAGATCGGTCTCTACCTGCAGGATCAGGCCGAGTACGAGCGCCTCGTCCTGACGGTCGGCGGTCGCTACGACTGGCTCGACACGGATACGTTCAACAACAACGACCCCGATGCGACGGTTCGGGCCGAGGATCGGAACTTCTCCGGCCGGGTCGGTCTCTCCTACCTCTTCAACAACGGGATCACCCCTTACGCCAACTACTCGACCTCCTTCGCCCCGACGGTCGGCACCGCCTTCGACGGCAGTGCGTTCGATCCGACGGAGGGCGAGCAGGTCGAGGTGGGCGTGAAATACGCGCCAGAGTGGATCGCCCTGACGGTGGACGCCGCCCTGTTCCGCATCGAGCAGAACAACCTCCTCGTCACCGACCCGGTCAACACGTCGAGCTTCTTCCAGGTTCAGACGGGGGCGGTGCGCTCGCAGGGCTTCGAACTGCAGGCGAACGCCGCCCTCACCGACGGTCTCAGCCTCGTTGCGGCCTACTCCTACACCGACATCGCGTTCACCGAAGGCGAGAACGTCGGCAACCAGGTCGCCGGCATTCCCGAGCACCAGTTCTCGCTCTGGGGCAATTACGAGGTCAGTTCCGGCGTCGCCGAAGGTCTGGGCTTCGGGGTGGGCAGCCGGTTCCTCGGCGCCAACGCGGCCAACGACACGAATACGCGCGAGAACGACTCCCGCATCCTGATCGATGCGGCGATCAGCTACGACTTCGGCGCGGCGAACCCGAAGCTCGAAGGCGTGCGTGCCCAGATCAACGCCAACAACCTCTTCGACAACCGGGCGGCCCTCTGCAACAACGCCTACTGCTACCGCGAGCAGGGTCGCGACGTGATCGGATCGCTGCGCTTCCGGTTCTAGTGCTCCACGACGTCGCACGGGCTTTCCCGGCGCCGCCGCGCGGTCTACCTCTCCCGCGGCGGCCTCGTCGAAGCGCGGCCTGCGCCGCAGAGGACGATCGGATGCGAGAGGCCGCCCAGTTGAGACCCGAGACGGACGGCCCGATCATCCTGTTCGACGCGGAATGCGTCTTGTGTTCGGCCAACGCCCAGTTCGTGCTCGACCACGACAAGGCGGGGCGGTTCCGTCTGGCCTCGATGCAGGGCGATGTCGGGCAGGCGCTCTACAGAAGGCATGGGATGGATCCGAACGATCCCTCCACCATGATCGTCGTCGAGGGCGATCGGCTGCGCCGCGACAGCGATGCGGTCCTCAGCATCTACGAGCGGATCGGCTTCCCGTGGAAGCTGATGGGGGTGTTCCGGCTCGTGCCCCGCCCGATCCGCGACGCGGTCTACCGGTTGGTCGCCCGGAACCGCTACCGGCTGTTCGGAAAGCGCGAGACGTGCTGGGTGCCCGCCCCCGAGTATCGCGGCCGCATCCTTTGAACGCAGACCCGTCGGCCTATCAGGTCGTGATGGGCGCAGCGTTCGCAGACCTGCCGGATCCCGTGCGCGCGTTCCATTCCGGCCGGGGTCCGCATCGCTGGGTCGGCACCGCCTCGATCCGCCGAGGCGGCGGCATTCTCGCTCGTATGGCCGCCGCGATCCTCCGTTTTCCCCTACCCGGCGAGGCGGTGCCCGTCACCGTGACGGTCGAGCCTCATGGGGCGGGCGAGATCTGGATCCGTGACTTCGGCGGGCACGTCCTCCGGTCCACGCAGTGGGCCGAGGTCGACCGCGGCGAGCCGCTCCTCTTCGAACGGTTCGGACCGGTCTGCGTCGCCACAGCGCTCGTCCTCGACGCCGGCCGCCTCGAACTCGTCCAGCGCCGCGCCTGGTGCCTTGGGTTGCTCATGCCGCGATGGCTGCCAACGTTCGGTGAGGCGTTCGAAACGCAGGGCGGCGGCAGCTTCTGCTTCGACGTCACGATCCGGGCGCCGGTGATCGGCCTCGTCGTCGCCTATCGCGGGCACCTGAACGAGGCTCCGGCTCCCGACTAGTTTCGCGCGAACGCGCGCCCGATGGGCGTGCCATGCGGTCGCGGGAGGGTGTGCACCCCTGACGAATCGTTTGCCTGCCCCATAATCTCTGGGTGACGCGGGGCGACCCGCACGCAGACCATGGCCTGCCCGCGAGGCGCCGATCCCGCGACGAGCACCGGAGACAGAAGCCATGTCCGCCCTTCTCCTTCCGACACCGCCGGCGGAGGCGAACGAGCCGATGCTGCGTTCGGATACCGACATGGTGCAAAGTCGGAAGACGGCATTGCGGCTCGATAAGATTGGCCTCCCCTCCGCGCTTCTCCTGTTCGGCGCCCTGGCCTTCCTGCCCTTTGCGACCGCGAAGGCCAACCGGATCGTACCGGGCGTCGCGAACAGCTTCACGGCGTCGCTGCCATCCGGCACCGGCGCCGTTCTCCTTGCGATCCTCGTCGCCCTCGCCGCGCTCGGCGCCGTTCGCCTCGGGCCGACGCTGCGTGTCGGCGTCGCGCTCGCGGGCCTCGTGACCCTGCTTCTTGCGATCGGCATCGCGCCCGGCGTCCTCGCCGCACCCGAAAATCCCTATGCGCGCGTGTCGCCGGCATCGGGTTTCTGGACGGCGCTTTGCGCCTTCGCGCTTCTCTTCACCGACGCGCTGACGCGGCTGCGGCCGGGACCCGTGCTGCGGCTGGTACTTCTGGCCGCCATCCTCTTCGTCATCGGTGCCCTCCTGGCCACCGGCCATTTCGACGGCCTGTCGGTGATGCGCGAATACGCCGTGCGCGCTGGCACCTTCTGGTCGGAGGGCGCCCGGCACCTCGCACTGGCGTTCGGCTCCATGGCCGTCTCGGTCGCGCTCGGCGTTCCCTTTGCGGTGCTGGCCTGGCGCATGGAGGCGCTACGCGCGCCGGCGCTCGCCGTCCTCAACGTCGTCCAGACCGTGCCCTCGATCGCGCTCTTCGGACTTCTGATCGTGCCTCTCGGCTGGGTGGCGCTGCATGTGCCGGGCGCCTCGGCGCTCGGCATTCGCGGCATCGGCGCCGCGCCGGCGCTGGTCGCGCTCGTCTTCTATTCGCTGCTGCCCGTGGTCGCCAACACGCTGGCCGGCCTTGCCGCGGTGCCCGATGCCGCGCGCGACGCTGCGACGGGCCTCGGCATGACACGGCGCCAGCGCCTCCTCGGCGTCGAACTGCCGCTCGCCCTTCCCGTCATTCTCGCCGGTATCCGCATCGTTCTCGTCCAGAACATCGGGCTCGCGACCGTCGCCGCGCTGATCGGCGGCGGCGGGTTCGGCGTCTTCGTCTTCCAGGGCCTCGGTCAGAACGCGACAGACCTCGTGCTCCTCGGCGCGCTCCCGACCGTCGCCCTCGCCTTCGCCTCGGCCACGGTGCTCGATGCGGCCATCGACTTCGCCTCCATTTCGCCCAAGGGGACCGCGCCATGATCGAGATCCGCCGCGTCACCAAGCGCTACGACGCCGGCCCCGTGGTGGACGACGTCTCGCTGACGATCGAGCCGCGCACGGTGATGGCGATCGTCGGGACCAGCGGCTCGGGCAAGACGACCCTGATGCGCATGATCAATCGGATGATCGAGCCGACATCGGGCGAGATCTGCATCGACGGCACCGACATTCGCTCGGTGCCCGGTCCGCTGCTTCGCCGCCGTATCGGCTACGTCATCCAGAACCACGGCCTCTTCCCGCACCGCACGGTGGCGCAGAACATCGCGACCGTGCCGCGCCTTCTCGGCTGGAGCGAGCGTGAGATCGGGGCGCGGGTGGAGGAGCTTCTCGAACTCTTCCAGATGCCCGCGCGCGACTTCGCCGACCGCCTGCCGCAGGAACTGTCGGGCGGCCAGCAGCAGCGCGTCGGTGTCGCCCGCGCGCTCG
This sequence comes from Aureimonas phyllosphaerae, assembly GCF_900113065.1. GTDB lineage: Bacteria > Pseudomonadota > Alphaproteobacteria > Rhizobiales > Rhizobiaceae > Aureimonas > Aureimonas phyllosphaerae. Next base: position 222,747 of record NZ_FOOA01000003.1, read on the forward strand.
CCGCCCGGCCCAACATCCTCCTGATGGACGAACCGTTCGGCGCGCTCGACCCGATCATCCGCGCCAAGGCCCAGAGCGACCTCGAGGCGCTGCAGAAGGCGACCGCGACGACGATCGTGCTCGTCACCCACGACATGGAAGAGGCGATCCGCCTCGGGCATCGCATCGCCGTCATGCGCGCCGGGCGCGTCGTCCAGTGCGCGACGCCTTCCGAAATCCTCGCGCGTCCCGCCGACGGCTTCGTCGAGGAGATGGTCGGCAGCGGCGACCGGGCGCTGCGACTCCTCGCGGTGGAGGACATCGACGGGCTTCTGGAACCCGGCGAGGCGTTCGGCGCGCCGCTTGCCCGCGGACTCAACCGGCGCGATGCCTTGGCCGAACTCCTCTGGTCGGGCCGTGAGTCGGCTCCGGTGCTCGACGAACGGGGCATTCCGGCCGGCATCATCCGCCGCGATGCGCTGATTCAGAGCGCGGCGCGCCCGGCGTGAGCCTCGCCGCTCCCATCGCACGCACGCTGGCGCTGGCCCTCCTGGCGGCGGTCGTGCTGACGCCGCAAGCCTTCGCGCCGCTGCTGCAGCCGTTGGTGACGAACGGCGCCCCGGCGATCTACACGCAGACCAGCCTTCTGGCGCTCACTGTCAGCCATCTCGAACTCGTTCTGGCGTCGATCCTTGCCGCCTTCGTGGTGGCGACCGGGCTCGCGATCCTGGTGACGCGGCGCTTCGGCGCCGACTTCCTCCCCCTGTCGCGCAGCATCGTCAATGTCGGCCAGACCTTCCCGCCGGTCGCCGTTCTCGCGCTCGCCGTGCCGGCTGTCGGCTTCGGTCTCGCGCCGACGCTCTTCGCGCTCTTCCTCTACGGGCTCCTGCCGATCTTCGAGAACGCGGTGGCCGGCCTCAACGCGGCGGGCCCCCCGGTGATGGAGGCCGCACGCGGTGTCGGGCTGACGCCGTGGCAGCGGCTCTGGCGGGTCGAGCTGCCGCTGGCGCTGCCGCTCATCGTCTCCGGGCTCCGCCTCTCCGTCGTCGTCGGCCTCGGCACGGCGACGATCGGCTCGACCGTGGGCGCGCCGACGCTCGGCGAGGTCATCATCGCAGGGCTCCTGTCCGGCAACACCGCTTTCGTGGTGCAGGGCGCCGTGATCGTCGGGCTCCTCGCCGTGCTCGTCTTCGACGCCCTCTCCCTTTTGGAACGCCGTCTCGCTCTGCCGCGTCGCGGCTGACCCCTTTTCCCCGTATCGAGGACCCGTGGCATGACCATCCAGCCGCAACGCATCCGCATGCTGAAAGAGGGCGAGCCGCGCGAGGACGGCGCCTATGTCCTCTACTGGATGCAGGCGGCCAAGCGCGCGCACGGCAACCATGCGCTGGAGTATGCGATCGACCGGGCCAACGAGCTCGATCTGCCGCTGGTCTGCGTCTTCGGGATGACAGACGCCTTTCCCGACGGCAACGCGCGGCACTACCACTTCATGGTCGAGGGACTGGCCGAGGTGGAGGCCGATCTCGCCAAGCGGCATGTGACCTTCCACGGCGCGCTCGGCGACCCCGACGAGATCGCCCTCCGGCTGTCGAAGAAGGCCGCGCTCACCGTGTGTGACCGCGGCTATCTCCGGATCGAGAAGGAGTGGCGGCGCAAGCTTGCGAAAGCCATCGACTGCCCGCTGCACCAGATCGAGACCGAGACGGTGGTCCCTGTCGAGACCGCCTCGCCCAAGCACGAATACGCCGCGCGCACGCTGCGTCCGAAGATCCACAAGCTCTGGGACGAGTTCCTACAGCCCCTGTCTGAGCGGCGGGTGAAGCACAAGCAGGCCGCCGACGTTCCGAAGTCGAAGCTCGACCTCTCGGACCCTGCCAAGCTCGTCGCCTCGATGAAGCTCGACCACAAGATCGGCGCGGTCACGCGTTTCCGCGGTGGCCAGGGCGAGGCGCGCAAGCGCCTCAAGGCGTTCCTTGGAAAGTCCTTCGCGACCTACGGCACCGATCGCAACCGGCCGGAAGCGGCCGCCGCCTCGCACATGAGCCCCTACCTTCATTTTGGACAGATTGGGCCGCTGGAGATCGCGCTGGCCGTCCGCGAGGCCAAGACAGGCGGCGACGAGGACAAGGCGTCCTACCTCGAGGAGCTCATCGTGCGGCGCGAGCTGGCGGTGAACCACGTCTTCTACGAGGAAAAGTACGACGACTACGCCTGCCTGCCGGACTGGTGCCGCAAGACGCTAGGCGAGCACGCCAAGGACAAGCGCGAGCACATCTATTCCGAGAAGGAGCTCGCCGCCGGCGAGACGCACGATCCCTACTGGAACGCCTCGATGCGCGAGATGCGCGAGACCGGCTACATGCACAACCAGCTGCGCATGTACTGGGGCAAGAAGATCCTGGAATGGTCGGCTTCGCCGGAGGACGCCTTCCGCACGACGCTGCGGCTCAACAACCGCTACTTCCTCGATGGGCGCGACGCCAACTCCTTCACCAACGTCGCCTGGCTTTTCGGCCTGCACGACCGGCCGTGGGGCAAGCGGCCGGTGTTCGGCAGCATCCGCTATCTCGGACCGGCGACACTGAAGAAGTTCGATGCCGACGCCTATGTCGAGACGGTCGACAAGCTGGCGAAGGCCGAAGCCGACCGCTGACGCCTCACCACTCGATGGGCTTTCCGTCATAGGCGACGAAGCACCCGCTGCGCTCGGCCGGCAGGGCGTCGAGCGCGGAGAGGAGCGCGGCGGCGGAATCGTCGGGGCTGAGGCGGTCATGATGGGCCGCGAAGGGTTCCGACAGGCGCGTGGCAACGGTGCCGGGATGAAGCGCCGCCAGCACTGCCTCGGGGCGCTGGCGCGCCACCTCGATTGCCGCCGTGCGCACGATCTGGTTCAGCGCCGCCTTGGCCGCGCGATAGGAGATCCAGCCGCCGAGGTGGTTGTCGCCGATCGATCCGACGCGCGCGCTCAAGGTGCCGAAGAGCGAGCGGCGGCCGCGCGGCAGGCGCGAAACGAAATGCTTCAGGATCAGCGCCGGGCCGATCGCGTTGACGGCGAACTGGCGCGCCATGCCGGCCGGCTCGATGGCGCGCAGGGCCTTTTCCGGCCCGTAGCCGTCGAGTTGAAGGCCGCCGGTCGCGTCGAACAGGAGATCGAATTCGCCGCTGCCGAGACGCTCGGCCGCCGCTGCGATCGAGGTCTCGTCCTCGAGGTCGAAGCCGTCGCGCCGCGACAGGCCGACGGCCTCACCGCAGCGCTCGTCTGCCTGCAGGGCTTGCAGAACTGCGCTGCCGATGCCCCCTGTCGCGCCGAACACCAAGGCCCGATAGCCCGTCTGCAGCGATGGCAGCATCCTGATCCTCCTCCTCCGTCACATGCCGATGGATGGCGCTGGAACCACGCGCCGCTTGGTTCGGTTCCTGCGACCAGACCGCGCGAGGACACCCATGGCCAAGATGCGCCGCAAGGCCGACCTGCCGCAGAAGACCTGCCTCAACTGCGGTCGCCCTATGGTCTGGCGCAAGGCTTGGGCGAAGACCTGGGACGAGGTGCTCTACTGCTCCGACCGCTGCCGCGCCGAGGCGAAGCGCCGCCGCGCCGGCGACCTCAGAGAAACGACGTCGAATCCTTGAGGAGCACCGCCGCGCAGAAGGCCGCGTTGGCGACGAGCAGGCAGAAGACCGCAAACGAGCCGAGATCCTTGGCGTGCTTGGCAAACGCCGAGAATTCCGGCGACACGCGATCGACGATGAGTTCGATCGCCGTGTTGACGGCCTCGATTGCGCCGAGGATCGCCAGAAGAACGAGCTGGATGAGAAAGGCGGCCGTGGAGGCGCCATGGAGCGCCAGAAGCACGACGAGCACCAATCCGAACAGGATCTCGTGCCGGAAGGCCGGCTCGCGCAGGAGCCGCCGCCCGCCGTTGATCGAATAGCCGGCCGCCGCCAGAATGTGCTCGATGCCCTTCAACTTGGGGGGCGGGAGGCCGGCGGACGTTTCGGGATCGGACATGGGCCAAGCGCTCGAGGGGTTGAGTCGGCAACTCGCGCGACGCACAAGCCGCGCTACGGCAGGCGAATGGCGAGAGAATGGCTTTCGACCGACCTTCGACCCGTTTCGCATTCCCATCTCTAGTCGATGCATCGCCCCTTGCCGCACAACTCGTCGTGTTCGGGCTGCATGGATGACAGCCTCCCTCCCCCTGCCGAGTTGAAGCCTTCGCTCCGATCTGCTAGGCCTGCGCCAGCATCAAGAGTTGGACCGATGTCCAACGCCAACCTGCCGTCCGGGCAAGGTGGCGCTCCGCAAGGAGGATGTGGCCGCACCGGCAACCAAACGGAGCCTCGCCATATCTTGCATATCGGTCCCGCGACGACTGGCGGAGACACGAGTTTGCCCGACGCGACGACCGCATCCCACCCTCTCGCCGACGCTGGCCGCGAAAGCCGTTTCCTCGGCCTGTCGCGGCATCCCGGCACCGGCCATGCCAAGCGGCCGGGCGAAATCTGGATGGTATTCCACGATGACTGGACGGGCATCTATCGTCTCGATCCGCGCGACCGCCGCACTGTGTTCCTCGAGCGTGCGCTCAACGGCGACCGGCGGAACGAAGGGATCGACTGGGCTCTCGAAACCTTCGCGATCGATCGCGTCGAAGAGCGCGTGCGGTTCGCGGCCTGACCGCCCGGTTCAGGCAAAGCGCCGCGCCCCGGCGACGCAGGCGACGACGCCGAGCGTGACGGCGACCATCGATGCCGGCACCGGCTCGCCCAGCACGAGCGCGGCCAGCGAAAGGCCGAAGAACGGCTGGAGAAGCTGCAATTGGCCGACGCCCGCGATGCCGCCCCTTGCCAGTCCCCGGTACCAGAACACGAAGCCGATCAGCATCGAGAACACCGAGACATAGGCAAGGCCGGCCCAGGCCGGCGCCCCGACCGTGGAGAAGCTGGCAGGCGTGGTCCAGGCGAGCAGCCCGAGCATCACCGGCAGCGACAGGACCAGCGCCCAGGAGATCACCTGCCAGCCGCCGATCCGGCGCGACAGTCGCGCGCCCTCGGCATAGCCGAGGCCGCACACGGCGATGGCAGCCACCATGAAGCCGTCGCCCTGCCAGGAGCCGCGCCCGCCCTGGGCAACCGCGAAGCCCGACACAAGGAGGGCACCGAGGCTGGAGAAGAGCCAGAAGGCCGGCCGTGGCCGCTCGCCCGCCCGCAGGACGCCGAACAGGGCGGTCGCCATCGGCAGAAGGCCGATGAACACGACCGAATGGGATGCGGTCACCGTCTGCAGGGCGAGCGCGGTGAGTAGCGGGAAGCCGACGACGACGCCGAGGGCGACGATCCCGAGACTCGGCAGATCACGGCGTTCCGGCGGCCGCTGGCGAAGCAGACCGAGGAGACCGGCGGCCAGAACGGCCGCGATCGAGGCCCGCGCCGATGTCAGGAACAAGGGCGGTAGATTCGTGACCGCGAGACGCGTCGCCGGAAGTGAACCACTGAAGATGACCACTCCGAGAAGTCCGCTTCCCCAGCCCGCCACCGATCTCATCGCAACGCCCCACCGACTATTCAGGCCTTTGGCGTAACCCGTCGCCGCTTCGCTGGAGGAGATACAGAAGGCATACAATTTCTTCGAACCGTATGGTTTATCGGAACAGTACGGTTGGTGTCAGGAGGGCGGCGATGGGTCGACGCACGGACGAGGTGATGGATGCGGTGCGCGATCGCATCGCCGCTCGCGGGCTTGCCGCGGGCGACCGGTTGCCGTCCATTCGCGCGCTCGCCACCAGCCTCTCGGTTTCGCCGTCCACCGTCGTGGAGGCTTACGAGCGCTTGGCGGCGGAAGGCATGGTGCGGGCGCGGCTGGGCTCCGGCATGTTCGTCGCACGCAGCCCCGCGCCGCGACCTCTCACGACCACCCGCGGCGATGCGGAGCGAGCCATCGATCCGTTCTGGGTCTCGCGCCAGTCGCTCGACGCCGAACCGGATGCAGCAAAGCCCGGATGCGGCTGGCTGCCGGCCGACTGGATGCCGACCGAGGCGCTGCGCCGGGCCCTGCGACGAGCCGCGCGCGCCGGGGACGCGGTCCTGACGGACTACGGTTCCGCACGAGGCCATGCACCGCTTCGCCAGTTGCTCGCCCGGCAGTTCGCGGCGGAAGGCCTCGACGTCGGGCCTGATGCGGTGCTGCTGACAGGTTCTGGCACACAGGCGCTTGATCTGATCTGCCGTCTCCTTCTGCGGACCGGCGACACCGTGCTGGTGGACGATCCCTGCTACTTCAACTTCCGCGCGCTCCTGTCCGCCCACCGCGTCACGGTCGTCGGAGTGCCGATGACACCCATAGGCCCGGACCCAGCCTCGTTCGCAGAACTCGCGGAACGTCACCGGCCGCGCCTTTACGTGACCAACTCGGCGATCCACAACCCGACCGGCGCCAGCCTGTCGCCTGCGGTGGCCCATCGCGTGCTGGCCGCGGCAGCCGCCTACGACATCGCCATCGTCGAGGACGAAATCCTGGCCGACTTCGAGCCGGAGCCGACACCGCGCCTTGCCGATCTCGACGGCTTGGAGCGCGTCCTTCGCATCGGGTCGTTCTCTAAGACCCTGTCCGCATCGGTTCGCTGCGGATACATCGCGGCGCGGCTGGACTGGATCGAAGCCCTCACCGACCTCCAGATCGCGACGCAGTTCGGGGCGGCAAGTCCCGTCTCGGCCGGCGTCGTCCACGACGCGCTCGCCGATGGCGGCTATCGCCGGCACATGGAGGGCGTGCGCCGACGGCTCGGCCGGGCGCGCGGGGAAGTCGCCCGGCGTCTCGCGACGATCGGCTTGCGCCTGTGGACGGTTCCGCGCGGCGGCTTCAGCCTCTGGTGCGAGTTGCCGGAGGGCGGAAGCGCGGCCGACCTCGCCCGGTTTGCGGCCGGGCGCGGGGTGGTGCTGGCGCCTGGCGACGTGTTTAGCCCTTCAGGCAGGGCAGGATCGATGATGCGCTTCAACGTGGCGCAGATGTCCGACCCGCGCGTGTGGGAGACCGTTGAGAGCGGGTTGGCGCATGGAGGCGAGCGTTAACCGGCCGAGCGAAGCCTTGCGTCCGTCTGACTGAGCGCGAGGAAGGTCCGGGCGTTGACCGGGCGGCTGTAGAGATAGCCCTGCCCCATGTCGCAGCCCTGTCCCAGCATCAGCGCATGCTGATCGACCGTCTCGATACCTTCGGCAATGACCTCGATCCCCAGCCCGTGCGCCATCGAAACCAGCGCCTGCGTGATGGCGCGGTCGCGCTCGCAGACGTCGGCACCGCTGACGAAGGCGCGGTCGATCTTGATCTTCGTCACCGGATAATCCCGCAGCATGGAGAGCGAGGCGAAGCCGGTGCCGAAATCGTCGAAGGCGAGCCCGACGCCGAGATCGCGCAGGCGATTGAGCTGCTTCAGGATGCGCTCGTCGGATTTGAGGATCGTGTTCTCGGTGATCTCGAGTTCCAGCGCCTCCGGCGGCAGGTCGTGACGCTCCAGGGCACGGGTCACCTCGCCGACGATATCACCGGACTTGAACTGCAATGCGAAGAGGTTGACCGCGATGCGGAAGCCGGGGAACGGCCCGGCTCGCCATGCGGCGGCCTGCCGGCACGCTTCGTCGACGATCCAGCCGCCGACGGAAATGGCGAGCGCATCCGCCTCGATCATCGGAAGGAACGCGCCGGGCGCCAGCACGCCACGCCGGGGATGGATCCATCGCAGGAGGGCTTCGGCGCCGCAAAGACGGCTGTCCCGTAGTGAGACTTGCGGTTGGTAGTAGAGCTCGAACTGGTTGTCGGCCCAGGCGGCGGCGAGTTCGGTCCTCGCCAGACCCTTCTCGACGATCTTCAGCCGCAGGTCGGGCGTAAAAAGCTCCGTCCGCCCTCGCCCGCTCCTCTTGGCCTTGTAGAGCGCAAGGTCGGCGTCGCCGAGCAGGCTGTCAGGCGTATCGTCGTGACCGGAACAGGCGACGCCGATGCTCGCGCTGATGCTCACCATCGCGTCCTCGATGGTGATCGCCTGCTCGATCACGTCGATCAGCGTTTCACCGAGCCAGGCGCCCTCCAGCGGATTCGCGTCATCTTCGATCAGCACGACGAACTCGTCGCCGCCCATCCGCGCGACGAACTGCCCGTTCCGCGCCTCGGATCGCAGGCGGGCCGCGACCTCGGCAAGGACCTGGTCCCCGGCAAGGTGCCCGAGCGTGTCGTTCACCTCCTTGAACCCGTCGAGATCAACGAGGAGAAGCGTGATCTTGCGTCCTGCCTCGACAAGGGCGGCCAGACGCCGGTCGAGACTCGACCGGTTCGCCAGACCCGTCAGATGATCGAGCATCGTCGCGCCGCGCAGGCTCTCGGCAAGGCGCTGCCGTTCGCTGTCGTCGCGGATGATCGCACCGAACCGGCGCTCACCGCCCTCCATCCACTGCGACAGGGAAAGTTCGATGGGAATGTGCGTGCCGTTCTTGTGCAGGCCATGAAGCGTGACCGAGCGTCCGATAAGGCTCGTCGGCCCGTTACCGGCCACACGCTCGACGCCTGCCCGGTGCGCAGCGCGGTTGCCCATGGGGACGATGATATCGAGGGGCTGGCCGATCGCCTCCTCGGCGGTGAAGCCGAAAAGCTGCTCGGCGCCCGCATTCCAGGCCACGATCCTGTTGCTGGCGTCCGCGGCGACGATGCCGTCGGGCGATGTGGTGGCGATACCCTCGAAGACCGATGGACGGTCGACCTCCACCGTGCGACGCGCCCAGTCGAACTGCCGCCCGAGGAAGCTCGCGAGTTCGCGCATCACGCGCGTCTCGACCGCACCGAACTCTTCGACCCCCAGCGAAAGTACGACGGACAGACAGCCTGCCAGTGTGTTGTCGGAGAGACGGACCGGCGCGTGCACGACGCACTGCCGGAACCGGCCCCTCCCCCTCGAAGCCTGGACGTCGCGAAACAGGAGGTCCTGGGTGTCCTTGAGCTCGCGTGGCATCACTCGCAGGGCACACCCGGAGAGGTCGGAGGTGCCCGAACGATGGACGCGCTTCAGTTGCTCGCCGTCCAGCACGCAGATCTCGACAAGGGAGGCGCAGAGCACCGTCCTGGCGAAATCCGCGCATTGCAAGAGCTGGCTTCGGTTGAAGGTCGCGATGCGGCCAGCCAAGGCTCGTGACGTGTCGGTCTGGTGTTCCATCGTTTCCCGTGCGGTGCGTGGCACAGATCGACGGTCACGTTAGCCGTGAAAGGTAAAAAGGAATCGAAAGGTCGAAACCGGAGGTTATCTTCCACGCGGTGCAGAGGCGCCAAGCCGATGCCGGAAACGACAGGGGCAGGCCCATCCGGCGCCCGCCCCTTCGTATTTTCGCACAGCTGTCGCCCGCAGGCGATCAGCCGATCTGCTTGAGCAGTTCGTCGAGCGACTTCTTGGCGTCGCCGTAGAACATGCGGGTGTTCTCCTTGTAGAAGAGCGGGTTCTCGATGCCGGAATATCCGGTGCCCTGCCCGCGCTTCGACACGATGACGCGCCGCGCCTTCCAGACCTCGATCACCGGCATGCCGGCGATCGGCGAGTTCGGATCTTCCTCCGCCGCCGGATTGACGATGTCGTTGGCGCCGATGACGATCGCGACATCCGTCGAGGGGAAGTCCTCGTTGATCTCGTCCATTTCGAGGACGATGTCGTAGGGAACCTTGGCCTCGGCGAGGAGCACGTTCATGTGGCCCGGCAGGCGGCCGGCGACCGGGTGGATCGCGAAGCGCACCGTCTTGCCCTTGGCGCGCAGACGGCGCGTGAGTTCCGAAATCGACCCTTGCGCCTGCGCGACGGCGAGGCCGTAGCCCGGCACGATGACGACCGTGTCCGCTTCGTCCAGCGCCTGCGCGACGCCGTCCGTGTCGATCGCGACCTGTTCGCCGGTGATCTCCTGCGCCGGACCGCTCGTGCCGCCCCAGCCGCCGAGGATGACGGAGACGAAGTTCCGGTTCATCGCGCGGCACATGATATAGGACAGGATCGCGCCGGACGAGCCCACCAGCGCGCCGGTGACGATCAGGAGATCGTTGCCAAGCGTGAAACCGATCGCGGCTGCCGCCCAGCCCGAATACGAGTTCAGCATCGAGACGACGACGGGCATGTCCGCGCCGCCGATCGCCATGATGAGATGCCAGCCGAGCGCGCCCGCGAGGATCGCGACGAGGATCAGCGTCCAGATGCCGGCGCCGTTGAAGTAGACGATGCCGAGAATGAGGGCGACGGCGACGCCGGCGAGATTGATCGCGTGGCGGTTCGGCAGGACGAGAGCCTTGGAGTCGAGGCGGCCCGACAGCTTGCCGTAGGCGACCACCGAGCCGGTGAAGGTGACGGCGCCGATGAAGACGCCGAGGAAGACCTCGACCCGCATGATCGCGAGTTCGACCGGCGTCTTGGTGGCGAGCGTCGCGGCAAAGCCCGTCAGGAGGTGGTCCGTTCCGGTGGCGATCGCATGGGCGACGTGCGCGGCCTCGAGATCGGCGTTGAAGCCGATGAACACGGCGGCAAGGCCGACGAAGGAGTGCAGCGCCGCGACGAGTTCGGGCATCTGCGTCATCTGCACGCGGCCGGCGAGCCAGCCGCCGACAAGGCCGCCGACGACGATCAGCGGCACGACTAGCCAGAGCGCGCCGACCGCCGGCCCGGTGATGGTGGCGAAGACGGCCAGCGCCATGCCGACGATGCCGTACCAGACGGCGCGCTTGGCGCTTTCCTGGTTCGACAGGCCGCCGAGCGAGAGGATGAAGAGGATGGAGGCGACGATATAGGACGCGCCGACGAGACCTGGGCTCATGGTTTCGACCTCCTCAGCTCTTCTGGAACATCTTGAGCATCCGGCGCGTCACCATGAACCCGCCGAAGATGTTGACCGACGCCATCAGGATAGCGAGCCCGGCAAGGAACGAGACGAACCAGCCCGACGTGCCGACCTGCAGCAGCGCGCCGAGGATGATGATCGACGACACGGCGTTGGTGACGGCCATCAGGGGCGTATGCAGCGAATGCGAGACGTTCCAGATGACGTGGTAGCCGACGAAGCAGGACAGCGCGAAGACCACGAAATGCTGGAGGAAGCTCGGCGGCGCCGTCAGCCCGATCAGCATCAGGAGGATCGCGCCACCGGCGAGCAGCATGACCTGGCGCTGGCCGGACTTCCGGGCGGTGAGCGCCTCGCGCGCCGCCTTCTCTGCCGCCGTTTCCTCGACCACCTTCTTGGGGGCCTGCTTGGCGATCGCCGCAATCTTGGGCGGCGGCGGCGGATAGGTGATCGCACCCTCGTGCGTCACGGTCGCGCCGCGGATGACGTCGTCCTCCATGTCGACCACCGGCACGCCGTCCTTCTTCGGCGTCAGGTCGTCCATCATGTGGCGGATGTTGGTGGCAAACAGCGTCGAGGCCTGGGTCGCCATGCGGCTGGGATAGTCGGTGTACCCGACGATGCGCACGCCGTTCGGCGTCTCGACCACCTCATCCGGCACGGTGAGGTCGCAGTTGCCGCCACGCTCGGCAGCCAGATCCACCACGACCGAGCCGGGCTTCATCAGGGCGACCATGTCTTCCAGCCAGAGCTTGGGCGCATCGCGGCCGGGAATCAGCGCCGTGGTGATGACGATGTCGACTTCGGGCGCTTGGGCCCGGAAAAGCTCGAGCTGCTTGGCGCGGAACTCAGGAGACGATGGGGCCGCATAGCCGCCCGTCGCCGCACCATCCGCCGCGCCGGCGAAGTCGAGGAACAGGAACTCGGCGCCCATCGACTGGATCTGCTCGGCGACCTCGGGGCGCACGTCGAAGGCCCGCACCTGCGCGCCCAGCGACTGCGCCGTGCCGATCGCGGCAAGACCCGCGACGCCGGCGCCCAGCACCAGCACCTTGGCGGGCGGGACCTTGCCGGCCGCCGTGATCTGGCCGGTGAAGAAGCGGCCGAACTGGTTGCCCGCCTCGATCACCGCGCGGTAGCCCGCGATGTTGGCCATGGAGGACAGGGCGTCCATCTTCTGCGCGCGGCTGATGCGCGGCACCATGTCCATCGCGAGCACCGTCGCGCCCTTGGCGCGCAGCGCTTCCAGAAGCGCCGCGTTCTGCGCGGGGTAGAGGAACGAGATCAGGATCTGTCCGGAGCGGACGAGCTCGACCTCGGCGTCCTCCGGCGGGCGGACCTTGGCGACGATGTCGGCCTCGGCCCAGAGCGACGCAGCGTCGTGCACGACCCGCGCGCCGGCTGCCGCATAGGCCTCGTCCGAGAACCGCGCCGCATCGCCGGCGCCGGTTTCTACCAGGCATTCGTAGCCGAGCTTCTGCAACCGACCGACGCTTTCCGGCGTCAGCGCGACGCGCCGCTCGCCGGCAAAGCGCTCCTTCGGAACTCCGAACTTCATTCCGTTCCTCCCCTGTCGGCCGGACTATTGCCCGTCCTGCAACAGTCCACCAGTGATTCGCTGCGGCTGAATTGCATCAGCCGCGCGATCGTCTTGCGCTGCAAGAAAACCCGCCGGGTGGCTCGACACCCGACGGGAAAGGCCATGCCAGTGCCGCCCGCAGCAGGCGGGTACCGACCTCAGCGAGCCGAGAGCTCGATGACCCGCCGCTCGGCGATCGAGCGGTTGCCGGCCTCGGCCAGTTCCAGCGCGCGCAGGCCGTCGCGGAAGGTGACGGCCGGCGGCTTGCCCGCCTTCAGGTTGGCGAAGAAGCTGTTCCACTGCGCCGCGTAGGCGTCGGCGTAGCGGTCGAGGAAGAAGGTCGAGAGCTCCGAGCGCGCGTCGGTTGTGTCGGCGAGATTGACGCGAAGCTCGTCCCTCAAGGGGTTCTCGGCGCGCAGCGAGCCCTTCTCGCCGAAGGCCTCGATCCGCTGGTCGTAGCCGTAGGCGCAGCGGCGCGAGTTGAGGATCTGGCACTGGACGCCGGACGCGGTGCGCATGACGACGCTGACGCTGTCGTGGTCGCCCACCTCGCCGATCGCCGGGTCGACCAGCACCGAGCCCGTCGCGAACACCTCGACCGGCTCCTCGCCCAGAATGAAGCGCGCCATGTCGAAGTCGTGGATCGCCATGTCCTTCAGGATGCCGCCCGAGCTGGCGAGATAGCCGATCGGGGCCGGCGCCGGATCGCGGCTGATGATGGTGAGGTTCTCGATCTTGCCGATCGCGCCCTCGGCGAGGCGCTCGCGAAGCCGGGCGAAGGTCTTGTCGAAGCGGCGGTTGAAGCCGATCTGGACGCGATCCGCGGCCGGCCCGATCTTGTCGAGGCACTCCAGCGCACGAGCGACCGACAGGTCGATCGGCTTTTCGCAGAACACCTCCTTGCCGGCCGCAACGGCCTGGACGAGATAATCCACATGGGTGTCGGTCGGCGTGGCGATCGCCACGGCCTCGACGCTCGGATCGGCCAGCGCCTCCGCGACGTCGCCGTAGACGCGCCCGCCGAAGCGCCCGGCAACGACCTCGGCCGACTCGCGGCGCAGATCGTAGACGCCGGCAAGCTCCGCGCCCGCTCCCTTGATGCCACGGGCATGGACTTCCGCGATGCGACCGGCACCGAGCAAGGCAACACGCATGATGTGATTCTCTCGACTGGCCGACGCGTCGGCACGTTTCCACCCACACGCCTCCCGGCGTGCCCGGCAAACGGTCTAGTGTCGAGCCGTTGGGCGCGCAATGGCCTGCGACCGCGTCCCGCAACGAAGGCGACACGAGGACGGAGCGCGGCCGCAGGCCTCGACCGCTTCGGCGGCCGAACGGTCCGCAACGCGATCGGCAAGGCAAGACCGGTGGGAGCACGCTGATGTTATCAGACATCGATCGTTGGCTGGGGCGCCTGGATTCGAACCAGGGGATGGCGGTACCAAAAACCGCTGCCTTACCGCTTGGCTACGCCCCAAAACCGGCCGTCGGCGAGCGCTTCTATAATCGCTCGGGGCGATGCGTGCAAGGAAGCCGGCGCCATTCGAGCGAGGTGGGAAAAGCGTCGCGAATCCTGTTGCGCAGCGCCGCGCGTCCCGCTATAGACCCGCTCGGCCACGGAGTGTAGCGCAGTCTGGTAGCGCACCTCGTTCGGGACGAGGGGGTCGCAGGTTCAAATCCTGCCACTCCGACCAGCCAACCGTGAGCGTCTTCGGCTTTCCCGACCAGCCATTCGAAGACCCTCCCGCCTCGTCACAACGATATTCGTTTGCGCCGCCTCGCATGCCCTTTGCGTGTTCGCTGGCATCCTGACAGCCCGCCGCGCGGCGGAATCGGATACAATCCGATCGCCTTGCGAGCGTCGCGAAGCGGGACCATGATGCTGCCCTCCGCTCCCGACATTCTTCCTCCCGCATCGAAGGCCCTTTCAATACCGCCCACGGCTCACTCATGACGCCAATGCACTCGGCTCTTTCGATCGTCGACGGACCGGCGCGCGGACCCGTGGTCGCGCTGTCGGAGGGGCTCAGCTTCTGGGGCGGCGTCGATCCCGCCACGGGTCGCATCATCGACGCGCATCATCCGCAGTGCGGCGCGAATCTCGCAGGCGCCGTGGTGCTGATGCCGACCAGCCGGGGGTCGTGCTCGGGATCGGGCGTGGTGCTGGAGCTGACGCTTGCCGGGCGGGCGCCCGCGGCGCTGGTGTTCGCGGAGGCGGAGGACGTCGCGACACTGGGCGCCCTCGTCGCCGGGGAAATGTTCGGGCACGCGCTGCCGGTCCTCAGACTGTCGCCGGATGCCCATGCGGCGCTCGCACGCGAGACCTTTGCCACGATCGATCGCGATGCGATCCGGGCCGGCGCGTGTTTCCTTCCCATCGCCCGCCTTCCCGTCACGGCGTTCGAACTCGGCCCTGCCGACCGCGCAATGCTGGACGGTGCCGAGGGCGAGGCCACCGCGCAGGCGATGCGCATCCTCGTGGCGATGGCACGCCAGCAGGGCGCCGAGCGTCTCGTCGATGTCACTTGCGCCCACATCGACGGCTGCATCTATGCCGGGCCAGCCAATCTCGTCTTCGCCGAGGCGATGGCGGCGAAAGGCGCACGGGTTCGCGTGCCGACCACGATGAACGCCATCTCGGTCGACGCCGAAAATTGGCGGAAGCAGAGCGTGGCCCCCGTCTTCGGCGAGCCGGCCGCCCGCCTGGCCGATGCCTATGTCGGCATGGGCTGCCGGCCCACCTTCACCTGCGCGCCCTATCTTCTCGACGATGCGCCCGGCTGCGGCGATATCATCGGCTGGTCGGAATCGAACGCCGTGATCTTCGCCAACAGCGTGCTGGGCGCGCGGACCGCCAAGCATCCGGACTTTCTCGACCTGTGCATCGCTCTGACGGGCCGCGCCCCGTTGGCCGGCCCCTATCTCGACGCGGGGCGCCGCGCGGCCCTCGTCGTCGACGTCGATCTGCCGGAACGCATCGGGTCCGAGGCTTGGCCGCTCCTTGGCTATCTCGCCGGCCGTCTGGCGCCCGAGCGAGTGCCGCTCCTGCGCGGTCTCGCCGATCTCGCGCCCCGCCACGACGACCTCAAGGCCCTCTGCGCCGCCTTCGGCACCACCTCGGCCGCCCCGATGCTGCATGTCGAGGGCGTCACGCCGGAGGCCGAGGGCTGCGCGATGCCGGGCGCCGACCTCGCCACCATCTCTCGCGCCGACCTCGCCGCCGCATGGCGCCGTTTGAACGAGGGGGCGGCGGAGATCGACCTCGTGGCGATCGGCAGTCCGCATGCTTCCCTGAACGAATGTCAGATGCTCGCCGACGCGCTGGCCGGACGAGCGCGCGATCCCCGGGTCCGGGGAATGATCACGGCCGGGCGGCAGGTGCTCGCCGCAGCCAAGGCGGACGGGACGCGGTCCCGCCTGTCCGCCAGCGGCATCGAGATGATCCCCGACCTTTGCTGGTGCTCGATCTCGCGCCCCGTGTTCCCGCGACAAGCGCGGACCGTCCTCACCACGTCCGGCAAGTACGCCCATTACGGTCCCGGCCTCTCCGGGTGTGCGGTACGGCTCGGCACGCTCGCAGACTGCGCGGACGCTCTTGCGACCGGCTTCGCGCCCCCTCGCCTCCCCGACTGGCTCGTCTGACGCGAGACCGGACCGCTCAACCCTCCACGAAGGCGAAGCGGTCGACGTCGAAGAGCCCCCGATCGGTCAGCTTCAGGTGCGGGATCACCGGGAGGGCCAGAAACGCGAGCTGCAAGAAGGGTTCGAGCAGCGAACACCCGAGCCCTCTCGCCGCCGCCACCAGCGCCTCCAAATCGTGGATCACAGTGTCGACCGGCTCGACGCTCATCAGTCCTGCCATCGGCAGCGCCAGCGCCGCGACGACGTGGCCCTCGTCGGCCACGGCGAAACCACCGCCGCGTGCGATCACGCCATTGACGGCCGCAGCCATGTCCTGCGCGTTGGTGCCGACTACGGTTATGTTGTGGCTGTCGTGCGCGACCGAGGAGGCGATCGCGCCGCGCTGGAGACCGAAGCCGTTGACGAAGCCGAGGCCGACATTGCCGTTGCGGCCGTGGCGCTCGACCACCGCGAGCTTGAGGACATCCTGGCCCAGGTCCGGCTGCGCCTCGCCCTCGACGACGGCAAGCGTCGCGCCGAGCCTTGCGGTCAGAAGGAGACCCGCCTTCACGCCGATGACCGCCGCGTCGCACGTCGGACCGACCGCAGGCTGGCGGAAATGCTCCGGCGTCACGGGTTCCGCCTTCATCGAAGCGAGGCCGACGGGGGCGACTGCGGGCCGCGCGTCGAACAGCGCCCGCTCGACCAGGCGCCCGCCCGCGACGACGTCGGAAACGCGGCAGGCCTCCAGGTCGTCGAGCAGGACGAGGTCGGCCCGCCAGCCCGGCGCGACCATGCCGCGATCGCGAAGACCGAAGATGCGGGCAGCCGAGAGCGAAGCGGCGCGGTAGACGTGGTGCACCGGGCATCCGCGCCCGATCAGCCGCCGGATCATCGCGTCGAGGTGGCCCTCTTCCGCGATGTCGAGCGGGCTGCGATCGTCGGTGCAGAGCGCCACGAAAGCCGACGTGTCTGCGGTCAGGATCTCGGCCAGCGCTTCGAGGTCCTTCGAGGCCGACCCCTCGCGGATCAGGATCGCCATGCCCTTGCGCAGCTTCTCCATCGCCTCGTCGGCGCCGGTCGCCTCGTGGTCGGTGCGGATGCCGGCCGCAAGATAGCCGGTCAGCGCAGAGCCGCGCAGGAGCGGCGCATGGCCGTCGACATGGCGGTCCTGAAAGGCTTCGAGCTTGGCGAGAATGCCGGGGTCGAGCGACAGGACGCCCGGGTAGTTCATCATCTCGGCAAGGCCGTGGACCTTCGGATGGTCGAGGAACGGCAGGAGGTCGTCGATCTCGAGCCGGGCCGCCGCGGTCTCGAAGGAGGTCGCAGGCACGCAGGACGAGAGGTTGATGCGGATGTCCATGACGCTCGCTTCGGCGCAGGCGACGAAGTAGGCGATCCCCTCCGCCCCGAGGACGTTGGCGATCTCGTGCGGATCGCAGAACACCGTGGTCACGCCGCGCGGCAGCACGAAGCGGTCGAATTCGAGCGGCGTGACGAGCGAGGACTCGATGTGCAGATGTGTGTCGATGAAGCCCGGCACCACGAAACGTCCCGCGGCGTCGACGACCCGCTCGCCGTCGAAGCGGCCGTGGGTTCCGACGATACGCTCGCCGACGATCGCAATGTCGGTATCGTCGATCGAGCCGGTCACGAGGTCGAGGAGGCGCGCGTTGCGGATCACGAGATCGGCGGGCCGCAGGCTCTGGCCGGCAAGAATGCGGTGCGACAGATCGGATGCCATGGGTCTTCCTCGTCCGAGGCCGGACATTCCGGCTGGACACAACCTCTAGCGATCCGGGGCGGCCGGCGAAATCCCTTGCGGTGGCGCCCGTGGCCGACTTGAGAAGCCAACGCCTTTGCGATAGGCCTTCGGCTCCGGGTCGGGCCTGTAGCTCAATGGTTAGAGCCGGCGGCTCATAACCGCTTGGTTGCAGGTTCGAGTCCTGCCGGGCCCACCCGTCTCAGCGCGAGATGCGCAGTGCGGAGATCTCGTCCGTGATGGCCGAGAAGGCCAGAAGCAGGTCGTTCGAGTTCTTCGCGTCGTAGTAGAGCTTGCTGCCCTTTCCATCGATGCCGTTCGACGCGCAGTTGCGCAGGCGATCCTTGATCGGGCTGCCGTCCTTCAGGTCGAAGGCGATCGAGAAGATGACGATCCCGTCGCCGCCTTCGTCGTTCTTGCCGTCCTTCTTGATGTTCTCGCAGGTGATGCTCATCGTTTCGTTCATCGCCGCGGTGATGCTGGTGATGTTGGCCTTGGAGGTCGTCGTCTTGGTCGCATCGAACATGCGGCCTGCGTGGATCTTGCCGTCGGTGCCGAGATACTGGCCGAAGCCGAACGTTCCGAACTGGGACTTGTTGGCGTTCGTGAGCTCGATCTGTGCGCCGGACGTATAGGCAGCGTTGTACGTATTCTCACCGTCGGTCATCAGAACGATGACCTTCAGGTTTTCCTTCGTGTTGCGAGCGCGGCCCTCAGGGAAGGGCTGACCGCTGGTCAGGGTGCGCCAGCCCCATGCCAGTCCCTCGCCAATGTTCGTGCCGCCTTCGGCAATCATCCCTTTCACTGCGTTGAGTGCGGTCGTTTGCGTTGCCGTCAGCGGCGTGATCGCAGCCGTCGTGCAGCCGTTGTTTGGCCCCTTCTTATCTTTATTGGTCAGGGGCTGAAGAAGATACCGTGACGGTTCGCGCTGTGCTTTGAGCGCCGCGATCTCATTTGTGTATGACCCGGTGATGGAGATGTAGTCGTTCCTGACGCTTTCCAGTTGCCAGTCGCTCCAGTTGTATTCCGAGGGCGACAAGAACGGAACGAAAAGCGTATCGGGCTTCGAGACCGATGGCTCGTCATCGGTTACGGCATAGCCAAGAGGGCGAGACTGGACGCAACCTCCCCATTTCCAGGCTGCTTTGCGAAGTGCGAGCTTCTCGAAGAGAAGATATTTCGATGTGATAACACCACCGAAATCGAAATCGTCCTTGTTGGAGATACTAAGACCTAGGGTGTCAATCCAACCGGGTGCAGGAGTCTTGGCCCCGACGTTCACAGAGGCTGCGAACGGCACGACGGAAATGCGCACGGGATCGGTCGAGTTCGCCTGCGGATAGGCCGCGAGCATCTGCTTGACGAGCTTCTCGGACGCATCGCGGAGGGTGGTGATCTTGGGCGTCGTGCCGCCGACGGGCGGGCTCTGCATTGATCCGGAATTGTCGAGCACCAGCGCCAGTTCGACCGTCCGGTTGGCGACGATGACCTCGCTGGCGACCGACAGATGCCAAGTCTCCAGATCGACCTTGCCTCCCGTGACCGCTTTCACGGCCGAACCGAAATAGGTCGGAACGTCACGGGTCGCCGTGACGCGCAGGACGTTGTTGCCGGCCACGCGCGTCACGCCCTCGTAGGTGAAGCGTGTATCCGTGTCGTCGCGGCCTTCATTGGCGAAGAAGATCGATTTGGCCCATTTTTCCAGTTCGACCGGGTTTTGGGTCTTGCCGAACTGCTTGGCGGCGCCGAGCGCGGCTGCGTCCGCAGAACTCTGAAGGCTCCATTTCGCCTCCTCAACCTGCGACGTATCCACGGCCATGCCCGTGACCACCACGATCACCGGCAGTGTCAACGCGAAGATCATCGCGACATTGCCCGATGTGGCGCGTCGGAAGGAGCGGATGATGCTCACGGCATGTCCTCGGTTCGCGGAGCGGGGCGGTGGAGCGGTCATTTCCAAGGGATCTCCGAACCTTTTCTCGGCCGGAAGGTGAAGCTGCGATCAAATTCGAGCGTGCCGAACAAGCCGCCCACATCGAAGTTCGGCGCGTAGCTGTATTCGACGCGCGCGACGACGAAGTAGGCGTCGGCGAGCCCGGCCAGTTCGCCGGAGAGTGTGTAGGGCGTGCCCTTTGCTGCCCCTGCGACCGTGCCGATGCGCTGCCAATCGACCGTCGCCTTGCCGTTCGCATCCGTCCTGACCGTCGTGATCGTGATCTTCGGCTCAGCGCCGGAAACGCCGTCGGCGATGGCGTCGGAGACCAGCAGCACGTTGCGCAGGCGCGTCAGATCCATTTCGGGCGAGCGGGCCACGATGCCCGCGACCGCCTCGGCGGCGCTCTCGACCTTCCGCTTGGTCGTGATCGCATGCGAGGCCTCGAAGGTGCCGAGGTAGAGGATCAACATCACCGGCAGGATGATGGCGAACTCGACCGCCGCGGTCGCGGATCGGTCGTGGAGCAGGCGCGTGAGGCGAGAGCGACCTATCATCGCCGGCCTCAGCAGGTGGTCTTGGACGAGGCGACCCCGCCGAACGGCTCGTTCATGAACGCCGCCATCGCTCCGAGGATCAGGTTCCCGTTCGTGTCCTCTTCCATCTGGTTAAGCATCGATGTCGCCCAGGGCCACTCGTAATAGGCGCGGATCACGGTGATCGTGTCCTGACGGCCGGGATCGAAGCAGAACCTCGCGTCGTCGACGGAGCCGTCCTTGAGGCCAACCGAATTCGGGATGGGCGTGCCGGCCGGGTAGGTCCGCATATCCAGGGACAGTCGTTCGCAGGACATCAACATGCTGATGTCGTCGCAGATCATCGTCCGGAAGCCGGCCGCGTCCATGTCGGACTTCTGAACGGCGCCGATGAACACCTGGCGGGCTGCCGAGCCCACCGCATTGTTCAGCATCACGCCGGCCGTTGTCGCCAGCGCGGTTTCGATCATCGCCATGAGAAGGAAGAAGAACGGGAGCGCGATCAGCGCGAACTCGACGGCCGCGGCTCCGCCCGGGTCGCGGCGAAACCGGCCGAACACGCCGCGAGTGCGTTCTGAAGATGTGTTCATCCGCCCGATCATGCGGACGAGTCTTGGGCCAACAGGTTCTAACGGGCGCTTAAACCTTCAGGTCAGAATCGCTGTGTCGGCGAATGTTCCGGCCGCTCGGGACGCGTCATCTTCGCTCGAACGCGCAGTCGAAGAGCACGTCGCTGCCAAGGGCGACCGTGCGGGTCTTCGGGCGCAGGGCCTCGGTCAGCCGCGAGATCGGTGCGAGCGACAGGCCTGGGGCTCCCGAACCGATGATGAGCGGCGCCACGCAGATGTGAAGCCGATCCACGACCTCGGCTTCCAGGAAGTTCCGGATGGTGGCGGCACCGCCTTCCACGAGGACATGATGCAGACCGCGCTCACTCAAGGCCGCGAGAAGCGCGATCGCACACAGGCGTCCGTCGCCAGCGGGCGGCAGATGGATCGTCTCGACAGCGGTCGGCGCCATGGAGCCTTCGGCCCGCACCAGAATCGTGCGTCCCGCCTCCGACAGGCAGCGCGCGTCCAAAGGCACACGCCCGTTCGGATCGATCACGACCCGCACCGGCGATGGTCCCTTCACCTCCCGCACCGTCAGGCGCGGATCGTCCGCCACGACGCAGCCGGCGCCGACCACCACGGCATCCGCCAGCGCGCGCAGGCGGTGGAGATGGACGAAGCCGTCCGGGCCCGAGATGGGGGCGGCATCGCCGTCCACCGTCGCGACCCGTCCGTCCAGGCTCTGCCCGACCTGCGCCAGGACGAAACGTCCGCCACGCCGGCGCGCAAGCGGCTCGTAGATCGCCCACGCCGGATCGTCGCCGGGATCGAAGGCCGTCGCTTCGCCCGAGCGCAGTGCCAGAAGCGCCGCCCAAGCCTCGTCCGAGAGACGCGCGACGATCATGTCCCATGCCCTCCGCCACTCATGGAGCGAACGAACCGCTCTCGGAACGCCTGCATCGGAAGGCTCGGCGCATCGGACGACGGGACCATGCCGGGCGTCAGTCCCCAGTCGTCGAGGCGGGCGAGGATCTGCGGGTCGGACGACAGGACATGGAGCGGCACGTCGCGCGAAGCGTCGGGACCGGTGACGAGTTCGGCGGGCTGATGGTCGCCGACCACGACGATTACGGACTCCCTTGCAAATCTCTGCACGAAGGAGCCGACCGCCTCCATCGCGTAGTCGATCGACAGGCCGTAGTTCTCGCGCACCCGCTCCGGATCGCGCCAGAGGACTTCGGGCGCCACACCGCTGCGGGCCTGCGCATCGAAGACCTGGCCGTCGCCGACATCCTCCCACGGAATCATGTGCGGGATGGGTGTCCACGGCGCATGGCTCGAGATCAGCGCCGTCTGCACCATCACCGGTTGGGACGTGCTTTGGAGAATCTGTCCGATCCGCAGGAGGGTGAACTGGTCGGGCATGGTGACCCAGTTGAAGGCCAAGCCACGATAGTCGAGATCCTTGGCCGCCAGAACCTCGTCGTAGCCGAACCAGCCCGCCTCCGGCCAAGGCATGATGATTGCCGGCATCACCGCAACCGTGCGCCAGCCGGCGCCGCGAAAGAGAGCGTTCAGGCTCCGATGGTCGCTGCGCAGGAGACTTTCGTAGCGGGTCTGGTTGTCGATCAGCAGACCCGAAAGCATCGTGCCGTGCGCAAGCCAGCTCTGCCCGCCCGCGATCGGCGAACGCAGCCAGCCGCTGCGGGCGCCGACTCCGGCAGCCGTGAGCTCGTTCTGGACCACCTCAAGCCTTGCCAGCGTGCGCGGCGCGAACAACGGGTTCTCCAGCGCGCTGCGGCCGTAGGACTCGACGAAAACAAGAACGACGTCATGCCCCTCGAGCGCCGCAAGGAGCCCTTCCGGCGGGCGGTCCCGCAGCGGATCGACGGCGACCTCGCGCGCGAAGGCTGCCTGGGCCTCCCAGGATTGGCGGGCAGCCGCCAGCTTTCCGCCGGCATAGGCGGAAAATTCGGCGGAAACCGGCAGCATGCCGGGCCGCATTAACGCCAGGACCGCCGTTGCGAGAACCGCACCGCCAAGGGCACCGGCGCCGAGGCTCCGTCTCGCGCGCGCGGGCAGGCGCCGCATCCCCGAAAGGCCGTAGGCGAGAAGCCCAACGAAGCAGAAGAACAGGACGAAGGCCGTGCCGAGCGCGCCGAGCGCTGCCGCGTTGCCGACCGTCCCCGATAGGAGATGCCAGCCGGCGACGAGGATCGACCGGTCGACCATCGGATCGAACGGACGCGAGAACGCTGCCAGCGTTCCCCAGTCGGCGAGTTTGAGAACGGTCCCCGCCGCCGCAAGCGCCAGAACGACTGCGGCGAGAAGCCCAAATGCGCGGCCGCGCGCCAGCGCGAGCAGGGCGACCGCCCAGAACCATTCCACCGGAAACCGAAGGTCGGCCAATGGTCCGGGCCGCAGCGGAAGCGCAAGGGCTGCGAGAAGCAGCGCAAGACCGAGACCGACGCGCAACCAGGGCCGCCAGCCTCGGGCTGCCGGTAAAGCACCCTCGCCTTTCCCGCCGACGTCGTGGCTCAAGCCGGACGCTCCACGAGGCGGGCGTAGACATCGCCGGAGCGTCGATTGCGATCCGCCTCTTCCGCCAGCCGCTCCCGGAACGCTTCAAGCGGCAAGAAGGACGGAATCCGGAACGCCGCCTCCTCGCCGATCACGAAGTTGAACTCGTAAGGGCCCAAGGAGGCCAGTCGATCGAGGCACTCGCCCGCAAGATCGAGCGTTGCGGGCGTGTATTCGAAGGCGACGCAGCGAAGCGGGCGCGACAGCCCGGCCAGCACCTCGCCTTCATGCCCCTCCACATCGATCTTGCAGAAGGCCGGTTCGCCATACTCTTCGATCAGGGCATCGAGCGTCGTGACCTCGACCGATACGCGAGCGTCCCATTCGACACGCCGGAAGCCCTCGTCCGCCGCCACCCGGTTTCGCCAGTCGTTCGACAAGGTCGAAACCGTCGGATGGCGGGCGGAGATCGCAAGGGTCGCCTCGCCGGGTTCGCGACCGACCGCGCGTCGATCAAGGCGGATCCGCGAGGGGTCGAGACGGCGGGCGAGATAGTCCGCAAAAAGCGGCTGCGGCTCGAAGGCGACGACCCGCGCTCCGATGCGTGCCAGCGCGCGGCTGCGGCTGCCGACATGAGCGCCGATGTCGAAGGCGAGATCTCCGGGACCGATCAGGGCGGCCAGGAACCGGTCGAGCCCGCGGCGGCGCCAGGGCTGGCCGTTGTAGACGACGATCGAGCGCCACAGCCCGAGCGTCGCGGCATCGACGCCGACGCGTTCCAGAAGGCTAGTCATGCCGGGCGTCTCAGAAGCGAGCGGATATCGACGGCGAAGGACCACGTGAGAAGGCCGAGCGCGAGAAGCACAAGCCCGTCCGACCACGGAGACGACACAGGCGGCAGGAGGGCGACGCAAAGGAGGGCGATCTGCAGCACGCAAACCGTCTTGCGGCGCATCGAGGGTGCGAGCGGCCGGGTCAGGCGCGCGTCGATCGCCGCCCAGGCGAGGAAGGCGTAGCGCATGAGCCCGATCGCAAGGACATGGACGCCGGCCTTGCCGCAGATGAGCGCCAGAACGCAGAGGATCAGGATCAGGAAGGCGTCGACTTCCATGTCGAAGCGCTCGCCGAAACGGGACGCGAGGCCCGAGCGGCGCGCGAGAAAGCCATCGACCCCGTCGAGCGCCAGCGCGAAGAGCGCCGAGGCGACCAGCAGCCATTGCAGCGCGCTGTCCGTCGCCGCGATCCGCCCGTACTCCCACGCGCAGGCACCGATCACCGCCGCCATGCCGCCACGGGCCGTGGTGATGATGTTGGCCGGGCCGAAGCGCTCGTGCGGGTGATCGTCGAGGCGCCACACCACGAAGGCGGCCGTCGGCAGGAACAGGACAAGCGAGAGCGGCAGCACATGCCATCCGAGCCCTCCGTGCGACACGAGAAGGCTGGCGGCCACGGTCAGGAGCAGGGCCGTCCCGGCGAGCGTCGTGCAGGCGCCGGGCAGGCTCGGCGCATGCGCCGCCACCGTCTGAGGGATACGCGCTCCGGCCCGTGCCGGAAGTGGGATCGGGTCGAAGCGCATGCGCTTCAGCCGAGCTTTGCCGCGATCGCCGGCCAGTCGAGGAGATGGCCGGCGCGCCGCGCCTTGGTGACGAGGTAGCCCTGGTTCTCGGCGGTCACGGTGCCGAGCACGGCGGTGCGCGCCTGCACCTCGATACCGGCCGACTGGAGCGCCGCGATCTTGGTCGGGTTGTTCGTCATCAACTCGACCGATCCGATGCCGAGCGAGCGGAGCATGGCGACCGCCGCGCCGTAGCGCCGACCGTCCGGCTCGAAGCCGATCTGCGCATCCGAATCGATCGTGTCGTAGCCTTCGTGTTGCAGCCCGTAGGCACGCATCTTCGCGGCGAGGCCGGTACCCCGACCCTCCTGGTCGAGATAGAGCAGCACGCCGCCACCACGCTGCGCGATCAGCTGCAGACCGTTACGGAGCTGGTCGCCGCAGTCGCACTTCAGCGAGCCGAAGAGGTCGCCCGTAATGCAGGAGGAGTGGATGCGCACGGGAACCGGTTTCGACCTGTCCGGCTCGCCCACCATGATGGCCAGCTGGTCGCGCTGCGCGAGGCCGCCGCGGAAGACGATGAACCGGCAATCCGAGATGTCGCGCAGCGGAACCGCCGTGCGCACGATCTCGGTGAAGTGTGTCTCCTCGACCAGCGCCGCCCGAACCTCGGCTTCGTCGACCGACAGGAAGCGCCCGCCGATCCGGTCGTCGGTGCGAACCGGGCGAACGAGGAAGGCCGGCAGGAGAAGCGCGAGCCGGGCAAGATCGTTAAGGCAGGTGAGTTCGGATGCCGGTCGCCATTCGTCGGCGAAGCGCAGATCGGCAGCGAAGGCGATCCGCGAGAGATCATCGAGCGACGCCGTGCCGGTCTTCAGGCAGACGGGCCCGATGGTGGAGATCCCGAGGGCGCGGGCCCGGTGCGCGCTGAGAAAGAGACCGACGTCGTCCGGCGTATCGCCAAAGAAGCGTTCAATGTCGCCGGGCGCGGCCGCATCGAGCGCCAGCACAGCGTGGTCCGCCCCACTTGAATGAAGGAGAACCGGCCGGCCATAGCGCAGTTCGGAAACCGCACGTTCCGTGTTCACCTTGGCGAACTCTGAGAAGGTGTCATCCCGGAAGAGGATGTCGGAACTGCCCTCGCTCATCGCCTGCTACTCCTCGAAACCCATGCGATACGGGCGATCGCGCGGCGTCTTCGTACCGGCTCGCTCGTATGTGACAGCTAGACGACGCGCTGTTTTTATCCAGATTAGGTCGCGAACAACCACGTGATGAGTTCCGCTCGGAGGGTAACCCCGGCGACTGGTTCCCAAGCGAAGACATGATCATCGTTGCCCGGCAAACCATTGACCCAGCGGACGTTCGCGCCGCCGACGTTTCGCTCGCACTCTGGATCGAGGAACCCGGCAAGGCTGCGCTGCGTCGAAGCGTCGCCCCGGCTCCTAGCGCAGACGAGTGGCGCGTTCGCAGCCTCTTCGGCGCGATCAGCCGAGGCACCGAGCGACTGGTCTTCGAGGGACGGGTTCCGAAGGAGGAACACGAGCGAATGCGCGCGCCGCTCCAGGAGGGCGCGTTCCCGTTCCCGGTAAAGTATGGCTACAGCGTCATCGGCCTCGTGGAGGGCGGGCGCGACGCTCCGGTCGGGCAGACGGTCTTCTGCCTCCATCCTCATCAGGACCGGTTCGCCGCTCCGATGATGGCGTTCCGGCCGGTTCCGAAGGGCGTACCGCCAGCCCGGGCGGTGCTCGCGCCCTTCATGGAAACCGCGCTCAATATCGTCTGGGACGCGGCGATCGCGCCCGGCGACCGGGTTGCGGTCGTTGGGGCCGGACTGATCGGCTGCCTCGTCGCCTACCTCTGTGCGCGCATCCCCGGAGCTGACGTGACGTTGGCCGACCCGAACCCCGCGCGCCGAGACGTGCTCGCCGGATGGGGCTGCGATCTCGTCGCCCCGGACGCCCTTCCCGGAGACCAGGACGTCGTGATCCACGCCTCCGGCCGGCCGGAGGGCCTCGCGCGGGCGCTGGACTGCGCCGGCCTCGAAGCGCGGGTCGTCGAGGCGAGCTGGTTCGGGCGACAGGACGTCGCAGTCCCGCTCGGCGGCGCCTTCCATTCGCGGCGGCTACGTCTTGTCTCGTCGCAGGTCGGGCGGATTCCGGCGAACCGACAGGCCCGCTGGACCACGGCCCGGCGGCTCGACATGGCGCTGCGCCTCCTCGCCGATCCGCTTCTCGACCGCATGTTCTCCGGCGAGAGCGCCTTCGAGCGCCTCGACCGGGACTACGGAACCATCCTTTCCGATCCCGATACGCTCTGCCATCGCATTCGCTACGCGCCCTGAGGCACTTTCCCTCCGATCCCGTTTTCCCTGTTCAAAGGTTCGCCGATGTACGCCGTCGAAGTCCGTGACCACATCATGATCGCCCACAGCCTGCCCCGCCCCGTCTTCGGCCCGGCGCAGGGCATGCACGGTGCGACCTTCGAGGTGGATGCCGCCTTCTTCACGCGCGAGGTCGACGCGGACGGCCTCGGTGTCGACATGGGTCTGGCGATCGGCCTCCTGAAGGAGGTACTCGCGCCCCTGAACTATCAGAATCTCGACGAGCTCGAGATCTTCCGGGGACGCGTCACGACCACGGAGGTGTTGTCGCGCCACGTCTTCGACGCCCTCGCCGCGAAGATCCGTGAGGGCGCGTTCGGGCCGGGCAACGGTCGCATCGAGCGCATCCGCGTGACGCTGCACGAGAGCCATGTCGCGCGCGCCTGGTACGAGGGCGAGCTTTGAGCGCAAGCCCGGCTCGCCATCTCGTCTTCGCGATTCCCGGCGACCTCGACGCACCGAGCGGTGGCTATAGTTACGACCGGCGAATGATCGCCGAACTCGGCGGGTTGGGCTGGCAGGTCGATGTCCTGGCGCTACCGGCCGGCTTCCCGCTTCCGGGGCGCGCCGACCTCGCGGCCACGGCGGCGGCCTTCCGTGCGCTGCCGGACGGCGCGCTGGTGCTGGTCGACGGTCTGGCCTTCGGCGCCCTGCCCGATGTCGCGAGGAGCGAGGGCACCCGCCTGCGGATCGTGGCTCTCGTCCATCATCCGCTCGCGCTGGAGGACGGGCTCGCCGCGCCGGTCGCAGACGCGCTGCGCGCCAGCGAGCGCGAAGCTCTGGCTCGCGCGCGTGCCGTCGTCGCGACCAGTTCGACCACGGCGCGCCTCCTGTCGATCGGCTTCGGCGTCGGCTCGCGCATTGCGGTCGCTCCGCCCGGCACCGAGCGTCCGGCCGCGCCTCTGGAACGGCCGTCGTCGCGAATGCCGACCATCCTCTCCGTCGGCTCGCTGATCCCGCGAAAGGACCACGCCCTTCTTGTCGATGCGTTGACGGGCCTCGTCGAACGTCCCTGGCGCTGCCGGATCGTCGGAAGCGAGACCGCCGATCCGCCGACCGCGCGCGCGCTCAAAGTGCGCATCGCGGACGCGGGTCTCGAGCGGCGGATCGCTGTGGTCGGCGCGGTCAGGGACGTCGCTGCCGAGTACCGGACCGCCGACATCTTCGCCCTGCCTTCGCGCTTCGAGGGCTACGGCATGGCGTTCGCCGAAGCCATGGCGCACGGGCTGCCCATCGTCGGCTGCGATGGCGGTGCGGTCTCCGAAGTCGTCCCATCCTCGGCGGGGATGCTGGTCGAGCCGGGGGACGCGCAGGCGTTCACGCGAGCGCTGGAAGCCTTGATCCGCGACGCCGCCCTGCGACAGCGCATGGCGGACGGGGCCCTCGAAGCCGCCGCCCGCCTGCCGACCTGGGGCGCATCCGCCCGGATCCTGTCCGATGCTCTGGAGGCTGTGCGATGAGCGGTTTCGACACGACCTGGCTGGATCTCCGCGAACCTGCCGACCACGCCGCACGAGATGCCGCGCTGCTGACGGCGGCACGCGAGTTCCTCCAAGCCGGCGGCCCCTCGCCGCTCGCCGTCGATCTCGGCTCGGGGACCGGCTCGACGCTCCGGGCGTTCGGATCGGACGACCGTGTCCGCTGGCGCCTCGTCGATCACGATCCGCGCCTTCTCGAAGCTGCCGTCTCGCGTCTCGACGGCTTCCCGCATGTCGAGCGGATGGAGGCGGATCTCGCCCGTCTCGACCCGGTCGTGCTGGCGGACGCTCGCCTCGTGACGGCCTCGGCCCTCTTCGACCTCGCTTCCGAAGCGCTGGTGGAGCGCATCGCCGATCTCCTCTCGGAGCGCCGCATCGGCCTCTACGCGGCCTTGAATTACGATGGCGCGACGCGTTGGGAGCCGTCTCATGACGGCGACCGCGAAATGCTCGCGGCCTTCAACGCGCATCAGACCACGGACAAGGGTCTCGGGCGGGCGCTCGGGCCGGAGGCCGCCGATGCGCTGCGTCACGCCTTTGAGCGCCGGGGATACGAAGTCCGCGTTGCGCCGAGCCCATGGCGGCTTGGTCCCGATCAGCGGGCGCTGGAAACGGCCCTGCGGGACGGGTTCGTTGCCGCGGTCCGCGAGACGGGACGCGTCGACGGGGCGGCGATCGAGGTCTGGCAACGGGACCGGATCGACCATCCGGCCGCCTGCCATGTCGGACACTGGGATGTTCTCGCCCTGCCGAGAGGCTGAACAAGGATCGGGTCAGGCCGCGGCGCGCCTGCGGCCGTCCGCGGCATGGCGCGCGAGCACCAGCACCCCCGGCAGTGCCCCAATCAGCGAGGCGATGCCGTAGACGACGCTCGCGGCGAAGGCGCCGTCTGCCGTGATCCCCGCCACCGGCAGGATCGCGGCGGCGGCGGCCTCGCGCAGTCCCCACCCGCCGACCGAGACGGGCAGCAGCATCGACAGCAGCACCAGCGGCACGAGAAGCAGCGTCCCGGCGAGGCCGAGCGGCGCGCCGACGGCCATCGCCGCCAAGGCGAAGGTCGCGAAATAGGCCAGGACGACGGCCACCGACAGGGCCGCCTGCACCATGAAGGCACCGCGCCGGACGAAGACCTCGGCGAGCACCGGTCCGAAACCAGCACGGAACCGCGCAGCCCGCTCGCCGAGCGCGCGCGCAAGCAGCCAGCCGATCCCGACGATCCCCGCGACAGCCCCGAGGAAAACGAGCAGCCCCCGCCCCCCCGGCGGGGCGACGCCGAACACGAAGGGCGCGGCGAGAAGACCGATGCCCGCCGTGGCGAAGAGGACGAGTTGTCCCGAAAGGCGATCCAGCACGACAGCCTGTCCGGCCCGTCCGGTCCAGCGATCGTCCCGTCCCTCCCGTGCCGCGCGGACGACCCGCACCGCGTCGCCGGCGACGCCGCCCGGCAGAACCTGGTTGAGGAGCGTCGCGAGATAATATTCGCCGATCGCCCGTCCCGCCGCGAGCGGCTCGCCGAGCCGCTTCGACACGAAGCGCCAGCGCAGCGCGGACAGGACGATCTGCGGTTGCACCGAAAGGATCGCGAGCGCCACGAAGACGGGATCGGCCTGACGCAGCCGGGCGATCACCTGTCCGCGGTCGAGCATCGCTGCGACGAGCGCCAGGATCGCGGCTCCGGCGAGAAGCGGCAGGACGATGCGGCACCAGCCGGGCATCGCGGACAGGGAAGGAAGTCTCGGCACGTTGTCTCCGGGCAGGCCCACCGCCGGCTCGGATCGGAGGCATGGGGATTGCAAACGGCATGTAGCGGCCCGGTCCCGCCACGGACAGGGCCGCAGGGGGAACATCGATGCCATCAAAGATCCGAGATGGCCGTGCCTGCAAAACAGTCAGCGTACCGAGGATCGATGTCTATCCGAGCCACGTGCGAAAGTATCGCCGCCCGATGACCAGTCGAGGCGAAGTCGAACCGGCATGCGGCGGCTTCGATGTCTGGCCCAGCCGAGATGAGCGACGACGCTTGGTCGCGGCATTCGCCTATACCGTCCGGCTTGCTTATCGTTCCCGCGCCATGCTTCAACCGTGCCTTCCGTTCGACCGGTCGAGTCCGCAACAAGGTGGACTCCCGGCGACCAACCGACATGGAGACGTCACCTGATGACCCTTCGTCCGATCCACGCGCTCATCGGCGCCGCCCTCTTCACCTCGACCCTTCTGGCAGGTCCGGCCTTCGCCCAGACCCTGCATCGGGGCAACGCGGGTGAGCCGCAGACGCTGGACCAGGCGCGCACCTCGGTGAACATCGAGGCCTTCGTGCTGAAGGATCTCTACGAGGGCCTGACGATCTACGACCCGAACGGCAAGATCGTGCCGGGCGCGGCCGAAAGCTGGCAGGTGTCGGACGACGGCACCGTCTACACGTTCAAGATCCGCGACGCGGCGAAGTGGTCGAACGGCGATCCGGTGAAGGCCGAGGACTTCGTCTTCTCGATGCGCCGCATCCAGGACCCGAAGACCGCCGCGCCGTACGCCAACATCCTCTACCCGATCAAGAACGCCGAGAAGGCGAACAAGGGCGAGGTGCCGCTCGACCAGATCGGCGTGCGCGCCGTCGACGACAAGACGCTCGAGATCACCCTGGAGCGGCCGACGCCGTTCTTCATCGAGCTTCTGGCGCACCAGACCGGCCTGCCCGTCCACCCCGCGACCGTCCAGGCGCAGGGCGACAATTTCGTGCGGCCCGGCGTGATGGTCTCGAACGGCGCCTTCAAGCTGACCGAGCAGGTCACCAACGACCACATCACCGTCACCAAGAACCCGGAATACTGGGACGCGGCGAACGTGAAGCTGAACGAGGTGATCTTCTATCCGATCGACGACGCGGCCGCCGCGCAGCGCCGCTTCCAGGCCGGCGAGATCGACATGACGTTCGACTTCGCCGCCGACCAGCTCGACTTCCTGAAGAAGGAGTTCGGCGACCAAGTCCGCGTGACGCCCAAGCTCTCGACCGAATACTACGCCTTCGACACGCGTACCGCGCCCTTTGACGACGTGAACGTGCGCAACGCGCTGTCGATGGCGATCGACCGCGACTTCCTGTCGAAGGAAATCTTCCAGGGCGCTCGCCTGCCGTCCCTCTCCTTCGTGCCGCCGGGCATCGTCGGCTACGAGAAGCCGAGCGAGCCGACATATGCCTCGATGGACCAGCTCGATCGCGAGGACGAGGCGCTGCGCCTTCTTAAGGACGCCGGCTACGGCGAGGGCGGCAAGCCGCTCAACATCTCGATCCGCTACAACACGAACACCAACCACGAGCGGGTGGCCACCGCGATCGCCGACATGTGGCGCACGCAGTTCGGCGCCAACGTCACGCTGCAGAACTCCGACGTCGCCTCGCACTACGCCTACCTGCAGGAAGGCGGCACCTTCAATGTGGCACGCGCGGGCTGGGTCGCCGACTATGCCGACGCCGAGAACTTCCTGGCGCTGACGACGACCGGCAACAAGACCTTCAACTATTCCAAGTGGTCGAACCCGAAATACGACCGGCTGATGGCCGCCTCCTACGAGGAGCAGGACCCGGCCAAGCGCGCCGAGATCCTGCATCAGGCCGAGACGCTGATCCTCAAGGAACAGCCGATCGTCCCGCTCCTCAACTCGGCCTCGCTCTGGCTCGTGTCGAACAAGGTCTCCGGCTGGGGCGACAACGCCGCCGACGAGCACCTGTCGAAGTACCTCTCGGTCAACCGCTAACCGGCGGCCGGCGGGCGGCGCTTCGGCGCCGCCCAACCCTTCCCGAGAGTTTCATCCATGATCCGTTTCGTCTTCGGCCGCCTTCTCAGCGCGGTGCCGACGCTGTTCATCGTCGTCACTATTTCCTTCTTTCTGATGCGGGCGGCGCCCGGCGGGCCGTTCAATCTCGAACGCCCGCTCCCGCCCGCGACCATGGCCAACCTGATGGCCACCTACCAGCTCGACCAGCCCCTGGTCGTGCAGTACGCGACCTATCTCTCCAACGTCGTGCATGGGGACTTCGGTCCGAGCTTCATCTACCGGGACTATTCCGTCTCCGAGCTGATTCTCCAGGCCCTGCCCTATTCCGTGACGCTCGGCCTCTGGGCGCTCGCCTTCGCGGTGATCGGCGGCACGATCGCCGGCGTCGTGGCGGCGCTGCGCCAGAACGGCTGGGTCGACTATCTCGTGATGGGCATCGCCACCGTCGGCATCACGGTCCCGAACTTCGTGATCGGCCCCGTGCTCACGCTGATCTTCGCCATCACTCTCTCGCTCGTCCCGGCCGGCGGCTGGGGCGACGGCTCGCTGCGCAATCTCGTCCTGCCGGTCATCGCCCTCGGCCTGCCGCAGCTCGCCGTCTTCGCCCGCCTGACGCGCGGCTCGATGATCGAGGCGATGCGCACCGACCACGTGCGAACGGCGAAAGCCTATGGCCTGCCCTGGCGCTCGGTGGTCGTCACCCACGCGATGCGCGGCGCGATGCTGCCGGCCGTCACCTACCTCGCACCCTGCTGCGCCGCGCTCCTCACCGGATCAACCGTGGTGGAGACGCTGTTCACGATCCCCGGCGTCGGCCGCTACTTCGTGGAAGGGGCGCTCAACCGCGACTACACGCTGGTGATGGGCACGGTGGTGCTGATCTCGGTCTTCATCATCGCCTTCAACCTTTTGGTCGACCTTCTCTACGCCTTCCTCGACCCGAGGATCCGCCATGACTGACCTCGCATCCACCACGCCCGATCCGGGCCCGCTGCCCGGCGACCTGCCCGTTGCACCGCAGGACGTCCGCGGCCGCTCGCTGTTCCAGCTGGCGCTCCTGCGCCTTCGCCGGAACCGTGCCGCCATGGCCGGCTTCGTTATCCTGATCCTCGTCGCGCTGTTCTCGTTCCTCGGGCCGCAGTTCACCGACCATCGCTACGATCAGGTGTTCCAGTCCTACGTCTCGGTGCCGCCATCGCTGGAAGCCTGGCCGCGCGAGGAGAACCTGAAGGGTGCGGTCGAAAGGGTGGCCGAGCGGGCGCGCGTCACGCTCGCCGCCTTCGACGTCGAGGATGGCCGCTACCTCGCCACCATCCGCTCCGACGAGCCGATCGATCCGCGCGTCCTGCGCTACTTCGACCGGGCGGGCGAACTCGGCACCGGCGCGTCCGTCGCCGAGACGCGCGAGGACGGGCGCGAACTCGTCGTCGCGGGCACCGTCGGGCAGACCTATTTCCCGTTCGGAACCGACGGCAACGGGCGCGACCTCATGGTCCGCACCATGGTCGGCGGGCAGATCTCGCTCGTGATCGGCGTTCTCGCCAGCCTCGTCTCTCTCGTGATCGGCGTCACCTACGGTGCCATCTCCGGCTATGTCGGCGGGCGCGTCGACAACCTGATGATGCGCCTCGTCGAGATCCTCTACTCGCTGCCCTTCGTCTTCATGGTCATCATGCTGGTCGCCTTCTTCGGGCGGTCCTTCGTCCTGATCTTCGTGGCGATCGGCCTCGTGGAATGGCTTGACATGGCGCGCATCGTCCGCGGCCAGACGCTCACGATCAAGCGGCGCGAGTTCGTCGCGGCGGCGGAGGCCATGGGCCTCACCGACCGGCAGATCGTCCGGCGCCACATCGTGCCCAACACGATCGGCCCGGTCGTGGTCTTCGTCACCATCGTCGTGCCGAAGGTGATCCTTCTGGAAAGCTTCCTGAGCTTCCTCGGCCTCGGCGTGCAGGCGCCGCTGACGAGCTGGGGCGCGCTGATCTCTGACGGGGCGCAGACGATCCAGGCGGCCCCCTGGCTCCTGCTCTTTCCGGCGGTGCTCTTCTGCGTGACGCTCTTCGCGCTCAACTTCATCGGCGACGGATTGCGCGACGCCTTCGATCCAAGGGACCGCTGACATGGTCGAGACGGTGCTTTCCATCCGCGATCTTCGCGTCGCCTTCGACACCGAGGACGGCCAACTCGATGCCGTGAAGGGCGTATCCTTCGAGGTCGCGCCCGGCGAAACGCTGGCAGTCGTCGGGGAGTCCGGGTCCGGCAAGAGCCAGACCATGATGGCAGTGATGGGGCTTCTGGCCGCCAACGGCCGAGCGTCGGGCTCGGCGCGCTATCGCGGCGAGGAAATCCTCGGGCTCCCCGCCCGCCAGCTCAACCGCTATCGCGGTGCCAAGATCTCGATGATCTTCCAAGAGCCGATGACCTCGCTCGACCCGCTCTATCCCGTCGGACGGCAGATCGGCGAGGTGATCCGTCACCATTCGGGCAAGCGCGGCTCGGCCGTGCGGGCGCGGGTGCTCGAACTCCTTGGCCTCGTCGGCATCCCCGAGCCCGAGCGGCGGATCGACAGCTTTCCGCACGAACTCTCCGGCGGCCAGCGCCAGCGCGTGATGATCGCCATGGCGCTCGCCAACGATCCGGAACTCCTCATCGCCGACGAGCCGACGACGGCACTCGACGTGACGGTGCAGGCGCAGATCCTGAAGCTTCTCGCCGATCTCCAGAAGCGCCTCGGCATGGCGATCCTCCTCATCACCCACGATCTCGGCGTCGTCCGGCATTTCGCGGGGCGGGTCGTCGTCATGCGCCGCGGCGACGTGGTCGAGGAAGGGCCGACGGAAGCGATCTTCCGGTCGCCACGCCACGACTACACCAAGATGCTGCTCGCGGCCGAACCGCAGGGCGGCAAGCCGCCGGTCCCGGAGGGCACGCCGCTCGTCCTGTCGGCGCAGGACGTCGTCGTCGACTACGACCTGCGGGGATCGAAAAGCCTGTTCTCGAAGGGGCCTGACACGTTCCGCGCCGTCGACCACGTCTCGCTGGCCCTGAAGAGCGGCCAGACGATCGGCGTCGTCGGCGAATCGGGGTCGGGCAAGTCGACGCTCGGGCGCGCCATCCTGCGCCTCCTGCCGAGCGACGGGCGATACCGCTTCGAGGGCCAGGACATCACCGCCTTCGACCGGCGGCGCATGCGCCCGCTGCGGCGCGAGCTTCAGCTGATGTTCCAGGACCCGTTCGGCTCGCTCAGCCCACGCCTCACGGTCGGGGAGATCGTCACCGAGGGCCTGCTCGTCCACGAGCCGTCGCTGTCGGCGGCGGATCGCTCGCGCCGTGCGGCCGCGGCGCTGGAGGAGGTCGGCCTGCCGCCCGAGGCGCGCAACCGCTACCCGCACGAGTTCTCGGGCGGCCAGCGGCAGCGCATCGCCATCGCGCGCGCCATGATCCTAAAGCCCAAGGTCGTGGTGCTGGACGAGCCGACCTCGGCGCTCGACCGCTCGGTGCAAGTGCAGATCGTCGAGCTCCTGCGCAAGCTCCAGCGAGAGCACGGCCTGTCCTACGTCTTCATCAGCCACGATCTCGCAGTGATCCGGGCGATCTCGGACCACATCCTCGTCATGAAGGACGGCAGGCTGGTCGAGGAAGGCGCGACGGAGGACATCTTCTCCGCCCCGCGCGAGGAGTACACGCGCACGCTGATCGCCGCCGCCTTCGACGCAAAGCGGCCGCGCGAACTGGCCGCCTGAACCGACAAAGGGGCGCCGCATCGGCGCCCCTTTTCTTTTGTCCCACGTCTTCGATCAGTCAGGCGGTGCGCGCCGGCCGCACCATCTGGATTGCCTTGGAGATCAGCGGCCAGGCAAGAAGCAGGAGCGCCAGCGCCATCAGCGTGCCGACCAGCCCGTTCGACCAGAAGATCGAGAGCGATCCGCCGGAATAGAGCATCGATTGGCGGAACGCGTCCTCGGCCTTGTCGCCGAGCACCATGGCGAGCACCAGCGGCGCGATCGGGTAGTCCAGCCGCTTGAAGACATAGCCGACGATGCCGAAGGCCACCGCCATCATCACGTCGAACTCGGCGTTCGCCACCGTGTAGGCGCCGATCAGGCAGACCACGATGATGATCGGGCCGATGATGCCGAAGGGAATGCGCAGGATCGAGGCGAAGAGCGGCACGGTGGCGAGCACCAGCACCACAGCGATGATGTTGGACAGGTACATCGACGCGATGAGGCCCCAGACGAAGTCCGGCTGTTCCACGAAAAGAAGCGGGCCGGGCTGGAGGCCCCAGATCATCAGGCCACCCATCATGACGGCGGCCGTCGCCGAGCCCGGCACGCCGAGCGCCAGCATCGGCAGGAGCGCCGAGGTTCCGGCCGAGTGGTCTGCGACCTCCGGCGCGATGACGCCTTCCGGCTCGCCCTTGCCGAAGTTCCGCCCATACTTGCCGAAGCGGCGGCCGAGGCCGTAGCTCATGAAGGACGCGGCCGTCGGCCCGCCCGGCGTGATGCCCATCCAGACGCCGACGGCGGCCGAGCGCAGGAAGGTCACCCAGTAGTGCGGCAGGCGGGCGAGCGCCCGGAAGATCTCGCGCACCTCGATCTTCGAGGACACGCCCTTGAACTTCAGCTCCTCCTGCACCGTGAGCAGAAGCTCGCCGATGCCGAAGAGGCCGATGACGGCGACGAGGAAGGAGATGCCGCGCAGGAGATCCGGCCAGCCGAAGGTGAGGCGAAGCTCGCCCGACACCGTGTCCATGCCGACGGTCGCAAACGCGAGACCTGCCAGCAGCGAGACGGCCGCCTTGATCGGATCGCCGCCGCCGAGGCCGATGAAGGAGCAGAAGGCGAGAAGGTAGATCGCGAAGAACTCGGGGCTCGAGAAGCGCAGCGCGAACTCGGCGATCCAGCTCGCCAGAAGCGTGATGACGATGACGCCGGTCAGCGCGCCGATGCCGGCCGAGAAGAAGGCGGTCGATAGCGCTTCGGTCGCCCGGCCCTGCTTGGCCATCGGATAGCCGTCGAAGGTGGTCGCCACCGATGACGGCTCGCCGGGGATGTTGAAGAGGATCGAGGTCGTCGATCCGCCGAACAGCGCGCCCCAGTACATCGAGGACAGGAGGATGATCGCCGAGACCGGCTCCATCGTGAAGGTCAGCGGCAGGAGCAGCGTCACGCCGTTGGGCGCGCCGAGGCCCGGAAGGACCCCGACCAGAATGCCGAGGAGCACGCCCATGACGATGAGCGCGACATGGTAGAACGAGAAGGCGACGGAGAAGCCGTGCAGGAGATTGGCGATGTCAGCCATGGATCGATCTCCTCAATAGATGCCGAGCAGCGGCATGACGACGCCCTTGGCGAGCGGCACCTGGAACCAGAACTCGAAGGTGACGAAGAAGACGGCCATGGTCGCGACCGAGATCACCGTCGCCTTCACGACGCCGACCTTGCCGAGCGTCATCATCGAGAAGACGAGGAAGAGCGCGCCGGACAGATAGACGCCGAGCCACGGGATGAGCGCGGCGGAGATCGCCGTCGGCACGAAGACCGAAGCGATGCGCCCGAGCGCCCCATCCTCCAGAAAGCGCTCGTCGAGACCGGTCGGCTCGTGCAGCGCGACGGCGCCGCCGGCGGCCTGCGCCTCGAGGTTGGCGGGCGCGCGACGACGCCCGGTGAGGCCGTATTTGACGGCGATCACGAGGCCGAGCACCGTCAGGATGATGCCGATGCGGAACGGAAAATAGCCGGCGGACGGACCGAAATCCGTCCAGCCGGTGCCGTTCTCCAGGCTGCCATAGGCCGTGACGACACCCAGGAGGGTTGCCGAAAGGCCGGTCGCGACTTCGATGTGACGGCGGGTCACCATCGCGCGTCCTCCCCTTTTGCGTGACGGGCTGGCTTCGGGCGGCCGTCGGCCGGCCGCCCGTACTGCCGGCGGTCGGCTTAGTTGACGAGCCAGCCGTCCGCTTCGAACTGCTTGCGCGAGCGCTCGACGTCGGCGGCGATGTAGGACTTGAACTCGTCGCCGGTCATGAAACGGGCCGTCTGCGAGGTGTTCTTCAGGTAGGCCTGAAACTCCGGCGTCGCGGACACCTTCTTCAGGAGATCGGTGTACCAGGCGACGGCCTCGGCCGGCACGTCAGCCGGGGCGAACACGGTGCGCGGCATCTGGTAGGCGTCGAGTGCGAGGCCCTGCTCGCGGCAGGTCGGGATGTCGTTCCACGACATGGTCTCGGTGACCTTGGTCGTGTCGGCCATCCGCTCGTTCGACATCACGCAGAGGGGTTTCGCCTGCCCCGCACGCCACTGACCGACGTTCTCGGCCGGGTTGTTGGTGTTGGCGTCGATGTGGTTGCCGGCGAGCTGCACGGCGGCCTCCGAGCCCGACTTGAACGGGATGTAGAGGAACTTCGCGCCCGTCGCGGCCTCGATGCGACGAACCAGCGTCTGGTCGACGTCCTTGGACTGCGAGCCGCCGAAGCGGACCTTGCCGGGGTTCGCCTTGCCGGCTTCCACGAGGTCGGTGATCGTGTTGTAGGGGCTGTTCGCCTGGGCCCAGACGACGAACTCGTCGACGGCGAGCGTCGCGACCGGGGTCAGGTCCTCCGACTTGTAGCCGAGGCGCGTGACGAGCGGCAGCTGCCACTCGTTGGACGTGCCGAGGATCAGCTTGTGGTCGTCGCCGCCCGCGCCCGCGCCGTAGATGAACGCCTCGGCGCCCGAACCGCCGCCCTTGTTGGAGACGACGACATTGGTCGGCGCCAGGTTCTCCTTGGCGATCGCCGCCTGGATCTGGCGGGCGAACTGGTCAGTGCCACCGCCGGCGCCGCCGGCCGCGATGAACTCGACCGGCTTGGTCGGAGCCCACTGCGCCATGGCAGGTGCGGCGAGAGCAAGGGTCACGAGGGCGGTGGTTGCGAAGAGCTTCATTGGATCATGCCTCCCAGACGGATCGTTGAAGAAAGAAGAGCACCCGGCCGGTCGTCCGGCCAGGGATTGGAAAGCCGGCTAGCCGGCGTTGAGGGCCTCGCCGACCGTGCGGGCACAGAGCGCCAGCGAGACAGCGCCGGCATCGGGGTGCCCGATGCTCTTGGCGGCGAGCGGGCGCGCGCGGCCGAGCCGGGGCGTCAGCTGGGCGGTCTCGTCGGCGGCGCGCGTCGCGGCTTCGGCGGCCCGGCTCCAAGCTTCGCGCAGGCGCGCCCCGCGCTTCACCTCGGCGTCGAGCGTCTCGACGAAGGGGACCAGCGCATCGACCAGCGTCTTGTCGCCGACCCGGGCGCGCCCGAGCGTGGTGACGGCGTCCCGGCCGGCCGTCGCGGCGCGAGCCGCAGCGGCGGCATTTACGGGAGCGTCGTCGCCGAGCGCCGTGCCGAAGCCGCGCAGGAGAAGTCCCCAGATCGCACCGGAGGTGCCGCCAGCGGTGTCCGCCCAGCGATCGCCGGCATGGGCGAGGAGCGAGCCCGCTCCCGCACCTGCGGCCAACGCCTTGCGCGCGCCCTCGGCAGCCGCGGTCGAGCCGCGCCGCATCCCCTGCCCGTGGTCGCCGTCGCCGGCCACCGCATCGATGCGGCCGAGTTCGTCCTCGGCCTCAGCCAGCACGGCGGCAAGCCGCTCGACGATAGCGCAGGCCTTGGCCGCATCCCGGCGCGAGGCGTCCGACGCCGCTGCGAAGGACAAGGTGTCGGCATCAGCTTCGACGGGCTTCGGCGCGGCTGCGCGCGGCTCGACATTGCCGCGCCGGAAGGCGGCACCGTGGGCGGGCGCCAGCCAGAGCGGCTCCAGTTCCACGTCGAGCCAGGTGATCGTGAGCGAGCAGCCGGCCATGTCGAGGCTGGTGACGAACTCGCCGACCTCGGGCTGGACCAATGTCAGCCCTGCGTCGCGCAGGCGGCGGGCAACATGGGTCCAGAGGACGAACAGTTCTTCGTACTTCGTGGCGCCGAGCCCGTTGAGGAGCACGGCGACGCGCCCGTTCGCACCGGCGGGACGCTCGGCCAAGAGCGGATCGACCAAAAGGTCGGCCAAGGCCTTCGCCGACATCGACGTCTCGTCGCGGATCCCCGGCTCGCCATGGATACCGAGGCCGACCGCGACCGAACCCTTCTCGACCGTGAAGAGCGGCGCGTCGGCGCCCGGCAGGGTGCAGCCGGAAAAGGCGATTCCGAACGACTGGGTACGCGCGTTTGCCAGCCTTGCCAGACGCTCGACCTCGTCGAGGGTCATGCCGGCTTCGGCCGCCGCGCCCGCGATCTTGAACACCGGCACGTCGCCGGCCACGCCGCGGCGAAGCTCGGGCGTCTCCTTCGGCGCGCTCGCCACGTCGTCGGTGACGGCGAGAACGCGCACGTCGATCCCCTCCCCGCGCAGCCGCGTCGCCGCCGCGCCGAAGTTCAGGACGTCGCCGGCATAGTTGCCGAAGCCAAGCACGATTCCGCCGCCGCGATGGGCCTGCCGGCAGATGCGCGCGACCGATTCCGTCGACGGCGAGGCGAAGACGTCGCCGGCCACCGTCGCGTCGGCGAGGCCGATGCCGACATAGCCGCCGAAGGCCGGGTAGTGGCCGGAGCCGCCGCCGATCACCAGCGCGACCTTGCCCTCGGGCGTCTGCGTCGCCCGCACGGCGCCGCCGCGCACGGGGTGCACGAGATGGGCGTTGATGTCGCAGAAGCCTTCGAGGGCGCTTTGGGCGAAACGTTCGGGCTCGTCGTAAATGAGGGTCATGCCGTGGTCTCCGGACGCGGAAGGATGCGGCGAAGATAATCGCGATTGGTGGCGCTGACCGACAGGCCGTCGCCGCCGTAGTGCTCGACCAGGAACGGCGAGCGGAAGCCGTGGGCGAGCGCCATGCGAATGGCGGTCCGGTAGTTGATCGTGCCGAACTCGAGGGGCGCCGGCGCGGTCATGATGGCCCCGGTCGTCTCGTCCTCGATGCGCGTGTAGTTCTTGACGTGCCAGAAGCCGGCGAAGGGGGCGATCTTCTCCATCATTACCTGCCAGTGCTCGACCGGACGATGGAGGCGGATCAGGTTGCCGATGTCGGCATTGATCTTCACGTTGGGCAGGTCGACGTCGGTGACGAAGCGCACCGCGCCGTCGGCCGTGCCGATCAGCGTGTCCTCGTACATCTCCAGCGAGATCTCGAGGCCGAGGTCGGCGGCATGGCGTCCGAGATCGCGCAGCCGCTCGACGGCGAGCGACCAGGTGCCGGCATCGGTCGGGTTGCGCTCGCCCTCCACCGTCCAGAACCAGAGCGCCTGTCTCTGCGCGTCGGTGAGCGGGCCGAAGAAGCCGAAGGACACGGCGCCGGCGCCGATCGTCGCGGCCGTGTCGAGAACGCGGTGGCCATAGGCCAGATGCGCCTCGCCGAGCGACGGGTCGATAAGGTTCTTTCGCGCGGTGGAGATCGCCGGGATCGTCAGCCTGTGCGAGGCGACGACGCCCATGAATTCACCCAGCCGCGAGGGCTCGAGGTCGGCGATGCGCAGCCAGCCGTCGGTCGGGTCGAGCTCGGTGAAGCCGGCGTCGGCGACGTCGGCGAGCGTCGCGGACCATTCCTCGGCGGACTGGTCCTGCGTCGTCCGGCCGTCCGGCAAGACGCCCGGATACTGGATCATTGCGGCCGCGATCGGCCAGTTAGTTCGGTCGAGCTTTCGCCCGGCTCCTTCAGACACGCGCACACCTCCCTCACGCATGCGGACGCTTCAAGGCTCGGCCGTCGGCGCTCACTCGGCCGCGGCGGCCAGCGCGCGGCGCTGGTTGGCCATGCGCACGGCAAGGCGGAAAGCCTCGCGCGTCGCGCCGAGATCCGCCTTGCCCTGGCCGGCGATGTCGTAGGCCGTGCCGTGGGCGGGCGTGCAGAGCGGGAACGGCAGGCCGCCCATCATGGTCACGCCCTTGTCGAAGCCGATCAGCTTCATCGCGATCTGGCCCTGGTCGTGGTACATGGTCAGCACCGCGTGCCAGCCGTCCTTGAAGGCGCGCAGGAACACCGTGTCGGCCGGGAACGGCCCGTCCACCTCGTAGCCCGCCTCCTTGGCGGCCCGCACGGCGGGCTCGATGATCTCGATCTCCTCCATGCCGAAGGCGCCGCCGTCGCCTGCATGCGGGTTCAGACCGTTGATCGCGATGCGCGGACGCTCGATGCCCGACTGCTTCAGGCAATCGTGGGTGAGCTTCACCTCGGCGAGGATCGCCTCGACCGACAAGTGGTCCGAGACCTCCTTCAGAGGGATGTGCGAGGTGACGCGCGCGTTCCAGACCTTCTCCAGAACGTTGAACTCACGCACCTTGCCGGCAAAGCCGGTGACGTCGACCACGAAGCGGATCTCGTCGTCGTAGCCGGGATAGGCGTGGCGCATCGCCTGCTTGTTGAACGGCGTGAAGATCACGGCGTCCGCCCGGCCGGCATGGGCCATCTCGAGAGCGCGGCGGAAATTGGTGGTGGCGAAGGTGCCGCCCTCGAGCGTCGCCTCGCCGCGGCGCACGTCCTCGACGGCCAGGTTCTTGAGGTCGATCATCACCGGGCGGGAGCCGTCGCCGATGTGATCGACATCGCTGGCCTCGCCGAGGTCGAGCGTCACGCCGGCCTCGCGGGCACCGCGATCGAGAATGCGGCGGTCACCGAACACCACGACGCTGGCGCGCTCGTTGGTCTCCGGGTCGGCCAGCAGCATGGCGGCCAGTTCCGGGCTGATGCCGGCGGGGTCGCCCATGGCAAGTGCCACGATCGGACGATCCGCTGCGTTGGTCGCGAAAGCCATTCCCAGTCCTCCCGAATGAAGCTTGCCCATAGCGCTATCCTATTCGCATGCACGCATCAAGCCTTTTTCATTTTGTATTCTGCATACAGCATTCGCGTTTGACGGTTTGGTGATGTTGTGGTGTGTGGAGCCAATCCGCGCGGGAGCCACGACGCTTCGGATGCCGAGCGTCGGGTTCGATAGGGAGGGATCGATGAGCGATACGATGTCTGCGTCTCGTCCGATCGACGGAGCCGTCGGGACGGATCTTGGGCGCATCTCGCGGACCTCGCTGCACGACACGATCGTCGGGCGGCTGCGCGACATGATCATCGAAGGCGCGCTGGAGCCCGGCTCACGGCTGCACGAGGGGCAGCTCGGCGAACAGCTCGGCGTCTCCCGTACGCCGTTGCGCGAGGCGATCAAGTATCTGGCGAGCGAAGGTCTCGTGGAGCTCGTGCCGAGCCGGGGCGCCGTGGTGCGACGCTTCGGCCGCAAGGACGTCCACGATATGTTGATCGTCCTGCGCGAGCTCGAGCATCTCGCGGGCCGGCTCGCGTGCGAGGCCGGCAGCGATGCGGGGATCGCCGCCGTTCGACGGGCGCACGACGCGATGATCGATCGCTACAAGGCACGCGACCGCCTCGCCTATTACAAGCTCAACCAGGAGATTCACACCCGCATCGTCGAGCTGTCGGGCAACGCCGCGCTGATGCACGTCCATGCCGGCCTGCAGATGCGCCTGAAGCGCGTCCGCTTCATCGCCCACGAGGGCGCGGACAAATGGGCGGCGGCCGTCGCCGAACACGAGGAGATGATCGCCGCGCTCGAAAAGCGCGATGGCCCCGCCTTGTCCGAGATCCTCACCCGCCACCTGTCCCGTGCCTGGGACCGCGTGGCGGACATGATCTGACGGCTCTAGGCGTCTGCTGCTGCAGGCGCCGTCAGGCGCTTGTCCCAATCCAGCATCCGCCCCTTGAGGGCCGAGCGGAAGCGCGCCGCCTTCGGAAAATCCCAGTTCGGATCGCCGCCGAGAAAGAGGTCGAGGAAGGGGATCGCAAGGTCCGGATCGCTTGCGACGTTTTCGCGGAACGACGCCCAGGACCGCAGTTCCAGCGCCTGCGACGACAGGTGGATCCCCTCGAGGTCCTGCTCGGCGAGCACCTTGTCCAGCACCGTGATGCAGAACTCGAAATAGAAGACGCCCTCCGGCCAGAAGGCGACGAGCGCCTCCTCGGGACGGGCGAGGTCGCCGCCCTTCGGCCGCGCCGCGCCGCCCGTCACCGGCCGGTTGCGGATCAGGCTCGACAGCAGCATGCCAGCGGCGAAATGGCTGAAGTCGCGCCGGTCGCGATCGGCGAGCGAGCGCTGCGCATCGAACTGGCGCATCCATTCCAGGAAGGCGCGCGTCAGGCTGCGCTGCGTCAGCGTCATGTGGACGCCATAGCGGACGTTGAACTGCCCGAGCGCGATGTCGACCGTGCGCGAAAAGTCGCCGAGGCGACGGATCGACCGGCGGAGCGACTGGCGACCGC
Source organism: Aureimonas phyllosphaerae (assembly GCF_900113065.1). GTDB lineage: Bacteria > Pseudomonadota > Alphaproteobacteria > Rhizobiales > Rhizobiaceae > Aureimonas > Aureimonas phyllosphaerae. The sequence continues at coordinate 267,539 of NZ_FOOA01000003.1, forward strand.
CGGCGTCGGCGGCTTCGAGACTGAGCGTCAGGACGGGGTCGTTCACGGGACGCGGCGCCTCGCTTAGCGATGGTTCAGGGAAGGTAGGGGATGGTCGAGCGCCAGGCAGCGCCGAGATCGGTGAAACGCTCGTCGCGCATCAGCGTGCGCCACCGCGGTCCCTCGGCCTCGACGGCGCGCTGCGCGCCGACGAGCGCCAGTTCGCCGGACGCCCCGCTGTCGCGTCGCACGAGAACGCCGAGCCAGACCGCCAGCGCCATGTGATCGTTCACCGCCGCGCTGTCCTCGGGGTCGACGGGGCCCAGCGCGCTGGTGAGGCAGGGCCGCGCCGCGCCGACCGCGGCGAGGCGCCCCGCCGCACGGGCCGCTGCCGTCACCGTATCCTCGTCGCGGACCCGGCGGCCGAGATCCTCGGACGCCATCGCCAGCCGCAATTCCGAGACCACGGCGTCGCGCGGGCCGCCGAGCGACAGGACCTCGCGGCACAGCGCGTAGAGATCGGCGCTTTCGACCGGCGCGCCCGCGCCCATCAGCGAGGTCGCCATGCGGTCCAGCGTGCGCGACACGTCGGCGCCGCCGCGCGGGATCACGCGCTCGGCCACCTTCTCGGCGCGCGACAGCACCCCGTCCGCCATCCGGGCGAGACGCCGGGCCGGCTCCGGCGTACCGATCAGCCGGGCCGAGATCGTGCCCGCCGCCGCTTCCTGGCGAATCGATGTCCGCAGGTCCCGGATGCCTTCCTTGAGTGGCAGCGTCAGATTATGGGGATGGGGCAACATGAAGCTCTCCGAACTGGTGCGACGAATACCATACGAACGGCGGAAGCATGAGACGTTTTCCTGACAGCGCGCAGCCCCTCACCTCCAACGCGCGACGGCCTCTATGCGATGCGTCGTGCCGGGGGCATTCTTGAAGGGCCGCTCGCGCAACGGCGCGGAAGCGCCCGCCACCGACACCCGCGCCGACCGCATGCGCGTGCGCGCGGCCTGGATGTACTACGTCGAGGAGATGACGCAGAGCGACATCGCCGCGGCTCTCGACATCGGCCGCGTCAGCGTGGTGCGCCTCCTGGCCGAAGCGCGCGCACGCGGCGAGGTGCGCATCTCGGTGTCCGGCGCGCTGGCCGAGCTGACCGAGGCCGAGCGGGCACTCGAGCGTCGCTACGGCCTGCGCAGCGCGGTCGTCGCGCCGGCGCCCGGCAAGGGCGAGGACCCGTCCAGCGCCATCAGCGCGGCGATCGGCGGCGTTCTCTCCGGTGCGGTCGCCAGCGGCATGACGGTCGGCCTCGGGTGGGGTCGCACGCTCCTCGAATCGCTGCCCTTCATCGAGCCGCACGCGCTGGAGGAAATGCGCGTCGTCTCGCTGCTCGGCGGCATCAACCAGGCGCACCGCTTCAACCCGGCCGAGTTCGTCTGGCGCTTCGCGCAGATCTTCAACGGCGACGCCTTCCTCCTCAGCGCCCCGGCGATCGTCGACAGCCCGGAGACGAAGACGGCCCTCGTCGAGCGCTGCGGCCTCGGCTCGACGCTCGAGATGGCGGAGAAGCTCGACCTCGTGGTCCTCAGCGTCGGCGGCATCGAGAAGAACGCCACGACCTACCGCACCGGCTACATCGCCGAGGCCGAGCGGCGCTCGCTGGAAAAGGCCGGCGCGGTGGGCGATCTCCTGTTTCATTTCCTGGACCGCGACGGAAACTTGGTGGATCATGCCATCAACGAGCGCATCGTCTCCGCCGACATGGCGGCGATTCGCAGGGCGCCCGAGCGGATCCTCGCATCGGGCGGCCCCGAGAAGATTGCGGTCCTCAAGGCCGCCCTCGCCTTTCTGAAGCCGACGGTGCTGGTCACCGACGAGACCACGGCCCAGCGGCTTCTCGACTGACCCGAGCCCTTTCAACGAACATGTTGACACAACGCAAGTCAAATGTTCACTTGGCCGAAAGGAAGCGGGGACGGACGCTTTCCGGGAGGCGAAGGGCATGACGGGTTGGCAGATCGCGCTGGCGCTCCTGGCGCTGGCTTGGGCGCTTCAATGCGTGGGAACCATGATCCAGGTGCGGCGCTATCGCGACGCGTTCCGCGACCTCAGCGGCTCGTCGGATGACGGGTGGATGGGGGTCGGCAAGGGCGGCGGCGCGCTGCGCGGCGCGGCCATCGCCATGATCACCGTCTCGCCCGAGGGCCGCGTGTGCCGCGCGACGAGCCTCGAGGGCCGCACGGTCTTCGCCAAGGCCCGGCGCCTCTCCGACCTCGAAGGCCGGCCGATGACGGACGTCCGGGCCGAGGCCGGGACGCGCCGCCGCGAGCCGCTCGCCGCCGCGATCCTCAGCGCGCTCGACCAGATCGACCAGACCCGCGCGCGCCAGAACCCGTCACCGGAGGCGCGGCACGGCGAGCCGCTGCCGGCCTGATCCCGGCCGACGGGACCAAGATACCAGACACGAACGTCGCAACGCCCCGACACGGGGCACGGCTGGGAGGGCCGCTCATGCTGACGATGATGATCCTGGCGCAGGGGGCAGCGGATCTCGCCGCCCACGGCGCCGTCCATGCTCAAGCTCTTGCCGATCCGGCGCTCGCGGCGGCGCTGACCGATGCGGCGGCGCATCACGGCGCGACCGCGGCCGACGCTGCGCATCACGGCGCGACCCTCCTCGCCCAGGCGACCGATCCCGGCGCGGCGGGCACGGCGGCGGCGACCGCCCCGGCGTCCGGCGGCGGCGCGATCTCGGCCGACGAATACGCCCGGCGTGTGCAGCAGCTGTCGGCCACCGGCAACCAGGAAGAGCAGCTCGGCTGGCTCGCCACGATCGGCCGCCACTTCATCGGCGTCTTCCAGAAGGGCGGCGAGGTCTTCCTTGGCTTCGTCACCGGCATCATCCCGACGCTGGTCGTGCTGATGACGGCCTTCTACGCGCTCACCGGCATGATCGGCGAGGAGCGCGTCCATGGCCTCGCCCAGAAGGCCGGCCGCATCGCGCTGACCCGCTACACCGTGCTGCCGGTCCTCTCGATGTTCTTCCTGACCAACCCGATGGCCTACACGTTCGGCACCTTCCTCGAAGAGAAGCACAAGCCGGCCTTCTACGATTCGGCCGTCTCGTTCTGCCACCCGATCCTCGGGCTCTTCCCGCATGCCAATGCCGGCGAATACTTCGTCTGGGGCGGCGTGCTCGTCGCGCTCCTGGAGCTCGAGAACCGCGGCGTCATCCCGGCCGGCTACCACATCAATCTTGCGATCTACTACTTCATCGTCGGCGTGGTGGCGATCCTCCTGCGCGGCATCGTCACCGAGCGCGTCACGCGCTTCCTCGCCGCGCGCGAAGGCGTGACGCTCTAAGGCCCCGGGGAGGATCGAACCCATGACCAAGACCTTCAAGGCCATTCGCGTATCCCAGGGCAAGGGCGGCTGGGGCGGCCCGCTGGTGATCCAGCCGACGCCTGAGCGCGATAAGATCGTGGCGGTGACCGGCGGCGGCATCCCGCCCGTCGCCCAGCGCCTCGCCGAACTGACGGGCGCCACCGTCGTCGACGGGTTCCGCAATCCGCCGCTGGAGTCGGAGATGGCGGCCGTCGTGATCGACTGCGGCGGCACGGCCCGCTGCGGCGTCTACGCCCGTAAGCGCATCCCGACGATCAACATCATGCCGGTCGGCCAGTCCGGTCCGCTCGCCCAGTTCATCACCGAGGACATCTACGTCTCCGGCGTGACGCCGGACGACATGGCGCCCGCCGACGGCACCGCTGCAACGGCGGGACAACAGGCCGCCTCGCCCGCCGCGATGGGCCAGCCGACGGCCGCGCCGCGTTCGTTCTCCTCGCCCGCCGAGGCGACCGCCGCGCTCGGCGGCGCGATGCCGGCTTCCAACCAGGGCGGCCTCATCGGCGCGATCACGAGCGTCGGCCGCGTCATGGGCCGCGCGGTCGGCATCTTCTTCAATGCCGGCCGGCGCACGATCGACATGGTAGTGCGCAACGTCCTGCCGTTCATGGCCTTCGTGACCATGCTGATCGGCATCATCCTCTACACCGGCATCGGCGACCTTCTTGCCGCGCCGCTCGGGCCGCTCGCCAACAACATCCTCGGGCTCGTGGTCCTGTCGGCGATCTGCGCCCTACCGTTCCTGTCGCCGATCCTCGGCCCCGGCGCGGTCATCGCGCAGGTGATCGGCGTCGCCATCATCGGTCCGCAGATCGCCAATGGCACCATCGCCCCGGCGATGGCCCTGCCGGCGCTGTTCGCCTACAACGCGCAGGTCGGCTGCGACTTCGTGCCGGTCGGCCTTGCGCTCGGCGAAGCCAAGCCGAAGACGATCGAGATCGGCGTGCCGGCGGTGCTCATCAGCCGCCAGATCACCGGGCCGATCGCCGTCCTGATCGCCTGGGGCGCGAGCTTCCTGCTCTGACACGACAAGGCGGGGCGGATGCACCTCTGCTCGCCCCGCCCTTTCCCTGACTGCGGGCCTCGCCCGCCCGAGGAGCCTTCATGACCCAGTTCCTGCGCACCCGCGTCACCGCCGTCGGCCCGGACGTCCCCGATCTTCTGGAAGGCGGCGTCCTCATCCTCTTCGCCGACGGCGCTCCGCCGGAGCTGGCCGAGGTCTCTGTCCTCCATTCGGTGGTGGGCGAGCCGACCGCTGAGGCACCGGTCGCCGGTGTTCCCATCCGCGTCGGTGCGGTCGAAGCCCGTCTGACCGGCATCGGCGATCTCGCGTGGGCCAAGGTGCGCGACATCGGCCACGTCGTCATCAACTTCAACGGGCTCGCCGCGCCCGAGCGTCCGGGCGAACTGACGGCGACCGCGGTCGATGGCGGCGAGCTTGCGGCCGCCCTCCAGCCCGGCGCCGAGATCATCATCGGCGACTGAGCCTCCCTGCCCTCACCATCGGATTTCGAGCCATGATCGAGCGCTCCGTCGTCGTGCGCGTCCACGACGGTCTCCATGCACGCCCGGCCACGCAGTTCGTGAAGCTCGCCAAGAGCTTCGCCTGCGACGTCGAGATCCGCTGCAACGGCCGGGGCGCCAGCACCAAGAGCGCCGTGAAGCTGATGCTGCTCGGCGTGAAGGAGAACGACGAGGCGACCTTGAGGGCCGATGGCGAGGACGCGGCCGATGCCGTTGCGGCCCTTGCGACCTTCCTGCAGACGCCCGACGCCGGCGACGTCGACCTGACCGCGGCGCCCAAACCCGCCGCCGCGCCGACGCCCGCTCCATCCGTCGCCCGCACGGACCGTGGCGTGCCGGCCAGCGAGGGCACCGCGATCGGCCCGGCCTTCGCCTTCTTTCCCGGAAGCCTCGATATTCAGCCGCGCACCCTCGCGCCGGAGGAGATCGGGCCCGAACACGAGCGCTACCGCACCGCCCTTGCCGCCACCGTCGCCTCCTTCCGGGAGGCGCGTGCGCGTCCGAGCCTGCGCCGGGACGACGCGGCGATCATCGACGCGCTGGTCGAAGTCGCCGAGGACTCCGATTTCATCGCCGCCGTCACCCGCGCGATCGGCGCGGGACGGGATGCGCCGAGCGCCGTCGAGGAGGCCGGGCGCTCGATCGCGGCGAGCTTCGAGGCGCTGACCGATCCGTACCTGCGCGCCCGTGCCGAGGACATCCGCTCGGTGACGCGCGCGATCATCCTCTCGCTTCTCGGTCGCCGCGACATGACGCTGGCGGACCTGCCGAAAGGCGCGGTGATCGTCGCCGACGAGATCGCGGCGCTCGATCTCGCCAAGGCGACGCTCGCCGACATCGGCGGCATCGTCTGCCGCAAGGGCGCGGCGACGAGCCATGTCGCCATCATGGCACGCGCCCACGGCATCCCGGCGGTCCTCGGCTTTCCCGCGGACGAGGCACGACTGAAATCCGCTCGGACGGTCGCCCTCGACGGATCGAGCGGCGAGGTCGCGATCGACCCCGACGCCGAGACGGCCGCCCGCTTCACCGGCGCCATCGCGCGCGAGGCCGCAGAACGCTCCGCGCTCGACGCCTACCGCACGGTGGAGCCGCAGACCCGCGACGGGCGGCGCATCGAGATCGCCGCCAATCTCGGCTCGCTCGCCGAGATCGAGGCGGCGAGACAAGCCGGGGCGATGGGCGTCGGGCTCTTCCGCACCGAATTCCTGTTCATGGAGCGGCGCACGCTGCCGGACGAGGACGAGCAGGCCGAAACCTACACGACGCTCGCGCAAGCCTTCGCGCCCCACCCGGTCGTGATCCGCACGCTCGACATCGGCGGCGACAAGCCGGTGGCCGGCATCGATTTCGAGCACGAGGACAATCCGTTCCTGGGTTGGCGCGGCGTGCGCATGTGCTTGGAGCGGCCGGACGTCTTCAAGCCGCAGCTGCGCGCGCTCCTGCGCGCAAGCGTCGTCGGCAACGTCAAGATCCTGCTCCCGATGATCGCCGACGTCGGCGAGGTGCGTGCCGTGCGCGCCCTTCTCGACGAATGCCGCGCCGAGCTCGATGCGGCCGGCCACGCCCATGGCGCGTTCGAGCTCGGCGTCATGATCGAGACGCCGGCCGCCGTCTTCGTCGCCGCCGAGATCGCGGCCGAGGTCGACTTCTTCTCCGTCGGCACCAACGATCTCACGCAATACGTGATGGCCGCAGACCGGCTGAACCCGCGCGTCGCCAAGCTCAACCGCACCGAGCACCCGGCGGTGCTGGCCGCGATCGGCATGGCCGCACGGGCCGCGCGCGACGCCGGCATCTGGATCGGCGTCTGTGGCGAAGCCGCCGCCCGCCCCGACCTCATCCCCTTCTTCGTCCAGAACGGCGTGACCGAGCTCTCCATGAGCGCCGCTTCCATCCCCCGCGCCAAGAAGTGCGTGACGGAGATCTGATCGCCGAATGAGGTCCTAGGCTGGCTGGAGTGACTACCTATCTGTGCGCCTTCGATTTAGACGTCGGTCAATCAGAACGGTCTGATTGGCTTCGAGGGATCCAGAAATTGGCGCACGTCCTACGACAGGTCGTTATCGGCATTCTGGCCGTCATCGGAATTGCGCTTGCAGGTACCGCCATCGTCCTGATCCAGGCGGGTTGGTTCAGTGATAAACCCGCCTTCGGTTTGACCGGCAAGCAGACGTTCAACTGCTATTTGGAACGGGAGTTGCGGTACCCCACCCTTTCGATCAGCTTCTCGAAAAACGGAAGGCAGGCCGTAATACACTTCCCGGATCGCGACGCGGTCACAACGTTGCAACGGGGAGGCCTCGCGGGCGATGGGTTTCACGGCGATGGGATCGAGTTTGTGGTTGATCCGGAAGCTTATGTCACCGGCTACGGCGACAAGAGAATAGGACCATGTCAGCAGGATTGAGGAGGGGCCCGCGTCCCTTTCCGGGAAATCGCGTCACCAAGACATTGTGACGGCCTGCGATCGAGGAATGGTTGGCCGCAACGTCGGACTGATTAGAAGGTCGTGAGACCGCCGACGAGCCTTCAGCGCGCCATCTCCGCTGCGATCTCGTCATAAGTGCGGGCGACGAAGTCGGCGCCGGCATCGCGCAGGCTCTCGCCGGTGTTGGCGAGGAGATGCGCGCCGCCGAGGAAGCCGTAGGCGACCATGCCGGCGGCCTTGGCGCCCATGATGCCGAAGCGCGAATCCTCGATCACCAGCGAGCGGGCGGGGTCGAAGCCCATGCGGCTTGCCGCGTGAAGCACGAGGTCGGGCTCGGGCTTGCCGCGCTTCACGTCGTGCGAGGAGAAGATCGCGTCGGGCGAGAAGAACCGATCGAGGCCGGTGACCTTCAAGCTGTGGCGGATGCGCTCGTGGTCGGAGGAGGAGGCGACGCAGCGCGGCAGGTCCGAGCGCTCGAGGAATTCGACGATGCCGGGCGTCGGGCTGAGTTCCTGCGTGAAGAGCGCCTTGGTCTCGGTCCAGAAGCGCGGATGGTATTCCTGATCCAGGGCGCGGCCGGTCTTCTCCTCGATGCCCTTCAGGATGTCGGCCATCTTCATCCCGACCACGGCATTGACCATGTCGGCCGTGACCTCGATGCCGGCCTGCCGATAGACCGACTGCATCGCGCGGCGGGCGAGGACCTCGCTGTCGACCAGCACGCCGTCGCAGTCGAAGATGATGCCGTCGAACTCGGCCATGGATGGTCTCCCCTTGTCGCCGCCCGAACGCGGGACGCGCAAGGCCGCCCCGGCGGACCGGAGCGGCCTTGCGACACCTTCGCGCCTGTGGCTCGGCGCGGCGATTGAAAGCCGGCCGGACGACGGACTAGCGTGTCAGCTCGTGAAGCAGGCGGGCAACGTCGCCCTTCTGCTCGATCTGCGGCATATGTCCCGTCCTCGGGAAAACATGCAAGGCGATCCGCCCCGGCAACCCGGCGAAATGGCGCACCGGGACCACGCGGTCCTCGGTGCCGGCGACGATCTTCACCGGCATGGCGAGATGCGGAAGGAGGTCGCGCACCGAAACGTGCTGCGCGCCGTTCGAGAAGAGGTGCGTGCCGAGCCGGGTCTGCGCGTCCGCCTGCCGGCCATCCGCCCGTCCGCGCGCGGTCGCCCGCACGAAGCCGTCGGAGATGGCGCCCGCGTCGGCGACGAGATGGCGCAGCCAGGTGCGCACCGGCGCCTCGGCGGTCGCGCGGGCGAAGCCTTCGGTGAAGCCGGTGTCGATGTCGGGCCCGAAGCCGGCCGGCGACAGGAGCATCAGCGAGCGCACGTCGGTCGCCGTGCCGCTGGCAACCGAAGTGGCCACGGCGCCGCCGAGCGAATGGCCGACGAGATGGCAGCCCGTCACCCCGAGCGCGATCAGCGTCTCCTCGACGCCCGACACCAGTCCGTCGAACCCGTCCGCCTCCTGGTCGAGCGACGCGCCGTGACCGGGCAGGTCGATGCCGAGCACGGGGTTGCCCCCGGTCATCTCGCCAAGCAGCGGACGCCAGCTTGCCGTCTCCGATCCGAACCCGTGGATGAGGACGATGGGAACGCCCTCACCCTCGCGCAGACGCGTGACGGCGAGCGGGGTCGCCGTATCGTTGGCCGGCGCCGGGGCCCGTGCGGCAGGGGCTGTCTTCGGGGTGCAGGAAAATGCCGGCTGTGCCGTTCCGACGCTGTCGGGCTTCGACGCGGCGACCGCAGGCTGCGGCGCCTTGACCTCGGACCTGGCGGCAGCCGCCGCTTCCACGTCGTCGCGCCCGATGCGACCGAGCGGTCCGCTGCCGGTCACGGAGGCGAGATCGATCCCGCGTTCGCGCGCGATCCGGCGGGCAAGCGGCGTCGCACGCACGCCGCGGCGCTCGCCCTCGGCCCCCTGTTTCGCGTCCTCGGGCCGTGCAGCCTGCGCGACCGCGGGGACCGCCTCGGCCGGTGCGGGCTTGGAATCGGTTTCGACGTCGGGATCGGGCTCGACCTTCGTCTCGACCGAGCCGCCGGCCGCGGCGGCGTCATAGGCCTCGCCCTCAGCGTAGATCCAGGCGACGGGCGCGCCGACCGCGATGTCGACGCCTTCCGCGCCGGTCACGTTTCGCAGCGTCCCGCTCGCCGGCGCGTCCACTTCCATGGCCGCCTTGTCGGTCTCGATCTCGAAGAGCGGCTCGCCCTTCTTGATCGCGTCGCCTTCCTTGTAGAACCAGCGCGAGATCTGGCCGGTCGCCATGTCCATGTCGACCTTGGGCAGGATCACTTCGGTCGGCATGGCCTCAACGCTCCCTCTTGTGGAGTGCGCGCACGGCCGAGACGATGTCGGGAACCTGCGGCACGACCGCCTTTTCCAGCTCGGGATTGTAGGGGATCGGCGACTCCGCGCCGCCGAGGCGCACGATCGGCGCATCGAGATAGTCGAACGCATCGCTCTCGGCGATCATCGCGGCGATCTCGGCGCCGACGCCGAGCGTCTTGACGCCCTCGTAGACGCAGACGAGGCGCCCGGTCTTCATGACGCTCTTCATGATGGTCTCGCGATCCATCGGGCGCACGGTGCGAAGGTCGACGACCTCGACATCGATGCCGTCGTTGGCGAGTTCCTCGGCCGCCGACAGCGCCTTGTGGACCATGATGGCTGAGGCGACGATCGTGAGATCGCGGCCCTCGCGCACCACGGCCGCCTTGCCGATCGGCACGGTGTAGCGGCCTTCCGGCACGATGCCCTTCGACTTGTAGAGGATCTTGTGCTCGAAGATCATCACCGGATCGGGATCGTCGATCGCGGCCAGCAGCATGCCTTTGGCGTCGTGCGGGGTCGAGGGCTGCAGAACCTTCAGGCCGGGCACGTGGCCGAGCCAAGCCTCGAGGCTCTGGGAGTGCTGGGCCGCAGCGCCCGTGCCGGAGCCCGCGGGAAAGCGCATGACCAGCGGCACCGAGACGTTGCCGCCGAGCATGAAGCGGAGCTTGGCCGCCTGGTTGACGATCTGCTCCATCGCAAGCGTCGCGAAGTCCGAGAACTGGAACTCATAGATCGGCTTCATGCCGGTGAGCGCCGCGCCCACCGCCACGCCCGCGCCGCCGAGCTCGGCGATCGGGGTGTCGATGACCCGGTCGGCGCCGAAGCGGTGGACGAGGTCGCCGGTCACCTGGAAGGCGCCGCCGTAGACGCCGATGTCCTCGCCCATGATGAAGACGCGGGGGTCCTCCTCCATGGCGATGGCGATCGCTTCCTGGATCGCCTGGGCATAGGAAAGCTCGCGGCCGCCAGCCGCGTTCGCAAGTTCGCTCATCGGAACAATCCTCGGGAGGTCGGCTGCTTCAGCCGTTCAAGCCGTGTAGACGAAACGCGTCGCGTCGGACGGGTCGGGCGACGGTGAGTTCTTGGCGAACTCGATGCCCTCGGCGATCTCGCGCTCGACGCCGGCGCGGATCTCTTCCACGTCGCTTTCCGAGACGATGCCGTACTGGATCAGCTCGGCCTCGAAGCGGCCGATCGGGTCCTTGGAGATCCAGTCGTCGATCTCCTCCTTGGTGCGGTAGCGGTTGCGGTCGCTCTTGGAATGGCCGCGATGGCGGTAGGTCTTGCACTCGATGAGGGTCGGCCCCTCGCCCCGGCGCGCCCGCTCGATCGCGGCGACGGAAGCCTCCGCGACGTCGGACAGCGAGTTGCCGTCCACCGTCACGCCCGGCATCGAATAGGCCACCGCACGCTCGGCGATGTTCCTCACCGCCGTCGAGCGTTCGGTCGAGACCGACATGCCGTACTTGTTGTTCTCGCACACGAACACGACCGGCAGCTTCCAGATCGAGGCCATGTTCAGTGCCTCGTGGAAGGCGCCCTCGTTGTTGGCGCCGTCGCCGAAGAACGAGACGACGACGTCGGGCCGCTTCTGCATCTTCATGGAGAGCGCCGCGCCGACCGCGATCGGCAGGCCGCCGCCGACGATGCCGTTGGCCCCGAGATTGCCCTTGGTCACATCGGCGATGTGCATCGAGCCGCCGCGGCCACGGCAGTAGCCCGTCTCCTTGCCGAAGAACTCGGCGAACATCCGGCCGACTTCCGCGCCCTTGGCGATGCAGTGGCCGTGGCCGCGATGGGTGGAGGTGATCTGGTCGGTGTCGGTCAGCGGGAGACAGATGCCGACCGCCGAGGCCTCCTGACCGATCGACAGGTGCATCGTCCCGTGGATCAGGCCGCGCATGTAGCTCTCCTCCGCCCCTTCCTCGAAGCGGCGGATGAGATGCATCTGGCGCAGCGCGTCCCGGAGGACCGCCGGCTCGAAGTGGCGGAACGCGAAGGGACGGTTGTCCCCCTCGCGCGGGCCCTGCGACGGAGCCGCCGCGTCGGCGACCTCGGAAACCTCGGGCATGGCGGACATGGCCTGTCTCTCCTGATCCGGTTACTCGGCCGCGGTGGCGAAGCGCCCGTCGGCCTGGTCGAGACGACGGCGGATCTGGGTGATCACCAGGCTGTCGTCCGGCTCGCAGTTGGCATAGGTCAGCTTCTCGCCGGCCCTGATCGGCTTGATGACGCGAGCCCGCTCGGCAAGGCCCAGCGGCAGGGCGCCCTCGTTGCGCGCGCCTTCCCAGGTCATGGCGAAGCCGCGGTAGTCGTACTCGCCGATCTTGCCGAGCGTATCGCCGGGGTTCAGATCGCGCTTGGCGAGCGTCACGCACTCGGCGACCGGACGGTCGGCCGGGATGAGGTCCGGCGCGCCCTTCACCACCGCACGCACGGCCGACAGCGGCACTTCGAGCGAGGTCAGGTGATAGGGGCGGAAGATCGTGTAGTTCGGGCCGGGGCCCATCTTCAGATCGCTCATGCGCTCCAGCACGCGGTCGTGGCGCGGCTTCACGATGCAGAAGACGCCGGGCGCGACACCCTTGCCGATGGAGTAGTCGACCTTGCCGGTGCCCGACAGGACGCCGCCGTCCTCCTTGGTGCAGAGCACCGAGGCCAGTTCGTCGCGCGTGGCTGCGGGCCCGTGCATGCCCGGAACGTCCGGCACGAGCCCCGTGGCGTTGGCGACGGCGACCATCTCGATCATGGTCTTGGAGCCGTCCACGAACTCGACCAGCATGCGCGCGTTCATGTTGCGCTGCCGGGCCTCCTCCTCGTAGGCGTCCGGCGTCGCGTCGAACTTCAAGGGATTGTTCTTGCCCTTGCCGGCGCAGACGATGTCGAAGCCAAGCGACTGGGCGAAGCCGATGATCTCGACCGTGGCGGCCGGCTCGTCGCCTGCCGCGCCGGTGTAGACGACGCCGGCCTTGGCGGCCTCCTCGCGCAGGAAGCGGCCGATCGTGATGTCGGCCTCGACGTTCAGCATGACGACATGCTTGCCGTTGCGGAAGGCCTCCAGCGCGATCAGCGTGCCGACGTTCGGATTGCCGGTGGCGTCGATGATGACGTCGATATGGCCGGACGAGCAGAGCGCCTTGTAGTCCTCGGTCAGCGCGACCTTGCCGCCCTCGATCGCGCGGTCGATGTCGCTGGTGCCGGCTGCGTGGACGAAGTCGGTGCCCGCCATGCGCAGTGCGGCTTCCGCGCCCGTGATGTTCAGCTCCGACAGGGCCCCCAGCCGAACGCCCGGCATCAGGGTCAGCTGCACCACCATGTCGGTGCCCATCTGACCCGAACCGGCGAGGCCGACGGTCACCGGACCGTTCTTGTCGGCGTAGGCCTGGAGTTCGGCCGCGAGGCCAACCTGAAGAATCGTCATCGCTGTTCCTCCCTTGGGAAACATAGGTACATTTGTCTTCTCATGAAGACAAGAGTTCATAGATGGCCCGGAGCGCATTTTTCAGCCGTCGAGCAGCCGCTCGGCCGTGCGCTCGTCGGTCACGAGGATTTCGGGCGACAGAAGCGTCATGGCCGCGCGGATCGCGGGAAACTTCGACCAGCCGCCGCTCGCCAGGACCGTGCGCCTGGCATCCGCGAGGCGGCGCGGGTCGACGGCGAGCACCCGGTCGTTGACGGAATGGTCGAGCACCCGCCCCTCGGCGTCGATGAAGCGGCACAGGACGTCGCCGACAGCCCCGGCCCGCTCCAGACTGTCGAGGTCGGCACGCTCCAGAAGGCCGTAGCGGACGAAGATCGAGTCACGCGTGAAGTCGCCGACCGACAGGATCGCAAGGTCGAGACGGTCCGTCCGCCGGAACACCTCGGCGATCCCGCGATGGTTGAGGAGCGCATCTCGCGTCGCCCCGTCCGGCGCGAAGACCGGGCAAGCCAGCATGTAGCAATCGCCGCCGATCCGGTCGGCGAAGCGCCAGGCGAATTCCGACGGATTGGACAGGCTGACATGGGTCAGCCCGCCAAGCATCGAGATCGTGGTGGACCGGGCGTAGACCAGCGGCTCGACGAAGGGGAGCGACGAGGAGAGCGTGCGCCCCCAGCCGAGGCCGATCGTCATGCCGTCGGCCAGAAGATCAGGCAGGAGCTGGCCGAGCGCCGCGCCGATCATCGAGGGCAGCTGCGCCTCGTCCTGCGGGTCCGGCACGACCACGACACGCTCCATGTCGAAGCGGGCGCGCACCTCGCGCTCGAGCCGCGCGCATCGGGCGATCGGCGAGGTCACGCGGATCTGGACCGTGCCGTCCTCGCGCGCGGCCGCCAGCATGCGCAGGACGCGCGTGCGGGTCAGCCCGAGGATCTTGGCGACCTGATCCTGCGTCAGCCCTTCCATGTAGTAGAGCCAGGCGGCCCGCGCCTTGATGTCGTCGCTGTCGGTGGAGGACACGGCCAGCCTTTCGCCCGAGGAAATCGTCTCCCTCGGGTTTAGCCCTTCGCCGGCGGGTCCGGACAGCCCCGCCGGGCCACCGCGCGCGCGCCAGGCCATTGCTCAGCGCTCGAGGTCGGAGACGCGGGCGACCGGGCGGCTCACGCCGCCGTCCGGGCGGCGCCATGCACCGCGATCGTCGGGGTGCGCGTCGCGCGCCTCGTGAAGGCCAGCGTCTGGTCGAAGGAGGTGACGCCCGCCTGGCTGCCGAGCCCGAGCGCGTTCTGCGCCGAGGTCGCCTGCGCGAACCGTACCATGGATTCGGGGTCCATGCCCCGCACGAGGCCGGTCGCGATGCCCGCGTTGAACGCGTCGCCGCAGCCGCAGGAGCAGATCATCTCGATATCGAAGGCCGGCATCAGGAAGCGGTCGCCGTTGGAATGGCGATAGTAGGCGCCGTTCTCGCCGAGCGTCAGGATGCAGCAGGTCACGCCCTTGTCGAGGAAGAAGCGCGCGACGTCCTCGACGTCCTCCAGCCCCGACAGGACGCGCGCCTCCTCGATCGAGGGCAGGAAATAGTCCGTGTGAGGCAGGAGGCCGACGACGTTGTCGAGATCCTTCTCGGCCGCCGCGAAGACGTCGACCGTCGTGATTGCGCCGCGGCGCTTCGCCTCGGCAAAGAGTTCGGCGCTCGGGGCCCCGTCCATGTGGTCCATCAGCCCGACGCCGCCGAGATGGACGACCGTGGCGTCGAGCACCTTGTCCCACATGTCGGGCGTGATCACGAAGGCACCGGTCGCGCCCTTCATGTGAAGCGCCGGACGCGATCCGTCGGCGCGCGTCAGGACGATCGAGGTCGAGGTGCCCACGCCCTTGAGCCGCTGCATCGTCGAGATGTCGACGCCGAAGCTCGCGAGCCGGTCCATTACCCAACCGGCCATCAGGTCGTCGCCGACCGCGCCGACCGCAAGGCAGTTCAGCCCGTGCTTGGCCGCCGCGATCACCGCCGCGCCCGCCGCGCCGGAAACGGCCAGATCGATCTCCTCGATGAACTGCGTGCCGCCGCCCGGCGGGATGGCACCCACGGGGCGGCCGAGGCAGTCGAACGTGTAGAAGCCGATCGAAGCGTAGTCGTAGCGCATCGCGCGTTCCTCCCAGAAGATGACGGACCCCTTCCCGATCCGGCGGGGCGTGTGAATGTCAGGCCGCGGCGAGGCGGATCGCCTCGACCTCGTCGCTGAGGACCGGCGTCACCCGGCCCGACAGGGCGAGGTCGGTGCGCCGGCGCAGGATGTCGTCCGCGGTGCGGACCTGCTCGTTCGCCGCGATCCAGGCGATCTCGGCGACGTGGTGGTCGGGCGCGGCGTTGAGCGTGCGTCCGTCCGATGCGCGGATCGCCTCGGCGATCGGGCGGGCCCGCGTGCCGTAGCGGCGAAGGAGACGCTCCCCGACCGCCTCCGGCCCGCCCGCCGTCTCGGCGAGTTCGCGCACGAGCCGCTGGCGTCCGGCCGCGTCCTTCGGGAACGCCGTGCCGCCGCCGATCGGAAGCTCCGCCGTCGAGGCCCGGCGCTCTCGCCCGAGGCGCGGCAGGATGCGGTCCGTGACCTCCTCGGAAAACCCGCGATAGGTCGTCCACTTGCCGCCGATCAGCGAGAGAACCGGCACGTCGGTGCCCGGCAGCCGCTCCTCGGCGATCGAATGGTCGCGGCTGATCGCGCCGGGATCGTCGACATCGGCATTGGGAAGCGGGCGCACACCGCAGAAGGCGTAGACGACATCGTCGCGCCGGATGACGATCCTGGGGAAGACCTCGGAGACGACGCCGATCATGTAGGCGATCTCCGCCTCGCTCACCCTCGCCTCGTCCGGATGGGCGACGGGAATGTCGGTCGAGCCGATGAGGACGCGGCCCTTGAAGGGATAGAGGAGGTTCACCCGGCCGTCGGCCGAACCGAAATAGACCATGCGGCCGCCGAGCGCCGCCAGAAGCTCGGGATGATCCACCACGACGTGGCTGCCCTTGGTGCCGCCCATGTGGCGCGTGTTGAGGCCCAGCGCGGCGTTGACGCCGTCGATCCAGGCGCCGCCCGCATTCACCACCACGTCGCCGCGCACCCATTCGCGCGCGCCGGTCAGGACGTCCTCGATCTCGATCGCGCCGCCGGCCGCCGAGCGCACCTTCGTGTAGCTGCGCGCCTCGCTGCCCGGATTGTCCTTCAGGGCATCGAGAACGAGTTCGAGGCCAAGCCGTTCGGCATGGTCGAGCCGGGCCTCGTAGTAGAGACCGACCGCGGTAATCGCGGGATCGAGGCCCTTCAGTTCGGCGCGGGCGCGGCGTCCGCCGATGAAGCGATGCACCGGCATGGTGCGGAAGCGCCGGCCGAACGCGTCGTACATCGTCAGGCCGAGCTTGGTGATGATGGCGCCGCGATCGTTGAGCTTGGCCTTGAGGCCAAGGAAGCGTTTGATCGAGGGCACGATGCCGCCGAACCAGGAGCGCACGGGAAGCGCGGTCTCCAGCGGCGTCACGAAGTGCGGCGCGTTGCGCAGGAGGATGTTGCGCTCCTCCGCCGACTGTCGCACCAGCCGGAACTCGCCCGTCTCCAGATACTTCAGGCCCCCGTGCATCAGGCGCGAGGACGATTCGCTCGCACCCGAGCAGAAGTCGCCGCGATCGATCAGCAGGCAGTCGACCCCCTGCAGGCTGAGGTCGCGGAACGTGCCGATGCCGTTGATCCCCGCGCCGATGATGACGACCGGGAAATGGCGTGCGGGGGAAGTAGCAGTGCTCATGATCAGGATACGATGGCGACCTTGATGGCATCGCCTCGGGCGGCGGTCTCCAGCGCCTCGCCGATCGCCGGTAGGGCGAAACGATGCGTCAGGAACGGCTTGGTATCAAGCTGCCCCGACGCGATGAGGTTCAGCGACTTCTCGAACTGGAGGCGCGTCAGGCCAAAGGAGCCGGTGACGATCAGCTCGTTATAGTGGATGGCGTTGACGTCGAGCGGCGCCATCTCGCCCTTGTTGAAGCCGGCGAACAGCGAGACGCGCCCGCGCAGGCGGGCGAGGCCAAGGGCGTCGTTGGCGAGCGAGGGCACGCCGATCGCGACGATCACGACGTCGGCGCCGATGCCCCCCGATTCGTCCCGAACGATCGCCTTCAGGTCCTCGTTGACCGGATCGACCACGACGTCGGCGCCCGCCCGCAGTGCCGCCTCGCGGCGGGCCGGGTTCGGCTCGGACACGATGATGCGCCGCGCGCCGGACAGCCGCGCGACCTTGACGTGGAGGAGACCGATCGGGCCGGAGCCAAGGATGGCCACCACGTCGCCGCGCTCGACGCCGACCTTCTCCTGACCGTTGATGACGCAGGCGAGCGGCTCGGCGAGCGCCGCCTCCTCGAACGAGACGCCGTCGGGCATCGCGAAGACATTGCCCGTCTCCAGCGCCCGGCCGGGGATGCGGATGTATTCGGCGAAGGCGCCGTCGACCTCGTAGCCGATCGCGGTCAGGTTCTCGCAGACGTTCTCGAGCCCGCGCTTGCAGTAGGCGCAGTGTCCGCAGGCGATCGCCGGATCGACGCAGACGGCGTCCCCCGCCCGGAAGCGCGACGAGCCGCCGGCGTCGACGATCTCCCCGGAGAACTCGTGCCCGAGCACCGAGGGGTAGCGCACGCCCATGGTCTTGCGGCCCGAGACGATGCGGATGTCGGTGCCGCAGATCGTGGCGGCGCGAACCTTGAGAACGAGATCACCGCGCTCGGGGGTCGGATCCGCGACATCACCGAACAGGACGTCGTTGGGAGCGCGCAGGAGGGCAGCTTTCATCACGATCCATCCGAGCTTGGGAAGCGGCGCATCCCTTGCGCCTCTGGTGAGGTGTATCGCGCAACTTTGTTTTTTGTAAAGTGCAAATGTTTATGGCTCAGAGTGATTGGCGCGGACGTGGCGCTGATAAGTGAGGCCTCCGCCGTCACGGTGGGCTGCTTCAGATCAACTAGCCTCCCCGGTTTCGACGACGCGTTGCACAAAATGATTTCGTGAAGATCAAATGTATTGACGGTTGGCGGAAAGTGCGCGAGATCGAAGGGGACAGGCGCGCTGGGGAAGACGGCGCGTCCGGCGGCTCTTAGTCGCTCGGGTCCGGGGCGGGAGGCGCCCCTTTCGGGAGGAAGACGACATGCGCAAGGGATTCTGGTCCACCCTCGTTCTCGGCTCCGCGCTGATGGGCGCGGTCCTGCCGGCCTCGGCCGAGGGGCAGGAAGACCTCATCAAGCCGATCGACAAGGAACTGACCTTCGTCTTCATCCCGAAGGTGATCCACCCGTGGTACGACGTGGTGCGCCAGGGTGGCCAGTACGCGGTGGACGAGTTTGCCAAGCAGGGCATCAAGATCAACATGATCTGGGACCAGCCCCCACAGGCTGACGTCGCCGACCAGAACCAGCGCATCGAGGCCAATATCGGCCGCGCGCCCGATGGTTTGGCCGTCGCCTGCCTCGATCAGGCGACCAACGTCCAGCTCCTGACCGAAGCCAAGGAAGCCGGCGTCAACACGATCACCTTCAACTCCTTCTGCTCGCCCGACTTCGCCTTCGTCGGCCAGAAGGACAGCTACGGCGACGGCTTCGACCTCGGCAAGTATCTCGCCGACCACATCGGCGGCGAGGGCGAGGTGGGCATCCTTTCCGGCTCCCTGACCGCGACCGACCACGTCGAGCGCATCAAGGGCTTCAAGAAAGCGCTGGAAGCCTATCCGAACGTCAAGATCGTCTTCGAGCAGCCCGACAACGACGTGCTGGAGGAAGCCGTCTCGCTCACCGAGAACGCGCTCCAGGCCCATCCCAACATCAAGGGCTTCTTCGGCTGCAACGCCTCGAACCCGATCGGCATCGCCCGCGCCGTCCAGAACGCCGGCAAGGCGGGCACGGTGGCGGTGGTCGGCATGGACGACCTGCCGGAGGCCGTCGACTTCGTGAAGGAAGGCGTCATCACGGCGCTGAAGGCGCAGCGCCAGTGGGACATCGGCTACTGGGCCGTGAAGTACATGGTCGCCATGAACCAGAACCACACGATCCCGATGGACCACAACACGGGCTCGCGCTTCATCACCAAGGACCAGCTCTAAAGGCGAGGTCGGGGAGCCGGTCCGCCGGCTCCCCTTTCGTTCCGGTCGAGGGAGAGGCTGACATGGACGCGATGGCCACCGCCTTCGAGGCGAGAAACGTATCGAAGAGCTTCGGCGTCGTGCATGCCCTGAGGGGCGTTTCCGTCTCGATCCGCCCCGGCGAGGTCCACGCGATCATCGGCGAGAACGGCGCCGGCAAGTCGACGCTGATGAACATCATCTGCGGCCGGCTCCGCCCGACTGCCGGCGAGCTTCTCGTCGGCGGCGCCGCGGTGCAGTTCCATTCGCCCGGCGAGGCGCAAGGCGCGGGCATCGCCATCGCGCCGCAGGAGATCAATCTCGTTCCGGCCCTTACCGTCACCGAGAACATCATGCTCGGCGCCGAGATCACGCGCGGGCCGGCGATCGACTGGCGAGCGACGCGCGAGGAAGCCCTCACGCACCTCCATGCTGTCGACGACACGATCGCAGGCGACGCCCGCGCGGGCGAATTGTCCAAGGCGCAGCAGCAGCTGGTACAGATCGCCCGCGCCGTCGCCACCAAGGCGCGCATCCTGATCTTCGACGAGCCGACCGCTGCGCTGACGACGCGCGAGACCGAAAAGCTCTACGCCTTCATCCGCCGCTTCCGCGAGACCGGCGGCTCGGCCTTCTACATCTCGCACCGCCTCGACGAGATCCTCGACCTGTCCGACCGCATCTCGGTCCTGCGCGACGGGACCTATGTCGGCGAGCTCGACCCGAAGCGCACGTCCAAGCACGAGATGGTCGCGCTGATGGCGGGCCGCGAGGTCGCTTTGTCCACGCATGCGCCGCGTCGCTTGGAGGACCGTCCGGTGGTCCTGAAAGTGTCCGGCCTGTCCCGCCCCGGCGAGTTCGAGGACGTGTCGTTCGAGCTTCACGAGGGCGAGGTGCTGGGCGTCTCCGGCCTCGTCGGAGCCGGGCGCACCGAGGTGGCCAAGTGCATCTTCGGTCTGACGCGGGCAAAGGCCGGATCGGTCGAGATTTTCGGCGACGCGCGCCCGGTGACGGACCCCGCCGACGCCATCCAGCGCGGCCTCGTCTATCTGCCGGAGGAGCGCAAGCAGGAGGGTATCTTCCCGCTCCTCTCGATCGCCGAGAACCTGACGATCGCGACGCTCGACCGCTTCCGTGGTCCGGCCTGGATGGACTTCCGCGGCATGGCGCGCACGGTCGACGATTACGTCGACCGCCTGCGCATCAAGATCGGATCGGCGTCGGACCCGATCACTTCCCTGTCGGGCGGCAACCAGCAGAAGGTCATTCTCGGCCGCTGGCTCGCCAAGAACGCGAAGATCCTGATCCTCGACGAGCCGACGCGCGGCATCGACGTCGCCGCGAAATCCGAGATCCAGGGCGTCCTCGACAGCCTGACGGCGGCGGGCCTGTCGATCGTCTACATCTCCTCCGAGCTGGAGGAGGTGCTGAACGTCTCCGACCGCATCCTCGTCATGCACGAGGGCCGCGTGAAGGGCACCCCGCGCACCGAGGACATGACGCAGGAATCGCTGCTGCGTCTCGCCATGAGCTGAAGGCGCGACGCCAGCGCCGCTTATCGACCGCCCGTCTCCCGACCGAAAGGCAACCCGAGCCATGACCAACACCGCTCTTGGGTCTCCCGCGCGGGCCCGCTCCGCCGCCGCCCCCTCCCTCTGGTCCCGCTTCAAGGGCTGGGAGGCGAGCGGCATCCTGATCGCGCTGGGGCTGTTTGCCATCATCCTGTCGATCGCCGCGCCGAACTTCCTGTCGGCCTACAACCTGACGGTCGTGGCGCGCGCCGCCGCCTTCGTCGGCCTCGTGGCGCTCGGCCAGACGCTGGTGCTCCTTCTTGGCGGCATCGACCTGTCGGTCGGCGCGGCCGCCGGTCTCTCGGCGATCGTCGGCTCGCTGATGCTGACCTCGCTTGGCGTCCATCCCTGGCTGGTGATCCCGCTCGCCTGCCTGTTCGGCCTCTGCCTCGGTCTCGTGAACGGCTTCTTCATCGCCTATCTCAAGCTCAACCCGTTCATCGTGACGCTGGCGTCGGGCGAGATCTTCGCGGGCATGACGCTCGTCATCACCGAGGGCTACCCGATCCGCCCGCTCGGGGCCGGCTTCCGCGTCTTCGGTCAGGGCGAGCTTCTCGGCCTGCCGGTGCCGGTCTGGTTCTTCCTCGTCTCGGCGGCGATCCTGATCTGGGTGCTGCGCAACACCAAGTTCGGCCGCAACATCTTCGCGATCGGCGGCAATCGCGACGCCGCGGTGCTGGTCGGCATCCGCATCCGCCGTGTCGAGCTCCTCGTCTACGGCCTCGCCGGCATGTTCGCCGCCATGGCCGGCATGCTCTATGCGAGCCGCATGGATGCCGGCCAGCCGTCCGTCGGTGAAGGCTGGATGCTGCAGGCGATCACGGCCGCGATCATCGGCGGCACGAGCCTTCGCGGCGGCCAGGGCACGATCGTCGGCACGGCACTCGGTGCCCTGCTTCTGGCGATGCTTGCCAACGGCACCGTCCTTCTCAACGTGTCCGGCTTCTGGCAGCGCGTGATCGTCGGCCTCGTGGTGCTCATCGCGATCCTCGTGGATCTCGCCCGCCGCCATCGCCGCTGAACCCTATTCTCTCGGCGTCCCCTCTCCCCGTCCGGGCCGAAGCCCGGGCGGGGATTTCCGCGTTCCGCCGCCGCAGCCGGCTGGACCATGGAGCGTGCGGGGTTCTACACCTTTACCGACGCGCGTTCGGGAGGGACCGAGATGAACCACGCCCTGCAGTTCTACATCGACGGTGCCTGGGTGGCGCCCGCGACCGACGCCCGCCTCCCGGTGATCGACCCGTCCACCGAGGAAGCCTTCGCCGAGATCGCTTTGGGCGGTGCTGCGGACGTCGACCGTGCGGTGGCGGCCGCCCGCCGCGCGTTCCGGTCCTATTCGCAGACCACCCGCGAGGAACGCCTCGCCCTGATGCGCCGCCTTCTCGAGGTCTACAAGGCGCGCCTTCCGGAGATGGCCGAGGCGATCAGCCGCGAGATGGGCGCGCCCCTGCCCTTCGCGCTCAACAGTCAGGCCGGGATCGGCACCGCCCATCTCGCCAAGATGATCGAGACGCTGGAGACCTACTACTTCGAGGAGATGCGCGGCACGACGCTGATCGCGCGCGAGCCGATCGGCGTCGTCGGCATGATCACGCCGTGGAACTGGCCGATGAACCAGATCATGTGCAAGGTCGCGCCGGCGCTCGCCGCCGGCTGCACGATGGTGCTGAAGCCGTCAGAGATCGCGCCGATGAGCGGCCTCCTCTTCGCCGAGATCTGCGATGAGGCCGGCCTGCCGCGGGGCGTCTTCAACCTCGTCAACGGCGACGGGCCGGGGGTCGGCGAAGCCATGTCGCGCCATCCCGGCATCGACATGATGTCCTTCACCGGCTCGACGCGGGCCGGCATCTTGGTCGCCAAAGGCGCCGCCGACACGATCAAGCGGGTCCATCAGGAGCTCGGCGGCAAGTCGGCCAACGTCCTCCTGCCCGACGCCGACCTCGAGACCGCCGTCACCAAGGGCGTGCAGGGCTGCTTCGGCAATTCCGGCCAGAGCTGCAACGCGCCGACGCGCATGTTCGTACCCGCCGATCGTCACGATGAGGCGGCCGCGATCGCTGCGCGGGCGGCCGACGCGTTCAAGGTGGGCCCGGCCGACGCCGCTTCGACCCAGCTCGGCCCGGTCGTCAGCCAGGTCCAGTACGACAAGATTCAAGGGCTCATCGAGACGGGTATCCGGGAGGGTGCGCGGCTCGTGGCCGGCGGTCCCGGCCGGCCCGACGGCCTCAATCGCGGCTACTTCGTGCGCCCGACCGTCTTCGCGGACGTCACGCCCGACATGACCATCGCCCGCGAGGAGATCTTCGGCCCGGTCCTGTCGATCCTCTCTTACGAGACCGAGGACGAAGCGGCCGAGCTCGCCAACGACACGGTCTACGGGCTCGCGTCCTACGTCCAGTCGGCCGACCCGGAGCGGGCGCGCGCCTTCGCGCGGCGCATGCGCACCGGCAACGTCTATCTCAACTATCCCGCCTGGGACGCGGGCGCGCCGTTCGGCGGATACAAGCAGTCCGGGAACGGACGCGAATATGCCGAGTTCGGGCTGGACGAGTTCCTGGAGATCAAGGGGTTCGTCGGCTGGGGCGCGTGAACCTTCGGGTCGGGCTGCCCCGGTCGATAACGCGGACAATTGCTTTCCGCCCCGTTTGGTGACATGGGAGCCGCCGGTCGGAATCTGCGGGCCGCCGACGGGCGTCCCGCATCGCGTGAAGAGGCTTCATGGCCGTCGAAATCGAGCGCAAGTTTCTTGTGATCGGCAATGCCTGGCGCGGCCGCGCGGTGCGCGTCAGGACCCTTCGGGACGGACTGGTCAGCCAGGGCGCCAACGGCAAGGTTCGGGTGCGCCGCGACGGCGAGACGGCATGGCTGACGGTGAAGGGTGCGCGCTCGGGGATCTGCCGCAGCGAGTTCGAGTACGAGATTCCGGTCGCCGATGCCGAAGAGATGCTGGGCGGGGTCTGCACCGGCCAGATCATCGAGAAGGACCGTTTCGAGGTTCCCCACGAGGGGCACCTCTGGGAGGTCGACGTCTTCCGCGGTCCGCTGGCCGGCCTCGTCTGGGCCGAAGTCGAGCTCGGCGATCCCGACGAGGTCTTCTCCATCCCCGATTGGGTGGGACGCGAGGTCACCGGCAATCCGCTCTATCGCCACACCGCGCTCCTCAACGCCTTCGCGGCCAACGACGGCCGGACCGAACTGCGGCAGTGGCCGGTCGAAGCTTGAACGGCTGGCCTTTCGCCGCATTCGCGCCCCACAAGACGAGCGTCAGACATCCAACGGAGAATCGGCCTTGTCCGCAGTCCGCCTGTTCGCCCCTCTCGCGCTGGGCGCCGCCCTCGCGTTCGCCTCGCCTGTCCTGGCACAGGATGCGCCGCCGCCCCCGGCCCCGCCGCCCGCGCGCGTCAGCGTTTCCGGCGAAGGACTGGCCAGGGGCGCGCCCGACCTCGCCGTCACGCAGTTGACCGTCATGCGCTCGGCCGCGACGGCCGCGGATGCGCTGGGGCAGGTCAACACGGCGATGGACGCCGTGCGCGCCGCAATGCCCTCGTTCGGCGTCGAGGCCCGCGACCTGCAGACCTCGGGCTTCCAGATCTCGCCGCAGTATCGTTACGACAACCGTTCCGACGGCACGCAGGCGCCTCCCGTCCTCACCGGATACGAGGTGCGCAACACGTTGTCGGTCAAGGTGCGCGATATCGCCAAGCTCGGCGAACTCCTCGACCGTGCCGTTCAGCTCGGCGTCAATGAGGGTGGCTCGATCTCCTTCCAGATCGAGGATGACGCGTCGCTGCGCGACGCAGCGCGGCGCGACGCCGTCGCCCGCGCGCGCTCTAGCGCCACCGCGCTCGCGGAGGCCGCAGGGCTCAAGCTCGGTCGCGTGGTCTCGATCGAGGACACGGCGGCCGGCTTCGTGCCCCTTCCCCCGCCCATGCCGATGGGCGAGATGCGGATGATGGCGAGCAGCGCCGCCAAGGTTCCTGTCGAGGCGGGCGAGAACACGATCTCGGCGCAGGTCCGGATCGTCTACGAACTCCAGCCCTGATCATCCCCGGACATAAGAAAGGGGCGGCTCGCGAGAGCCGCCCCTTCTTCATTTGAAGCCTTCGGGTGTCAGCGGTAACCGATCACCGGGCAGCCGCGGTCCTGCGCGAAGCGCAGCGAGGTCGGGTAGCCGCGCTTGTAGCCGGCGACGACCACCGCGCGGTTGTTGACCCGCACCACGTCGGCGCCGCGCACGCCCATGTCGCGCGCCTTGCGCAGGGCAAGACGCGGCGAGCACTCGCCGCGGCGCGGTCCGCGATCACCCCAGCGCTCTCCCCGATGCGGGCCTCGGTCGCCCCAGCGCTCGCCATGGCGCGGGCCGCGATGCTCCCAACGGTCGTGCCGCTCGCCGCGATAGTCGACGAGCGTCACGCCGGCCGCATCGCGCGGCGCGGCGCTTGCAGCGCTGGCCGCGCCGAGCGAACCGAGAACCGTCGCAGCGACGAGGGTGGAACGGATGAAGCTGGACAGCATGGAAAGGTCTCCTGTCGGATAGGGCGCGCTCCGTGGCGCGTCATGTCCGACAAGATAAGTCGGCCTTCCTGAATTGCCGCCGTCCGGCGCGTTCATCCGGCATTCAGCATACGGCGAGAACGAGCGCTTTTCGCCGCAACGCACCATTGCCGGACGCAATACGTTCACGGACATCCCATACCGTACGTCAGGGTTACAGGTGCAGTCGGTATGCAGATGAGCAAGTCGTTCTGGGTCGAGCAGGTCACCGTCGTCCGCGAGCTCGAACGCACCCACGCGGCCTTTGCTGCCGTTTGGCTCGCCGTCAGCGCGATCCTGCTCCTCACCTCGCCTTGGGTCGCCCCGATCTCGGTGGTCGCCTGCATCGCGACCTTCCTGGTGCTCGGGCGCGTGCGGCGCGACCTCCATCGAACGCATCTCGAACTCGAACGCGTGCGCAGCGAGCAGGAAGCCTTGGTCGAACGCCACGTGATCGACGAGATCACCGGCCTCCTCACGCGCCGGGCGTTCCTGGAAGCGGCAGGCGAGGCGTTAAAAGCCCGCGACGGCGGCACGTCGCTCGCCTTCTTCGCGCTCGACATGGACAACCTCAAGGTCCTGAACGACAGCTTCGGCCACCGCGCCGGCGACTTCGCACTGTCCCACATCGCGACGACGCTGAAGCGCCTCGCGCCGCGCGTGACCGCCGGGCG
Source organism: Aureimonas phyllosphaerae (assembly GCF_900113065.1). Classification (GTDB taxonomy): domain Bacteria; phylum Pseudomonadota; class Alphaproteobacteria; order Rhizobiales; family Rhizobiaceae; genus Aureimonas; species Aureimonas phyllosphaerae. The sequence continues at coordinate 293,558 of NZ_FOOA01000003.1, forward strand.
GCTCGGCGGCGACGAGTTCGCCTTCGTGCTGCCCTGCGCCGACGAGGCCGAGGCGCTGGCCTTCGGCGAGCGGTTCGGCCAGACCCTCAACACGCCTGTGATGGCAGGCGGGCGGCGCCTGTCGCTGTCGGCGAGCCTCGGCGTCGTGATGGTGCCCGAGCGCACGGTCTACCTGTCTGAGGCCATGCAGTTCGCCGACGTCGCGCTCTACGCTGCCAAGAGCGCCGGGCGCAACAAGACCGCCGTCTTCGACGCCGACATGCTGGCCGAACTAAAGCATCGCCGCCTGATCGAGCGCGAGTTGCGGGCGGCGATCCTCCTCAACGAACTCGACGTCCACTACCAGCCGATCAGCGGCCCCGACGGCAAGCTCGTCGCGGTGGAAGCCCTTCTTCGCTGGCAGAGCCCGTCTCGCGGCAACATCTCACCCGCCCGTTTCATCCCGATCGCGGAAAGCACGGCATTGATCGACCAGCTCGGCGAGTGGGTCCTTCGCCGGGCGCTGTCGGATGCGCGCGAGCTTCCCGACCTGCGCATCTCCGTCAACGTCTCGGCCAACCAGCTGAAGCGCGACGACGTCGTCGATATGGTGGCGCGGGTGCTCGCCGAGACCGGCCACGCGCCGAGCCGCCTGACGCTCGAACTCACCGAATCGGCGGCAATCCAGACGACTCCGGACATCTGTCGCCGCCTGCAGGCCCTGCGCGACATGGGCATCCGCATTGCGCTCGACGATTTTGGCACGGGCTTCAGCGGCTTCGACTACCTCCGCCACCTGCCGGTCGACTGCATCAAGATCGACCGCAGCTACATCGCGCGCCTCGGCGGCAGCGAGACCGACAACGTCTTCGTCTCGGCGCTGGCCAGCCTTGCGAACTCGATGCGACTGTCGGTCGTGGCCGAAGGCATCGAGACCGAGCGGCAGATGCTGCTGGCGCGAGCCGCCGGCTGCACCCTCTTCCAGGGCTACCACCTCGCGAAACCCATGCCGAAGGCGGATCTCCTGCGCTCCTTCGACCACGAAATCAGGCAGTGCGCCTGAAACCTGGGGTTGTTATGATCTACGGCGATCCGGCCCCGTTGCGCCGGCCCGACCGGGATGCGACCCCATGCCCTCCGCTATCGCAAGGCTTCTCGACACACGCTGGTTCCCGCCGATCGCACGACTGATCCTGACCTTCTGCTTCTGGGGCAGCGGCCTCGCGAAGCTCGCCGACTTCGAGGCGGCGACCGCCGAGATGGCCTATTTCGGCTTTTCGCCGCCGGCGCTGGTCGCGGTCCTCGTCATCGTCGTCCAGCTTCTCGGCTCCGCCCTCGTCATCCTCGATCGCGCGGCCTGGCTCGGCGCCGGCATGCTCGCGACGTTCACGGGCCTGACGATCCTCCTCGTTCACGATTTCTGGAACATGACCGGACCGGAGGCGGTGGATCATTTCCACACCGCGGCCGAGCATGTCACGGTGATCGGCGCGATGATGGTGGCGGCGCTCCTGTCGCGGCGCATGCGCGCCGGCCGGGTTGCCACCGCCCACGGCGCCCTCCCCGCCTGACGCCGGACACGAAAAAGGGCGCCCGAGGGCGCCCCTGATCTCTAACCCGCGATACGGATCGGCTCAGCTGTCGAGGAACGAGCGCAGCTTGCGCGAGCGGCTCGGGTGCTTGAGCTTGCGCAGGGCCTTGGCCTCGATCTGGCGGATGCGCTCACGCGTCACCGAGAACTGCTGGCCGACTTCTTCCAGCGTGTGGTCGGTGTTCATGCCGATGCCGAAGCGCATGCGCAGCACTCGCTCCTCGCGGGGCGTCAGCGAGGCGAGCACGCGCGTCGTCGTCTCGCGCAGGTTCGCCTGGATCGCCGCGTCGATCGGCAGGATCGCGTTCTTGTCCTCGATGAAGTCGCCGAGATGCGAATCCTCCTCGTCGCCCACCGGCGTTTCGAGCGAGATCGGCTCCTTGGCGATCTTCAGAACCTTGCGGACCTTCTCCAGCGGCATCGCCAGCTTCTCGGCCAGTTCTTCCGGGGTCGGCTCGCGGCCGATCTCGTGCAGCATCTGGCGCGAGGTGCGCACGATCTTGTTGATCGTCTCGATCATGTGCACCGGAATGCGGATCGTGCGCGCCTGATCGGCGATCGAGCGGGTGATCGCCTGCCGGATCCACCACGTCGCATAGGTCGAGAACTTGTAGCCGCGGCGGTACTCGAACTTGTCGACGGCCTTCATCAGGCCGATGTTGCCCTCCTGGATCAGGTCCAGGAACTGCAGGCCGCGGTTGGTGTACTTCTTGGCGATCGAGATCACGAGGCGCAGGTTCGCCTCGACCATCTCCTTCTTGGCCTGCCGGGCCTCGCGCTCGCCCTTCTGCACCATGTGGACGATGCGGCGGAACTCGGTGATCTCGAGGCCCGTCTCGGTGGCGAGGTTCTGGATCTCCTGGCGGAGGTTACGGATGCCGTCCTTCTCGTTCTGGACGAACTTCAGCCAGCCCTTGCCCGAGAGGTTGGCGATCGACTGCGTCCAGTTCGGGTCGAGCTCTGACCCCTGGTAGGTCTGCAGGAACTCGTCGCGCTTCACGCCGTGGCTTTCGGCGAGGCGCAGGAGCTTGCCCTCGTTTCCGACGAGCCGCTTGTTGATGTCGTAGAGCTGGGCGACCAGCGCGTCGATGCGGTTCTGGTTGAGGGATAGGCCCTTCACCGCGGCGACGAGGTCTTCTTTCAGCTTGCGATAGGAGCGCTCCTGCGAGGACGACAGCGTGCCCTGCGCGGCGAGACGGTTCTCGACCTGCTGGTCCTGCAGCTTGCGCAGGCGCTTGTAGTTCTCGGCGATCGCGTCGAAGGTCTCCATGACCTGCGGACGGATCTCGGCCTCCATCGCGGCGAGCGAGAGCGAGTTCTCGAGGTCGTCCTCGTCGTCCTCTTCCTCTTCGCCCGGACGCAGCTCGCCGTTCGGCGCCGGCACGCCGCCCGCCTCGGCGCCCTCGACCGGCGCGGACGGCATCTTGGCCTCCGGTCCGGCATAGGTCGCCTCGAGGTCGACGACCTCGCGGAGCATGATGTTGCCTTCGTTGAGTTCCTCGCGCCAGATGATGATGGCCTGGAAGGTCAGCGGGCTCTCGCAGAGGCCCGCGATCATCGTCTCGCGGCCGGCCTCGATGCGCTTGGCGATGGCGATCTCGCCCTCGCGGGACAGAAGCTCGACCGAGCCCATCTCGCGCAGGTACATGCGCACCGGATCGTCGGTCCGGTCCGAGCTTTCCTTCTTGGTCGTGGTGGCGACGGCGCCCGTCGTAGCCTCGGCGACCTCGGTCGAGCCGGACTCCTCGGACTCCTTCTCCTCCTCGTTCTCGCCTTCCTCGTCCTCGACGACGTTGATGCCCATGTCGGACAGCATCGACATGAGGTCTTCGATCTGCTCGGAGGTCACGTCCTCGGCGGACAGAACCGAGTTCAGCTTGTCCATCGACACGAAGCCGCGCTTCTTCGCGGCCTTGATCATCTTCTTGACGGCGTCGTCCGACAGGTCCAGCAGAGGACTGTCAGGCGTCTCCTGACGCTCCTCGACGGCGGCCTCGCCTTCCTTGACTTTCGTCGCCATGTGCATTCGTCTCCATCTGGCGCGGTCGCTTGCGGAAAGCGGCGCCTCCCGCGCCCATTCCCGCCAGCCTTAACCGCCGGCCGTGAATGATCGATTAACCATGCCCCCTGAAAGGGCGCGGCCGATCGATCGGTCCAAACCATGTCCAACCGGCGGATGGGCCGGGCCCGCATCCGACGGGCGCCGGCGTCCGGCCGATGCGTGTTTCGTCTTTCCCGCCGCGAAGTCAAGGGTTTGAAGCATCGCGGATGAATTCGTGGAGCCGGCGCCCCAACCTCGCGGGGGTCACCGACGGGACTTCAGATACCCTTGGCCGGCCGGCCAGACAGCAGTCCAAACCCGTCTATCAGCGCCTCGGTTCCCGCCAAATTGTTGATTTCCCGATGGATCTCGACAAGCTGCGCATGCGCGAGCTCGTCCCCGTCGGTCGCCAGCGCGGCCTCGGCCGCCCGGAGCTCCCTATGTAGTGACAGGTATCGGTGCTGCAAGTGCAGCGCCTGGCGCACCGCCTCGCGCGCATCTTCCAGCGCCGCCTGAGGCAGGAAACTCCACAGCCGCACCGCCTGGAGCTTCGCCTCGCAGGCCTGGAACGGCTCCAGCAGCATGCGCCGGTCGAGTTCGGCGAGGATCTCGTCGCGCGAATGCGGCTGGCCGTCGGCATAGACGTCGATCACCGCCGAGCGAAGCCGCTCGAGCTCCGGGCTCGTGAGTTCGAGGTCGGCGAAATAGTCGAACGCCTCGCGCAGGAGTAGCGGGTGGTTCACGAAGCCGACGAGGATCGACATCTCGCGCATCGGCGCGGCGCTCGCCCGCGCGCCGCCACCGAGCAGCGCGCTGCGCGCCAGACGGTCCGACACCGGCGACCGGCGACCGGCCCCGGGCGCCGCGCTCCGGCGCGCGCCCCCACCCCCGCCGCCGCGTCCGTCCTCGCGCCGCCGGTTGTTCCAGTCCCCTCGCCCGCCGCCGCCGCGCGATGGCGCGGGGCCGAAGAAACCGGCCAGACGCTCCTCGACGTCCTGCAGGTAATGGCGACGCACGCTCTCGTCGCCGATTTGGCGCATCATCGCCTTCAGGCGGCCTTCCAGCTCGGCGCGGCGCTCCGGCGTGTCGAAGCTGCCGCCCCCGGTCTCGCGCATCCAGACGAGGTCGGCGAGCGGTCGGGCGCGGTCGAGCACCTCGCGCATCGCTTCCGGACCCGACGCGCGCAGGAGATCGTCGGGATCCTTGCCCTCCGGCAGGAGCGCGAACCGCAGGGAGCGGCCGGGGCGCAGGAGCGGCAGCGCCAGTTCCGCCGCCCGGTTGGCCGCCTTCAAGCCCGCCGCGTCGCCGTCGAAGCAGAGGATCGGCTCGGGCACCGTGCGCCAGAGAAGGTCGAGCTGGCGCTCGGTCAGCGCCGTGCCGAGCGGGGCGACCGCGTTCTCGAAGCCGCCCTGGTGCAGCGCGATCACATCCATGTAGCCTTCGGCCACGATCAGCGTGTTCGAACTCTTGGACGCCCGCCGGGCGGAGGCGAGGTTGTAGAGCACCTGCCCCTTGTGGAAGACGTCGGTCTCCGGCGAGTTGAGGTATTTGGCGGGAACGCCGGCGGCCAGTGCCCGCCCACCGAAGGCGATCGGCCGCTCGCGGACGTCGAGGATCGGAAACATCACGCGGTCGCGGAACCGGTCGTAGGAGACCGCGATCCCCTCGCCGTGCACCACCATGCCGGCGCCCTCGATCTCGGCCTTGCCGACGCCCCGGCCCGCGAGGAACTCCTTCAGCCGGTTGCGGCTGTCGGGCGCGTAACCGATGCCGAACGTCTTCTGGACGACCGGATTGAGACCCCGGTCGCGCAGGTAGGCGCGCGCCTTCGCGCCGTCCGCCTCCTGAAGCGTCTGCCGGAAGAACTCGGCCGACAGGCGCAGCGCGTCGAGAAGCGTCGCCTGGGCGTCCTGGCGCTTTTCCTCCTCGCGGTCGCGCGCGGGCATCGGCAGGCCCGCCTCGCCGGCCAGCCGCTCGACGGCCTCGGGGAAGCTCATGCCCTCGAGTTCGGTGAGAAAACGAAAATGGTCGCCCGAGACGCCGCAGCCGAAGCAGTGGTAGCGCCCCTTGGCGTCCTCGCAATGGAACGAGGGCGACTTTTCGCCGTGGAAGGGACAGCACGCCCACCAGTCGCCCTTCGACGACTGGGTCTTGCGACGATCCCAGACGACGCGCCGCCCGATCACATCCGAGATCGGAATGCGGGCACGGATTTCGTCGAGGAACTGGGGCGGAAAGCGCATGGAGTTCATATCGGCTCACGCGGCGCCGAATGCCATAGGTTTCGCTGGGTCCGCCGCTTGTCCACCTCGTTCCACAGGCGCCGTCCGGCTTTGACGGATCGTGGCCGGGCGCTTAATCCAGAGGCCGGAGAGAAACGCCGGACACCAGAGCCCATGGACCAGACCCCCGCCATCCTGCCCGAGCTGCAGTCGCTGCGGAACTCGATCGACAACATCGACGCGGCGATCGTCCATATGCTGGCCGAGCGCTTTCGCTGCACCCAGCGCGTCGGCGTCCTGAAGGCGGAAAACGATCTGCCGCCGGCCGACCCGGCGCGCGAGAAGCGACAGGTGGCGCGCCTGCGCGACCTGGCGGCTTCCGCGCAGCTCGACCCGGATTTCGCCGAGAAGTACCTCGCCTTCGTGGTGCGCGAGGTCATCCGCTACCACGAGGCTGCGGCGCGCGAACTCGCCGAGAAGTCCGCGGGATGAGCGCCGTGACCTTCGACCCCGGCGCGACGCTCACCGGACCGCACCTGACCGTGCGAAAGCTCGTGCCGGGCGACCTCGACGGCCTCCACGCGGCGGCGTCCGATCCCGAGATCTGGGCGGGACATCCCGCAAAGGACCGCTGGAAGCGCGAGGTGTTCGAGCCGTTCTTCGCGACGCTCATCGCGCTCGGCGGCGCGGTCGCAGTGGAAGACCGCGAGGCGGGCCGGATCGTCGGAGGATCGCGGTTCTACGTGCCGCCCGACCAGCCCGGCTCGATCGCGATCGGCTTCACCTTCCTCGACCGCAGCCATTGGGGCGGCCCGGCGAACTTCGAACTGAAGACGCTGATGCTGACCCACGCCTTCCGGCACTTCGGCGAGGTCTGGTTCCACATCGCGCCGAGCAACATCCGCTCGCAGAAGGCGACCGCCAAGCTCGGAGCGGTGCATGCCTACGACGCGCGCCTCGACCTGTCGGGCCAGCCGACCGACTGGCAGTGCCATCGGCTCGCGAAGGCGGACTGGGAAAAGGTGCTCGCGGCGCGCGACTAGCTGAGGAGCCCGCGCATCACGCTGCCGGCCTCGATGAGGTTCAGCTTGTCGTGATAGCGCTCCTTCAGCGCATTCATGCAGCGGCCGACGTCGCGCAGACCCTTCGAGCCGGTGTCGGACACGATCTGCCGGCAGGCCGCCTCGATCTCGCCGCTCGGCACGGGCGCTGGCAGAAGGCTGCGGATCATCTCGGCGGTGGCGTGCTCGGCGGCGGCCTCCTCGATCCGCCCGGCGTCGCGATGCGTCGTCTCGGCGCTCTCGCGGTGGCGGATCATGCAGTGGAGGAAGCCCACGATGTCGGCGTCCTCGGGGCGGCCCTTGCCGGCCTCGCGGAACGCGGCCTCCTTGTCCTTGAGACCGGCCGCGACCAGCCGAAGCGTCGCGATCCGGCGTTTGTCGCCGCTGGCCATGGCCGCCTGCAATGCGTCTGCGATCTGGTCGCGCATTCCAACTCGTCCTGTTCGTCCGCTCGGGCGCCTTTGCGGCGCTCTTCACGCGGCTCGATCCCCTCCCGTCCGAGACGGACGAGAATGATCGTGTCAGCTTGTGGGAAAATGGTGTGGTTTCGGATGACCGGAAGCGGTCCGCAGCCTTGGCGCCTGTCGAATCCCGTGGATAACTCGAGCCGTTCACCGATCGCCGCAGGGCTCTGCCGGCCGCCGCCGCGATCAAGGTTGATGAAGGATTAATGACACCTGCGGGCTTTGGCAAGCGCACGCCTGCCATGCTCCACAGTCATGCATGATCCGGGCTCCCGGCCACGCAAAGGGTTGCGCCGGAAGGCCGATGGCGCGATATGGACGCTCCGGAAGGGTGCGCCCGCGCTCCACGCGCCGATGGCCCCCGAAGGATCTCAAGGAGTAGAGACGATGAGCGACGCCTGGACGCAGAGGAAGCCCACGGCCCTGCTCGTGCTGGCCGACGGCACGGTGGTCGAGGGCGACGGCATCGGCGCGGTGGGCGAGGCGCTCGGCGAGGTCTGCTTCAACACGTCGCTCACCGGCTACCAGGAGATCCTCACCGATCCCTCCTACGCCAAGCAGATCGTCACCTTCACCTTCCCCCACATCGGCAATGTCGGCGCCAACGACGAGGACATCGAAGACCTCGTGCCCGACAACACGATCGGCGCGGTCGGTGCGATCTTCCGGGCCGAGGTGTCGGCGCCGTCGAACTATCGCTCGGCCGGCGGCCTCGACGCCTGGCTGAAGAAGCGCGGCGTCGTCGCGCTGTCGGGCGTCGACACGCGCGCGCTCACTGCGCTCATCCGCGACAAGGGCATGCCCAACGCCGTGATCGCGCACAATCCGGACGGCGTCTTCGACATCGAGGCGCTGCGCGCCAAGGCCGCCGCCTGGAGCGGGCTCGTCGGCCTCGACCTCGCGCAGGACGCCGGATCGAAGCAGGAGGACGCCTGGATCGAGGGTCCCTGGTCATGGAATCACGGCTACGATGCGGGCCGCGAGCCGGCCTACACGATCGTCGCGATCGACTACGGTGCCAAGCGCAACATCCTGCGCCTGATGTCGGGCCACGGTGCGCGCGTCGTGATCGTGCCGCCGACGGCCTCGGCCGCCGACGTCCTGAAGCACGAGCCGGACGGCATCTTCCTGTCGAACGGCCCGGGCGACCCGGCGGCGACCGGCGAATACGCCGTGCCGGTGATCCGGGAACTCGCCAAGTCCGGCATTCCGATGTTCGGCATCTGCCTCGGCCACCAGCTTCTCGCGCTGGCGCTCGGCGGGCGCACTGAGAAGATGCACCAGGGCCATCACGGCGCGAACCATCCGGTGAAGGACTTCACGACCGGCAAGGTCGAGATCGTGTCGATGAACCACGGCTTCGCGGTCGCGGCGGACACGCTGCCCGACAGCGTCGAGGAAACTCACGTCTCGCTCTTCGACGGTACCAATTGCGGCCTGCGCATGAAGGACGCCCCGGTGTTCTCGGTGCAGCACCACCCGGAAGCCTCGCCGGGCCCGCAGGACTCGCACTATCTCTTCGCCCGCTTCTTCGAGATGATCGACGGGCACCGGACGAAGACCGCGGCCTGACCGCAGGCAAAGAGCCAGAAACGAATAAGGGCGCCGGAGTGGATCCGGCGCCCTTATTCGTTTTCGCCCCCCTTGGACGATGGTCTCGTGCTGAACGTCATGCAGCCTTGAACAAGTGGAGTACGCGGCGGACCATCGCATGGATGCCGCAGCTGAACGTGGCGTGGCGGTGGAGATCGTCGCGGCCGCGGTCGGCGCCGAGGGCGGAGCGGCTGACGATGAGGTCGACAAGCATCGGGTCTATTCCTTTCGGGTTGTCAGTCCTTGCTGATCGAAGGTCGAACGGGCCTTCACGGTGATAAAATATGCACTCTGTGCGCTTTTGGAATATGCGAAAGGCGCACGATGTGCATTTTTCTTGTGCCGGCTGACCGTTCTGTTACGGGTCGGACCGGGCATGACGAATCATGCGCCTCGAAGTTTAAGCCGGGCTGAACGGCCGAAATCGAACGGATTCGATGATGGATTCCGAAAGCTTCCGCGACTGGCGCCGGTCCATGGGCTGGAAGCAGAAGGACGCCGCGGACCGTCTCGGCCTGAAGAAGCGGGTCATCCAGTACTACGAGAAGGGCGACCGCGACGGAAAGCGCGTGGAGATCCCGCTGACCGTCGAACTCGCCTGCCTCGCGCTGTCGATGGGCGTGCGCCACTACGACGGCCGCCCCCTGCCCCGGAGCGCTGCCGATCTCACCGGCCGCGCACGCCCTGCCGCCGATCCATCCACAATCGCGTCGATCGACTGACGGTTCACCCTTTCGCAGCGCGGCGGGTTTGCCTATAAGCCGGCCTTAGCCTGAAGAATGCCTCGCCCCAGACCCTCGTCCGCTCCCCGCGGCCGGGGCCATCCGCGCGCACGAAACAAAGACGGACCGCCATGCCAAAACGCGACGACCTCAAGACGATCCTCATCATCGGCGCGGGTCCGATCATCATCGGTCAGGCGTGCGAGTTCGATTATTCCGGCACGCAGGCCTGCAAGGCGCTGCGCGACGAGGGCTACCGGATCGTCCTGGTCAATTCGAACCCGGCGACGATCATGACCGATCCCGATCTCGCCGACGCCACCTATATCGAGCCGATCACGCCCGACGTCGTCGCCAAGATCATCGCCAAGGAGCGTCCGGACGCGATTCTGCCGACGATGGGCGGCCAGACCGCGCTCAACACCGCGCTGTCGCTGAAGCGCATGGGTGTCCTCGACAAGTACAATGTCGAGATGATCGGCGCCGATGCCACGGCGATCGACAAGGCCGAGGACCGGGCGCTGTTCCGCGAGGCGATGGCCAAGATCGGGCTGGAGACGCCCAAAAGCTATCTCGCCAACGCGACGGAGGCCAAGCAGGCCGACCGCCTCGCGCACGAGGAGAAGCGCGCCGAGACGATCCGCTCGACCGAAGCCGGCCCTGCGCGCGACGAGGCGCTCAGCCAGCTCGAGACCGAGTGGAACCTCGGCGAGACCGACCGCAAGCAGCGCTACATGGCGCGCGCCATGGGCGCCGCGGCCGAGGCGCTGGAGCATGTCGGCCTGCCCGCCATCATCCGCCCGTCCTTCACGATGGGCGGCACGGGCGGCGGCATCGCCTACAACCGCTCGGAGTTCTTCGAGATCATCGAGGGCGGCCTCGACGCTTCGCCGACGACCGAGGTGCTGATCGAGGAATCGGTGCTCGGCTGGAAGGAATACGAGATGGAAGTCGTCCGCGACCGCGTGGACAACTGCATCATCGTCTGCTCCATCGAGAACGTCGATCCGATGGGCGTCCACACGGGCGACTCGATCACCGTCGCGCCGGCGCTCACGCTGACCGACAAAGAATACCAGATCATGCGCAACGCCTCGATCGCGGTCCTGCGCGAGATCGGCGTCGAGACCGGCGGCTCCAACGTCCAGTTCGCGGTGAATCCGGAGAACGGCCGCCTCGTCGTCATCGAGATGAACCCGCGCGTTTCGCGCTCGTCGGCGCTGGCCTCCAAGGCGACCGGCTTCCCGATCGCCAAGATCGCCGCCAAGCTCGCGGTCGGCTACACGCTGGACGAACTGAAGAACGACATCACCGGCGGCGCGACCCCGGCCTCGTTCGAGCCGACGATCGACTACGTCGTCACCAAGATCCCGCGCTTCGCCTTCGAGAAGTTCCCGGGCGCCTCGCCGGTCCTGACCACCGCGATGAAGTCGGTCGGCGAAGTGATGGCGATCGGCCGGACCTTCGAGGAATCTCTGCAGAAGGCGCTGCGCGGTCTCGAGACCGGCCTCGACGGCCTAGACGAGATTGAGATTCCGGGCCTCGGCGAGGGCGACGACAAGAACGCGATCCGCGCCGCGCTCGGCGTCCCGACGCCGGACCGGCTGCGCATGGTCGCCCAGGCGTTGCGCGAAGGCGCGACCAAGGAACAGGTCCATCGCTCCTCCAAGATCGATCCGTGGTTCATCGACCGCTTCCAGGCGATCATCGACCTCGAAACCCGCGTCCGTGAGCACGGCCTGCCCCAGGACGTCGACAACCTGCGCTTCCTGAAGTCGGCGGGCTTCTCCGACGCGCGCCTTGCCAAGCTGTCGGGCCAGTCCGAGGCCGAGGTGAAGGCGCTGCGCGAGCGGCAGGGCGTGCATCCCGTCTTCAAGCGCATCGACACCTGCGCGGCCGAGTTCGCCTCGCCCACCCCCTACATGTACTCGACCTACGAGCGGCCCTTCGCGGGCGAGGTGCGCTCCGAAGCCGGGGTGTCGGACCGCAAGAAGGTCGTCATCCTCGGCGGCGGCCCGAACCGCATTGGCCAGGGCATCGAGTTCGACTACTGCTGCTGCCACGCCGCGTTCGCGCTGCGCGACGCCGGCCTCGAAGCCATTATGGTCAACTGCAATCCCGAGACGGTCTCGACCGACTACGACACGTCGGACCGCCTCTACTTCGAGCCGCTGACGGCCGAGGATGTCCTGGAGATCCTGCGCGTCGAGAAGTCGCGCGGCACGCTGCACGGCGTCATCGTGCAGTTCGGCGGCCAGACGCCGCTGAAGCTCGCGGAAGCGCTCGAAGAGGCCGGCATCCGGATCCTCGGCACCTCGCCGGACGCGATCGACCTTGCAGAGGACCGCGACCGCTTCCAGAAGCTCTTGCACGACCTGAACCTGCGCCAGCCCAACAACGGCATCGCCCGCTCCGTCGAGGAGGCGCGCAAGATCGTCGAGCGCATCGGCTATCCCGTCGTCATCCGCCCGTCCTACGTGCTCGGCGGGCGCGCGATGGAGATCGTGCGCGGCGACACGCAGTTCGAGCGCTACATGAAGGAGGCCGTCGTCGTCTCCGGCAAGTCGCCGGTGCTGATCGACAGCTACCTGTCGGACGCGACCGAGGTGGACGTCGACTGCCTTTCCGACGGCACCGACACGTTCGTCGCCGGCATCATGGAGCATATCGAGGAGGCCGGCATTCACTCGGGCGACTCGGCCTGCTCGCTCCCCGTCCACTCGCTCAGCCGGGAGATCACCGACGAGTTGGAGCGCCAGACCCGCGAGATGGCCCTCGCCCTCAAGGTCGGCGGCCTGATGAACGTGCAGTTCGCTATCAAGGACGGTGACATCTACGTCCTCGAGGTGAACCCGCGCGCCTCGCGCACCGTGCCCTTCGTCGCCAAGACGGTCGGTTCGCCGATCGCCAAGATCGCCGCGCGCATCATGGCGGGCGAGACGCTGGATGCGGCCTTCGCGGCCTACGGCGGCAAGCCGGACGTAAAGAACTTGCAACACATCGCGGTCAAGGAAGCCGTCTTTCCCTTCGCGCGCTTCCCCGGCGTCGACACGCTGCTCGGCCCCGAGATGCGCTCGACGGGCGAGGTCATGGGCCTCGATCGCGGCTACGCGCTGGCGTTTGCCAAGTCCCAGCTCGGCGCGTCGGTCGACCTGCCGCGCGACGGCACGCTGTTCGTCTCCGTGCGCAATGGCGACAAGGAGAAGATGCTGCCGACCGTGCGCCGGATGGCCGAACTCGGCTTCCGCATCTCGGCGACCGAGGGCACGCACAGGTTCCTTGCCGGCCACGGGATCGAGGCCGAGAAGGTCAACAAGGTGCTTGAAGGCCGCCCGCATATCGAGGATGCTATCCGCAACCGGCAGGTGCAGGTGGTGCTCAACACGACGGAGGGCGCCAAGGCTCTGTCGGACTCCCGGTCGCTGCGTCGCGCCGCCCTCATGCACAAGGTGCCGTACTATACGACGCTGGCCGGCATGGAGGCTGCCGCCGAGGCGATCGCGGCCCTGAAGGCCGGCAGCCTTGAAGTTCGGTCCCTGCAATCCTACTTCTCGGCAGCCTGATTTCAGGGAGGCCCGCAGCCTTCCGGCTCAGGCCTCATGCATGTGTTCCGGCTGGTCCCCGCTGGGGTCCGGCCGTTCTTATGTCCTGCCCGGTGCACGTGCGTCCGGGTCGGTCTTCACGAGAGAGCGTCCGGCTCCAGGCCGGATGCCGCGACAGGTAAGGGTTGAGGGCATGGAAAAGGTCCCGATGACGAGTGCCGGCTTCGAGTCCCTGAAGGAGGAACTCCGCCGCCGTCAGCAGGAGGAGCGTCCGCGCATCGTCGAGGCCATCTCCGAGGCGCGCGCCCATGGCGACCTGTCGGAGAACGCCGAGTACCATTCCGCCAAGGAAGCGCAGAGCCTGAACGAGGGCCGGATTTCCGAACTCGAGGACCTGACGGCCCGCGCCGAGGTGATCGACGTCTCCAAGCTTTCGGGCGACCGGGTGAAGTTCGGCGCGACGGTCAAGCTCGTCGACGAGGACACCGAGGAGGAGAAGGTCTACCAGATCGTCGGCGACCAGGAAGCCGACGTGAAGCAGGGCCGCATCTCGATCTCCTCCCCCATCGCCCGCGCCCTGATCGGCAAGGGCGAAGGCGACACCGTGGAGGTCGCCGCCCCCGGCGGCGCGCGCTCCTACGAGATCCTCGAGCTGCGCTGGGTCTGATCGATCTCGACCAGCCCATGGTCTGCCACCTCGGGCCTCCGGCGTTCGGACGATATGAATACGGTTTCGCATGCGGTTCGAATTCGACGAGAATAAGAGCGATGCGAACCGGCAGAAGCATGGCATCGACTTCGTAGAAGCCCAGCGCTTATGGAGCGACGAGGATTTCCTCGTCGTTCCAGCCCGGTCCGACGACGAGCACCGCTACTTGGCGATCGGACTAATAGGCGTTCTACACTGGGCAGCGGTCTATACCCTTCGCCGGAACGTCATTCGCATCATTTCCGTCAGACGGGCCCAGCGGGAGGAGAGAATGAACTATGAAAGCCGCTGAATTCGATCGACGCTTCGACGACGGCGAAGACATGAGCGAGCATGTCGACTGGAGCGCGGCCACCCGCCCGAACCGGGACACCCGACGCGTGAATGTCGAGTTGCCTGTCCGGCTCTTGGAAGAACTGGACCTGCAGGCGCAACGCCTCGGGGTAACGCGCCAAGCACTGATCGAGCGCTGGATTTCGGAGCGGCTGAGCTGAACCGCAAGACCTCGAACCACGCCGATCCTCGCGACATCCTCGTCGTCGCACCCAATTTCAAGCGCCGCCTGTCGGGCGTGACGTCAACCATCATCCAGCTCGTGCCCGAGCAGGCCAGGCGCCTCCCCGTCGCGGCGCTCGGCCCCGGCCTGCCCGCCCATCTGCCGAAGATGCGCTGGTCGGGCCTCCTCCAGTTCTGGCGACGCCCGAAATCCCGGCCCTTCCGCATCTGGCACGCACGCCGCAACGTCGAGATGCTGCCCGGCATTCTCCTGCGCGACGCGCTGCGCATGCCGCTCCGCCTCGTCTTCACCTCCGCCTCGCAGCGTCGCCACACCGGCTACACGCGCTGGCTCATCGGCCGGATGGACGCGGTGATCGCGACCTCCGCGCGCTCGGGTGCATATCTCACCGTGCCCCACACGGTAATCCACCATGGCATCGACCTCGCCCGCTTCCGCCCACATCCCGGCGGCGCGCCGGCCGCGCGCACCGAGGTCGGCCTCGATTCCGCCCGGCGCACCGTCGGCTGCTTCGGCCGCGTTCGGCATCAGAAAGGCACCGATCTCTTCGTCGAGGCGATGATCGCCCTCCTGCCCCACCATTCCGGCTGGCAGGCCGTCGTCGCCGGCCGAGCGACCGCGGAACATGTCGCGTTCGAGACCGAACTGAAGCGCAGGGTCGCAGCCGCCGGCCTGTCGGACCGCATCCTCTTCGTCGGCGAGCATCGCGACATCGAGCGCTGGTACCGCGCGCTCGACCTCTTCGTCGCGCCCCAGCGCTGGGAGGGCTTCGGCCTGACGCCGATGGAGGCCATGTCCTGCGGCGTGCCGGTGGTGGCCGCCGATGTCGGCGTCTTCTCCGACGTCGTGACGGACGGCTGCGGCACGATCGTTCCGCCGGATGACCTGCCGGCGCTGGCGGCCGCCATCGAACCCTTCCTCGACGACGAGCCGAGCCGCGCGCAGGCGGCCGACGCCGCCCTCGCCAAGGCCCGCGCCGAGTTCGCCCTCGCCCGCGAAGCCGACGAGATCATCGCCGTCTACGAGCGCTTGTGGGCTTCCGCCTAAGCGAAGTCTTCGTCGATGATCGGCGTCCGCTCGTACCGCGCCATGCCCAGCCGCATCAGGTGATAGCGCGCGAGCCCGACCTGCGTGCCGATCCTGCGCAGGAGAAACGGCCAGTTCTCGCGGCGGAGGCTGGAGCGCTTGCGGCCGGCCTGGATCGAGGTCGCCGGATCGACGCCGGCCTTCAGCCCCCGCGCCTCCAGGATATGCGCCTGCACGACGAGCGCCGGCTCCGCCTGCCAGGAGACGAGCCCGGCAAACCCGTGCAGGAAGGCGTCGACCGGCGCCGCCCCACGCCGCTCGGTGCGCTCCAGCAGCTTGCTCGCCCCTGACGGCCAGAGGAGGTAGCCGGCCGATCCCGACTTGTCGCGATACATGCGCCGCACGAAGACGCCGCCGCCGAGGTCCGCCGCCCGCCGCGCCGCAAAGCGCTTGCGGTCGAAGCTTTCGAGGTTGAGGAAATCCGCGCCCTCGAAAGCCGCCAGCGCCGGAAGCGCCACGCCGATCCGCCGCGAGAGGACCGCGTCGTCCTCCAGCACCAGCACCGGCTCCGCGCCCGCCGCGACCTCCCCCCAGATCGCGTGGTGCGACAGGAAACAGCCGAGCTCCGGCCCGCTCAGGGGCCGCTCCCAGCGCCCGTTCAGTCGCGCGTCCACGACGGCGGAGATATCCCCCATCTCCACCGCCCGCACTCGCTCCAGCGGGAGGCCGAGCCGCGCCCCCTGGCGCTCCATGAAGGCGCGGCGCTCCACCGCCCGGTCGAGATTGATGAACACCGCCCGCATCAGTCCCTCCAAAAACCCGGCGACAGGATCACGAGCACGGTGACGATCTCGAGCCGCCCGATCAGCATCAGGAACGACAGGATCCACAGCGCGGGCGCCGACAGCGAGGAGAAGTTGCCCGCCGGCCCGACGACCTGTCCGAAGCCCGGGCCCACGTTGCCGACCGCCGTCAGCGACGCGGAGAAGGCGGTCAGGAGCTCCAGCCCGCAGATCGACAGCGCCGTGGTGCCGAGAAGCAGCGACAGGAAGAACAGGAAGATGAAGATCGTGACGCTCTGCAGCGTCTCGATCGAGATGTCGTCGTGGCCGTATTTCAGCCGCTGGACGGAATGGGGCCGGATGACGCGCGCGAAGTTCGCCCGCATCAGCGCGTAGAGGATGATGATCCGGTTGACCTTGATGCCGCCGGCCGTCGACCCGGCGCAGCCGCCGATGAACATGGCGAGGAAGAAGATGCCGATCGCCGCGTTCGACCAGAGTGTGAAGTCCTCCGACACGAAGCCGGTGGTGGTGATGACCGACACGAGGTTGAAGGTGGACGACAGAAGCGCCTCACGGAGCGGCACCTCGTTGATCACGACGCGCGTCACCGCCAGCGCTAGCGAAAGAACGACGCAGAGCACGAGGAACAACGCCACCTGCGGATCGCGCCAGCGCTGGAAGCGCCGGGGCAGGAAGACGCGGATGTAGAGGACGAAGGGCAGCGAGCCGGCGATCATGAACACCGTCGCGACCATTAGGATCGCGTCGCTCTGGAAGAAGCCGAGGCTCTCGTCATGGGTGGAGAAGCCGCCCGTCGCCAGCGTCGACATCGCATGGTTGAACGCGTCGAAGAGGCTCATGCCGAGCGCGAAATAGAGCATCGCGCAGACCAGCGTCATCACGCCGTAGACGGCGACGATGCCCGACGCGAGCTGGCTGACGCGCGGCAGGAGCTTGCCGGAGCGATCGGAGCTTTCCAGCTGGAAGAGCGCCATGCCGCCGACGCGAAGCGACGGCAGGATCAAGAGCGCCATGCCGATGATCCCGATGCCGCCGAGGAAATTGAGGAGCGAGCGCCAGAGGAGCAGCCCGCGCGGCAGGGCGTCGAGGCCGGACAGCGCCGTCGCGCCGGTCGTGGTCAGCCCCGACATGGCCTCGAACACGGCAGCCGCAAACGACAGTTCCGTCTCGGCGAAGTAGAGCGGCAGCGACGCCGTGACGGTCGAGACCAGCCAGATCGTCGTCACCAACAGGAACCCGAAACGCGGCGTCTGGCGCACGCTCGCGCCCCGCGTCGCAACGGCAACCAGCGTGCATACGGCGCCGACGACCCCGCCCGTGCCGACGAAGACGACCCAGTCGGGGTTGCCGTCGGACAGGTCGACCAGCGCCGGCAGCAGCATCGCCCCCGACAGGATCAGCCCGAAGATCGCGGCCACATGGCTGATGGTCCTGACGATGGCCCTGCTTCCCCGACGAGCGGCCGCGCCGCCCCGCCGGCCGAACCTTCCCTGCTTCTAGAGGTCGGGGCGCGGGGGAGACAAGCCGTCCCCCCGCGCCGCCGCGATCATCCCCCGATCATGCCGGCCGACTGCTGCTCGACCAGCGCGCGGTAGAGGCCGCCGGAGCGCAGCATCAGCTCGGCCGGCGCGCCGTCCTCGACGATCCGCCCCCGGTCGAAGACCAGGATGCGGTCGAGCGAGCGCACGGTCGACAGCCGATGCGCGATGACCAAAGCCGTTCGCCCGGTCATCAGCCGCTCGGTCGCCGCCTGGATGAGGTGCTCGGACTGCGAATCCAGCGCCGAGGTCGCCTCGTCGAGGACGAGGATCGGCGCATCCGCCAGGAAGGCGCGGGCGAGCGCGATCCGCTGGCGCTCGCCGCCCGAGAGCTTCACGCCCCGTTCTCCCACCAGCGTGTCGTAGCCATCGGGCATCCGGGCGATGAAGGCGTCGGCATGGGCGAGCCGCGCCGCCGCCTCGATCTCGCCGCGCGTCGCCTCCGGCCGGGCATAGGCGATGTTCTCGGCGAGCGTCCGGTGAAACAGGATCGATTCCTGCGGCACCACCGCGATCCGCCGCCGCAGCGAGACCTGAGCGACCGCGGCCACGTCCTGCCCATCGACGAGCACCTGGCCGCCCGCCACGTCGTGCAGCCGCTGGATGAGCTTGACGAAGGTCGTCTTGCCGGAGCCCGACGGCCCGACCAGCCCGACGCGCTGTCCGGCGGGGATCGCGACCGACAGCCCGTCGTAGAGCGGCGTCGCGTGGGCGCCGTAGTGGAAGCGCACGTCCTCGAAGCGGATCGCGCCCGGCCCCGGCACGATGGCGGGCGCGTTCGGGGCATCGCGCACCTCCGGCCGTTCGTCGTGGAGATCGACCAGCTCCTCCAGTTCGTTGACCGAGCGCTGGAGGTTGTTGACGTGCATGCCGATGTCCCGGAGGTAGCCGTGCAGCACGAAGTAGGTCGTCAGGATGTAGGTGACGTCGCCGGGCGAGGCCTCGCCGCGCCACCACAGGAGGACGGCGACACCCGCGATGCCGATGCGGATGCCCCAGAGCACGACCGTCTGCAGCGTGCCGAGCCAGGTGCCGCGCATCCAGGTGCGACGCGTGCCGACCGCCCAGGCGCCGAGCGCATCGCCGAGCCGCGCCTCCTCGCGCGCCTCCGCGCCGAACGCCTTGACGACGCCGTTGCAGGCAAGCGCGTCGGCGATGACGCCGCCGACCCGCGTGTCGAGCCGGTTGGAGATGCGCGAGATCGGCGCGACCCAGCGCGTCGAGAGGAGAACGGTCATCGCGACGTAGAGGACGGCACCCGTTCCCATCGCGAGCCCCATCACCGGCCACTGCGCGCTGAGAAGCGCGACGGTCCCCACCACCACCACCATCGAGGGCAGGAGCGCGAGGAGCAGGATGTCGTGCAGGAGGTCGAGCGCCCACATGCCGCGCGTGATCTGCCGCACCACCGAGCCGGAAAAGCTGTTGGCGTGCCAGCTGGCTGAGAAGTGCTGCACTCGGCCGAACGTCCCCTCCCCGACGCGCCGCATGATGCGCAGCGTCATCGGCACGACGCTCGCCCAGGCGCAGTGGCGGGCGACGACGAAGACGATGCCGAGCGCGGCCATCGCGCCCAAGGCGTGCAGCGCCGAGCCGAGCTCGCGCGTCTCCCCGGTCGCCGACAGCGCATCGACGAGACGCCCGGCGTAGAACGGAATGAGGATGTCGGCGAGCGTCGCCAGCGTGATGCAGCCGGCGACCGAGAAGGCCAGCGGGCGCTCGTCCCGCCAGTTGGAGACGGTGAAGGATAGCGTTCTGCGAATCGCGCCCGCGCGATCGGCCTTGGTGGTCACGGACATGGCTCGACTACGGCAACGGATGCCGTCCCTGCCCCACGCGGCGCATCAAGGGCACCTCGGGGCGTTCGATCGGAAGAAAGTGGCCGGCGGAGCCGGCGCGACGGGTGGCGGAGGAGCGCTCAGGCCTGAGGCGGGAGCGGTCGCAGTCCGGCAGGGCGAAGGATCGACGGATGGATGTTCATGCGCCCTCCCTTCGGGTTCGTCGCGGAAAGAGCGGGGACCATAGCGACGGGGCCGAATCGCGTCCAGCCCGCGCGGCGTTCGATGGGGATGTGTTGCGCCGGCGCAACGGATCGTGTTGTGGGCTTGCCGCCGGTGATCTATTGAAGACGACAGGGGTTGCGCCCATGTCCGGCGCGGTAACGGAAGCCAGAGTCTCGTCATGACCCAGCGCCACGCGGAAATTCTCGTCATCGGCTCCGGCCCGGCCGGATACACGGCCGCAATCTATGCCGCGCGCGCCATGATGAAGCCGCTTCTCGTCGCCGGCCTGCAGGAGGGCGGACAGCTCACCATCACCTCCGACGTCGAGAACTATCCCGGCTATCGCGACCCGATCGCCGGCCCGTTCCTGATGGAGGAGATGAAGCAGCAGGCGCTCAACGTCGGCGCCGAAATGGCGTCCGACCTGATCGTCGAGGCCGATCTCTCGCGCCGCCCGTTCTCGTTCCGGGGCGACAGCGGCACGACCTATACGGCGGATGCCGTCATCATCGCGACCGGCGCGCAGGCCCGCTGGCTCGGCCTCGAGTCGGAAGCCGCCTTCCAGGGCTTCGGCGTCTCGGCCTGCGCCACGTGCGACGGCTTCTTCTATCGCGGCAAGGACGTGGTTGTGGTCGGCGGCGGCAACACGGCCGTCGAGGAAGCGCTATATCTTTCGAACATCGCCAGGTCCGTCACCGTCGTGCACCGTCGCGACGGGTTCCGTGCCGAGCGCATCCTGCAGAACCGCCTGTTCGCCAAGGACAACGTCAAGGTCGTCTGGAACGCGGAGGTCGCCGAGGTGCTCGGCAACCTCAAGCCGATGAAGTCGGTGACGGGCGTGCGCCTGCGCGACCGCGTTTTGGGGGAAACGCACGACATCGCGACCGACGGCGTCTTCGTCGCCATCGGCCATGCGCCGGCGACCGAGGTCTTCGGCAACCAGCTCCGCCAGAAGGACGGCGGCTATCTCTGGGTCGAGCCGGGCACGACCCGCACCTCGATCGAGGGCGTGTTCGCGGCCGGCGACGTCGCGGACGACGTGTTCCGGCAGGCGGTCACCGCGGCCGGGCTCGGCTGCATGGCGGCGCTCGAGGCCGAGCGCTGGCTGACCGCACAGGCCGTGACCGAAACACGGCAAGCCGCCGAATAACGACGTACTCTTGAGGCTTCGGGGGAGGCTGGGGATCGATGGCGCTCGACTGGGACAAGCTGCGGATCTTTCACGCAGCCGCCGAAGCCGGGTCGTTCACCCATGCCGCGAACGTCCTGAACCTGTCGCAGTCCGCGATCTCGCGTCAGGTGGCGGCACTGGAGCAGGAGATCGGCGCGCCGCTCTTCCACCGGCACGCGCGCGGCCTCGTCCTCTCCGAGCCGGGTGAGCTGCTCTACCAGACCGCGACCGACGTCCTGAAGCGCCTGGAAACGGTGCGCATGCAGCTGACGGAAACGCGCGAGAAGCCGCAGGGCAAGCTGCGCGTCACCACGACGGTCGGCCTTGGCTCCGGCTGGCTGACGCAGCGCGCGCAGGAGTTTTTGGAGCTCTACCCCGAACTCGAGCTCCAGCTCGTCTTCGACAACGAGGAGATCGACCTCACGATGCGCAAAGCGGACGCGGCGATCCGCCTGCGCCAGCCGCAGCAGCCCGATCTCATCCAGCGCCGCCTCTTCACGGTGCATCTTCACGTCTACGCTGCGCCGAGCTACCTCGCCCGCTACGGCACGCCGGAGACGACGGACGATCTCGACCGGCACCGGGTCATCACCTTCGGCGAACCGGCGCCGAACTACCTGCGCAACCTCAACGCGCTGGAGACCGCGGGGCTTCCCGAGGGCCAGAGCCGCGCGCCGATCCTCCAGATCAACAACCTGATGGCGATGAAGTCGGCGATCGAGCGCGGCATCGGCCTCGCGCTCCTGCCGGACTACATGATCGACAAGGACACCAAGCTGGTTCAGGTCCTGCCGGACCTCGATCTCGCGTCCTTCGACACCTACCTGTGCTATCCCGAGCAGCTGCGCGACGCCGCCAAGCTGAAGGTTTTCCGCGACTTCCTGATCGGCAAGGCGCGCACTTGGTCCTACTGACGGCTGACAGGCCCCGGCCGTCCGCTCGCGTGAAGGCACAAGGCTTCGAAGTGTTGCATGCGCTCACCGCATGCCTGACATGTCGAATGAACGATGGTCCTGCGTCATCGCTCCTCTATAACTCTCGTCAGTCGGGTCGCGGAGGGCTTACCTCCTCCCAAGCTGCTTCGCTCCCGACTGTTTCCTCCCAAGGGTTTGCTTTTTCGAAAGCCCCTTATTTTTCGGCCGGGTTCTTCGTGAGCCCGGCTTTTTTCTTGCCCGCATCCAAGCGTCGCGCGACCGTCACCGGCCTTTCGTCGAACCGTCGTAAGACCGCGCCATGACCACGCAAACGCTCGACCGGCCGAACAGCGTCGGCGCCGTCTTCGGCGCGTTCCTCGTTCTCGGCCTCACCTCGTTCGGCGGCCCGATCGCCCATCTCGGCTATTTCCGTCGCGCCTTCGTCGAGAAGCGACGCTGGCTGGACGATGCGTCCTATGCCGATCTCGTCGCGCTCTGCCAGTTCCTGCCGGGGCCGACGTCGAGCCAGGTGGGCTTTGCCATTGGCCTTGCCCGCGCCGGCCCGCTCGGCGCGCTCGCCGCCTTCTCCGGCTTCACGCTCCCGTCGGCGCTTCTGATGTTCGCCGCCGCGCTCGGCGCAGCCAGCATCGAGGGTCCGTTCGGCGCGGCGCTCCTCCACGGGTTGAAGCTCGCGGCGGTCGCAGTGGTCGCCGACGCGGTGCTCGGCATGGCGCGGACGCTGACACCCGATCCGCCCCGCCGCGTGATCGCGCTCCTCGCCGCGGCGATCGTGCTTCTCGTCGCAAGCGCCTTCGCACAGGTTCTGGCGATCGCCTTCGGCGCGCTTGCCTACCGCCTGCTCGGCCACCCCGCCGCCCTTCCGCCCGCGACGCCGACCCGCGACGTCGGCATCCACCCTCGCGCCGCCTTCGTGGCCCTCGCGCTCTTTGCCGCGCTCGCGATCGTGCCGCCGCTCCTTGCCGCGAACGGCGGGCATCCGTTGTTGGACCTCTTCGACGCCTTCTTCCGCAGCGGCTCGCTGGTGTTCGGTGGTGGCCATGTCGTCCTGCCGCTTCTGGAAGCCGAGCTTGTGGCGTCCGGCTGGCTCGACATGTCCACCTTCCTTGCCGGTTACGGCGCGGCGCAGGTGATGCCGGGTCCGCTCTTCACCGTCGCGGCCTTCCTCGGCGCGCTGTCGGCGCCGGCCTCCTCGCCCGCCGTCGGGGCGGCCGTCGCGCTCGCGGCGATCTTCCTGCCGGGCTTCCTGCTGCTTCTCGCCGCCCTGCCCGCCTGGACCCGGCTTCGCGCCTCACCGGCCGCCCGTGCCGCGCTCGCCGGCGCCAATGCCGCCGTGGTTGGCCTGCTCGCGGACGCCCTCGTCGGACTGGTCTTCGGTGGCACGATCGCATCCCTCGCGGACGGGCTGATCGTCGCGCTCGCCTTCGCCGCGCTTCATGTCGCCCGGCTGCCGCCGCTTCTCGTCGTCGCGGCAAGTGCGGGCGCCGTGCTGGTTGCCCAGTTCATCGCATGAAAAAGGGCGGCGGATTGCTCCGCCGCCCCTTCCGAAATTAAGTGGTCAATGCGCTCAGCGCTGCAGGCTGCCGCAGAAGCGCTGGATGCGCGAGCAGGCTTCCTCGAGCAGCTCGTCCGAAGTCGCGTAAGACAGGCGGAAGTTCGGGCCAAGGCCGAACGCCGTGCCGTGGACGACCGCGACGCCCTCCTGCTCCAGAAGCGCGGTGACGAAATCCTCGTCGGTCTCGATCACCTTGCCGGCCTTGGTCTTCATGCCGATCGTGCCCTTGACCGACGGATAGACGTAGAACGCCCCCTCCGGCGACGGGCACTCGATGCCGCTCGCCTGGTTCAGCATCGACACGACGAGGTCGCGGCGGCGCTCGAACATGACGCGGTTCTTCGGGATGAAGTCCTGCGTGCCGTTCAGCGCCTCGACCGCCGCCCACTGCGCGATCGAGCAGGCGCCCGAGGTCTGCTGGCCCTGGATCATGTCCATCGCCTTGATCAGCTTCAGCGGCCCGCCGGCATAGCCGATGCGCCAGCCGGTCATCGCATAGGCCTTCGAGACGCCGTTGATCGTGATGGTGCGATCGTAGAGCGCCGGCTCCACCTGCGCCGGGGTGGCGAAGGTGAAGTCGCCGTAGACGAGGTGCTCGTACATGTCGTCGGTCATCACCCAGACATGCTCGTGGCGGAGCAGCACGTCCGTCAGGCGCTTCAGCTCGCCGTGGGTGTAGGCCGCGCCCGTCGGGTTCGACGGCGAGTTGAACAGGAACCACTTGGTCTTCGGCGTGATCGCACGCTCCAGCGCCTCGGCCGTCAGCTTGAAGCCGTCCTCCTGGCGCGTCTCGACCACCACCGGCGTGCCGCCGCACAGCGACACCATCTCGGGATAGCTCACCCAGTAGGGCGCGGGGATGATCACCTCGTCGCCCGGGTTCAGCGTCGCCATGAAGGCGTTGAACAGGACATGCTTGCCGCCGGTCGAGACGATCGTTTGCTCCGGCTTGTAGTCGAGGCCGTTCTCGCGCTTGAACTTCTGGGAGATCGCCTCGCGCAGCTGCGGGATGCCGGAAATCGGGGTGTACTTGGTCTCGCCGCGCGCGATCGCCTCGACGGCCGCCTGCTTGATGTTGTCGGGCGTGTCGAAGTCCGGCTCGCCGGCGCCAAGGCCGATGACGTCCATGCCTTTCGCTTTCAGCTCCCGCGCCTTCTGCGACACGGCGATCGTGGCGGAAGGCTTCACGCGGTCGAGGGAAGCGGCGAGGAAGGCCATGGAACGGCTCCGTTCTGAACTGGCGAAGCGGGTCGGAAAGGGATCGCGAGCCCGGCCGGACCCGCTGCCGACCGAGGCGGGCGGACCCTAGTCGCGCACCGTGTGCGGCGCAAGATGAAAGGATGCGGTGCAGGCCGAACCCCACCGTCTTCCGCGCGGCGGGGTCTTGCGCGCACGAAAAAGGCCCGCATCGTCTCCGATGCGGGCCCGCTCGATCCGAAGGATCGTGGATCAGTCGTGGTCGGGGAACACGGTGTCGAGGTCGGTGTCCGGCGCGTTGGTCAGCGCCTCGCGCGTCAGCGTCGGAGCGCTGATGCGCATGTTGTTGCCGTCCATCGCCATCTGCAGTTCGGAGAAGTTGACGAGCACGTCCTTCTCGCCGATGCCGAGGAAGCCACCGACCTCGATCACGGCCGCCGCAACGGTGCCGTCCGAGTTGATGACGAAATCCTCGATCTCGCCGATCTTCTCGTTGTTCGCGCCGTAGACGTCCTTGTCGTCGAGGTCGCTGGCGAGGTGGCTCATCGCCATCTGGCCGCTGGCCGGCGCCTGCACCGTGTAGAACGGACCACCGGCCGTGCCCGTCGCGGGCGTCGTCGTGGTGGTCGCGGCCGGGGCCATCGTGCCGCCCGTCGTCGTGGTGGTGGAGGTCTGCGCGAGCGCGGCGCCGGTCATCAGGGTGGCAAGGCCGGCGGCGAGGACGAAGGACTTCATGAACAAACCTCTTTGCTGATATCTGCGACCAAAGCCCGCATGGGCCCGGCGCGTGTCAGCTAAAGGCGGCTCGTCGCGATCGGTTCCCACACCGCGGGACCCGATCGCGAACCTGTCATCTCCGCGGCCAGAGGAGCGGCCACGTGTCGGGCCCGTCGCCCGCCTCGCCGTCGCAGTCCTCCTTCTCGCGGGCTTCGACGAGCACGACCTGTCCCGTGTCGGGCTCCACGCGCCACGTGGAATAGCGCCCGCAGTCGCCGATCCCGCGGCCCTTGAAGAAGGACGACAGGACACCGCCGTCGAAATCGACGTTCCAGATCGAGAGGTCGGCGGTCGGCCCCTGCGTGGTCATCCAGACCAGCGGCACCGCGTCCGCACGCTTGTCGTCGTCCGAATACTGATAGAGCCTGGACGGGAAATTGTAGGCACCCGGCATGCCGCAGGCGATCACGTAGAGCCGCGATCCCGGACCGGCCGGCATGGAGAAGCCGAGTTCGGCGAGGTCGGCGAAGTCGCCCCGATCGGCGCAGTCGCCCGCGGCCTCCCAAAGCGTACGGACCGGGGCCGGAAGCTCGTCCGGCGATGCGATGTCGGCGGGCAGGCCGGTACGGTCGGGCAACGGCTTGTCGCCGCGATCGGTGAGGGCCGTTGCCGTTCCGATCCGTCCCTGGTCCTCGTCGATCCGGCGGAGCGAGGCTACGAGGCCCGACAGCGAGAACACCTGCTCCAATCGGCCCGCCGAGGTCTCCACCGAGGCTCGCACCGATCCGGCATGCCGCATTCCGGCGAGGAGGTCGCCGGCGACGGCTGGATCGGAACTGCGGATGCGGCCCGCCGCGTCGGCCTTGAACGAGGTTTGAGGAAGCGAGACGGACCGGCCGCCATCGATGGCGAGCGTGACAGGACCGCGAAGCGCCGCATCGGACGGGATCGACAGGACGAGACCGAGCGGCGCATCGGCCGCCGCCGCGCGCTCCAGGCCCAGCCCGTAGATCGAGGCGCCACCGGCCGCGAAGGTCGTCGCCGTGCAGCTGAGCCCCGGCGTGCACGTCACAGTCCAGTCGCGAAACGTGCCGCCGGTCTCGGCGGCGGCCGGCACGAGGCTGGTCCCAAGTGCGGCGCAGGCAAGCAAGCTTAGTCTCGATCTCATCCGCGTCCTCCCGACGAACCCGCCGCAGGGTGCGCAGTCCGCACGCCCGATGACAAGGCGGTCGGCAAGCCCGCTCGATCTTTGTAGTGTCGGTTCAAACGAGAGGAGCGACCGCACGATGTCCGATTCGCCCGACAAGCCGACCGGCGACCTGATCATCCGGGTTCAGGCCATGCCCGCCGACAGCAATGCGGCCGGCGATATCTTCGGCGGCTGGGTCATGTCGCAGATGGATCTTGCGGCCGGCGTCCGCGGCGCCGAGCGGGTCGGCGGTCGCGTGGTGACGGCAGCGGTCCAGTCGCTCGCCTTCCGCAAGCCGGTGAAGATCGGCGACACGCTCTGCGTCTACGCGCGGATCGAGAAGGTCGGCCGCACGTCGGTGACGCTGCATGTCGAGGCCTGGGCCCGGCGCTATCTCTCACAGCGGCGCGAGCTCGTCACCGAAGGCAGCTTCGTGATGGTGGCACTCGACGCGGCGGGGCAGCCGACCCCGGTCCCGCCGGAACTCGACTGACCCGCCCAACGCGCAGATCCAGGAACGAAAACGCCCTCCGCGAAAGGAGGGCGTCCTGTCGAAAGGCTGTCGAGGTCAGTTTACGGGGGCCTGCGCGGGCGGCGGCGGGGTCTCGCCGGCCGGCGGCGTCACGAGATCGGCCGGCGGCGGAGGAACCTGCGTCACCGGAGCCTCCGGGCCACCGGCGGCGGGGCCGCCGCGGGCCATGTCGCGCGCGGAATCGATGATCGGCTTCGCCGCCTCAATGCAGCTTGCGAAGGGCTCGTCGCCGCAGTCGACGCGGATCGTCTGACCGCCGCCGAGGCTGATCTCGAACCCGGCGCGCGGCGGCGGCGGGGGCGGCGGGCCACGGCGGCCTTCCGGACCATCCGGGCCGCGCATGCGGGAGCCACGGTCGTCGCGGTCGCGCGGACCCCGATCCTCACGGTCGCGCATCTCGGCGCGGTCGCGGTCCCGGCCCTTGTCCTTGTCATCGTCCTTCTTGCGATCGCGGTCGCGATCTTCGTCACGATCGCGATCGCCTGGACCGCGGTCGTCCGCGCGATCTTCGCGATCCATCGCCCAGCGATCGCCGCGCCGCACGTCGCGCATCGGCAGGTCGCCACGGTCGTCGCCACGATCGACGCGCTCGAGGCGGTCGCCGTAGTCGTCCATCTCCTGTGCGTGCGCCAGCGGCGCCGTGGTGGCCATGAGGACGGCCACAAGGGTCAAGGGCTTCAGCATCAACGTGTCCTATGCCAGGGCGTGCGGCGGCATACCGCACGCCGGCTGAAACGTGAGCCGTCGCGTTTCGTTGCCTGCGACGCGACATGCCGCTGCGGAAACTATTTTCCACCGGTCTGCTGAAGGCCGGTCCGGACCGTTTCCGGCCGTCACGCGGAGCGGCAAGGAAAGGCGCCTACTTGCAGATCGGGCGCAGCCGCGTCTTGGAATCGAGATGCAGGTGATCAGCATGGGCGCGGTTGTAGCCCGGCCCGAGCACCGTCCCGAAGTGACGGCAGCTCGCCTGGCGGATCTGGGTCTGGAACGGCTTCTCGCGCCAGGCGAACACGCCCTTCGGCTCGACCTTCACCACCGATCCGTCCGCGAAGCGGAAGCCGCCGACGTCGAGCGCGTTGCCGCCGGCATGCTCCGAGATCGTGCGCGAGCCGGCGATGCGCGAGCAGCGATAGGACGAGAGGTTGATCAGCGCCGTCGGCTGCTTCCAGAGCTTCCAGCGCGCGGCGGGCTTCACGTCGTCGCGCAGCCAGCGGGCGACATTGAGGGCAGTCTGGCAGTTGAGCGTCGCCGGCGGCGACATCGCGATGCCCTTCACCGCCACGCTCACGCGCACGGGATCCTCGATCCCGCAGGCCCGTCCCGAGGACACGGGCGAGATGTCGGTGAAGCGGACGCCGAGCTTCTGGAGCTCGCGCCGGCACATCGCCTCGGAGCGCGCCACCGGGCGATATCCGCTCGGCGTCTCGCTCTCCAGCGCGCCGCGCGGCGGGCGGGCGATCGGCGACAGCGGGCGGTCGCCGCCGAGCGAGGCCCAGCTCGGGACCGTGCTTTGACGCGCGGCCGGCCGCCGGGGCTTCGGCTCGGGCGGCGGTTCGACCTCGGGGTCCGTCAGCCCTTCCCACGGATCGAAGCCGCTGTCGGGCAGTTCCGCGTCCGGCAGCGCCCCGCCGTCGTCGATCACGCGCGGCGCGGCGAGCGGCTCCAGCGCGGCCTCCTGCATCTTGGGTGGCGCAGCTTCCTGAACGGGATAGGTGCGCCCGTAGTCGCCCGGCCCGCGCTCGGCACTCGGCTCCGGTGCGGCATAGACGGGCTCGGGCATGGGATCGACGGCGGCCGGGCTCGGCGCATAGGCGGGAAGATCGGCGCTCGGCACCGGCGCCGGCGGCACCGGCCCGCCCCAGACGAGGCGCGCGCCGGTCTGCGGATCGCGCGCGACGGGCAGTTCGCCCGGAATGTCGGCGGGGGGAACCGGCTTGAAATCCATGGCCCGCAGCGGGCGATCGGCGCTCGCCGCCGCGGACACGGCGACGGCGAGCGTGACGATACGCCATCCGGTTCGACTCGATACCATCCGGCTGGCCCTCAGTTCCGCGAAACTCGAGCGGACAAGACGGAGGATAGGGTCGGCTTGGTCAACGAATGATGAACGGGCGGGCCGGCATTCGCCTTAAAGACCGTCCGGCGCGTCTGCGGCGGAGAATCGGCTGAGCATTTTTGTCACGCATGATGCGCCGAACGCAGTCGATGCGGGCGGCATCGGCGAGGATCGGTAACGAAATGGGGGGGGGGAAGGCACCGCCGAGCCGACCCGGCGGACTTTTCGGACGGGCTCTTAGAGCTCGACCACGGGATTTCCGTCCAGCGCCGCGACCGGATCGACCAAAGGGTCCGACCCGTATCGATTGGGCCCGGCATCGCCTCGCAGGAAACCGCAGACGATGAGAAGGTAGATCGCGCCGACGACGGGCACAAACCCGATCAGGTTCCACCAGCCCGACTTTCCCCGGTCGTGCAGACGTTTCGTCTGGATCGCGAATGTCGCGTAAAGAAATGCCAGACCGAACAGGAGTTGGACGACGAAGAGCGACAGGTTGACCGGGTTGGAGAGCGGCGTCGCCATGACGGCCTCCGAAACCTCCCTGCCATCGCGCACGACGGTCACGGTGGTCGTCTCCCATTGCTGGAAGAGACCGGTCAGAAAGTTGAGCACGAAGCTGACAAGGGCGGCGATCAGCGTCGCATACCAGTACCATTTGCGCGCGATGCGTCCGTGGAAGTCGAGAAACAGCAGCCTGTAGTCCATAACCTCGATACTCATGACGCTGCGGAAGGTTCGCCCACACCCTGCATAGCTCACCGCTCCCGTTCCGCCTAGCGAGGCCCCACCGGCCGAGCGGGTTGCCTTCACCTCCGTTCCCCCTTTATTCCGCCCCGCTCCCGGCCCATATTCGGCCTCATGGCCGATCCCAAGAAGTCTTCCAAGCGCTCGCCGCTTCTCGATTATTCCGACGCCTCCGAGCGCCTGCATCCGGGTTTCGGTGAGGCGCCGCAGCCCGATCTCGACGGCACGCCGCTGACCGGCCCGCTGTCCGGCTGGGCGGACCAGATCGCGCAAAACCTCGAGGAGGAGGCCGAGCGCAAGGCCGCCGCGCCCGCGAAGAAGGCCAGGAAGCCCGCCGCCCCGGCGGACGCGCCGAAGTCGAAGCCCGGCAAGACCGCCAGGGGCACGTCGATGGGCGTCGCCAACTCGCCCGCCGAGCGCGCCCGCGCCGGCCTCAATCCCGTGTCCGGCATGAATGTCAGCCTCGAGGACGCGGCCGCGCTCCCCGAGAGCGGCGTCACCGCGACCGTCCAGGCGCTGCAGGACCTCATCACCTCCGGTAACCCGCTGTTCAAGAACGGCGAGCTCTGGATCCCGCACCGGCCCGAGCGCCCCTCGAAGTCCGAGGGCGGCCATGCGTTCCGCATCGCCTCGGAATACGAGCCGAAGGGCGACCAGCCGACCGCTATTCGTGATCTCGTGTCCGGCATCACCGAGCAGAACGACCAGACGCAGGTGCTTCTCGGCGTCACCGGCTCGGGCAAGACCTTCACGGTTGCCAACGTCATCGAGCGCACCCAGCGCCCGGCGTTGATCCTCGCGCCCAACAAGACGCTCGCGGCCCAGCTCTACGGCGAGTTCAAGAACTTCTTCCCCGACAACGCCGTCGAGTACTTCGTCTCCTACTACGACTACTATCAGCCGGAAGCCTACGTCCCACGCTCCGACACGTTCATCGAGAAGGAATCCTCGATCAACGAGCAGATCGACCGCATGCGCCACGCCGCGACGCGCGCGCTGCTCGAGCGCGACGACGTCATCATCGTGGCCTCGGTCTCCTGCATCTACGGTATCGGCTCGGTCGAGACCTACACCGCGATGACCTTCCAGATGTCGGTCGGCGACCGGCTCGACCAGCGTCAGCTCCTCGCCGACCTCGTCGCCCAGCAATACAAGCGCCGCGACATGGATTTCGTGCGCGGCAGTTTCCGCGTACGCGGCGACACGATCGAGATCTTCCCCGCCCACCTGGAGGACCGCGCCTGGCGCATCTCGCTCTTCGGCGACGAGATCGAGGCGATCCACGAGTTCGACCCGCTGACCGGCTCCAAGACCGACGACCTCAAGTCGGTGAAGATCTACGCCAACTCGCACTACGTCACGCCGCGCCCGACGCTGCAGCAGGCGGTGAAATCCATCAAGGCGGAGCTCGCCGGCCGCCTCGTCGAGCTGAACAAGGCCGGCCGCCTCCTCGAGGCGCAGCGGCTCGAGCAGCGCGTCACCTTCGACATCGAGATGATCGAGGCGACGGGCTCGTGCAACGGCATCGAGAACTACTCGCGCTACCTCACCGGCCGCCAGCCCGGCCACCCGCCGCCGACGCTCTTCGAATACCTGCCCGACAACGCCCTCGTCTTCATCGACGAGAGCCACGTCACCATCCCGCAGATCGGCGCGATGTACCGGGGCGACTTCCGCCGCAAGGCGACGCTGGCCGAATACGGCTTCCGCCTGCCCTCCTGCATGGACAACCGCCCGCTCCGCTTCGAGGAGTGGAACGCCATGCGCCCGCCCACCGTCGCGGTCTCGGCGACGCCCGGCAAGTGGGAGCTGGAGGAGGCCGGCGGCGTCTTCGCCGAGCAGGTCATCCGCCCGACCGGCCTCACCGATCCCCCGATCGACATCCGGCCCGCCAAATCCCAGGTCGACGATCTCCTCGGCGAGATCCGCGAGACCACCCAGCGCGGCTACCGCGTCCTCGTCACCGTGCTCACCAAGCGCATGGCCGAGGACCTCACCGAATATCTCCACGAGCAGGGCATCCGCGTGCGCTACATGCACTCGGACATCGACACGCTCGAGCGCATCGAGATCATCCGGGACCTGCGACTCGGCGCCTTCGACGTGCTCGTCGGCATCAACCTCCTGCGCGAGGGCCTCGACATCCCCGAGTGCGGCCTCGTCGCCATCCTCGACGCCGACAAGGAGGGTTTTCTCCGCTCCGAGACCTCGCTGATCCAGACGATCGGCCGCGCCGCGCGCAATGTCGACGGCAAGGTCATCCTCTACGCCGATCAGGTGACGGGCTCGATGGAGCGCGCCATCGCCGAGACCAACCGCCGCCGCGACAAGCAGGAGGCCTACAACCGCGAACACGGCATCACGCCGGAATCGGTGAAGGCCAAGATCGCCGACATTCTCGACAGCTACTACGAGAAGGACCACGTGCGCGTACCGACCGGCGCCCACGCGGCCGAGGG
The DNA here is from genome assembly GCF_900113065.1 of Aureimonas phyllosphaerae. Taxonomy (GTDB): domain Bacteria; phylum Pseudomonadota; class Alphaproteobacteria; order Rhizobiales; family Rhizobiaceae; genus Aureimonas; species Aureimonas phyllosphaerae. The sequence goes on from NZ_FOOA01000003.1 coordinate 325,927, forward strand.
CGCGCTCGTCGGCAACAACCTCAAGAGCCATCTGGAGCATCTGGAAAAGGAGATGCGGCACGCCGCCGCCGATCTCGACTTCGAGACCGCCGCGCGCCTGCGCGACGAGATCAAGCGCCTCCAGGCGACGGAGCTTGCCGTCGCCGACGACCCGATGGCGCGCGACCTCGACGTCGACATGTTCTCCGAGGGCGGCGGCAGCGCCAAGTCGCGCGGCGGCCGCAAGAAGGGCGCGAACCACCAGAACCCGCGCTTCGGCCCCAACGGCGAGCCCCTCGCCGCCCGCATCAAGCCGCCCGCCGCGCGCGGCCACGCCGCCATCGGCGAGGTCCAGGGCCTGCGCTCCGACCGGGGTGACGGCGCCTCCTACTTCGCCAAGCCCTCGCTCGACGATATGGGCCCCGGCACCGACACGGCGACGCCCAACCGCACGCTCTTCCGCAAGAACACGCTGGACGAGATGACCGTCGGCCGCACGGAAAAGCCCCGCGCCTCAGGCCCCCTCCCCCCGAAGCCTGGCGACGACCTCAAGCCCATCCGCCGCGAGAAGATCGGGCTCGGGAGCTACGAGGACCCGGCTGACGAGAAGAAGCGCGGGAGAAGGAAGGCTAAGACTGGGCGGCCGGGACGGTAGCCGCAAAAGGCGTTGCCTTCATTAGCGTCGACGACTTGGAACCTTGAAAGACAGTATTCGGTCAACTACGTCGGAACCATATTTCTTACGCAACAACGTCACGAGATCGTCGTCGCACGAGATTGAGAACGCGATAAGCCCCTTTAGCATTCCGATGTCATGATCCGGAAGTATGCCGTACTTTGCCGAATTCATCATAGAATGTATTTTGCGCTTTCTGCCCCTTCCAATCGAGACCCCTCCCTCGCTGGTCAAATTTAATCCGGTAACTAGCTTTCGTTGACCTGGTCCGAACCGCCGAGATTTATCTTCATTTATTTCAATTTTTGGGTTTTTCGAATTCTTCACTGTCTCTCTTATGCCGCGCTCAACAAACAGTAACTCGTCAATGCCCTCCGACGAAACCGTGATATCGTCGGCATATCTTGTATATTTGACGCCTTTATCTTTGCAAATCCGCGCGATACGCTCATCAAAATCAAACATTACGATATTCGAAAGCATAGGCGATGACGGCGCACCGATAGATAGGCATAGCGGCATGTTCACCCCCTTTCCCCAGAATAAGCATTGACTGAGCGTTCTCTTATCGGCTTTTGAGAGATCTTTGTTGGCTAGTTTAATTCTTACAAACAAGTCATTCGGTGTTATAGAGTGGAAAAAGTCTTTAAAATCAATTTTTAGTATGTAACGGCTTCCAGCGTGCACTCTTGCATTATGCGATATTCCACGACCCAGTCTGTAGGCGTATGCAGCATTGTGGACAGGAAAGGATGCCAAGTAATTTTCACAAATCCAGCGCTGAATAATTTTCAACTCTCGCGAGGGTTGCGCAATTATTCGATAGTCACCGGATTTTTTGGCGATTGAGAAAGACTTGTAACGCACAGGTGCGGAGTTTTCGATACGAGCAAACTCGCTCAAGCCGATGCCTGTTGCAATACAGATCTCATCTCGCAGTGACATTCAGGCCTCCTGACGCGCTTTAAGCGCTTCTGACCGAACGTGCTTTGGTGCCCGAAGATGGGAGATTAAGGCACTTGTGACTTCCGCCTTCGCCCTTACACTATCACGACTCCCACTCGCGGCGGTAAATGCATAGGAAAACGGATCTACGTCAGTTTTCGCGAAAACGTAACGGTCGGGGCCGTAAGTGTGAAACTCTATCCATCCAGCGAGCTCCATACAATACAACTTGTTATCGATGTCAGAATGAGACATCCCAGCCATTAGTTCTGGTACAATTCTTTTCAGATCAGAAGTTTTAATTGTGAGGCTGAGATATATTATCCAGAGGATTATAAAGAATGGCTCCGATCTCCCTGAATTTTTCGCCAAGATCGAAGACGGCCGCGCGGCCAGCCAACTCTTAATCATCCCCACTATTGGGCTATAGTGCGGAATAATGGACGCCTTTACTAAGACGCCTTTACTATTAATCTTCCAAGGATAGGCGGCCATATGACTTGCGTTCTGGCGCATCAACCGCTCGACTGGACCATAGCGAATGAAGGAATTAGCGTCTGCGTGCTCCGTTGTCATGATGACCCGGAGAGCCTCTCTGATCCCGTCCGTTGAGGCGAACGCGCCGAGCTCCGCAAGCGAGCCCGCACTTTCTGCAATAAGAAGTACTATTGAAGAGATGTAAGCAATATCTTCTTCAAACGAAATGAGATCTGGATAAGTCGTGTCGCGATATAATTGGTTAGCCCTCTCGGCTAAAACTAGAGTTACTCCTAATCTCCTCTCCAGTTTCCTGTCTCTGACAAGATAATCCCTGAGACTAGGCGCGGGCGAATGCGACAAACTTCTGAAAGCACCGCCACAAAAAAAGATGAAAGGTTGCGGATGTACGTACCGCAACCTTCCTTTATCGATACTTGCGTAGAGCGCCAATAACTCAGCAAGCAAGCCCTTCACCTCAGAAAAGGTATGAAGAAGACCGGGAGTTTATCGCTCGCAAGGCGACGAGGAACGAAGGTGACGAGAGATAAACTCCCGGTCTTCTTCATACCGATAAACCTCCACAATACCATTCTGTCTGGCTGATCGCCCGACAGGGCTCCTGATTCCAGGACACCTTAGACGCGTAAAGAGCCCAATCAGGATAGGGTTATGGACAACGACTGTCAATTATAACCGCTTCTAGCGCGCCTACTGCAGCGCACGTGGTCTCACGGTACAAGTTGCAGTTTCCGTTTTCTGATCTACCATCGATCCCGGCGCCGCTCTTCCCTCTCCCACCGCCGCCTCTCCTCCCGCTCCCAGCGCCGCTCCGCGCGCTGGCGGCGCTCGTAGCGCTCCTGGCGGCGGATCTCGCCGGGGCTGTAGAAGCCGCGCTCGCGGTTGATCTGGATCTGCGCGTCCACGCGGTCCTGCAGCCGCTGCTCGGCCGCGTTGCGCGGCGGGCCGGACGGCAGCACGAGGTCCTGCGCGGCGACCGGCAGGGCGGTCAGCGTCAGCGCCAAGGCGGAGAGAATAAGGGTCGTCTTCATCGCTGGTGTTTCCTTTGGGGTGTCGTCGTCTCGGGGAAGAGGACGCTCCGACGCCTGAACGGTTCCTGAAGGCGTCGGATCGGGGTCGCGGGCGGCGGCGCAGTCGCCGGGGATCACTCGGGATCCTGCCCGGCGCGGGGGATGCTGGAGGCAAACGCCGCGTGGCCCATGGGTGACGCGCACGTATCCTGCCCCTTCGCTCGCGCCCTGCGAACGCTCTCCCGAACACATCGGCCGTCGAGCGCCGCGGCGTCCGGCAACAACAAAGGGGCGCGGAAGCCGTTCCGCTCCCGCGCCCCTCGCTCGGTTCCGTCAGGCCGCGGCCGCGGCCCGCCGCTTACCAGCGGTGACCATTCCGCGCGGCGCGGTGGATGTTGCGGTTGGCGCGGTCCTGCATGCGCTCGATCTTGCGGGCCGAGCGCGGGTCCACATAACCGTTGTTGTAGTAGCGCGCCCGGCGCTCGACGCGCTCGATGCGGTGCTGCTGGCGGGCGAGGCGGCGCGCCTCGCGCGGCGTGATGCGGCCTGTGTGCAGCCCGCGCTCGATGCGGTCGTGCTGGCGATACTGGCGCACGTCCGACCGGTAGGTCTGCGCCATCGCCGGCATCGAGGTAGCGACGAGAATGCCCGAAAGGGCGAGGATCACGGTCTTCTTCATCGGATCAACTCCGTCCGTTGAATGGATGGCCCAGTAAGCCTCCAGCCACCTGAACGGTTCCTGAACCTGATCGTCATCCTGCCTTCAGATCGTCGGCCGTCAGCGCGGCATGCCGTTGTCGCGCGTCGCCTTCTCGCGCCAGCTGTCGTTCGGCGTGATCGGCTTGTTGATCTCCGCGCAGCCGGCGAGAAGGGCGAGCGCGGTGAGGAGCATGAGGATACGGGACAAGGGCAAGGGGCCTTTTCATGTCGCAGCCGCTGCGGCCGGCCGGGGCGGGCGGCGGGGTGCGGGGTGGACCGGCGGACCCTTGGCGCCGCCCGCCGAGACGCGGCTCGCCGGACGATCGCCGGCCGCGCCGGAAGGCCCCGCCTATAGCGTCCGCGCGGGGGCATGGCGAGGCGCCTCTCCCCGTTTTCTCCTCAGCCCCGCCGTCCGGCCCTAACCTTCCACCCATCGCCGCCCCATCGAACAGGCGCGAATGATCACCGGGATCGTTCGGAGGGGCTGGCGGGCGGTGTCCGCGACACGCCCCCTGCCGGTGGGGACCGTGGCCCGGACGGTTCTGGCAAGTCCGGTTCAGCCTCCAATACGAGAGGCGCTCGGAAAGCCGCAAACCCGAGACAGCCCCGAAGGCCGCTGCGTCAGAGGCAGTCGGCAGCAAGGGCCGAGGCGCGCGGCAACCGGAGAAGCTCCATGGCGGGGTCTCGCACACCCTGCCGAACCGCAAACACCGCGCGGGTCGCCGGAGGCGGACCACTTTTGTTTTCTACCCACGGAGGTTCGCCTCCGGCGGCCCGTCGCCTGTTCCCCGAACGGCGACCGACAGGAAGCCCACACGAAAAAGCCCGGCCACCGAGGTGGCGCGGGCCGCTTTCGCGCGTCCGGTGTTTGGATGCTTATTCCGGCTCCTGCCCCGGCACGAGCCCGCCCGACGGCGTCGATGCCTCGACCGAGGGCGTCCGCCCGTTCACCAGCGGCACCGACGAGGCCTTGCCCGTCGCATCCCCCAGACCGAACGCGGCCGGATAGCCGTAATTGTCCGTCTGCAGCACCACGCGCCCGTCCGGCAGCACGACCTCGCGCACCACCTGTTCGCGCTCGCGCGGCGACAGGATCGTGCCCGTCTCGCGCGGATCGTTGGCGAGCGCCGGAAACGCGGCGATCAGGAGCGCCAATCCGGCGCTGGCGTAGAGGCATTCCTTCATCGTCGTCCACCCTGGCTAAGGCGCCGGGCTCGCTAGGAACCGCGCGGCGCCGATTGTGTCGTTGGGGTGGCAACGGTCGGCCAAAGCCTTGAGTTCCCTCGGAAAAGCGCAAGAAAAAGGCCCGCCGGAGCGGGCCTCGATCACATCGCCGTGCGGTCTCGTCGGGCGGTCAGCCGCCACTCGCCGAGGTGCCGCCGAGCGGGATGCCGATGCCGCTGCGACCGCCTTCTGGGATCGCCCCCGGCACGCGCGTCAAAGCGTTGCCCGCCGAGCCCGACGCGTCCGGCGTCATGTTGCCATAGGCGCCGACGCCGTTCTGCAGGCCGCCCGCGCCGCGCGGGCCGCGGTCGCCGCCCGCCGAGCCAATGTCCATGCCGACGCCCGGCAGCCCTTCCGCCGGCTGCGACACCGAGCGGGTCTGGCGGAAGTCGTCCGTCGCCATCGACGACTGCGCCGCGGCGGGCGCGGCCAGGCCGGCGGCAAGAAGGAGGGCGGAAGCGATCGGCCGGAACATGGGACAGGTCCTTCGAATGAGTCTGCTGCAACAATGCCACGATTGGGGCCTTCGTTCCCACGAAAAACGCCGCCCCGCGGCAAGGCGGGGCAGCGTCAGCAAACCTCAAGCGTGGTCTGCCGGGATCAGTCCGGCGTCTGCCCCGGTACGATGCCGCCCGACGGGGTCGAGCTGCTGGCCGCCGCGCCCGCGGCCGGGTCCATGCCCTGCGTCGGCGTGCCGTTGGCGGTCGGCGCTTCCGGCGTCGTCGAGCTGGTGGACGTATCGTCCGTGCCCATCGCCGCGCCGCCCGTCGGGGCCGCCGTGTTACCGGTGCGCGCCGCGTCGCCCATCGCGTCCGCGCCGCCCGTCGTCGTGGTGCCGGTCGCGCCCGCGGGCGGCATCATCGTCGTTCCGCCCGACGTCGAGGCGCCGTCGGTGGACTGGGCGAGCGCCGGGGCGGCGAGGAAGGCCAGGGCGGCCGTGGCGGTCAGGATCCGCTTCATGAGTGTTCTCCCTATCGTTGGTCCCCGTCAGGGGGTTCGGGAGAAGAAGCGCCGCCGGCCACGATCGTTCCGATGGTTTTCGTGACCCGGCCAAGGGTCGGCCCCGGCCGAAAACGGGGCGGCGCGGCGTTCGCGGCGAGGCGAAATCGAGGCGCTGACCATTTGGTCAGTCTAACGATCTATCTCCACTTGGCCGTCTTAAAGCAGACCAAATGGACACGCGCGGGCGACAGGAACGGTACGGACGAAACTTTCGCTTGCAAAGTCAAGCGAGTGCTTGCACACTTTTCTTGTTCGGGCAATTTCGCGAACTCGGGTGATGGACGAATTGCGTATCGGGGGCGCATCCCTCGAGTGGGCCGTGAAAGCGGGCCGCGATGTATCTGTTCCTTTTCCTCGCATCAAGACTTGCCTGCAAACCCCGTAAGGGGACCATACATAGCCCAAGGAAAAGGGTATACGACATGTCTCAGACCGGCACGGTCAAGTTCTTCAACACCGAGAAGGGCTTTGGTTTCATCAAGCCCGACAATGGTGGCGCCGACATCTTCGTCCACATCTCCGCGGTTCAGGCTTCCGGCCTGCCGGGTCTGGTCGAGAACCAGAAGGTCTCCTACGAGACCGAGCCGGACAAGCGCGGCAAGGGCCCCAAGGCCGTGAACCTCGAGGCGGCCGACTAAGTCTGCCCTTCCGCCGCCGGGTCCGTCCGGCTGCCCTCCCCCATCCTGAAACGGCCCGCCGAGCCCCCGGCGGGCCGTTTTGCGTATTAACCCCGTTTTAACTCTTCCCGCCCGCCGGTTTGACTTGGTGTCCCCTGCACACAATCCTTAATCAAGGATTAACGAGGCAGGACGACAGATGAAGCGGATTCTCCAGGTGCTTGCCGCCGCCCTTGCCGTCGGGACCCCGCAGGCGGCATCGGCATTCGACGGCGGACTGACGCTCGATCGCTACCCGACGGTGGCACGCGGCGGCGCCGACACGTCGGTCTCGGCCGCCGGTCGGGATCACGGCCGCTACGAAGGCGCCTATCGCAGCGGCCGGTACGGCGGCCACGACGGGCGCTCCTATCGCAGTGACCACAACGATGGTTACTACCAGCGCTCCTATCGCGGCGACCACCATGACGGGCGATATAGGAAGGCCGGCTCGTTCCATCACGCTGACGACACTGCCGCGCGACGGATCGAACCCCGCTGGAATGAGGGCCGCCGCTACCGCTCGAACGGCTCCTTCGTCGATGTGCGAGCCTATGGCGGTGCGGTCGATCCCGGTAGCTTCTACGGCACCTCGGGGCCGGTCGGGTCCTCGTTCATCACCGTCGGCCTGCCCTCCGACGATTGGTGCCCGCCGTCCTTCTACTACGGCGGCCTTAGCGGCGGCCCGAAGATCCTCAACGTCGAAGAGGACCGGCTGGACCGGCAACCCTACGGCAAGGACGGCCTTGCGGTGTCGCATGTCGGAACCGCCAAGATCATCCGCATCGGGCCGGATTTTCGCGCGGGACGCGAGCGGAACATGGCGGCGGAGCGCGACGACACCACGCCGACGCCCTTCGCGGAGCTCTCGCCGGAGGAGCGCGCCGTCACCGTGTTCCCCGATCCCGACGTCGTCGAGCGACCCGTCGATCCGCCGGCCACGCGCCGCGCCGACGCCCGCACGGCCGCGACGACGTCCGAGCCGGAAGACGCACCGGCGGCGGGCGCGACGTTCGAGCCCTGGACGGCCGAATGGCTGCGCGACTGCGTGGCGCGCCATCCGAACTTCGATTCCTCGCTCGGAACCTATACCAACGAGGCGGGCCAGCGGCGCTTCTGCACCGGCGAGCCCTGAGCGGTCAGCGCAGGAAGGGATTGGTGCGGCGCTCGACGCCGATCCGGCTGCCGGGCCCGTGGCCGCAGATGAAGCCGACCTCGTCGCCGAGCGGCAGGATCTTGTCGCGGATGGTGGCGAGGAGCTGCGCGTGGTCGCCGCCCGGAAGGTCGGTCCGACCGATCGAGCCGGCGAAGAGAACGTCGCCCGCGTGGAGGAACCGGGCCTCGCGCTGGAAGAAGACGACATGGCCGGGCGCGTGGCCCGGCGCATGGATGACCTCGAAACGGTGGGGCCCGAGCGTCAGCACATCGCCGTCCTCCAGCCAGCGGTCCGGCGTGCAGTTGCGGAACGTCCCCGGCAGGCCGAACATCCGCGCCTGATCCTCCAGCCGCCCGAGCAGCATCTCGTCCGCGCGATGCGGCCCGACGATCTCGACGCCGAGCGCGCCCTTCAAGTCCATGGCGCCGCCGGCGTGGTCGATATGGCCATGGGTGATCCAGATGGCCTCCACGGTCACGCCGAGCCGTTTCACCGCCGTCTCGATCCGCTCGACGTCGCCGCCGGGGTCCACCACCACAGCCGCCTTCTCCCCGGCGTCGTAGAGGATGCAACAGTTCTGCTGGAACGGGGTGACGGGAACGATCTCGGCGGCAAGGCTCATGAGGCGAATCCTGTGGCGGCGGGTCGGGGGATGATGAGCCGCGACCTCGAAAAGAAAAGGGCCCGCCCTGCGGCGAGCCCTTGCGGTGGTCAAAGGATCGGACCGGCTATTCGGCCGCCAGACGCTTCGGCTGAACCTCGGCGGCGTAGTCTTCCACCAGACGACGGGTGACGTCGCCCGGCGTGAAGCGATACGGGCCGATCTCGGCCACCGGCGTCACCTCGGCAGCCGTGCCGCACAGGAAGCACTCGGTGAAGCCTTCCAGTTCCTCCGGCATGATGGCGCGAACCTGCACCTCGTAACCGCGACGCTTGGCGAGATCGATCACCGTGCGGCGCGTGATGCCGTCGAGGAAGCAGTCCGGATCGGGCGTATGGATCACGCCGTCCTGGACGAAGAAGACGTTGGCGCCGGTCGCCTCCGCGACGCGTCCGCGCCAGTCGAGCATCAGCGCGTCGGCATAGCCCTTGGCCTCGGCCGCGTGCTTGGAGATCGTGCAGATCATGTAGAGGCCGGCGGCCTTGGCGCGCGACGGGGCGGTCTTCGGATCGGGCCGGCGGTACTCGGCGAGATCGAGCCGGATGCCCTTCATCCGCTGCTCGGGGTCGAAATAGCTCGGCCACTGCCAGATCGCGATGGCGAGGTTGATCGTGTTCTTCTGGGCCGAGACGCCCATCGATTCCGAGCCGCGCCAAGCGATCGGCCGGACATAGGCGTCACGGAAACCCTGGCGGCGCAGGAGCTCGCTGCAGGCATCGTCGATCGCCTGGGCGCTGTAGGGGATTTCGAAGCCGAGGATGCGTCCCGACTCGATCAGGCGTTCGGTGTGCTCGCGCAGCTTGAAGATCTCGCCGCCATAGGCGCGCTCGCCCTCGAAGACGGCGCTGGCATAGTGCAGGCCGTGCGTCAGCACGTGGACCTTGGCATCCTTCCAGGGCACGAATTCGCCGTTGTACCAGATCTGGCCGTCGAGTTGGTCGAAGGGAACGCTGCTCATCTTGGGGATCGCGCCGAAGGCGCCCTTTCCTGTCTCGTTCGTGCATCGACCCGGCGATGCGTCGACCCTCCCGACCGCCCGGGCGCGGTGGCATGACCGTCGGTCCCCGGAAGGGTGCGGCGCTCATGGGATGAAATTGCGGCAGGCCTCGCGCCGGCCCCGATCCGGGGCATTCGAAAGGCCATTCGACAGGCGATCGCTGTTTGCGAGCGCTTGCGCGGGTGTAACAATGGGCGGTAGATACGTCAACAGTACTGACCTATTTCGATGGACCAGCCCTTGGCCGATGCCCCTGCCCCGGACGCCACGATCGTCGAGGACGCGCTGCCCACGCGCGGCGAACTCGACTTCCGGCTGATCGAGCTGTTCTTCTTCGCCTACCGCGAATTCACGGGCGACGCCGACTCGATCCTCGAGCGCTATGGGTTCGGGCGCGCACATCATCGTATCCTGCACTTCGTGAACCGCGACCCCGGCATGACCATCGCCGAGATTCTGGACCTTCTGGAGATCACCAAGCAATCCCTCTCGCGCGTTTTGCGCCAGCTGATCGACGACGGCTTCATCGCGCAGGTCCAGGGAACCGACGACCGGCGGCAGCGCCGCCTCTATCCGACGCAGAAAGGCCGCGATCTGACGCTCGAACTCTCCCGCGCGCAGGGCCGGCGGATCGACGCCGCCTTTCGCGCCGCCGCTCTGGACGATCCGGGCCTCGTGAACGACTTTCTCCTGGAGATGGGCGCCGATCGGAAGGCGACACGGGACTGGTTCGCGCGTAAGGGCATCGGAAGGGAGAACCGCTGACATGACGCTCGCCGAGGATCATGCGACCGACGAATCGATGGACGATGCCCCGCATCTCCTGATCATCGACGACGACCGCCGCATCCGCAGCCTCCTGTCGCGCTTCCTGTCGGAGCGCCGCTTCCGCGTGTCGGTCGCCTCCGACGCCGCCGAGGCCCGTCGCATTCTTCAGGGCCTCGAGTTCGATCTGATGATCGTCGACGTGATGATGCCGGGCGAAAGCGGGCTCGACCTCGTGCGCTCCGTCTCGCCCCATCGCGACATCCCGATCCTGATGCTGACCGCCCGCTCGGAAACCGACGACCGCATCCTCGGCCTCGAGGCGGGGGCCGATGACTATCTCGCCAAGCCCTTCGATCCGCGCGAGCTTCTTCTGCGCATCAACAACATCCTGAAGCGCGGCGGCACGACGCCGGTGCAGAAGGTCGAGCACGTGCGCTTCGGGCCATTCTCGTTCTCGTTGTCGCGCAAGGAGCTGCGACGCGGTGCCGACGTGATCCGCCTGACCGAGCGCGAGCAGGAGATCATGACGCAATTCGCCCAGAAGGCGGGCGACACCATACCGCGCCAGGATCTCCTCACCAACGACACCGAGGTCGGCGAGCGGACGGTGGACGTGCAGATCAATCGGCTGCGCCGCAAGATCGAGAGCGATCCTGCCAATCCCCTCTGGCTTCAGACGGTGCGCGGCATCGGTTACCGTCTGAATGTCGATTGAACGCGTCATCGACGCCTCGGTGATCGCCGAGGCGGGCAGCGAGACCGGAGCGAAGCGGCCGCCGCCGCGTCGGGGCTGGGGCGCGGCGCTACGCGGCCTGTCGCGCCAGCTCCGGCGCTTCGTCTCGCGCCGCACGCCCAAGGGCCTCTACGCCCGATCGCTGATCATCATCATCGCGCCGATGGTGCTGCTCCAGTCGGTGGTCGCCTTCGTCTTCATGGAGCGCCACTGGCAGACGGTGACGCAGCGTCTCTCGGCCTCGGTGGTGCAGGACATCTCGGCCGTGATCGACATGATCCAGACCTATCCCGACCCAGCGGGCGAGTATGCCGAGATGACGCGGATCGCGCGCGAGCGCCTGGCGCTCAACGTCCTGGTCCTGCCGCCCGAGCCCCTGCCCGCCCCGGCGCCCAAGCCCTTCTTCAACATTCTCGACGGCATCCTGTCGGAGGAAATCACCCGGCAGATCAATCGGCCTTTCTGGATCGACACGCTCGGCGAGTCGCGGATCGTCGAGATCCGCATCCAGCTGCCGGACCACATGCTGCGCATCTTCGCGCCGCGCAATTCGGCCTACGCCTCCAACAGCCACATCTTCCTTCTCTGGATGGTCGGCACGTCGCTGGTGCTGATCCTGATCGCGATCCTGTTCCTGCGAAACCAGATCCGCCCGATCCAGAAGCTCGCACAGGCGGCCGAGGGCTTCGGTCGTGGACAGCCGATGCCGCCCGATTTTCGCGTGCGCGGCGCATCGGAGGTGCGGCGTGCCTCGCTCGCCTTCATCCAGATGCGCGACCGCATCGAACGCCAGATCGAGCAGCGCACGCAGATGCTGAACGGCGTCAGCCACGACCTGCGCACGGTCCTGACCCGCTTCCGCCTGCAGCTCGCGCTTCTCGAAGAGAACGAGGATCGGCAGGAGCTCGAGCAGGACGTCGACGAGATGGGTCGGATGCTGGAAGGCTATCTCGCCTTCGCCAAGGGCGAGGGCGGCGAGGAGGTCGGCGAGCTCGACCTCGAGCGCGTCTTCGCCCGTTTTGAGAGCGAGGCGTCCCTGAAAGGACGGAGCCTCGAGACCGATCTCGTCGGCGATCCGCGCATCTCGGTGCGGCCCGACGCCTTCGTGCGCTGCCTCGGCAATCTCGTCGCCAACGCGCTGCGCCACGGCAACGCAGTCCGGCTCAGCGCTCGGCACGACGACCGCTGGCTGTCGGTCTCCGTGGAAGACGATGGTCCCGGCATCGAGCCGACGCAGCGCGAGGACGTCTTCAAGCCGTTCGTTCGGCTGGACGAGGCCCGCAACATCGATGCGGGCGGCACGGGCCTCGGCCTTGCGATCGCGCGCGATGTCGCGCGCAGTCATGGCGGCGACATCCTCCTGTCGGAATCCTCGCTCGGCGGGCTGAAGGCGCTGGTCCGAATTCCGGCCTAGAGCGTCCTCCATCCTGACGGGATGGTTGTCGCGGAGGTGATTTCGTTTCGTGGCAAGGCGCGCGAAGGAAGCGGAGCCGTCGCATCGATGGGCAACGTCGGCACGGGGCGAAAGTGCTTCGCCGCGCAGCGGGCGTCCGATGGACGATGACGACCGTTCGATCCGCTTGGAACGCGCTCTAGTAGAGGCGCCCGCCGTTCGGCACCTCGTAGCTCAGCGCCGCGAGCACCACGTTGCCGGCTTCGTCGGGGAAGCCGAGCGTCAGGACCTCCGAGCGCATCGGTCCGATCTGGCGCGGCGGGAAGTTGACCACCGCCATCACCTGCCGCCCGACCAGTTCGTCCAGCGAGTGGCGCACGGTGATCTGCGCCGACGACTTCTTCTGGCCGATCTCCGGCCCGAAATCGATGACGAGGCGGAAGGCGGGCTTGCGCGCTTCCGGGAACGGCTCGGCCGAGACGATCGTCCCGACGCGAATGTCGACCTTCATGAAGTCGTCGAAGGTGATCTGCGGCGCGACGCCTGCGGTCTCGGCACTCATCGTTCAGCCCTTGGACAGTTCGATCGCACGGTCGCGCGCGGCGGCAACGGCCTTGGTCATCAGAGGCTGGAGGCCGTCCTCCCCCATCAGGACGCCGAGCGCCGCCTCGGTCGTGCCCTTGGGCGAGGTGACGTTGCGGCGCAGCTGCGCGGGCGGATCGTCGGATCGGATCATCAGCTCGCCTGCGCCCGCCACGGTATGGCGCGCGAGGCGCATCGCGAGATCAGGGTCGAGGCCAGCCTTCACACCCGCTTCGGCCAGCGCTTCGGCCAGGAGGAAGACATAGGCCGGGCCGCTGCCGGACACGGCCGTCACGCGGTCGATGTCGTCTTCGCTTCGAACCCATTCCACCGGGCCGCTCGCCTGCAAGAGATCGTTCGCCATCGCCTTCTGGCCCGGCGTCACCCGCTCGTTGGCGTAGGCGCCCGTGATGCCGCGCCCGATCAGGGCGGGGGTGTTCGGCATCGCGCGCACCACCGGCCGCGCGCCCAACTGCTCTTCGATGAAGGCGATGGTACGCCCCGCCGCGACCGAAATCACGAGCGTCTCGCGCTTCAGGCTCGCGCGCAGCGGCGCGACCGCTTCGGCCAGCACCTGCGGCTTGACCGCGAGGATCACGACGTCCTGCGGCTCGTCCGGGGCGCTCGCTGCATGGCGCACGCCCTGGTCGAAGAGGGCGCCGAGCGCCGGTGATGGATTGGGATCGAGGATGGTGACCGAGGCGGGGTCGAGCCCGCCCGCGATCCAGCCGCGCAGCATCGCGCCGCCCATGTTGCCGCCGCCCAGAAGCAGAAGCCGGCCGACCGGCGCGATGCCCGCGCTCATGCGTTGCCGACCGTGTCGAACACGACGCAGGCCAGCGCCTCGTCGGCGGACTTCTCCGCCCAGACCACGAACTGGAAGGCCTGATAGTAGCGCTCGCACGCTTCCAGCGCCGCCGACAGGAGGCGCTCGGCCTGCTGGCTCGTCGGCTGCACGCCGCCGGACAGGAGGATCGCGTGACGGAACATCACCGCGCCTTCGGCCGCCCAGAGATCGAAATGGCCGACCAGCATCCCCTCGTTGATGCGCGAGAGGAGCCGCAGCACCTCGACCTGTCGCCGGGCCGGGACCTTGAGGGTGAACGCGCAGCCGAGATGCAGCGCCTCGGAGGCCTCCATCCAGGAGAACGAGACGGAATAGTCGGTCCAGGCGCCCTGCACCGAGACCGCGATCTCGTCGTCGCAGGGGCGTTCGAAGGACCAGTCATGACGCGAGGCGACGGTCTCGATCACATCCACCGGATGGGAGAGTCGCCTGACGTCGAGTTCGCCGAGTTGCATGTCGTTTGATCCCCGTGCCGCATCGGACGCGGGACCGCCGAGATGCCGCACGCACCCCGTCGTCAAGGGTCGAATTCCTCGTAAGACCCTGGCTTCCGCGCCTCCCGGAAAACCGCCGCCGTGGCGAATCACCGTTGATTTCAGTGTATCGACGCGGACTCGCGATTCCAGAGGCGGAAACGGTATTTTAAGGTTCGTCGGGAGCGGGTCGGAACCCGCGGCCCGACTCCGAGGCGTTAAGGGATTCAGCGCTCACGCTTTTCCGATTCCATGGGGCCGCGGCAGGCTCGTGACAAACCTGTGCACGGCCTGTGGAAAAGCGTCAGGGCGCGGTCGTGGAGGCCCCAGACAAACGGGCCTCGAGGTCGGCGACGCGCTTTTTCAGAGCTTCGTTCTCGACGCGTGCCCGCGTCGCCATCTCGCGGACGGCCTCGAACTCCTCGCGCTGGACGAGGTCCATCGAATTGATGAAGCGCTCGCCCTGGGAGCGGAACACCGTCTCCATCTCGCGGCGCACGCCCTGCGCCGCGCCAGCCGCGTCGGTCATCATGCGGGCGAACTCGTCGAGCATGCGGTTGGGGCCTCGGTCGTTCATCGGTTCGCTCCTTGAAAGCGGCTAGCGCACCCTCGGACGTAGGCGCTCGCCCCCGCCTTGGCAATGGAGCGGCTTGACCCCGCCGCCTGCCCGGCGCACATCCCCGCCCGACGCGCCGAGCCCCGAGGAGCCCTCCGCCATGACAGCCTCCGCCGTTCTCGGCGTCCTCACCTATCCCCAGATCGACCCGGTCTTCCTGCAGATCGGACCGATCGCGCTGCGCTGGTACGGGCTCGCCTACGTCGCCGGCATCCTGTGCGGCTGGCTCTACGGGCGCCATCTCGTCGGCACGTCGCGGCTCTGGCCGAACGGCGTCTCGCCGATCACCAAGACCGACATCGACGACTTCATCGTCTGGATCACGATCGGCATCGTGGCGGGCGGGCGCTTCGGCTCCATCCTGTTCTATGACTTCGACCGCGTCGCCGCCGACCCGCTCTCGGCCTTCCGCATCTGGGAGGGCGGAATGTCGTTCCACGGGGGGCTGATCGGTGTGACGATCGCGATGATCCTGTTCTGCCGCTCGCACAAGGTGCCGCTGTTCAGCCTGATCGACGTCGTCGCGGCCTCGGTGCCCTTCGGCCTGTTCTTCGGCCGCATCGCCAACTTCATCAACGGCGAGCTCTGGGGCGCGCCGACCTCCGTGCCCTGGGCGATGGTGTTCCCGCATGCAGGCCCCGAGCCGCGCCACCCGAGCCAGCTCTACGAGGCGGCGCTGGAGGGCATCGTCCTCTTCCTGATCCTGCGCGTCCTGACCCATCGCTTCGGTGCGCTCGGGCGTCCGCGCCTCGTCGGCGGGGTCTTCATCCTGCTCTACGGCTGCGCGCGCATCTTCGTCGAGTTCTTCCGCATGCCCGACGTGCAGCTCGGCTATCTCCTCGGCACCGGCTGGCTGACCATGGGCATGGTGCTGTCGCTGCCGATGCTCCTCGTCGGGCTCTGGGCGATCGCGACCGCCAAGCCCCGCGCCTACGAGCCCCGCCCTGCCGAGACCACGGCCGCGGCGTGAGCGATCTCGCTTCGCGCATCCGCGCCGAGATCGAGGCGTCGGGCCCGATGCGGCTCGACCGGTTCTGGAACCTCTGCCTCTTCGATCCGACCGACGGCTATTATACGAGCCGCGACCCGATCGGCGCGAGCGGCGACTTCACCACCGCGCCCGAGATCAGCCAGATGTTCGGCGAGCTTCTGGCCGCCTGGGCCTTCGCAGCTTGGGACGGACTCGGCCGCCCCCCCGCCTTCACCTTTGCGGAAGCGGGGCCGGGACGCGGCACGCTCATCGCCGACATGCTGCGCACCCTGCGCCAGCTCGACCCGGCCTTTCTCAAGGCGGCGCGCATCCGGCTGGTCGAGGTCAGTGACCGCCTCGCCGGCATTCAGGCCGAGCGCCTCGCGCGCTTCGACCTGCCCGTCCGGCGCGTCCGGCAGATCGAGGAGCTCGACGGCGACGGGCCGCTTCTCCTCGTCGCCAACGAACTTCTCGATGCGCTCGCCATCCGCCAGTTCGTGTTCCGCGGCGGCGCGTGGCACGAGCGGCTAGTGGACGCCGCCGCCGGCGGTTTCGCCTTCGCCGACGGCCCTGCGACGACACTCGTGCCCGCGGCCCTCGCCCGCCTGCCGCAACCCGCCGAGGGAGCGGTGTTCGAGGTCTCGCCTGAGCGCGACGCCCTGTGCGCTGCCCTCGCCCGCCGGCTCGCGCAAGAGGGCGGCGCCGCGCTCTTGATCGACTACGGCCACGCCCGAACCGGGTTCGGCGACACGCTACAGGCGCTTCGCCGCCACGAGACGGCGGGGGCGCTCGATGCGCCCGGCACGGCCGACATCACGAGCCATGTCGATTTCGAGCAAGTCGCGCGTGCCATGGCGGGGGCGGCGCCGACGCTCCGCTTCGGCCTTGCGGCGCATGGCGACTTCCTTCTGTCGCTGGGGCTGCCCGAGCGGGCGGGACGGCTCGGCGCCCATGCCGACGAGGCCGGCCGTGCGGCGATCACGGCCGCCGTCCACCGCCTCGCCGGCCGGGCCCAGGGCGAAATGGGAACGCTGTTCAAAGTGTTCGGCGCGGCTTCCGCCCCGCTGCCGCTGCCGCCCTTCGTGCAACCGCGCGTCGATTGACTTCGACCACCCCCTCCCCCACGAATGAGGGTCCATAACGGACAGCCGCATTCCATGCTCGATCATCGCCTTTCCGCCGCTTCGCACCTTCGCGCGCGCGACACCGTCCAGGACCCGCGCTTCGGCTCCGACGCACGGCTCGCCCACGCCTTCTTCACGCGGGCCGGCGGCGTCTCGACCGGCATCTATCGCGGCCTCAACGCCGGGATCGGCTCGCACGACGAAGCCGAGGCGGTGCACGAGAACCGCCGGCGCGCCGTGCACTTCCTCGGGCTCGAAGGTGCGCAGCTGGCGACGCCCTGGCAGACGCATTCGCCGGATGCCGTCGTCGCGACCGAGCCGTTCGGCGGCGAGCGCCCGAAGGCGGACGCGGTGGTGACAGCGACGCGGGGTCTCGCGGTCGGCGTCGTGACGGCCGATTGCGGGCCGATCCTCTTTGCCGACCCGCGCGGCGGCGTCGTTGCGGCGGCCCATGCCGGCTGGCGAGGGGCCGCCGGCGGCGTCCTCGAGCGCACGGTCGAGACCATGGAGGGTCTCGGCGCGCGGCGCGACCGGATCGAGGCGGTGCTCGGGCCCTGCATCACGCAGGCCAACTACGAGGTCGGCGCCGACATGGCCGAAACCTTCCTGCGCGAGGATGCCGCCAACGAGCGCTTCTTCGCGGCCGGTGCGACGCCGGAGAAGCGCCAGTTCGACCTGCCCGCCTTCATCCTCGCCCGCCTCGAGCGCATCGGCGTCGCGGCCCGCTTCGTCGGACGCTGCACCTATGCCGAGGAGGACGCGTTCTTTTCCTTCCGGCGTACCACCCATCGCGGGGAGACCGACTACGGTCGGCAGCTCTCTGCCATCGCCCTCGCCTGAACGAAAGCGCTTCATGCTCCATTTCACGCCCGACGAATTCGAGCGCCGCCGCGCGCGCCTGTCCGCCGAGATGGCCGAGCGCAAGCTCGATGCCGTGATGCTCTTCGCGCAGGACTCGATGTTCTGGCTGACGGGCTACGATACGTTCGGCTTCTGCTTCTTCCAGTGCCTCGTCGTGAAGGCGGACGGCGAGATGCGCCTCCTCACGCGCTCGGCGGACCTGCGCCAGGCGCGCGCCACCTCGAACATCGAGACGGTCGTCGTCTGGCGCGATCGCGGCGGCGCCAACCCGGCGATCGAGCTGCGCGACATGATGGACGATATGGGGCTGCTCGGCGCCCGCGTCGGCGTCGAGTGGTCGACGCACGGTCTGACGGCGGCGAACGGCAAGCTCGTCGAGGAAAAGCTCGGCTCCTTCGCCGCGCTCACCGACGCGTCCGACCTCGTGCCCGCGCTGCGCGTCATCAAGAGCGAGGCCGAGATCGCCTATGCAAGGGAGGCCGCGCGGCTCGGCGACGAGGCGTTCGAGGCGATGTGGCCGCTGGTGCGCGAGGGGGCCGACGAGGGCGTCCTCCTCCATGCACTGCAGGGCGACATCCTCCTGAAGGGCGGCGACTACCCCGCCAATCCGTTCATCCTCGGCTCCGGCGAGGATGCGCTCCTCTGCCGTTACAAGTCCGGCCGCCGCAACCTGTCGGCGCAGGACCAGCTGACGATCGAGTGGTCCGGCGTGAAGGCGCAGTACCACGCCCCTCTGATGCGCACCGTGATCGTCGGCCGCCCGCTGATACGCCACGAGGAACTGTTCGCGGCCGGCGCCGAGGCGTTGAAGGCCGTCGAGGGGGCCATGCGCCCCGGGCAGACCTTCGGCGACGTGTTCGACGCCCATGCCCGCGTGATGGAGGCCCACGACCTCGCCCGCCATCGCCTCGCCGCCTGCGGCTACTCGGTCGGTGCTCGTTTCGCGCCGTCCTGGATGGACCCGCAGATGTTCGTCTCGGGCAATGCCGAGCCGATCCGGCCGAACATGACGCTGTTCGCGCACATGATCATCATGGACTCCGACAGCGGCGCCGCGATGTGCCTCGGGCAGACCTACCTCACCACCGAGGGCGCGCCCGAGTGCCTGTCGCGCCTGCCGATCGAGCTGAAGGCGACCGGCTGATCGAGGCGAGGACTTAACCGCGCCGCGGTCTTTCCCGCGGTGCAACCTTGAATCTTTCCACCAGCTTGCTAAGAGCCCGCCCATGCGACCGGCCCCTCCCTTCCGAGGTCCGGCGTGCCCCGTAGACGGATAAAGCGGTCAGCGATGAAACTCTTTGTCGGCAACTCCAACCGCACTCTGGCCGAAGGGATCGGGCGCTACCTGGAACTGCCGCTCGGCGCCGCATCGGTGCGCCGCTTCGCCGATCAGGAGATCTTCGTCGAGATTCAGGAGAACGTTCGCGGCGAGGACTGCTTCGTCATCCAGTCGACGTCGTACCCCGCGAACGACCATCTGATGGAGCTTCTGATCATCATGGACGCGCTGCGCCGGGCCTCCGCCCGCCGCATCACCGCGGTCCTCCCCTATTTCGGCTATGCCCGCCAGGACCGGAAGGCCGGCGGCCGCACGCCGATCTCGGCCAAGCTCGTCGCCAACCTCATCACCCATGCCGGCGCCGACCGCGTGATGACGATGGATCTTCATGCCGGGCAGATCCAGGGCTTCTTCGACATCCCGACCGACAACCTTTTCGCGGTGCCGCTGCTGGCGCGCGACATCAAGGAGCACCTCGAGACCGACCGCGTGATGGTGGTCTCGCCGGATGTGGGCGGCGTGGTGCGCGCCCGCTCGCTCGCCAAGCGCCTCGACGCGCCGCTCGCCATCGTCGACAAGCGCCGCGAGAAGCCGGGCGAGTCCGAGGTGATGAACATCATCGGCGACGTGAAGGACCGGCACTGCATCCTGATCGACGACATCATCGATTCCGGCGGCACCTTGTGCAACGCGGCCGACGCGCTGATGGCGGCAGGCGCTAAGGGCGTGCGTGCCTACATTACCCACGGCGTCCTGTCGGGTGGCGCGGTCGCGCGCATCGCCGCCTCCTCGATCGAGGAACTCGTGATCACCGATTCGATCGAGCCGACCAAGGCGATCCGCGAGGCGCGCAACATCCGCGTCATCAGCACTGCGACGCTGCTCGGCGAGGCGATCTCGCGCACCACCACCGAGCAGTCGGTCTCCTCGCTCTTCGACTGAGCCGAGGCCGGCGCTCGCCTTGCACCTCGAGCCGATCGCCGCTATAGCCAACCCGCCCGCGCGGACACCCTTGGAGGCAGCGCGGGCGTGAAGCGGCCTCACGGCCGCTTTTCGTCGTTCCGGGCGTCCTCGCGCCGGAGCGGCAACCTCTGAACGAAAACAAGGATTGAAACCATGAGCGAGAGCTACACGGTCAAGGCCGAAGCGCGCGAGAAGGTCGGCAAGGGGGCCGCCAGACATCTCCGCCGCAACGGAATGGTGCCAGCCGTCATCTACGGCGACAAGCAGGAGCCCCTGCCGATCGCGGTCCCCTACAAGGAGACCTTCCTCAAGCTGCACGGCGGCGGCTTCCTGACGACGGTCATCACGATCGACGTCGGCGGCAAGCAGATCAAGGTCCTGCCGAAGGACTACCAGCTCGACGTCGTCAAGGACACGCTGACCCACGTCGACTACCTGCGCGTCTCCGACCGCACGGAAGTCACGGTCCGCATCCCGGTGCATTTCGAGAACGAAGACGCCGCGCCGGGCATCAAGGCCCAGGACGGCACGCTCAACGTCGTGCACCACGACATCGAAGTCGTCTGCGCCGCGCAGTCGATTCCGGAGGGCTTCACGCTCGACCTGACCGGCCTCGAGATCGGCGACGCGGTCTCCTCGTCGGCCCTCAAGCTGCCGAAGGGCGTGCGCCTGACCACGGACGAGGAGTTCGTGATCGCCACGATCGTTCCGCCGATGGCCGAGGAAGTCGACGAGCTCGACGCCGAGACGCCGGAGACGGAAGTCATCGAGCAGACCGACGCGACCGCCGAGGACGAGCCGAAGACCGGCAACTGATCGACGAGCGGCGGACGGAGCTTTTCGTCCGCCGCACCCTGATGGGCGGGTTCGGGTTCTCTCGACCCCGGATCGCTGGAGGACGGGCACATGCTCATCATGGTGGGCCTCGGCAATCCCGGCGCGCAATATGCCGGCAACCGGCACAATATCGGCTTCATGGCGGTTGACGAGATCGCCCGCACGGGCGGCTTCTCTCCCTGGTCGAAGAAGTTCCACGGCGAGATCGCCGAGGGCTCGATCGCGGGCCGGAAGGTGATCCTCCTGAAGCCTCTCACCTTCATGAACGACAGCGGACGCTCGGTGCAGGCGGCTGCAGCCTTCTACAAGATCCCGCCCGCCGACATCGTCGTCTTCCACGACGAACTCGACCTGCCGCCCGGCAAGGTGCGCGTGAAGACCGGGGGCGGTCACGGCGGGCACAACGGGTTGCGCTCGATCGACGCGCATCTCGGCAAGGAGTACCGGCGCGTGCGCCTCGGGATCGGGCACCCCGGCTCCAAGGAGCGCGTCAACCCGCATGTCCTCGGCGACTTCGCCAAGGTAGACCGCGACTGGCTGGAGCCGATGCTGGAGACCGTCGCGCGCAACGCGCCGTCGCTGGTCGCGGGCGAGGACGCCGTCTTCATGAACAAGGTGACGCTGGCCACCGGCGGCTCGGAGGAGCCGGCGGGCGCCAAGGGCGGCGCCGGCAAGGCGAAGGGCGAAAGCCACGTGCGCCAGGCCCGCCCTACCGAGACCCATGCGGCCACCGGGCCGATGGCGGGCATGTTGCGCCGCCTGCTCGGTGGCGGCGACCCGAACTGATCCCTTTCCTCCGGCAGGCCAGCCGTCCGGCGGTCCGCCCTCCCCTTCAGACCTGAGGCAGAACCACCATGGGCTTTCGCTGCGGCATCGTCGGACTTCCCAATGTCGGCAAGTCCACGCTCTTCAACGCTCTGACCAAGACCGCCGCGGCGCAGGCTGCGAACTACCCGTTCTGCACGATCGAGCCGAATACCGGCGACGTCGGCGTGCCCGACAAACGCATGGCGCCGATCGCCAAGATCGGCAAGTCGGCTCAGATCATCCCGACCCGCATCACTTTCGTCGACATCGCCGGCCTCGTGCGCGGCGCCTCGAAGGGCGAAGGGCTCGGCAACCAGTTCCTCGCCAACATCCGCGAGGTGGACGCGATCGTCCACGTCCTGCGCTGCTTCGAGGACGACGACATCACGCATGTCGAGGGTCGCATCGACCCGGTGGCGGACGCCGAGACGGTCGAGACCGAGCTGATGCTCTCCGACCTCGAGAGTCTGGAGCGCCGCATCGTCGCCGCGCGCAAGAAGGCGCAGGGCAAGGACAAGGAAGCGCTGGCGCAGGTGCCGGTGATGGAAGCCGCGCTCGCCAAGCTGCAGAACGGCGAGCCCGCGCGCACGCTGCTCGCGACGCTCGACGCCGACGACCGCCAGCAGCTTCGCAACCTCAACCTCCTGACCTCCAAGCCCGTCCTTTACGTCTGCAACGTGGCGGAAGCCGATGCGGCCACGGGCAACCGGTATTCGGAAGCGGTCGCGGAGATGGCGAAGCGTCAGGGTGCGCGCAGCGTCGTGATCTCGGCCGCGATCGAGGCGGAGATCGCGCAGCTCGGCGAGGACGAGGTCGGCGAGTACATGGGTGCGATGGGCCTCGACGAGCCCGGCCTCGACCGCCTGATCCGCGAGGGCTACGCGCTTCTCGACCTCATCACCTATTTCACGGTGGGCCCCAAGGAGACGCGCGCCTGGACCGTCAAGCGCGGCGCGAAGGCCCCGCAGGCGGCCGGCGTCATCCACACCGATTTCGAGAAGGGCTTCATCCGCGCCCAGACGATCGCCTACGACGATTTTGTCGGACTCGGCGGCGAAGTCGCGGCGAAGGAAGCCGGCAAGGCGCGCGACGAAGGCAAGGAATACGTCGTCCAGGACGGCGACATCATGCTGTTCAAGTTCAACGTCTGACGCGCCGAGCCGGTGCGCCGCCGGCCTCAAGCCGCGGCGATCCGGCTCCTCGCCGTCTTCGGCTCTGCAGTGGGCTTGGCGAGGCCCGCGATCGTCGCGTTGCTGAGGCGCACCCGGTTCCGACCGGCCGCCTTGGCTTCGTAGAGCGCCTTGTCGGCGACGCTGAACAGCGTCTGCCACGAGGCGACGGGGCCGGCCTCGTTGGCGAGGCCGAAGCTCGCGGTGATGCGGATCGGCCCGGCGCTGGTCTCGACCACCAGCCCTTCGATCTCCTCTCGCAGCTCTTCCGCAAAGGCCAGCGCGTCCTCGGCGCGCTCGGATCGCAGGACGATCGCGAATTCCTCGCCCCCGTATCGCGCCGCGATGACGTCCGCATTCGCCCGGCGCCGCAGAAGGCTCGAGAACGCCGCGAGAACCTCGTCCCCGGCCCCATGGCCGTGGGTGTCGTTCACGACCTTGAAATGGTCGATGTCGCCGAGGATCGCGGTGAAGTTTCGCCCGCCCCCCGCAAATTTCTCGAGACGCACGAAGAGGCCGCGACGGTTGGGCAGCGCGGTGAGTTCGTCCGTTTCAGATAGCGTGCGCAGTTTCTCGGCGAGGACGGCGCGCTCCTCCTCCAGCACCATCCGCTGGCGGTCGCGCGCCTCCAGGGTCTCGAGTGCGTTGTAGAGGCTCTTCACCGCCAGCACCGAGCCGTCGTAGCGATCGCGGCGGATCGGGCGGCGCTCGCACAGGGCGAGGATCTGGTCCCGCACGCCGAAGAGGGGCCGCAGCATCTGGCGGTAGAGAACCCATGCCGCCGTCGCGGTCATGACCAGGATCAGGACGGCAAGGGAGACGACGAGCTTCATCTGGATCAACGTCGACTTCTGGATCTCCACGGCCTCGTTCATCATCGCATCGACGTAGAGGTTGCGCATGCGCAGGATCGGCAGGGTCGTCGGCGCGTAGACCTCGGAAATACGCTTGGCGTGTTCGGTGGAATTGAGCGGCCGGCGCGAGTAGGTCTCGATCGCACGGACCAGGAAGGGAAAGCCCTTGCCGAAATAGACCGAGCGGATCTCTTCGTGCGCCTCCCGAAGGCGGGGGGAGCTCGGTCCGAATTCCAGCTGCGACACGCCGACATCCCAGAGCGCCAGGATGCGCTGCTGGACGCGCATGCTGGTCATCACCGCCTCCGGCGGGATCACTTCCGACCACTTGAGCGCAGGCATCACCTCGGACGGCAGCCGGGTCGCGGACTCGTAAAGAGCGCCAAGGAGTCGTGCGACGTTGACGCGGCCGGCGAGGTTCTCGTCGGCCTGGATCACGCGCTGCGCCGTCTTGTCGACGAAGGGGACGAAGGTCTCTGAGATTGAGGACATGCCGCGCGCGACGCGCAGTTGCAAGCTGATCTGCCGGTCCTTGACGGGAAGCGCGAGAAGCGCGTCGGCACCGCGACGCTCGTCGCGCAGAAGCGCCGTCAGGAACTTGAAGTTGACGCTGTCGCGCAGCGTCGTCGCCTCGACACCAGCCCGGAAGCGATCGAGGGCGCGATCCGTGTCGCCGCGTGCCGCTCGCAGTTCGTTGGTGGTGGCGACGGCCTCGCCCGGCTCCTCGCCCAGGGCAAGCTCCAGCGGGCGGCGTTCCTTGGTGATGGCCGTAGCGGCGGCGGTCGCGAGTTCGAAAAGCTGGAGTTCCACCAGCGACGCCCCGGCGCGCTGGTTCTGGTCGAGCACGCCGCGCAACGCGATCGAGCCGATGATCATGCTCGCCGAAAGGGCGATGATGGAACTGATGCGGATGAGATCGAATGACGGAAGCCGGAACATCGCGATCCCCATGAGACCTGCGAAGCCTAAACCACGAATGATGAAGGTTCCCTCAACCGCAGGTCATCATCCTTGGAAAGCAATCCCCAAAAGACAAGGGGCCCGAAGGCCCCTTGAATGTGGTTGCGACACTATCAAACGATCAGTGCGGCGTGTCGGCCCAGACGCGACGCTTGACGAGATAGAGCATGATCGCGAAGCCGATCAGGAAGATCATCACCACGAAGCCCGTCGCCTTGCGCTCGACGAGGTGTGGCTCGGCCGTCCACATCAGGAAGGCCGAGACGTCGCGCGAATACTGCTCCATCGTCGCCGGCGCGCCATCGTCGTAGGTCACCTGCCCGTCGCTGAGCGGCGGCGCCATCGCGAGCGCAGGGCCCGAGATGAAGTGCGGGTTGTAGTAGGTTCCCGGCTGGATGGTGACGTTGGCCGGAGCCTGCTCGTAACCGGTCAGCAGCGCGTGAATGTAGTCCGGTCCGCCTTCGGCGTACTGGCTCCACGGGAAGATATCGAGAAGGAACCGCGGGAAGCCGCGCTCGACCGAGCGGGCCTTGGCGATCAGCGACAGGTCCGGCGGATGGGCTCCGCCGAGAGCCGCAGCGGCCGCTTCCGGGTTCGGATAGGGCGAGGGCAGGCGGTCGGAGGGAATGCCGGCGCGCTGGAACATCTCGCCCTGCGCGTTCGGCGCCGGATCGGTGATCTGGTACTCGGCCGCGAGCGCCCGGACCTGCTCGTCACTGTAGCCCAGCGCCGAGAAGTTGCGGAACGACACGAGGTTCATCGAATGGCAGTTCGAGCAGACCTCCTTGTAGACCTTCAGGCCGCGCTGCAGCTGCCCGAGATCCCAGTGCCCGAACGGTCCGGCGAAGGTCCAGGAGAGCTCGGCCGGCTTCTTGAGCGGATAATGCGGCGTGGCATGCTCGCCACCCGCTTCGCCGCCATGCCCTTCGGCGACGGCCTGTTCGGTGCCGCGCGTGGCGTCCGGCGCCTCGCCCGGCGCGTCCCCGACGATCTGACCGGCGGGGGCGGCCGGCTCCTGCGCCCGGCCAAGGGCCGGGCTCATGACGACGCCCGCGACCAGAAGGGCTGGAAGAAGCTTTCTCATTGCAAGGTCCATGGGTCGCTTCGTCAGCCTTTGGTTTCGGGAGAGGCGGTGGCGCCAGCCGGCACCCCGCGTGCGGCGCCGCGCTTGGCCAGCACCGCCTCCGTGATCGAGTTCGGCAGCTTCTTCGGGGTCTCCACCAGGCCGAGGACCGGCAGGACGATGAGGAAGTGCGCGAAGTAGTAGATCGTGCCGATCAGAGAGAGCGTCGGGTAGATGCCTTCCGCCGGGCGCGAGCCGAGCCAGCCGAGCAGCACCGCGTTCACCGCGAAGATCCAGAAGAAGATCTTGTAGATCGGGCGGTAGGCGGTGGAGCGCACGCGGCTGGTGTCGAGCCAGGGCAGGAAGAACAGGATGATGATCGAGCCGAACATCACCAAAACGCCGCCGAGCTTGGAGTCGATCGGGCCGATGTTGAACGTGATGGCGCGCAGCATCGCGTAGAACGGCAGGAAGTACCACTCCGGAACGATGTGGGCCGGCGTCTGCAGCGGGTTGGCGGGAATGTAGTTGTCGGGATGGCCGAGATAGTTCGGCATGTAGAAGACGAAGTACGAGAAGAACGCGAGAAACACGACCATCGCGAACCCGTCCTTGATGGTCGCGTGCGGCGTGAACGGCACGGTGTCCTTCGGGGACTTGATCTCGACGCCGGTCGGGTTGGTCTGGCCGACCACATGCAGCGCCCAGATGTGCAGGATCACGACGCCCGCGATCATGAACGGCAGGAGGTAGTGCAACGCGAAGAAGCGGTTCAGCGTCGCGTTGTCGACCGCGAAGCCGCCCAGGAGCAGCGTCTGGATCGGACCGCCGATGCCGGGGAAGGCGGTGAAGAAGCCGGTGATGACCGTGGCGCCCCAGAAGGACATCTGGCCCCAGGGCAGGACGTAGCCCATGAAGGCGGTGGCCATCATCAGGAGGAAGATGATGACGCCGAGGATCCACATGATCTCGCGGGGCGCCTTGTAGGAGCCGTAGTAGAGACCGCGGAAGATGTGGATGTAGACGGCGATGAAGAAGAACGAGGCGCCGTTGGCGTGCATGTAGCGCAGCAGCCAGCCCCAGTTGACGTCACGCACGATGCTCTCGACGGACTGGAACGCGATGCCGGAATTGGCCGCGTAGTGCATCGCCAGGACGACGCCGGTCAGGATCTGGATGCCGAGGAACAGAGCCAGGATGCCGCCGAACGTATAGGCGTAGCTCAGGTTGCGCGGAACCGGGAAGACGACGAACGAATCGTAGAGGAGCCGGGGCAGCGGCAGGCGGGCATCGAGCCAGCGCATGACGCCGTTGTTCGGCACGTAGGAGGACGGACCACTCATGTTCTCTGTGCCTCTCGCCTCAGCCGATGCGGATGGTGGTGGGATTGGGGAAGGAGAACAGCGGCACCGCCATGTTCTCGGGTGCCGGACCCTTCCGGATGCGGCCGGCCGTGTCGTAGTGCGAGCCATGGCACGGGCAGTACCAGCCGTCGTAGTCACCGGACTGGCCGAGCGGGACGCAGCCGAGATGCGTGCACACGCCGACCATCACGAGCCACTGCTCCTGGCCCTCTGCGGCGCGGTTGACGTCGGTCGCCGGCGCGTCTGCCGGCAGGTTGGCGTTGCGCGCGACGGGATCCTTGAGGTCCGACAGCGAGACGCCTTTGCCTTCCTCGATCTCGGTCGGGGTGCGCTGGCGGATGAAGATCGGCTTGCCGCGCCACTTGGCGGTGATCGACTGGCCGGCCGCGATCTGACTGATGTCGACGTCCACCTGCGCCAGCGCCAACGTCGCGGCATCCGGGTTCATCTGGTCGATGAAGGGCCAGACGGCCGCGGCGGCACCGACGACGCCGGCCGCCCCCGTCGCGATGTATAGAAAGTCCCGGCGAGTGGGTTCGCTGCTGTGATCGACGCTCACGGAGAAATGCGCTCCTTCAGGGCCAGCGCACCGATGCGGCGCGCCTGCCTCAGTCCCAACACGACCTCGCGGAGCACACCGAGCGCCGGAGCGACCGCGCCCTCCCCTAGAGCCGTTTCGGCCGCGATTTCTAAGCGCCCACTTGGAACTTGTCCAGACTGTGGCGACGCTTCGGGCGGTTATGTCGCTTGGAGAACACGCATCCGACTATTCCGCCGCCGCCGGCAGGAAGCCACCTGACTGCCGGGCCCAGAGCGAGGCGTAGAGCCCGCCGCGGCGTACCAGGTCGGCATGGGTTCCCTCCTCGACAATGCGGCCGGCATCGATCACCACGAGACGGTCGAGACGGGCGATGGTCGACAGGCGATGAGCAATGGCGATCACCGTCTTGCCCTGCATCATCTCGCCGAGATTATCCTGGATCGCCACCTCGACTTCCGAATCCAGCGCCGACGTCGCCTCGTCGAGGACGAGGATCGGCGCGTTCTTCAGGAAGACGCGCGCGATGGCGATGCGCTGACGCTGGCCACCCGACAGCTTGACGCCGCGCTCGCCCACGAACGCATCGAGACCTTCGCGCCCGTTCGGGTCGCGCACCGTCCGGATGAAGCCGAGCGCGTCGGCGCGCCGCGCGGCCGACAGGATTTCCTCCTCGCTGGCATCGGGGCGACCATAGGCGATGTTATCGCGGATCGAGCGGTGGAAGAGCGAGGTGTCCTGCGTGACGACGCCGATCTCCCGGCGCAGCGAGGTCTGCGTCACGCCGGAAATATCCTGCCCGTCGATCAGGATCGAGCCGCGCTCGACGTCGTAGAGGCGAAGGAGGAGGTTGACGAGCGTCGTCTTGCCGGCGCCCGAGCGCCCCACGAGTCCGACCTTCTCGCCCGGCCGGATCTCAAGCGAGAAGTTCCCGATGACGCCCTTCCCCTTCCCGTAGTGGAAGGTCACGTCGCGATACTCCACAGCCCCGCCGGCCGGCTGGAGCGCGGGCGCATCCGCGCGATCGAGGAGCGCTGGAGGCTTCGAGACGATGCCGACCGCATCCTGGACCGTGCCGTAGTTGCGCACGAGGCCGTTGATATTGAACATCATCCAGCCGCTCATCTGATTGAGGCGTAGGATAAGGCCGAGCGCGGTCGCGACATCGCCGGTCGAGGCGGTGTTCTGCATCCAGGAGTGCAGAACCAGCGCGCCGATCGCCGTCATCATCAGGCCGTTGAGAACGGCCACGGCGGTGCGCACGGCGGTGATCGCCCGCGTCAGCGCGCGGATCGCCTCGACGAAGCGCCGGAAGCCGTCGAGCACGAAAGTGTCCTGCCGCCGGCCGGGATCGAAGAGTTCGACCGCGAGGATGTTGGTGAAGCTGTCGACGATGCGTCCCGACATGACGGAGCGCGCCTCGGCGCTCTCGCGCCCGGCGCGCCGGATGCGCGGCAGGAGATCCCGCACGATCCAGCCGTAGCCGATCGCCCACAGGAACAGGACTAGCCCCATCCACGGGTCCATCGCGCCGAGGATGGCGACCGCCAGAAGCGTGAAGGTGATAAAGCTCCAGAAGGTCTGAAGCGTCGTGACGATGAAATCGCCCGTCGCCTCGCCGACCTGCTGCACCTTCTGGGCGATGCGCCCCGCGAAGTCGTTCTGGAAGAAGGTGTAGGACTGGTCCATCAGCCGCCGGTAGGACTGCCAGCGAATGCGGTTGTAGAGCGAGGGGACGATGACCTGCTGCTCGAGGAGCGAGGCGGCGAAGAGAACGAGGGTGCGAAGGAGGAGCGTCGTGACCGCGAGGGTCACAAGGAGCCAGAAATGGTCGGCGAGCAGCGTGGCCGGCGACGACGAGCCGAGGGCATCGACGACCCGTCCCACCGCGGCATAGAGAAAGGCGTCGACGCCGCCGGTCAGCCCGCCGGTTACGAGAAGCGCCAGGAACGGCCAGCGTGCCTCGCTCGCGAAATGCCAGATGAAGCGGTTGGTCTCCTGTGGCAGCGGTGGCAGCGCGCCGACGCGGCGCGGCTCCGCCCCGTCCGGCTCGACGTCGCCATAGGGATCGATGATGCGCTCGAAGCGGCGCAGCAGCCCGCCGATCATTCGGCCGCGCGCACGCCGGTCGCGGCCGACTGTGGTTCGTCGTCGCCGGCATCGAGGAAGCCGCCGACCTGACGGCGCCAGAGATCGGCGTAGAGACCGCCCCGTCCGATGAGCTCGGCGTGGCTGCCCTCTTCGAGAATGCGCCCCCGGTCGAGCACCACGAGACGATCGAGCGCGGCGATGGTGGACAGGCGATGGGCGACCGCGATCACCGTCTTGCCCTCCATCAGGCGATAAAGATTCTCCGCGATCGCCGCCTCGACCTCGGAATCGAGCGCCGACGTCGCCTCGTCGAGAAGGAGGATCGGCGCGTCCTTCAGCATGACGCGGGCGATGGCGATGCGCTGGCGCTGGCCGCCCGACAGCTTGACGCCGCGCTCGCCGACTTCGGCGTCGAGACCGCGGCGACCTTCGCGATCGACCAGCGCCTCCACGAAGTCCAGCGCTTCGGCGCGGCGCAGGGCGTGGCACACCTCCTCGTCGGTGGCGTCGGGGCGGCCGTAGAGGATGTTCTCGCGGATCGTGCGGTGGAGCAGCGAGGTGTCCTGCGTCACCATGCCGATTGCGGCGCGCAACGAATTCTGGGTGAGGCCCGCGATATCCTGCCCGTCGATCAGGATGCGGCCGGACTGGACGTCGTAGAAGCGCAGGAGAAGGTTGAGGAGCGTCGACTTGCCGGCGCCTGAGCGGCCCACGAGCCCGATCTTCTCGCCGGGGCGGATCGTCAGGTCGAAGTCGCCGACCACGGGACCGGCCGCGCGATGGGGCTTGGCCGAGGCGTAGGCGAAGGACACCTTGTCGAAGCGGACCTCGCCGTCGGTCACCGCCAGCGCGCCTGCACCCGGCGCGTCGGTCAGGGCGATGGGCTGCGTGAAGGTCGAGATGCCGTCGCGGATCGTTCCGACGTTCTCGAAGAGCGCCGAGACCTCCCACATGATCCATTGCGCCATGCCGTGCAGGCGGAGCACGAGGCCGATGCCGACGGCGACCGCGCCGACCGACACGAGGCCGTTGACCCAGAGGCCGATGCCCATCGCGCCGACGCCGAAGAGCAGCAGCGAGTTCAGGAACAGGAGGCAGACGAAGAACTGGGTGATGAGGCGCCCCTGCCCGTAGACGGGCTTCAGGAACAGCCGCATCGCGTCCTTGGCGTAGGTGACCTCGCGCGGGGTGTGGGCGAAGAGCTTCACGGTGCCGATATTGGCGTAGGCGTCGACGATGCGGCCGGTCATCTCGGCGCGCGCATCGGCCTGCCGCTCGGCGACGGCCCCGAGGCGCGGGATGAAGTAGCGCAGCATCGCGACATAGAGCACGAGCCAGCCGACGAAGGGCAGCATCAGCCGCCAGTCGGCGGCGGCGAGCAGCACGATGATGCCGGTGAAATAGACCGCAACGTAGAGGAATACGTCGATCGACTTCATGATCGTCTCGCGCACGGCGAGCGCGGTCTGCATCAGCTTGGTCGAGACGCGTCCGGCGAACTCGTCCTGGAAGAAGCCGAGCGACTGGTCGAGCAGCCAGTTGTGCGCCGTCCAGCGGAAGCGCATCGGCAGGTTGCCGAACAGCGCCTGGAACGAGATCAGTGATTCGAAGAGCGCGAGCCCCGGCAGGACGACGAGGATCACCGCCGCCATCGCGGCGAGGCGCCAGCCCTCGTCGGCAAGGAACGTCTCGGGATTGGCGGCCGAAAGCCAGTCGACGATCGAACCGAGGAAGCCGAAGAGCGAGACCTCGATCACCGCGATGACGCCCGACAGGACGGCCATGCCGACCAGCAGCCAGCGCACCGGTTTGGCGTAATGCCAGACGAAGGGCCAGAACGTGGCGGGCGGGCTCCTGGCCGGGCCCGCGGGAAACGGGTCGACGAGCTTCTCGAAGGTGGCAAACATGGGCATTCCGTTTGGCGCGTCGGGCAAGCGGCACGCACAACGCCCGGTTCGCCTGAAGTGTCGCCAGCATATAGGCCGCGCGACGACGATTTCACGAAGCGGCTGTAGGCAGCCGGTCCGGGCTTGGGTATCGGGAGGGCATGCGCTTGTCCATCGCCCTCTACCAGCCCGACATCGCGGGCAACGCCGGCACGATCCTGCGGCTCGGCGCCTGTCTCGGTCTCGACGTGGAGATCATCGAGCCGGCCGGGTTCGACCTTTCGGACCGGGCGTTGAAGCGGGCGGGCATGGACTATCTCGCCATGGCGCGGCTCATCCGCCACGTCGATTTCTCGGCCTTCGAGACGGTTCGGCGCACGGCGGACCGGCGCCTCGTTCTTCTGACCACGAAGGCCGACACGGCCTATTGCGACGTCGCCTTCCGGCCGGATGACGTGCTCCTGTTCGGCCGCGAGAGCGCCGGCGTCCCCGACATGGTCCACGACCTTGCCGACATCCGCGCGACGATCCCGATGGAAGCGGGCGCGCGCTCCCTGAACCTCGCGGTCAGCGCGGCGATGGTCACCGGCGAAGCCTTGCGACAGTTGCGCTGGAAGGGAACGCCATGAACTTCGACGAACCTCGGGTTGGCACGGGCGCCGCGATCCTTCGCAACGACCGGCTTCTCCTCATCCGTCGCCGCCGCGCCCCGGAGGCCGGCGCCTGGGGCCTGCCGGGCGGCAAGGTCGATCTGTTCGAGACCGCGGCCGATGCAGCCGCGCGCGAGGTGCTGGAAGAAACGGGGCTGCGGATCGCGGCTGGCGACCTCCTCTGCGTCGTCGACCAGATCGACGTCGAGGCAAGCCATCACTGGTTCGCGCCGGTCTACGTCGTGGAGGACGCGGTGGGCGAGCCGTCGATCCAGGAACCGGAGAAGCACGACGGGCTCGACTGGTTCGCGCTCGACGCCCTGCCCGAGCCGCTCACCGCGCCGACGCGGGGCGCCCTGCCCCACCTGAGGGCGCGGATCAGTCGGCGCTCGGAAGGCGGCGCATCGTGAACTCGACCTCGTCGCCGGGCAGGAGGCGCCAGCTTTCGACCTGCGTCCAGTAGGCGGCCTTGGGGTAGCGGGCGAACCACTCGCGCGCCTTGGTCCGCGCTTCCGGGCGCGGCAACGTGAAGGTCTCGCGCACGAAGCTGTCGCGCGGAGCCACTTCGCGCCGTGCGCGCAACTGCCGGCGCAGGCCATCGAGAGGGGGCGGTGGAAGCGGGGCCATCGAACCGTCGCGCTCCTGTTTCGGCGGGCTCCTGTCGCTCCCGAATATAGGCCTTCGGCCACGCGAATTCGAGTCGGATCGGCGGGCCGGCCCCGAACGGATCGCTTCCGAAACGCTCGCGCAACTGCTAGCCAATGCAGGGCAAGCCCGGACATTCCGATTCCGGCCGGGCCGGAAGGATCGTCGCGCGCCATGGAACGTCCCGAACTGCCGCAAGGCCTGCCGGAAAACCTCGACGCCAAGAAGGACGAGGCGAAGGCCTGGTTCGAGGCGTTGCGCGACCGGCTCTGCCAGGCCTTCGAGACGCTGGAGGACGAGTTCGGTTCCGACGAGACGCTGCCGGCCGGCCGCTTCGAGCGCACGCCCTGGACGCGCGGCGAGAACGGCGGCGGCGGCACCATGTCGATGCTGCAGAACGGGCGCGTCTTCGAGAAGGCGGGCATCCACACCTCCACCGTCTATGGCGAACTGTCGGAGGACTTCGCCGCGCAGATCCCGGGCGCTGGCAGCGACCGCAGCTTCTGGGCCTCGGGCATCTCGCTGATCGCCCACACGCGCAACCCGAACGTGCCGGCCGTGCACATGAACACGCGCATGGTGGTCACCACCGGTCAATGGTTCGGCGGCGGCGCCGACCTCACCCCGATGCTGGACGCGCGCCGCACGGCCGAGGACCCCGACACGCGCGCCTTTCACAAGGCGCTGCAGTTCGTCTGCGATCGCCACTCGGGCGTTGCGAGCTATGATCGCTACAAGACGTGGTGCGACGAGTACTTCTATCTGCCGCACCGCAAGGAGCCGCGCGGCGTCGGCGGCATCTTCTACGACTGGCTGCATTCACCGGATGAGGCCGGGGGCTGGGACGCCGACTTCGCCTTCACGCGGGATGTCGGCAAGGCGTTCCTCGTAGTCTATCCGCATCTCGTGCGCCAGAACGCCGGCACCCCGTGGACCGAGGAGCAGCGCGAGGAGCAACTCGTGCGCCGTGGACGCTATGTGGAGTACAACCTCCTGTACGACCGCGGCACGCTTTTTGGACTGAAGACCGGCGGCAACGTCGCCTCGATCCTGTCCTCCCTGCCCCCGCTCGTGAAGTGGCCCTGATCGGTTGGACGGGCGATGAATTTGGGCTTCGCGTCCCTCGCCGACAGCGTCTCTCGCGCTAGTTCCCGTGTGCGGACAAGAATTGGTTAACTTGCCAACAACGTCCTGTTCACAACGCGATCGCTCCTGATAAGGTCCGTGTATCCCGCCCGTCCCATGCGACGGCCGGGTGCTCGCAGGACCGAGGACATCCGCGAACAGACGTGCATTCCGACCGCATGGTTTCGAAGGGCAGGCGGCACGCGCATCCGCGCGGCCGAAGGATCGACCAGGGAGGACTGTGATGTATGAACTCAATTGCCACGGTGTCATTCCAGGCTGCGAGCGCGTGATCCGCGCCGATTCGCAGGCGGAAGTGATGCGCCGCGCCGTGATGCAGGCCAAGCAGCTGGGCGTCGAGACGATCACCCAGCGGCTGATGGACGCCATCCGCGACGGTATGCACGAGAGCGCGAGGCACTGACGCTCTGACGCCATCGGCGCTTCGAGGAATCGTTCGGGCGCGGCTTCATCGACCGATGGAGCCGCGCTTTTTCGTGCGGTTCAGACGAGGTTGAGCAAGGCCTCGCGACCGAGCACGAATCCGCTCTCGGCATAGGCCCGCTTCAGGCGATCGAGCGTGCGCCCGATCTCGGGTCCCGGCGCGACGCCGGCCGCGGCGAGATCGTGTCCGCTGAGCGGAAAAGCCGGCGGCTCGAACCCGGCAGCCGCCTCGAAGCGGGCCGCCAGCAGCGCCACTTGGGGAAGGCGATCGGGATCGCCGGCCGCTGCGGTGCGCTCGGCGCTGAGCGCGAGCGCCAGACGGTCGGCGAGCGCGGTTCGGTCGCCGAGGTACAGCCGGGCCCGGAAGGCGGCATCGCTCTCGCCCGGTGGAGCCTCGCTCATCGCCCAGGCGATGAGCCGGTCGCGATCCGTATTCGACAGACGCAGCCGGCCGGCCATCTCGCGCAGACGCGCGGCGTCCGGCGGCACGATCGCCTCCAAGCGGCGGATCGGGTCGGGCGACCAGCCGTAGAGCGCCTCGGTCTCGACGAGACCGTGGATCGCGTCGATGCCCCACTTCTCCGATTCCGGCAGCACGCGGCTGAGGACACCCGCCTGCCGCATCCAGAGAAGCGCGCGGGCCGGGTCGGGCGCGCCGAGAAGCTTGCGCAACTCGGCCCAGACGCGCTCGGAGGACAGGCGATCCAGCCCCTCCTTCAGCCGCGAGGCCGCGCGCAGGCCGTCGCCATCCGGCCGGCCCCGCCCGTACCACGCGAAGAAGCGGAAGAAGCGCAGGATGCGCAGATAGTCCTCCTCGATCCGCTGGCCGGCGTCGCCGATGAAGCGCAGCGTGCCGCTCTCGATGTCGGCAAGGCCGCCGACGAGATCGAGGATCTCGCCGTCGGCGTCGCAGTAGAGGGCGTTGATCGAGAAGTCGCGCCGGGCGGCATCCTCGGCCCAGTCGCGCCCGAACAGGACCTTGGCGTGGCGACCGTCGGTCTCGACGTCGCGGCGAAGCGTCGTGACTTCGAAGGGCCGTCCGCTCGCGACCACCGTCACCGTACCGTGCTCGACGCCGGTCGGCACGGCCTTCAGCCCCGCCGCCTCGACGCGGGCGATGGTTTCAGCTGGCAGCGTCGTGGTGGCGACGTCGACATCGGTGATCGGGCGGCCCATCAGCGTGTTGCGGATCGCGCCGCCCACCACCCGTGCCTCCTCGCCTCCCGCCGAGAGGCAGGCCAGGATGGTCTGGAGGGCGGGGTCGCGGAGCCAGTCCGCCTCGATGCGCGTCATGATGCGTAGAGCCTTTCATACAGCGTGCGCAGGATGCCCGCCGTCACGCCCCAGATATACCGATCCCCGAAGGGCATCGTGTAGAAGTATCGTGGCTTGCCCTGCCAGACCCGGCTGCCCTTGGCGTGGTTCGCCGCGTTCATCAGGAAGCCGAGCGGTACCTCGAACGCGTCGGCCACCTCCGAAGGGTCCGGCCGGGGCACGAAGGCGGGATCGACGATCCCGACCACCGGCGTGATGCGGAACCCCGTCGTCGTGCGATAGCGCGGCAGGCGGCCGATCACCTCGACCAGCCCGGGGTCGAGGCCGACCTCCTCCTCGGCTTCGCGCAGTGCCGCCGCCTCGACCGAGGCATCGGCGGGATCGACCGAGCCGCCGGGAAAGGCGATCTGGCCGGAATGCTTGCGCAGATGCGCCGCGCGCGTCGTCAGGATCACGCCCGCCTCGCCCGGCCGGTCGACCACGGGAACGAGCACAGCCGCCTCGCGCGCGCCCGCGCCCTCCGACAATTGCGCCCAGTCTGGGTTCAGAACGTGGTCGCCGGTGTCGTGCTCGAGGGCTTCCAGACCGCGGGCCGACAGGCGCGCACGAAGGTCGGCGGCGTCGAACCGCGTCTCAAGCATCGAGTGCCGAGGGCGCGAGCGGCACGGGAAACCAGCTGGAGCCGGACGCGATGCCGGCCTCGCCGCCACGCTCCTCGATCCGCTGCGCGAGGTCGAAAGCGAGCGCGCGCGTCAGCCGCGCTTCCAGCCCGCCACGCACCCGCAGGTAGGGTCGAAAGGCGTCGCCCGCGGCCTCGGCAAAACGCAAGGGGTGCGCGTCGTCGGCCTCCACGACGTCGCCCATGTTCGTGCGAAAGCGCAGGCGGCCCGCCTCGTCGCTCATCTCGACCGCGACGAAAGGAACATCGGCCACGCGGATCGTCAGCTTCTCGGCCGGCGTCACCAGAACGAAGGAACCGTCCACCTCGCGGCGCAGGACGCTGGAGAAGAGGCGGGCCAGTGCCGGACGGTCGATCGGCGACCCCTGGTAGAGCCAGCGGCCGTCCTCGTCGATCGCCATGTCGATCGTCCCGCAATGCGGCGGGTTCCACTGTTCGACCGGCGGAGCGGAGCGGCCGGCGCGCTCGGCGCGCGACACCAGAGCCTCCAGCGAGACCGATGCCGAACTTGTGTCCTCCGACTGAGTCATGATGCAACGTCCCCCGAGGCCGCCGCCCCTTGCCGGGCAGCATCCCGTCTTATTTTGGCCGGGCTTGGCCGTCACCAAATAGTCGCGCATCCCAGCGCTTGCCAGACGACCGCCGCCTCGATTCTATGCGGCTTCTCCCCGTCGTCGGCCGTTCCGACACGACTCATCGAAGGGCCCCGCAGGATGACGATACTCGCCAACACGGAGCCGACCCTCGACGCGCACGCCATGGTGGCCGAGGCCGAGCGCGCGCTGGCCGACATCGCGAAGGCGCGCGAATCCGTCGCCCGCGTGATCTTCGGCCAGGAAAGCGTCGTCGAGCAGACGCTGGTCGCGATTCTGGCCGGCGGCCACGCGCTGCTCGTCGGCGTTCCGGGCCTTGCCAAGACCAAGCTCGTGGAGACGCTCGGCACCGTGCTCGGCCTTGATGCGCGGCGCGTCCAGTTCACGCCCGACCTCATGCCCTCCGACATCGTCGGCACCGAGGTCATGGACCAGGACGAGGGCGGCCGCCGCTCCTTCCGCTTCGTGCGCGGCCCGGTCTTCGCGCAGCTCCTGATGGCGGACGAAATCAACCGCGCCAGCCCGCGCACTCAGTCCGCACTCCTCCAGTCGATGCAGGAATACCACGTGACGGTTGCCGGCGAGCGGCACGACCTGCCCGCGCCCTTCCACGTGCTGGCGACCCAGAATCCGCTGGAGCAGGAGGGCACCTATCCGCTGCCGGAAGCCCAGCTCGACCGGTTCCTGTGCCAGGTCGACGTGCACTACCCCTCGATCGAGGCCGAGCGGCGTATCCTCCTCGCCACCACCGGCGTCGGCGAGGACAAGGCCGTCGCGGTGATGACCTCCGACCGCCTACGCGAGATCCAGACGCTGGTGCGCCGCATGCCGGTGCCGGAAACCGTCGTCGAGGCGATCCTGTCGCTCGTTCGCTCGGCCCGCCCCGGACAGGGCTCGAAGGAGGCCGACACGCACGTCGCCTGGGGTCCCGGTCCGCGCGCCTCCCAGGCGATGATGACCTGCGTGCGCGCCCGCGCGCTCTACGAAGGGCGGCTCGCGCCTTCGATCGACGACGTCCGCGCGCTGGCCGAACCCATTCTCCAGCACCGCATGGCGCTGAACTTCGCCGCGCGTGCCGAGGGCATTGGCGTGCGCGAGGTGATCGCCCGTCTGGCTCGCCAGGCCGGCTGACCGGATGGCGGCCATCGGGCGCATCACCGACGCTGTGACGGGTGGCGAGGCGCTGCATCGCGCCCGCCAGCGCGCGGCGCTCCTGCCGGACCTCCTCGTCGAGGCGCGCCGCGTGTCGGCGTCCGTGGCGACCGGCTGGCATGGTCGGCGGCGGCGCGGCACGGGCGAGAACTTCTGGCAGTTCCGCCCCTTCGTCGACGGCGAGCAGGTGTCGCGCATCGACTGGCGCCGCTCCGCGCGCGACGACAACGTCTATCTCCGCGACCGCGAATGGGAGGCGGCGCAGACCGTCTGGCTCTGGGCGGATCCGTCCCCGTCGATGCTCTACCAGAGCGGCGCGGGACTGGTCTCCAAGGAGAGCCGTGCGCTCGTCCTCGTTCTGGCGCTCGCCGAACTCCTGGCGCGCTCGGGCGAGCGGATCGGCTATCCCGACGTGATGGCGCCCGTTTCCGCACGCAACGCCGCCGAACGCATCGCCGCCGCCCTCCAGACCAACCGGCCGGCGGGCGGCTTTCCCGCGACGGCTCGCTTGAAGCGCTTCAGCGAGATCGTGCTGGTCGGCGATTTCCTCGATCCGATCGACGAACTGACCGAGCGGATCGACCTTCTCGCCCGACAGGGCGTGCGCGGCCATATCGTGCAGATCGCCGATCCCGCCGAGGTCGCCTTTCCCTATTCCGGCCGCACCGAATTCCAGGACCCCGAGACCGGTGCCAAGCTCACGGCCGGGCGCGCCGAGGCGCTGCGCGACCTCTACCGCGACGCCTTCGAGGCACGCCGCCAATATTTCGGCGAGCATTGCCGCCGGCTCGGCTGGAGCCACGTCTTCCACGCGACCGACCGTCTGGCGTCCGAACCGCTCGTGGCGGTGCACGGCCATCTCAGCGGCCAGCCGCAAAGCATGAAGGCGCGCGCCTGATGGGAGCCCTGTCCTTCGGCGCGCCGCTGGTGCTCGCCGGGCTTCTCGCCCTGCCCGCCATTTGGTGGCTGCTGCGCCTCACCCCGCCGCGTCCGCAGACCGAAGCCTTCCCGCCGCTGCGCATTCTGGAGCGCGTCCTGCGCCGCGAGGAAACGCCGGCGCGCAGCCCCTGGTGGCTGACCCTTCTGCGGCTGCTGCTGGCGGCGCTGGTCATTCTCGCGCTGGCGGCGCCGATCCTCAACCCGCGCGAAAGCGCGCTGTCGGGCAACGGCCCCGTGGTCGTGATGCTGGACAACGGCTGGGCGAGCGCGCGCGACTGGGACGACCGGCGCAGCGCGGCCGAAGACCTGATCCGAGAGGCGGGCGAGGCCGGGCGTCCGGTGTCGCTGGTC
This sequence comes from Aureimonas phyllosphaerae, assembly GCF_900113065.1. Lineage (GTDB taxonomy): Bacteria > Pseudomonadota > Alphaproteobacteria > Rhizobiales > Rhizobiaceae > Aureimonas > Aureimonas phyllosphaerae. Next base: position 365,461 of record NZ_FOOA01000003.1, read on the forward strand.
CTGACGGCCGAAGACGCCGGAAACGATACGGCCCCGGTGGAGGCCGCGACGGCCCTGGAGCGGCTCGCCGCCGCCGAGCCGCGCCCGATCGCGTCCGACCGCGCGGCCGCCGCGACGCGCCTCTCCGCCGTGCTCGGGGGCCAGGGAGGCGCCAGCCTCGCCTATCTCAGCGACGGGCTCGACGGCGGCGGCATGGAGGCGGCGGCCGAGACGCTGCGCGCCCTCTCGCCCTCGCAGGCGATCCTCTACGCCCCGCCGGTCGGCACGCTCGCGGGCCTCACCCGCGCCGAGAACGCGACGGACGCGCTGGTGGTCGATGCCGTTCGCCCCGAAAGCGAGACGGGCCCCGCGACCTACCAGCTTCGCGCACTGGACGCGCAGGAGCGCGAGATCGGCCGCGCGCCCCTCGCCTTCGCCGTCGGCGCGACGACCGCGCAGGCGCGCTTCACCATCCCGGTCGAACTGCGCAACGACGTCGCCCGCATCGAGCGCGACGGCATCAACGACGCGGCCTCCGTTCGCCTCGTCGACGACAGCTTCCAGCGTCGCCGCGTGGCCCTCGTGTCCGGCGAGGCGGCCGACCTCGCGCAGCCGCTCCTGTCGCCGCTCTACTACATCACGAGAGCGCTGGAGCCCTTCGCCGATCTCGTTCGGGCCGGCAGCGCCGATCTCGGCACCGCCATTCCCGCGCTCGTCGAGCAGCGCCCGTCGGTCATCGTGCTGGCCGACATCGGCGTCCTGCCGGATGCGGCCACGCAGGCGCTGAATGGCTTCCTCGAGAACGGCGGCACGCTGGTCCGCTTCGCCGGCCCGCGTCTGGCCGCCTCGACCGCCGAGGATCCGCTCGTGCCCGTGCGCCTGCGCGGCGGGGAACGCCAGCTCGGCGGTGCCCTGTCCTGGTCCGAGCCGCAACGCGTGGCGCCGATCGCCGATGGCTCTCCGTTCGCCGGCATCACCGTGCCCGCCGACGTCACCGTGTCGCGCCAGATTCTCGCCGAACCCTCGGCCGACCTCTCCGACCGGACTTGGGCGAGCCTTGCCGACGGAACGCCGATCGTGACCGCGGCCGCGCGCGGCGCCGGGACGATCGTCCTGTTCCACACGACGGCCGAGGCGACGTGGTCGAACCTGCCGATCTCCGGCGCCTTCGTCGACATGCTCCGGCGCATCGTCTCGCTGTCGCGCGGGGCGGTCGGCACCGACGGCGGGACGGCCGAGACCAGCCTGCCGCCCTACCGCGTGATGGACGGCACCGCGCGCCTCGTGCAGCCCGGTCCGGATATCCGGCCGCTGGTGCTGGCCGACGGCGCCGCGCCCCTTCCCAGCCTCCAGAACCCGCCCGGCCTCTACGGTACGGCCGAAGGATATCGCGCCCTGAACCTCCTCGAAACCGACGCCGTGCTGCGCCCCCTTCCCGCGCTCGACCTCGGCGCGCCCATCGTCACGCGCGCCTACGGCACGGCCGGCGCGACGGACCTGACGCCCTGGCTGTTCGCCGGCGCGGTCGCGCTCTTCGCGCTGGATGCGCTGGCGCTGCTCTGGCTGCATGGTGGCTTCGCGCGTCTGCGCCGCGGCTTCGGGCGCCGCGCGGCGCCCGCCGCACTTGTGCTCGGCCTGTCGCTCGCCGCGGCCATCGGCACTCAGTCAGAGCGTGCGCACGCGCAGGACACCCCCTCCCCCGCCGCCATGGCGACGCAGGGACTGGAAGGGGTCGACGCCGCGCGGGCGATCGAGGCGACTGAAACCACTCACCTCGCCTATGTCGAGACCGGGGACGCCGCGACGGACGAGATCTCGCGCCAAGGTCTCGACGGCCTGTCGCAGTTCATCGCCTCCAAGACCGCGCTCGAGCCCGGCGCGCCGATGGCCGTCGACATCGCGACGGACGAGTTGTCGTTCTACCCGATCCTCTACTGGCCGATCCACGCATCGGCGCCGATGCCGAGCCAGGAGGCGATCAGCCGGGTCGACGCCTACATGAAGCAGGGCGGCACGGTGCTCTTCGACGTGGAGGGCGACGCCATGGGCGACCTGTCGGGCCAGACAGTCTCGGCCGGACAGCGGCGACTGCGCGACATCCTCGCCGACCTCGACATTCCGCCGCTCGAGCCGGTGCCGGCCGACCACGTGCTGACCAAGGCCTTCTACATCATGGACAGCTTTCCCGGCCGGCACACCGGCTCGGACCTCTGGGTCGAGTCGCTCGTGCGCTCCGCCGACGCCGAGGCGCGACCGGCGAGCGCGGGCGACGGCGTCTCCTCGATCATGATCACGTCGAACGATTTCGCCAGCGCCTGGGCGGTCGACGGCAACGGGCTCTTCGTCTTCCCGACCGACAACGCCGATCCGTCGCAGCGCGAATACGCCTACCGGGCGGGGGTCAACATCGTGATGTACGTGCTGACCGGCAACTACAAAGCCGACCAGGTGCACGTGCCCGCCCTTCTCGAACGCCTGGGGCAGTGACGCCATGACCTGGTCGATCGACGTCTCGCCCTTCTTCTCCTGGACCGTGATCGCGATCCTCGCCGTCCCGGCGGTGCTTCTCGCGCTGGCGCTGCTTGCGGCGCGCATGCGCGGCGCCGTGGTGCGCAGTCTCGCGTTGGTCGCCCTGGTGCTGGCGCTTCTCAACCCCGTGGTGCTGCGTGAGGAGCGCGACCCGCTGAAGAGCGTCGTCGCCGTGGTCGTCGACCGCAGCCAGAGCCAGACGATCGGTGAGCGCACAGCCCAGACCGATGCGGCGGTGGAAGAGATCCGCCGCAACCTCGCCGCCTTCCCGCAGTTCGAGGTGCGCACGATCGAGGCCCGCTCGGCTGGCGAGGGCGACGCGACGACGGCGCTCTTCGGGGCGCTGCGTGACGGCCTTCGCGACGTCTCGCCCGCCCGGGTCGGCGGCGCGATCATGGTGACCGACGGGCAGGTCCACGACATCCCCGAGAACGCCGCGGCACTCGGCTTCGACGCGCCGGTTCACGCGCTCGTCACCGGCCGGCCGAACGAGTTCGACCGCCGCCTCGACCTCGTGACATCGCCGCGGTTCGCGCTGGTCGACCAGCCCCAGACGCTAACCTTCCGGGTCGTGGAGGAAGGCGAAGGCGCGTCGACCAATCCGGTCGAGGTGCAGGTCTTCCTGAACGGCGACCTCGTCGAGCGGCGCAACGCCGTTCCGGGGCAGGACACGAACGTCCAGATCACCCTGCCGCGCGCCGGCAAGAACATCGTGGAACTCTCGGCGGCGCGCGAGGCCCGCGAGATCACGCCGGTCAACAACCGCGCCATCGCGGTGATCGACGGCATCCGCGAGAATCTGCGCGTCCTCCTCGTCTCCGGCGAGCCGCACGCCGGCGAGCGGACGTGGCGCAACCTCCTGAAGTCGGACGCGGCGGTCGACCTCGTCCATTTCACGATCCTGCGCCCGCCGGAGAAGCAGGACGGCACGCCGATCAACGAATTGTCGCTGATCGCCTTTCCGACGCGCGAGCTCTTCGTCGAGAAGATCGAGGACTTCGACCTCATCATCTTCGACCGCTACCAGCGGCGCGGCGTGCTGCCGACGCTCTACTACGACTATATCGCCCAGTACGTGCAGAACGGCGGCGCGATGCTGATTGCCTCGGGGCCGGAATATGCGGGGCCCGATTCCGTCGCCAACTCGCCGCTGAGCGCGATCCTCCCGGCGCTGCCGACCGGCGAGGTCGACCAGCGCGCCTTCCGCCCCGTCCTGTCGGAGCTGGGGCGCAAGCACCCTGTGACGCGCGACCTGCCGGGCGCCGGCGCGACACCGCCGGACTGGAGCCCATGGTTCCGTTCGATCGACGTCGGCGAGACGCGCGGCGAAACGGTGATGACCGGCCCGGACGGCAAGCCGCTCCTCGTCCTCGACCGCGCCGACGAGGGTCGCGTCGCGCTTCTCCTGTCCGATCAGGGCTGGTTGTGGTCGCGCGGCTTCGAGGGCGGGGGCCCGCATGTGCCGCTGTTCCGCCGTCTCGCCCATTGGCTGATGAAGGAGCCGCAGCTCGAGGAGGAATCCCTCGACGCCGAGGCACTCGGCACCGACCTGACGGTGACGCGCCATACGATCGGCGACGATCCGGGGCCGGCGACGGTCGTTACGCCGTCCGGCCGCGCGCTGCAGTTGCCGCTGACGCAAGGCGCGGCCGGCGAGTGGCGGGGCACGCTGAACGCCGACGAGCTCGGCCTCTATCAGGTGGCCAACGGCGATCTTAGGGCGCTTGCCAATGTCGGGCCGGTGAACCCGCGCGAATATCGCGAGGCCATCTCGACCACGCAGAAGCTGCAGCCGATCGCCGATGCGACGCGCGGCTCGACGCGTCGTCTGGCGGAAGCCACCGGCGACGTCTCGGTGCCGCGCATCGTGCCGGTGTCGGGCCGGGCGGACGCGGACGGGCGCGACTGGATCGGCCTGAAGACCACGGAGGAAAGCGTCCTGCGTGGCGTCGACCGGACGCCGCTCTTCGGGGGCTTCCTCGGCCTTGCCGTCCTGCTTCTCGCGCTCTCCGCCACCTGGTATCGCGAGGGGCGCTGAGCCGCCGACGTTCGCGGACGGTTTCCTTCTCCGCTGGGGTTTTTGATCGGCACGCGACACCCTATCTCGCAGGTGCAGCATGAGGCTGGACGCCGCGTCCCCTCGTGCGGCAATGATCAACGGGAGGAGAGGATGGAAGGCGTAGGACCATGGCCCGCATCTGTCTCGCCCTGCAGGGCGGCGGCGCGCACGGCGCATTCACCTGGGGCGTCCTCGACCGTCTCCTCGATGACGACACGATCGAGATCGCGGCCGTCAGCGGCACCAGCGCCGGCGCCCTGAACGCGGCGAGCCTGTCGGCGGGCCTCGCCGGCGGCGGCCGGAGAGGCGCGCGCGAGGCGTTGCACCGCTTGTGGGAGACGGTCTCGGCTCGCTCCCCCCTCGGTGCGGTCGAAAGCAGCTTCCCGTTCTTTCCGTTTCCGCGCTCCATGGTGCACAACGCGATCGAGCAGGTGCGCTCGCTCACCCAGTTCGTCTCGCCCTACAGCGCGGGGCGACCGGGCGGCAATCCGTTGCGCGTCGTCGTCGAGGAGGCGATCGACCTCGACCTTCTCCAGCGCCAGACGCTTGTTTCGACCTTCGTCTCGGCCACCGATGTGGAAGCCGGGAGCGTGCGCGTCTTCACCGGGACCGAACTCACAGCCGATGCCCTCCTCGCCTCGGCCTGCCTTCCGGACGTCTTCCGCGCGGTCGAGATCGACGGCCGGCACTACTGGGACGGCGGCTATCTCGGCAACCCGGTCCTGACGCCCCTGTTCACGCAGGACCACGGGACGTCGGACCTCCTGATCGTGCAGGTGACGCCCTTCGTGCGGCCGGGCGTGCCCGATACGGCGGACGAGATCATCGCCCGCGTCAACGAGATCACCTTCAACACATCTCTCATGCGCGACCTGCGCATGCTGACCGAGATGAAGCGTCTCGTGCGCGACGAGGATCTCGAGAACCCGGTGCTGCGCCAGATCGCTGCCCTCCGGCTCCACATGATCTCGGCCGGCGAGGAACTGACGCAGCGCGGCGCCGTCGGGAAGCTCGATACCCGCTGGTCGGAACTCCTGGAACTGCGCGACCTCGGGCGGCGAGCGACCGACCTCTGGCTGGAACGCCATCGCGCCGATATCGGCAACCGGACCTCGCTGCCGACCGAAGTGGAAGCTCTGGTCTAGCGGCGCGGTTCCACCCGTCCCGCGACGCCGTCCCAGGCACCCGGCACGAGGTCGAGCCCCAGAATGCGCGCCTCGTCGACCGGGCCGGGCATCGTGACGGAGCCGATGGGCAGCGGCCTGTAGCCGAGCGGCATGTAGTAGGCCCGGTCGCCAACGAGGAAGATCGCCCGCTCGCCGGCAAGTCCTGCGGTTTCCGCGGCCATCGCGAGCAGCGTCCGGCCGATGCCGCGCTTCTTGAAGCGCGGGCGCACGGCCAGCGGCCCAAGCATTACGACGGGAACGTCGCCGATCGAAACGCGCGACTGACGCACCGAGCCGACGATCTCCGAGCCGAGGATCGCGACGAGCGACAGGGCGGGATCGTGCGGCGAGCGCTCGCGCACGCGCTCGGCCGCTCGCGTGAAGCGGCCGGGACCGAAAGCCTCGGCGGCGATGTCTTCGATGGTGTCGGCGTGCTCGGCTTGTTCCGCGCAGAAGCGCAGGTCGAGTTCCTGGACGAGGGACAGCATGGTCGGGTCCTGACGGTGGAGACGCACTCGCTCCGCCCCGCCGGACCTCGCAATCGGATCAGGCGCCGGCGGCGTGGATCGTGGCGGCTGGTGCCGCCTCCTGGCGTCGTCGTCGCAGCATGGGAAACCCGTTGCTTCAGGCCTGCCTATCGGCCAGTCCGCTCCATATCACCGCATATGTGCCGCGTCGAGGGCGAAGCAATTCCCCGCGCGCGGCTTTTGCGATGGGTGATGCAGATGGGCCTTCTGGTCGACGGCAAGTGGCAGGACAAGTGGTACGACACCAAGTCGTCGGGCGGCAGCTTCCAGCGCACCAAGACGGCGTTCCGCCGCTGGGTGACGCCGAACGGCGAGCCGGGTCCCGATGGTCAGGATGCGGTGCCGGCCGAGGCCGGGCGCTACCACCTCTACGTCTCGCTCGCCTGCCCCTGGGCGCACCGGACGCTGATCCTGCGCAAGCTCAAGAAACTGGAGGACGTCGTCTCCCTCTCGGTGGTCGACTGGTTCATGGGATCGGAAGGTTGGACCTTCTCGGATCGCCAGGGCTGCATCCCCGACGGCGTTAACGGGGCGGAGCGCCTCTACGAGGTGTACCTGAAGGCCGATCCGAACTTCACCGGCCGCGTCACCGTCCCGGTCCTCTGGGACAAGAAGGACGGGACCATCGTCAACAACGAGTCGGCCGAGATCCTGCGCATCTTCAACTCGTCCTTCGACGCGTTCGGCGACGCATCGGTGGATTTCTGCCCGGCCGACCTCCGGTCCGCGATCGATGCGACCAACGAGGAGGTCTACGAGGCGGTCAACAACGGCGTCTACAAGTGCGGCTTCGCGACGACGCAGGAGGCCTACGAGAAGCCCTTCCACGTCCTGTTCGACACGCTCGACCGGCTGGAGGACCGCCTGTCGCGCCAGCGCTACCTCGCGGGCGACCGGATCACCGAGGCGGACTGGCGCCTGTTCACGACGCTGATCCGCTTCGACCCGGTCTATGTCGGGCACTTCAAGTGCAACAAGCGCCGGATCGCCGACTACCCCAACCTCCAAGGCTACATGTTGGAACTCTACCAGTGGCCGGGCGTGCGCGAGACGGTGGATTTCCACCACATCAAGCATCACTACTACGAGAGCCACGACATGATTAACCCGACGCGGATCGTGCCGCTCGGCCCCGAGCTCGATCTCGACCGACCGCACGGGCGCGAGCGGCTGGCCGCCGCCTGAGCTACCAGTCCTCGGCCGGCGGCTCGCCGCCGAGCGCCTCGGCGAGGCGTCGGCGCGTGGCCGGCGTCGTGCCCTCGGGCAGGGCGTCCAGCGCGAAGAAGCCGCTCTCGGCGATCTCCCAGTCGGCCTTGCGCGGTTCGGTCTGCCGAACACGGTCGCACCGGTAGACCAGCACATGATCGCGCCCCTCGTGGCGGTTGTAGTGGACCGAGACGAGGACAGGCGTCACCTCGCAGACGAGGTTGCCCTCCTCGCGGGCCTCGCGCACCACGGCCTCGATCGCCGTCTCGCCCGGGTCCACCGCACCGCCCGGCATATACCAGCCCTCGCGGTAGCCGTGGCGCACGAGGAACACGCGGCCGTCCGCATCGAGAGCCACGATGCGAGCGCCGAGCGTCATCGACCGCGTGGCGAGCCCCCAGAGGCGCAGCACGCGGGCGAGCGGCCGGGAAAGCCAGGGCGTCATCGCCGTCCCCTTCCCATCGCGCCCGGTCCGGCTAGTTCACCGCCCATGTTTCGTCTTGCTCATCTGTCCGACATCCACCTCGGTCCGCTGCCGGACGTGTCCTACCGCGAGCTCGCCTCGAAGCGCATCACCGGTTACATCAACTGGCAGCGCAACCGGAAGCGGGCGATGTTCGGCGACACGCTGCTGAAGCTCGTCGCCGACCTCAAGGCGCAGTCGCCGAGCCACGTGGCGGTGACCGGCGATCTCGTGAACCTCGCGACCAAGACCGAGATCGTCGGCGCACGGATCTGGCTCGAGGACCTCGGCGATCCCGCCTGGGTGTCGGTGGTGCCGGGCAATCACGACGCCTACGTTCCGGGGGCGCTGAAGCGCGTCTACGAGGAATGGTACCCGTATCTGATCGGCGACGGCGGCAAGGCGCCTCATCATCGGCGCTATCCCTACATGCGCGTGCGCGGTCAGGTCGCGATCATCGGCACGTCGAGTGCCGAAGCCACCGCACCGTTCTTTGCCACCGGCACCTTCAAGCGTGGCCAAGCGCTGGCGACCGCCCGCCTCCTCGACGAGGCCAAGGCGCGCGGCCTGTTCCGCGTGGTGATGATCCACCACCCGCCGATCGCCGGTGCGGCGGCCTGGTCGAAACGGCTGATCGGCAAGCAATACTTCTCCAAGGTGATCCACGACGTCGGCGCCGAACTCGTCCTGCACGGGCATACCCATCTCGACACGCTCTACTGGCTGACGGGCCCCGGCGGCGAGCGCGTGCCCGTCGCGGGCATCCCGTCGGCGAGCCAGAACCCGGGCGGCTCCAAGCCGGCGGCGCGCTACAGCCTGTTCGAGATCGACGGCGGACCCGGCGACTGGTCGCTCGTGCAGCGCGAACGCGGCTTCCGGGCCGATGGCGGCGGCATCGACTGGATCCGCGAGCGCCGCCTCTTCAACGACGGCACCACGATCGACGCCGAGCCCGGTGTCGCCGCCTGATCTGGGGACGGTCGCAGCCAAGGAAGCGCTTGCCAGGGATGGACACGGCCGCGTAAGGCGCTCGGATCGCCGTTCGCCGATCGAGGCCCGCCCGATGCGCCCTCCCCCGTTGTCCGCCCTTTCGGCGGGGCTGCTTGCGGCCTTCGTCGGCTTCGCCAGTTCCTTCTCCGTGGTGCTGCAGGGGCTGGTCGGGGTCGGCGCCTCGCCGGAGGAGGCCGCGTCCGGCATCATGGCCCTGTCGATCGCGATGGGCGTCTGCGGTATCCTCGTCTCGTGGCGAATGAGGATGCCGATCTCCGTCGCCTGGTCGACGCCCGGCGCCGCGCTGCTCGCCGGAGCCGGCGAACCCGCCGGCGGTTTTGCGGCGGCGATCGGGGCCTTTATCCTTGCCGGCGCGCTGGTCGTTCTGGCCGGCCTCGTGAAGCCGATCGGCCGGGCGATCTCACGCATTCCGCTGTCGCTCGCCAACGCGATGCTGGCGGGCATCCTGCTTCCCCTGTGCCTCGCGCCCGTCAAGGCGGTGGCGTCGATCCCGCTCGAGGCGCTCGCCGTCATCGCGATCTGGTTTCTTGTCGGGCGCTGGAGCCGCGTCCTAGCTGTACCGGCTGCGGCGGTCGCAACCTTCCTGCTGATCTTCCTCGCCCACAGCAGCCCGGGAGGCACGGCAGCGGTGATCCCCGCACCCGTCCTCGTCTTGCCGGACTGGTCACCGGCGTCGCTGGTCGGGCTCGGCCTGCCTCTCTTCCTGATCACCATGGCCTCGCAGAACATTCCGGGTCTTGCGATCCTCAGGGTCAACGGCTTTGCCGCCGAGCCCGCGCCGCTCTTCACGGCGACGGGCGTCGCGAGCCTCCTCTGCGCCCCCTTCGGCGGCCATGCGGTCAATCTCGCGGCCATCACCGCGGCGATCTGCGCGGGCGACGAGGCCGGATCCGACCGGGGCCGCCGCTGGTGGGCGGGGATCGTCTCGGGGGTCGCCTATATCGCTTTCGGCCTCACGGCGGGCTGGGCCACGGCGTTCGCCGCGCAGTCTCCGGCGCTGGTCCAGACGGTGGCCGGCGTCGCGCTGATCGGCGCCTTTACCGGGGCACTCGGGGGCATGGTCGGCGAGACGGACGACCGCGAGGCGGCGATCCTGTGCTTCGTCGTGACGGCGTCGGGCGTGCCGTTCCTCGGCATCAGCGCCCCGTTCTGGGGCCTCGTGGTGGGAGGCGTCGTGCTTCTGGCCGTCCGGCGGCGGGGCTGACGCCTTCCGTCAGACGATCGGCGCGCCGCGATAGGCGGCGAGCGCCATGAGAATGCCGGCACCGACCACGATGCCGATCATTAGCCAGGACAGGGCGATCACGAAATCGGTCGAGCGCGGACGCGGGGCGAGGCGGATCGGCTCTAGCGAGGAGGCGGCCGCCAGCGAGGCGGGCCGCTCGGCAGGCCGGAGGCCGATGCCGTCGGATGCGGCGAGCGCGCGGTCGCGCTCCACCATCCGCTCGGCGACGTACTCAGTCACCTTGTCGACGATGACGCGGCTTTCGCCCGATTCGGCGAGCGTGATGCGGCCGAGGCGGGTGTCCCGCACGAAGCGATATGTGCGCCGGTCGCGCGCCATCAGGACCTGCGCCGTGCCGTCGACCCAGTAGCGGGGCTGCGGTCCGCCGGACAGGGTGAAGTCGAAAAGGTCGTCATCGGCGGGGACGGCGTCGATGATCGGCTGGAGTTCCTCGGCGAAGATCTCGAGGCGGGCTCGGTCCGCCTCGCGGATGTCGACCACGATGTCGGTCCGCTGCGAGGAGGCGATCTTGGCCGCGCGCACGGCATCGGCCAAACGCTTGGTTCCGCTCGTCACCGACAGGGCGCCCCGGGACTCCATCATCATGCCACCTCGACCTCGCGCGGCGGGCCATCATGGCCCGCCGTACGGTTGTCATGCGTACCGCCGCTGGCTTTCGTGAAACCGGAACGGGACGCAAGCGGAAAGGTTTCGTTAACCTTGAGTATCCACGATCCGGTTGGCGGCCGCAACGATCGCGCGCAGCGAGGCCGTCGTGGCGTTCTGGTCGATGCCGGCGCCGAAGGCCCGTCCGCCGGGATGCTCGATCTCCATATAGGCGATCGCCGAGGCGTTGGAGCCGCGCTGGAGCGAGTGCTCGGCGTAATCGGCGACCGACAGGTCGATCCCCATGTGACGCGACAGACCGTCGATGAAGCCGTCGATCGCACCGGTGCCGCGGCCCTCGATCTCGATCGTCCGGTCGCCGTCGCGGATCGTCGCCGTCACCGTGCGGCGCGAGGGTCCCTGCTCCGGTCGCGTGACGTGCTCGACATAGGCGAAGCGCGCGCCCGGCTGCTCGACGTAGCGTTCCAGGAAGCGCTCGTAGATGCGCTTGACCGGCAGTTCACGGCCTTCCTCGTCGGTGATCCGCTGGATGTCCTCGCGAAAATCCACCTGCAGGTTGCGCGGCAGGTTCAGGCCGTGGTCGGCCTGCAGGACGTAGGCGATGCCGCCCTTGCCCGACTGCGAGTTGATGCGGATGATCGCCTCATAGGAGCGGCCGACGTCCTGCGGATCGATCGGGAGATACGGCACCTCCCACAGGGGCGTGTTGGCGACCTTCGCCGCCTTCATGCCCTTGTTGATCGCATCCTGATGCGAGCCGGAAAAGGCCGTGTAGACCAGTTCGCCGACGTAGGGGTGGCGCTCGGGGATGGCGAGCTGGTTGCAGTGCTCGTAGACCTCCTTCATCCGGTTGATGTCGGAGACGTCGAGTTCGGGATCGACCCCTTGCGTGTACATGTTGAGCGCCAGCGTCACGAGGTCGACGTTGCCGGTGCGCTCGCCGTTGCCGAACAGCGTGCCCTCGACCCGGTCGGCGCCCGCCATCAGCCCGAGCTCGGTCGCCGCGATCGCGGTGCCCCGGTCGTTGTGCGGGTGCAGCGACAGGATGATCGTCTCGCGGTTGTCGAGGTTCCGGCTCATCCACTCGATCTGGTCGGCGTGGATGTTGGGCGTCGACATCTCGACGGTGGCCGGCAGGTTGAGGATCAGGCGGTTTTCCGGCGTCGGGCGGATGACCTCCGCGACGGCGTTGCAGATCTCGAGCGCGAAATCGAGCTCGGTGCCGGTAAAGCTTTCGGGCGAATACTCGAAGCGGAACCCGCCGCCGGCCTTGTCGGCCATCTCGGCGATCATCTCGGCGGCCTCGACCGCGATCTGGCGGATGCCGGCGCGGTCCTTGCCGAACACGACGCGGCGCTGCAACTCGCTGGTCGAATTGTAGAAGTGGACGATCGGCTTCTTGGCGCCTTCCAGGCTCTCGAAGGTGCGCGTGATCAGCTCGGGCCGGCACTGGACCAGCACCTGCAGCGACATGTCGTCGGGGACGCCGCCTTCCTCGATGCACCAGCGGGTGAAGTCGAAGTCGGTCTGCGAGGCGGAGGGGAAACCGATCTCCACCTCCCTGAAGCGCATATGCTTCAGGAGCGCGAACATGCGCGACTTGCGCTCCTGCCCCATCGGGTCGACCAGCGCCTGGTTGCCGTCGCGAAGATCGACGGAGCACCAGATCGGCGCCGTCTCGATGCGGCGCGAGGGCCACTGGCGGTCGGGCAGATCGACGGCCGGATAGGGCTGATACTTCTGGGTGGCCTTGGGCATCACCGGGACGGATGCGGACATGGGAATACCTTGCTCGTTCGGCGAAGACGGAGCGGCACGACGGCCGGCTGACGCGCGTCTTTCAGGATTTGACCGGGGTTGTAAAGCCGAAGAGACTGGAGGCTTCGCGAGGGTGTCGCGCGCCGGCTCGACCGCCGGGCGCCCCTTCGATCAACGGGCCCGACGGTCGCCGATAAGGACGAGACGAAGGAGGCCGAGAAGCGGACGTGCGGCGACATCGCGCTCGCGCGCGGCAACCGGGGCCAAGGGGCCGAAGGAGACGTCCGACTTCGTCATGGCGGCCAGAATGACGCTCCGGAACCGGGAAGGCAAGCCCGAAGGAGGCACCCGACACGAAAAAGGCCCGGTCCTTTCGGATCGGGCCTTTCCTCCACAAGGCGACCGATGCCGCCTTCCAGAAAACTCAACGGGCATCGACACCAAACGAATCCGAACCCGGAACGACACGGACCTGCTCGACCGGGGACGCCGTGTAGCCGGCATGGTAGTCGCCACGGATCACCGAGTTGACGGCGTTGGAATCGATCGCGCGGGTTTCGTAACGCGAACCCGGGACAACGTTGACGGCCGCACCTTCGGTCGCGGGATAGCCGAACGAGCGGCTCTCGACCACGCTGGCGCGGGGGGCGACGGTCTCGCCACGGATCACCGAATTGACAGCGACACCGTCGGCGGCACGCTCATAGGTGTCGGAGCCCGGCACGATACCGTTGGCAGAGGCGACGCCGGTCAGGGCAGCGAGAGAGAGCACAACAGCCGAGGCAAAGATGGAAGTCTTCATTGTTCTTGTCCTTGAGGAAACTCAGGAGGCGCATCGAGACGTTCAGCGGCTTGGGAGGGAGCCGGTGAGATCAGCTTGCGTCGTCCGATGCGCATGATCTAGGCAGCGAATGTCGGCTTATCGAGTAGAGATTGTTGAACAGTCCGTCGCTATCATAAGGGATCCCGCCTTTTAGCCGCCCAAGGCGTTAACACGAAAACGCCGGCCGACCCATTCGGGTGGACCGGCGCTCGCAAGCCGATGCGAACTGGAGCGGAGGGCTAGAGAACCGGCACGCCCACCTGCTTCGCCTCGCCCTCGGGCTCGACGTGGATCAGAACGCGGGCCCCGGCGAAAGTGGCCTGCAATGCGTCCTCGATGCGGTCGCAGATGGAATGGGCGTCCACGACGCGCATCTCGCTCGGCACCACCATGTGGAACTCGATGAAGACCGCGCGACCGGCGATGCGCGTGCGCACGTCGTGGACCTCGATCGCCCCTTCTGCCGAAGCCGAGATGATCTCGCGCGCCCGCGTGTCGTCCGCCGGATCGAGCGCCTGATCCATCAGGCCGGAGAGCGAGGAGGCGACGACCTTCCAGCCCTCGCGCAGGATGTTGAGCGCGACGAGAGCGGCGAGCGCCGGGTCGAGGATCGACCAGCCCGTGGCGCTGGCGACGGCGAGGCCCGCGAGCACGCCGACCGAGGTCACGACGTCGGCCATGATGTGCCGCCCGTCGGCATCGAGCGCCGGCGAGCGGTGCTCGCGACCCTGCCGGATGAGATGCAGCGCCCACAGAAGGTTGATCACGGTTGCGACGCCGTTGATCGCGATGCCGAGCATTGGCGCCTCGATCGCGCGTGGCACCAGGTAGGCGCCGTAGGCCTCGCGCAGGATCAGGAGCGCAGCGACGACGATGAGGACGCCCTCCACCACCGCCGAGAAATACTCGGCCTTGGTGTGGCCGTAGGGATGGTCGGTGTCGGCGGGCTTGTAGCTGACGCTGACGGCCCACAAGGCGATGAGGCCCGCGACGACGTTGACGATGGATTCCAGCGCGTCCGAGAACAGGGCCACCGAGCCGGTGACCACGTAGGCCGCGTACTTGATGCCGAGGACGAGGCAGGCCACGGCGATGGTCATCATCGCCGTGCGCTTCACCAGACGTCCGGAATCGTCGGCCATCGCCATCGCGGATGCCGTCATCAGGCGGCCTTCACCCGTGCGCGGCGCGGAAGCTTGGCCACCACGTTCTCGATCATCCGCATCCCGGCCTCGCTCCCGAGGCTCATGATGCTCTCGGGATGGAACTGCACGGCCGCGACAGGCTCGTGCCGATGTTCAAAGGCCATCACGACGCCGTCCTCGGTCTCGGCCGTCACCTCGAACTCGCGCGGCAGGCGCACCGGGTCGGCGAAGATCGAGTGGTAGCGGCCGACCGTGACCTCGTTCGGAAGGCCGGAGAAGATGATGCCGGGCGTCGAGACGCGAACGCGCGACGGCTTGCCGTGCACGGGCACATGGAGCGTGCGCAGCGTGCCGCCATAGGCCTCGGCCAGCGCCTGGAGCCCGAGGCAGACGCCGAAGATCGGCATCTGGCGCTTGCGCGCCTGCGCGATCGTGCCGCGGCAGTCGAAATCGTCGGGGTTGCCGGGACCGGGCGACAGGACGACGAGATCGGGCGCGACGCGGTCGAAGATCTCCTCCGGCACCGGGGTGCGCACGGTCGTCACGTCCGCGCCGGTCTGGCGGAAGTAGTTGGCGAGCGTGTGGACGAAACTGTCCTCGTGATCGACGAGGAGGATGCGCACCCCCTCGCCGACCTTGGCGCGGGCGCTGGTCCCCTCCCCGGCGTTCGGCTTGCCGGCTTCGCGGATCGCCGCGATCATCGCCGACGCCTTGAGTTCGGTCTCGGCCTCTTCCTCTTCCGGGTTGGAATCGTAGAGGAGCGTCGCGCCAGCGCGCACCTCGGCGACGCCGTCCTTGAGGCGGATGGTGCGCAGCGTCAGGCCGGTGTTCATGTCGCCGTTGAAATGCATCATGCCGACGGCACCGCCGTACCAGGCGCGCGGGCTCTTCTCGTTCTTCTCGATGAAGCGCATCGCCCACAATTTGGGCGCGCCGGTCACCGTCACCGCCCAGGCGTGGGACAGGAACGCGTCCATCGCGTCCATGCCCTCGCGCAGGCGTCCCTCGATGTGGTCGACCGTGTGGATCAGGCGCGAGTACATCTCGATCTGGCGCCGGCCGATGACGCGCACCGAACCCGGCTCGCAGACGCGGCTCTTGTCGTTGCGGTCGACGTCCGAGCACATGGTGAGCTCCGACTCGTCCTTCTTGGAGTTCAGGAGCTTCAGGATCTGTTCCGAATCCGAGATCGCGTCCTCGCCGCGCCGGATCGTGCCGGAGATCGGGCAGGTCTCGACGCGCCGTCCCGACACGCGGATGAACATCTCGGGACTCGCGCCGATCAGGAACTCGTTGGCCCCGAGATTGATGAAGAACGAGTAGGGCGATGGGTTGATGCCCTTCAGCCGCCGCGAGACCTCGGACGGCCGATGCTCGACGCGCTCATAGAAGGTCTGGCCCGGCACGACCTCGAAGAGGTCGCCGCGCATGAACTTCTCCTTGGCGCGGCGCACGAGCGCGGCGTATTCGCCGGGCTTGTGGTCACCGCGCGGCGGCACGCTCTCGGAGCGCGCGAAGGGCGCCTCGGGCCCGCCGCCGGCAAGACCGGCGGTCGAGCGGCCGCCCTTCTCGAACTGGTACTCCTCGACATAGGCTTTGGCCGAGTAGTGATCCACCATCAGGATCTCGTCCGGCAGGTAGAGCACGAGATCGCGGCGGTCGGGCGCGCGCTGGAGCGTCTCCTCGACCGGATCGAACTGGAAGGCGAGGTCGTAACCGAAGGCGCCGTAGAGGCCGAGGTCCGAATCCTCGTCGGACTTGAACAGGGCGACGATCGCGCGCAGCACCGAGAAGACGGTCGGCATGCGCGAGCGCTCCTCCTCGGTGAAGGCGCGCGACGGCAGGGCGATCGTCAGGTCGAGCCGGTTGCCCGTACTGGCGGCGGACGCGATGTCCTCGTGCCCCTCGAGCGCGTCCGCGACGAAGCCGAGCAGCACCTGGCCCCGCGCGTTCAGCGCCTCGATCATGACCGAGCGCCCCGAAGAGGTCACGACCAGCGGCGGATCGACGATCGCCGTGTCCCAGCGCGTGTAGCGGCCGGGATACTCGTAGTTCGAAGAAAAGACCGCGCCGCGGCGGGTATCCAACCGATCGACATAGGGCTCGATCGCGCCGGCATAGGCGACGTCGCGCCGCCGCCGGCTGACGGTCACGCCGCCCTCCGTCACATAGACGTGCGCGCCGTCGGCCTGAGGTTCGAGGGTCATGCCATCCACTCCATCTTGAGCGCCGGCCCCGAGGCCCCTCAAAAGGAAAAGGCCGCCGGGGGTCCGGAGCGGCCTTTGTCGATCGAACGCGCACGGGTTCGCAAAGCCGCTAGAAGCGGGCCTGCCACCAATTCGTGAGCTTGCGTGCGGTGTTCATGGCGGAATGGGTAACCGAAGCCCCAAGGCGTCGCAACGGAAAAGTGCTTCCGTCCCCTATTTGCCAATGGTTTTCACGTGCGGGTCGCACCTCAGCCGCCCTGCCCCTTGGCCGCTGCCAAGAGCGCGTCGTCGGCCTCGGATGCCCGGCGAAACGCCGGCCGCCCGGCGAGCCGCGCATGGTAGGCCTCGAAGGCCGGCCGACGCTCGATGCCACCGAAATGGAGCCCGTAGCCGATATGGGAGCCGAGATAGACGTCGGCCGCGCTGAAGCGGTCGCCCGCGACGTACTCGGTGCGCGAAACGGCAGCTTCCAGCGCGTCCATTACCCGCTCGTAGGAGCCATAGCCGACGAAGACCGAGCGCTCCGGCGTCATCTCCACCTGCAGGGTGCGGTTGGTGACGGCCGCCTGAGCCGCGCCCGGCTCCGGCAGGAGCCCGGCCTCAGGAAAGGCGTCCGCCAGATAAGCGCAGATCGCGGCGACCTCGGTGACGACAGCGCCCCGATGCGAGAGCGCCGGCACCTTGCCCATCGGATTGACGGCGAGATATTCGGCCGCCTTCATGGTGGTGGCGTAGTCGAGCACCTCGACCCGGTAGGGCTCGCCCACCTCCTCCAGCATCCAGCGCGTGATGCGGCCGCGCGACATGGGATTGGTGTAGAGAACGAGATCGTCGGTCATCGGGCTTCCTCCGCAGCATAGGTCGCCGCGATCCTAGCCCCAAAACGCGAAAGCCGCGCGACGGATTGCGCGGCTTTCGATCTGGCGGTTTGGGGGAGCATCAGTACTGCGGCAGACCATGAATGCGCGGGTCGTTCACCGTCGCGGAATAGATCTGGCCGTCCGAGGCCTGGAGGACGCCCAACAGGCCAGGATCCTTCACCGGCGTCTCGCTCATCACCTTCACAGGCGAGGTCTTCGACGGCGCGGCGGTCGTCGCCATCGTGTGCTGGACGTGATGCCGGGGCATCGGGGTTGCGGCCATCGCGGCCGAGGCGGCGCCCAGCGTGCCGAGGAGGACGAGGGCGGCGGATAGGGTGGACTTCATGGCTTTGCTCCTGGTTCGATCGGCGTCATCGAATCCCAAGTCGCCTGAGGGTCGGGCTGAATCACCCGGGGGTCCGTGGCTTGGTGCGCCTGTGGAAGAGAGTGCGCCCGCAACCCCAAAGCGTCGAGTTACAACGGGTTCATGACATCGAATTCATGAAGGGCGTTCAGGGTGCCGATGGTCCGTCCCCCAACGCTTGCGTGCGTTCGGGCGCTGGCGCATAAGCCCGCCGCATGACCCCGCAGATCAGCATCCGCCGCCTCGCCGTCGTTCACGGCCGCCAGCCGGGCACCGCCCTTCGCCGGGCCGACGCCGGCGAAAACCACCATGCGATCCGCGTCTCCGGCGATGGCACGGTGGCGCTGATCGACGTCGATCTCGACGTCTATCCCGGCGAGATCCTCGTGGTGCTCGGCGGTTCGGGCTCGGGCAAGTCGAGCCTCGTGGCGGCGCTTGCCGGGGCGGCGCCCATCGCACGCGGGTCGGCCTCGTTCATGACCGCGCACGGGGCGTTCGAACTCGCGACCGCGACGAAGAACCACCTGAAGCGCCACGCGGAGGCGACCGTCTCCAGCTGGCGCGCGCCGGTGCGCCTCGGCGAGCGCCGGACCGTCTCCGCCGTCGTGGAAGCGGCGCTTGTGGACCACGGCACGCCGCGCCGCGACCGCGCCCCGCGCGCGGTTCTCGAACTTGCCAATGCGGGGCTGCGCGATCTCGCGGGCACGACGGTCGCGGACCTCGGTCCCGGCTTTCGCGCCCATGTCCAGCTTCTCGTCGCCTCGCTGGGGGCGGAACCGATCCTTCTCATGGACGGCGCGATCGATACGCCCGACGCCTGGCGCGATCCTGCGCTCGTCGCATCGCTGCGGCGCATGCGCGAGCGGACCGGCAAGACGGTGATCCTGACGACCTGCGATCCCGCCGAAGCAATGCGCGTCGGCGATCGGATCGCGGTCCTCGACAACGGGCGGCTGGTGCAGGCGGGGCCGCCGCGCGAGCTGGTGCTGCAGCCGGCAACCGATCATGTCGCCGCGCTCCTGTCGGAGCTGAACCCGGTGGGCTTCCTGCTGGCCGAGGACGTGATGGCGCCGATCACGCCGGCCGACGAGGCGGCGGGCTTTGCCGGCCTCGTCCAGACCGGCACGCGGCTCGCGGACGTCCTGCCGACGCTGCGGCGGGGCGACGTGGTGGTCGCCGAACGGGGGCGTCTCCTCGGCAAGATCGACGCCCACCGGCTCTGGAGCCTCTTCGTCTAGAACTCAGCGGGTCTCGCGCCCCCGGAAGCGCCATATCAGGCGCACGACGGCGCGCCGGACGAGACGCAAAGCCTCAGGCGCGTTCGGCCATGCGGCGGCGGATGCTGTCCACGTCGGCGCGCGGCGTCGAGGCGAAGAGCTTCTGCGTGTAGTCGTGGCTCGGCGCGTTGAAGACCTCGTCGCGCGTGCCGTATTCCACCACCTCGCCGTAGTACATCACCATCACCGTGTCGGCGATGTAGCGCACCACCGACAGGTCGTGGCTGATGAAGACGTAGGTGAGGCCGAGCTCGTCCTGAAGGTCGGCGAGAAGATTCAGGATCTGCGCCTGCACCGAAAGGTCGAGCGCCGACACCGGCTCGTCGAGCACAAGGAGGCTCGGGTTGAGCATCAGAGCGCGGGCGATCGCGATGCGCTGGCGCTGGCCGCCCGAGAACATGTGCGGATAGCGATTGTAGTGCTCCGGCCCGAGGCCGACCTTCACCAGCATCGCCATCGCCCGCTCGCGCCGCTCGGCGGCAGGCATGTCGGTGTTGAGCGCCAGCGGCTCGGTCAGGACGTCGCCGACCTTCTGGCGCGGGTTGAGCGAGCCGTAGGGGTTCTGGAACACCATCTGCACCTTGCGGCGCATCTCGCGCGTCACGCCCTTCTCGATGCGCATCGGCTGGCCGTCGATGAAGAGCTCGCCCGCCGTCGGCTCGTCGATCAGGGTCAGGATGCGCGCGAGCGTGGACTTGCCGCAGCCCGACTCACCGACGATCGCGAGCGTCTTGCCCTTCTCGACCGAGAAGGACACGCCCTTGACGGCATGGACGGCCTTCGGCGCCGAGAAGAGCCCCTGCGGCACGAGGTAGTCGCGCTTGATGCCGTGCGCTTCGAGGACGGGACTCATCGGGCAGCCTCCAGGGCCATGGCGTCGGCGACGGTCGGCAACCGGTCGCCGGTGGCGTTCTCCGGCAGCGCCGAGAGGAGCGCGCGCGTGTAGGGGTTCTTCGGGTTCTCGAAAAGTTCGAGCACGCCCGCCTCCTCCATCTTGCGCCCCTTGTACTGGACGACGACGCGGTGTGCCGTCTCGGCGACGACGCCCATGTCGTGGGTGATCATGATGAGACCCATGCCGTGCTCGCGCTGCAGCCCGACGAGGAGATCGAGGATCTGCTTCTGGATCGTCACGTCGAGCGCCGTCGTCGGCTCGTCGGCGATCAGGAGCTTAGGATTGCAGGCGATCGCCATCGCGATCATCACGCGCTGGCACTGGCCGCCCGACATCTGGTGCGGGAAGCTCGACATGCGACCTTCCGGGTCGGGAATGCCGACCGACTGGAGAAGCTCGATCGCGCGGCGCTTGCGCTCCGCCCGGCCGAGGCCGAGGTGGAAGCGCAGCGTCTCGGTGAGCTGGAAGCCGACCGTGAAGCACGGGTTGAGGCTGGCCATCGGCTCCTGGAAGATCATCGCGATGTCGCGTCCGACGATCTGGCGGCGCTCGCGCGACGAGAGCGTCAGGAGATCGCGACCCTCGAAGGTGAGGCGGTCGGCAGTGACGGTCGCCGTCTTCGGCAGGAGGCCCATGGTGGCCAGCATGCCGACCGACTTGCCCGAGCCGGACTCGCCGACGATCGCGAGGACTTCGCGCTGGTCGACATGCAGATCGATGCCGTCGACCGCCTTGAACGGCCCTGCGGCCGTGTCGAAGCTGACGGAGAGGTTGCGGATTTCGAGAAGGCTCATGGACGTCAGCTCCGGCGCATCTTCGGGTCGAGCGCGTCGCGCAGACCGTCGCCGATGAGATTGATGGCGAGCACCGTGACGAGGATGGCGAGACCCGGGAAGGTCACGACCCACCACGCGCGCAGCACGAACTCGCGCGCCTCGGCGAGCATCGTGCCCCATTCGGGCGTCGGCGGCTGGGCGCCGAGCCCGAGGAAGCCGAGCGCGGCGGCATCGAGGATGGCGTTCGAGAAGGACAGCGTCGCCTGCACGATGAGGGGCCCGAGGCAGTTCGGCAGGATCGTCTTGAACATCAACCGGATCGGCCCCGCGCCGACGACGCGGGCGGCGGTGACGTATTCGCGCTCCTTCTCGGCCATCACCGAGGCGCGGGTCAGGCGCACGAAATGCGGCTGGAGGACAAGCGCGATCGCGATCATCGCGTTGACCAAGCCGGGCCCGAGGATGGCGACCAGCACCAGCGCGAGAAGAAGCGACGGAAAGGCGAGGATCACGTCCATAACGCGCATGATCACCGTGTCGACCCAGCCGCGGAAATAGCCCGCGATCAGGCCGATTACGATGCCCGTCGACACCGCGAGGATGACGACGAAGGTGCCGATGAACAGCGAATACTGCGCGCCGTAGATCAGGCGCGAGAGGATGTCGCGGCCGACGGCGTCGGTGCCGAGGAGGTAGGACCACTGCCCGCCCTGCATGAAGGCGGGCGGGACCAGGAGTGCGGCGCGGTTCTGCGCCACGGGATCGTGCGGGGCGATGAACGGCGCGAGGAATGCCACTAGGACGACGAGCGCGAACACCGCAAGGCCGGCGACGGCCCCGCGATTGACCGAGAAGTAGTACCAGAATTCCTTCAGCATCCGGCGGCGCTGGCCGGTCTCGGGCTTGCGGTCGGGGATCAGCGAACCGACGCCGGCTTCCGCTTCCTGGGCTTCGATATGGGACATCGTGGCTCTCCTATCGGGCCCGGACGCGGGGATTGATGAGGCCGTAGAGAAGATCGACCACGAGGTTCACGACCATCACGACGATGGCGATGAGGAGAAGGCCGCCCTGGACGACCGGATAGTCGCGGCGGAAGACCGAATCGACCATCCACTTGCCGATGCCCGGCCAGGAGAAGATCGTCTCGGTGAGGATCGCGCCGGCCATCATCACGCCGATCTGCAGACCGATCGTGGTGACGACCGGGATCAGCGCGTTGCGTAAGGCATGGATGCCGACGACGCGGGTCGACTTCAGGCCCTTGGCGCGAGCGGTGCGCACATAGTCCTCGCTGAGGACCTCGAGCATCGCCGAGCGCGTCTGGCGTGCGATGACCGCGAGCGGGATCGTGGCCAGGACGACGCCCGGCAGGATGAGGTGGCTGATCGCCGACTTGAACGCGCCGGCCTGCCCCGACAGGAGGCTGTCGATCAACATGAAGCCGGTCACGGGCGGAAAGAAGTAGAGGAGCGAGATGCGGCCGGAAACCGGCGTCCAGCCGAGCGTGCCGGAGAAGAAGATGATGAGAAGGAGGCCCCACCAGAAGATCGGCATGGAATAGCCGACGAGGGCCGTGCCCATGATGGTCTGGTCGAGCCACGATCCGCGCTTCACGGCGGCGAAGACGCCGGCCGGGACGCCGATCGCGACCGCGATCAGGATTGCAAAAAGCGACAATTCAACGGTCGCCGGAAACAGCGTCATGAACTCGGTAAGGACCGGGCGACGCGTGACGATCGAGGTGCCGAAGTCGCCGGCGAAAAGGCCCGTGAGATAGTGCCAGAACTGGATCGGCAGCGGCTGGTCGTAGCCGAGGAGCGCGGTGAGCTGGGCGTGGCGCTCGGGGCTGATGCCGCGCTCGCCGGCCATCAGCGTGACGGGGTCGCCGGGCAGAAGGCGGATGAAGGAAAAGGCGACGATCGCCACGCCGACGAAGGTCGGCACGAGGACGCCGAGGCGCGCTACGATGAAGCGGAACATGTGTGAGGCCCTTGGAGGTCCTTGAGCCGCAACCAGCGGCTGAAGCCGATTTCTCTAGCGGAAACCAGAGGTTCGGCCAAACGAAAAGGGGAACGGCGCAGGGCCGCTCCCCTTCCCGGCGATGATGCGGTCGTCTTACTCGGTGATGTCGACGCCGTCGAACGTGTAGTCGCCGAGCGGGCTCTGGACGAAGCCGGTCACGTTCTTGCGCATCGGCACGTAGACGACCGAGTGGGCGATCGTAGCCCAAGGGGCCTGATCCTTGAAGATCACCTGAGCCTCTTCGTAGAGCTTGGCGCGCTCATCCTGCGTCGGCTTGGCCTTGGCTTCCTGGACGAGCTTGTTGAAGTCCTGGTTGCACCACTGCGCGCGGTTCGCACCGCCCACGGCGTCGCAGCCGAGAAGCACGGCGAGGAAGTTGTCCGGATCGCCGTTGTCGCCGGTCCATCCGAGCAGCACCGCGCCGTCGCGGTCCTCGGCCTTCGAGCGCTCGAGATACTCACCCCATTCGTAGGTGACAATCTCGGCCTTCACGCCGACCTTGGCGAAGTCCGACTGGATCAGCTCGGCCATGCGCGCGGCGTTCGGGTTGTAGGGACGCGAGACGGGCATGGCCCAGATCTTCATCGACAGGTCTTTGACGCCGGCCGCTTCCAGCGCCTTCTTGGCGGCTTCCGGATCGTAGGCGTCGTCCTTGAGCTGCGCGTTGTAGCTCCACATGGTCGGCGGGATCGGCGCGACGGCCTTGGTGCCGGCGCCCTGATAGACGGCCGAGATGATCGCGTCCTTGTCGATCGCCATGTTGAGGGCCTTGCGGACCTCCGGCTTGTCGAACGGCGCCTGCTTGGTGTTGTAGGCGAGGAAGCCGATGTTGAGGCCTTCCTGCTCGTCGACCTTGAGGTCGGCGTTCTGCTGCAGCGAAGGCACGTCGGCCGGGTTCGGATAAGCCATCAGGTGGCACTCGCCGGCGGCGAGGCGCTGCTGGCGGACCGAGGCTTCCTTGGTGATGGCGAAGACGAGGTCGTCGATCGGCTGCTTGCCGCCCCAGTAGTCGGCAAACGCCTGGTAACGGATCACGGCGTCGGGCTGGTAGGCCACGAACTGGAACGGACCGGTGCCGATCGGCGCCTGGTTGAATTGCGCCTGGCTCCCGGACTCGGCGAGCTTGTCAGCGTATTCCTTCGAGACGATCGAGGCGAACGGCATCGCGACGTTGGCGATGAACGGCGCGTAGGGCGTGTTCAGCGTGAAGCGCACCGTCATGTCGTCGACCTTTTCGATCGACTTCACGGTCTCGGGCATCGACATCGAGGCGTAGTATTCCCACGACGCGCCCGAGACGTATTGGTGCCACGGGTTCTGCGCGTTGCCCTGACGGTCGAACGAGAACACGACGTCGTCGGCGTTCATGTCGCGCGTCGGCGTGAAGTTGGCGTTCGAGTGGAACTTGACGCCCGGGCGCAGCTTGAACGTGTACTGCAGGCCGTCAGGCGAGACTTCCCAGCTCTCGGCCAAGCCCGGCTCGGTCTCGGTCGTGCCCTTCTTGAACTCGGCGAGCCGGTTGTAGACCGGGTGCGCCGAAGCGTCGAACGTGGTGCCCGCGGTGTAGAGGCCGGGGTCGAAGCCCTCGGGCGAGCCTTCGGAGCAGAAGACGAAGGTTTTGGCCGAAGCGGCCGAGCCGAGCGCGAGGACGATCGCCGTCGCCGCCAGAAGCTTCTTGGTCAGACCCATGAAACGCGTTCTCCCATGAACGTGCCTAAGACGGCTGCATTGCCGCCGGAAGGGCACATTTCGACCACGAGTCGGTCCTCACGCAAGCAGCTTTTTTGTTTTCTCACTCAAAAACGATCTCGGGTGCCTTGCCCGCCGACGCGCCCGATGCCTCGATTGACGAAAGCGTGCGCTCGGCGATGGCCGCGTAGGCGCGCGCATGAGGCCCATCGGGCTGGACGGCCATGACGGGGGCGCCGGCATCCGAGCCTTCACGAATCGCCATCTCGAGCGGCACCTCCCCGAGGAACGGAACCCCAAGGCGCTCCGCCTCGGCCCGCGCCCCGCCGTGACCGAAGATGTCGTAGCGCCGCCCGGTGTCCGGCGCCACGAAGTAGCTCATGTTCTCGACGATGCCGAGCACCGGCACCTCGACCTTGCGGAACATCGCCAGCCCCTTGCGCGCATCGATCAGCGCGAGGTCCTGCGGTGTCGACACGATCACGGCGCCGGCCAGCGGCACCTGCTGGGCCATGGTCAGTTGCGCGTCGCCGGTGCCCGGCGGCATGTCGACCACGAGAATGTCGAGCGGCGCCCAGGCCACCTCCCGGAGCATCTGGTTCAGCGCCGACATCACCATCGGGCCGCGCCAGATCATCGGCGTGTCCTCCTCGACGAGGAAGCCCATCGACATGGCCTTCAGGCCGTAGGCCTCCATCGGACGCATCACCCGGCCGTTCTCCAGCTCCGGCCGCCCCCGCAGCCCCAGTAGACGCGGCACCGAGGGGCCGTAGATGTCGGCATCGAGAAGGCCGACACGCAGGCCGAGCGCCGTGAATCCGAGTGCCAGGTTGACGGCGGTCGTGGACTTGCCGACGCCGCCCTTGCCGCTGGCGACGGCGACGATCCGGCCGACGCCCTCGACACCCTGTCGGGCAGCGCGCGGCGGCTGCGGTGGTTGCGCGGGCCGCGATGCCGCCGGCGGCGCACTTCTGGCGGCAGGACGGGGCGCAGGCGGGCGGGCCTCCATGCCGCCGCCGCGCCGCTCGGCGGTCAGAGCGACCATGGCGCTCGACAGGCCGGGAACCGCGGCCGCCCGGCGCTCGGCCTCCTGCCGCAGCCCCTCGAAACGCTGGGCCTCGGCGGCCGGGACGCTGATGGAGAAGAACGCCTTGCCGTCGGCGATGAAGATGTCCGAGACCATGCCGCGCGAGACGACGTCGCCGCCGCCGGGCGCCGGCAGCGCGCTGAGCACCTCAAGGATCTTGGTCTTCTGGTCCTCGGACATCGGGGCTCCTGTACCGGCTGCGGCGCGCGGCTTGCACGCCATGTGACCCGCAGATAGGGGATTTGGTTCAGCGATGGGAGTGCCCCGATCCGATGACGCCGACCCCGCCCCTTGCGCCCTCCCCCTATCTTCGCGCCGACGACGAGGCCTTGGCGCTTGCCCGCCGCCTCTTGCGAATCGCGCGCCATGCAGCGCTCGCCTGGCTCGATCCCGAAACGCATGCGCCGATGACAAGCCGCGTGGCGCTCGCCGCCGACGTCGATGGCAGCCCCATCCTTCTCCTGTCGCAACTGTCAAGTCACACCCGCGCGCTCGGTGCCGATCCCCGTATCTCCCTTCTCGTCGGCGAAACCAACGAAGGCGATGCCTTGAACCAGCCCCGCCTGTCGCTGGCGGGCTCGGCGATGGGGCCGATCGCGGGCGATGCCGACACCTACGAACGGCTCATGCGACGCTTCACGACACATCACCCCTCGGCCCGGCTCTACGGCACCTTTTCGGACTTCTCCTGCTGGCGGGTCGAGATCGGTTCCGCCTTCCTCAATGCCGGGTTTGCGCGCGCCTATCCGCTCGGGCGGGACGACGTCATAGACGCTGTGGACGCCGACATTCTGACGGCGGAAACGCGGGTCGTGGACCACATGAACGAGGATCACGCCGCCGTCCTCGACGGGATCATGGCTCGGCGCGGGTCGGCGGACGCAGGCTGGCGCATCGTGACGCTGGATCGGCGGGGCTTCGAGCTCGTTCTCGATAGCCGCGTCGAACGCGTCGAATTCGAAGAGGCCGTCGCATCGGCTGCAGATTTCCGATCGGCCTTCGTGGCCCTCGCCCGCGCCCTTGACGAATGAACAGGCTGAAAGACGTCCGGCTCAGAGCTTAAAACCGTCGGGGCAATCGGCCCGAAATCGGTTTCCGACCGCATTCTCGAAGATGCAGCGACCGCGATCCGTACCCGATTGACCGATCAGACGATCGCCCGGCCGGGCCACGATCTCCGGCAGCCTGCCGGGCGCATAGGCGGAAACGCCACCTGAACCGAGGCCGAACACGGCGGGCAGGACATCGGACTGGCAGCCGGAGAGGACGGCACAACTGGCAGCGAGCAGGACGGCCGGTGTCGTTCGCCTCAAAACGTTGCGCTGGCCACACATCAATTTCGCCCTCGTCCGCTTCATTGGCAAAAACCCGCCGGTTCGGGATGAACCGGCGGGCGATGCGACTGCGCTGACCTTAGTAGCCGGCGGGGCAATCGGCGTAGTAGCGCTGGCCGCGACCGTCGCGATAAACGCACTGGCCCGGACGATTGGTCGCCGCACCCAGAAGGGCGCCACCCGCGCCGCCGACCGCCGCGCCGATCAGGGCGCCGCGGGCGTTGCCCGAGATGCCCGCACCGATGGCAGCGCCGCCGAGAGCGCCGATGCCCGCCGGCACTGCCACATTGCTGTCGACCGACTGGCAGCCGGCAAGAGCGAACGTGCTGGCCGCCACGGCGGCCAAGATCATCGATTTCATCAGATGCTTTCCCAACTAACGGAGTGTCCCGACCACGCTAGATAGAGGGAGGGCAGGCAGCGTCCAGCCGGATTCTATCGCGCGGCAACGAGCTGCGGCGCGTCCGTCAGTTCTACTGTCAGTTGGCCGGACCGGTTCACCGCCCATTCGACGGACGCCGACCCGTCGACCTCCGCCTGCGTCAGACCGGAACAGGTCGCCATCACGCGGCGGTCGTAGGTGCCCGACAGACGCATCTCCAGCGGCTTGGCGGCCTCGCAGTCTTCGAGCGAGCGATAGATCGGTTGGGGAACCGGAATCTCCGTGCAGACGGAGGCGTCCGGCGAGCAACCGACGAGCAGAAGAAGAGCGGCGACGTGTTCCATGGCGGCGATCCTTTCGCCCCATTAACCCCTTGCGCCGTCAGCGGTTCCCGGTCGAAGTGGACGACGTTCGCTGGAACGGCGATCGCGTACCAGACACAGGCTGGATCGCGAGATGACGCACGGCCATCGGCCTTGCGCGCTGCATTTCAGTTGTCGACCAACTCGAACTGGTTGCGCGGGACGCGAAGCCAGTACTGGATGCCGTCGGGGCGGTACTCGAGAGCCGCCTCGCCGCCCACGGAATTCGGCACGATACGCTCCAGCGTCGAGGTGCCAAAGCGAGGGTCGTAGTCGACCCGCACCCTCGGGCCATTCGATTCGCGCCAGCGCAGCATCAGCGAGGTCTGCCCCTCGCGCGTTTCGATGCGCGAGACGATCTCGATCCGTCCGCCAGGCACCGAGAGCGCGCCATAGGACGCGGCGTTGACGGCCAGTTCGTGAAGCGCGAGCCCGACATGGAGTGCCGCGGTCGGGGTCAGATAAACGTCGACGCCCTCGAAGCGGATCTGCTCCATGCCATCGGGAGCGTACCGCTCCACCTGGAGCGTCACGAGGCTGAAGAGGTCGGCACCCCGCCAGTCGGTGTCGGTCACGATGTCTTGCGACGACGCCAGCGACTGGATGCGGCCACGGAAGCGGACAAGGAATTCCGGCACGGTCACGGAGTGACGGGCGGTCTGGCTCGCCAGGCTCTGGATGATGGCCAGAAGGTTCTTGGAACGGTGGGACACCTCGCGAAGGAGGGTCTTCAGGGTGTCCTCGCGCCGCTTCTGGTCGGTGATCTCGACCGATGTGCCGATCAGGCCGATCACCTCGCCCTCGTCGTTCCGGTCGACATCGACGCGAACGTCGAACCAGCGCACCGTGTCGCCGCTCGCCACCGGCAGTTCGAAGCGAACGGGAGCGCCGGTCTTCAGCGTCTCGGCCTTGATCGCCTTCGCCTTGTCGGCTGCGGGAGCCGGAAGGAAGTCCTGGTCGCAGTCACCGTTGCGGGCTTCGGCGAGCCACGAACCTTGCGCGTTGAACAGCCAGAGGTAGCGCAGGTCCATGTCCTGCGCGAAAAGGGTCATTTCGGTATTGGCGACCGCTTTGAGAGCCTTGTAGGCTACCATGACACAGCGCTCACGCCGCCGTGTGATCGCCTCAGCGGCGAGCCTGCCTGCGATTCGAACGACAGGGCACGGTCGAAACGGGCGCCTGAGCGTCTACCGTTCAGCCTTGCGGTCATGTCGGACGAACCTTTCCAAAAGCCAGAGGACCTCTCCCACAGGCTCTTACACGTCAATATGCGCCAACGGAGCGGGACCGCGACGGGTTCCCGCCCTGCAGGGACCGGCATGATACCGGGTGGGTCCCTGCCGACGTCGAAGCGTCGTCAGGCCGCTTCGCGCTCGGTCTCGAAGAACAGCGCCTGGCTGATCAGGGCCTTCACCATGTCCGGATTGAACGGCTTGGTGACAAGGAAGGTCGGCTCCGGCCGCTCGCCGGTCAGCAGGCGCTCAGGGAAGGCAGTGATGAAGATCACCGGCACCGACACCTTGGCGAGGATGTCGTTCACCGCATCGATGCCCGAGGAGCCGTCGGCGAGCTGGATGTCGGCGAGGACCATGCCGGGCTTCTGCTGCTCGAAGAGCGCGATGGCCTCCTTGTGCGTGCGCGCGATGCCGGTCACACCGTGGCCGAGGCTCTCCACCATCTGCTCGATGTCCATCGCGATCAGAGGCTCGTCCTCGATGATCATGATGTTGGTCGAGACCTGACGGCCGATATCGGCGCTCGCCTGGCCGATAAGATCGGAGAAGTCGCTCTCGCCGACGCCGAGGATGTGGGCGGCCTCCTCGGTGGTGAAGCCCTCGACGGCCACCAGAAGAAAAGCCTGACGCGGCAGCGGGGAGATGCCGCGCAGGTTGCGCGAAGCCTTCTCTTCCCAGGCCGAGACCGGCGCGTCCTCGCGCACGTTCACTTCCACCGACTGCCACAGCGAGGAGAACAGCTTGTAGAGCGAGATCCGGGGGCTTTCCTGCGTGTCGAAGAGGCTCGGTTCCGCGATCAGAGCCTCGAGGACCGCCGCCACATACGCGTCGCCGGAGGACTGCGAACCGCTCAATGCGCGAGCATACCGCCGGAGATACGGGATGTGCGGCGCAATGCGCGAGGACATCGACATGAACATTCCCTCGTAGCTTGACCGGGCTCCGCGCCCGGATCTGACCTTGTCTATGCGGCGACGAAAGTCGGCCCCGGCCGGAGCGGCGACGGAAACGTCGGCCGCCAGTGGACTTCGCGCACCCGGCCCTAGTTAAGGCAACAGGCGCGAAACGCTAGACCTTCGAGCACAACATTTCCCTCGAGCCGTCGAGACACTTGCGAACCGACGGCGCTCCTACATCTAGCGCAGCATGCATTGCGACAGCCGGACGCGAAGGCCGGCAGGGCGAGAGGTGGAATGGAAGACCGCAGGAACAAAGGCACCGTCATGCCCGAGACCCAGGACACGAACACCTCGACGGATTCGGATGCCGCGAACAGCCAACCGACGGACCTCGGTTCGAGTTCCGCGATCGGCAGGCGTCTGAAGGCTTATTACGACGACGTGGCGAGCGAGCCTGTGCCCGATCGCTTCATGTCGCTGCTCGACGCTCTCGATGCGGCGGAAGCCCGGTCGAAGTCGTCGAAGGAAGGAAACTGAGCCAGATGGCGCAGGACACCGACTTCCGTAAAGAACTGATCGCGATCATCCCGAATCTTCGCGCCTTCGCCGCGTCGCTGGCGGGCTCTTTCGATCGCGCCGACGATCTCGTGCAGGAGACCCTCGTGAAAGCGTGGGACAAGCAGCACACGTTCCAGCCCGGCACCAATCTCAAGGCTTGGCTGTTCACGATCCTACGCAACGAGTTCTACACGCAGATGCGCAAGAAGGGCCGCGAGGTCCAGGACGTGGACGGTATCCACGCCATGCAGCTCGCGGGCCATCCGGAGCAGCAAGGCCATCTCGATCTTCAGGACTTCCGTAAGGCGTTGGAACAACTGCCCGACGACCAGCGCGAGGCGCTGATCCTGATCGGCGCGTCCGGTTTCTCCTACGAGGAAGCCGCCGAGATCTGCAAATGCGCCGTCGGCACGATCAAGAGCCGCGTCTCGCGGGCCCGCACCCGCATGGCCGACCTCCTCGGCATCGAGGGCGACGGAGAGTTCGGGCCCGATTCGATCTCGTCGCAAATAATCGGGGTCGCTCCGGCCGCCTGACAGGGAACTTCCTTGGCAGGCAAACGATTTCCGCAAACAGGGACGGCCGCGGCCAACCCGTCAACGTAAGAGGACCAGTACCCATGTCGAACACCACGTCCAACGAGTTCTCGACCGGCGCGAGCACCGGTGCCGATCGCGCCGAACTCGAGGCGCAGATCTCCAAGCTGCGGGAGGACGTGGCCGGCGTCACCGAGACGCTCAAGTCGATGGCGACAAACCGTGCCGAGAACGCGAAGCAGCAGGCCTACCAGTTGCGCGACGAGGGCGAGCGCTACTTCCGTCAGGCGCAGGAGACCGTCAGCGAATTCGAGGAAGAGGTCAGCGAGCGCGTTCGCGCCGAGCCGATCAAGAGCATCCTGATCGCCGCTGCCGTCGGCTACGTCTACGCCCGCCTCTTCCGCTAAGCCGTTCGCGCGATGGTGTTCCAACTCATCTCGCGACTCCTGACGGGCGAGGCGTCGATCTATTTCGCGAGGCTGCGAACGATCGCCACGATCTACGTGGTGATGGGCATCTTCGCCCTGGCGATGCTGTTCTTCCTATTCCTGGCTCTGTTTGCCTGGATCGCACATAGCATCGGCGTCGTCGCGACAGCCCTGATCTTCGCCGCTGCCTGCCTCGTCATCCTGATCGGCGTCTACATCTTCCTCACGATCGCCCGACGTCCGCCTCGGCGCAGGGCTCGCGAGCGGATGCAGAGCGATGTGGCCTCGATCGCCTCGGTTGCGGCGGTATCCAATCTGCCGCTCCTGTTCCGGAGCCTTCGGCGGAGGAAGTCGCTGCTGATCGTACCGGTCGCCGCAGCTTCGGTCTGGGGCGTATTCCGTGTGCTCCAGAACTGGCGGGACGGCGGCTACGGCCGCTGAACCGCGAGGACCGATCCCAGCGGCGCGCCTGAACCGGGCGCGCCGTTTTCATATCACGAGCGCATGATCCTCGGCGATTCTCGCCTGTCCCGGGATCGTTTCCACCGCTGCAAAGTTATTTCATCGACGGCGCGCAGGCGCGAGCAACGGAGTATCTTCATGGCTGAACTCAGAACCGACAAAGCCCGCCAGGGTCGAACCGGCCGCCCGGTGCTTTACGTGCTGATCGCTGGCCTCGCCCTCTGCCTCGTCGTCTTCATCGGGCTGCAGTTCTACAACGCGAGCCAGCCCGACCAGAACATCAACGGCGTCGAGGCGTCGGACACCACGGCAGCGCCAGCAACACCGACCAGCACGCAGACCGGCGTCGTCTCGCCGAGCGCACCTGCGTCCGGAACGACCAACAGCGCGAACTGACCAGCATCCGCGGAGCCAAACGTCATGAGCAGCACTTTCGATGACAGGCTTTCGAGCCCCGACGAGATTGCTGCGAATCTCGCCGGGCATGACGACCGGCTCCGCGACATTCTTGCCGACCCCGCCCTGCCGGATCGTGACAAGCGTCAGGCGATCCAGGAGGCGCTGGACGAACTACAGCGCGAGCGTGGCGACGAGCCCGCAGCGGCCTACGAAACGCTGGAACAACGTTTCTTCGATGCCTTGTCCCTCCTTGCCGAGGGCGGGCACGACTACGAAGAATTCTCGCGCGCGGACAAGCCGTAACCGGCCGATGACCTCATGGACACGAACGATCTCCGCCGGTGAGGCAGGGGGTTTAGCGCAGTCGGAATGACTGTCGGCAAGCGTATCGCATTGCCGATCGCCGCTGTCCGTCTCACATAGCGCACGCGAATGTCGTGCGCGGCGCACTCAAAACGTCGCCTCCTCCGGCACCAGAACCTTTAGGCCGCGCGGGTGGATCTTGACCTCGGACCGCCGATCGAGAGCGCGCAACTCGCCGTCCATCACGGAACGGTTCCGGCTCTTGGAACGCCGGTGCTCGATGACGATCTCGTCTGCCGTGATGACGGTGAGGTTATCCGTATCCTTCCAGGCGCCGCGCATCATGTCCACCGTCGTCTTCAGGACAGCGAGCCGGCTCGTCGCCCGCATGATGTAGATTCCAAGCTTCCCGCCCTGCGGATCGTCCGCATATGGCAGATGCCCGTCGCCGTAGATGTTGTTGGAAATGGCGACGGCTGGTGTGCGGACCACCTGTGCCTTGCCGTCGATCTCGAAGCGCAGATCGACCATCGGCAAGGCGCCGGCCGCCGTCACGACGGCCCGTGCACTCGCCCACATCTTGCCGATGCGCGAGCTGTAGTCCAGCTTCTCGCGCGTTCTGACCATGCGTGCATGCATGCCGACGGCGAACTGGTGGACAAAGTAACGCCCATTCACGCTGGCGATGTCGACGTCCGTGATCCGGCCGTTTGCCAGCGCCTTCACCGCCGGGTCGAGACCCATCGGAATCTGCAGCGAGCGGGCAAAGAGGTTCATTGTGCCCGCCGGCAGGATGCCGAGTGCGATCTGCGTTCCGGCAACGGCCGCCGCGGCGGACGACACCGTCCCATCCCCGCCGCCGACCATCAGGACGTCGAGGTCGTCGCGTCGGGCCTGCCGTTCGATGCTTTCGCCGACTTCGGGTCCGTCCACGAGTTCGACCTCGGCCTCGTGGCCGTGGAGCTGGAACTCGCCTCGGATCGCCGAGCTGAGGAGCTCGAGGTCCGTGGTGCGCAGGGTGCCGCCGTGCCGGTTGAGGATGGCGTGGACTTTCATGACCTGCGCAAAACTCCGTTGCGATGCTCGCCGGCCATATGGTGCGGAGCGGCGATCCGAAAATGCCTGCCGACCGCCCCTGCGCTGGGAACTTCGAAGAACCGCTTCCCGTTCTCCGCCGCAGCAAGTTCAGTCTGTGGAGTTTCGCAATGATCGAGTGGATCGTCATACTTCTCGTGGTGGCGGCGATCGCCAGCCTTCTCGGCTTCCGGGGCGTCGCGGGCGTTTCGGCCGGCATCGCGAAGGTGCTGATTCTGATCGTTCTCGTCGGTTTCCTGCTTCTCTTATTCTTCGGCGTGATCGCTTTTGCCTAAGTTCACGCCCGGTTTTCCTTTTCGTGAGCCGGGAACCTTAGCAACGGCCATAGGTTGAACGCCCATCATCCGAAGCCCGATCGCCACCGACGACCGGGCGCATCAATTCGATAAAGGGGAGTCTTCGATGGTCCGCACACTTCTGGCCACCACGGCCATGGCCGCCGTCCTCGCGACCGGCGCACTGGCACAGACCACCACGACCACGGGCGAGCAGCCCGCGATGAACGCCGCACCCGCCGGCACCATGGCTCCGGCCGCGGGCGGAATGGACGCCAATTCAGCTTCGGGCATGCAGTCCGACACGGCCAACGCCACCGCTGACATCGCCTACGTCCAGTCGCTCGGCGCCGACCAGCACCTCGTGACCGATCTCGACGGCCAGACCGTCTACGCCTCGAACGCCGCGGACGCTGAGTCGGCCGGCGAGATCGAGAACTTCATCGTGAGCGCCGACGGCACCGTGGTCGCGGCCGTCGTCGACATGGGCTCGTTCCTCGGCGACCAGTCGAAGACCGTTGCCGTCCCCTACGACAAGATCGAATGGACCACGGGCGAGAACAACCAGCCGCGCGCCGTTCTGACCGCAACCCGCGACGAGCTCGCTGCGGCACCGGCCTTCACGGTCAACAACCAGCCGGTTTCCACGGTTGCCAGCAACACCACGGACGACTCCGGCTCGACCAACATGAGCGGCCAGGGCAACATGGCGGCCAACAGCACCGCCGCCGGCAATGCGGGCGCGACCAACACGCTGAACGGCAACATGGCGGGCGGCACGATGGCGTCGGGCGGCATGGCAGCCGAGACCATGGCGCCGTCCTCGACCTCGAACATGGCCGCCAACACCACGACGTCCGGTGCGTCAGGCGAGTATGTCGCCACGCTCGCCAACGGTCAGTTCCTCTCCGACGACATCGTCGGCGACAACGTCTATTCGGGCCCGGCGGCTGACGCCGACAACATCGGCGAGATCAACGATCTGGTGCTCGCCTCCGATGGCCGCGTGCAGGCCGTGATCGTGGGTGTCGGCGGCTTCCTCGGCATCGGCGAGAAGGATGTCGGCGTTCCGTTCGACAACATCTCGATGAATGCCGATCCGTCGGGCGAGCCGCGTGCGGTCCTCGCCGCCAGCAAGGAGCAGTTGACCAACGCTCCGGCGTTCCAGAAGGGCGAAGACCGCATGGCGGCCAACACGGCTGCCGATACGGCCGCCAACACGATGGGCGCTGCTGGCGCTGCCGCGACCGGCATGGCGGCGGGCACTGCCGGCATGGCTTCGGGCATGGCGTCCGGCACAACCGACACGGCCGCCAACACCACGACGCCCGCCGCCAGCGGCATGGCTTCGTCGGGCATGGAGTCCACCGCCTCGACCAGCGGCAACACGCCGGCCGCCAACGTCGGCACGCCGGTGACGGGTGCTGACCTTACGGCCGACAACCTGATCGGCACCTCGGTCTACGGCCCAGACAACCAGACGATCGGCTCGATCGGCGACATCGCGCTGACGCCGGACGGTCAGGTCGACGCCGTGATCGTGGATGTCGGCGGCTTCCTCGGCATCGGCGCCAAGCCGGTGGCGGTCGCCATGGACAACCTCCAGTTCATGCGGGACTCCGGCGGGTCGCTGACGCTGACGACGCAGTTCACGCAGGACCAGCTGCGCAACGCGCCCGAGTTCAACCGTGACACCTATGCCGAGAATCGCGACCAGATGCGCGTGAACAATCCGGGCGACATTCCGGCGGCCCCGGCGGCGCAGTAAGCCCGCCGCGCCCGACCTGACGACACGACCAGCAAGGCCCGCCATATGGCGGGCCTTGTTTCGTTGCCGCTCACGTTTTCGTTCTGCATCCTTACCAAAATTTATGGGAGCCCCGCCGCCCTAATCGTCTATCGTTCCTCGTCGGAAGGCTGACCGGTCGCCGACGCTTTGGCGCTGACCGTGACCATCTTCCATGCCCCGCACGCGCCGCGAAGCCGGCGGATCACTCAAGATCTAGCCGCTCGGGCATCCCGCCCTCGCGACAACCAAGGGTTTTCATGGCCGTTCTCCGACAGATCGTCGTCACGCTTCTGATGATCGCGGCCGCTGGCTGCGCGTGGCTTTATCTGTCCCCGGCCCCCGGCCGCTTTCTTCTCAGCGACGGAAGGTTGCCGGAGACGCTGCGACCGCTGGTCAGTGCGATTTCGCCTGCTGACGACGAGCCCAAGGTTGGCGCGACGCCGGCCCGACAGGGAGCGGACCGCCAGGCGCCGCTCGTTGCCGTGGCACAGGCGCAGCCGCTGGTGACGCGCGACCGGCTGCGCGCCATCGGAACCGGCGAAGCGCTGCGCACCGTCGCGGTAAGGCCTGACGTGACCGGTATCATCAAGTCTTTGTCGTTCCGCTCAGGCGATGCAGTGGAGGCGGGCGCCGTGCTTGCCGAACTACAGGACGATGCCGAACGCATCGCGGTCGACCGGGCGCGCATTGCGGTGGCGACCGCGGAGGATCAGCTTCGTCGCTACGAGACCCTGTCGACCACCGGCGCCTCCATTACCTCCGTCCAGCTGGAAGAGGTGCGCCGGGCGCGCGACGCTGCAGCGCTCGACCTGCAGGCCGCCGAGGTGGCGCTGGCCAAACGCAGCATCCGGGCGCCGATCGGCGGGCATGTCGGCCTCCTCAATCTCGAGGTCGGCGCGCTGGTCGACGGCTCAACCCTGATTGTGACCGTCGACGATCGATCCGAACTGCGCATCCTGTTCGACGCGCCGGAAGCCTTCGCCTCACAGCTCTCGGTCGGCCATCCCGTCTCGGCGGTCCCCGCGACCCGATCGGGCGATACCTACCAAGGCATCATCACCGCGCTCGACAGCCGCCTCGATCAGGCAAGCCGCACCCTGCGCGCCGAGGCCACGATCGACAATGCGGGCGACCGGCTGCGACCAGGACTGTCCTTCTCGATCGAGATCGGCTTCGAAGGACAGACCTACCTCGCGGTCAATCCGCTGGCCGTGCAATGGGAGCGCACCGGCCCCTTCGTCTGGATGGTGGCGGACGACAAGACCACCAAGGCCCCGATCGCCATCATCGAACGCAACGTCGACACCGTCCTCGTCGCCTCGGATACGCTGAGGGCCGGCGATACCGTGGTGACCGAAGGCGTCCAGCTCCTGCGCGATGGCGGTACCGTTCGCGTGCGTCCGACCACCGGGATCGACACGCTGCCGTCGAACCAGGATCCGCCGACGGCCGAAACGCTGGCGCCGGGACGCCGCGCGGATGCCGGCGCGGCGATCGCGCCAACGGCCGGAACGAGCGCCCGATGAGCGGCGGCGCAGCCAAGCCGGACGGACTGACGGCCCTCACCTCGCTCTTCATTCGCCGACCGGTCTTCACGATCGTCGTCAACCTCCTGATCATCGTCGCGGGCCTTGCCGCCTTCAATGCGGTCGAAATCCGCGAGCTGCCGAACGTCGACCGCCCCGTCATCACGGTCACCACCAGCTTCCAAGGTGCCTCGGCCGAGGTGGTGGACCGGCAGTTGACGAGTACGATCGAAAGCGCGGTGGCGCGCGTCGCCGGCATCGCCTCGATCTCCTCGTCGTC
This sequence comes from Aureimonas phyllosphaerae, assembly GCF_900113065.1. Classification (GTDB taxonomy): domain Bacteria; phylum Pseudomonadota; class Alphaproteobacteria; order Rhizobiales; family Rhizobiaceae; genus Aureimonas; species Aureimonas phyllosphaerae. Next base: position 403,022 of record NZ_FOOA01000003.1, read on the forward strand.
GCGCTTCGGCATGAGCCGCGTCACCGTGGAGTTCACCGACTCCACCGACCTCAACATTGCGGCGAGCGACGTGCGCGACGCCGTCGCTGGTATTGCCAACCAGTTGCCGGACGACGCCGACGAGTCCCGCATCGTCAAGGCCGATGCTGACGCTGACGCGATCATGCGTCTGGCGGTCCTGTCGAACTCGCTGCCGATCGAGGATCTGACCACGCTGGTCGACGACCGCATCGCGGATCGCGTCGCGGCCGTCGAGGGTGTGGCCGACGTCGATCTGTCCGGCGAGCGCGAGCGCCTCGTCTATATCGATGTGCGCCCCGACGAACTGGCGACGCGCGGGCTGACGCTCGGCGACGTGTCGAGCGCACTCGCCAACGCCTCGTTCGACCAGCCTGCCGGCCAGCTGGAATCACCAACGCAGAACCTCGTGGTGCGCGCCGATGCCGGTCTATCGACGCCGGAAGCCTTCGGCGCGGTTCTCCTGAACGCACAGACCCGTCTGCGCGATGTCGCGAGCGTGCGCTTCGGCCCGGACGAGGCAGCCTCCAAGACGCGCGTCAACGGCGAGACCGGCATCGGCCTCGGCGTCATCCGGCAGGCCGGCTCGTCCACGCTGGCGATCTCGGAAGGCGTGCACGCCGCCGTCGCCGAACTCAACGCATCCCTGCCGGAGGGGACGCGCGTCATCGTCACGTCCGACGAGGCGACCTTCATCAACGGCTCGATCCACGAGGTCGAGCTGACGCTGGCGCTCGCCATCGTGATCGTCGTCGCCGTGATCTACGCGTTCCTGATGAACTTCCGCGCGACGCTGATCCCGACGCTCACCATCCCCATCGCGCTGATCGGCGTGGTGGCGGGCATCTATCTCGTCGGCTTCTCCGTCAACATCATCACGCTCCTGGCGTTGGTGCTCGCCACCGGCATGGTGGTCGACGACGCGATCATCGTGCTCGAGAACATCATCCGCTGGCGCAACATGGGCCTGACGGTCCGCGCCGCGAGCGTCGTCGGCACGCGCGAGGTGTTCTTCGCGGTGATCTCGACCACCGCGACGCTGGCGGCCGTGTTCATTCCGATCTCGTTCCTGCCGGGCGTCGCGGGCGGGCTGTTCCGCGAGTTCGGCTTCGTGCTGGCGATCTCCGTCACGCTCTCGGCCTTCATTGCCCTGACGCTGTGCCCGATGCTGGCCGCCCATCTTCTCGGCGAGGCGGAAACCGAACGCCAGCCGGGAGCGCTGAAGCGTGCGACGGGACGAGCCGGCGAGTGGTTGGCGAGGCTCTATGCCGGTGCGCTGCGAAAGGCCCTGGCCTATCCGCTGGCGGTGATCGTCGTCTCGGCGATCTTCGCCGGTGCAGCGATCATCACCTTTCAGAACCTACCGCAGCAGCTGACCCCGAACGAGGACCGCGGCAGTGTTCTCATGAGCATCTCGGCGCCGCAAAGCGCCAGTCTCGACTACACCGACACGCAGATGCGACGGATTGAGGAGATCGTGCTGCCCTACGTCGAAAGCGGCGAGGCAACCGGCGTCCTCGCGCGCATCGGGATGGGCACGGGCAATGGCGCCTTCATGGTGCTGACGCTGGCGCCCTGGGAGGCTCGTGAGCGCTCGCAGCAGGAGATCGCCGCCGAGCTCAACCGCGCCTTCGCCGACATTCCGGGCGTCCAGGCGCGCGCGATCCAGCCGAATTCGCTTGGCATCCGCGGCGGCGGTCGCGGTCTCCAGTTCGCGCTGGCAGGGCCGACCTACCAGATGCTGTCGGACGCGGCGACCTCGCTGGAGGAGGCGATGAATGCCGACGGTCGGTGGGGCCGTGTCCAGCTCGCCTTCGACACGACGCAGCCGCAGCTCTCGGTCGAGATCGACCGCACGCGCGCCTCCGATCTCGGCATCGACATCGACGGGCTCGCCTCAGCCATCCAGTCGCTTCTCGACGGACGCGAGATCGGCACCACCTATGTCGACGATCGCGCCGTGGACATTCACGTCGTCTCGACCTCGCAGCCGATCAACGACCCAGGCGACCTCGCCAACATCTTCATGAAGACCGGTGACGGCCGCTTCGTCCCTCTCTCCTCCATCGCGACCATCAAGGAGGAGGCCGTCGCGCCGACGCTGGCGCGCGAGGACCAGTCGCGCTCGGTCGCCATGTCGGCCGACCTGCCGGCCGGCTTCTCGATCCAGCAGGCGTGGGACCAGGCGCAGGCGTTCGCGGTCGGCAAGCTGCCAGACAGCGTTCGTCTCGTGCCTTTGGCCGAAGCTGCGACCCTGGAGGAGACGTCGAGCGGCCTTACCGTCGTCTTCGGCTTTGCGATCGTCGTCGTGTTCCTGGTGCTGGCGGCGCAGTTCGAGAGCTTCGTGTCGGCGCTCATCATCATCGCCACCGTGCCCTTCGGCGTCGCCTGCGCGGTCTACGCCATGGACTTCTTCGGCGAGACGCTGAACCTCTACTCCCAGATCGGCTTGGTGCTTCTCGTCGGCATCATGGCGAAGAACGGCATCCTGATCGTCGAGTTCGCCAACCAGCTTCGGGAGGAGGGCCGCTCCGTGCGCGAGGCGATCGAGGAGGCTTCGATCATTCGCCTGCGCCCGGTGATGATGACGATGATCGCGACGATCGTCGGCGGCGTGCCGCTGATCTTCTCGGCGGGCGCCGGCGCCGAGGCGCGCGTCTCGCTCGGCTACGTCATCGTCGGCGGCCTCGGGCTGGCGACGATCGCGACGCTCTTCCTGACGCCCGTTGCCTACCTCGCGCTGGCCCGCCTTACCAAACCGCAAGCTGAGGGCGAGGAGCAGCTGCGGCGCGACCTCGCGGCCGCCGAAGCGCTCGGCAAAGGGGGCGCGCCGACCCCGGCGGAGTAGCGGCTAGAGCCGACGTTCCCAATCCGGGCGGCAACGGACGGGGCGGGCGGACGGATGATCCGGCTGCACGTCGGCTTGGAGCGTCGCCGGTAAGGTGGGCTGATCCCAGCCGATCCTTTGCCACCAGGCGGACAGGCGCTGCCGCCATGTGGGCGCCGCGATCGATGCGGGGCCGAGGCTCCGGTAGTTCTCAAAGTTTTCGGGGGCAGCGTGTTTCATCGCCGGGCTCCAATTCGGATGCTGGCCGCGAGGATGCGCCCGGCTGGCCTTGCCGATCCAATCGAAGCTGGCGCATGATGCATAAGAAAAATTTATGCATCATGGCCCGTTCACTCCCTCCCCTATCCGCCCTGCGCGCCTTCGAGGCGGCGGCCCGCCACCTCAGCTTCACCCGCGCGGCGGAAGAGCTCGGGATGACGCAGGCGGCCATCAGCTATCAGATCAAGCTTTTGGAGGAGCGCGTCGGTGCGCCGCTCTTTTTGCGTGGGCGGCGGCAGGTCAGCTTGACCGCGGACGGCGCCCGCTTCTCGGCCGAATGCACCGCCTCGTTCGAGCGCCTGTCGGCCGCCTATGCAGATCTCTGCGGTTCGTCGGCCGGGGTTTTGTCCATCAGTTCCGTTCCGACCTTCGCGAGCTACTGGCTGGCCCGAAACCTCGGCTCCTTCCAGCTTGAACATCCCGAAACAGCCGTCCAACTGACGAGCACCCGACGCATAACCGATTTCGAGCGTGAGCCCGTTGATCTCGCCATCCGTGCGGGCGCGGGGCAGTGGACAGGCTTGACGGCGCATCTTCTCGTCGCGGTCGACTACACGCCGATGCTGAGCCCACTGTTGGCGGAAAAGCTCGGCGGGATGCCAGTAACCGCGTCGGACCTCCTGCGCTTCCCGCTCGTCAACACGACGCACGAATGGTGGGACCTCTGGTTTTCGATGATGAGCGTCTCGCAGGCCGGCTGCGATCGGCGCACCGGCCCGACGCTCGGCAGCCAGGACCTCGAGGCGATGGCAGCCATTGCGGGTCAGGGCGTCTCGTTGCTGACACCCTTCTTTTACCGGGACGAGGTCGCGGCCGGCCGCCTCGTCCAGCCCTTCGCGCCGCTCTATCCGATCGGACGCGGCTACTATTTCGTCTATCCCACGGCGCGGCGGAACGTGCCGAAGATCCGCGCATTCCGGAATTGGATCCTCCCGCATTTTTCGGCATCTTCCCTAGCCAAGGCCTGATCGGCTAGAAGCCGGCCATGGCCCCTCCCCCGCTTCTTCGCCTCGACGGCGTGCGCCTCACCTTCGGCGGCACGCCCCTTCTCGCCAACGTCGAGCTCGGTGTCTCGCCCGGCGACCGGATCGCGCTGGTCGGGCGCAACGGCTCCGGCAAGTCGACCCTTCTCAAGATCGCGGCGGGCACCGTCGAGCCGGACGGCGGCGAGGTGTTCCGCCAGCCGGGCGCGACGATCCGCTATCTCGCGCAGGAGCCGGACTTCGGCGATGCGCCGAGCGTCGAGGCCTATGTCGCGGCGGGGCTCGGCCCGGCCGACGATCTCTACCGCGTGACGCGCCTGATCGAGGGTCTCGGCCTTCGCCCCGACGCGCGGCCGGGCGACCTGTCCGGCGGCGAGGCGCGGCGCGCGGCGCTCGCGCGCGTGCTGGCGCCCGAGCCCGACATCGTGCTTCTCGACGAGCCGACCAACCACCTCGACTTGCCGACGATCGAATGGCTGGAGGAGGAGGTCGCCTCGATCCGCTCGGCCGTCGTCATCATCAGCCACGACCGCCGCTTCCTCGAAAAGACGACGCGCGCTACCGTCTGGCTCGACCGCGGCCGGGTGCGCCGGATCGAGGAAGGCTTCGGCAGCTTCGAGGCCTGGCGCGACAAGGTGCTGGAGGAGGAGGAGCGCGATCTCCAGAAGCTCGACCGCAAGATCGTGCGCGAGGAGCACTGGCTGCGCTATGGCGTGACCGCCCGGCGCACGCGCAACGAGCGGCGCCTCGCCGGCCTCCACCAGCTTCGCGCCGACCGCAAGAACGCCCGCCGCGCGACCGGCACGGTCGAGATGCAGGTCGGCGACACGCGCGAGAGCGGCAAGCTCGTGATCGAGGCGAAGGCGATCGAGAAGGCCTATGGCGAGCGGGTTCTCGTCGAGAACTTCTCGACGCGCATCCAGCGCGGCGACCGGGTCGGCTTCGTCGGCCCCAACGGCGCCGGCAAGACGACGCTCCTGAAAATGCTGATCGGCGAGGCGGAGCCCGACGCGGGCACGGTTCGCCTCGGCACCAATCTCGACCTCGCCTTCCTCGACCAGAAGCGCGCGAGCCTTCGCGACGATCTGCCCGTATCCGAGGCGCTGACCGACGGGCGCGGCGATCAGGTGATGGTGAACGGCGAGCCGCGGCACGTCGCCGGGTATCTCAAGGACTTCCTGTTCCAGCCGGAGCAGATCCGCACGCCGGTCGGCAACCTGTCGGGCGGTGAGCGGGCACGGCTCTTGTTGGCGAAGACCTTGGCGACGCCCGCCAACGTCCTGGTGCTAGACGAGCCGACCAACGACCTCGACATGGAGACGCTGGACCTTCTGCAGGAGCTCATCGCCAACTATCCCGGCACGGTGCTCCTCGTCAGCCACGACCGCGACTTCCTCGACCGCACGGTGACGAGCGTCATCTCGCCGGAGGGCAACGGTTGCTGGCTGGAATATGCCGGCGGCTACACCGACATGGCGGCGCAGAAGCGCGGCGCGCAGACGGAAGCCCGGAAAGCCGAGAAGTCCGCCGTCAAGCCCGCCGCAGCGCCGTCCGCCTCGCGACCCGCCGGACAGCCGAGCACCAAGCTCTCGTTCAAGCAGAAGTTCGCTCTGGAGAACCTGCCGAAGGAAATCGCCAAGCTGGAATCGGCGATCGCCAAAGCGGAAGCCGAGATGGCGGACCCCGCGCTCTTCGCGAAGAACCCTGACCGATTCTCGAAGCTTGCCAAGGAGAGCGAAGCGAGCCGCGCTGCTCTCGCCAAGGCCGAGGACGAATGGCTGGAACTGGAGATGCTGAAGGCCGAACTCGAGGGCTGAGCGGCATATCCGGTCTCCTGCCTTTCTATGGGGTGAGCACCGTCCGGCCGTGCCTTGCGCGATCTGGTCACAGGCGCGTGCTTTTCGCTTAGGGTGCCGGCGCTGCCGGTTGCCGTTCACCTGCCGTTCACCAAGTTCTGCTGTGATTTCATTAACCTCCGGGGCGAGGATGTGGCGCGGCCTCCGGGGCGCGCCCACGGCATGAGGATTTCACGGCATGACGACGATGGCGCTCAACTCCCGACGTATCCGGGGCCCGCTGGCCGCATTCCTCCTGGCGCTCTCCCTATCGACCTCCGCCCACGCCTTCGAAACCGCCGCGCGCTCGGCGGTGCTCCTCGACTTCGACACCAACACGGTCCTCTTCGAGAAGAACCCGGACGACGAGATTCCGCCGGCCTCGCTGTCCAAGCTGATGACCCTGCTCATCATCTTCGACGAGTTGAAGCGCGGCGCGATCCGGCTCGACGAAACCTTCCCCGTATCCGAGAACGCCTGGCGCACCGGCGGCGCGGCGTCGGGCGGCTCGACGATGTTCCTGCCCCTGAATTCCGAGGTCAGCGTCGGCGACCTGATCAAGGGCATCGCCATTCAGTCCGGCAACGACGCGACGATCGTCGCGGCCGAGGGCATCGCCGGCTCGGTGCCGGCCTTTGCCGAACTGATGAACAAGAAGGCGCAGGAACTCGGCCTGACGCATTCCCACTTCGTCAATCCGCACGGCCTGCCCGATCCCGGCCAGCGCGTCTCGGCGCGCGATCTCGTGACGCTCGCCACCCACATCATCCGCACCTACCCCGACCAGTATCCGCTGTTCTCGGAGGAGGAGTTCACTTTCAACGGCATCACGCAGCGCTCGCGCAACCCGCTCCTCAGCCTGGGCGCGGACGGTCTGAAGACCGGCCACACGGCGGAAGCGGGCTACGGGCTGGTGGCTTCGGCCAAGGACGACGCGGGGCGCCGCATCGTGTTCGCGATGACCGGCATGAAGAGCGTCAACGAGCGCGCCACCGAGGCGCGCGCCATGATGACGCTTGGCCTCCGCGGTTTCGAGAATGTGGTGATCCTGAAGGGCGACGAGACGGCCGGCGAGGTGCCGGTGACGGGCGGCATCGCAAAGAGCGTTCCCGTCAAGGCGGCGGGCGAGATCCGCTTCATCGAGCCCCGCGGCACGGGCTCGCCCTACCAGACCGAGATCGTGCCGGTCGGCCCGATCGAGGCCCCGGTGCCCGAAGGCCGCCGCGTGGCGCAGATGCGCATCACGCGCGACGGTCAGGTGGTGCGCGAGGAGCCGCTTTATGCCGCCACCAACGTCGAACGCGCCGGATTGCTCCAGCGCGTCCAGGAACAGGTGATGAGCTACTTCCAGTAAGGCCCGTCAGGCCGCCGCGGCGGCGTCCATCCAGGTCTTGTGCCGATCCTCGTCGGCATAGGCCTTGGCGAAGTAGGCCTGCGCCTCCGGGCTGGCCGCTGTGTTCTTCGAGGCATGATCGTAGGCCATCTTGGTCTCGATCTCGTTGGTCGACATCGCCTTCAGGATCGACCGGTCGCCGATGATCGAGGCCAGCGCGACCTTGCCGGTCGTCAGATACTCCTTCAGGTCGCCCTCCTGCGGGGCGGCGACGCCGAGTTGCCCAGCCATGCGGGTGAGTTCGGCCACATGGGCCTCGTGGTCTCCCTTGAACTGGGCGATCTTCGCCTTCGCCGCCGGGTCGTCGAGGCGCTCGATCGTCGACTGGTAGGCGGCGATCGCGTCGTGCTCAAGGATCAGGAGATTCTGGACAAGCTTCTCGAAGGTGGTTTCGGTTCCGACGGTGGTGACCATGGGTCGCTGTCTCCGGTCTCTGTCTGGCAGGTGGGATGGGAGACGGGCCATCTGCGAAGCAGGTCGGCCCGCCTCGCTGGTCAGCGCGAAGCCTTGTAGAGCTTCTGCGCGATCTCGAACATTTCTTCCGGCGCGTAGTCCGGGGTGAAGGCGGACGGGATGCCCGTCAGCTGATGGATCTTGCCGCCCTCGGGCATCCCGTCGACGACCTCGAGCTCACCCGGAGGATCGTCGGGCAGCGCGACCTCGCCGTTGCCCCAGATACCGGCCATCTCCTTGTAGTCGTTGGGGCTGAACGTGTAGAGGCGGCGGTGCGAGCCCTCGTCGAGGTACTTCTGGCACTCGGGAATCTTGGAGAGCGGGATGTTCGGCGTCGGCAGGAATTTGTCGAGCTCGACGCCTGTGATCTTCTTCAGCGCCAGCGCATAGGCATGCGCGTGCACCGAGCCGCGCACGAGAAGGTAGCCGCAGACCTCGCGCCCCGTCGGATCGCTCAAGGTCTCGTAGACGCGCAGCTTGTGGAGGCGCGCGCCGCATTCGAGGTGGAAATTATGAAGGAGGTCCACCACGATGTTGCCGGTCGTGGTGATGAAGTCGTTGTTCCAGGACACCCCGTTGGAGTTCACCGGCATCGACCCGCCGCCGGCCGACAGGAAGGCCGCGGCGTTGCGCATGTCCTTCATGTCCTCGAAGGGCGCGCCCGAGATGTCGCCTCCGTCGCCGGCATCGCCGTCCTTGGTGTCCGGGCCGTTGGCGAGCATGGCGACGCCGTTCGACACGAGCTCGACGTGGCCGAGCTCCTCGGCGGTGATCGCGGCGACGAGGCTGTAGAAGGGCCGAAGCTTCGGCTTGGAGCGGAAGTTGAAGCTCTGGAACATGTAGTTTCCGAGCGTGGACATCTCGCCGTACTTGCCGCCGAGAAGCTCCTGCAGGGCTGCGGCCGCATTGGGATCGGCCCTCTTGGGCGCTGGCAGGTTGGCCTGCAGCTGGTCGACACGCATGAACATAAAGGGGACTCCCCGCGGTGGATCGGTCCGGTGTGAACCTTCTCCGCCCGGCCGCGTTCCTCGCTGTTTCCGTGCCCGACCATGCATAGCCGGGCATCGAGGACATCAGCCGGCGAGACGCCTTGACGCAGCGCACAAGAGGGCGGATATAGGAGCCGTCATGCCGCGCTTGCGCTGCGCCCGCCTTGATCCCGCATCGGGACACTGAGCCGAGCGCCAACCGCCGGAGCCTTTTCAAGGGTCCGGCCGCGGTCCGTGTCGTTCCGCTCCCGCGCAGGAGCGTCCGACCGATCTCCGGGACGCCAGGCGTTCCGGTCCACTGTCAAAGGCATTCCTTGACCCAGACGAATTTCCAGGCGCTCGGCCTTGCCGACGTGCTTCTGTCCGCTCTTGCAGCCATGGACATCACCACCCCGACCCCGATCCAGGCGCAGGCCATCCCGGCGGTCCTCAAGGGTCGCGACGTCCTCGGCATCGCCCAGACCGGCACCGGCAAGACGGCCGCCTTCTCGCTGCCGATCCTCGACGCCCTCCTCGGCAAGCCCGCCAAGGCGAAGCCCGGCGCTCCGCGCGTTCTCGTGCTGGCGCCGACGCGCGAGCTGGCGCTCCAGATCGCCGAGAACGTGAAGGGCTTCACCGCCGGCACGCCGATCCGCCACATGACCGTGTTCGGCGGCGTATCGATCCGCCCGCAGATCGAGACGGCCCGCAAGGGCGTCGACATCGTCGTGGCGACGCCGGGGCGCCTCCTCGACCTCATCGACCAGAAGGCGATGACGCTGTCGGCGATCGAGCACCTCGTGCTCGACGAGGCCGACCGCATGCTCGACATGGGCTTCATCCGCGACATCAACCGCATCGTGAAGCTGGTGCCGGAGAAGCGTCAGTCGCTCCTGTTCTCGGCTACCATGCCGCAGAACATCGCCTCGCTCGCCGGCAAGATCCTGAAGGATCCCGTCCGCGTCGAGGTGACGCCCGAGGTGGTCACGGTCGAGAAGATCGACCAGAGCTTCTTCCTGGTTCCGCAGAAGGCCAAGAAGCACTGGCTGATCAAGAACCTGCCGGGCTTCGACAAGACCGTCATCTTCACCCGCACCAAGCACGGCGCGAACCGCCTGTCCGAGGATCTCGACAAGGCCGGCATCGCCGCGCTCGCGATCCACGGCAACAAGAGCCAGGGCGCGCGCCAGAAGGCGCTCGGCCAGTTCCATGCGGGCGAACTGAAGGTGCTGGTGGCGACCGACATCGTGGCGCGCGGCATCCATGTCGACGACATCACCCATGTCGTGAACTTCGACCTGCCGGAAGAGCCGGAAAGCTACGTCCACCGCATCGGCCGCACGGCCCGCGCCGGCAAATCAGGCATGGCGGTGACGCTGTGCGATCCGTCCGAGCGCGCCAAGTTGCGTCAGGTCGAGAAGCTGACCGGCATGCGCTTCGACGTGCAGACCTCGGAGTTCTCCGACGCGTCGGCCTTTGCCGACGAGCCGCGCGAGAGCCGCGGTCCGCGCCAGCCCGGCGGCGGTCGCCCCGGCGGCAACAAGCCGCGCGCCGAAGGCGCGCCGCGTCATCAGCCGCGCGGCGCCAAGCCGGGCGAGCGCCGCGGCCAGCCCGGCGGTGCGCCGGCGGGTGGTGCGAACCGCAACGGCGAGGATCGCGCCGCCCGGCCGAACGGCCAGCAGCGCCGGCGTCCGCGTCGCGGCGGCGGCGGTGCGCCGCGCTCGGCCACGGCCTGATCCATGAACGAAGGAAGGGCGCCCCACCGGGCGCCCTTTTCGTATCCGGCGGTTGCTTGGCGCCGTCCTCCTCGCCATATGCCGGCAGACGCCCAACTCGTGACGAGGACAAAACGCATGGCCGAGACCGTGAAGGTCGACATTCCCCACAAGCTGACGCGCGAGGCCGCCCGCCAGCGCATCACCGAGGGGTTCGGGCGCATCCGCTCCGAGGCGACCGGCGGCATGCTGAAGTTCGAGGACCAATGGACCGGCGACCGGCTCGACTTCCGCGCCCGGATGATGGGTCAGTCCGTTGTCGGCCGCCTCGATATCCTGGACGACCACATCCACGTCGAGCTCGACCTGCCGGGCTTCCTCGCCTCGATTGCCGGCAAGCTGACGGGCAAGATTCAGAAAGAAGGCCGCATTCTTCTCGAGAACAAGTCGGCCTGAGGCCGCCCGGGCTCCCGGCCCTCAGGGGTCGGGCGCGCTGACGCTGCGCAGCGTCGCCTTGTCGGCCGTGACCGTGCCGCCGAGCGAGCCGCCTTCGATCGCCTGCACCGTGCCGAGACCCGGCACCACCGAGCCCACCTTGACGCGCATCAGCTCCTCGCGCGTCGCGAGCAGCGCCTCGTCCTGGAAGATCATCACGATCTGGTAGTCCGACGGCGTCGGCTCGCGATCCCGCACGATGGTCGGCGCCGGCATAGCTTCAGTCTGGACGGCCTCGCCGACCGATCCGGTCTCGATCTGGTCGAGCTTGGGGGCCATGCGGGCGATTGCCGCCTGCTGGAAGTAGTCCGGCGACTTCGTCGAGACGACGTAGGACCAGGAGAAGAACCCGGCCGACGAGATCGCCAGCGTCACCGACGACAAGGCGATCGCCCAGTCGACGACCGACCAGTCGCGGTCGGCATTCCGAAAGCCAGAACCCGTGAAAGGAAGGCGGACGGATGAAAACTCGGGCGGCGTGGATGCGACCTCGGACATCGCAGGACTCCTTGCGTGGAGCTTGCAGCTTGCGCCTCTCGCGTTAACGAAGAAATGAGACCGCGACTCCTCGCGCGCCGACCTTCCGCTAGGGTTAGGGAAGCGTAAAAGCGGACGAGGCGGTCATGCGGAACGAGCGGCGACAGGGACAAAGGCGGACGACGCGGCTGCGGCCGGGCAAGCTGCTGGGCGCTCGCGACGGCTTTCTGTGCGACTGTGCCGTGGTGGAACGCTCGCCGCGCGGTGCGCGCATTCGGGCCTTCGCCCCGGTGGACCGCGTGCTGCCGGAAGTCCTGACGCTTTACGACGAGGTCGAGACCCGGCGCTGGACGGCGCGGATCGTCTGGGCCCGCGGGGCCGAGATGGGCCTTGCGATCGAGGCCGACGGGCAGACCGTTTCCGATGCCGAACGCCACAAGATCGCAGGCCTGTTCTACGCCGTCTGAACCGGCGCGACGGACAGTTGCAAAAGAGAAGGCCCGCCCCGAAACCTCGGGGCGGGCCTTCTCGCATTCGGAGGGCTTCGGACTTACTCGGCCGGCACAGCGTTCAGCGGCACGCGGTCGTCCTCGAGCGCGGCGACCTTTTCGCCGGCGAGAACCGCGCGCAGGCGCTCCTCGTCGAGTTCACCTTCCCAGCGGGCGACGACCAGCGTCGCCACGGCGTTGCCGATGAAGTTGGTGATCGCGCGGCACTCCGACATGAAGCGGTCGACGCCGAGGATCAGCGCCATGCCGGCGACCGGCACGGAGGGCACCACCGAGAGCGTGGCGGCCAGCGTGATGAACCCGGCGCCGGTGATGCCGGCCGCGCCCTTCGACGACAGCATGGCGACGAGCAGGAGCAGGATCTGGTCGCCCCAGGACAGGTCGATGTTGGTCGCCTGGGCGATGAACAGCGCCGCCAGCGTCATGTAGATGTTGGTGCCGTCGAGGTTGAACGAGTAGCCGGTCGGGATCACGAGGCCGACGACCGACTTCTTGGCGCCCGCGTTCTCCATCTTCTTCATCAGCGACGGCAGGGCCGCCTCGGAGGACGAAGTGCCGAGGACGAGGAGGAGTTCTTCCTTGATGTAGCGAAGGAGGGCGAAGATCGAGAAGCCGTTGTAGCGGGCAACCGCGCCGAGGACCACGACCACGAAGAGGAACGAGGTGAAGTAGAAGACGCCGATGAGATAGGCGAGGTTGGCGACAGAACCGATGCCGTACTTGCCGATGGTGAAGGCCATGGCGCCGAAGGCACCGATCGGGGCGGCCTTCATCAGGATCGCCACGAGCTTGAAGATCGGCGCGGTCAGCGCGTTGAAGAAGTCGGTGACCGGGCGGCCGGCCTCGCCGATCATGGCGAGCGCGATACCGAACAGGACCGCGATGAACAGGACCTGGAGGATGTCGCCGTCGGCGAAGGCGCCGACCAGCGTCGACGGGATGATGTTCATCAGGAAGCCGACGATCGACGAGTCGTGCGCCTTCTGCGTGTAGGTCGCGACGGCGCCCGCATCGAGCGAGGCCGGATCGATGTTCAGGCCGTGGCCGGGATGGGTGACGTTGGCGACGACCATGCCGATGACGAGGGCGAGCGTCGAGAAGGTCAGGAAGTAGATCATCGCCTTGCCGACGACGCGGCCGACCTTGGCGAGATCGGTCATCCCGGCGATGCCGGTGACGACGGTCAGGAAGATCACCGGGGCGATGATCATCTTCACAAGCTTGATGAAGGCGTCGCCAAGCGGCTTCAGGCTCGCGCCGAATTCCGGATAGAAATGCCCGAGCGTGATGCCGGCGATGATCGCCACCACCACCTGGAAATAGAGCTGGGCGTAGATGGGCTTCTTCTGCGCAGGTTCGACGTGCGCGATCGGCATGGCTGCCATGTCTGCCTCCCTTGTTGTGTTCGTGTCCTCCCCCGTCGATCCGTGACCAGCGAACAGGAGCCTCGTTCACACATCAGCAAGGAGCGTGCCAATTCGTTGCAGGGGTGGCATTCCGCCAGCGCACGGCTGGTCCGAACGGTCAGTAAAGCCCGCAGCCCAAACTCACGTGCGGTTTTCCGCTCGCCTTTGGTCGTCAGTGTGCGATAATCCGCACAGCATGGACGCTCCCCTCTCAGCGTTGTCCCGACGTCGCCTGTTCGCGCTTGCCGTCGCGACCGGCCTTGCGATGCTCGTCGTCATGGCGTGGCTGGCAGCGGGCGCACTGGCCGACCGCGCGACGCTCGCGCGGTTGAACGCGCAAGCCAGCGCGTCCCTGCCGCTCGCCATGGCGGTGCTGCGCAGCGAGGTCGACAAGCAGCGCTCCGTGCCCGCGATCCTGTCCGAGGATCCGGACATTCGCGACATTCTCGCCGCCCCGTCGCCGGCCGGCGTCGACCGGGTGAACCGGCGCCTCGAGGAACTGCGCCGCACGACCGGTGCGACCGTCCTCTACCTTCTCGACACGACCGGCCTGACGATCGCCGCCAGCAACTTCGCCGAGCCCGACAGCTTCGTCGGGAGCGACTACTCGTTCCGCCCGTACTTCGCGCGGGCGATGCGCACCGGGGCGGCGGCGCAGTTCGCGCTCGGCACCAAGAGCCGACGGTCGGGTCTTTACATCACGCGCCGCGTCGATGTCGGCGGACAGCCGCTCGGCGTCGTGGTCCTGAAGGTGGAGTTCGACGCGATCGAGCGCGACTGGGCCGCCGGCGGCAACGTCGTCTTCGTGACCGACGGCAATGGCATCGTCCTCGCGACCACCGAGGTCGACTGGCACTACCGGGCGCTTGCCCCGGTGCCGCCGGACCTCGCGGCGCGGATCCGCGACAGCCTGCAGTTCGGCGAAGCGCCGCTGACGCCCCTCGGCCTCGTGGCGCGTCGCGGGACCATCCAGGCGACGGCGACCGCCGATCGCCGGCACTTCGTCTCGGCCGAGGACCGCCTGCCCGACCCGATCCTCGACTGGACGCTGCATCTCTGGGTTCCTGCCGACGAGGCGATGGCACAGACCCGCCTGTCCTATCGCCTCCAGGCGCTGGCGGGCCTTGCCATCGCGACGACCACCGGTTTCCTCGCGGCGCGCCGCCGGCGCTACCTGCGACGCCGACAGGAAGCCTTACGCCTCGCAGCCGAAGAGCTCGAACGCCGCGTCGAAGACCGGACGGGCGAGTTGCGCGAGGCGAACCGCCAGCTCGTCGAGGAGAGCCGGACGCGGCAGGCCGCTGAGGAGCGTGCCGAAACGTTGCGGCGCAGCCTCGACCAGGCCAACCGCCTGGCCTCGCTCGGCCAGATCACGGCCGGCGTCGCCCACGAGATCAATCAACCCGTCGCAGCGATCCGCACCTATGCCGAAAATGCCGAGCGCTTTCTGGAGCGCGGCGACCTCGACACGACGCAGCGCAACCTTCGCAACGTCGTCGGCCTGACCGAACGAATCGGGCGGATCACCGACACACTCAAGGGTCACGCGCGGCGCGGCTCGTCAGGACCGGGCGTCGTCAACCTCGCCGAAGCCGTGGATGGCGCGATCATGGTGCTGCAGGGCCGGCTGGACGCCGCCGGCGTGCCTATCGAATGCGGCGCGAACCTCGGGGACCACGATGTCGTGGGCGAGCGCGTGCGTCTGGAGCAGGTGCTCGTCAATCTTCTCCAGAACGCCCTCGACGCGATGGAAGGCCAGGAGGACGGGCGCATCGCCATCAAGGCGCGCGTGCGAGACGGCGCCGTAGAACTGACGGTGCGCGACAACGGCCCCGGCATCCCGCCCGAGCGGCTGGCGACGCTGTTCACACCCTTTTCCACATCGAAGCCGCGCGGCCTCGGCCTCGGCCTCGTGATCGTCAAGGACATCCTGTCGGAATGGGGCGGGACGCTGGAGGCCGCGAGCCGCCCCGGCGAGGGCGCCACCTTCACCGCCGTCTTGAGGAGCGCCCCCCCATGACCGAGACCGACCGTACCATCGCCTTCGTCGACGACGACCCGGACCTTCGCGACGCCGGGGCGCAGGCGCTGGCGCTTGCCGGGTGGACGCCCCTCCCCTTCGCCGACGCCCGCTCGGCGCTGAAGGCGCTGTCGCCGGAGTTTCCGGGCGTCCTCGTCACCGACATCCGCATGCCCGGCATGGACGGGCTCGACCTCTTCCGGGCCGTGCAGGCGATGGACCGTGACCTTCCGGTGATCCTCGTGACCGGCCACGGCGACATCGCGATGGCCGTGGACGCCCTGCGGGAGGGCGCCTACGACTTCATCGCCAAGCCCTATGCCACCGACCGTCTGGTGCAGAGCATCGCGCGGGCGGCCGAGAAGCGGCGGCTGGTGCTCGAGAACCGGCGGCTGCGGGCGCTGGCCGAGAAAGGCGGCGACGACCTGTCGCTCATCGGCGAGAGCCCCGCGATGGAGCGCCTGCGTCGGACGCTCCGGCAGATCGCGGATGCGGACGTCGATGTCCTGGTGGAAGGCGAGACGGGGTCGGGCAAGGAGGTCGTCGCCAGCGCGCTGCACCGCTGGAGCCGCCGTGCGGCCAAGCCCTTCGTGGCGCTCAACTGCGGCGCGCTGCCCGAGACCGTGATCGAGAGCGAGCTCTTCGGCCACGAGGCCGGCGCCTTCACGGGGGCCGCGAAGCGCCGGGTCGGCCGCATCGAGTATTCGAGCGGCGGCACGCTGTTCCTCGATGAAATCGAATCGATGCCGGCCGCCCTGCAGGTGAAGCTTCTGCGCGTCCTGGAGACGCGCGAGGTGGAGCCGCTCGGCACCAACGAGCGCCGGGCGCTGGACCTTCGCGTCGTCGCGGCAGCCAAGGTCGATCTCGGTTCGGCCGAGGCGCGGGCCTACTTTCGCGAGGACCTGTTCTACCGCCTCAACGTCGTGACGGTCCGCATCCCTCCGTTGCGCGAGCGCGGCTCCGACATTCCGCTTCTCTTCTCGCACTTCCTGCGGCGGGCGGCGGAGCGCTTCCGCCGCGAGGCGCCCGACGTGTCGCCCCGGCTCCTGCAACGGCTGGCGTCGCATCCCTGGCCGGGGAACGTGCGCGAACTCACGCACTTCGCCGAACGGGTGGCCCTCGGGCTCGATCCGGAGATGGACGGGGACGAGAGCCCCGACACGCCGCTGACGCTGCCGGAGCGCGTCGACCGGTTCGAGGCCGACACCATCCGCCAGACTCTGGCCGACCATGGCGGAGACGTGAAGAGCACGGTGGAGGCGCTCGGCATCCCCCGCAAGACCTTCTACGACAAGCTGCAGCGGCACGGCATCAGCCGGCGAGACTTCGCCGAGGGTTAAAGCCCCGACGAAGCGTGCCGGCAGAACATGCCGCTTCGCCCTCAGGCGGAGTGGCGCAGCGTCTCGATGAGCTTGGCGAGACGGTCGCGGCCGGCCTCCGTCAGGACGCCGCGCTCGCCTTCGGGCTCGAGCAGACCCGCCTGTTCCATCTCCCGCACGCCCTCGGCATCCGCCTTGTGGCCCTTGCCGTCGTCGAGCACGACGCGGGTCACGGCCTCGCCACTGACGAGCGAATGGTAGGCGGCGAAGACGAGGATGGAGAGGGCGCCATCGGACATGGTGGTCTGGCTCACGGGGAACTCCTTGGTGGCATTCACGATACTGGCGTCAACACGCGAAGCGCGCTTCGGCTCCCTGTTGCGGCACTGTTTCACAGGACCGCGATCCATCGCGCGGCGCGTCTCGACACGGCCTCACTGTCAGCCTACTTCGAGCCTCGACACGTGCAGGACGTCGAGAATGAGCAGTACCGTAGACCCCGAATTGAGTGCCTTGATCGGAGAGGTGATCGACGCCAAACTTCTCAAAGCCGGTTCCGAGGAAAAGCGGGTGGCCGAGCACGTGGCCGCCGAGGGACTGGGCGCTTTGACCGCGGTGGAGCGCGACACGTTCGAGCGCCGCGTCCTGCCGATCCTGTCCAAGCCGATCCGCGAACAGCTCGCCATCGCCTCGATCGTCCAGCGCGGGGGCTACGTGCCGCGCAAGATCGTGTTCTGACGGTGCGATGCGCCCTCAGCTCCCCGCCTCGCTCTCGATGAACCGGTCGATGCCGCCCGAGCGGCCGACGCCCGTCAGGTAGAACAGCGCGACGATCGCCACGATCAGGCCGATCGCGATGATCGGGGCGGTCCACTCGCCCTGCCCGATGCGCACGACGATCAGCACCGAGCAGATGATCGCGCCGAGAAGCGGCACGATCGACGGCACCTCGAACTGCCCCTTCGCCTCTCCCGGACGACGCTGCAGGACGAGGAGCGCGACGTTGACGACCGTAAAGACGATGAGGAGCAGGAGGACGGTCGAGGCAGCCAGCGCGCCGATGTCGCCGACGAGCGAGAGCAGGACGACGATCGCGAGCAGCGCCGCGATCGCGACGTAAGGGGTGCGGCGGGTCGTGTGGACGCGGCCGAGCGCTGCCGGCATCAGTCCCTGCCGCGACATGCCGTAGAGCAGGCGCGAGGCCATCACGTAGTTGACGAGCGCCGTGTTGGCGACGGCGAAGATCGTGATGCCGGCATAGATGCCGGTCGGGAACCACGGCGCGGCACGCTCGACCACGAGCGTCAGGGGGCCCGCGGCTTCGGCAAGCTCCCGCCACGGGACGACCGAGACCGCGGTGATCGCGATGCAGATGTAGATCACCGTTGCCATGAGCATGGCGGAGATCATCGCGATCGGCATGGTGCGTTCGGGGTTCTTCACCTCCTCGGAGACGTTCAGCATGTCCTCGAAGCCGATGAAGGAGAAGAAGGTCAGCACCGCGCCTTGCGCCACGAGAAGCATCACCGAGCCCTCGACGGCGCCTTCGCCGGGCGGCGGAAACTCCAGAAGGTCAGCGCTGCCCCACCACGAAATGCCGACCGCGATGACGAGGATCAGGCCGAACGCCTCGACGATCGTGCAGACGGCATTGAGCCAGAGCGATTCGGTGATCCCGCGAAACAGGATGCCGGCGAGGATGACGAGGAAGCCGATGGCCAGGACGCTCTGCGGCGCGTCGATGCCGGTGACGCTCGCGAAGTTCCGAGCCACGACATTGCTCTGCGTGGCGATCGACGTCAGCCCCGAGCAGACGACCGCGAGCCCCACCGTGTAGGACAGGAGCGGATAGCGGTAGGCGCGCTGCGTGACATAGGCAGCGCCGCCGGCGCGCGGGTAGCGCGAGGCGATCGAGGCGTAGGACAGGCCGGTCAGGAGCGCGGCCACCATCGACACCATGAAGGCGACCCAGACCGCGCTGCCGAGCTCGCTGGCCGCCTCGCCGATGAGGCCGTAGACGCCGGCCCCAAGCATCGAGCCGAGCCCGAGCAGGGTCACCTGAAACAACCCGACCGAGCGCTTCAGCCCCGGTTCGTCCGCTCGTTCCTTCGCCATGCCGCCGTCCCGCCCTCTCGCAAACATACTGTCCGGGACGAGGATAGATAACCTCGGATTGCGCGATGGCGACCGCGGGCCGACGAAATTGCGGCAGAAATCAGGCGCGGCGCGCGGCGATCTCTGGGAGGCGGTTGGGGATGTCGTCGAGACGATCCAGCACGAGGTCGGCGCCCATCGTCTCGACGTCGATGGCGGTATAGCCACCGCGCATCGCGACCACCGCCATCCCCGCGGCCTGCGCGGCTTCGACGTCGTTCTCGGAATCACCGACGAAGAGCGCCTCGCCCGGCTCGATCCCGAGCTGGCGGCAGGCGAAGACGACGAGGTCGGGCGCCGGCTTCTTGCGCGGGCCGGCATCGCCGCCGACCACCACCGCCATGCGGTCGGCAAGGCCGAAATGGGCGAGGATGTCGGCGGTCTCGGCGCCCGGCTTGTTGGTCACGACGCCGAGCGGAATGCCGCGCTCGGCAAGAATCCGCACGCAGTCCGTCGCCCCGGCGTTCAGCGTTGTCAGCTCCGTCGAGCGCGCGGCGTAGATCGCGAGGTAGCGCTCGGCGATCTTGTCGCGCGTCGCCGGATCGATCTCCTTGTCGAGCGCTTCGTAGGCGCGGCCGATCAGGATCTGGACGCCCTGCCCCACCATGCGCCCGACGGCCTCGATCGTGAACGGCGGCTCGCCGAGGCTCTCGAGCGTCTCGTTGAGGGCGGCGTGGATGTCCGGCAGGGAATCGACCAGCGTCCCGTCGAGATCGAACAGGACGGCACGGGGCCAGGCGGGCGCTTCGCTCATGCTTTATGTCCCTTCGTCGTCGGCCGGCGGCTCGAGCACCGCCAGCGTGATCCAGCGGGCAACGAGCGCAGGTTTGGGCGCACCCTCGATCTCGATGCTGGCGTTCCAGGTGGATTGCAGGCTGACAGCCCGCTCCTTCACTGCCACGAGTTGGAAGCTGCCGCGCACGCGCGCGCCGCTCTTGACCGGTGTCAGGAAGCGCACCTCGTCGAAGCCGTAGTTGACGCCCATGCGCGTGCGGTCGACGCCGGGCATGGCATCGTAGGCGAGCGTCGACAGAAGCGAGAGCGATAGGAAGCCGTGGGCGATGGTGCCGCCGAAAGGCGTTTCGGCCTTGGCGCGCGCGGGATCGACGTGAATGAACTGGTGGTCGTTGGTGGCGTCGGCGAAGCGGTCGATCATGCTTTGATCGACGGTGAGCCAGCCGGACACGAAGGGGTCGCCACCAAGATAGGTGCGGTAGACGTCCATCGGCACCAGCCGCTGCCGCAGCGCGTTTTCGTCGTCCCGGCTCACCTGTCGCGCACCCCAAATCCCATTTACGGCTGGTCTTAGTCGCCCAGCCACGAACCGCCAAGGGGCGTTCCGGGGTTGCCGCATCGCAGCGTGGCCTATCTCAAGACGGACGAACCATCCGATCCAGCGAGGATAGAGCCCATGTGCGGCATCTGCGGTGAAATCCGCTTCGACGGCGGTTTCGCCTCTCCAGAGCGCATCGCGGCCATGGGCGCGTGCCTTTCGCCGCGCGGCCCCGATGGCTCGGGCATGGTGCTGCGCGGGCGCGTCGGCTTCGGCCATCGGCGCCTCAAGATCATCGATCTGTCGGAGAAGGCCGCGCAGCCGATGGAGGACCCGGATCTCGGGCTCACCCTCGCCTTCAACGGCTGCATCTACAACTATCCCGAACTGCGCGAGGAATTGCAGGGGCTCGGCTACCGCTTCTTCTCGCACGGCGACACGGAGGTCATTCTCAAGGCGTACCATGCCTGGGGACGGGACTGCGTGAAGCGCTTCCACGGCATGTTCGCCTTCGCCATCCATGAGCGCGAGAGCGGCCGCGTCATGCTGGCGCGCGACCGGTTCGGCATCAAGCCGATGTACCTGTCGCAGACGCCCGAACGCCTGCTCCTCGCCTCCTCGCTACCAGCCCTGGTCGCGACCGGCGAGGTCGACACCGCGATCGATCCGGTTGCACTCCACCACTACATGACCTTCCACGCCGTGGTGCCGGCCCCGCTCACCATTCTCAAGGGCGTCAGGAAGCTGCCGCCGGCGACGACGCGGATGATCGAGCCGGACGGGCGCTTCGACGACGCGACCTTCTGGGCACCGCCCTTCGGACCGGCCGCGGGTGAAGAGGGACGATCGTCCGAGGAATGGCGCGACATGGTGCTCGACGCCCTGCGCCGCGCTGTCGAGCGACGCATGGTGTCGGACGTACCGGTCGGTGTGCTCCTGTCCGGCGGCGTCGATTCCTCGCTCATCGTCGGCCTTTTGGCGGAAGCCGGCCAGACCGGCCTGTCCACCTTCTCGATCGGTTTCGAGGACGCCAACGGTGAGGTCGGCAACGAGTTCGAGTATTCCGATCTCATCGCCAGGCACTACGGCACGCGGCACCACCAGATCTTCGTGCCCGGCCATGAACTCCTGACCGAACTGCCGGGCGCGATCCGCGCCATGTCGGAACCGATGGTCTCCTACGACAATATCGGCTTCTACCTCCTGTCGCGCGAGGTCTCGAAGCACATCAAGGTGGTGCAGTCGGGTCAGGGCGCCGACGAGATCTTCGCGGGCTACCACTGGTATCCGCCGATGGCGGATGCTGCCGATCCGGTCGCGACCTACCGACAAGCCTTCTTCGATCGCAGCCACGAGACGCTGTCGGGCCAGCTTCGGCCGCAGTGGCTTGCGGGCTTCGATGCCAGCGGCGACTTCGTGCGCGATCACTTCGCCCTGCCCGGCGCGGGCGATCCCGTCGCCAAGGCGCTGCGCATCGACAGCCAGGTCATGCTGGTGGACGACCCGGTCAAGCGCGTCGACAACATGACGATGGCCTGGGGCCTCGAGGCGCGCGTGCCCTTCCTCGACCATGAACTGGCGGAACTGGCCGCGCGCGTGCCGTCCGCCGAGAAGCTGAAGGGCGGCGGCAAGGGCATTCTCAAGGACGTCGCTCGGCTCGTCATCCCGCACGAGGTGATCGACCGGCGGAAGGGCTATTTCCCGGTTCCGCAGCTGAAATACCTCGCCGGACCGACGCTCGACATGGTCCGGGACGCGATGGGCTCGCAGCGCGCCCGCGAGCGCGGGCTGTTCGAGCCGGCTTGGCTCGACACGCTGTTTGCCGACCCCGCCGGCCATATCACACCGCTCCAGGGGTCAGAGCTCTGGCAGGCAGCGCTTCTCGAGCTGTGGCTGCAGGAGCAGGGCCTGTGAGCGCTCCGGACGCCAATGCCGTCGTCGATTGCGGCTGGGGCCGCATCGTCTTCGCGCAGACTTTCGCGGAAGCGGGCGATCTCGCGCGCAACCTCGAGGAGGAAGGGCCAGACCGGCGCGACATCGCCTTCTATGTCTGCGACCCGCACGTCCTTCTGGCGCAGGCCCCGCAGGATCTCTTCCTCGATCCCTCGCACACCTACCGCCTCGACCTGTCGCGCCTGTCTCCGGCCGAGCGCGAGCCGCACGGCTTCTCCGTCCGCCCGCTCGCCGCCGCCGCCGAGACGAGCGCGGTCAACCGCATCTACCGTTCGCGCAACATGGTGCCGATCGATCCGGACTTCCTCTGGCGCCACCGGCAGGACCCGGTATTGACCTATCTCGTGGCCGAGGACGAGGCGACGGGTGCGATCCTCGGAACCGTGACGGGCGTCCATCACGGCGAGGCGTTCGGCGATCCGGAACGAGGGTCCTCGCTCTGGTGCCTCGCGATCGACCCGCAGGCGGCGCCACCCGGCATCGGCGAGGCTCTGGTGCGCGCGCTCACCGAGCATCACCGGGCCGCCGGCTGCGCCACGATGGATCTTTCGGTCATGCACGACAACGAGCCAGCGATCGCGCTCTACGAGCGGCTCGGCTTCGAGCGCGTGCCGATGTTCGCGGTGAAGCGGCGCAACTCGATCAACGAGCGCCTGTTCACGGGCTCCGCGGCGGTCGAGGAGGATCTCAACCCCTATGCCCGCATCATCATCGACGAGGCGCGCCGACGTGGCATCCAAGTGGAGATCCTCGATGCCAAAGGCGGCTTCTTCCGGCTGACCTATGGCGGCCGCACGCTGCGCTGCCGCGAGAGTCTGTCGGAGCTGACCTCCGCCGTCGCGCTGTCGATCTGCGACGACAAGAGCGTGACCCGCCGTCTCGTCGAGGACGCCGGTGTCGCGGTTCCCGAGCAGATCGTGGCGGGGGAGGACGAGGCGACGATCGCGGACTTCCTCGCCCGGCACGGCTCGGTCGTCGTCAAGCCCGCGCGTGGCGAGCAGGGCCGCGGGATCGCCGTCGGGCTTGAGACGATGGAGGCGGTGAGCGCCGCGATCGACGTCGCGAGGCGCGAGTGCGAGCGTGTCCTGATCGAGGCGTGCTTTACCGGCGAGGACCTGCGCCTTGTGGTGATCGACTTTCGGCTGGTCGCCGCCGCGATCCGTCGCCCGCCCTGTGTCGTCGGCGACGGGCGCTCGACAGCGCGCGAGCTGATCGAGCGGCTGTCGCGGCGCCGGGCCGCGGCGACCGGCGGCGAATCCAAGGTGCCGATGGATGCCGAGACCGAGCGTACCTTGGCGGGTGCCGGCTACGGTTGGGGCGACGTGATCCCGGAAGGCGAGACCGTCACCGTCCGGCGGACGGCCAATCTCCACACGGGCGGCACGATCCATGACGTCACCGACATCGTCCATCCCCGCCTCGTCGAAGCGGCGATCGCGGCGGCCCGTGCGATCGACATTCCGGTCTGCGGCATCGACTTCATGGTGAAGGACGCCCGCGAGGAGGACTACGTCTTCATCGAGGCGAACGAGCGGCCCGGCCTTGCCAATCACGAGCCGCAGCCGACGGCCGAGCGCTTCGTCGATCTCCTGTTTCCACTTTCCATCCCGGCGTCGGTGCGCACCCTTCGCGCCAAGCGGCGCATTTCCGGCTGACGACCCATGGCCCGGCACACGATCGACACCGAGTACCTCCTCGCCCAGCTCCATGAGCTGCTGCACATCCCGAGCCCGACCGGCTACACCGATTCGGTCGTGCGCCACGTCAGCGAGGAGCTGCAGCGGCTGGGGCTGGAGGTCGAACTGACGCGGCGCGGCGCGATCCGGGCCGTGCGCCAGGGCAGCCGGCGGGCGGCAGCGCGCGCGATCGTCTCCCATGTCGACACGCTCGGCGCGCAGGTAAAGCGGGTCAAGGACAACGGCCGGCTGGAACTCGTGCCGATCGGCCACTGGTCGGCCCGCTTCGCCGAGGGCGCGCGCGCCACGATCATGGCAGAGGACAAGACGTTTCGCGGCACGATCCTGCCGCTCAAGGCCTCGGGCCACACGTTCAACGAGGAGGTGGACACGGCACCGGTCGGCTGGCCGCATGTCGAGTTGCGCATCGACGACCACACGCGTGGCCTCGACGATACGCTGAAGCTCGGCATCGACGTCGGCGATACGGTGGCGATCGATCCGCAACCGGAATTCCTCGACAACGGCTTCATCGTTTCGCGTCACCTCGACGACAAGGCGGGCGTCGCCGTGATGCTTGCCTCGATCGAGGCACTGGAGCGAGAGAAATCCGCGACGCCCGTCGATACGCACTGGCTCTTCACCATCGCCGAGGAAGTCGGCGTCGGGGCCGCCTCGATCCTGACGCCCGAGGTCGCCTCGATGGTGGCGGTGGACAACGGGACGTCGGCGCCCGGCCAGAACTCGGCCGAGTTCGGCGTCACCATCGCGATGGCCGACCAGACGGGCCCGTTCGACTATCACCTCACCCGCAAGCTCGTGCGGCTCTGCCGCGACGAGGACATCCGGTTCCAGAAGGACGTGTTCCGCTACTACCGCTCCGACTCCGCCTCGGCGGTGGTCGCAGGCCACGACGTCCGCACCGCGCTCGTTACCTTCGGCGTCGATGCCTCGCACGGCTGGGAGCGCATCCACATCCACGCCCTTCGCTCGCTGGCCGAACTCCTGACGGCCTATGCGGTGTCGCCGCTCGAGATCGAGCGCGATCTCCAGCCGCGGGGCGGCCTCGAGGGCTTCACCAGCCAGCCGGCGGTGGACGCGGGTCTCGGCTTCGACAGCGACGACCACTGAAGCGCCGACACCAAACCGCCGCGTCCCTTCTGGAAGTGCGGCGGTCTTGGAAACAGTCTGGTCGTCGCTCCGGCGGGAACCCTTAGAACTCCTCCCAGCCCTCCTCCACGGCCGCGGCTTTGGGAGCCGCCCCGCCATGACCCGCGGTGCGCATCTGCGCAACCGGACGTGACGTCGCGTGTGCGGCGTGCGAAGCGGGACCAGCGTGTGCGCGGGTCCCCGCCGGTCGAGCCGGCTGCATCGCGGCGCGCTTCATGGCCGCCGACGTCGCCGGGCGCATCGCGGCCGCATGGTGCCCCGCCCCCGTCGCAAACCCCGACACCAGTCCCGCCAGCGCTTCCGTCTCGCCCGACAGCGCCTGCGCCGCCGCCGTCGTCTCCTCCACCATCGCCGCGTTCTGCTGCGTGACCTTGTCCATCTGGTC
>NZ_FOOA01000014.1 GCF_900113065.1 Aureimonas phyllosphaerae
CGCACCGCCGGCAGCGAAGCCCGTAGCGCTGTCGAAGTTCTCGTAGGAAGTGGGAGCCTTGAGGACGATCGTATCGGCCGCAGCGGTGCCGACCACAACGCCACCGACGATCCTCTTGGCAACGATCGTGCAGAAGTAGTCGGCCTGCGTTGCCACGTAGGAGTTTCCGGTGGCGCCGACGATGTCGGTGGTTGTACCGGTCGAACCGAGCGTACGGCGAGCCCACTGGATGGACCCACCAGGCCCCGGATCAGCACTGTAGGTCTGACCAATCGATCCGTCCTTCGTCCTGGTGACGAAGAAAGCTACCGGCACCACCCCGCCACCCGCGCCAGGGGTGACAATCCCCTTCCCGATGTAGGCCGCCGTCATAGGGCCGTTGTACCGTCCGTTGTCAGAAGCCCGCCGGCCGGCATCGCGGCGCGTGAAGTTCGCCATAGTCCACCTCATGAAAAAGGCGCCTCACGGGCGCCGGGAACGTTGGGATAAGCTGCCGATCAGGAGGATCGGACGATGCAGGAAGAGATCGACGAACTCGGTGAGCGGATCGATGGGCTGCGCCTCGTCATCTCCGTTCTGATCGCCGAAATGCCGAACCGCTACGAAGTCATGGCGAAGCTCCAGAAGGCGGAGGCGCTCGCCCGTCAGCGCAATCTGCCGACAGGCGTGCTGCAAGAACTGGCGGACCTGCGCGAAGCGCTCGACGACATGTGAGCGTCAGGCCCACCGGTAGAAGGCGGTCGCCGCGGTCATTGCGAAGCGGCGGGCACGCGACACGCCGTCCGCCTTCAGCGCCTCGTTGAACGCCCCGGCCGCTGTCACGCGGTCAAAGCCTCGGCGCAGCAGCTCGTCGTGGAGCGCTGCCGCCTTCAGGTATCGCGGTTCGTGCGGGTCGAAGATCCAGCGCAGCGCCCACGGAATCGAGACGTCGAAGACCGTGCCGTCCTCGACATACTCCCAGTGATCGGATCCCTTGTGTCCGAGCTCCCAGCTCGTGCGGCCGTGCTGGCGATACCGGATGCCATCCAGCCGCTCGAAGACAATCGGCGCGTCGGTGTAGGCGCCCATCAGCCGCCTTGGCCGGTGAAGACGAAGAGGGCAAGCGCCAGGTGCGGCGGGGTCGGAAGATCGATCGCTTTCCCCGCCCCTGTCGCGCCCGTCTGAGCCTCGCCAGCGACGACGGACGTCGTCGGCGGCTTTGTCACGTCTCCAAGGCCGACGCCCGTCAGGATCGCCTTCTGCGACGCTGTGGCGGCCGTCGCCACCTTGTCGATCGCATGCTTGTGCGCCGGCAGCTGGTCGGCCGTCAGCGTCAGCGTTGATGAGCCGCTCCGCTCACCGACCTTGAGCTTGCCGCCGGCGCCCATCAGGAGCCGATCGCGAGAGTCCGGCAGCGCCGCCTCGTCGCCGACGATCTTCAGCTTGGCGAAGAACTGCGGATAGGCCTTCCGGGTGATGGTGCGCCCGTCGAGCAGCAGCCAGCCGTCATGGTCGCCCGTTTGCAGGCCCGGCTTGCAGTCGCCGGGCTGCGCGATGCGCTTGTATCGCTCGCCCGCCATGGCTCACCCCCAGAGCGCGTCGGCCGTGACGTCGGCGATTGCCTCCCCCGCGGCGATGCGATCCTTGATGCTTTTCGCGACGAAGATCAGCCGCTGCTTGTGCAACATGGCTGCGTAGCCCATTGCGATCATCGCGTCGGCATCGAGCGGCAGCAGGGAGTTGTCGAGCGTGATCCACGCGAAGACCTCCGCGCCCTTCGTAGCGTCGAGCCGCTTTTGCCAAGAGAGCTCGCCTGTCTCGGCGCCGAGGAGCTTGGCGTCCTGCGCAGCAGACTTTGCGCCGGCGATGTTCTCGCGGTCCTCCGCGCGGCTCTGGATGACCTTGCCGAGGAACGGGAACCCCGCCTCGATCCGGCGCACCTTCTCCGCCTCGATCGCGGCGCCGACGTCCTCGGCCGGCTCGTCCTCGAACAAGCTGAGCCAGACCGGACGGCCGTTCCGGTCGACGATGCGCGAGGACACGACCCGTTTGCCCGCCGGCACCGGATCGCCGTCGCCCACCGGGAATACGCCGAACGCCTCCCGCTCGTCCTCGGACCACAGCATGATGGTCTCGAACGAGGCGACGACCTCCTCGCCATCGACGCTCGAGCGAACCGGGCCTCCCGAGACGCTGCGCCATTCGCCGTCGATCTTCTGAGCCTGTGCCATGGTCAATCCCTGTAGAACGGCGCGAATTCGTACATGTTGAAGGCACTGTAGTTGTCGCGTCGGAACTCGATCGCATCGCCTTTGAAGGCGTTGCTCCGAATGGTGTCGCCGCTCGTATTGACCGTTCCCAGCCAGCTACCCCAGACGCCATCCTTGCGGATGCGATAGCTCCAGGTCGTCTGCACGTTGCTCTGAAAGACGAAGCCGAAGAAGGCGCGTTCGCCTTCCGGGAAGCGGATGCGGACGACCGGAAGCGCAGCCGTCGAGACGAGTGCAGGCGTTCCTGTCTGCGACCGGTCGCCGTCGTAGAGCGCGGGGATGTTGGATTCCGACGTGCCCGTGTTGCCGCTTGCGTCGGAGAGCGAATAGAGCGCGGTCGCGTTGCCCTGATGGCCCTCGGCGCTGTCGACGAGGCTCGACGGAAACGCGCGCCCGCCGTTGTCCTGCCCCTTGCCCCAGACGATGCGAAGTACGCCCTTGCCGCCGCGACCATGACGCGCACCGCCGCCGCCGTAGAAACCGCCCTGGTCTGTCGTGCTTCCACCTGTCGAAAGCTGCTGACCGCTCTGTCCGTAGGAACCGCCGATACCAGGATTGCCTGCCGTTCCGCTTGGTCCGGCCGCCCCGCTTGGCCCCTCACCCCATTTGCCGACACCGCCGCCGCCAGACGAACCGGAACCGGATGCCCCGCCGGCGCCACCACCGCCGCCGCCTTGACCGGCAGTAGCCGCCACGCTCGTGCTGCCGCCGTTGCCACCCGGCCCGCTGTAACCACCAGCGCCGCCGCCACCCTGACCGCCTGCGTTGGTCGGCCCGCCTGTGCCGCCGTTGCCCCCGCCGTCGCCGATACCGCCCGATCCGCCGACGGTCCCAACGCCCGGATTAGCCAGGAGCAACGTCTGTCCGGCGAATGAGAAGCTGGTGACGCCGCCAGCCGCGCCGACGACGACATCATAGGCCTGCCCCGGCTCGACGCGGACGCGGTTCTTCCAGCGAAGCTCGCCGCCGCCCCCGCCGCTCTGCGAAGCGAGGTACGCGGCGCCACCGGCCACGGCCAGCAGTGCGACCGTGAAGACGCCCGCCGGACATATCCACTGGTACGTGCCGGGCGTCTCGTAGACGATGTGGCCGCCGTCGGCCGTGTTGATCGGGATCGTCCCGAGTAGGTTGGAGAACGGCAGCATTACTTCAGGTCCCGCTCGAGCGAGCCCCATTCGACGACGAGCCCGCCGCCACGCTGACGGCAGATGCCCGACAGGCGGTCGACGGCGCTCGGCGCCGTCGAGAGCGTCGGCACGATGCCGCCAGCGAACTTGTGGTAGGTCGCGTTGAACGAGAGCGTCCGGCCGCCGGTCGCATCCTGCAGGAAGTAGAGGACGATCGGCTCGCCGTCCTTCATGTTGAGGGGCTGCCCGAGCGTTCCGTTCAGCGACATCACGTAGACCCGGTTGAAGGCCTCGCCGAAGTCCGGGGTAATCGTCGTGCCGGCGCCCGTGTTGAAGAATTTCATGGCGTCGGCCATGACCTTCGGCGTCAGGTAGACGGCATCGTCCGTCAGCGCGCGCAGATCGGTGCCTGTCGCCTTCGTCAGCTGGGTGCCCCGCGCCGCGATCTTGATCCAGTTCGCCGCGTTGAAGGTCGCCCCCGACGTGTGCGTCACCGTCGCGACGTAGGTCTCGCCGTCGTAGGTGACGGTCGACCGCGGCGGCACGGCTGAGTAGGTCACCCCGGTATCCCAAGCGACCGGCGACGCCCAACTGTCAGGCCCGACGATGCCGCGGGCACCCGTGACGAGGATGTCCCAGTCGGTGCGCGCCGTCGCCGCGCCGACCGCCTCGACCGAGACCGTCAGCGAGCCGGTCGCCGAATTGTAGGCGGTGGCCTTGCCGAACATCCAAGAGGCGATCTGCCCGCGCGACTGGATCAGCAGGTTGGTGCCGATCGTGAAGGCCTTGTTCGTCTGCGTGAAGAAGGTGCGGCTGCCGAGCCCCGGCGTCACGTTGGAGGTTGACGTCCCCTGGAACCGCTCCGCGCTGGCCGCCGCCTGCGTGGCGCTGCCGGCCGCAGCGTTCGCGCTGGCACTGGCGCTCGAAGCCTGCGTCGTCGCGGTGTCCGCGAAGCCGACTGCCGCGCGGACGAGCGTCACGAAGTCCCGGAGCGCTCGCACGAAGACGCCGCGGCTGTTGCCGCCACGCGAGAGGCCGTAGGGGTTGTTGATCTCGTCGAACGGGCTGTCGTTGACGAGATCGAGCCGCCCGGCCGCGTCTTCCTGGTCGGTGGTGAGGCTCATGGAAGACGTTCCTTCAACTGGAATGCGATGTTCGCCATGCGGGGCGCGGAGCGCTCCCACGCCGGCGGCTGGCGGAGGCGAGCGAGGAAGCTGAGGCGGTGCAGGTTCACCGATCGGCTGTCGTTGACGACGAAGACCTCGCCATCGATACCGATGCGGCGGGCCATCTCGAGGCCGCGATCCAGCGTCTCCTGTTCGGGCAGGTAGCCATAGTTCAGCTGGTAGACCCGGAACGGCTCGCGACGATCGAAGCTCTCGGCGCCGGACATGGACTTTTCGGCTGTCGTGTCGGTCTCGATCCCGAGCGAGCTGCCGAGCAGCGGGTTGCGCGCCGGCTGCCAGCCCGACATGCACAGAAGACGTCCGAGATCGATGAAACCGTCCGGGTTGCTCTCGTCGAGGATCTGGACGTCGAGCACCGACGCACGAACGTCGTCCGGGAACACCGTCCAGGCGTTCTGTGTCAGGCCCTCAAGGTCCTTGCTGAGCGGCTTGCCGTCCCAGGAGTTTTCGTCCTCCCATTCCAGCTCCTCGGTGAAGCCGATGCCAGGATAGGCGTCGAAGGTCAGATCGAAGGACAGCTCCGTCCGGGCTGCGTCGTAGTAGCCGACCAGCCGGATCCGGGCGTTCACGCTGAGGTTGGTGTTGCAGAGGAAGAAGGCGGACAGCTTCGCGAGGCTCGTGAAGGCGATCGTGAAGCGCGCGTCGTCCGCGTCAGCCGAGGCGGTGCGAGCGATCAGGCCGAGCTCGGGATCCTGCAGGTTGGCGAGCGGGATGACCCATGACCCGCCCGACAGGGTGGCGCCGGGGATCTGGCCGAATCGACCGGCATAGGCCGGGTCCGACTTATTGTCGTAGAACAGCTTCAGGATGCGGGGATCGTTCATGCCCAGACGTCCAGCGTGGTGAGGTTGGTGCCGTAGGTCGGAGCGATGCCGAGGACGCGCATCAGGCGACCGTCGTTAAGGCCGTAGCGGTTGACCTGAAGCGTCACGCAGTCGCCGGGCTCGACGCCGGCGACGGTCGGGCTGGCCTGGACGATCTGAAAGCGGCGGCGCGTTGCGCGGTAGATCGCGAGCAGCCGGTTCGCCTCGGCGCGCGCGTCGGTCTCCGAAACGAGGCACGTCTCGAACAGCATCTCGATCGCGCGGGGGTGCAGCGCGGCCGTCTCCGAGGCCTCGACCTTGACTTGCCGCCACTCCTCCTTCGCGAAAGTGCGGAACGCGTCATCGCTCGCGACCTCCTTCAGGTCGCTTTCCGAGAACGTCGTGTAGGCACGGCCGTAGCGGACGGTCAGGCTCTTCGCCGCCATCCCTTCGCCCGGATCGTTGGTCGGCAGACGCGCGAAGCCCTCGCCCCGATCGATGATCCGATTCCGCGTCAGAGCCGCCGTCGGCGTGCCGGCCGGCAGTTCCAGGCGCCCGGTCGAGAACTTACCGAAGCGGTCCGGCAGCAGCCAGCCGCCGACCGAGCCAAGGATCGTCGTCGCGGCCGCAAGCACCGTCGTCTCGCCCTGCGCGATCCACAGGCCGCACTCGGCCGGGTTCGCTGTGTGAAGCGCGTCGAAGGTCGCAGGGTTCACCGGCGCCAGTGTGCCGAGCATGCGCCGGGCGATTCTGGCGGCCGAGCGATCGGCGATCGTTGCGCCCTCGGCCGCATCCACCGTCAGCGTGCCGTCGGGGCGCGAGTAGGTGCGCAGAAGACCGAGCGCAAGGCAGGTCGCGTACTGGCCGCCGACCATGCTCGCGGCCTTCAACGCGGCAAGCGTCGGATAGTCCTGCTTGAACTGCAGCTTCACGCCGCCGTCGCGCACGTTCTCGATCACGGCCAACGCGTTGCTCGCGACCTGGTAGACGTTGTCGAACTGGTCGACGAGAACGGGCGAGATCGACAACGCCCGGCCGAACAGCATCGGCTTCTTCACGTCCTTCAGGTCGACGTTGCCTTCGGCGACCATCATCCCGCCGCTGGTCGTGGTGCCGAGGTAAGCGAGCGGCTGGATCGCCTCGCGGAGGAGCTCAAGCCGGTCCATCAGCCGCACCTGAACCTCGCGGCCGGTAAAGCTCGCCTGATCCATCGTGCCGATCAGCACCGTCTCGCGCGAGGCCCACGGGCTGTTCGACCGCTTCACCGACCAGATGCGGATCTCGCGGCCGTCGAGTGCGAGGCGGTCGAAGACGTCGAGGCGGCCGTCGGCGTTGGTGAGGACTACCTCACCGACGCCCACTTCGCTGGCGCCATAGGTCCGGCCTTCGCCGAACAGGTGACGCTCGTAGTTGCCCGGATCCTTAAGCCGCGAGCGGAACACCGCATTGGCCGGCGTGTCGGTCGGCTTGGTGACGTAGGGCTTCGATCCGAAGCGCAGCGTCATCGCCTCGCCCGACACCTCGTCGACGGCGTCGATCTCGACGAGGATGATCATGCGGCCTTCCCTGCCTTGATCGCCGCGCGGCGGGCGGCATAGGCCGACTGCTGCGCGTTGCTCGACAGCCGGTTGGTCGCCTCGATCGAGCCGCCGAAGCCTTCCGACAGCGTGTCGACGATCCGGTCAAGGCGTGCCGTCACCTCGCGCATGTCACCTCGAGACGCGAACGACCCTTCGGCGTTCACGTTGGCCGCCTGCCGGCGCAGCATCTCGGTGCGCGGATAGGGATCCGGGACGCCGCGGTTGAGACGCGCCACCATCGAGGCGACGCCCGGCTTGTTCATCGCCGGGGCGTTGATGACGCCCTCGCCGCCAGCCAAGGCGATTTCGCCGCCGCCGGCATAGCGCGCGAGCACGCTGTCGCGGTCCCAGATGCCGTTGCCGACGACACCGCCGCCCGCGTAGGCGCCGACGATCCCGCCGAAGCGCATGGCAGCCTTCGGCGCGTAGACGGTGCTCCACTTGGCGATGATCGCGTTGATGACCGCCTGCTGCGATGGCAGCTGCGTCTTCACCCAGTCGAGGAACTGCCCGCCGCCGAAGTTGCCGGTGTAGTCGATGCCCTGCGACTGCAGGTCCTTCCAGATCGCCTTGTTCTGGTCGGCCATCGCGCCCCACTGGCGGCTGCCGTTGAGGTTCTTCAGCGATGCGCCGAGGTCGGCGACCGCCTTGGCGATGTCGAGGTTCGAGCCGGCGATGTCCTTGAGCCAGGACGCCGAGCGCTCCATGGCCGACAACTGACCGGTCGCCTTGCCCTCGGCCGCCTTCAGCGACGCGCTGACGCTCTCGAAGATGGCGACGTATTTCGGGCTCGACTTGAAATAGTCCTTCGCCTTTGACAGGAGGTCGCCGGCGGCGCCGGTGAGCCCGTTCATGGCCTCCTTATCGCCGGCGTTCGCCTTTGCAAGCGTCTCGTCGTAGATCCGCTGCGCCTCGCGCACCTGATCCGCCTGACTGAGGGTCGAGCTGTCGCTGACCTTCAGCTGGTCCTGGTAGGATCGCAGGCCGTCACGGAAGCTGAGGACGGTCTGGTAGACGCTCTGGATCTGCGATCGCGCAGCCTCGTAGGCGGTCGAGTACGCCTGCTGGGCAGCGCGAGCAGCTTCAGCTTGCGTGCGCGTGGCACCGGTGAAGGCGTGGACGACGCCGGAGAGTTCCGGGAAGGCCTTGATCAGGTCGTCGAAGGCCGAGCCTACGAGCTCAGAGCCGTCGACGAGATCCTGGCTTGCCAGCTTGAACCAGCGGGACACGATCTCCGGATCGACGCCGAGCAGCTTGGCGTCGTTCATCGCGGTGTCGCGGGCTTTCAGGAGGTCCTTCGCGTCGTTGAGGTAGCTGAGGCCCGACAGATCGTTGATCTGAGCCTGGAAGCCGTCCGTGAATGTCTCGCCCATCTTGGCGATCGCCTGCTTCAGCCGGTCGTCGATGTCGGTCGCTGCCGCCTCGGCCGTCCAGCCGAGATCGGTGAGCACCTTCTGAAGCCCGGCGGCCGTGCCACGGAATCCGTCCAAGCTCTTCTCGACATCGGAAGTGGTCGAGGCGGTGTAGAGCAGCGACAGGGCGTATTCGCCGGCGGCCGTCTTCGCCTCAGCTATCGCCTTGTTCCGCGTTTCCTCCATGGCCTTGGACGCCTCGGTCCAAGCACCATTCACACCGACGCCGATGTCGTCGGATCCGAACGCGATCGACACGTCGTCGATCATGTCCTTGATGCGCTGTTTTAGCTCCTTCGTGGCCGCACGGCCCTTTGCAAAGGCGCCCTCGTAACCCTCCCCGGAGGTCAGATCCTCCATGAGGTCGGGAACGCCCTCGCGGTATTCCTTCTGCATCTCCATGAACCGGGTCCACATCTTGGTCCCGGTCGAAGCGAACTGCGCCGACGAGTTACCCTGCCCGTACTTCCAAGCGTCGCCCCCGACCTTTCGGAACTCGGCGAACTGCCCCTCTTGAGCAGTGATCCACTGCCGCAACTGGCCGTTGCCATCCCCGGACAGCGACTTGTCGAACGCCTCGTACTGCGGCCGCAGCTCTTCCCACTTGGCAGCCTTGTCCCGATGTGCCTGCTCGCGCTGCTTGCGGGCGCCAAGAATGCCACCGAGGATGCCGAGCGCGGCACCGCCGACGACCCCGAGGACGCCGCCTGCCATCGGGCCGATGTTGAGAGCGGTCGAGATTGCGCCGCCTGCCTGGTAGCCTCCGAGCGCGCCCGTGATGCCGCCAGAGACGGGCGAGCCGGACTGGTAGCCCGCGCCAAAAGCGCCGAGCCCTGCGCCCAGCACCTGCATGCCCGCCTGCCCGCGGGGACCGAAAAGGCCACCCGTCGCGGAAGACGCTCCACCGGGATCGAAACGGCCGGCGGCATAGCTCTCCGGGCCCAGCTTGCGTTGGTAGTCCTCCAAGCCCTGGCTCACGCCCTTGGCGACGATCTTCTGATCGTTGGTGTCCGTGCCGCTGTGCTTATCCAGCAGCGAGCTGAACTTCGACCCGTAGGCACTGACGGAGGTCCCGACGACGTCCTTTGCGCCGAGGTTCCGCATCCCGCCTTCACCGGCGAACCACGCCTGCGAAGCGCCGACCAGGCCGTACTTGGCAGCGTAGTTGTCCCCGAAGCGGCTCTTGAACACCGCGTCCTGAATTTCCTTGCTGCCGAGGAACTCGACGTTGGAGACGACACGGCCGATGGCCTGCTTCGACCACTGCGGGATGTTCGCGCCCATCACCTGATAGGCGCCGTAGGCGCGGTCACCGGTCCGGGTGATGGGTCCCAGCGCACTGTAGTTTCCCGCGGCCGATCCGCTCTCGATCGTCCGGATCGCCTTGGCCGCCGCATCCAGGCTCGCCGTCGCCTTGGTGAGTGCCGGCACCGAATACTTGTCGGCATAGGGGTAGGACGGCGATTGGTAGCCGGGGCTCGGGGTCGGAACCGGGATGTTCGAGTTGGAAGGGCGTGACGTCGGAATAGGGACGTTGCCGGTCACTGCCGCGACAATGGCTCCGACGATCCCGCCTCCGGACCGGTTGTCGTTTGCAGCCGTCCGCCCGCCGGCGGTCGAACCGCCGAGAAGCGCGTCCATGATCTTGTCGAGGCCGGAGGCAGCCATCTGCCGGCCGAGACCGGCAAAGGCGTTCGCGAAGGCGCCGAGCGCGTCTTCGCCCGAGCCGATGGAATCGATGAGTTCGAGGATGGCAGCCTTGCCAGCGTCGCGCATCTCGTAGAGCGCGTCGTTCGTCTCATGCAGACGCTTGTTCAGGCGCAGTTGCGCCGCGTCAGCCCGTCCCTGCGCACTTTCGAAATCCACGCCGATCGCGCGGAGCTGCTCGGCGATCTGCTGATCTTCGGGCGAGCGCGTGGCCTGCTGACGATCGAACAGGAGATCGCGCTCAAAGTTCAAACGCTGCGTTGCCTCCGTCAGGCGGCCGACCTCGGCCGCCTGACGGCGCATCTCGTCCGTCAGCTGGACCTGCGCCTCATCGAAGCCAGCTGCGCGAGCGGCATCTTTCGCCTGGGCGAGGAGGTCGAACTCGGTGCGCAG
This sequence comes from Aureimonas phyllosphaerae, assembly GCF_900113065.1. Classification (GTDB taxonomy): domain Bacteria; phylum Pseudomonadota; class Alphaproteobacteria; order Rhizobiales; family Rhizobiaceae; genus Aureimonas; species Aureimonas phyllosphaerae. Next base: position 10,459 of record NZ_FOOA01000014.1, read on the forward strand.
ACGCGCGACCTCGCCTGCGGACCTGCCGACAAGGTCGTATTCCAGCTGCGCCTGTTCGATCTGCCGCTGCGTTGCTTCGGTCTGCTGGCGACCGGCCTCGGAAAGCTGCTGGCGCGCCTCGGCCATGGACAGAGTGGCGGCTTCGGCTTGCCGGTCGCGAGCATAGGCTTCTGTCTGCCCTGCTGCGACCGCCTCGTTGTAAGCCTGCTGGCCAGCGGTCGCCGCGCGCTGCGCAGCCGTCACGTCGTTGATCGAAGCAAGCTGGAGCTTGTAGGCGGCCTGACGAGCTTCTTCCGCACGACTGGCTTCAGTGCGGACGATGCCGAGCGCCGCCTCCTTCTCCTTCAGGAGGTCCGCCAGTCCGGCAGCGTCGTTCGTCGAACGCTTGTAGGCTTCGATCCGACGATCGTACTCCTGCGTCGTCTCGGCGATCTGCCGCTGGAGCGGCGAAAGATCGAGATTGCTCAGGCTGTCTTGGACCGCCTTGAGCGATTCCTTCGCGGGCCGGGACAGTTCGGCCAGCGCCTGGTCACGCTGACGCCGCGCGGTCTCCCGCAAGCCGTCGCGATCAAGGGCCTTATCAGAACCGATGGACTGGTTAATGCTCGCCAGCGCTGCGAGATAGGCGCGCTCGACCCTCTGCACTTCGCTGACGTCTGGCAGCATCGCTCCCAGACCGTCGAAGGCCTTGTCCATCCGCAACTGGGACGCCTCGACCTTCATGCGGCGGAGGGCCTTCTCGAACCCTTCGATGTTGCCGCCGGCCTCGACCGCCGCGTTCGCAAAGGCGAGTACGCCGTCGACCGCTTCCTTGAGGTAGTTCGGCACCCTCCCCGCAGCCTGCAGGGCGAGCAGTTCGGAGCGAAGCGTTTTCGCGGTCTTCGATCCACGGAGAAATCCGTCTGTCAAACTTGCCAAACCGACCTGTGTTAGGTCGTCGCGACCCATGAGGTTTCCCCCAAGGCCGAAGAGTTCGCGCATGCCGCCACCAGTACTCAGGGCGGCTTGAGCAGCACCCTGACGGGCTTCTTCGATGGCACGCTGCTGTGCCTTGATGTCGGCGGCCATTTTGTTCGCGGCGTCACCGGGCGTCAGCTTAGAAGCCGATGCAGCGATCTGCTCGATGGTGTCCGCGAGACCGGCATTGCTATCTCGGATGTCCGCGAGCGTCCTCCCGAAGCCCTCGGCAGCCTTGTTCACGCGCTCCATGCGGTCTTCGGCGCGCGTTCCGAACAAGGTCGCGGCAGCTGCAGCGGCCGTCAGACCGGCCACAACCCAACCGCCCGGCCCGATGAAGCTGAGGGCACCCTTCGCCATGTCGCCGATAGCGGTCAACGATCCGCGCAGCCCCGGGCCATCCTGCAGAGCCTGAATGACCTGACCGGCTTGCGTCGCCATGATCTGGAACGGGCTGGAGCCGCTCAGATACATCGTCACCACATCGTTGGTCTGGTAGCCGAGGTTCCGCATCTGCTCGGTGGTGAGCTTCACCTTGCCGTTGAGGTCAGGCAGCCCCTTTGCCGTATCGTCGAAAGCCTTCCGAGCTTGGCCGGTCGCCAGCGCGAGTTCGTCGGACGTGATCACCTGCCGACGAGCCATGTCCTCGTAGGTCGCAATCTGGGCCGTCATCTTCTCGAAGGCGGCGCCGAGCGGGTTGATCTCGGCACGCAACTGGGCGACGGCGCGCGCTTCCTCCTCGAAGACAGACGCGATTTCCTTGGCTGATCGAGAAAGCCCGTCCGGCTGGCTCGCAAGCCAGCTGCTCCCTTTCCCCGCAACCCCTAACGACGCGGGTGCCGTGTATCGAGACTGCCCCTCCTCGGCCGACCGGCGGGCGTCCATCGCCGCGTTCGCCTGCATCTGCGCTTCGCGAGCCTGGCGGACGAAGTCGTCCTGCGCCTGAAGCGCCTGTCGTGCGGCCCGGCCGGTCTCATCGTACTTATCGACAAGCCGATCCAGCGCAGCGGCATAACCGCCTGTGATCTGGATGCCTTCCCGCTCCAGCCGAGCCAAGCCTTCCAGCTCGCTGTTCAGCTTCTGGGCCGAGGCGTAGGCGGGATCGTAGGCGGCGCGGAGGTTTTCGATCTCGGCGGAGTAGCGCGCCGTCTCTCGGGCAAGCGCCTCCTGTCCACGAGCCAGCTCCGCATCCGCGAGCTGCTTGGCCTGGGCGGTGCGAAGGAGATCGTTTGTCGCCTGACGCGTGGCCGCAGACACCTTCTGCGTGGCGCCAAGCATCTCGGCCAGGCCGGAGGTATCGACATCCATGCGCAACTGCGGCGCAACGACACGCTGAAGCTGCTGCTGTAGCTGCTGGATGGAACGCTGATACTCCGCGACCGTGAGCTTGCCGGCTTCCAGACCACTCGAAGCTGCACGCATTCCGCGCTCATAGGCCGTCCAGGCGGCCGGTGCGCCGGCGAGCTGACGCTGGAGGCGATCGACCTCACGTTCAATGGTGCCGATCTTCTTCGCGGACGTATCGGTCGATCGAGTGAAATCGTCCGTCGCCTTCGCGGCGCCCCCAGCCGCACCCTGCAGCTTTCCCAGCGCGGCAGCGGTCTGCTCGACCCCCTGCTCTTCGGCTCGGAAGGTCGCAGTCGTGATGGTCTGGTTGCTCATGAGGCCCCAAAAGAAAAAGGCGCTCTTTCGAGCGTCTCGCTGCATTCTGAACTATGGACACCAAGCGATTGCCGTGGCGGATAGAACGCCACACGCTGGAGGTGATGATGTACGATCCCAATCATGCGCAACGAAGCGAAGGCCAGGAAAGGCCCAGCCCTCGAAGCTTCCTGATAGGGGTGACGTGCGTCGTGCTAATTGGAGCGGCGGCGTACTTCGTGTTGATGGACCGTTTCGATCGCGCCGCCCGAGCGCCAGCAGATGCCAAAGCTGCCGTGGAAAGAGCAGCTCGCGCGTACATCGAAGAGTGCGAACAGCGCTTGGCGAATGTTCGCCTTAAGGAGGCAAGCGGGTTTCGTGACCCAACAGCCTACGGTGTCGATGGCCGCCTCAAAGGGTGCTGAGAGCTAGACGACAAGCAGATCCTCGACAGCTTCGTCCCTCACGGCGCAGGGGCAGCGCGCCTGAAGCGTGCCAGCGTCTGCCGGAACTGCGCATTGAACTCCTCGTCCGTCTGCGGTTCCGTCTCGTCTTCCGGCTCCGGGACGTCATGCCCAGCGATCCGGGCCCGCTGGCGCCAGTCGGACGCGATTCTGTCGTTCGCCGACTTGATCGCGGCATGAAGCCTGAGAAGGTCGCAATCCACGATGGCGTCGTCGGACCAGCCGGGCAGCGCGAAGATCGCCGCCCGGTAGGTCGATTCCAGCGCCTCTTCAGGCGTGATTAGCCGTTTCCCTCGGCGCCCTCTTCGGCCTTCTCGGCTTCCTCGCCTTCGAGGTCCGGATCGCGGCCGCCGTTGGCGAGGCGGGTCACGTAGCTCATGACGTCGCCCATCAGATGGCGCGTGCCGGCCAGCCAGACTACCTCGTCGAGGTCCTTGCTGGAAATATCGCGGAGCGGCACGCCCTGACGCACCACGAACTGTATGGCGGCGAGATCGGAGCCGGCGACGGCCGCAAGAGCGTTGGCGAAACCGCCGAAGCGGTTGGAAACGGCTGTCGCTGCCTTCAGCGAAGCCTTGAGCTCGTATTCTTCATCGCCGAGCGTGATGGCGACACCGGCGGAGAGGGTCTGCTTGGACATCGGAGGATCCTGTCGGGTTCATTGATGGTGCCGGGGATCGGGGGTGGACGGACGGCGCCCCGACAACGCCGCCCGCCCGTCTCTCGCGAGAGAGTTCAGGAGGTCGATCAGACGACCTCGATCGGGGCCTCGTTCGGCTGCAGGGTGAAGGTCACCGTCTGCGTGTCGTTCGGACCGCCGCGGCCACGCGGCTTGCCCATCACGAGGGCCGAGATGTACGTGACCGAGAAGGTGCCGTCGGCGTTCGGCTCCTCGATCTTGAAATTGAAGGACGCGAGGCTGTCGGCGGCCGCCTGGCAGGCGATCTGGCCGACGTCGGTCGCACGGCGCGAGCAGACGATGTCCATCGCCTGGGCGCTGGCCGTACCCTTGGCGAAGCGCGCACGGGCGTCCTCGACCTCTTCGACGGTGATCGACTGGTAGGTGTCGCCGGTGCCCGGCACCGAGCGCACGCCTCCGATCTTCTTGTAGGTGTCCGCCGCGAGCGCCGTCTGCGTGTAGTCGGCCGTCGGGCCGCCGATCGAGATGCGCGTGCGCGCGACCGGCAAGGGGTTGTTCGCCATGACCTTGTTCCTTCTGACGATGGCAAAGAAAAAGCCGCCTCAGAGGGCGGCCATGGGTCTCGCGGGATGCGAGATGCGGGAGCGGCGAGCCGCTATTCGGCGGGCTTCTCGGCGCCGGCCGTGACCGGCGATTTCTCACGCGCGGCCTTCGCCGCCTGGCGCTCATTGCCGCCCAGTTCGATCAGCCGGGCGGTCACCTTTGCCTCGACGTGAGGATTGTCGCGGTCGACGTCGACGTTGGCGTGTTCGCCTGGCTGGATCTCGTGGACCTCGCCGGCCTTGTCCGTCAGACGCTGGACGATGTGCGAGATGTTGGCGACCTGGACCATGATGGTCTCCTATCCGATGATGATGGTCTGGTAGGGAACGGTTATCTCGAGGCGGAAGTAGCCGGCCGCGTCGTTCCGGTCGTCGCTGGCGGGCGACTGCGGCGCGTAGCATTGCACGCCGCCGAAGGCCGTCCCGCGGAACAGCGTCGCTAGATCCGCGAGCCAAGCGCGGGCGTCTTCGGTGCTGCGGCCGGCCTTGACGTGCAGCCGCAGGCGGAAGCCGCCCTCTTCCAAGAACTCGTCATCGCTCTGCCACTGCGAGCGCGACCACGGGAAATCGAGAAGGAGCCACGGACCGCCGTCTTCCGGCGTGCTGGCGGAAGCGTTCTCGGTCACGATCGGGCAGTGGTCGAAGCCGCCTCGCAGACGAGCCGTGACAGCAGTAACGACGTCGGGGTGCGCCATCAGTAGGGCCAGACGATGATGGCCGGATGGGAATACCCCGTCACGGCGTCGTAGTTGTTCAGGGTGTAGAGGATCTTTGCGACCTCGCCGAAGCGGGTCTGTGCCACGGCGGCGACGGCGGCATAGACGCCATCCGGTGCTTGGTAGGACTGGCCGACGTCGGTCTTCTTGTGCTTCCGGAACTTGCGCCGATCACCGAAGAACGCCCGCTCCGCGATCGTGCGTTCGCGCGGTTCGATTTTGCGGGCGTAAGGCTGCGTGTTGCGAAACACGTATCGCTCGCCGTCCGGCATCGGACCGATCGCGTCCCAGGCGACGCCGTCGATCTCCAAGACGTGGCTGCGCTGATACTTCCCGGTGAGCCGCGGGCTTTCCAGAACGAGCTGCTCACCGATCCATTCCAGAGCGCCGCGCACCGGGTCGAAGTTCGCGACGATCACGCCGTCCGGCCGGACGCTTGTCAGGGGCGCGCCCTCGCGCCCATCGACATAGACGCGCGGCATCGGGTCGGCGCCGGTCAGCGCGCGGTTCGACTGGCGGATGTCGGCAATCCCTTCCTCGGCCACCTGGGCGAGGCGCGCCGAGCGCGCGGCCGGCGACTTCAGGTCGCTTGTGAAGACCGCGACCTGCCGATTGAACGCCGCGAGCTTCATCAGCTTCCCACCGCCACGCCGTCGTAGGCCAGCAGGACGGCGCCGTCGCGATGCGTCTGATCATCGGGCCGAGCTATGAACGTCAGCCGAAGGTTGTCCATCAGCACATCGTCGCTCTGTCGCAACGGCCGGAACGTCTCCGGCACGTCCGCGGCGAGGATCAGAACTTTGCGCTCGGCGGAAGTGTTGCCGGCCGAGACCTCGATCGGATCGGTGCTCCCACCCTGAACGCGGGCTCGCACATTCGGAACCCGCACGGGTGCGCCATCCACGTAGCGTTCGAGCGTGACGCGCCGGCCGGCGACATCGAACAGGGCGGCATATTCGGCCGCGACGCTCACGCGTAGACCCTTAGCGGCTGAAGGAGGTTCTCGACTGCTTGCGTGCGAACTCGAGCGACGACCTCGGGGCTGTTGAACTGGCGGGAAAAGGCGCCGTCGACGGTGAAGGCGCGGAGGCCGCCGTTGGCCTCGGTCGTGGAAGCGAGACCCATGGCCATCAGGATGACCGCAGCCTTCGCGCTGGCGGGTGGCTCTTCGTAGCCCGCGCGGTACCGGATCCTAACGTCGCCCATGCGACCGCGCACATCTGGGAGATCGACGAGTTCGGTCAGGTCCGCGACGGGAAGCGTCTGCTCGACACCGGCCGGATTGATGAAGTGCACCGAAAGCACCTCGATGAGCGGCGGGTACGGGAGCACGACCGGCCACGGCCAGTCGCAGCCAGACCATTCGAGCGTCTGCACGCCCAAGCACCGCCCGAGCCAGCCTGGTGGGCCGTCGATATGCGCTTGTGCGGCCGCGATCATCAACGTCATCAGCGGGTCGTTCGCAGCGTGAGCGCCCGGCATGTCAGCCGGCGTCGCGATGAGCGCCGGCTCGTCGATGACCACGACAGTCATGGCTTACTTCGCCTTGTCGGACGGCTTCGGGGCCGCCTTATTCGGCGGCTCGGAACCGTTCTTGTGGTCCGGGATCTGACTGGCCTTTTCGGCAGCCTCGCTCACGCGGCGCTCATGAGCAGCGATCGCCTCATCGGCCGCCGCCTTGGCGGATGTGACGCGGGCCTCGTGCTCGAGGATGGCGTCGTCGGCAGCCGCGCCGGCGGACGTGACGCGGGTCCCGTGTTCGGAGATAGCCCTGTCGGCAGCCTCGCCAGCTGCGAACGCGCGCGCTTCGTGCTCGGCGACAGCCCTGTCTGCAGCCTCATTCGCCGCGGAGACGCGCTGGTTAGCAGCGGAGATCGCCGCCTCGACGTCGGAGTGCTCGTCACGCGAAAAACCGCCGACGGCTTCCACCAGACCGTTTGCCTTCAAGTCGGCGTAGCGCTGCCGCGTCACCTCGAAGGGCTCGCTGAGTTCGTCCTTCAGCGCATCGCCGTTGTCGAACGGGCGAAGAGCCTTCACGGTCACCTTGTCGGTCATCTGTTCGTCTCCTGTGGGAAGGTGGGCCGCCATGAGGCGGCCCGTGTCGTCTCTGGCGCCCGTTCGCGCGTCGCCGATCAGGGGGTCGGAGTGACTAGGCCCTGGACGAACGCCTCGGGACGATAGACGGCGAAGGCGAGCCGCTCCTCGGCACGGATCGTCATCATGTTCCGCTCGAAGTCGTCGGCATTCTCGGTGGAGAGCAGGACCTCGATCTCGAGACGATCGAAGATCTGCGCCGCCATGTTGAAGGCACCGGTCAGGAACCGGTTCTGCGGCATTGCCTGGGTGGCGACCACCGGCAGGTTCCACAGACGCGGCTGCGTGCCGTCCTGCGGGTTCCCGATGATGTAGTTGCCGCCGGCATCCTTCGTGAGCTCGATGCTTGCCCAGTCGATCGCGTTCAGGACGAACGCCGACGCCGGGTACTCGGCGATGATCACCTGCAGGATCGCGATGCGCAGACGATCGATGGCGGTCATCGAAGCGACGGCCGCCATGCCGGAGGGCACCGCGAAGGGCGTTGCCTGGGGGATCAGGCCGAGAATGTTCTGCCCGGTCCCGTCACCGCTCAGAAGCTGCGCTTCCTCCTTGAACTGCAGGCCGTAGGTCGCACGGCCGTCGATGTAGGTGCGCAGCGCCGGCGCGTCGTCCATGATCTGGCGCGACGCCTTGAAGATGTGCGCGAGCGTGCGAACGTTCGCGGTCTTCAGGTCGAACGTCAGGTCCGACTTGGGCTTCGTGGCACCTTCGGCCACCATGGCCGCGTTGTTCACAAAGCCCGTTTCCTGCGGATACTCGATCGACGCGGCGGAGGTTTCGCCCGGCATGACGAGGTCGCGGATCGTCATGGCGCGCTGAGGCGGGGCGATGATCGTCGCCTGGCGATCGCCCGGCACCAGCGAATTGCCGGGGCTGCGGCCGGTGCCGACGGTGCCGTTGCCGCTGGTGATGTCCTTCCGGCTCATCTGGACGCGGAGCGACTTGCGGGACGAGCTGGTCATGCCGCCGGTCTTGAACGCCTCGTCATCGATGACGAGCTGTCCGAGCGACTTGCGCTCGACGTCGCCATCACCGGGCTCGCGGGCGCCCTTCTGCTCGAGCTCGGCGACGCGGCTCTTCATCTCGTTCATGCCCGAGAGAGCCTCGTCGATCTGCTCCTTCATACTGGTCGAGAGCTGCTCGCCCTTCTCCAGCTTGCCCTTCACGTCCTCGGCGAACTCGCGGACCTTGTCGGTGACGAGGCCGAGCTTCTGGCTGATGGAAGCAAGATCGCCCTCGCCGCCCGTGCCGCCAGCGGCGTTCTTGCGGCCACGCTCGAACGCGAGCGGATCGGAAACGGCGCCGAGCGCGAAGACGCTGGCCATGAGGACGTCCGAGACGCCAGCGGGATGGGTCAGCGCCGGCAGGAAGGACGCGGCAGCGGCAGGGTCGACGTTCGTAAGGCCGAGCGCGACCAGCGCGATCGCCATCATGGCGAGCGCGGGGAAAAGGTTTCGCATGGAAATGCTCCGGTTAAAGACTGGGGAGGGAGAAGCCGTCGAGCATGGTGTTCAAGCGCTCGATCTCGGCCTTCTGTTCGCCGGCGCCCTCGGACTCGCTCCGGAGCAGGTGTGGCAGTCCACGGTTGGCGACCACCGCGGCCTGCGTCTTCGAAAAGCCTGCCTCGCGCAGGAGCCGCTCGAATTCTGAAATGGAAGGAAGCTGGCCGTGAGCGAGCTTCATCTTGATGGCGTCGACACGCGCCTCGTCGTTCGCGGGGAACGTGACGAGCGAGATCTCGACGAGGTCGAGCTTCGTCAGCGTGCGGATGCGCGTCACCTCATCGTAGGTCGAACCGCGCACCCAGTAGCCGATCGACAAGCCGGTGACGGCGCCGGCGCTGAGGAGCGCATGGGCTTCGGAGGCCAGCGCGATCTTTTCCACCAGGAGCCGGCCCTCACCGCGCAGCCCACGTTCGTCCTCGACGAGTTCATCCCAGACGCCGATCGGCTGGCCGGAGCGGTGCTGCCAAAGGACGGGCACCGGCCGGCCCTTTGCCTTGATCTCAGCCAGGCTCTCAGCGAAGGCGCCGGGGGCGACGATCTCACCGTAGCTGTCCTCGACGCCGAAGACCGAACCGTAGCCCGAGAACTTTCCGTCTTCGCCGACAGCCTTCACCGACAGGTCGAAGTCGCGGACCTTCATCGCGCCCTGCTTCGTAGCGCCCTGCTTCGTCTTCATGGATCGTTCTCCGGGGGCTGGTCGCCCTTGTGTCCGGCGAGTGCGCCTTTGACCGCTTCCGCGAGGACGTCACCGATGCCGAGCCAGTTGAGGAAGGCCGAGCGCGCCTGCTGGTCGCCGCCGGCCATATTCGCCCCCAGCTGATCCAGCGGGACGAGGTTGGATTGCACCGTGAGGACGTCGCCTCCCGGCAGCGGCGGAAGGTTTTCCTTCTGCCGGATCTCGTTGCGCGTCCGGATGCCGTTCTGCGCCATGACATTCCAGATCGCGGCGCGGCCCGCGCTGTCGGCGCGCATCAGACCGTCCAGGATGAACTCGGCATAGAGATCGGCGCGGTCGACCGGTCCCAACAGCTGCTTCTTGACCGCCTGCTCGATGCGCGAGAGGTACGGACGCAGCGAGAAGGTCAGGAACCCGATCATCTGCTGTTCAATGCCAGTGCCCCAGCTCGACGTCTTCTCGGTGTGCCCGATCATGAAGGGCGGTATGCGGAACCACCTGCAAAGCTCCTCGACCGCGAATGAGCGGCACTGGAGGAGCTGAAGATCCTCGGGCGGCATGCCCTTGGTCTCCTTCCAGTCCATCCCCTGCTCGAGGATGCCCGCCTTCGCAGTCGCGTTCGGCCCAGTGATGGGGTCGATGAACGTCTCGCGGAGGTCCTTCTTCTGCTCCTTCGTGGGCTTGCCCGGCACGACGAGGAAGCCGCCCGGTCGCGCGCCGTTGCGCATCGCCGCCGAGGCGGCGTCGTCTGTATCGATCGCCAACGCCAGCGTGCGCCGGGCGTATCCGATCGGCGACAGACCGACGTCTCCTCCAATGCCGAAGCCCCGCACGTGGAACATGCGGGCTTCGGGCACCGTCCGGCGCTTCGTCTTGTCGACGACGGTGTAGACACGCTCGCCGGCTTCGTTTCGCTCGACCTTCACCTTGTCCGGGACGAGGAAGTTGAGGGCGACGATCTGGCCCACACCGTTTCGCTTGATCTCGGCGTAGGCATTGCCCCAGAGGCAGAGCGAGGCGACGATGGATTCCCAGAACTCCGCCGCTGTCATGTCGGCGTTCGGACTGTCGTGCAGAATCGCATAGAGCGGGTGCGTCGCATCGACGTCCCGCCCGCCCTTCTTGTCCTTCCGATAGAGCAGCAGCGGCAGCGTGCCGATCGTCTCGGACAGCAGTCGAGCGCAAGCCCAGACCGTGCCGAGCTGGAGCGCCGAATCGATGGTCACCGGGCGCTGACCCTCGCGCGGGCCATCCAACGGCGCACCTTCGCTGCGGCGGACCGGGCGCCAGAAGCTCCCGAACCACTCGCTCAGCCGAAATGTCGCCATCAAGCCACCACCGCGTTCCTGATCAGATCGTCGAAGTCGATCGACCCTCCACCCATTTCGTTCAGAGCCGCTCCGACCCCCATGGCGACAGTCACCATGCCGTCGATGCGGCCCCGTGAGCGCTTCTTGTCGAAGGCCCGGTTCTTCATGCCGTCCGAGATGACGTGCGCGTTGGCGGCGCACGAGTAGGTCACCGGCGAGCGATCGATCACGATCGACTTCTTCAGGATGCGGTCCTCGAGCCGCTCGATCGAGCGCGGCATCGACAACGCCTTGTCCTCGAAAATGACGCGCGTCCCCTGCCCATGTGCGACCAGCTTCAGACCGGCGCCCTGAGGCTCATCCGGTCCTTTGAAGCGCCAGGTCTCGAAGCCGATGTGCTCACAGGCGGCCTCGAAATCCGCCATCCCGGCAGAATCGAAGGCCATGAACTCGACGTCATGTTCGGCGCAGATGCGCGCGACCTCGGCGGCGACGAACGTCTTGTCGATCACCGCACCGTCGACGGCCGTCAGGTACTTCTGCTCGACCCACAGATCGTAGGGCGCCTGATCCTTCCGCACCCGGTCAGCCAAGCCGTCCTTCGTCGTCCAGTACCAGGTCTTCACGTAGAGCCGGCCGTCCGGTCCCAGCCAGACGGCCGTGAGCGCGGTCAGGTCATTCTTCTGCGACAGGTCGAGCGAGAGCCAGCACTTGCAGCCCTTCAACGTCTCCGGGTCGACCTCGCCCTGGACCGCGTTCCACGCCTCCTCGGCGATCCAAAACTCGGACGCACCGATCGGGATGCCGAAATAGAGGCGCTTCACGAAGAGCGCCGTCGAGAGCATCTGCCGGGCCGTGTTGACCTGACCGCGGATATTCTCGATCGGGAACGTGATGCCCAGCGCTGGCAGCGCCTTCTGCCAGCACGCTTCGTTGTCGAAGACCGTCTCGCGGTCGGCCTTGTCGACGCGGGCGATGAAGGAGAACGCCTCGTCGTCGCGGATCTCGCCGCGGGCCACTTTCTGGTAGAGCTCGCTGTAGTCGGTGCCGACGAACTGGGTGGACGCCGGCGTGTTCGTGCCGAGCATCATCAGCGCGTCGCCCGGCATCTTCGCGATGGCCGCGCGCCAGATCTCCAGGCTCGTGTTCGACTTGAACTCATGGATTTCGTCGGCGCAGACCAGCGTCGGCTTCGGGCCCGACGGCGCGTCGCCGTTCGCCAGTGCCTGGAACAGCGAGCCCGTCTCCGGGTGCTCAATCTTCCAGGCGTTATCGCCCTCGCCGCGGATGATGACGTCGCCGTTGGCTTCCAGCGTGTCGCCGTCGTCGACTTCCTCGCCCTCCTCAACCGGGATCGGAGCGCGGCACATGGCAGCCGCATCCTTGAAGAGGACGTTGGCCGTGTTCCGGTCCTGCCCGATGGCGAAGATCTTCGCCCGCGGCACGCCGTACCAGCCCATCATGTAGAGGCCGACGCCTGCCATCAGCGGCGACTTCGCCTGCCCCTTGCCGGTCTCCATCCAGGCTGAGCGCCAACGCATGCGGTCCGACGCGGTGCGCCAGCCGAAGAGCGAGCCTATCGCGAAGGTGTGCCAAGGCAGCGGGTGAAAGGGCTTGCCGGCCTTCGCGCCCTCGGTGATGGAGAGCACAGCCGGAAAGAACGCCAGCGCTCGCGCCGCTTTCTCCGGTCGCCAGTGCAGGCCGCGCGCGGCGCCGTCGCGGATGTCTCGGAGGTGTCGCTCGGCTGCTAGTCGGACGAGTTCGCCGGCGACGATCTCTCCATCGACGACATCCTGCGCCCAAGCCGACGTCGGGTCATTGGGCCACCGGCTTGAGGAAGGCATCGCGCGCCCGTTCGACCTTCTTGTGCTTCACGACCTTCGTCGTCTTGCCGCGGCGCGTCGGCGGAATGCCAAGCTCGACCTCGAGGATGCGGATCTCTTCGCCGGCCTGCCGCATCACCGTCCAGCACGGATGGATCTGGGGAACGCCAGTGCGCTTCGCCTTCACGATCGGGCCGTCCTCGGCGACCTGGCGCGACGCGCGCTCGAACTGGACGCGGTAGAGGACGAGGCGCTCGATCATGTGACCGTTCGCCATCGAGAGCGTGCCCATGTCCTGCAACTCTCGCAGCACCTTGCCCCACTGCTCGCTTGCCAGGGCGATATCGAGGACGTCGACGTAGAGTTGCTGCCAGTCCGGCTCGGGCGGCACGCCCTCACCGCCGGCGATCGGCGTGAAGTTCATGGGTCATCCCCTACGGGGATGGCGAAACCCCCCTTCCAAAAATCTTGCTCAGTGCGAAGGAAGCTGCCCCACGGGTCTAGCCCCCCAAGGCCCCAGAGATCCGACCCACCCCTCCCCCTGCGGGGGTCAGGCGGCCTCGTCGGGCGTCGGCCCGACCTCGAGCATTACGGGCGGATGGCCCGTGCCCAGGATCCTCAGGTGGACCGAGGCTCCCGCGTTAAGGCGCGCCAGCTCGGCCGGCGTCGGCTCCCAAGCGGTGATCATCGCGGGCGTCTCGGGCCCGTTGACGGCACAGTCGATCGTCACGTCACGGATCGACAGGCCGAGGTAGCCTTGGCTCCGCCCGATGCAGCGCGTCTCGCCTTCGATGCGCTTCGAGATCATGTCGGGGCTCCGCGGCGCCATGGATGGTTCGGATCGAGCGGGCGTCCGTCCACGTCGCTGCCGGCGCGATAGCCTCGACGCTCCTCCGCCTGCTTGTCCTGGTCGTGGTGCGGCTTGCACAGCGGCTGCCAATTCCCGCGATCCCAGAACAGCTTCTGATCGCCCTTGTGGGGCTCGATGTGATCGACCACTGTCGCAGGCTCGACGACACCACGTTCGTGGCATCGGCAGCAAAGTGGGTGCTCGACCAGGAAGAGTGCTCGTGCCTTCTGCCAGCGCGAGCCATAGCCACGCTCGGCGGACGAGCCGCGGCGGTCCCGTACCGTCATTCCGCGCTCGGCCTCAACCCGATCCGCTCGACGCGCAGAACCATGTCCGCGTCGAGCAGCACGACCGACGCGCGGTAGAAGCCGCGGTCGTCGAGACGCTTGCGCAGCGCGAGCTGCATACGGATCTCGTCCACTCGCCTCAGGCTACTACCCATCGTCAGGGTCAGGATGTCGCCGTCAGCGACCTCGATGCGCGCTAAGAGGGCCGCAGCTGCGAGTGAGGCAGCGCGTTCGGAGATGATGCGACGCACACGCGCCAAGGGCGTCTCGATGCGTCGACGCCACGAGGGTCTCATGCTGCGCTCCATCAATGCCGGCTGTCCCTCCGCCCGCGTGTCCCCGTGCCTCCTTGGACCGCGAGGGCAAGGACTGACCGCTCTCCCGAGCTTCCGGCGCGTCCCCTGCCACCACGCCGGCGTTGCAGGGCCGATTGTCGCGCTTCTACCCGCCTGTAGGCGCGGCGTGCGCGCCGGCTCCTCGCGTTCGCCACCCAGGAGGAACCGGAAAGTGCCTGGGGAACTAGCCCGGCGGAACCGGGCGGGGGAAACTGAAATGCGCGTCGCGCGTTGACGCCTCATATCCGGTCGCATGTTGGGAGAGGCAGAACCGTGCCGGGTTCGCCTCTCCCGCTGCAACATGCACCGGCCGGGCGTCTCGCCGCGGGACCATCCCTGCGGCAAGCTCGAAGGCGACGCGTCGGCGCGCCGCAAACCATCAAACGGATACGAAAAAGGCCGAAGGCGCGTTCTCGACGCAGCTTCCGACCGTGGACAATCTATGCCCTTAGCGACCCCCGATGTCAACTCGGCATCTGCGCGAGGCGATTCTAGCCAGTTCGCGCTTCTTTTCGATCGCTCGTCCGCAGTTTCCCCGCCTCTTTCCGGAGGGCCGCAACGATCTCGGACCGCTCTTCGAAGAACGCCTCAGGATCATGTCGCGAGACGCTCAGGCGATCGACCCGGCGCGCCAGGTCGTCGAGGGTGTCGGCTTGACGGCGAAAGGGAGCGGTCGGTTCAGCCATCGCGCTGCTTCGGCTTTCCGAGGCCGAGGACATCGGCCAGCCTATCGAGCGCCGCGAGCAGTCGGCCCTTGGACGTCCCCTTCCGAACTTCGAGCACGCGATCGAGCTCACGCAGTGAGCGTCCTTCTCCACACACGAAGCGCACGACGTTATAGTCCGCTTCCGTCATGGCCTCTGAAATAATGCGCAGCTGCCGCGAGGCACGGGCCCGACCTTCGGTGAAGGCATCTGGCGCCGATCCTCCATCGACGCGCTCCTGAATGAACGATGGGGAAGCCTGACCAGCCATCATCCGCTCATAGACCTGCCGGAACAGATGCCCGGCTCGCGCTTGTCGCGGGTCCAGAGAACCGATCATCTCGAGGCGGACAAGCGGGCTCTCGTTCGAGTTCCGGGCTGCCGCGATCTTCCGTGGGTTGGTCGGATCTTCCGCCTCATCCTTGTGCGCGCGGGAGTAGTAGGGATTGTCGACCTCCGCCATGCGGACGTCGACACCAAGGTTGGTGAACTGGACGGGCTGCGCCAAGCGCGGCCTGTAGTGGGTGATGGGTGACTTGGCAAAGCTGCCCGTGGCGATGCGAACGCCAGCGCCGGTCAAGCGCGAGATCGCCGTCTCCTGCTCAGGAGCGGCGGTCTGATCCCCGGTCGAAGGGTGGGAAAAGTCGGGCATGCTGGCCTTGCTCCTCGGCACTGGAGCCGGCCGTTGTATGTTGCGCGTCAGATATGCCCGACCGAACGCTTTTGCGCAAATCCGTTCACGGTTCGATCTCGTCCGAAGCCACTCCCGAGAGGGCCGAGCAGAGTTTCGCTCAGCAGAACTTTGCGCGCCAATCCGCACCGTAGGTTTCAGCCATCAAGCTGGGTGAGAGCGATCCAGTCCGTCCGCGCCGGCGCTCTTCCGCGCCCCAAATGGTCAACGCGGCCTTCAGCGGCTTCACCGGCAGCGGGTTCTCGCCGAGGATATGCTGGCGGCGCATCCAGTCGGTCGCGACGGGAATGGGGACGCCGAGCCACTCGGCATAGGCGATCGCGTCCTCTAGGCGGCCTTCAAAGCTGTGCGCTTCGGGCAGCAGACGGAAGAACGTCTCCTCGAGATTCTCGGCGGCCTCGCGGCTCGTCCATTCCCGCCCTTGGATGCTGCCGCGGAACTGGTGCGACGACAGCATCTGGATCTGCCACGTGAAGGTTCGGGTGCCAGCTGGAAACGTGCCCGACAGGTCCGCGACATAGCCGATAGCCCAAGGCCCATCGAAGGCGCGCCAGATCGTCTGGCCGCGCTCTTCCTGTCGCTTCACCCAGCGCAGGCGAAGGGGATAGGCTGGCTTATGGGTCTGGCGGGTCTGCATGGCACGACAGAGCACACGCCGAGCGAGTCAGGCAACGGGTCAGGCGCTACGTTTCAGGGGCTGGAAGGTAGCCGCCAACGGACGCATAGAACCATCTCGAGCCGGAGCGTCCGGCACGCCGGCCGCATCGAGCGCTTCGGGAGTGATGGGCGTCGTGTCGACGTAGACCTTCTCTTGAGCCGCACGCGATCCCTGTCCTAGAAGCCTGCGCTTGGCTTCAGCGCTCGCCCGCAGCTCTTCCACCCGGCGCCGGCCGCGCTCGCGCGCCTCCTCACTGAGCGGACCGGGTTCGTCGCTGCGAAACGATCGACGCTCGTCGAGCTGCCGCTGGGCTCGCCCGAGCCGCGCGCGATCGGCATCGACCCGGCGCGCGCACTCTCGGCCGAAGACGGCGCTGTTGGGCGAAAAAGGTCCGCTGTGCTCGGCCACCCGGCCGCCGATGAAGGCATCTCGCGTTTCGAGCACTGCCCACTTGGGGAAGCCCCGCAGCGCAAGGCGGTAGCTCTCGATGAAGACGTCCTCGGCCTCTCGCAGTTGATCGTCCGTCATGCCGTCTGCGCTCATGCCCATCGGCAGGATGCGGAACATGTAGGCCACCGCTGCGACGGCGTCGTCCTCGGTTGCGGGCGCCAAGATCAGGGCGAGGCGTGAAACCTCAGCGGCCGGATCGGACTGCGCACCCATGCTTCGAGCTCGGGCGATATCGGCGGCGTTGGGCGATCTAGCGACGACAGAACGCGACATCGATGACGTCTCCTGTGGTTTGGGGGTCTGGATCAGCTTCCGCCTGCGGCTCGTCGCCGTGCCCGAAGCGCTCCTGGATGCGGTCGAAGACGCGGTCGCCCATGCTGCGGCGCTTGGGTCGAGGAACCGCAACGGCGGGCACGGGCCGGCCGGCCGATGCGTCGAGCGGTGCCGGGAGCGCCGCGGCAAGGCGTCGGTCCCTCGCCTGCCGAACGGCTTCCGCGAAATACCGCCACGACTTGATCCCGGTGACGCCGGGCCGAGCGCACATGCCGGCGATGGTCGGCAAGACGTCGAAGTGCAGGTCGCACCCGGCGTCCAGCCAGCCGAGCGGTTCGGTCAGGATCCTCAGTCCAAGGCGCGCTGCCATGGGGTCGAGCGCAGCGCCGGCCGCCTGGATGAGACGATCCTCTAGCGCGTCGACGTCGATCTGCGAGGTCGGGACGGCACCCGGCGCCTTCGCAACCGGAACGGCATCCGGCTGGGGATCGATCTTCGGCTGGTCGTTCGCCGGCGCGGCGCGCGAGGCAGCATAGCTTCTGTTATCGGGGGTCTGTTTATTAGATGTGCCG
Organism: Aureimonas phyllosphaerae; assembly: GCF_900113065.1. Classification (GTDB taxonomy): domain Bacteria; phylum Pseudomonadota; class Alphaproteobacteria; order Rhizobiales; family Rhizobiaceae; genus Aureimonas; species Aureimonas phyllosphaerae. Next base: position 27,710 of record NZ_FOOA01000014.1, read on the forward strand.
CTAGTCGGCACAACAGATGTGCCCTCTGACAGCACAACAGATGTGCTCTTTTCGGCACGTTTCGCGACGCGCGGCTTGGCCTGCCTTGGTGCTTCACGCGCGTCGAACAGGCTCATCTGACCAGCCGACGCTTCGCGCACGAGGACGCGGTACTGAAGGCTCCGTTTCATACCGGCGCGCTGATGTGTGTCGACATAGCCCAGCTGCACGAGCTTGGCGATCGAGCGGTTCACGCCACTCCGATCCGAGCCAATTTCCTCGGCGATGGCCTCCTGCTTCCGGGTGCAAATGCCCGTCCGGCCGTCTGCATGCGTGCACAGGATACCCAGGACACGCAGGTCGCGGCGTGTCAGGCGATCGTCGAGGAAGACCTCGCGAGGAACCTTGCCCCACTCGCTCATGCTCCCTCCAGCCAGGAGAGCGTCTTGTCGACCCACGCAAGGAGTTCGATCTTGGCGTGTCCGACGACGCCCGGCCGCCTGATGCCGCAGAACTCCATGGTGGCATCGCCGGTCAGTTGCGCGAACTGAAGGCGCGTGCGAGCTACGCGACGGATTTCGATCTTGCCGTCCGCGATGTCTCGCTTCAGCGAAGGGCAATGACGAACGGACAGCGCTGCGCACTCCCGGTGCATCAGCGGCTCGACCTGCAGGATAGCTGGCCCTTCGGCCGCGTTCATGCGCAGGCTGGCATGGGATAGAGAGACCCGCGTCCGCCCGCGAAGGAGCCGGCCGCACGTATCGCATAGACCTTGCTCCATCGCCTGCCGCTGGCGGACCATGTGCGGCTTGCCGAACAGCGGCTTTCCCTCGCCGGCCGACGATGGTTGGCACACCGCCTCATGGCCGCGGGCAAAGCGGCAAGGCGCGATGAACATCGCGGCCTCGCTCGTCCACGATGCGGTGAAGGGAACGGGGACCGAACCGAAATGCAGCATCACAGCATCAGCGGCTGCACCGAGCCGTCCCTGAAAACGCTATCGAGCGGGGTGTCGGCTGTCGGCTCGTCGCCGTCCCAGCCGTTCGGCCAAGTGCCGGCGGAGATCAGTTCGCGGATGCGCGTGGCCTCCTCGATGCTGAGGATGTCCACGCCCGGCCGGCCGCGCCGATCCGCTGCGTCGTTGCACATCGCCTGGATCGTCTCGATGCGCGCCAGCGCCATGCGGCGAGCCTCGAAGGTGAGTGGCCCCATGCGCTGCTTGTTCTTGCCCGTCGCCAGTTCACCGGCTCCGCCGAACCCGGTCTTCTTCAGCCGGTGGCGCGGCTCGCGCAGCTCGCGGTAGAGCGGCTTGAGCCCGCGCAGCGGCGCGAGGTGCTCCCAGCCCGGCGAGCGCAGGATCGTTTCCAGCGCCAGCTCCTGGCTGGCCAGCGGGCAGCCGATGCAGCCTGTGCGCGCGGCAATCTCGGCTGCCTCGTCGCCCCCATATGCGTCAGCGATCGCGGCCGTCGCCCAGCCGCCATAGGCCGGCATGGGCGCGTAGATGCGGAGCCAGTCCCAGACGTTGCAGACGCGCCAGTGCAGAAGGGGGGCGAGGGTCGCGATCCGGCCGCGCACGCCCTTCGCGTTCGGCAGGACCTCCTTAAACCAGCCCTGCCCGCACTCGGCGCCGTCCTTGCCGCAGGACATGACGATGCGCTGGTCGCGCACCGCGCTCTCGCCCTGGCGCACGCCGGTGAGCATCAGGATCTTGCCGTCGAGCTCGTTGAGGCGCGCTTCGACGGCCGCCGCCATTGGGTCGACCTTGATCTGCCGGGTGCACCAACGGAACGTGTTGTTGTTTGGCGGCGGCACGCCGCGCCCGAGCATGTAGACGAGGAAGCGTTTGTCCAACGGCGCCATCACCACCTCGCAGCGGATGCCGCGGGCGGCGAGCTGCGCCATGATCGCCTTGGCCGACGCCTGGAGCGGCGGCAGCTCCTGCCGGGTGTCGGCGTAGAAGACAGTGAGCGAGCGCGGGGCGGCGATCCTGCCCGCGTCGATCAGGTGGACAACGAGCGTCAGGAGAGCGGAGCTGTCCTTCCCGCCCGACCACGCGATGCACCAGTGATCGTGTGCTTGTCCGTAGGCCTGCAGCGAGGCGATCGTCAGCTCGACCGCTTCGTCGTAGACGAGCCGCTTTGAGCCGTCGAAGAGGGAGGGCTGGGTGCGGGCGCTCATTCGTCTGCCTCGCTGCCCAGCTTCTGGCCCACAATACCGAGCACGCGGATACCCCCCCGCCAGCCGCCGAGCGGGCTGGCGACGATCGCATCGCCGTCGGGCTCGTAGTTTTCCAAGGCGTAGGCGGCGGCGATCAAGCGGTCTGCCGGAACGGCGATGACCCCGTAGCTACCGCCGTGCTCGCGCGCGTGTTCCCGCCGCCGTTCGGTCTCCTGCTGGCAGCAAGCCACCGCCTCGAGCATCTCGGCGAGCGAGACGCCGGCCAGCGAGCCGACATCCTTCGGCTCTATGAGACCCATCGGCAGGAAGGAACGCTGGTTGATCGCTTTGACGATTTCGAGAGCACGATCGAGGGTCATTCCGCGGCCTCAAGCACTTGATTGGCGAGGTGCCCGCAGTTCGCCGCCACCAGCGCCGCAGCGAGCGGCGGGCAGACGGAGTTTCCGCAACACGAGCCCTGTACGGTCGCGGTGATGGGCGAGCCGTCCGGTCGGCGATCGATGATGTAGCTGTCGGGGAAGCCCTGCGCGCGGAAGCGTTCGCGGGGCGTCAGCATGCGCATGCCGATGTCGGCGATTGCGTGAGGCTCGCCGTCGATGTCTACGGTGACGAGGCCGAAGCGATCCTTCGTCGTGTCGGTGTGAAGCGGGACGTCCACGGCCGCGCCGTCGCCGGTACCGTAGTACTTCGTCAGAAAGCCCGAGATCAGGGCGGATTTGTTGACCGTCGCGGTGTCTGTGTGCGTCGGCTCGTCCAATTCGTGGCCGATGCTCGTCCCGAACTGGCGCATCATGTGTGCGGCAATCACCGTCTGCTGCGCGCCCGTCGCGGTGACGGTCGCCAGCGGCTCGCTAGCCTCGCGTCCGGGGTTCACCCCGCCGATCCGGCGGCTGTCGTTGTTGTGCTGGGCGAGGAATGCCGAGACGACGCCGAACTTCGGCGCGCCGGCCATGACCGTGTCGACAGGCTCGTCCATCGCCGAGCCAACGCCGTTCTGAGTGAAGCGCGACAGGCTGGCGGCGACGACCGCATGCTTTGCCGCACCGCCGACCTGCGTCCCGATCGGGGCCTCGAGGTCGAGGCAGCGCGCCGCCTGCCCATCGCGCTCACCGTACCCGGTCTGCACCATGGTCGCAGCGATGACGGCGTTCTGATCCTTCGGGCTGGCGGTGATGGTGTGGATCGGAGCGTCGGCCGAGCGGACGGACCCGCCCTGCTGCGCGGCGGTGATGACCGGGGCGAGCAGGGCCAAATTGCCGCCGCCGGCATGAATCGTCCGCGTTGGCTCGTCGACCGGATACTCGCGTCGGACGCCCCCAGCGCCATCGCCATGCGCCAGCCCGACGATAGACGGCACGACGACGCCCAGCGGCGCAGCGCCGCCGGGGCGCTTCACGTAGCTGTTGGCCGTCACCGTCGCGAGCGGCTCGTCGATCGCATGACCGGTCGATCCGGTCTGATACTTCACGACGAATGGCTTCGGCGCCTCGAGCACGTAGCGCACGACGCCGCGGGCGATCCGGCGCATGGTGGCGTCTGCAAGCGGTCGCACCGCGCGCACGCCGTAGCGCGCCATGATCTCGGCCGAGGTGTCGAAGATCGACGGGCACGGCAGCGACCAGTCAATGATCTCGGCGGCCGTGCGCCACGGCTTCAGCTTGCCCTTGGCGATCAGCTTCGCGTCCTCGGCCTTCTTCGGATCGCCGTGCGTGCGCTTCGGCCAGACGATCGGCATGCCGTCGCGGCGGGCGATCATGAAGAAGCGCCTGCGGATCGTCGGCGCGCCGTAGTCGCAGGCGCGCAGCTCGCGCCACTGCACCTTATAGCCCGCGCGCTTCAGCCGGCCCGTCCACTCCTCGAAGGTGTGTCCGCGCAGCTCGACGATCGGCTTGCCGTCCTCGTAGAGCGGGCCCCAGGTGCGGAACTCCTCGACGTTCTCGAGGATGATGACGTCGGGCTTCGCTTCCTCGGCCCACCGGACCACGACCCAGGCGAGGTCGCGGATGTTTCGGTCCATGGGCTTGCCGCCCTTGGCCTTCGAGAAGTGCTTGCAGTCGGGCGACGCCCAGAACAGGCCGAGCGGGCGACCCTTCGTCACCTCGACGGGCGAGACGTCCCAGATGTTCGAATCGAGGTGGACCGTGTCGGGATGGTTGACCGCGTGCATGGCGAGCGCGTCGGCCGAATGGTTGATGGCGACGTCGGGCGAGCGGCCGAGCGCCATCTCGATGCCGGTCGAAGCACCGCCTCCGCCAGCGAAGCTGTCGACGATCATCGGGCGCGTGAGGTCGAAAGGATGCGCGTTCATGGGGTTTCGCCCTCGGCCATGTGTTCTGAAAGGAGGAAGCGGGGACGTCGCTCGCGGCGGCGCTGGGCGCGCGGGTGCCAGCCCTGCGCGGTGTGGTGGCCCGGCCGGCAAAGGTTGGCCCCGTCGACAACCGTCGTGACGAAGCCCTCTCGGCAGGCGAGCGCGAAGCCGGCGCGCTGGATGCGGCTTGCACCGAGGATGACGGCCGCCTCGAGGTGCCGCGGCAGGATCTCGGCAGCGACCTCGGCGAGCGTCTGGTTGAGCATCGCGCAGCCGGCCTTCGCCAAGCCATGATCCGAAGCACCCTCGCCGGCCGCCTGACGGATCTCGCTCTCGTCGAGAAGCCGGACCCGCGTCAGGTAGCGGATGATCGCGTGGGAGGTGACGCGGACACTCATTGCACGGCCAGCCAGAAGGCCTGCGCGAACGCGAGCGCGCCGGCCAGCATCATCGCGACGCCGGCGCCGCGCTCGCTGAGACGCTCGCCGTCGTAGGCAAGGCTCGATCCGCCGCCGAAGAGGATCGCCGCCGCCGCGAGGGTCAGGAGCGCGGCCATCACTCCGCGGCCTCGGCCGGCATGGCCGCGTCCAGCAGCTGGAACAGGGTCGGCACCGCAAGCCGCCGCTCCTGGTCGCGCAGGAGACGCAGGCCGTCGCGGTAGTAGCCGTCGTTCAGTTCCACCGCGACGCCGCGCCGGCCGAGCTGGATGGCGCGGTTCGGCACCGTGAACAGGCCGCCGAAGGGATCGAAGACCGTCTCGCCCTTCATCGAGTACCGCTCGATCAGGCGATCGACGATATCGAACTGCAGCGGGCAGATGTGCTTCTCGCGCCCCTTGGCCGCCTGCTCGCCGTTGAGCGTGCGCATGCGGGTGACGTCGTGCCAAATGTCCGGATCGGTCGAGCCCGGCGCCACCGCCATGAAGGTTGTCGGCAGTGCGTCGCGATCCTGGAGCGCTTGCGCGACCTGGACGTGCTCGCGGTAGTCGTAGACCCGCTTCTGCGTCTCCTTCGGGAAGACACGCGCCAGGACGTCGGTTCGCAGGCGCGACAGGTCCTCGACGGTCAGGAAGCGGTCGCCGCTGGAGCGCCAATGCGCGTGCGCGTCGATCTGCCAGCGGGCGAGCGGATAGTCCTCACGGTCCTTGGCGATCCGCACGTCGGCGTAGCCCTTCGAGCGGTCCGTCTGCGGCTTGAAGAACAGGAGGACGTATTCGGGCGAGCCGACGCCCATCTTCGAGCCGTCCTTCAGCATCTCGGAGTAGGACAGCCGGTAGGTGCCGTTGTTCTCGAACACGACGTCGGTGTCGACGGTGATCATCCCGCAGAAGACGAAACCGTGCCGGATGAAGTGGAAGAGAGCTTCCGCGTGGAAGGGCGAGACCGACGGCCGGCCGTAGCCGGTCACGTTGCCGAACAGGATCCGGTCCTTCACGTGGATGGCCGCGATGCGGCCCGGTTCGAGGACGCGGAAGAGCTCCGGCGTCAGGAAGTCCATCTGCGCCCAGAAGTGCGCGTTGTCGTCGGTGTGGCCGAAGTCGTTGTAGCTCGGCGTGTATTCGTAGTGGTTGGCAAAGGGGATCGACGTCACGATCAGGTCGACCGAGGCGTCTGGCATCGCCCGCGTCTCCTCGACGCAGTCGTTGTTGGCGACACGCCAGCCGTCGCCGGCCGCCTCCTGCCGCTCGATGCCGATGGCCCGCTGCATCTCGCTGGCCATGTTCAGCTGCTCCAGGCCGAACTCGCGGATGATCGCGCTCATTGTCTCCATCATCTCCTCGTGCTGGGTCCACTTCTCCATGAGGATGCGCATCGTCCCGCGCTCCTGATCTGTGTGGACGATGTCGATGCGGACGGCGTACGTCTGGCCGAAGCGCAGGATCCGGTGGACCGCCTGGAACCAGTCGTTGAACTTCGGGCTGATGCCGGTGAACACGGCGCGGTGGCAGTGGTGCTGCAAGTTGGCGCCCGAGCCGAGCATCACCGGCTTGGCGGCGATGTGCTGCAGCCGGCCTTCCGCGAAATCCGAGACGATGCCTTCGCGCTCGTCGAGGTCCTGCGAGCCGAACACGGACCGGACGCCCGGTACCGCCTTCTCGATCGCGCGGCGTTCATCCTCGAGATCGTGCCAGAGGATGAAGTGGTCGGCCGGGGCGGCGGCGACGATCGCGGCCGCGGTCGCAATGCGCTCCGCGAGGCTCGACCGCTTCTCGCGCGCGGCCGCTTGCAGGTCGTTGCCCTCCTCGCGCAGCAGGCGCCCCTGCCCGTCCCGTTCGAAGCTGCCGTCGAAGATCTCGGTCGCGATCTCGTGGAAGCGCACGTCGAGCGGCGGAAGGTCATAGCCCTCATCCGAGAAGCCGAGGTCGGACGGCTTCTGCAGGAACACCGCCCAGGTGTTCACCCACAGCCAGAACTCCCGCTCCTTGTGCGGGTAGAGCGTCAGGTTGTTGGCCCGCTCGCTGTCGCGCTGGAAGAAGCGCGTGAGCGCCTGACCGGTGTCCATCACCCCGAGGAACCCGGCGTAGTGGATCAGCTCCTTCAGCCGGTTCGGCGAGGGCGTCGCGGTCGCGACGAAGCGCAGCGGCACGGCATCGAACAGCTGCAGGAACGTCTGATAGGTCTTCGAGCCGTAGGAGCGCAGGACGCTCGCCTCGTCGAGGCTGACGACCTGGAACAGCGCGGGGTCGAGCCGGCCGTCGCGCACGGTCTCGTAGTTCGTCAGATAGATCCGGCAGGCGGCCGGATCGATCTCTGCGGCCGAGCGGATGAACCGGACCTCGATGCCGAGCAGCGCCGCTTCCTTCACGAACTCCAGCCGGACGCCGTAGGGCAGCACGATCAGGCCGACGGCCGTCTCGTCGAGATGCTCCAGCGTCTCGCGCAGGGTCTCGAGCTGCATGCCCGTCTTGCCGAGACCGAATCGGGAGAAGATCGCGCGCCGGCCGCCGCGGACCGCCCACTGGCAGATGGCGCGCTGATGGTCCTTCAGCCGGGGATGGAAGGCGCGGTGCGAGACGTCGAAGCCGAGCCGAGGCGCGATCTTCGTCTTCGAGCGGAGGAAGTCGGCATAGCTGGGCGCAGTCATGCGGCCCTCCCGCGGTCGTTGGCGGCGAAGGGCACGCTGAGTGCGCCGGCCGCGTAGGCGCGCACCGTCGCCGCGATCAGGGCGTTCGCTGGCCAGCGGGCGCTGGAAACGATGGGTGAAGCCGCGCCTACCGGGATGAGGACTGCGTGCGCTTCGGCCGCATCGCTGCGATCCTTCGCCTTGCCGACCGCCCAATACGCGCCGGGAAAGAGGTCATCGACGAGACGCTCGGCGCCGCTCAGATCGCCGACCATGCCGCGCGCATGGCGCAGCCAAATGTCGCTGCGGCCCATGCCGACGTGATCCGCCAGCCAGTCGAGCATGTCCCCGTCGAGCGCGAGATCGACCCGCTCGGCGAGCTCGAGGCGATGGACGAGAATCATCGTCATGCGCCGCTCTCAGGCCGGTGCGCCAGCGAGGATGGTGAGGCGCGGGAGGGTGACGCCCGGATGCTCCGGGTGCCGCCAGTGCCGCGCCTTCCAGGCGGCGGTGCGCGCCGAGTGCTCGGCGGCGTCCGCGGCCTCGCGAACCGCCTGCGCTTCGGCGAGCCGACGCCGGCCCTCCTGAAAAGGCGATGAGAACTGCACCGTCGCCGGCCGGCGCTTGATCCCGTGATCGCGCAGGAGCGCGGCGGCCACCGCCTCCGGTGTCTCGCCAGTCGCGCTCATCGTCTCGATCTGGTCGAGGATGACCGTCGGCAGCTTATGCAGCGGCGTGCGGGCGTGATTGTTCAGCGTCACGAGGCCTGTCCTTTCAGGTCAGCCGCGTCGCGACCCAGACCAGGCCGAGCAGGATCAGGCCGAGCAGGAGGTCGAGCGTCGTGGGGAGGATGATCTGGAGGGCGAGAAGGACGCCGGCGGCGGTGAGAACCACCGCCCGCGCCTTGGCTTTCAGAAAGCCGATCATCGGCGGCTCAGAGCCCGACCGACGCGAGGCTGAGGCCGAGCCGCTTGGCCACCTCTTCGAGCACCTTGCGCTCCGCATCCTGAATCGAGCCGTCCGCTTCAGAGACGTCGACAGCGGCGAGAAGAACGAGCTCGGCGATCTCGGCATCGGCCGCGACCTGCTCGATTTCCTTGTAGAGACCCATGCGCCCAACCCGGCCGCCCTCGGCGCGATCCAGCATGCGCTGCGCGACCGTCTCGATCGTGCGAGCGTCGAAGGCGGCGGCGAGGCTCGCGTTCGCCTTGATCGCCTTCAGCGTCGCCGCGATCTCCTTCTCCGCGATGTCGCCATCGGCAGCGGCCACCAGCGCGGCAGCGGCGCAGACGGCTTCGAGGGCATCGGTACGCCCGGACAAGCGCGAGGCGCCGCCGAGGAGCTTCTGTTTCAAACTGGCCAGCATGGCAGTCTCCGTTTTCGGGTAAGGGGCTGCCGTTCACGCGCCGGGGTGCGGAGCGAGGTGGGCGAGCCGAAAGGCCCGGTTTCATCCGGGATGGGGTGCCGGGCCGCCTGGGAGGAGGATGGCGGCCCGGCGGTCACGCGGCGGGAGGGCGCCGCGCGCAGCTACCGAGGCGACGCGCGGGCGCGCGGTCGGGTGGCGTGCTCGACGTGCTGCTGTGCCGCACGATCGAGATGGTCAGTGAAGATGATGCCCGGCTGGTCGTTCGGCAGCGCCGGCCGCGGGTTCGTATGCTCGACGACGAGGTCGGCGGGCTGCACGCGCCGCAGGGCCGATTCCATCGAGCGGCGCCGGCCGAAGGGCGGGGTCGCGGCGCTCATGACAGGTCGATCTTCCGCACGAGCCGCGTGAACAGCGCGATGACGTCGACGAACTCCTTGCGCAGCTCGGCGCGGTCGGCCGCGTCGATCTTCCCGTCCGCCTTGGCGCGGATTAGGGCGCCGGCGGCCTGAGAGTGCTCAAGCGCCATTTCAGCGACGTGCTCGTAGGAGAGAGGATCGAGCGCCGTGGTCGGATCGGTCTCGGCCGTCTCGGTCATCCAGCGCGTCAGGACAGCCGCACCGCAGAGCCGCTCGAGCTTGAGGACCGCCGCCATCGGAATGAAGGCTGGCGACTTCTCACCGTCCGGAATGCGCGGGTGGCACCATTTCGAGACGAGGGCTTTCGAGACGCCGAGCGCCGCCGCGGCGGCACCGTTGCCGCCGCACTGATCGACGAGCGCAGCCGTCATCAGCTTCATCGCGCGCTCGTCAGCCGTCAGCTCGCGCGGCTCTTCGGTCGGGCGGACGGCGCTCATCGGGCACCCCGTGAACGACTGGCCGGCGATTTCACGTGAACGCCGCGACGTCCCGCCGCAATCTCGCCAACAACAGGCAGGTCAGGCGAACCATGAAACGCATCGCGAAAATGCAGGGACCGTTCGGCGCGAAAGAGCGCGCGTACGTCCTCTTCGGTGACGCGGGCCGCACCATGCGGGCGATCGGCGGTCAGCGCAGCGGCGACGGCGGCATGGGAGCGACCTTCCACTACCAGCATGCGGTAGGCACGGGCCTGCTCGGTCGTGGACAAGGTAGTGCTCCCGCGAAGGAGGGCGGTGCGAGCGGATGGAAGCTGGCGGCGAGCTGCCGCCTGCGCGGTCGGCTCAGGCTTGGCCACCGCTTCGATCTCGGCGGATGCCTCTCGATCGAAAGCGGCAGATGTGCCGCATTCCGAGAGAGGAGCGGCGAACAGGGCGAACCCAAGCGCGTCGGCCCAGCGGATAAGATCCTGGCTCGACGGATCGCAGCTGCCGTCCTCCCAGCGCTGAACGGTGCGGCGATCGACGCCGAGGCGGTCCGCGAGCTGCTGCTGGGTCAGCTTCGCGGCACGCCGACCGCGCAGGAGCGAGACATGCATGGTGATGAGGCGCGAGCGCCAAGAGTGATCAGCGCCGATCATGCCGCAGCCCCGTTCGGAGCCTGCATCTCGTGACCCGCAGCGCCGGGCGCGCCTTCCAGCGGGTAGAGATCAGGCCGAAGTTCGTAGCGACTGACGCCGCTGCAACGCTCGACGATCAGGACCCGCAGCGGCGGGCAGATTTCCCATTGGCCGACGGCCTGCTGGGAAATGCCAGCGGCCAGACCAATAACGCTCGGGCCACCGGCCTTGCGAATTGCGCGTCGAAGCGCGTCTCTCATGTCGTCGAGTTCGCTCATGAACCTGATAAAAGCACAGCTTTCATTGCAGAACAAGCGAGACTTTTATGGACGAAAGTTGAGCTTTCGCCCCACAACTCTGTGATGACGACTGTAGGTGAAGCGATCAAGGAGGCGCGGAAGCGTCGCGGGCTGGTCCAGAAGGACGTTGCAAAAGCCGTCGGCGTTTCTGTTGCCGCGGTCGGTCAGTGGGAGCGGAGCGATAACGCTCTCACGATGGAGAACCTCCGGGCAGTCTGCGGCTTCCTGAAGATCGACCCGGTCTCGGCCCACCGCGGCGAGGTGCGGTATCTGGAGGAATCTCCGGATCTAAACGAGGTCGAACAGGTCACCGATCCTGGTCCCGTCGCGTTCGGCCCTCGCGATGTTCCAGTGGAAGGCGTCGGCATCGGTGGAGATGGAGCCGATTTCGAGTTCATCGGCGACGTCATCGACTATGCGCGCCGACCGCCTGGCATAGCCGCGGTCCGCAACGTCTTCGCGATCCATGTTCTCGGAGACAGCATGTCTCCTCGCTTCGAAGTTGGCGATCTCGCCTATTGCGGTGGCCGGCATGCCGTGCCGGGGGACGACGTAGTCATTGAGCTGCAGGGTGAGCCTGGCGGATCCCGGCGCGGATATGTGAAGCGCCTCGTTCAGCGAACGGCGAAGGAGCTGATCGTTCGCCAGTTCAACCCTGCGATCGAGCTTCGTTTCCCCATGAAGGAGGTGAAGGCCATTCATCGCGTCATCCCCTTCAAGGAGCTCCTCGGCTTCTGAGCCACCTGACGTCATTCGCGACACCTCCGGCCTCTGCGACATACCTCGGCGTAACGGAAATGTTCTCGCCTGGCTGACCGTCGGCCTTGCAGGTCTGACAGCGAAGGCTTTGAGCGAATCGGGGAAATGGAGTGTCATCTCGAACCCCATGCCTGCGTAGATCGATCAGGCGCAGCCAACGCTCACGCCCACAATCAGCACACTCGACGGCGACAGACCTGACATCCTTCATCGTTACGCTCGTCATACGCCCATCCGTTCATGCTTCGTTCTATTGTTGATTCTCCACACGTCAGAGTCGATAGATCGCCAATGGATTCTCACATGAAAGTTTCGCTTGCACGAATATGAAAGCAGTGCTTTTATTTCTGCATCGCCTTCGCGTTGTGGAGAAGCACCATGGCATCCGCCCGCCGCACCATCGACCGCTCGACCGCCCAGCCCTTCCAGCCGGACGAGGACTTCTCCCAGGCGCTGCCGGAGGAGTTCGACGACCTCGCCTTCGATCAGGATATCCGCCGCAGCTTCGAGGAAGCCGAGACCTCGTCCGACTTCCTCGCCCAGGCCCGCTTAACCAATGGCAACGCTGGCCACGTAGGTGTTGCGAGGCCGGTCGCCTCGTCGGTTCGCTGCATGGCCGTCGAGGGCGGGTATCGCGTGGAAGCCAGCTTCCCCGGTGGCCAGATCATTTCGGACGTCGTCCCGGACGACGCATCGGCGGAGATCGTCGAGCAGGTCTTCGGCGCGATCGCTGACGCCGGCACGGCGGAACTGGCCCGCCGCCGCATCCGCAACATCCACCTCGATCCTCGTTTCGGCTCCGCCAGGGATCGCGCCGCGCTCGCCGCGAAGCACGTCCACCGGGCCTGACCAATGCTCGAGCCAGCATTCAGGCGGCGCGGCCGCGCGGTCACTCCCGATCGCGACGAGGACCTGACCCTGGAGCACTGGGTTCAGGCGCGGAAGGACTGCGCCCTCCTGATCCGCCGGCACGGCAAGACCGAAGTCGCCATCGCCTGGTGGCGACGCTGCAACGCCGCGATCGAGCGCCTCCTCGCCGGAGACGACATCGATCGCGAGATCAACCTCGTCCTCGGAGATGCCGCATGAAACCTGAACGTGATCCCATGGACGTTGCCGTCGGTGCGAAACTGCGGAAGCGCCGCCTGGCCGCGCGCCTGAGCCTCGCCGATGTCGGCAAGGGCGTTGGCGTGACCTATCAGCAGGTCCAGAAGTACGAGAGCGGCGCGAACCGCGTCGCCTTCGCGACGGCCGTGCGCCTCGCCGAGTTCATCGGCTTCGACGGCGACGAGCTGGTGGCAGCCGCCGTCTCCGCGGTCGAGACGAGCGAGCACGCCCGGCCTCGCGCGCCGTCCGCTCGGGCTTTGGCGCTTGCTCAACGCGTTGATCGACTGCCGGCCGGCCAGCGCACCGCGATCGACCGCATCGTCGAGGCGATCCTCGACAGCCCGAACAACCGCTCGGACCTCGCCGAGGTCGCCCGCGACGGCCACCCGGCCCTCTCCTACGCGCACTAAGCGCGACGCCTCCCCCATCCCCGACACAAGGAACACGGCTCATGGCCATCCGCCTCGCCGCTTTCGCTGCGGCCACCCTAATGGGCGCCGCGGCGCCCGCCCTCGCCGACGCTCCTCTGCGCGTCTGCACCGCTTCCAAGAGCGGGAACTACTTCGCCTTCGCCGAGCAGCTGCGCCGCACGCTCAACGGAGCCGTCGTCGTCGAGCCCATCGCGACGGAAGGCTCCTGGAAGAACCTCGACCTTCTGAAAAAGGGCGACTGCGACGCAGCCGTGATCCAGTCCGACGCCGACACGGTCTATCGGTCGAGCAACGCCGGCGCCGGCCTCGCCGTCCAGCGCGTCGGCGCCGTATTCAAGGAGACGCTCAACCTCGTCTGCAACGCTTCGCTCGGCATCGACGATCTGGGCGACCTGATCTCGAAGAAACCGAAGGTCGCGATCGGCAAGTTCGGCTCGGGCAGCTGGGTCTCGTGGAACGGCCTCGTCCACGCGGACAAGGTCGAGGGCGGCGACGAGTATTCAGTCATCCCGACCGAGCCGGTGGGCGATGCGCTCGCACTCACCCAGATCGTCGACGGCTCCGATGTCGGCTGCATGTTCTTCACCTCGGCGAAGAACTCTGACTTCGTGGCGCGCATCGCAAGCGTCGCCGGCAAGGGTTCGGTCCTCGACTTCGTGGACGTCGTCGACAAGGACTTCAACGACACGCTCGATGCCAAGGGCAAGCCGCTCTACGAGCCGACGGCCGTGAAGTACGAGGGCTTCGGCCACTGGGGCTCGACCGATACCCTGTCGGTGACCGCCCTCTTCTACGTGTCCGACGCCTGGATCGCGGCGAACCCCGACGCCTTTGATGACGTCGTCTCGTCCTTCCTGCCGGTCGCGGCGAACCTGCGCGCGGCGCGCGGGCTCGATTGAGCGAGCCGGATCCGGCCGGCGTCCGGTTTCTCGATCGGCGCGCCGGCCAGTGCGCCTGGCCTCTCTGGGGCGAGGACGTGCCGCTCGGCGACAAGCGCTGCTGTGGCCGCTCCATCCCTCTTGAACGCAGCTACTGCGCCCAGCATCGGGCGCGGGGCACCAGCCGGGGCACGCCGTCCGAGCGCGCGGCCGACCAGACCCTCCTCACCCGAGCCGCGAAGGACACCCTGTCATGCGTGAGCGAGAAGTGATCCTCGCCGAGAACCAGGCGCTGCGGAGGATCCTTAAGTCCGCTGCGCACGCCCTTCGCTCCTACGAGTTCGGGAACGGCTCGCCGGATCTGGCGCGGAAGGTCGCTGCTGAGGCGGAGCTCGCGCTCGCCATGGCCAATCAGCGCGAGGGCGCCGTGGCCACCGAGGTTGTGGAGGGTAGGTCGTGATCACGCTCGAGCACCTCCACGCCGCCGCGGTGAAAAGCTGCGTTCGCCACAACGAGAAGGTTCAAGCCAAGCGGCGTGAGGAAGTCGACGGCGTCGCCTGGGCGCTCGCGAATAAGACCTCGCATTCCGACAGCGCTTGGAAGGAGCGGCATGCCGCCGAACTCCGACTGCGCGCCGCGCTAGCCATCGAGGAAGTGCTCGCCGGTCTCATGCGCGAAGCCGAAGGGTCCGCTCGATGAAGGACCTGACCATCCCCCAGATCATGCTCGCCACGACCGGCAGCGTCCTGATCCTCGTCGGTCTCGCCATCCTCCTTTCCCTCTACGTCTGACCCTGGAGCGCGCCATGTCGCATTTCACCGTTCTCGTCGTCATGGACGAGCCACCGACCCATGAGACGATCGCTCCGATCCTTCAGCCCTGGCACGAATACGAATGCACGGGGATCAAGGATCAGTATGTAATCGAGGTCGACGTCACCGATGACGTGCGCGAGACCTTTGAGAGCAGTGTTTCTGCGGTCAAGCTGGCCGACGGCACGTTCTCATGCCGGTACGACCGGAAGTTCTACACCAGCGCCACAGACCCCAACGACGTCTTCAGTAGGCCGGGCTTCGAGTTGCCCGATGGCGCTGAGGAGGTCGAGCTTGCGGCCGACGAAGCACGCCAGCACGGGCTTGGCCACGCAACTATGCGCGATGCAGCGATCTACGAACATGGCGACAGCATAATCGAACGCGACGACCGCTTCTATTATCTGACCAACCCGAACAGGAAATGGGACTGGTGGGTGATCGGCGGGCGCTGGTCAGGCTTGTTCCGCTTGAAGCCCGGCGCGGCGTCGGGCGTGGTCGGCGGACCAGGCCTGATGCGGCCGGGCGCGCCATGCGGCACCTTCGATGGCGGACGCATGGAGGACATCGACTGGTCGACTATGAAGTCGACTGAAGTGGCGCAGCGCCGTGCCAAGCTCGCGGAGATCGCACAGAAAACCGGTCTGACGACCGAGCAGGTGGTGGCGGCCTGCATCCTCAATGATGCGGCCCATGCAGCGTGGATGGAACTGCCTGGCGAGAAGCCACGCGGGGACGCTCATGGGGAATGGCTCGTCTCGCTCTACGGCGAAGCCGGTGAGCATCTGAAGAAGGTACACCGCGCCACCTGGAACGATCCTCCCAAAATGGTTGAGGGTCAGACAGCTGACAGCTGGGCCCAGGCGGCGGCCGCGCTCATCACCTATGCCGTCGTCAAGGATGGCCAGTGGTACGCGCGCGGCAGCATGGGCTGGTGGGGCATATCGTCCGGCGAGACCGACGACTGGGACGCCAAGTTCACAGAAATGCTTGCGATGGTCCGGCTGGATCAGTTCGTCGTCGTCGTCGATTGCCACATCTGACAACCGACGATGACCGCCGTCTTCTCCTCCTGCCGGACGTGGCGGTACCGCCTCGAGCGCGTCTGGGACGCTGCCCTGCCCCGCGTCGCCTTCATCCTGCTCAACCCGTCCACGGCCGACGAGACCAACGACGATCCGACGATCCGCCGCTGCATCGGCTACGCCAGGGCCTGGGGCATGGGCTCGCTCGTGCTTGGCAACATCTTCGCCTACCGGTCGACTAGTCCGTTCGCGCTGCGCGAAGTCTGCGACCCGATCGGCCCCGACAACGACCAGCACCTCGCCGAGATCGCCGTCGCCTCGTCGATCGTAGTCTGCGGCTGGGGCGCGCACGGCCGTCTGCACCAGCGCGACCGGCGTGTCGTCGAGCTCATCGCCGAGGCCGGCGGCCGGCCGCACGCTCTCAGGCTAACGAACGGCGGCGAGCCGGGCCACCCGCTGTACCTGCGCAAGGACCTCCAGCCGCGCCCCTACACCATGCCGCGCGAGGGGTTCACACGCTAATGGTCGCCTTCAATTTTCAGGGCCGGTTCGTGCCCCTCATTGAGAACCTGACGAAGCGTCAGACGATCCGCCAGACGGCGCGCGCCAAACCCGGCGACCGCCTCCAGCTCTACACCGGGCAGCGGACGGCCGCATGCCGCAGGCTGGTCGATCCTGACCCCGTCTGCGAACTCGTCCAGTACGTCGCGCTGCGACCCGAGTACGTGACCTTCGGCAATCTGGCCGCCCTGCCTCCCGAGTTCGAGGACCGGGACGAGTTCGCCCGCGCCGATGGGTTCGCGGACTACCGCGAGATGCTCGACTGGTTCGAGCAGCAGTACCGCACCCGCTATTTCGTTGGCCGCCTCACGCGGTGGCGGCCCTGGCTCGAGGATCCCATACTCTCAGAAAGGATCGCCGCATGAGCGAGCAAACCAGCCCTGCCGGCGATGAGCCGGCCGCCGACTGGATGATCATTGAGGTATTCGGTCATCGTCGGCACGCCGGCCGGGTGCGTGAGGAGGAGCGGTTCGGTGCGAAGATGCTACGCATCGACATCCCAAAGGTCGAGCGCATCGATCTCCCAGGTGATGAACGTCCGGTTCCAAGTGTTACCGTCACGTCCTGGACGACGCACTTCTACGGCGGCGCCGCGATCTTCTCCGCCACCTTCACCGACGAGGCGTCGGTGCTCCGGATGAATACGCCTTACGTGGCGCCCTCCCGCATGTCGCTTCCTGCCCCGATCGGCGATCGCGACGAAGACGAGGAGCGCCCCTTCTGATGGCCGACGGTACGAAGATCGAATGGACTGACGCGACCTGGAACCCGATCACAGGCTGCGCGGTCGTCTCGCCTGGCTGCACGAACTGCTACGCGATGAAGCTCGCCGGCACGCGACTGAAGCACATCCCGTCGCGCACCGGCCTGACGCGCGACACGAAAGCGGGCCCGGTCTGGACCGGCGAAATTCGCTTCAACGCCGAGTGGCTCGACCAGCCGCTGCGCTGGCACCGGCCGCGCATGATCTTCGTCTGCGCGCACGGAGACCTCTTCGCCGAGGGCGTCACGGATGAGATGCTCGATCAGGTCTTCGCGGTGATGGCGCTCGCCCCGCAGCACACGTTCCAGGTCCTGACGAAGCGGCCGGATCGGATGCGCGACTACTGCCGCCGGGTTGACGAGCGCGGCCGTCATCCGTCCATGAACGCTGCGGCTGCGCTGGCGGCCACCGGCTGCTGGAACACTCCCGCTCTAGACCTGCGCGTCTGGCCTTTGCCGAATGTCTGGCTCGGCGTTTCGGCAGAAGATCAACGCCGCGCCGACGAGCGTATCCCGGCGCTTCTCGACACGCCAGCGGCAGTCCGTTGGGTCAGCGCCGAGCCGATGCTGGGGCCGATCGATTTCACCAGCATCTCGCTCGGCGAGAAGGCGGGCGTGGTGCTCGGTGAGGATGGCGAGCCGGATCGACCGGAGACTTTCCGCGTCGATCGGAACGCGCTCCAAGACTGCGACGGCGCCTTCGAGCGCATCGACTGGATCGTCGTCGGCGGCGAGAGCGGTCACGGCGCCCGCCCAATGCATCCCGATTGGGCTCGGGCGATCCGCGACCAGTGCGCGAAGGCTGAGGTGCCATTCCTGTTCAAGCAGTGGGGCGAGTGGGGTCTTGCCGCGCCGCGCCCTTCGGGCATGCCTGGCGACTTGGCTCTCGCGACGGCGCCCCCTTACACGGACTCCTGCCCGCCGATGGTCGTGCAGATCGACCATTACCCCCGTCAGATCGACCTCTTCGGGGGTGCCTCGGTCTTGGAGCGCGTCGGCAAGAAGGCCGCCGGTCGCCTCCTGGATGGCGTCCAGCACGACGGATATCCGCCGGCCGAAGAGATCTTGTTCTGATGCCGTCCGATCTCAACCTCAACCTCGACCGGGTCACGGCCGCGCTGCGCTCGCGCCGCATGCCGGTCGACACGGAAGCGCGCCTGCAAGCCGAGATCGGCGCCGTCCTGGCCGATATGGGAATTCCCGTCACGGCCGAGTATCGGCTCGACCAGCGCAACCGGATCGATTTCTTCGCCGATGGCATCGGCATCGAGGCGAAGATCGGCGGCGGCCGCCTCTCAGTCTGGCGCCAGCTCGAGCGCTACGCCGCCTTCCCGTCCATCACCGCACTCGTCCTGGTCGGCACCGTCGCCGTGCCGTCGAGCATTTCCACCTGCGGGGGCAAGCCCTTCCGCCATGTTTCCGTCGGAGCCGGCTGGCTGTGAGAACCTATGGAGCCCTCGCCCGCTTGGGCGAACGTCAGTGGGTCGTGGAGCGCGCCGAGCCGCACGTCGTCATGAAGCTGAAGCGCGTCTTCCCGAAGGTGGCGACGACGGCGACGCCGCCGATCGCGTTGTACGGCGCGGACGATCTGGCGGCCGACCTCCTGTGGTTCATGGAGCGCTACCCGCTCCAGATCAGCCCGGAGGACCGAGAAGCGCTGGAGCACGGCCGCGCCCGGCTCTTTCAGGATCAGGCGCAGATCGACGCGATCCTTCTGCCGGACTGGCAGCCGACGCGGCCGATCTCGTTCCGTGAGGGGCGCACGCCCTATCCCTACCAGGCGCGCGCGGCGGAGATCGCGCACAAGCGCGGCCGTCTCCTCCTCCTCGACGACGTCGGCCTCGGCAAGACGATCTCGGCACTAGCGGCCGTCGCCAACAAACGGCGCCTGCCGGCGGCGATCGTCGTCCAGGCGCATCTGGCGACGCAGTGGGCGAAGGAATACGTCGAGAAGTTCACGACGCTGACGGCGCACATCATCAAGGGCACCAAGCCCTACAGCCTGCCGCCGGCCGACATCTACATCTTCCGCTACTCGAACATCGCCGGGTGGACCGATATCGCCGCGCGCGGCACCTTCGCCTCGGTCGTCTACGACGAGGTCCAGGAGCTGCGGAAGGGTGTCCAGACGCAGAAGGGGCGCGCCGCCGAGGTCTTCACCGATTCCACCGGCATGGCCATGGGGCTGACCGCCACCCCGATCTACAACTACGGCTCGGAGATCTACGATGTCCTCCGCTTCATCGCGCCCGGCGAACTCGGCAGCTTCGACGAGTTCTGCCGCGAGTGGTGCCGGTGGACCGGCAAGCACTGGATCGTCAACAATCCTGACGCCCTCGGGACCTACCTCCTAGAAACCGGCCTGACCCTCCGCCGCACCGAACACGACGTCGAGACGGACCTGCCGCCGGTCAGCACGATCCTGCGCAGCGTCGACACCGACGAGCGGATCGTCGAGAGCGCACACGCCGAGGCTCGCGCCCTGGCGCTGCGAGTGACCACCGGCGATTTCATGCAGCGCGGTCAGGCGGCCCGCGAGCTCGACATGTTCGCCCGCCGCATCACCGGCCTGTCGAAAGCTCGGTCGGTCGCTGCGATGGTCCGCATGATCGTCGAGAGCGGCGAGCCCGTGCTCCTCGCCGGCTGGCACCGCGACGTCTACGACATCTGGATGGACGTTCTCGCCGACCTTAAGCCGGTCCTCTACACGGGCACGGAATCGCAGTCCCAGAAGGACAAGGCGAAGGCGACGTTCATGGAGGGGCGCACGAACCTGATGATTATCTCGCTGCGGTCGGGCGCTGGCCTCGACGGTCTGCAGCATCGGTGCGCGACCGTCGTCTTCGGCGAGTTCGACTGGTCACCACAGGTCCACAAGCAGGTGGTCGGCCGAGTGCGCCGGCCGGGCCAACGCCGGCCGGTCGAGGCGATCTACCTCCAGTCCGAGGACGGCTCCGACCCGCTGATCATCGAGACGCTCGGTCTGAAATCCAGCCAGTCGCGCGGTATCCTCGATCCGATGAAGGGCGCCGAGCACATTCACACCGACGACAGCCGTCTGCAGAAGCTCGCGGCGCAATACCTAGAGAAGGCGGATGAGCGTCAGAATTAGGCGGCGGCGCCGGTAACTTCCCGCACAATCCGGGCAACTGCGGCCTCTTCGTCGTCGCGGAAGACAGGTACCGTTGTAAGGCGATTGCTCGCTCGACGGCGGAGGTCAGCCGGAACTGAGTTGTCCTGCTCAAGGAGTGCGACGACTGAAAGCGGGACATGCACTTCGTAGGCTGCAGCCTGATGCAGGAAGATGGCATCGTGGATACGATTGGGCGTATTGCCGAAGAATACGGCAACAGGCTTCTGCCCCCTCGCTTCCAGGACCATATCCGCCTTCACCTCCTTTAGCTTCCGATCGACGATCTCATTTTCGCGAATGTCAGCTTTCCCCTCCAACGCATCGCGTATCGCGGCGGCGGCGTCCTCACGGAACGTCGATGCCGCCTTCTCCTGCGTGAGGAGTAGGAAGTCGTTCATCCTGATCATCACGCCAATGAAGGCTAGCGCACGGCTGGGCAGTTCGAGTTTCGGAAAGGGGAGCGTCCTGACGGTTGCATCATCGTGATCAAAGAAGGCGCCGACACCGGAGAGGAGCGTGTCTAGGGCTCGCTGACGCGTGTCGGTTCCAAAGTCGACGCCGGCTTGCTCCAACATCGGTATCGTCGCGCCATCGTCTTCGAGATGCACGAGGCCGTCGCTCCTGTCGACGACGTAGAATGCTATGCGGTCCCCGTCGTCACGGATGAACGCCGTGCTGACCGCGAGGCCAGCTGGAACAACGGTAACGGTGATGTCGTCACAGAACGCTTTGCAGAGTTCGGCCTTCATACGATGCCTCCCCCTTTATCCAGGCCGAAAATGTCGACCGCGCAATTGAACGCATTCGCGGCAGATAGCACGTCCCGTTTGAAACGGAACTCCACCCGTCGGTGATGTGAGTTGGCTTTCGGGATCCTCTGCCCACCAAAGCGATTAAAGGACGCGCTCAGGTGCCGGAACTCGTCGCATCTCGCGTGACAGTGCCAGCCGGGTTCTGATGCGTGCCACTCGTAGTCGCAGATCGAGATCGTTTCGCCGGAGACGACCACGCCAAGCGACGCACGGAATATCTGCTTGTCCTCATTCAGAAGCAGGCGAACACGGCAGTCATGTCCGGAGCAGGCGAACGTGACGATCCGCCACTGGTAGAGAGGGCCATACTTGTAGGCCTTCGCTTTAGCGCGCTTGGACGGCCACTGCACACGTGGGATCTCGCCACGACGCCACTCGCCAGTCTTGATGCTCTCCTTGGGCGCCGAGATGATTGATCGCAGGTCCATGACGCCCTCTTTGTCGCCGGACGCTAGCATGAGTCGGCTCGCAGAGGAGCGCCGATTTCAATCCGTGGATGTGGTCTCTGCTCAACAGCGGGGACGGGTGAGCCCGCCTCGACAACAACTACGGAGGGCCTTTGGGCTCGCACCGTATTGCGTCATCGCGTCAAGCGTGCGCATATGGTTCGAGTTCACCGCCTGTTCCGTGCGACAAACCGTGCGACAATGCGAGGGGCTGCGATGCTCGGCGTGTCAGCGCAATTGCCTGCGGCGTAGGGATTTTAAGGTTCGGAGCGCTCGCCTCCCGAATCCCCCTCCCTCCGCCAGATCTCATCTCCCATTGACCGCCAGATTTACTGCGTGGCAGTGGCCTACCCCCCATCAGGGGGCCCGGTTCGAATCCGATGCATTATGGGCTTGTCGGCCACGGCTGAGGTGGCCGGCGAAGTGGGTCGGGGTGGCGCAGTTTGGCATGGCACGGCGCCAGGTGCCGGCGGACGGTAACTAAGGCTCGAGCAAGTCGCCGTTTGTTGTATTGCTGCCGCCAGCTCTCGATCACGATCCGGGCCTCGGCGAGGCTATAGAAGATCTCGCCGTTCAGGAGTTCGTCCCGAAGCTTGGAGTTGAAGCTCTCGCAATAGCCGTTCTCCCATGGGTTGCCGGGTTCGATGAACGCGGTCCTGGCCCCGACCGCTCCGATCCAATCGCGCACCGCCTTGGCGATGGACTCCGGGCCATTGTCTCAACGAACGTTGCCGGGCACACCGTGCGGAATGAAGAGGACATCCAGGACGTCGGTGGATTTGAGCGCCCGATCGATCCGGATGGCCAAGCATTCGCGGGAGAACTCGTCGATCACATCGGCGCAAACGCGTAGCGTTTGTCGCTGAGCATTCGGAACTTACGGCCGTCATGGGTTCGACCCTCCACGAAGCCATAGGACCGGACATGGTTGGGATGCTCAAGCCGAAGCCGAACGCAGGACCCATCGTTCAGCCAGAGCCGACCGCGCTTGGGCTGCCTGGCCGGTACCTTCAGACCTTCCTGGCGCCAGATGCGCTCGACGCGCTTTACGTTGACCACCCACCCGGCATCTCGCAGCAGGGCCGTGATCCGGCGATACCCGTAGCGCCCATACTGCGTCGCCAGCTCGATGATGTCGGCGGTTAGTGCCGCATCGTCGGCTCGCCCCTTGGGCGCCTTGCGCTGCGTCGATCGGTGCTGCCCCAGAACCCGGCATGCCAGCCGCTCCGACACACCGGACTTACGCAGGGTGTGGTCGATGTAACGCCGCCGCCGGGCGGGGCTCACCAGTTTAATAGATAGCGGCCTCTTTCAGGATCAGCTTCTCCAAGGTCAAGTCTGACATGGCCTTGCGCAGCTGCTCGCTCTCCTTCTCGAGGTCCTTCGGACGCTTCACTTGGTCGGACTTCAGCTCACCGAACTCTTTCCGCCAGCGAAGTCACGTGAACGGCGTCACGTTGGTCATGCGGATCGCTTCCGCCACGGGGCGACCCTGCGAAAGCAGAACGTCAACCTGCCTCAACTTGGCGACGATCTCTTCCGGGCTCGGCTTCTTCTATCCTATCTTGTCATCCTCCATCGGCTCGAGAGCCGACTTCAAAGAGGGCCACCTTTCAGGAGGCAGACCAGGATCTCCTTCGAGGGTGATGCAACAATGGATGCCGCTTTTACACGGTCAGTAAACAGCCCTACCCTCCGCTATCACCCGGGCGCTACCAGGAGACATGCCGATGGGCCGGCCTCCGCTGAATGTGGGCGCCGTTGTCGTGCAGCTGCCGAACGATATGTCTGCGCGTGTTGACGCCGTGGTCGGCAAGCACGGTCGGTCGAAGTTCATCTGCGAGGCGGTCGAGCACGCGTTGAGACTGCCGGAAAGCGCGCTGGAACATAGAGACCAGCGCCCCTATTCGGTTGCGCCCCCCTACCAGATGAGTTGCGGGCGACGCTTATTAGGCGGGGAATGCCAGCGGGTTGGCGCAATCGCGAAGCCACCACTGCGAGACCGTCAGGATGTCGATGTTGCCCGCGTCACGCTCGGCCGCGAGGAAGTCCATGCCAGCACGGAAGTCGGCCGTCTCCTGGTTGATGAGACCGCCGCCCAAGTCATGGCCATACATGAACACCGTGGAGCCCGTCCGCTTCGCGTGCCCGACGACGGTCTGATAGGTGGACAAGGTAGCCTGCGACAACGTGTAGGACGGTAGCACCAAGCCCTGATCGAAGATGCCGTGCTTCGAGAAGATCGGGTTGCCGATCGTGGTGCGGCCCGTCAGGAAGCCCGCAGCCTTCAGTGCCGCCGGCAGCTTGCCGGTGTGGAACGGATGCGAGGTCTCGATGAACGTGACGGATCCCGTCTTGGTCGCCGTGGCGCTGGCGGACAGCGTGACCTGCGTCGCATTCTCGATCGACTGGATCGTGGCGTAGTCAGGAATACCAATACCCTGCGAGAAGGCGCGCGCACCGACCATGAGATCAGCCGAAGACGTGACAGTGAGGACAGGGCTACCCGACGTCATACTCGTATCAGTCAGCGTCGAGACGTTGCCGCGCCAGAGCTTCGCCGCTCCTGCGGGGACCGCCCGGTTTAACTGGAGCTGCGTCGCGCTGATGACGACGGTAATCCACGTACCTGCGGGTACGTTGTCGCCAAAAATCGGCTGTCCAGATTGAGAGTTGGAGTGCGACCCGACCGTGATGACGTTCGACCCGTCCGTGACAGGATTCGGGAGCGCAACGCGCGGACCTGCCGAACGATGCAGGCCGTTGGGATAGCAAAAGTGACGAGCATCGGAATTGAGCCCGTTGTCGGCCAGCCACTGCTTCCCTTCCAGAAGTTCGGTCACAGCCGCAGCAGCGCTCGCCCGGTCGATCATCGCCCCGTCGTCGCAGGTGCCGTCGAGCTGAATATCGTGCCCAAGCGCCTTCATGTCCTGAAGCTGCGAGAGCGTCAGTCGATTAAGCTGCCCGACCAGAGCCCACGGGATGTAGAGCGTTACCGGAATGCGGCGGTCTGCGAGATACTGACGCTTGGTCCACGGACCAACTCGCCCATCATCGAACGTGAGGACTACAGTCGGGCGACCGCCGTCCGTCGCGATCAGTGCGTCGACCTTCGGGGCAAAAGGGCTGGTGAAACCACCAAAAGCTCGCACGCCCATCGGAGCACCGTCCACAAGGTTGACGCCAGCAGTTGCCATGTCAGCTGCGCTCGTGAACCTGACGTGCTTGCCGGGAATCATATTGCCGAAGAGAGCGCCGTTCAGATCGGGATATTTCCCGATATTCGCGCCGGCGGGATAGTTCACGCCGTTCGCAGCCTGCCCGAGACGCAGATCCGCGCCGTTGCTGAGCTCGGGATCGTTACCCTTGTCCACGAGGTAGGCGAAAACTTTGTGCTTGGAGGCGTCGTAGTTCGGGTAGCCCGTCGTCTTCGTGACTTGGGGAGCCCCTGTGGTGCCTGGTGTGAAGACTGCACGTCCGGCCCCTTGATCCTTTCCAACTGTGTCGATCGTTTGCGAGCCGGAGCCAGCCGCGACGGCGGACCAGTTCGTGGTGCTGTCGAAGCTCTCGATCAGGATCGATGCGGGGTCTGGCTGGTCGCTCGCATTCACGGTCGGCCTCATTCCCAGAGTGCGACCGGCACTGGTCGTGAGCGTCGCCGCGAATGTGCCGGCGGCGACCGCGCTGGCACCGACCAGCAGATTGCGTCGCGTAACGTCCAACGCAAGCCTCCCATCGTTCGGCATCCCGGAGGCGATGGTCTCGCCGCTTCCCAAGCCAATGATGGCAGCTACCAGCGTTCCGGACGTCGCACCAGCGGTGAGGGATGCCGTCAGCGGGCCGAGCACTCCGCCGCCCGCGCCAAGGGTGATGGGACGGCGCGCTCTAGCAGCGGCCTTGACGAAGGGGCTCTGCCCGACAATCGACTGCGATTTGTGGGCTCACAGCGGGCGTGTGACACGGTCTTCGACCTTTGCGGCTGCCAGCTTGCCGGCGCAATTCGGATCGAAGCGTACGGGGCCTATCAGCGGTTGTAGTTGCATGCACCGAGGTGATCAAATGGGGGCGATGATCCATACCCACCTCAGTACTCGTCCGTCCGCATGATCGTCATCGCCCGTGCCGTCACCGCCGGATCGGCGGGTCCGGCGAAGCCATGACCCGCCATGCCCGTTCCGTGCGGGCCGAACTCGGGCGAACCGTCGGCGAGATCGCGGCCCTCGCCTCCGGCTATGCGGGCACGCTGCGCGTCGGCGCGATCCCGAGCGCCGTACCGATCCTGGTCGCCCGGACGATCGCCGTCCTGAAGCGGCGCCACCCGCGCCTGCGGATCTCCGTCGAGGTAGCGACCAGCAACCACCTCACGGCAGCCCTTGCCGAGGGTCGGCTGGACCTTGCCCTCGGCCGGGTGCTCGATGCGGACGCCGGGTCCTCATTTGCGGTCCACGCGACGGTCGACGAAGGTCTCGTGGTCTGCTGCCGGCGCGATTACCCGCTCCGCCTCACCGGCGAACGCGCAAGTTGGGTGGAGCTCTCGCGCTGGCCCTGGGTCGTGCTGCCGGAGGGATCGCCCATGCGGCAGATCCTGTCGAGCGCCTTTCGCGGCGGCGGCGCGCACGAGCCCGACGACGTCACGGAGACGGCCTCGTTCCTGATGGTGATCTCCCTCCTCGCCGAGAGCGAAGCGATCTCGCTTCTGCCCCGCGACATGCTCGCCAGCCCCTTCGGGCGCCCGACGATCGACGCGCTCCTCGTCGACTTCCGTCCGTCGATGGGACCTTACACCGCGCTGACGCGGAGGGATCGGGACAGTGAGGCTTCGGTCGCCCTTTTTTATCGAAGCGCTGAACCACGTCCTCCAGGAACGCGCATCACTGGACACTTGAAAGAGCCGCCAGGAGAGACCGTCATGGTCGGCTTTCCCTCTAACCGCCCGTCGCGCCCCGATCCGAGACCGAAATGCGCCTGACGGCCCGACAGAAGGCTGGTCGACCTTTACCAAACAAGGCCCTGCGAAACCGGACAGTCCGGCAGCACCTCGTCCGGCCTCGGACAGCCGTGCGAGCGAACGTCGGAAAGTGGGCCATTCGCAAACGCCCAAGATCGCCGATCCGGCGGAACGTGACGCCTTGGATGCTCGCATCGTCCGATCATCACTCGATGCGCCACGGCGGAACGTCGGGGCAGCCTTGGGGTCGGCGTTAGAGCTGTCATGGTCGGAGCGACGCTTCGTGCGGATCCCTTCTTCGCCTCCTCTCCGGGGCGCCGCCGTCATGCCCTCCGCACCACGCACCGAGTCGCCCACGAAAGGCCGACGAGCCAAAACTTGACGAGTTCACGAATATTCGTAAAGTTAAGTCAACCGAGCGGAGCTTCCATGTCCCTTTCCCGATTCGCCACCCGTCTGAACTCCTTTGGCTCCGCACCGCACCTCTACTGGCCCGACCTGTCGGGCAAGCCGACCTTCATGCAGATGGCAGAGCGTGCGGCGACTGCAAAGGGTTTGACGGACGTCGATCTGAACTTCCCGGACCACGTGAAGGACGATCCGGCAAGCGTCGGCCGGCGCATCAGGGACCTCGGCCTGTCGGTCAACGGCCTTGCGATGCGCTACTACACCAACCCGGCTTTCAAGCTCGGCGCCTTCACGAATCCCGACAAAGCCGTGAGGCGGGAGGCGATCGACATGACCAAGCGCGGCGTCGATGCCGCGCGCGCCATGAGCGCCGACCTGATGACGCTCTGGCTCGGCCAGGACGGCTTCGACTACAACTTCCAGCTCGACTATGCGGAAGCCTGGGACCTCGAGATCGCCGGCATCCGCGAGATCGCCGAGCACGATCCGGCCTGCCAGATCTCGATCGAGTACAAGCCCGACGAGCCGCGCGCCCATGCGCTCCTGCGCGACTGCGCGACGACGCTGCTGGCGATCGGCGAGATCGGGGCGCCGAACCTCGGCGTGACGCTCGATTTTGCCCATGCGCTCTACGCCGGCGAGCAGCCCGCCTATGCCGCCGCCCTCATCCACCGCCGCTCGAAGCTCCTCGGCGTCCACCTCAACGACGGCTACGCCAAGCGCGACGACGGGCTGATGGTCGGCGCGGTGCATCTTCGCTCGACGCTGGAGCTCCTGCGCCAGATCCGCCGCGACGGCTACCGCGGCGCCCTCTACTTCGACACCTTCCCCGACGCATCCGGCCTCGATCCGGTCGCCGAGTGCGAGACCAACATCGAGACCGTGCAGCGGCTTCTCGGCGTCGCCGACCGTCTCGACGCCGACAACCGCCTCGGCGAGGCCCAGAGCCGCCAGGACGGCGTCGCCAGCCAGAGCATCGTCAACGCCGCGATGATCGCAGCGGCCTGACCGCCAGACCGCGCGCCGGGCCGCGAGGCCAGCCCGGCATTTGTCCAACGGGAGGAACCAACCCCATGACGATCCGACTGAAGGCCCTCGTGGCCGGCTGCGCCCTGTCGCTCCTCGGCGCCAGCGCCTTCGCCCAGACGCTCGCGCCCCTCAACTCCGACACCGAGACCGACCGCATCGAGTGGTCGCAGCTCGACGCCAAGTTCGGCGCGGTTCCGGCCGCCCCCGCTGACACCCGCATCGGCGGCGTGTCGAAGACGCTGACGAACGAATACTGGCGCTCTCTCGGCGAGGGCTACGAGGCCTATGCCAAGAAGGCCGGCGTCGAGGTCGTCTACCAGGCGGCGCAGTCGGAGGGCGACCAGCTCGGCCAGCTCTCGATCGCCGAGAACCTCATCAGCCAGGGCTTCGCCGCGCTCCTCCTGTCGCCGCAGACCGACAACAACCTGCAGCCCGCGCTGGAAAGCGCCGAGGCGCAGGGGATTCCGGTCGTCAACGTCAACGACGCCGTGATCCCGAGCGTGAAGCATTATGTCGGCAACGTGCAGCGCGACAACGGCGTGCGCGTCGCCAAGTGGTTCCTCCAGAACCGGCCCGAGGGCGGCAAGGTCGCGGTGATCGAGGGCCAGGCGGGCGTCTTCGCCGCCGGCCAGCGCACCAAGGGCTTCTCCGAGACCGTGGTCGAGGGCGGCAAGTTCCAGGTCGTCGCGAGCGTTCCGGGCAACTGGGACCGCCAGGTCGCCTACGACGCGGCCGCCACGATCCTCCAGCAGAACCCCGATCTCGTCGGCTTCTACGCCAACAACGACGGCATGGCGCTCGGCGTCGTCGAGGCCGTCAAGGCGGCGGGCCTGCAGGATAAGGTCGTGGTCTTCGGCACCGACGGCATCTCGGACGCCTATGCGTCGATCCGTGCGGGCGAGCTGACCGGCACGGTCGACTCCTTCCCGGTCCTCACTGGTGAGGTCGCGATGGAGGCGGCTCTGCGCCTCGTCGGCAAGCAGGCGCTGCCGCGCGTCGTCTCGACGCCCCAGGCGCTGATCACCAAGGACAATGTCGAGGCCTATGCCGTGAAGGGCGACGCCCTGCGCGCGGTTCTCCTGAAAGAAGCCGCCAAGTGATCGTCCGGCCGGGGCCGCACCTGCGGTCCCGGCTGACCGCGACGTCTCCGGGAGGGAGCGCCATGACCACCTCGTCCGCCCCACGCCTCAGCCTCGACGGCATCGGCAAGATCTTCGGGACGCTGCGCGCCCTCGACGGCGTCTCGATGGACGTCGCGCGCGGATCGGTCCATGGCCTCCTCGGCGAGAACGGGGCGGGCAAGTCGACGCTCCTGCGCATCCTGTCGGGGGTGATGGAGCCGACCGGCGGCATCGTCTCGGTCGACGGCGTGCGCGTCGCCGGCCACGGGCCGCTCGGCGCGCGGCGCGCTGGCATCGCGATGATCCACCAGGAGCTCCAGCACGTTCCCGAGCTTACCGTGGCGCAGAACATGTTTCTCGGCCGCCCGCTCCGCATGGCAGGAGGCCTCCTCGTCGACCGCCGGGCGCAGGAGCGCGCCGCCCGCGCGGCCCTTGCCCCACTCGACGCGTCGATCGACCCCGCCGCCCGCATCAACACCCTCAAGGTCGCGCAGCGCCAGATCGTCGAGATCGCACGCGCCCTGATGGAGGATGCGCGGATCATCGCCATGGATGAGCCGACGTCCAGCCTGACGCCGGCCGAGTTCGATCGGCTCGCCATCCTGATCCGCGACCTCGCCGCACGCGGCGTCTCGATCATCTACGTCAGCCACAAGATGGACGAGGTATTCCGCGTCTGCGACCGGGCGACGATCCTGCGCGACGGGCGCAAGGTCGCCGACGTCGCCTTGGCTGAGACCACCGAGGCCGAGGTCGTCTCGCGCATGGTCGGGCGCGAACTCGCGCAGGCCGAGCACAAGGGTTTTGCGACGGACGCGGTGGCGCTCGACGTCGAGAACCTCTCTCGCGGCACGGCCGTGCGCGGGGCGAGTTTCCAGCTGCGGCGCGGCGAGGTTCTCGGCATCTCCGGGCTGGTCGGCGCCGGCCGGACCGAACTCCTGCGGCTCGTCGCGGGCGTCGACCGCCCCGACGGCGGCACGATCCGCGTCGATGGCAGGCCGCTCGCCCTCGGCAATCCGCGCAAGGCCATCCGCGCCGGGCTCGGCCTCCTGCCCGAGGAGCGCAAGCGCGACGGCATCGTCGCCCGCCGCTCCATCCGCTCCAACATCGCCCTGTCGTCGATGAAGCGCTTCTCGCGCGCCGGCTTCGTACGCCGCCGCGCGCTCGCGGCCGAAAGCCTCAAGCTGATGCGCGACATGAACCTGCGCCCCCTCGACGTCGAGCGCCCGATCGGCCAGTTCTCCGGCGGCAACCAGCAGAAGGCCATCATCGGCCGCTGGATCGCGGCGGGCGCGCGCATCCTCCTGTTCGACGAGCCGACGCGCGGCATCGACGTCGGCGCCAAGGCGGAGATCTACGCGCTGATCGAGCGGCTGGCCGCCGAAGGGCGCTCGATGATCGTCGTGTCCTCCGAGCTGCCGGAGATCCTGCGCGTCTCCGACCGCGTCCTCGTCATGCGCGAGGGCGCCGTCGCCGGCATCCTGGAGCGGGACGCGATCAGCGAGGAGGCGATCGTCGCCCTCGCCGTGCCGCAGTCCGCCAGCGCCCCCTCCCATTCCTCCCGATCGGGACACTGACGCCCATGACCTCGACCGACAGCCTTTCCGCAACGCCGAAGCGCGGCCTGAAGCTCGGTTTCGGCCTGCGCGACGCCGGAACGCTCATCGGCCTCCTGGTGATCGCCGGCGTCTTCGCCGCGCTCAGCCCGAATTTCCTGACCGAGCGCAACCTTCTCAACATCCTTCAGCAGTCGTCGATCAACGCCTGCGTCGCGCTCGGCATGACGCTCGTCATCATCTCGGGCGGCATCGACCTGTCGGTCGGCCCGACCGCGGCGATCGCCGCCGTGGCGGCGGCCGCCATGATGGTCGGCGGCGCGCCGATCGTCCTCGCCATTCCCGCCGCGATCCTCTTCGGCATGGCGGCGGGCGCGGTGAACGGGGCGCTCGTCGCCTATGGCGGCCTGCAACCCTTCATCGTGACGCTCGGCACCCTGTCGCTCTACCGCGCCTCGGCCCTCATCTACACCGGCGGCAACCCAATCTTCGGCATTCCGCCTGAGTTTCGCGCCCTCTTTAACGGCGACATCCTCGGCGTACCAACGCCGGTCGTGCTCGTGGCGGTTCTCGCCTTCGCGGTCTGGGTCGTTCTCAACAAGACCCCGCTCGGCGAATACTTCCTCGCGGTCGGCGGCAACGAGGAAGCGTCGCATATCGCGGGCGTGCCGGTCGCCATGACGAAGATCTCGGCCTACGTGATCTCCGGCGGCCTCGCCTCCATCGCCGGCCTGATCCTTGTCGGGCGGCTGGGCGCCGCCGACCCGACGCTCGGCAACCTCTGGGAGCTCGACGCGATAGCGGCGGCGGCGATCGGCGGCGCCTCGCTGATGGGCGGCAAGGGCTCGGTGGTCGGCACGATCCTCGGCGCCATCATCCTCGGCTCCCTGCGCAACGGCCTTACCCTCCTCAACGTCCAGGCCTTCTACCAACTGCTCGCCACCGGCCTTATCATCCTCGTCGCCATGCTGATCGACCGCGCGACGAGGGGACGGGGATGAACATCACCTTCAGCGATCCGAGGACCATCGGACCTCGGATCCGCATGATGATGCCGCAGCTGACGCCGCTCGAGGCGCGCGTCGTCGAGATGATCCTCGGGCGGCGCGACTTCGACGAGACCACGGCACTGCGCACCGTTGCCGAGGATGCCGGCGTGTCCGACGCGATGCTCGTCAAGATCGCCAAGAAGCTCGGCTTCTCGGGCTTCAAGGAGTTCCGGGCCGGCATCGCGGACTACAATCGCCTGCCGACCGCCGACCTGCATCAGGAACTCTCGCCCGACGACAGCGGCGCCCAGATCGCCCAGAAGGTCTTCCGCACCTCGATCCACGCGCTCGAGGAGACCCTCTCGATTCTCGATCCGGACGCCTTCGAGCGCGCCGCGGACCTGATCTTCGCCGCGCGTCAGCGCGACCTCTACGGCATCGGTGGCTCGGCCCAGATCGCGCGCGACGTCGCCCACAAGTTCCTGCGCATCGGGGTGCGCACCAACGTCTTCGACGACGCGCACATGATGCTGATGTCGGCCGCCCTCCTGTCGGAAGGCGACGTCGCGATCGCCTTCTCGCATTCCGGCCAGACCACGGCGGTCCTCGAGCCGCTCGAACTCGCCCGCAAACGAGGGGCGCGCACGATCGCGCTGACCAACTACGCCACCTCCCCGATCGCGGAGATCGCCGATGTCGTGCTCTGCTCGACCGCGCAGGGATCGCCGCTGCTCGGCGAAAACGCGGCCGCGCGCGTCGCCCAGCTGATCATCCTCGACGCCGTCTTCGCAGCGGTCGCGCAGCGCGATCTGAAGGCCGCCGAACGCAATCTCGCGGCTACGATGGGAGCCGTCAAAACCAAGCGACGAAACACATGAACACTCCCGCCAAGCCCGTGATCGTGGTCGTCGGCAGCCTGCACTACGACATCATGGTCGATGCGCCCGACAGGCCGCGCAAGGGCGAGACGGTGACGGGGCACGCCTGGGCGCCGAAGTTCGGCGGCAAGGGCGGCAACCAGTCGGTGAGCGCATCTCGGGCGGGCGCGGAGGTCCGGATGGCAGGCGCCGTCGGCGATGACGAGTTCGGCCGTTTCCTGATCGCCGCGCTGGATGCCTCGGACGTCGATGCCACCCGGGTCGCCAGGCTGCCGGGGATCGGCTCGGGCATGAGCGTCGCGATCTCCGACGCCGAAGGCGACTACGGCGCCGTGATCGTGTCGGGCGCCAACCTGGAGATCGATACGGCTGCGCTCCGGCAGGCCGATCTCTGGAAGGGTACAAAAGCCCTGATCCTCCAAAACGAGGTGCCGGACGCCGTGAATCTGGCAGCCGCCGCAGCCGCCCGCGAGGCGAAAGCGATCGTCTGCCTCAACGCGGCCCCGTTCCGTCCGCTTCCGGACGAACTGGCCGCCCTGGTGGATGTCCTGATCGTGAACGCGATCGAGGCGGAGCAGCTTTGCGGATGTCGCGTCACCGATCTGACTTCGGCAGCCGCCGCGGCGACGGAGCTTGCGAAGCGCTTTCCCAGCGTGATCGTCACGGCCGGGGGAGACGGCGTTGCAGGCGTTCGCACCGGCGAGGCACCGGTTTCGCTGGGAGCCCTGCCCGTGCGTCTCGTCAGTACGCATGGGGCCGGCGACGCTTTCGTCGGCGCCCTCGTCGGTTCGCTCGCCACCGGCTCGCCGTTCGGGGAAAGCCTGTCTGCCGCAAACGAGGCGGCAGCCCGGCATGTTTCCGCACGTCCATGACGGTTCGGGACCATCGATGCCGGCCACGCCGGAATCCGCCTGATCGGCTGCGATCGCACATCTGATGGCGAGCGACCGAGCCCTCGCCCTGTTGGTTGATCGCCTGATCCTACCGATCGGCGCCCCGGAAACGAATGCCCGACACGAGCCTTGCGCCGGTCGCGAACACGAATGAACAGCGCACGGGGCGTTCGTCCGGGGCAGTCACGTGGTGGTGATCGCCGAAGCCGACGTCGAAGCCCGTTCGTATCTTTCTGTGTTTTCGAAACCGAACACGGGAGTGGGACATGAAGAAGAGCGCGATCCTCATCGCCGGAACGCTGTGCCTGATGGCGTCGTCCGCCTTTGCCCAGCAGACCATGCAGGGCGTGAAGGCCGTCGATCAGGATGTTTCGAACGGCATCGTCAGCGCCGACACCGTCATGGCCGCGAAGAACGGTTGGCTCGTCGTCCACCGCACGGACGCTGCGATGAAGCCGGGTCCGGTTGTCGGGCATGCCCCGATCCGGGCCGGCACCACGAACGACGTCGCGGCGATCCTGACCGAGGACGTGAAGCCCGGCGACATGCTGATGCTGATGGTTCACTCGGAGGACGGCGGCACGAAGAAGGGCGTGTTCGAGTACACGCTGGGTGCCAAGGAGGACGGACCGGTCCGCGTTGACGACAAGCTCGTCATGACGATGATCAAGGCCCAGTAGTCCTCTGGGGCCCGCCGGCATCCGGCGGCGGGCTCTTCGTCCAGCGACCGCATTGTCGCGAGTTGCGCCGCTGCCATCGGCGGCTTCGCCGGAAAACTGCGCGTTGAGGCAGACGCTCGATGTCGGCAGTCGGAACGCGACGCCGATCCCGATCAGCCTTGATGCGCCGAGTGCGATCCTACTTGCGGGATTTGCCGACAGGCTTCGCCGAGAAAACGCCACAGGGCGCCACGGTCGGCAGATGCACGACGATCAGCCGCTTATGAAGCCCCTTTCACGGGCCAGCGGAACGACGCCCTCACCGAGCCCGCGCCTTCAACCAGCGGTCGAAGGCGACGGCAAGGATCAGGATCAGGCCGATCACCACCTGCTGCGTGTAGGACGAGACGTTGTTGAGCACGAGGCCGTTGACGAGGACGCCGATCAGCGCTGCCCCGATCACCGTGCCGCCGACGGTGCCGACGCCACCGAAAAGGCTGGTGCCGCCGATCACGACGGCCGAGATGACCGTCAGCTCGTAGCCGATACCCGCCACGGCCTCGGCCGAGTTGAGGCGCGCCGAGAGGACGAAGGCGGCCAGTCCGCAGAAGAAGCCGACGATGAGGTAGACCGAGACGAGGATCGCATCGACCTTCAGACCGGACAGGCGCGCCGCCTCGGCATTGCCGCCTACCGCATAGACCGCCCGCCCGTAGCGCGTGTAGCGCAGGACGACATGGCAGAGGATCGCGGCCACCGCGAAGATGATGACCGGCACCGGCACCGGCCCGATCAGCCCGGCGCCGAACCAACGCATGGACGCGTCGAACCCTGAGATCGGGCCGCCGTTGGAGAGCGTCAGCGTCAGCCCGCGGAAGATCGTCAGCCCACCGAGCGTCACCACGAAGGGCGGCACCTTCAGCCGGGTGATGGCGAGGCCCTGGATCGCGCCGCAGAGCGTGCCGACGGCAAGGGCTGCGAGGAGCGCGGCGAACCAGCCGTAGCCGCCCGCCGCCGCCCCCCCAAGGGACAAGGTGTTGGCCGCCCCGCCCTTGAACACGATGGCCGCCACCATGCCCGACAGCGCCACCAGCGATCCCACGGACAGATCGATGCCCGCCGTCAGGATCACGAAGGTCATGCCGAGCGCGATCAGGCCGGTGATCGAAATCTGGCGCAGCACATTGAAGAGATTGGTGGGGTTCAGGAAGTTCGGGTTGACGAGGGCGAAGACGGCCATCAGCACGACGAGGAAGAGCAACGGCCCGAAGGTCTTGAGGACGCGGAAGAGATTGACGCGGGGGCGTGTCGCCGGCTCGTTGGCTGCGGTCATGGGCGGGGCTCCGTCCGGGTTCCGAGCGCCATCAGCGCCATGAGGGATTCTTCGCTGGCCTCCGATGCCGGCATCTCGCCGGTGATGCGGCCCTCGCGCATGGTCACGATGCGGTCGCTGACCGCCAGGATCTCCGGCAGTTCGGACGAGATGACGAGCACGGCGATACCGCGCGCGGCCAGCCCCACGAGGATCTGATGGACCTCCGCCTTGGCTCCGACATCGACGCCGCGCGTCGGCTCGTCGACGATCAGCACCTTCGGATCGCGCGCCAGCCAGCGGGCGAGGATCACCTTCTGCTGGTTGCCGCCGGAAAGGCCGGCGATCAGCTGATCCGGGCCGGCCATGCGGATGTTCAGCATCTTCCTGTAGTCGGCGAGATCGCGGCGCTCCCGCCCCTCGGCCATGAAGCCCAGCGCCCGGGCATAGGTCTTCAGCGACGCGACGGAAAAGTTCGGCTGGATGCCGAGCGCCGGGAAGATCGCCTGATGCTTGCGATCCTCCGGCACGAGACCGATCCCCAGAGCGATGGCATCGGACGGCGCGGCGGGGGCGATCGGCCGCCCGTCGAGCCGGATTTCGCCGGCCGCGCGCCGGTCGGCGCCGAAGATGGCCCGCGCCAGTTCGGTGCGACCCGACCCGACGAGACCGGCGATTCCGAGGATTTCGCCGGCTCGAAGATCGAGATCGACGCCCTTGAGGACGATCGCGTGCGGCGCCTCGGGATTGCGGAGCGTGGTGAGGCCCCGCACCGACAGGCGCACCTCGCCGGCCTTCGCCCGCTCGGCCGGCCGGGCATAGAGCTCGGAGGCGGCGCGCCCGACCATCCGTTCGATCACGGCCGGGACGGGAATGGGATCCGTCCCGCGCTCCAGTTCGCCCGCCAGCCGCCCGTCGCGCAGGACGGTCATGCGGTCGCAGACCTCTGAGGCCTCCTCCAGACGATGGGTGACGAACATGATGGAGACCCCGGCCGAGCGGAGCTGGCGCATGATGCCGAGAAGGCGGCTGACCTCGGCTTCCGAAAGAGCGGATGTCGGCTCATCCATCACGATGACGCGCGAGCGAAGCGAGAGCGCGCGCGCGATCTCCACCATCTGCTGCTCGGCGACCGACAGCGCCGAGACGGGCGTTCGCACATCGAGCCGCAGACCGACCCGCGCGATCGCCTTCGACGCGGCCTCGCGCATGGCGCGCCAGTCGACGAGCTTCAGGCGGTTCACCGGCGCGCGGCCGACGAAGATGTTCTCGGCCACCGACAGGGTCGGGATCAAAGAGAGTTCCTGGTAGATCGTCACGATGCCGGCCCGCATCGCCTCGTCCGGATTGGCGAAGGCGACCGGCCGGCCGTCGAGGCGGATTTCCCCGCGCGAGGGCGGCTGGACGCCGGACAGGATCTTCAGGAGCGTCGATTTGCCGGCGCCGTTTTCGCCCATCAGACCAAGGATCTCGCCGGCGTGCAGGCGCAGGGAGACGTCGTTGAGCGCGCGCACGCCCGAGAAGTCCTTCGAGATGCCGTGCATCTCGAGCAGCGGAACCGGCGGCGGTGCGGCCGGAATGGGAGCGGATGGCGCGAGCATCGGCATGCGGTCCAATCCTGGCCGGCGCCCCGGAGGCCGCCGGCCGAGGCTGGAGCCTTCGCTCAGCCGGCCTCGCCCAGTCGTTCGGCCTTGTCGAGATTGTCCTTGCCGATGACGATCGGCGTCAGGAGAACCTGGGACTGTGCGGGCTTCGTCTGGTTGCGGGCGAAATCCACCGCGATGCGGACCGCGGTCCGGGACTGCTCGCCCGGAAACTGCTCAACGGTGCCAGCGAGCTTGCCGTCGCGCACGGCCGCCAGCGCTTCCGGCAGCGCGTCGAAGCCGTAGATCAGGACGTCCGTGTGGCCTGCCGCCTCGCACGCCTCCATCGCGCCGAGCGCCATGTCGTCGTTGGCGCAGACGATGACGTCCGGCTTGCCGTGGGCGGTGAGACCGGCTTCCGTGACCGAAAGGGCCTCGGCCCGCGCGAAGTTGGCGGTCTGCTCGAAGACGATCTGATACTTGTCCTTGCCGTCGAGGATGGCATGGACGCCCTTGTTGCGGTCGATTGCGGGTCCTGCGCCTGGCTGACCCTGCAGGTGGAAGATCTTGGCGCCGTCGGGCCTCGCCGCGATGATGGCGTTGGCCTGCGCCTCGCCGCCCTTGGCGTTGTCGGCGCCGACATGGGCGAGGATCCCGTCCACGCCGTCGACGCGCCGGTCGATCGTCACCACCGGGATTCCGGCCTGAACGGCCTGCTCCACGGCGGGCGCCAGCGAATTGACGTCAAGCGGAGAGATGACGATCGCGTTGACCTTCTGGACCACTGCGGCCTCGACGTCGCCCGTCTGCTTGGGCGCCGAGTTCTGGCCGTCGCTCTCGATCAGCGTGATGCCGCCGATCTCCTGCGCCTGCGCCTTGATCTGGTTCAGCATGTGGACGAAGAACGGAAAGCTGAGGCTCGGCACGGAGCCGAGAATGGTCAGGGGCGCGGCCTGCGCCCAGCTTCTTCCGGCCGATAGGGCGACCACACCCAAGGCAGCCGACGACAACAGGAACGAACGCCTGTTCATGATGTGAACCCTCCCGTTTGCGCCGCCGGCCTCCCGCTCTTCGTCGGGTCGGTCCGGGGACACCTCACGGTATCACGCACACGTGTCGGTGCAAGTGGACTTCATTGATCGTTAAAGGCTGCCTTGAGACGCCTAGGCCAGTTGGAAGGCTGCCTGTGGACGGCTGGGTCCGAGACGATTTTCCGGATGGCGCATTTCACCATTCCCGCGATCATGTCGCACGATAGCGGCGTTGGTCCTGAACGTTGCCTCGAGTGTGCAGGCATGCTTCGCCATCGGCCGATTGCGCGACGACCCGGAGGAACCAGACGATGAACTCATCCGGGTCGAACAGGATCCGCATGGATGGAGCCGGAGACCCGGCGAGCGCGGCAACCCGATGCTGACGCTTCACACGATCGATGGCGGAAGGCTGAAGCCTTCGGGCAGCGACTGCTCGCACATGCCTGACGGTCTGGTCTGGATCGACCTCCACGATCCGACGCGAGACGAAGAACAGGCCGTCGAGCGGATGCTCGGCATCGAAGTCCCGACCAAGGACGAGATGGCGGAGATCGAGGAGTCGTCCCGGCTTTACGAGGAGGATGGAGCACTCGTCATGACGGCTGTCCTCGTCCAGGCGACGGGACGGACCCAGCCGGGCCGCACGCAGGTGACATTCGTTCTGACGAGGCGGTGCCTCGTCACGGTTCGCTATGCCGATCCCCTGCCGTTCCGCGCCTTCGAAGCGAGGCAGGCGAAATCGTCGGATGCGCATCTTTCGTCCGAGACGGTGTTCGGCGCCCTTCTCGAGAGCGTGCTGGAGCGCATCGCCGATCTTCTCGAAGCCACGGAGACGGAGATCGGCGAGGTGTCGACCGCGATCTTCTACGGCGACGAGGACGTGCGCAAGGCGGAGGAGCGCTCGACGGTCCTCCGCTATCTCCTGGTGCGCCTCGGCCGGAAGAACCGTCTGCTGGCGATCATCCGCGAGAGTCTTCTCAGCCTCAACCGGCTCGTCCTGTTCGCGCGGCCGGGGGCCCCCTGGATCCAGGACGCAGCGCTCCAGCGGCTCGAGTCGGTCGAGCGCGACATCCGCTCGCTATCGGAATACGAGGCGCGTACGGAAGCCGAGATCGCCTATCTTCAGGACGCGACGCTCGGGCTCATCAACATCGAGCAGAACACGATCATCAAGGTCTTCTCGATCGCCGCCGTCCTGTTCCTGCCGCCGACGCTGGTCGGCACGATCTACGGCATGAACTTCGAACATATGCCCGAACTGTCGTGGCGGATCGGCTATCCGATGGCGCTCGTCATGATGGTCGTCTCGGCCGTCGTCCCCTACTGGTGGTTCCGGCGCAAGGGCTGGCTGTAACCGGCAGGCGGGAACAGGCGCGAGATTTCGCAACGCTGGCGGACAGCCTGCAGCCAACGACGGGTTTCGAGGTCGCACCACCCCGGATCGGTCGCGGCGAAGCGGCCTTCATCGAGAAGCGAAGTCCGCAGACCGAACCAGCGGCACCGTTTGCTGGATCATCTCTGGCGCAGTTGTCGCGGCGATTTTTCAGGAAGCCGCCGCAACCGCTCTTGTTCGAAAACCGCCAATCCCACGACGCAACGGTGAACATCTTCCATTCGTGATCTCGACCCAAGAAACGCCGGGCTTTCGACATCCGTGGAGACTGCCGTCGTATTCCGTTAACGTGTCATAAAATCCGGTTAAAATCTGCCTTCTGCGATTCAGTCGGGAGCGATAAGATTCCGGCACTCCACCAGCATCGAGTCTCGACTCACATGGCGGTGGATGCGGAATGATGATCACGGCGTTGTCCGGCAGCGAGTTGTCTGCGCTTCGATCGATGAGAAGCATCAACCAGCAGATCGCCCTTTCCAAGGCCCGTCTGGCAACGGGTCTACGCGTGACTGGCCCATCGACCGATCCATCGCTCTGGCGGGTTTCGACAGAGTTTCGATCGCGAGCGTCCGCTCTTTCGGGGCTTCGTGTCGATCTCGACCGAGCCCATGCCCTCACCGCCCGCGGCGCGAATGGATTGAGCCGTACGCGGGAAGCGCTGCAGGCCATTCAATTGCTCTTGGCGAGGGCGAAAAGCAGTCCCGCCGATTCCTCTACCCTCCGCGCCCAATTGAGATCGGCGGTCGAGAATCTGCGCGTGATAGCCCAGCAGTCCACACTGTCCGGGACCAGCATCCTCACCGGATCGGCCGATGTACTGAGGTTTCCGGCTTCGATGCCGGGCGAGGCCACGCGCTATACGATCGAGTTGGACAAGAGCCGAACCGTTCTCCTTGGCACAGGATCCGGAGGGGCCATCCTCGAGACCCCTTTCGATCTCTCCGGGCTCTCCGCCGTTTCGAGTGCGAGTCCGGCCCTGCTCGGCCTTTCCGGAACTGCGACGACCAACCCGGGTGCTGACGCATTCTCCGTGCCCGCGAATGGCCTGGCGGGCGCGAACGTCAATGCGACGACTGGCGTCCGCGCTCGCGCGGCGACCAGCGCCTCTTTCAGTCTCGGAGTCCTGAATGCGGCAGCGCTTGGAAGCGGCGACCGGGTCCAGTTCGAACTGACGGTGGACGGCGTACGCCGGGCGGTGACGCTGGTTCTGCCGGCGGCCGGCGATCCAGGTTCCCTTGCCTCGGCTATGCAGGCAGCCATCGATACTGCGATGGGAGGGGGAAAAGTGCGCGTCTCGACGGAGACTGACGGCTCGATGACCTTGACCACGACCAGTACGGGCGCGAGCGCCAGCCTCGGCGTGGCAAACGTTGCGATGCTGGACGGAAACGGAAGGGTCACCGAAAGCGGTGGCCTGAGCCCCCAATCGGCCTACAGTTCGACCCAGGCAACCATCGGCGGGCAAGTTCGAACATATGATGGCCTGGGCAGCTTCAGCCTGTCGAACGTCGATACGACGGATCGGCTCCGCCTTCAGATCGACGCGCTCTCAGGTGGGCAGACCGGCTCCGGCACCATCGAAGTCAAGCTGGTCGGGGTGACGGACACGGCGTCCATGGCTGCCGCCATCGACGCTGCCATCAGTCGCGATCCGAC
The DNA here is from genome assembly GCF_900113065.1 of Aureimonas phyllosphaerae. Taxonomy (GTDB): domain Bacteria; phylum Pseudomonadota; class Alphaproteobacteria; order Rhizobiales; family Rhizobiaceae; genus Aureimonas; species Aureimonas phyllosphaerae. The sequence goes on from NZ_FOOA01000014.1 coordinate 68,561, forward strand.
CTATGGCGCGTATGTCGGCGCCGCCGTCGTCAACGGCGAAGTCGCCGTGTATCTCAAGATCAACGGCAACATCCGGGTGTCGTCCATCACCGGCATCGATGGCGATGGTACGGCCGTCGCCGATACCCGTCTTCGTACGGGCTCATCGAGTGGAACGGCTGGAGTGAGCGGGACGAACGCGGCCATCACCACCGGATCGGATTTCGAAGGGCCGCTCACCATTGAAGACGGTGGAACGCTTCACTTCGATCTGATCCGCAACGGCAGTGCCGCCACGGTCAGTATCACGAAGGTGGACGTCGACGACGCTCTGGGTTCGGATGCCGGTTACGTTCCATCGAGCGGCACGATCGCCGATGCGAACGCGTTCTCCCGTGTCGTCTCGAGGGCCATCCAGCGCGCCGGTATCAGCGACGTTTCGGTGGCCACATCCGGGCAAAGACTGCGGCTCACATCGACGGACCCTTCAGCCGACGGCGACACCTTGGAGATCGCGAACGTTCAATCGCCGGTCGTTGCGGCGAGACGAGCCACTCTCACCACCGGAAGCGATTTCTCGGGCCCCGTGGTTCTGGATGCGAGCCAGTCGATCGCGTTCGAACTCTCGATCGACGGGCAACAAGGACCCTTGATCACGCTCGATCGCAGCACGATCGAGGCGGTTCTCGGCGAGGACAGCGGAAACTCCCCTGGACGCATCGAGAACGCCGACCAGCTTGCCCGCGTGGTGCAGCAGGCGTTTATCGATGCCGGAGTCGGGGGAGTGAACGTCGCCTCGTCTGCAAGCCGCCTTCAGTTCACGAAAACGGTTGCCGGGCTTGGAAGCCTTGCCATTACCAACGTCACCCTTCGCTCGGGACCGGCGTTTCCCGACGGCACCAGCCTCCTGACGCTCGATCGAACAGTGGGCGCACTCGGCACGTTGGAGCGAGAGCATTTCCGCGAGCACATCGGCGCTATCGCGTCCAATATCGACGCGCTCGTCAGGCGGGTTTCCGAGGCCGAAGACTACGTGGGGGTTGTCGCCTTTCAACTCCAAACCCAGTCAAGCTTCAGCGCTCGACTGGAGGGCATCTATCGAGATGCCTTCAAAGACATCGCCGAGATCGACCTGAATGCCGAGCAGGCGAAGCTGAAAGCGCTGGAAGCGAGGCGCGAGCTGCTGAAGCGCTCCATGGCGATCATGAACGCATCGAGGCAGAATTTGCTGCTGCTGTTCCAGGACTGGAGCCCTTCCAGTCGGACGGAATAGGGCCGCAGCGATGGTGTCGAGCGCGACACTGGTCTGCCCCAGCTCGTCGAAGTCCCCAACGTCCGGAGGACGTGTAGCGGCTTCCAGTGGCGGATCGGGGAACGCAAACCCGCGGCTGCGCTCCCGTCACGCGATCCAACCGCCGCAGTTGGGCCGACAACCCCTCAGTCAGGAGTGCTCCGTCGGCATATAAAGTTTAAAGTCAGGACCTATCAATTTGCTTGGAGGCCTGATTCCGTTGGGCATCGGAGCGATTTCCGATGGCCAGCTGTTTCTGTTGAGCGAGCGCCAGATGGCGCGGATATCGCCGCACTTCCCGTTGTCCCACGGGGTGCCGCGCGTCGACGACCGGCGTGTGGTGAGCGGCGTCGTCTACGTGATCCGCAACGGCTTGCAATGGAAGGACGTGCTGGCGGACTACAGGCCGCACAAGACGTTGTACAACCGCTTCATCCGCTGGTCGCGGCTTGGCGTCTTCAACCGTATCTTCGCCGCTCTTGCGGGTGAAGGATCAAGGCTGGAGCGCATCATGATCGATGCCACGCATCTGAAAGCGCACCAAACGGCGGCGAGCCTGTTCAAAGGGGGGATGTTCCCCGAGGTATCGGACGCACCAAGGGCGGCCCTGAACTCCAAGCTGCACGCCGTCTGCGACGGACAGGGGCGTCCCCTCGTCACGACGCTCACCGAGGGCCAGACCAGCGACTATCGTGGCGCCCGCCTGATGCTGGCGCACTTGCCGCCCGCCAGGGAGATGCCGGCCGACAAGGGCTATGATGCCGACTGGCTGCGCAAAGAACTGGCCGAGCGCGGCATCGCCGCCTGCATACCGTCACGAACCAAGCGAAAAAGCCCGGTCCCGCACGACGCCACCCTCTACAGGCAGCGCCACAGGATCGAGATCATGTTCGGCCGCCTCGAGGACTGGCGAAGCATCGCAACCCGCTACGACCGATGCGCCCACATCTTCTTCTCAGCCATCTGCATCGCGGCCGCCGTCATCTTCTGGCTCTGATCAACGAGTCCTGATCCTTAGCTCTGCTTCGCCATCTACTCGGCGGGGATCGCGATCCAACGTGCCTATAAACCCCTTCTCGACGAGCTGGGGCTCACCTATCCGCAGTATCTCGTCCTGAACGTCCTGTGGCGGCGGGACTCCCAGACCGTCGGGGCCATCGCACAGAAACTCGCCCTGGAGTCGAGCACCCTGACCCCGATCCTCAAAAGGCTGGCGGCCGCAAGTCTGGTGCACAGGACGGTGGATCCGGCGAACGGGCGGCAGGTCATCATTGCCCTCACCGACGAGGGAAAGGCTCTGCGATCTCGAGCGGGGTGTTTCGGCGACACGCTGCTCGAGGCCTCGGGGCAGACGCCCGCTGTGCTGGCACGGCTCAACGGCGAAATCAGCCAGCTTCGCGCTGCAGTCTACGATCATATCGGCGAGTGGTCGGTATCGGACACGACAACCGACACGGCTTGAGCCGAACGAGCGCTTCGAGCCGTCATGCCTTCGCTGGCGGACGCGTCACGGATCCGGCTTCGTCGTTTCAGGCACTGCGGTCGTCGAATGCCTGTCGTGCCCGGGTGATCCGCTCGTGGTTGTCGACAGCCCAGGCGCCGATCGCCTGCACGGGATCGAGGAGGGAGCGGCCGAGCCCGGTCAGCTCGTAATCGACCCTTGGCGGGATGGAGGGCGTGACCGTTCGCGTGACCAGGCCATCGCGCTCCAGCCCGCGCAGCGTCAACGTCAGCATCCGCTGCGAAATGCTGCCGATCGAGCGCTTGAGCTCGCTGAAGCGGCGCGGTCCAGAACCAAGCTGCATCACCACGAGAACCGACCATTTGTCGCCGATCCGCGCCAGCACGCCGCTGACGGTCTGGCAGCGGCTGGGCTCGTGCAGTTGCAGTCTGGTGACATCCGTGTGCGCGGGTTCCAAAAATGTGCCTTCTTGCGGCGTGCCGAGACGGTCATCTAATGGGCGCCAGTATCAAATCGATACCGCTATCGCAAAGGCGCCCAGGATGAAGCTACTCCACCTCGACTCCAGCATTCTCGGCGACAACTCGGTCAGCCGAACCCTCTCGTCCGCGGTCGTCGAGCGGCTCCGTTCAGCCGCGCCCCAAATCGACGTCACCTACCGCGATCTCGTCGCCGATCCGATCGGACACCTGACGGGTCGATATCTTGCGGGTCAGAACTCCGACGTCCAGCACGACCAGGCCTTGCAGGAGGATCTGGCGCTTGGCGGCCGCGTTCTGGAGGAGTTTCTCGTCGCCGATACGGTGGTGATCGGCGTCGCTCTCTACAACTTCACCGTGGCAAGCCAGTTGAAGGCCTGGATCGACCGCATCCTCGTCGCCGGCAAGACGTTTCGCTACGGCCCGAACGGTGCCGAAGGACTGGCAGGCGGCAAGCGCGTCGTCCTGGCTGTCTCCCGCGGCGGTTTCTACGGCGAGGGCACACCGCACCAGTCCTTCGAGCATGCCGAAACCTACATGCGCACGGTACTCGGCTTCATCGGCATCACGGATCCAGAGGTTATCGTGGCCGAGGGCATCGCGATCGGTCCAGATCAACGACAGGCCTCGATCGCAAAGGCCCTGACGGAGATTGCCGAACTCAAGGTCGCATAGCGCCTTTCAGCCCTCGGATCCCGATTGCCGCGCGACACGTCGCCCATCCGGCACGCGCCGCAGCACGGGAGGAATGGGTAGTGGTCCACGAAAGCCCACTCTCCTCGTATCATGTGGGGAGCGGACGATCGGCGGTCTCTCCAGGCCTTCTATCCAGTATGCCGCGGCGTTCGCCCCTCGATCGCTCGTGCGAATGACCGATGCAAGTCAGGTTGCGGAAGCCCCGTGCCTCATCTCGGGGGCAGGCTGACGCGCTGCCCGGTTCGGGCCGCCTGCTTGATGGCGGTGATGACTTCGAGGGTCCGCAGGCCCTCGCGGCCATCGACGAGCGGGGCCTCCTGACCCCGGATCACCGCGGCGAAATGGCGGATCTGCAGCGCCAGCGGATCCCTGGCGACCACCCCGAGCCTTGACCGCTGGAGAGGCTCCCACCAGCCGGGTCTTGCATCGTTGAACCAGACCTCGAGCTTGGGAAGCGACAGCGAGCCCGCAGTGCCGGCGAGGAGATAGCAGGCCTCGTCGGCGACGGGATAGGCGGGGTTCTCGCCGGTGGTCATTTCCCAACTCCAGGGCGCGACGACCGTGTCGCAGACCGAGACGGTCGCAAGCGCTCCGGAGGCGAATTCGAGGATGATCGCAGAGGTTTCCTCGACCGCGTTCCCGCGCACCGCGTTGGACTCGACGGCCTGCACCGCGACGACCTCGCCGATGAGGTATCGCAGGTTGTCGACGTCGTGGATGAGGTTGAGGAAGACAGGGCCGGCTCCCGCCTCGCGCCGCCAGGAAAGGTCGAAATAGTCGTCGGGCTTATAGAGCCAGAACAGGGCATTGACCGCGACGATGCGGCCCAACCGACCGGACGAGACGATCTCCCGTGCCGCGCGCATAATCGGGTTGTGGCGGCGGTGATGACCGACGAGGAGCGGGACGCCGGCTCTTTCCGCTGCGGCGACGAGACGCTCGCCTTCCGCAAGGTCGTCGGCGATCGGCTTCTCCACCAGAAGCGGGATACCGGCCGCCACCGCTTCCAGGCCGTTCTCGACATGGACCTGGTTCGGCGTCGCGACGATCACCCCGTCCGGTCGCTCGGTCGCCAACACGTCGCTGAAGCTCGCATGCCACCGCACGCCGTTCTCGGCCGCGACCTGACGCCCGGCATCCGTCGGGTCCACGACGGCCACGAGTTCGGCGTCGGGCTCGGCGCGGACATGCTGGATGTGGCGGCGGCCGATCAGCCCCGCGCCCATGACGGCCAGTCTTACGGGCCGAGCCTCGAGCCCGCTCATTGCGGGGCGGCAGCCGCATGGAGCGCGGCAACGCGGCGGATCGCCAGTTGGTAGCCCTGCGTTCCCAGCCCCGCGATCACGCCATCCGCCCGCAAGGATACGTAGGAATGGTGGCGGAAAGCCTCGCGCTTGTGGACGTTGGAAATATGGACCTCGATCACCGGCGGCTCGAACGTGTTGAGCGCGTCGAGGATCGCGACCGAGGTATGGGTGAAGGCGGCCGGATTGACGACGATGCCGATCGCCGCCTCCCGCGCCTCGTGGATCCAGTCGATGATCTCGTATTCGCGATTGGACTGGTGGAAGCGGATCTCGTGTCCGAGCTCCGTCGCCAGCGCGCGGCAGTCGCGCTCGACGTCGGCGAGCGTCTCCGTGCCGTAGATGTGGGGCTGACGCTTGCCGAGGAGATTGAGATTGGGTCCATTGAGGACGAAGATCAGGCTCATCGGAGGGCTTTCCGGGTGTCTTGATGGAGCAGGATGGAACGAGCCGTCAGGCGGCGCGGCAGAGGTCCGCGAAATGGCGGGTCATGCGGTCGGGATCGGGCGTCCGGCCGCAGAAGAGCTCGAAGGCCGCCGCTGCCTGATGCACGGTCATGCCACCGCCGGGCAGCGTCCGGCATCCCCGACGCTCGGCCAGCGCCAGAAGCTCGGTGACGAGCGGCATGTAGACGATATCGGCGACCCAGTGTCTGCCGTCCAGCCATTCCGGCTCGATCGGCAGGCCGGGATGGGCGGGCATGCCGGTCGGGGTCGCGTGGATCAGGCCGTCCGCGGTAGCGAGCGCCTTGCCGACGTCGCCAATGGCCTGCGCGCGCCCTGCGCCGAAGCGCCCGTTCAGGGTCTCGGCGAGCGCGCCGGCGCGCGCCGCGTCCTGATCGAAGACGAAGAGACGGCCGATCCCGAGCTTCAACGCCGCATGGGCGACGGCGACGCCCGCCCCGCCGGCGCCGAGGAGAACCGCCGATCCCAGCGCGACGTCGGGCAACCCCGTGCGAAAGCTCTGAAAGAAACCGAACCAGTCGGTGTTGTGGCCGGTGCGGGTCCCGTCGCGGAACACCACGGTGTTGACCGCGCCAAGCATCGCCGCATCGTCGGAAAGGCTCGTCAGGTGCGGCAGCACGGCCTGCTTGTAGGGATGCGTGATGTTGACGCCCGCGAAGCCCTGACCCTCCGCATGCGCGAGGAGGTCGGGAAGGCTCATCGCGTCGAAGGGCGGGCGCAGCGTGTCGAAGAGGCTGTAGCGATAGTCCAAGCCCAGGGCGCGCCCTTCGGTCTCGTGGAGAGCCGGCGACTTGGAGAGCTGGATGTCGGAGCCGATCAGGCCGACCCGGACGGTCTGCGCGGTGTCACCCTCGGTGGTCATGCTGGCGTCCTCGTGGCGCGGATGGATGTCGCGAGGCAGGGTGCCCCGCGCTGGGACGGCATGGAGAGAGCGGGCGTCGCCGACGCCCGTCTCCCCTCACCCGTTATTGCACCGTGAACGGGATGTTCGGAATCGACGCCGGGAACTCGGGAACCGGCACCTTCATCCACTTGGCGTAGACGGCGGCATGCTCGCCGTTGGACTTGATCTTGTCGATGAAGGCGTTGATCGCCTCGTTCCAGTCCTTCTCGCCCTGACGCGTACCCGCGCCGTTGTAGACGGTCAGGAAGTCGATCTTGCGCTCGAATCGTCCGGGGGCCGCAGCGTCGAGACGCTGGAGGTAGAACTGGTTGCCGCCGACGGCATCGACTTGGCCGGACAGAAGCGCCTGGATCGAGGCGGCGTCGTCGTCGAAACGCCGGATGGTGGCGACCGTGCCCATCATGTCGGTGGCGGCCTTGTCCTGCGCGCTCGACCGCGGCACGCCGATGGCGATGCCCGTCGCGTCTTCCGGCTTGGCGATGGTCTTGTCCTTCGGGCCGTAGAGCGAGATGACGTTGCCGGCATAGGGCTTGGAATACTGGATCGCCTTCGCCCGCTCCTCGGTCATCGCCATGGTGGCGAAGAGGACGTCGACCTTGCCGGTCGTCAGCGCCGGGATACGGTTGGAGACGGCAAGCGGGGTGAACTCCACCTCGACGCCGAGATCCTTGGCGAAGAGCCGGGCGATGTCGGCGTCGAAGCCGTCCTGCTGGCCGCTGGAGTTCACGAAGCCCCAGGGCTGGTTGTCGCCCTGGATGCCGACGATGATGCGACCGCGGGCCTTGGCCTCCTCCAGCGACGCTGCGTGGGCGTCGAGCGCGCCGAACACGGCGGCGAGGGTCAGGGTCGCGACGGCGGCCCGGCGCGCAAGCGCGCGTCCGCCTGCAAGAATTCCGATCATGTAAGTCCTCCCTTGTGTTGACGATGAGGTCGCCGCGCAGCGGCGGCGATGAAGTTCCGCAAGTCCCGCCCTCCCGGCCGGCCTCGCGCGATGTGCGGTTTCTATGGTTCCAGATTCCCGTCCATCACCCGTCGGGCGCAACGTGCCAGATTCGCTAGATGATCGGCAACGTCCCGACCGTCGGTGATCGGAACCTCGACGGAAATCGCCGCACTTCGAGGCGCGGCCGCGACGAGATCGGCCAGCGGCAGCTCGCCCTCGCCCGGCGCAAAGCGCCCGCCCCGTGCCTCGGCCACCATGGCTTCGGCCTGCGTTGGTGGCGGTCCGCCGACGTCGCAGAGCTGCAGCGCAGCGATGCGGCCCGCTGGCGCCCTCGCCACGTCCTCCGCTCGGGCCCCGTTGCGGAAGAAATGCAGGGCATCGACGAGAACGCCGGCATTCGCGCGGCCCGACGCCTCGACGACGCGCAGGGCAGAATCGAATGTGGCGACGGGCCGCCAGCCCATGTTCTCCAGATCGACGCTCATGCCGAAGCCCGCGCACAGGTCGCACACGGCACCGAAAGTCTCGACAAGACGGCCCTCCTCCGGGTCGTCGCCACACACGCTGAGGCGCCGGGCGCCGAGCGCCGCGGCACCTTCGAGCATCGCGGTCAGAGTTTCCGGCCGAAATTCCGGCGACAGGACCACGAACTCGATGTCGTGCAGCGCGACGCCGTGATCGTCGAGGGCGGCGCGCACGTCGCGTGCGGCCGGGCTTCCCGCCGGCAGTTCGTAGAACGGCGCGCCCGGAAAGGCCGGGTGGAGGCGCAGGCCCACTCGCTGAAAACCGGCGGCGGCGGCAGCCCGAACGAAATCGACCGGAGCGAGAGTGATGGCCGAGAAATGCGCGACGCCGAGCGGCACGACGGGCCTCGTCATGCGATCCCCTTTTCCGCCAGATGTCGCACGAGATTGGCGCCGGTGCGCCGGATGTGGTCGCCGAGCTTGGCGCAGGCGTAGTCGACGTCCCGCGCGACGGCGCCCTGGCCGATCTCGCTGTGCTCTGCCGCCACGTTCCGGTCGCCAGAGGTGCGCGTCAGGAAGGCGCGGCGATAGCGGTCGTTGAGATTCAGGAGAATGCCGCAGAAGTTGAGAAGAAGCGGCATCCGGCACCCCGAGATGAGGGTGAGGTGAAAGTCGCGATGGGCGGCCTCCCAGTTCTCGAGCGTCTCGGGCCGGGCCGGATCGCGCTCGGCGCGGTTGACACGGTGGAGCGAGCGCATGACGTTGCCCTCCCATTCGACATCGCCGACCCGCATCGCCTCGCGCAGCGCAAAGGTCTCCATCTCGATGCGAAGGCTGGTGATCTCCTCGAGATTGGCGAGCGACAGGGCGGTCACCCGGTAGCCGCGGTTGTCCTCGAACTCGACGAGACCATCGGCGATCAGCCGCGCCAGCGCCTCGCGCAAGGGGCTGAGGCTGACGTTGAAGTTCTGTCGCGCGCGGTCGAGGTTGATCTTGGCGCCGGCCTCCAGCTGGCCGGAGACGATGGCCTCGCGCAGCCGGTGCACGAGTTGGCTGGCGATCGTGTTCTTGCCGTCGTCGAGGAGAGGGCGCACGGCAGCGGCGACCTGCCCTTCCGGCACGGCGCGGCCCGTCTCGTTCTCCCGATCGATCGACAAAGCCGCCAATGTCCCGTCTCACGCCTCACTTGTATCGACGATGGCTACGAAAAACGATTATTTCTGTCAACAGTTCTGCTGCTTCCAACTCATTAGCGGAAGCGGGCGCGCGTTTCACGGGGGAAAAAACTCGCCTGCACGAAGCCCAATTGTCGACGAACGGGCGTTGACTCTGGATCACATACGTTTCTCTGCGCAGTTCCGCCACCAACAGGTCTTGACGAATAATCGATGATCGTTCAGTCCTTCGCTCAAGGGAGGGAGGCCCGGTCATGCCTGTTCGCACCCAAGAGGACGTCACGCCCGCGGTTCTGGCCGTGATGGCGCGCACGCGGGATCCGCGGCTGCGGGAGATCCTGACCTCCCTGGTGACCCATCTTCATGCGTTCGTTCGCGACGTCCGCCTGACGGAACCCGAGTTCCGCGAGGCGACCGCGATCCTCAACGAGATCGGCGCGCTCGCCAGCGACACGCATAACGAGTTCGTCCTGATGTCCGGGTCGCTCGGCGTCTCGACGCTGGTCTGCCTCCTCAACAACGGGGACGGCGGCCAGACCGAAACCTCACAGTCACTGCTCGGCCCCTTCTGGCGGCTCAACTCGCCGCGCGTACCGAACGGCGGCTCGATCATCCGTTCGGACACGCCGGGCACGCCGCTTTTTGTCACCGCCCGCGTCGAGGACGCGCAGGGCCGGCCGATCGCAGGCGCCGAGGTCGACGTCTGGCATGCGTCGCCGGTCGGCCTCTACGAGAACCAGGATCCCGAGCAGGCCGAGATGAACCTGCGCGGCAAGTTCACCACCGATGCGGACGGCCGCTTCTCCTTCTGGTCGGTGCGCATGGTCGGCTATCCCATCCCGACCGACGGCGTGGTGGGTCGGCTTCTCGAGGCGCAGGACCGTCATCCGTATCGCCCCGCGCATCTCCACGCGTTGATCTTCAAGCCGGGCTACAAGACGCTGATCAGTCAGGTCTTCGATCCGTCCTGTCCGTGGATCGACAGCGATGTGCAGTTCGGCGTCACCAAGGCGCTCACCGGCGATTTCGTGGAACACACCGAGCCCCACCTCGATCGCCCCGATCTCGCGAGCCCCTGGGTGCAGCTCGACTACACCTACGTCATGGAGCCCGGCGAGGCCGTGCTGCCGCGCCCGCCGATCAAGTAAGGACCAGCCGATGCTGACCGACGACCAACGCCGCGAGGCGGCTGCCTCGATCCTTCGCGTCGAGGAAACCCGCGTGCCCATGGTGCAGCTGAGCCGCACCTATCCGGAGATGGAGATCGAGGACGCCTATCGCATCCAGGACCTGTGGGCCGAGCAGCGCATCGCCAAGGGCGCCCGCCTCGCCGGCCACAAGATCGGCCTGACCTCGCGCGCCATGCAGATGGCCTCCAAGATGACCGAGCCCGACTACGGCCGCATCCTCGACGACGCCCTCTTCAACGACGGCGCGCAGATCCCAGCGACCCGCTTCATCAAGCCGCGTCTTGAGGTCGAGCTCGCCTTCGTCATGGGGGAGGATCTCGAAGGGGCGGGCACGCGCATTCACGACGTGATGCGGGCGACCGAATATGTCGTGCCGGCGCTCGAGATCATCGACTATCGCACCGAAGTGCCCCGCGCGATCACCGACACGATCGCCGACAACGCCGCCTTCGGGGCGATCGTCGTCGGCGGCCGGGTGTTCCGCCCCTTCGACGTCGACGTGCGCTGGATCGGCGCGACCTTGTCGAAGAACGGCATCATCGAGGAATCGGGCGTCTCGGCCGCAATCATGGGCCATCCGGCGGCCGGCATCGCCTGGCTCGTCAACAAGCTGGCCGCGGTCGGCGCCGGCCTGAAGAAGGGGCAGATCGTGCTCGGCGGCTCGTTCACGCGGCCGGTGGACATCGCGCCCGGCGACGTGATCCACGCCGACTACGGCCCCTGCGGCGCGATCGGCGTGTCCTTCACATGACCGCCTTCACCCTGCCCCGCAATGCCTTCAAGGCCGGGCTCGCGGAGGGCCGGTCGCAGATCGGCCTCTGGTCGGCGATCCCCGACGCCTTCGTGACGGAGGCGCTGGCCGGCGCCGGCTTCGACTGGATCCTCCTCGACACCGAGCATTCGCCGGGCGACGTCCTCACCGTCCTGCCGCAGCTCCAGGCGCTCGCACCCTACGACGTGTCGCCCGTCGTACGGCCAGCGGTGAACGATCCCGTCCTCATCAAGCGCTTTCTCGACATCGGGGCGCAGACGCTGCTGATCCCCTATGTCCAGTCGGCCGACGAGGCCCGTGCGGCGGTGGCGGCCATGCGCTATCCGCCGCGTGGCATCCGCGGCGTCTCTGCCCTCACCCGCGCCACCCGCTTCGGGCGGGTGCCGGACTATGCGCGGGACGCCGAGCGCGAGCTTTGCCTTCTCGTGCAGGTCGAGACACGCGAGGCGTTGGATCGGCTGGAGGAGATCGCCGCCGTCGAGGGCGTCGACGGCGTCTTCATCGGCCCGGCGGATCTTGCCGCCAGCCTCGGCCATGTCGGTGAGGCCGGACACCCGGACGTCGTCGTAGCCGTCGTTGACGCCATCGGCCGCATCCGCGGTGCCGGCAAGCCGGCCGGCATCCTGACGCCCGACAAGACCTTCGCCAAGCGCTGCATCGCGCTCGGGACGAACTTCACGGCGGTGGGCGTGGATATCGGGCTCCTCGCCCGCCAGACGGAAGCCCTCGCCCGCGAGTTCGCGCCGTGAGCGAGCCGGGCCTGTCCGAGGCGGCCCGGCGCGAACTCCTGCCGACGGGCCGGCTGCGGCTTGGCGTGAACGTCGCCAACGCCGAGATGGCGTCGGAGCGCAGCCCCGGTACCCTCGAGGGCAAGGCGATCGATCTCGCGCGCCGGCTCGAAGCCGACTGGCGCATCGCGGTCGAGATCGTGCCCTTCGCATCGGGCGGCGCGATCCTGGACGACATGGCCGCCTGGGACGCCGCGATCCTCGCCGTCGAACCGTCGCGTCTCGACCGCCTCCATTTCCTGCCCGCCTTCGCCACCGTCGACGCGACGCTGGCAACCCTCACGCACCCGTCGATCGCACGCTGCGGGGACGCCGATGCCGACGGCGTTCGGATCGCGGTGGTCAGGGGTGCGGCCTATACCGCGCATCTCGAACACACGTTCGCGCACGGCGAACTCGTCGCCTTCGACAGTCCGAAGGCGGCTCGGGCCGCCATGCTTTCGGGGGATTGTCAATTCGTGGCAGGCATCCGCTCGACCCTCAAGGTTTTCGCACGCGAGCATCCGGATGTGCGCCTGATGGAGGACGACATCCTTCGCGTCCCTCAGGCGCTGGCCATCCCGCTCGGCAGGCCGCACGCACAGGCTGTGTTGGAGGCATGGTTCCAGGGCACGGGCATCGAGGCTGCCGCCTCGTGATCGCGCATTCGTTACCCAGCGGGCGCGCCCGAAGCCCCGACGAGTTCGGCCCGAAAGCGCTCGATCGCATCCTCGGCAAAGCTCGACAGGACCCGACCGCGCTTCATCAGGGCATAGGGCACGATGGTGCTCGGCTCCCGAAGCGGGCGCTGCACGAGGCCGGGCATGTAGACCTCGGCCACGGAGAACTCGTCGATGAGAGCGACCCCGAGACCGTGGCGCACCAGCGATACGACGGTCTGGGCGAAGCGGCCGCGCATCGAGAAATGAGGCGTCAGGCCGGCGTCGATGAAGGGTTGCGCCAGCACCGCGCCGTAGGGGTCCTCCGGGTCGACGCCGATCACCGCCTCGCGGGCGAGCTCGTGGATGGAGATCGCCTCCCGGGCCGCCAGAGCATGCCCCTCCGGTACGATCACCACGAGGCGACCTTTTGCCAGCGGGCGCGAGACCAGCGCCGGGTTGGTGCTCGGCGAACTCATGACGACGAATTCGCCCCGCTCCAGAAGGAGGTAGTCGGCCGTCTCCTCGATCTTCAGGACGTTGAGGTCGATGCCGAGATGCGGGAACGTCTGGCGCAGCGACCGGATCACGCGCGCGGCGATGAACTGCGCGATCGACGGGGCCGAGGCGAAGCTGAGGACCGAGCCGTCGCCCCGGCGCAGCAGCGCCACGGCCTCGTTGAGGTTGCCGACCTCGCGGTGGACCTGCTCTACCACCGCGAAGATCATCCGCGCTTCGGAAGCCGGCAGGAACACACCGCCCTTGCGCTCGAACAACCGGATGCCGACCGTGTCCTCCGTGTACTTCAGAAGCCGGCTGACGCCGGGCGCCGAGACGCCCATGAGCTTTGCGGCGCCCTGGATCGTCCCCGCGACCATGACGGCGCGGATGACCTCGATCTGGCGCAGCGTGAGGGGCTTGGTCACGCGCGTTCTCCCGTCCCGACAGCGGTCAGATTAACATCATGTTCCACAACTCGCGAAATCGGTATTTGACGGCTCGCCGGCCGCTTGCGAAGGCTAACGAAAAAGCCGCTCGGGAGAGGTCGGGAAGCGGCTGGATGGGAGGACAGGCTTGAACGTCGAACTCGACTTCGGCGCCGTCCTGGCGCGCTGGCCGGAGCTCGCCTGGGGCACGCTCGGCACGCTGTGGCTGGCGCTCTGCGGCATGATCCTCGCGATGATCATCGGCGTTCTGGGCGTCGCCGTCCGTCGGTCCCATTCGCGGATCGGCGCGGCATTCGTCATCGCCTTCGTGGAGATCGTGCGCAACACGCCGTTCCTGGTGCAGATCTTCTTCATCTTCTTCGCGCTGCCGCTCGCCGGCGTGCGCCTCGATCCGACGACGACGGCGATCGTGGCCCTCGGCCTCAACGGCGGCGCCTATGCGATCGAGATCATCCGGGGCGGCGTCGAGAGCATTCCCAAGGGGCAGAGCGAGGCGGGCTTCGCGCTTGGCCTGTCGCGTGCCGACATCTTCCGGCTCATCATCCTGAAGCCGGCCCTGCGCGCGATCTTCCCCTCGCTCGCCAGCCAGTTCGTGCTCCTGACCCTGATGACCTCGATCGCGACCTCCATCTCGGCCTTCGAGTTGACCAGCGTCGCCCAGCGCATCGACGGCGACACGTTCCGGTCCTTCGAGGTCTATTTCACGATCACGGGCATCTACCTCGTCCTGTCCTGGCTCCTGATGACCGGGCTGGCGGCCATCGCGCGCCTGTCCTTCAACTATCCGACGAAGTGAGGCCGGGACATGGGAACGAGCAATGTCGGCCTTCCGGAACTCTACTTCCTGCTGCGCGGCCTCGGCTGGACGCTGATCCTCACCGGCTTCGGCTTCGTCGGCGGCATCCTGTTCGGCCTCGTCGTGGCGCTGGCCCGCGTCTCCCGGCGCCGCCTTCTCCGCTGGCCGGCCAAGGCCTGGATCGTGGTGTTCCAGGGCACCCCGCTCCTGATGCAGCTCTTCGTGGTGTTCTTCGGCCTGCCGCTCTTCGGCCTCGACGTCGCCCCCTGGCTCGCGGTCGCCGTGGCGCTGACGGCGCATGCCTCGGCGTTTCTCGGCGAAATCTGGCGCGGCGCGATCGAGGCCGTGCCGCTCGGCCAGAGCGAGGCGGCCCATGCGCTCGGCCTGAAATATCCGAGCCTGATGCGCGACATCATCATGCCGCAGGCCTTCCGCCTGTCGCTGCCCGCCACGATCGGCTTCCTGGTCCAGCTTCTCAAGGGCACGTCGCTCGCCGCGATCGTCGGCTTCATCGAGCTGTCGCGCGCCGGTCAGATCGTCTCCAACCAGACCTTCCAGCCGCTTCTGGTCTTCGGGATCGTCGGCATCTTCTACTTCCTGCTGTGCTGGCCCCTGTCGCTCTGGGGCAGCCGCATGGAACGCCGGCTCGCGCAGGCCGCGCGCTGACACGAGACCAACAAAGGAGGAGGAACCCGATGATCAGTCAGACCACGCTCGGCCTGGCCGTTGCCGCCGTCGCCCTGATGGGCGCCGCGCTGCCCGCCGGCGCGATGACGCTCGACGAGGCCAAGGCCGCCGGCAAGGTGCGCATCGGCATCCAGGCCGACAACTGCCCCTGGGGCTGTCTCTCGACGACGGGCGAAGCGCAGGGCTTCGACGCCGCGGTCGGTCGCGCCTTTGCTAAGAGCCTCGGGCTCGAAGCCGAGTTCGTGCCGCTCGCCGTCGCCAACCGCATCCCGGCACTCACCGCCAACCGGGTGGACATGCTGATCGCCTCGGTCGGCATCACCGCCGAACGCGCCAAATCCGTGCAGTTCAGCCACCCCTATGCCGCCAATACGCTCTACGTGACCGCCGCCAAGACCGCCGACCTGCCCGATGCAGCGGCGCTCGCCGGCGTCAGCGTCGGCGTGCCGCGGTCCGCGCCGATGGATACGATCCTCACCAAGGAAGCGCCTTCGGCCGACATTCGTCGCTTCGACGACGATGCGGCCAACATCCAGGCCCTGCTTTCAGGTCAGGTCCAGGCCGTCGGCTCCAACCAGTTCTACATCCAGCGCCTGGATAAGGCCTCGGCGGGCACCTACGAAAACAAGTTCAAGATCGGCCAGCTCTACCAGGGCGTCGCCACGCGCCTCGGCGAAAGCGACTGGAACACGGCCCTCAACGGCTTCCTGAAGAGCTACATCGGCAGCGAGGGCTACAATGCCTCCCATGCCGAATGGCTTCAGGTGCCGACCACCGATCTGCCGGCGACGATCGACGGCGTCAGCTTCACCGTCAGCCAGTAACGAAACCCATGCGCGGGCGTCCGTCAGGGCTCCCGCAGGGCCCGGGAGCCAACGATGACCGCCACCAGCGCCGACATCCTGATCCGCATGGACAACGTGGAGAAGTACTACGGCTCCTTCCATGCCCTGAAGAACGTGAACCTGACGGTCCAGCGCGGCGAGAAGATCGTCCTCTGCGGGCCTTCGGGCTCCGGCAAGTCGACCCTGATCCGCTGCATCAACCATCTGGAGCCGATCAAGTCGGGCCGGATCGTGGTCGACGGCACAGAGCTCAGCGACGGGCAGAAGTCGATCGACATCGTGCGCCGCGAGGTCGGCATGGTGTTCCAGCAGTTCAACCTCTTCCCGCACATGACGGTTCTGGAGAACTGCATGCTGGCGCCGATGCGCGTGCGCGGCGTGAAGCGCGAGGAAGCGGAGGCCACCGCCCGCCGCTTCCTGGAGCGGGTCCGCATCGGCAACCAGGCGGACAAGTATCCGGCCCAGCTGTCCGGCGGCCAGCAGCAGCGCGTGGCCATCGCCCGCGCGCTCTGCATGGAGCCGATCGCCATGCTGTTCGACGAGCCGACCTCGGCGCTCGATCCGGAGATGGTCAAGGAAGTCCTCGACACGATGGTGGGCCTCGCGCGCGACGGCATGACCATGATCTGCGTGACGCACGAGATGGGTTTCGCCCGGCAGGTCGCCGATCGCGTGATCTTCATGGCGGACGGCGAGATCATCGAGGAGAACACGCCGGAGGCCTTCTTCCAGGCCCCACGGCACGAGCGCGCCCGCGCCTTCCTCGGCGAGATCCTGCACCACTAGGCGCCGCAAACACCTGCCAGCGGCGGGTGTCCCCGTCCCCGTTCAAGGGCCATCCCGATGAAGACCTCGATCGCTACCGTCTCCCTGTCCGGCGACCTGTCGGAGAAGCTCGCCGCCATCTCGCAGGCGGGCTTCGGCGCGGTCGAGATCTTCGAGAACGACTTCCTCGCCTTCGACCAGGGGCCACGCGAGGTCGGCCGCATGGTGCGCGACGCCGGCCTTAAGATCTCGCTGTTCCAGCCCTTCCGGGACTTCGAGGGCCTGCCTGAGCCCCAGCGCGGACGAGCCTTCGAGCGGGCACGGCGCAAGTTCGAGACGATGAACGAGCTCGGCACCGACCTCATCCTGATCTGCTCCAACGTGTCGCCGCTGGCGCAGGGCGGCATCGACCGGGCGGCCGAGGATCTTCGTGCGCTTGGCGACATCGCGCGCGAGCACGGCGTTCGCATCGGCTACGAGGCGCTGGCCTGGGGCCGCTTCGTAAACGACCATCGCGACGCCTGGGAGATCGTGCGCCGGGCGGACCATAACGAGGTCGGCCTGATCCTCGACAGCTTCCACACCCTGTCGCGCGGTATCGATCCGGCCTCGATCCGCTCGATCCCGCGCGACAAGATCTTCATCGTCCAGATGGCCGACGCGCCGAAGCTCGATCTCGATCTCCTCTCGTGGAGCCGGCACTACCGCAACATGCCCGGCCAGGGCGAACTTCCCGTCGCCGACTTCATGGCCGCTGTCGAGGCGACGGGCTACGACGGCTACTACTCGCTCGAGATCTTCAACGACCAGTTCCGCGCCGGCTCGGCCCGCCAGACGGCCGTCGATGGCCGCCGCTCGCTGATCTACATGATGGACCGGTTGAAGGCCGAAGGGCGCGCGGTCAAGGGACCGTCCGAGCCGAACCCGCTGCCGCCGCCCGCGCGCACCCGCGGCGTGTCCTTCATCGAGTTCGCGACCGACAACGCCTCGGCCGTCGCTCTGTCGCAGCTCCTGACAACGATCGGCTTCCGCCATGCCGGCCGGCACCGCTCCAAGGACGTCGAGCTTTTCGTGCAGGGGGATCTGCGTGTTGCCGTCAACACCGACACGGAAGGCTTTGCCCACTCCTCCTACATCGTCCACGGCACCAACGTCGCCGCTTTGGGTCTTCGGATGGAGGATGCGGACGCCACGCTGAGGCGTGCCGAAGGATTGATCGCGACGAGCTTCCGCCAGCCCGTCGGGCCGGGAGAACTGGAGCTGCCGGCGCTCCGGGGTCTCGGCGGCAGCCTCCTCTACCTCGTTCCGCAGGGCGACGCGCTCGGCCGGCAGTGGGAGGTGGACTTCGACCTCGAGCCCGGCTGGGACGCCCATCCCGGCGCCGGGCTGGAGATGGTCGATCACATCGCCCAGACGGCGCGCTACGAGGACATCCTGTCCTGGACCCTGTTCTACCGGTCGATCTTCGACCTCCGCCCCCTCCCCCCGCTGGAGGTGCCGGACCCTGGCGGACTCGTCCTCAGCCAGGTGCTGGAGAACGAGGACGCAAGCCTTCGCATCGTCCTCAACGGCTCGCAGTCGAACCGCACGCAGTCGTCGCGCTTCGTGTCGCAGTTCGTCGGCCCCGGCGTGCAGCACGTTGCCTTCCGGACGGCGGACATCTTCCGCACCGTCGGGGCGCTGCGGGCGAACGGCGTATCCCTCCTGCCCATTCCGCGGAACTACCACGACGATCTCGATGCCAAGTTCGATCTCGAGCCGCAGGTTCTCGACGCCATGCGCGAGAACGGCATCCTCTACGACCGCGACGAGGCGGGCGAGTATTTCCAGGTCTATCTCGGCGCGCTGGAAGGCGGCTTCTTCATCGAGATCGTCGAGCGACGCGGCTATCGCGGACTCGGGGCGGCGAACGCTCCGATCCGGCTCGCGACGCAGGCCCGGCTGAAGCCGGCGGGCCTGCCGGCGATCTGACGTCCAGCTCCGGGCCGAGCGCGGCGGGACGGCGGTCGGCGGATTCAGCCCGTGAACCGGGCGCCGCGCAGGAGATCGGTGGCCCCGGTCAGGGCGCGGCCG
The DNA here is from genome assembly GCF_900113065.1 of Aureimonas phyllosphaerae. Taxonomy (GTDB): domain Bacteria; phylum Pseudomonadota; class Alphaproteobacteria; order Rhizobiales; family Rhizobiaceae; genus Aureimonas; species Aureimonas phyllosphaerae. Next base: position 87,223 of record NZ_FOOA01000014.1, read on the forward strand.
GTGGCCTCGGCCATCTGCGGAAGCACCAGCCATTCCAGCGTCCAGGCCGCACCCGAGCGTTCGTTCTCGTGGACCATGGACTGGGACAGCGTGCCGAGGAGCCCCGCGTTGAACCGTGCGAGCGCGACGAGCACCTCGGCGCCGACCGGGTTCTGCTTGTGCGCCATGGCAGACGACCCTCCACCACCGGACAGCTTGATCGCTCCGACCTCGGTCTGCGCGAGAAGCGCCAGGTCCTGCCCGATCTTGCCGAGCGTGCCGGTCAGGAGCGCCAGCCCCTGGGCGACGTCGAGGATCGGCGTGCGGTCGGAGTGCCAGGGGGCGGCGTCTCGAAGGTCCAGGTGGCGGGCCATGTCGGCGCGCAGGCGCTCATACGCGGCGCCGAAGCTCGCGCCGTTGCCGACGGGACCGCCAAGCTGGAGAGGAAGCGACCGGGCAAGGTCGTGCAGACGCTTGCGGTGGCCCTGCAGCGGGCGCGTCCAGGTCGCCAGCTTGTCGGCGACGGTGAAGGCGAGCGCGGCCTGCATCCGCGTCTGTGCCATCAGGGTCCGCCCGCCCTCCTCCGCATCGAGCCGCGCGATCTCGGCGAGCACCGCGCCCGTTCGGGACTCGAGAATTACAAGGAGGGCGCGGAGGCGCAGCATGAGGCCGGTGTCGATGATATCCTGGCTGGTCGCGCCGAGATGAAGGCTTCGCCCGGCCTCGCCCGTTGCGGCCCGCAACTGTCGCACGAGTTCGGGGATGACGACGCCGTCGCGCGCGAGGCCTTGCCGCAGCGCCCGCTCGTCCGGCGTGAAGTCCCTCACCACCGAGCGAATGCGCTCCGCGTCGGCCGGTTCGATCGCGCCGATCGCACCCTGCGCCCGCGCGAGTGCCACCTCCACCCGCAGGAGCGCCGCGATCTCGGCGTCCGGCGAGAACAAGGCGGTGATCTCGGGGTCGCCGGTCAGGGCGTCGAGGAGGGACGTCAAGCGGTCAGACCCGTTCCAACGCGACGGCGATGCCCTGCCCGACGCCGATGCACATGGTGGCGAGCGCATGTCGGCCGCCGTTGAGCTGCAATTCCAGCGCCGCCGTGCCGGCGATGCGCGCACCCGACATGCCGAGCGGGTGGCCGAGCGCGATCGCCCCGCCGTTCGGGTTCACCCGCGCGTCGTCGTCGGCGATGCCGAGGTCGCGCAGCGTCGCGAGCCCCTGGGAAGCGAAGGCCTCGTTCAGCTCGATCACGTCGAAATCGGCCTGCGTCAGCCCCAGCCGCGCCATCAACTTCTTCGATGCCGGGGCCGGGCCGAAACCCATGATGCGGGGCGCCACGCCCGCCGTCGCACCGCCGAGCACGCGGGCGATCGGCGTCAGCCCATGGCGCTTGGCCGCCGCTTCCGATGCCACGATCAGCGCCGCCGCCCCGTCGTTGACGCCCGACGCGTTGCCCGCCGTCACCGTGCCGCCCTTGCGAAAGGGCGTCGGCAACTTGGCGAGCGCCTCGATCGTCGTCGCGCGCGGATGCTCGTCGGTGTCCACCACCTTCGGATCGCCCTTGCGCTGGGGGATCGTCACCGGAACGATCTCTTTCGCCAGACGCCCGTTGCCTTGAGCCGCGGCCGCCTTGTTCTGCGAGCGGACGGCGAAGGCGTCCTGATCCTCGCGGCTGACCCGGAAGTCCTCGGCGACGTTCTCGCCGGTCTCGGGCATTGAATCGACGCCGTACTGCTGCTTCATGAGCGGGTTGACGAAGCGCCAGCCGATCGTCGTGTCGTGGATCTCGGCGTGACGCGAAAAGGCCGTTTCCGCCTTCGGCATGACGAAGGGCGCGCGGGACATGGACTCGACGCCGCCCGCGATCACCAGTTCCGCCTCGCCCGCCTTGATGGCGCGCGCGGCCGTGATCACGGCGTCCATGCCCGAGCCGCAGAGGCGGTTCATCGTCGTGCCGGGAACGGTCTCCGGCAGGCCCGCGAGCAGCAGCGACATGCGCGCGACGTTGCGGTTGTCCTCGCCCGCATGGTTGGCGCAGCCGTAGATCACCTCGTCCACGGCGGCAAAATCGACGGACGGATGGCGCTCCATCAGCGCCCTGAGGGGCACGGCGCCGAGGTCGTCGGCGCGCACGGACGAGAGCGCCCCGCCGAAGCGGCCGATGGGCGTGCGGACATAGGCGCAGATGAAGGCTTCGCTCATCTCACAGCTCCGGAACGACGAGGTCGGCGACGGTGCCGGGCACCACGAGTGCGGCGCCCGTCATCGCCTGGAGTTCGTCGACCGACAGGGACGGCAGCTTCTCGCGAAGGACGAAGTGCCCGTCCTCGATGTCGATGACGGCCAGGCTCGTATAGACGCGGGTCACGCACCCGACGCCCGTCAGCGGCAGCGCGCAGCGCTTCACGAGCTTCGGCTTGCCGTCCTTGGTCACGTGCTCGGTGATGACGGCGACGCGCTTGGCGCCATGCACGAGGTCCATCGCCCCACCGACGGCCGGCACGCCCTTCGGCCCCGTCGACCAGTTGGCGAGGTCCCCCGTTTCGGCCACCTCGTAGGCGCCGAGGATCGCGACATCGAGATGCCCGCCGCGCACCATGGCGAAGCTGTCGGCATGGTGGAAGAAGGCGGTGCCGGGCTTCAGGGTCACGGCCTTCTTGCCGGCATTGATGAGGTCCCAGTCCTCCTCGCCCGCCTTCGGCGCTTCGCCGAAGCCGAGGATGCCGTTCTCCGTGTGGAAGATGGCCTCGCGACCGGGCGGCTGGAATCTCGCCACCATCTCCGGAAAGCCGATGCCGAGATTGACGTAGGCGCCATCAGTGATGTCCTGCGCGGCGCGCCAGGCGATCTGGGTGGAAGACAGCTTGGCACTCATGCGGCCCGCTCCGGGTAGACCGCGTTCGCGCGGTTGAGATCTTCCTCCTGCGCAGGGTTCGAAACCTCGACCACGCCTTGCACGAAGATGCCGGGCGTCACGACGCTCTCGGGATCGATCGTGCCGGGTTCGACGATCTGCGACACCTGCGCGATCGTCACCGCGGCGGCCATCGCCATCAGCGGGTTGAAGTTGCGCGCGGCCTTGTTGAAGACGAGGTTGCCGAGCCGGTCGCCGCGATGCGCCTTGATGAGCGCGACATCGGCCTTCAGCCACAGCTCGCGCACGTACGGCCGTCCGTCGAACTCCTCGACGGGTTTGCCCCTGGCGAGATCCGTGCCGTAGCTCGTCGGCGTGTAGAAGGCCGGAATGCCTGCCCCCCCGGCCCGGATGCGCTCGGCGAGCGTGCCCTGCGGCACGAGTTCCAGTTCGATCTGGCCGGCAAGATACCGTTCGGTGAAGACGCGCGGGTCGGCCGAGCGCGGGAAGGAGCAGATGAGCTTGGCGACCATGCCCTGCTCGATCAGCGCGGCCAAGCCCACGTGGCCGTTGCCCGCATTGTTGTTGACCACCGTCAGATTTTTCGGCGAGCCCGTCGCCAGGAACCGGTCGATCAGCGCGTGGATCAGCTCGATCGGCGCCCCGGAACCGCCGAAGCCGCCGATCATCACCACCGCGCCGTCCGCGATGCCGGATACGGCCTCTGCCAGATTGGGAAGGGTCTTGTCCATCGTGCGTCACATATCCAGAAAGACGGTTTCGGCCTCGCCCTGAAGGCGGATGTCGAAGGTGAAGACGGGAAGCCCGTCGCGGCTCGTCCGGGGCGCGACCAGCGTCGCGCGCCGCGCGGGCTCGGGAATGCGGTTGAGGAGGGGGTCGGCCGCGTTGGCTTGCTGCTCGTCTCCGAAGTAGAGCCGCGTGTGCAGGCCGAGGTTGATGCCGCGCGCCACGATCCAGACCGTGACGTGCGGCGCCTGGAGCCGACCGTCCGGCCAGGGCACCCGCCCCGGGCGGATCGTCTCGAAGCGGAACGTGCCGTCCGCCTCCGACACGGGCTGACGGCCCCAGCCGGCAAAGGCGGGATCCGCCACGCCGCGCGTCTCGGCCGGCGCGTTGTGGAGCCCGTCGGCGTCCGCCTGCCAGATCTCGATCAGCGCATCGCGCACGGGATTGCCCGCTCCGTCGAGGACGCGGCCTTCCAGGATCACCCGCTCGCCCTTCGTCTCGGGGCCGACCAGCACGAGCCCGAGGTCGTCCTGCCAGACGCCTGATATCTCCACCCAGTTCGGATTGGTGCCGATATGGACATAGGGACCGGCGGTCTGCGACGGGCTTTCCTTCAGGTAGTCGAGCCGCTGAACCATCAGTTGCCCTCCATGCGGTTCTCGAACATCGTCGAGCGGCGTCCGCGCAGGACGATGTCGAACTTGTAGGCGAGGCTGTCCATCGGGATCGTGGCCTGGCGGTCGAGAGCGGCGACGAGTTGCTCGACGGCGGCCGGGTCCGGGATGGTTCGCACGATCGGGCACTGCCAGATCATCGGATCCCCTTCGAAATACATCTGGGTGATCAGTCGCTGCGCGAAGGCGTGGCCGAAGACCGAGAAGTGGATGTGGGCGGGACGCCAGTCGTTGACGCCGTTCGGCCAGGGATAGGCGCCCGGCTTCACCGTTCGAAACGAGTAGCGGCCCTCGTCGTCGGTGATCGCGCGCCCGCATCCGCCGAAGTTCGGGTCGAGCGCGGCAAGATAGCTTTCCCGCTTGTGGCGGTATCGTCCGCCGGCATTGGCCTGCCAGAACTCGAGGAGGGCGCCGCGCACGGGGCGCCCGGCCTCGTCCAGCACCCGACCGTAGACGACGATCCGCTGACCGATCGCCTCGGCGCCGTCCTTGGCGAAGTTGCGGATCAGGTCGTTGTCGAGCGGACCCAGGATGTCGTGGCCGAACACCGGCCCGGTCTCCTCCGAATGGCTGGTCGGCAGCGACAGGAGCGCCTGCCGGGGCGAGCGGAGGATCGAAGTCTTGTAGGACGGCGTGAGGGCCTGCGGGTGCCGGCCGCGGTCGCGCTGGAAATAGGAACCGCTCATCGAACCGTGTCCTCCCGCTCGGCCAGGATCGTCTTGGCGATCTTGATGGCGTGGTTGGCCGCCGGGACCCCGGCGTAGACCGCGACGTGCATCAGTGCCTCAGCAATATCTTCCGCGGACGCGCCGGTGTTGGCGGTGGCGCGCATGTGGAGGCCGAGTTCCCCGTCCTGGCCGAGCGCGGCCAAAAGCGCGATGGTGACGATCGAGCGCTCGCGCCGCGTGAAATGCGGGCGCGACCAGACCGAACCCCAGGCCCCTTCCGTGATGAAGCGCTGGAACGGCGCGTCGAAGGGCGTGATCGCTTGCGTTGCGCGTTCGACATGGGCGCTGCCGAGCACCTCCAGGCGCACCGCCATGCCGGCGTCGAACAGGCTGGTGGTCTCACCGCTTTGCAAGAGATGGCCCGTGATCAGCTCGGCGACCTCCGCCGGCCTCTCGAGGCACGGCAGATGACCCGCGCCGGCAACGAGCGCGAAGCGCGCACCGGGAATGAGGTCGGCGGTCGCCTTCACGAGATCGGGCGGGGTTGCCTTGTCGGCATCGCCGGCGATCGCAAGGACAGGCGCCGCAATGCGCGCCGCGTCGGCGCGATAGTCCGCATCGCGTACGGCCGCGCAGGCACCCGCATAGCCCTCGCGCGGCGTCCCCTCCAGCATGGCGCGCCACGCGGCGAAGCGGGCGGGATGCGCGGCGGCGAACCCGTCGGAGAACCAGCGGGCGGCGACGGCCTCGCCGATGGCTGCGACGCCGGCGTCCGTCACCGTGGCAATGCGCTCGTTCCACGCCGGCGCGTCGCCGATCCGGGCGGCCGTGTCCATCAGGACGAGGCTTTCGACACGCTTCGGCGCATGGATCGCGACATGCTGGGCGATGAGGCCGCCGATCGACAGCCCGACGATCGAAACCCTCGCCCAGCCGAGCGCATCCAGAAGCGCCGTCAGGTCGTCGGCGAGAAGCGGGATCGAGTAGGGCGCGGGCGTCGCCTCGCTCAAACCGTGGCCGCGCTTGTCGACCAGAAGGATCTCGAAGCGGTCGCGCAATTTCTCGACGACCTCGACCCAGATCCGGAGGTCCGAACCCAGCGAATTGAGGAAGACGAGGCGCTGCGCGCCCGTCCGTCCTTCGACGCGGTAATGCATCTCGATGCCGTTCGCGGTCACGAATGCCATGCGGCCGTCCTCCCGTCCTTGGGTTTAGGCCACTTGAACCGTCATGTGAAATGAGGATTGGTGCCTCGATGATAACTGGGAGGTTATGCCGATGCTGTCGTCCGCCCTGCGCCTGCGCCATCTACGCACCTTCGTCGCCGTGGCGCGGCAGGGCAGCGTCGGGCGTGCGGCGGACGAGCTGGCGATCACGCAGCCGGCCGTCTCGAAGGCGATCAAGGAACTCGAGGCGATCCTCGGCGCCCCGCTGCTCGCGCGCGAGCGGGGCAAGCCCCTGCTCTCACCCTACGGCGAAATGTTCCTGCGCCATGCCGAGGCCAGTCTCTCGGCCCTGCGCCGGGGGCTGGAGGCGGTGGGCGACGCGACCTCGCCGAGCGCACTGCCCGTTCGCATCGGGGCGCTTCCCACCGTCTCCGCCCGGCTCCTGCCGGCGGCGATCCGCCGCTATCTCGCCCACGATCTCGGCGCCAGACCGCGCATCGTCACCGGCCCGACGGCCTATCTCACGGCGCAGCTGCGCGAGGGCGCGCTCGACATCGTCATCGGGCGCATGGGCGAGCCGGAGACGATGACCGGCCTCGTCTTCGAGCATCTCTATTCGGAACTGATCGTCTTCGCCGTGCGTGCCGGGCATCCGCTCGCGGGCCGCACGCTGCGCCCCGAGACGGTGCTGCCCTTCGATGTGCTCCTGCCGCCGCCGGGCTCGGTGATCCGCCCGACCGTCGACCGGCTGTTCGCCGCCGCCAACCTTCCGGCGCCGCCCCGCGTGGTCGAGACCGTATCGCTCGCCTTCTCGCGCGCCTACATCCTCGCGACCGACGCGATCTGGCTGATCTCCGAGGGCGTCGTCCTCGAAGACCTCCAGCGCGGCGTCCTCGATCGGCTCACCGTGGACACCTCGCGCACGCAGGGACCCGTCGGCATCACGATGCGCGCCGGCGACACGCCATCGCCCGCCGCCGCGATCCTCCTCCAGGAATTGCGCAACGTGGCGGCCGATATCCGGCGCGGCTGATCGGGTCCGGATCCACGTCGCCGGTCCTTGGTGAACGCCTCGCCGATGCGCCTGAGGAGGCTGCCAGTCTCGCGACCGGACAGCCGCGCAAGAAGGAGCAACGCTGGCGCCTGTCATCCCCTCCGGTGAACCGGCTCCCGTTGGCCCCCTCTCGATCAGGCCGCAAGACAATTCGAGTCAGAGTGTCGAAGCCCATTCCGCTCGCAAAAATGGCCTGAAGGTTGCGCCTGGTCGGCTCCCGGCTGGGGCAACTTCGATGTCGGCGCTCAGCGCCTGGCTGCCTCGGTCGGCACTGGAGACCCCAAGCGCGACGAAGAGTTTCCGGTCGCGATCGTTCGAGGCGGGAAATTCCCGGACCTCTGCAGGAGATGGAGATTTGCGCTGATCTCCAGCCGGTGGACCTCGATCATGCCGATCAAGGCGGACGAGGATGCCGTCCAGTACGGGCGAAAATGGAAACGGTCGTTCGCTGCCATAGAGTACACGGCCTCGGCTGACTTCTCCGCCTGCCGAAGGGAGCTGGGGATCTTCTACTCCGCCGTCTAGGATGTGACGATCGACCAAGCCGAAACCGGCCACTGCCTTACCGACCGGATCGACCGTGGCAGGGTCGACCGGCACGTCCGCCTCTTCGCCGGTTCCATGGACACGATGAAGGAGGCGCCCCGTTGGCGCTCTGCCGGCTCGACCCGGACGTCTCGGTCCATGACGTCGATCCCGACATCATCTGCTCCGACGCCCCTGCTTTGCGCCGAACGACCAGCCCCTTCCCTTTACGAACACATGGACCGACGACACTTGAGCCTGTGACGTCGCCACACAGACCATCCTCAACCTGCGACCCCGGCGTCCGCGGCGTGCTGCAGCCGCACGTTGGCGCGTGAGGCAGCGCGGGCTTCGGGCGACGAACCGACCCTTGGGGTTCGGTCTGTTACTTGAGGGCGACGTAGCCGCTGGGATCGAGAGTGCTGATCCGCACGGCGACGGGCGCGTGTGTCGCATATCCGACCGCGTCGCGCAGCGTCTCGGCGAGCCCGACGAGCCGTTCGCGGGTGCGATCGGGTTTCGGCATGATCTGCATCTCGACGTTCACGCCGGGCTGGTCGGGCAGCGCCATGACGGGAAGGACGGCAAACTGGCACGCGGCGACCTCAACGCCGAGCTCCCGGCATAGCATGGACCGAATGGATTCAAGCTCCCTGGCCAAGGCGGTCCGGCAGTCCGGAAAGATCGTCTCGTCGACAAAGATCTTGAGGTTCGGCATCGCACCTTTCACCCGGCGGACGGGCGATGCCCGGAAAAGGCGTTCGCCACCAGCCTCCTCAGGGCATACCGGTCGAGCGCCGCGGGGTTCCAGTACGGGTTGGCGAGGATGAGATCGGGCACTTCGTCCACGGCCCGCTCAGGCAGCCCGAGGCGCTCCAGCGCCATCGTCGCGCCGAGTGTCCGTGACAGGTCGAACAGCGTTCCGGCCGGATCCTCGGTCGACAGCGCGCGGCGCAGCGCCTGCATCGTTTCCGGCGCGGCGTCGGCGTTGTAGGCCAGGGCATGGGGCAGAACGGCCGTGTGCGTTTCGGCGTGGGGAAGATTGTAGGTGCCGCCCAGCGTGTGGCAGATCTTGTGGTGCAGAGCCATGCCGACGCTGCCGAGGCAGACCCCGCAAAGCCAGGCACCGAAGAGTGCTTCCGAGCGCGCGTCCCGGTCGTCCGGCCGATCGTGAATGATCGGCAGGGCTGCTGCGATGGCCGCGATAGCGCGCTCGGCCATCATCGAGACAATGGGGTTCGCCTCGCGGGCATAGAGGGCTTCCACCGCATGGGCGATCGCATTCATGCCGCTCGTCACCGACATGGCGACGGGAAGCGTCAGGGTGAGGTCGACGTCGTAGATGACGACCTCGGGCAGGATGCGGGGATCGGACTTCGTGACCTTACGTCCGTTCTCGGTCTCGCCGAGGATGGGTGTCATTTCGGAACCGGCATAGGTCGTGGGAGCCACGATCTGCGGCAGGTCGGTGCGCAGCGCGATCGCCTTGGCGAGCCCGGTGGTCGACCCTCCGCCCACCGCCACCAGCCCGTCGATGCGCTCGGCCGTGACGACCTCCATGGCTTTGGCGGTGACGTCGGTCGGGGTGTGCATCCGGGCGCCGGCGAAGATGCCGGCTGCCCGCTCCCCGATGCGATCCTTGATGCGGCGCGCATCGGCGTCCTGCTCGGGCGTCGCGACCACGAGCACGCGCGACAGGCCGAGGCGCTCGATTTCTTCGGGCAGCCGCGTGAGCGTGCCGGAGCCGAAGATCACGCGGGCGGGATGGGCGTTGTAGACGAAATCACGCATTGCGGTCGCCCTGGCCGGCATCGTCCGGCGTTTCCTCGGACCGGGCCAGCACGAAGGTCCAGTCCACCGCCGTGAACGGGTTGGGGAAGCCGAGTTCGGCTGCCCTTGCCGCGTCGTCGATCGTCTGGAAGTCGGCGATGAGGTCGGCCTTCACGCCGAACACGGCGTCGGTGTGAAGATACGGGCAGTCCGGCGTGAAGAGGTGCGTCGTCACCTCCTCGAAGCCCGGCGCGGCCACGATGAAATGGATATGGGCCGGACGGTAGGGGTGGCGGCCGAGCGCTCCCAGCAACTGGCCGACCGGGCCGTCGGCCGGGATCGGGTAGAAGCGCGGCTTGACCGAGCGGAACCAGAACGCGCCGTCGGGGCCCGAGGTGAAGATCCCGCGCAGGTTGAAGTCCGGCTGCACGCCCTGCTGCTGCACGTCGTAGAAGCCCTCGTCGTTGGCCTGCCAGACGTCGAGCGTCGCGCCCGCGATCGGACGCCCGTCCGTGTCGACGACCCGCCCGGTCACCAGCAGCTTCTCGCCCTTGCCGTCGAGGCAGATGTCCTGGCCGTTCTCGTAGTGCGGGGCGTTGGAGACATGGAACGGACCGAGCACCGTCGTCTCGGTGGCGCCCCGCGGCTTGCGGTTGTCGATCGCATCGATCAGCATCGAGACGCCGAGGATGTCGGACAGGAGGATCCATTCCTGTCGCCAGTCGCTCGTGATGTGGCCGGTCGCGGTGAGGAACTCGATCACCCGCATCCATTCGGCGTTCGACGGCTCGACCTCCTTCACGAAGGCATGGAGGTGGCGCACCGCGCTGTCCATCACGGTCTTCAGCCGCTCGTCCCGGCAATCCCGGTTGCGCGCGATGACGACTTCGGCGGAGTTCTCCTCCGTGAAGTAGCCGTCGCCAGCGGTCGGATCGGTTGCGTCGGTCATCGCGTCTCCTTCGACGGGACCGCCGGCCGGGCCGGGCGGCTCCCGTTTCGTCATCGAGCTTCGTGGAAGACGGTCAGGCCGCGAGCAGCGTGACCTTGATGCAGGCCTGCGGGTCGGCGCCGAGACGGAAGGCCTCGACGGCCTGCGTCAGCGCGAACTCGTGGGTCTGGATCGGCGACAGGTCGAGCCCCGTGCGCTCCAGGAAGCGGATCGCGGCCGGCCAGACGCCGGGCGAGCCGATGCAGCCCTTCACCTCGAGGTTCTTCATCTGGATCAGGCCGAGATTGACCGATACCTTGCGCCCGATGTTGATGCCGACCATCGAGACGCGGCCTTCCTCGCGCGCGAACTCGAAGGTCGCGGCGAGCGATGCGTCGTGGCCGGCCGCCTCGATGACGAGATCGGCACCTCGGCCGCCGGTCAGCTGCATCACGCGCTCGACCGCGCCGCCGTCCGACGGGTCGAGGGCCTGATCGGCGCCGAGCGCGAGCGCCACCTCGCGGCGCTTGGCGATCGGGTCGACCACGATGACCCGTGCGCCCATGCCGATCGCCGCCGCCGCCGAGACGAGGCCGATCGTGCCGCCGCCCGAGACCACGACCGTCTCGCTGGCATTGGTGCCGCCCGAACGCTGGACCGCGTAGAAGCCGCAGGTGAACGGTTCGATCAGCGAGGCCTTCTTGTCGTCGACGGCGTCGGGCAGCTTGTGCAGCCATTCCGGGTTGACGTTGAAGTATTCGCGGTCGGCGCCGCTGAGCGAGAAGCCGAAGTGGTGGAGCCGTTCGGGCGTGCGCACCACGCATTCGCCCACCACCCGGTCGCCGACCGCAAAGCCCTTCACGTCGCGGCCGACCTCGACGATCTCGCCCGCCCATTCGTGGCCGGGCGTCACCGGATAGAAGATCGGGATGATGTAGCGGCCGGCGAGGAGCTCGTAGTCGGAGTGGCAGATGCCGACGGCGCGCGTCCTCACCAGGACCTCTGTCGGTGCGATCCGCGGCATCTCGACGTCGGCGACGACGGGCTTCTCGGGGGCTTCGAAGATCAGGGCTTTCATGTCGTGTCTCTCCCGGGACGCGGCTAGTGGACGGCTTCGACGGCGCCATGTTCCGCCGAGCGGACGATGGCTTCCAGAAGCGCGATATTGGCGATCATCTCCTCGCCGGTGATCGGATAGGGCGCCTCGCCCCGGACCGCGCGGGCAAAGGCACGCAGGTTGTCGCGCACCGGCTCGGCGGCGCCGACCTCGGCCACCGTGATCGGCGTCCCCGTCGAGGCGCGCGTGACGATCCAGCCGCTCGGCGCCTCGACATGGGTCTTGTCGCGCACCTCGATCCAGCCCTTCGTGCCGAACACGGCAAAGCGCGAGACGAAGGGCGTGGCGAGCGTCGCCGAGACGTAGGCCGAGCCCCCACCCTGGAAGCGCACGTGAGCGCTCATCGTGTCGCCCTGCGGGATGCTGGACGCAAGGTTCTCGCAGGACACGCGGACATCGGACGCCGGGCCCATCAGCTTCACGGCGAGATCCGTCAGGTGGATGCCGGTCGCCGTCATGCCGCCGGCCGGCGCCTGGTCCGCCTTCAGCCGCCAGTTCTCGGCCGGCAGGGACAGGAACTTGTCGTGGCTGAAATTGGCTTCGATCTGCAGGATGCGACCGAGACCGTCCTCGCGCGCGAGATCCAGGATCTCGACGATCGGCGGCTCGAAGCGGCGCTCATGACCCATGCCGAGTACGAGGCCGGCGTCGTGGCAGAGCCGCACGGCCTTTTCCGCGCCCGACTTGGTGAGCGCCAGCGGCTTCTCGCAGAAGACGTGCTTGCCGGCCGCCACGCAGGCCTCGATCTGCGCCTCGTGCAGGGCGTGCGGGGTCGCGAGGATCACGGCTTCGACCGCGGGGTCGTCGAGCGCGGTCTCGAGATCGGCCGAAAAAGCCATGCCGTATTGTGCGGCGAACTCCGCCGCCTCCGGCGCGGGGTCGACCGCGCGCACGAGCTCCAGCCCGGCATCGCCGCCCGACATCAGATGGGTCATCTTGCGGCCCCACCATCCAAGGCCCACGATCGCTGTCTTGACGGGTTCCATCGTGGCGGCTCCTAGCGGTTGTCGACGCGCTTCAGGAACGGGTGGATTTCCACCTTTTCCCAGATGCCGGCCCGGTTGAACGGATCGGCGGCGTTGAAGGCGAGGACCTCGTCCTTGCTGTCGGCTTCGAGGAGGAAGAGCGAGCCGATCATGGTCTCGTTGTCGTCGGCCACCAGCGGCCCCGAAATGACGCTCTTGACGGAGGCGGACGCGAGATAGGCCTTATGCGCGTCGTAGTGCGCGAGGCGGTCCTGGACGGCGTTCGGCCGGTCGAGGCAATGGACGATGAAATGCATGGCAGGGGTCCGTTTGCGACTGGGGAGATCAGGCGGCCGAGTAGCCGCCGTCGACCATGAGAAGTTGCGCGGTGATGCCGCTCGCCGCGTCCGAGAGCAGGAAGGCGACGGCGCTGGCGATCTCGTCCGGCGAGACGAGGCGTCCGATCGGCTGGTCGTCCATCCAGCGGGCCATGATCTCGGGCTGCTTGATGCCGACCTCCGCCAGCATGACCGTATCGGTGTAGCCGGGACCGACGGCGTTCACGCGAACGCCCCGTTTCGCCCATTCGACGCCGAGAACGCGGCACATGTGCGCGACGCCGGCCTTCGACACGTCGTAGCCGACATGCAGTTCCGGCCGGACCACCTTGACGCCGGCGATCGAGGACGTCGCGACGATCGCGCCCCGTCCACGCTCCAGCATGTTCGCGGCGAAGGCGCGGATGGTGAAGTAGACGCCGTCGAGGTTGATGCGCATGACGCGCTGCCAGTCCTCGTCCGAGTGATCGGCGCCGGGCCGCTCGTAAGCCATGCCGGCATTGGCGAAGAGGAGATCGACCCGTCCGTGACGCGACAGGATTTCGTCGCGCGCAGCATCGATGGACCGGGAATCCGTCACGTCGAAGGCGATCCAGTCGGCGCTGAGGCCCTCCCTCGCGAGGTCCTCAGCGACGGATCGCACCGCCTCGTCGCGATCGGCCGCGACGACGGTCGCCCCGAGCGAGGCGAGCGCGCGGCAGGTCGCACGGCCGATGCCGCCGGCCCCGCCGGTGACGACCACGACGCGCCCGTCGAGGCGGAGCCTGTCCACCGCGCTCACGCCGAGCCTCCCATCTCCACGAGGATCTTCATGTTGCGACCCGTCGGGTCGAGCAGCGCCTCGAAGCCCTTGTCGACGACCTCGTCCGGGCGGATCGTGGCGGTGACGATCTTCTCGACCGGGAAGCTGCCGCCCTCGATCATCGCGGCGACGCGCGGCCAGATGTCGGTCGGATAGCACCACGTCGCCTCGACCGTGATGTCCTTCAGCGCCCAGAGCATCGCGTCGACGGAGGCGCGCCTGGTGTGCAGCCCGACCTGGACGACGGTGCCCTGGCGGCGAACGGCGTCGACGCAGAGATTGAGCGAGGCTTCGGCGCCGACGCATTCGAGCGCGACGTCGACGCCGACCTTGTCCTCCGTCCGGGCACGGATCGCGGCGGGAATGTCGTCGTCGGAGCGCGGATCGAAGACGATGGCCTCGGGCACCAGTTCCTTTGCCAGCGCCCGCCGGTTCGGGTTCGGCTCGGAGACGAAGATCGGCGAGGCGCCCGCCGCCTTGACGGCGAGCAGCGTCAGCGCGCCGATGGGGCCGATCCCCGAGACGAGGACGCTCGACCCCGCCTCCACCCGGCCGCGGTCGACGCCGTAGAGCGCGACGGCGGCCGGCTCGATCATGGCGGCCTGGACGTCGGTCAGGCCTTCCGAGACCTTGAAGACGTTGTAGCCATTGAGGACGGCCCGTTCGCCGAGCCCGCCCCATGCCCAGGACAGGCCGACGCAGGCCATCTTCTCGCTGAGATGGTAGAGGCCGCGACGACCGTAATAGTCGTCCCGCGGCGAGATCAGCGGCTGGATGGAGACCTTGTCGCCGGGCGCGACATGGCTGATCTCGCTTCCCACCTTCAGGACGCGGGCCGAGAACTCGTGGCCGATGATCTGCGGAAGCGTCGCGCCCGAATAGACGTGCGGCTCGATCGGGGTCACGATCGGCCCCGCCACGTATTCATGGAGGTCCGTCCCGCAGATGCCGCACACCAGCGGCTCGACGAGGACCTGGTCGGGCGCGAGCTCTTCGGACGGGGCCGGGACGTCCTCCAGCCGGATGTCGCGCTGGGCGTGGTAGCGGACAGCTTTCATGACACGCTCCCCTTCACTGCGCCGTGTAGCCGCCGTCGCAGACGAGGCTTGCGCCCGTCACGAAGCGGGATTCGTCGGACGCGAGGAAGAGCACGCAGTTCGCGATGTCGACGGGCTCGGCCAGCGGCAGCACGTGCTTGGCGGACATCATCTCGAGGTAGTGGTCGAGACCGCCCGGATAGGTCTCCCCGGCCTTCATGAAGAGCGGGGTCTTGGTCGAGCCGGGATGCACCGCGTTGACGCGGATGCCGTGCTGGCCGTAGCAGATCGCGTCCGTCTTGGTCATCGCGAGCACCGCGCCCTTGGTGGCGTGGTAGGGCGGCAGGTCGTCGTTGCCGATGAGGCCGTAGATCGACGAGAAGTTGACGATGGAGCCGCGCTTCTTGTCCATCATCGCCCGCACGGCGTGCTTGGTGCAGAGGAAGACGCCGCGCACGTTGACGGCGAAGATGCGGTCCCAGTCCTCGACCGCGACCTCGTGCGCCAGCTTGTTGACACCGGTGATGGCCGCATTGTTGACCAGCACGTCGAGCGTGCCCCACTGCGAGACGACGGCACTGAGAGCGCTCTCGACGTCGCTCTCCTTCGAGACGTCGCAGCGATGGAACTCGGCGTCGGCGCCCGTCCGGCGGATCGCCTCCACCGTCTCGCGCCCGGCATCCTCGACCACGTCGAACACGGCGACGCGTGCGCCCTCTTCGGCAAAGCGGTGGCACGTCGCCTCACCGATGCCGGTGCCGCCGCCGGTGACGATCGCCACCTTTCCTTCGAGCCGTGCCATGATGTCCTCCCATTCGATTGCGTCTGTGTCTTGTTGGCTCGCGGAGAGCCGGACCCGTTCCGGGGTCAGGTGAGAACCATGCCGCCGTCGATCATCACCGTCTGGCCGGTCATGGTGTCGGAGGCGGACGAGGCGAGAAACGCCGTGGTCCCCACGATGTCGGCGGGCGTCGACGGCCGGCCGATGAGGATGGACTGCGAGAACTCGTTGATGGCTTGCGATGGCGTCTCGGTCAGGCCGTGGTCCATGAACTCGCGGTCGAGCTGCTTCCAGAGTTCGGTCGCCACGACGCCCGGCGCGAATGCGTTGACCGTGATGCGGTGCTCGGCGAGGGCGCGGGCGGCCGCCTGCGTGAGCGCCACGACCGCGAATTTCGAGGCGCAGTAATGGGCGAAGAGCGGGTAGCCCTGCTTGCCCGCGATCGAGGCGGTGTTGACGATCTTGCCGCCGCCGCCCTGGAGGATCATCTGCCGCGCGGCTTCCTGGGTCCCGATCAGGACGCCGCGCCCGTTCACGGCCATGATGCGGTCGAAGTCGGCCTCGCTCACCTCCATGAAGGGGCAGGTCTGGCTGATGCCGGCATTGTTGAAGAGGACGTCGAGCCGACCGAACTCGGCGACCGTCCGCTCCACCATGGCGCGTACGCTGTCGCGCCGCGAGACGTCAACGCCGATGCCGACCGCCGTACCGCCGTCGCTCCGGATGGCGTCCGCGACCGCCTCCGCGCGTGCGCCGTCGAGATCGGCTATCGCGACCTTTGCGCCCTTGGCGGCGAGATCGCGGGCGATGGCCTCGCCGATGCCCCGGCCTGCGCCGGTGACGATGACGATGCGGCCGTCGAGTGAGTGTGTCATGTCCGTTGCTCCGCTCAGCGCCCGCGCTTCACGTAGAAGCTGGCGGCCACGATGATCACGACGCCCTTCAGGATGATCTGCATCTGCACGGGCAGGCCGAGCATCACGACGAGGTTGGAGATCGCGACGAGGATCGCGGCCCCCGTCAGGGCTCCGGCGACCGTCCCCTTGCCGCCCGATAGCGCGATGCCGCCGACCACGGCCGCCACGATCGAGTCGAGTTCGAAGCCGCGGCCGACGAAGTTGTCGACGACCCCGACGAAGCCGGCGAGCACCAGCCCCGCAAGCGCCGCGCAGGCCCCGCTGACGACGTAAGCGAGGAGGGTGACGAGGTCGGAGCGGATGCCGACGAGGTGGGCGGTGACGGGATTGCCGCCGGTGATGAAGACGCGCCGGCCGAAGGCGCTGCGGTGGAGCGCGACGGCCGCGAGGATCGCCACCGCGACGAGGAAGACGATGTTGTAGGGGATGCCGTTGAAGGTGCCGGCGCCGATCGTGCGGAAGAGGGGCGGCACGTTCCCCGACGGGGCGCCCTGCGTCCACGCCGTGCGCGCGCCCTGGAGGACGATCATCGTGGCGAGCGTCGCAAGGAACGGCGACACGCGGCGACGCGTCACGAGAAGGCCGTTGACGAGGCCGACCGCCATCCCGATCGCGATCGCCGTGGCGAAGACGAAGGGCACGTCGGCGTTGACGCCGTTGAAGGCGGTGGCGGTGACGGCGGCCGTCGCCATGACCGAGGCGACCGACAGGTCGAGGCCGCGCACCAGGATCACGAAGGTCTGGCCGATCACCACGATGCCAAGCGGGGCGAACTGCAGCAGCATGTTGGAGACGTTGGCGCCCGACAGGAAGCCCGGAGCCGCCAGCCCGCCGACCGCGAGGACGGCCAGGAGGAAGATCAGGATGCCATAGCGCGAGAGGTGCTGCCGGAAGGGGGCGGGCGCGAGCGCCGCGTCGAGCGGCTTGGCCATAGTGGTCCTTGCCTCACTCATGCCAGCCCCCGCTGCTTTTCCACGTAGACCGAGACGGCCAGGATGATGACGAGTCCCTGGACGACGAGCTGGTAATGGCTCGAGATGTCGAGGAAGTTCAGCATGTTGTTGAGAAGCGAGACGAGGTAGACGCCGAGCAGCGTGCCGATCACGCCGCCGCGCCCGCCCGTCAGCATGGTGCCGCCGACGACGACCGGCGTGATCGAGGCGAGCGTGTAGTTGGCCCCCGTATAAGGCTGGCCGGCGCTGAAGCGGCTGACGAGGTAGATCGCTGTGAGAGCGGCGAAGAAGCCCGAGGCCGCATAGACGCCGACAAGGATGCGACGGCGCGGCAGGCCCATCAGGTCGGCCGCGTGCGCGTCGTCGCCCACGGCGTAAATGCGTCGGCCCGTGCGGGTGTTGTTCAGGAAGAACGACACGAGGAGGAACAGCGTGAGCGCGATTGTCGCGCCGATCGACAGGCCACCGGCGAAGGTGCCGTAGGCGAAGACGTCGAACTCCAGCGGCACGCCGCCGACCGGTCCGAGACCGTAGAGAAGGGCGATGCCCTGCACGATGGCCCCCGTACCGAGCGTGACGATCAGGGGATGGACGCCGGTCGCGACGATCAGGCCGCCGTTGAGGGCGCCGATCAGGGTGCCGAGGGCGAGCACGCCGGCCAGCACCGGCACGACCATCTCGGCGCGCCCGTCGATGAGGCCGGAGGTCAGCATCGACAGGAGGCTGACGACCGAGCCGACCGACAGGTCGATGCCGCCGGTCAGCACCGTCAGCGTCTGGCCGAGGCTGACGAGCGCAAGACCCGTCGACTGCTCGTAGACGTTGAGGATATTGCCCGTTGTGGCGAAGCGGTCGGAGACGAAGGCGCCGACGGCAAACAGGGCGACGAGGAGCGCGAGGACCACGAGAAGGCCGGTTCGGCTTCCGGTCAGGGCGCGCGACAGGATGGCGGACATGCGTTCTCCCTCCTTCAGCCGGCCATGCGGCGCGTGGCGAGTTCGACCACGGCTTCCTCGGTGATCTCGCCAGGCCCGAGCTCGCCCGTGACGACACCCTCGCGCATCACGACGACGCGCTCCGACATGCCGACGATCTCGGGCAGTTCCGACGAGATCATCAGGATCGCGACGCCGCGGTCGGCGAGTTCCTGCATGATGCGGTAGATCTCGGTCTTGGCGCCCACGTCGACGCCGCGCGTCGGCTCGTCGAGGATCAGGAGCCGTGTCGAGGTGCGCGCCCAGCGGGCGACGATCACCTTCTGCTGGTTGCCACCCGACATCACCGCGACCGGCGTGCCGGGACCGCGGCAGGCGATGCGGAAGGAGGCGATGGCCTCGTCGGCCACGGTCGCCTCGCGGCGGTGGTCGAAAAGGCCAGAGCGGGTGAACTCCGGCAGGGTCGAGGCGGAGACGTTGGCCGCAACATCGAGGAGCATCGCAAGGCCCTGACCCTTGCGGTCCTCCGTCACGAGCCCGATCCCAAGTTCGATCGCGCGGCGCGGCGAGCCGATGTCGACCGGCCTGCCGTCCACAAAAACCTCGCCGCCGGTCTTCTTCAAGGCGCCGAACAGGGCGAGAGCCAGTTCCGACCGCCCGGCGCCGACCATGCCGGCGAGCCCCGTAATCTCGCCGGCCCGCAGCGCGATCGATGCGCCGCGCACGCGTCCGGGCACGTCGATGTCGCGCGCCTCGACCACGACCGCCCCCGGCGTCTTAGGCCCGCGGCGCGTTGGAAAGAGCTCGGCGAGGTTGCGACCGACCATCAGCGCGATCAGTTGGTCCCGCGTCACATCGCCGATTGGCCGGCTGGCGACGAACCCGCCGTCCTTCAGGACGGTCACGCGGTCGCAGAGGGCGAAGATCTCTTCCAATCGGTGGGAGATGTAGACGATGGCAACGCCGGCATCGCGCAGGCGCCGGAGGCGCTCGAACAGGACGTCGACCTCGCGGCCCGAGATCACGGCGGTCGGCTCGTCGAGGATCAGGAGCTTGACGTCGTGGATCAGCGCCTTGGCGATCTCGACCATCTGCTGGTCGGCGACCGACAGGTCGCGGACGCGGCTGCGCGGATCGATGTCGATGCCGAAGCGCTCCAGGAGCGCCTTGGCGTCGGCGCGGGTGCGGCGATGGTCGATGAGGCCGAGCCGGTTGCGGCGCTCGTGGCCGATGAAGATGTTCTCCGCGACGCTGAGATGCGGGAAGAGCACGAATTCCTGGTAGATCACGTGGACACCGTGCCGCTTGGCGTCGCCCGGACCCTTCCAAACGGTCGGCTGTCCGTCGAAGGTGATCGTGCCGGCATCCGGCTGGTGGACGCCCGCGATCACGCGCGTCAGCGTCGACTTGCCGGCCCCGTTCTCGCCGACCAGCGCATGGATCTCGCCCGATCGCGCTTCGAAGTCGACGTCGTTGAGGGCGCGCACGCCCGGAAAGCCCTTGGCGATACCTTTCAGCATCAGCATGGCCGGTCTCCCGCGACAGACTAGGGGGATGGGCGACCCGGCCGGAGCCGGGCCGCCGTTCGACTTCAGCGGGGGTAGTCGACGCTGTAGGTCGTCGGGTTGTAGTCCGGGCCCATGCCGCCGGTGACCAGCATGTCGGCAGGACCGTTCGGAACCACCATCTCCGAGATCGGCAGGTCGCGGCGGATTGAGGCGGTCTCGTCGCCGTCAGTGGTCGCGATCTGCGAGTTGATCTCGTAGATGCAGGGCACGGTCTGACCGTCGAGCACCTTCAGCGCGACGTCGATGCCAACGCCTCCCATGGCCGGGGGATAGCCGACCTCGAGCATCGGCACCTTGTGCTGGAGCGCGAGCTGCAGCGGGCCGTTGACGTCGGACGTCGTGTGCGGCGGGATCTCGCCGTCCTTCCAGCCCGCCTCGATGAAGGCCTCGATCGAGCCCGGCGTCTGCAGGCCGTGCGCCGACCAGACGGCGTTGATCTCTCTGCCGTACTTGGAGATTGCGGCCTGCATGACCTGCTTGCCCTTCACCGGGCTCCAGTCGGAATAGACCGTGTCGAGGATCTTGATGCCGGGATGCTGGTTGAACACCTGCATGGCCGCGCGGGTGCGGATTTCGTTCGGGCTGGAGCCTGCCTGGCCCGCCAGCATGATGACGTTGCCCTGGCCGTTCAGCTTCTCGACGATCCACTGGGCGAAGAGGCGGCCCATCATTGTGTCGGAGGCCGTCACGAACGAGATGAAGTTGTCGGAGGCGATGCGCCGGTCAACCATGACCACCGGGATGCCGCGCTGCATCGCCCGGCTGATCGCGGGATCGAGCGCCTGCTCGGTGTTGGCACTGACGAGAAGCAGGTCGACCTGGCGCGAGATCAGGTCCTGGATATCGGCGACCTGCTTGGCGTCGTCATGGCCCGCGTCCGTGACGATGAGCTGCTTGATCTTGTCCTTGTGCTCGGCCGCCGCCTTTATCACCGAGTGCTGCATCACGACGCGCCAGCTGTCGCCGAGGCCAGCGTTGGAGAAACCGATGACGTAGGGCCCCTCCTTCTTGTACTGCGAGGTATCCTTGAAACAGATCTCCTGCGCCGGATTGAACAGGAAGGTGCGCGGCGCGCCTTCGTAGGGCCCGGCAAAGGCGGACCCTACGGCGCCAAACATGGTGGCGGCACACAGGGCAATCTTCAGCAATCGAGATTTCATTCTGCAACTCCTCCCAGAGCGTCGCCAAGTCTTCCGATGAGGACACAAGTCGGACTGTGCAGCCGCAA
The DNA here is from genome assembly GCF_900113065.1 of Aureimonas phyllosphaerae. Taxonomy (GTDB): domain Bacteria; phylum Pseudomonadota; class Alphaproteobacteria; order Rhizobiales; family Rhizobiaceae; genus Aureimonas; species Aureimonas phyllosphaerae. Next base: position 108,226 of record NZ_FOOA01000014.1, read on the forward strand.
CATATTGCGCCGCATCAATACTGATGACTTTTGTCCAAACTCTCCCTGCAAGCCGTTCTCGACCCGCATTCCTAGTTAGACAGCGCAAATCGTCGACTCAAATACTGATTTGTCCAAAATGGACATCGTTTCTCTAAACAACGCGGCCTGGGTCTGGGACAAGCAATTGGGAATGGGCGAGTGGGCGGGGAGCCGCGCGGACTTGCCCCGCATCTTTGGAGGAAGGCGCGATGACGAGCAAAACGCTGCATGTGGGCTGGATCGGCATCGGCAAGATGGGCAAGCCCATGAGCCGCCGGGTTCTGAAAAGCGGGATGCCCGTCACCGTCTACGAGCCGCTCGCGCAGAACCGGGCGAGCGTGGTCGCGGAAGGCGCCGACATGGCCATCTCGCTCCCCGATCTCGCGGCCGCCGCCGACGTCGTGGCTCTGACGATTCCGAACGACGCCGTGCTGGAGAGCCTCGCCTTCGGGCCGGACGGCCTCGTGCAATCCATGCGGCCCGGCCAGATCCTCCTCGAGATGAGCACGGTGTCGCCGGCGATCTCCCGCCGGCTTGCCGAGAGCTTCGCGCAGCGGGACGTCTCCTATCTCAGGGCCCCGGTCTCCGGCAGCACGGCGACCGCCGTCAGCGGGCAGCTCTCGGTCATGGTCTCGGGACCGAAAGCCGCCTTCCAGAAGGTGCTTCCGCTTCTCGAGGCCTTTTCCACGCGCCAGTTCCATATCGGACTGGAGGAGGAAGCCCGCTATCTCAAGCTGGTGCTCAACGCGCTCGTCGGCGCGACGTCGGCGCTCCTCGGCGAAGCCCTGACGCTCGGACGAAGCGGGGGCTTGAGCGACGAAACGATGCTGGAGGTCATTGGTCAGAGCGCCGTCGCCTCGCCGCTGATCGCCTACAAGAAGGACCTCCTCATCTCGCGCAACTTCGAGCCGGCCTTCACCGTCGAGCAGATGATGAAGGATTTCGACCTCATCCTCGGTGCCGCCCGTTCCGACCATGTACCGATGACGCTCGCCGCCTTGGTCCGCCAGCAATACGAGGCCGCCTTCGCGACGGGGCATGCCCAAGACGACTTCTTCGTCCTCGTGGAACTGTGCGAGCGCCTGGCCGGGCTGCCGGCGGACAAGGGAGCGGGTGTCCCCCTTGATCGCGCCGCGGGCGATCGGTGAGAAGGTCCGCATCGGCCAGAGCGTAGCGAGCCGAGCGCCATCGTCGACGTCGGGAGGGGTCGCCGCACATGAACGATTACGAGGTCCTGCGCGTCATCGAGTTCCTGGAGCAGACGCGCGAGCCGTTCCGCAAGGGCATGGCGCTCACCGACGACCAGCCGATCTGGAACATCACCCTGTTCCTGATGAAGTCCGAGATCCGGGGACAGACGGTGACGGTGTCCGCGCTCGCCGGGGTGACCGGCATCCCCTACGCGACGTCCATGCGGCTCATCACGCGGATGGTCGACGCAGGAATGATCGCGCGCGTGCCGCGCGGCAAGGACGGCAAGGGCCATGTCCTCCATCCGGGCCCGGAGATGCGCGAGTCGTTCCGAGGCTACGCCCGCGGGATCAAGGCGCTGCTCGCCCGCACCGTGGGCCTGCGCGGCTCGTCCGAGGACGAAGAGCAGTATTACTTCGGCGGCACGCCCCTCGCCTCCCGCCCCATGCCCCCTTCCAAGCTCGTCGAGCGCCGCGCCAGCGAGGCCCTCGACATCCGCTTCCTTCTGAACGACGACAACTACTTCTCGTCGATGCGCAACATGTGGGTCGACCTGCGCAGCAACCTCGCGTCGAGCCGGGACTTCAGCCTCCGCAGGCTTCCCGATCTCTATGCCGAAATCCTCGCCAACGCCCAGCGGCCCGTGTCGAGCTACGACGTGATCACGGTCAACATCCCGTGGCTTGGAGAATTGGCCGAACAGGGACTTCTGCGACCGGTCGACGACATGGTCGCCTCGAAGGTGCTGGAGGTCGCGGACTTTCATCCGGTCATCCGATCCACGGCGGAATGGCGCAAACGCACCTACGGGATCCCGGTCTACTGCACGATCGGCATCCTCTCCGCGCGCCGCGACCTGTTCGAGCAGCGCAACATCGCCTTTCCCAAGACCTTCGACGAGGTGATCGACGCGGGCCGGCGCTTCCACCAGCCCGAGCAAGGCATGTACGGAGCGGTCTGGGACGGCGCGCCGGGCATGCCGATCGCGTCCAGCTTCCTGTTCTTTCTCGGCGCCTGCGGCTCGCCGCCCATCTCGCTTCGCCACGGGTCGGGCGGCTACACCTCGGAGGGCATGGACCTTTCCACCCTCGTGCCGCTGGTCGACACGGACGCCGGGCGCGCCACGCTCGACTTCATGCAGCGTCTTCTCGAGATTTCGCCGCCCAATGCGCTGAGCCTTGCCTGGGACCAGAACCTCTCCCTGTTCCTGTCGGGTAGCGCCGCCATGGCATATTGCTGGACGATGCGGGCATCGCGCATGGAATACGATGTCCAGTCCACCGTGAAGCGACGGGTCGAGTACCTGCCGCAGCCCTCCGGCCCGGGCGGCGGGCGCGTGTCGCCGATCGGCGGGTTCCTCCTCGCCATCCCCGCCAATCTGCCGGAGGAGCGCGTCGAGATCGCGGCGGAAGCGATCGCCTGGATGACGTCGGAGGATTCCATGCGGGCGCATGTACGCAACGGTTTTCCCGTCGCGCCGCGCTTCTCGACCAGCGCCGATCCGGAAGCCGCGGCGGGCTCGCCCATCGTCCGCTTCGTCGACGGGCTGGTGAAGCGCAACCTTCTGACGACGTGGCAGCGGCCGAACATCCCCTGCTACACGCGGATCGAACGGGTGCTCGGCCGGGAGATCCACGCCGCCCTGTCCGGAGGAAAGAGCCACGCCGCGGCGCTCTCCGATGCCTCCGCCGCCATTGCCGAGGTCCTCAGACAGCCGACCGTGGGCGCCGACAGGCTCCCGGTTCCCGCGCAATGAACCTTGCGGGCGGCAGCACCCCCTGAACAGACGCAGCGTGAAAGGAAACGACATGGCCTGGAATTCGGAGCGCGGACCAAGGATCGCCTTTCTCGGGACCGGAGCGCAGGGGGCCTCGATCGGGGCCGACTTCGCGCTCGCCGGGCTCGACGTGACGTTCATCGAGCAGTGGCCGGATCACGTGAACGCCATCCGCGAGAACGGCATCACGGTGAACCTGCCCTCGCGCACGATCAACGCCCGGGTGCCGGCGCTCCACCTCTGCCAGGTCGCCGAAATCCGCGAACCGTTCGACGTCGTCTTTCTCGTCGTGAAGGCCTACGACACGAAATGGGCGTGCCAGTTGATCGAGCCCGTTCTGGCAAAGGACGGCTTCGTCGTCGGGCTGCAGAACGGCATGACGCATGAGGACATCGCGTCCGTCGTAGGCCGCGAACGCACGATCGGCGCGGTGATCGAGATCGCCTCGAACATGTTCACGCCGGGCGTCACCAACCGCCAGAACGACCCCGAGACCTCCTGGTTCGCGATGGGAGCCCTCGACCCCGCCGTGCAGCACCGGGTCGAGGCGGTCGCCGACCTTTTGCGTCACAGCGGCACCGTCGAGGTGACGGACGACATCAGGTCAGCCAAATGGATGAAGCTCGTCGTCAACGCTGCCGAACTCATCCCCTCGGCCATCGTCGACCTTCCGCTTGCCGATGCCGCCCGTGCGCCCGGCATGCTCGACGTCATGCGTGTCGCGGGCTACGAGGCGATGCACGCGGCGCTCGCCGATGGGGCCACGATCGTTCCGATCATCGGCATGCCCCCCGTCACGACCAACGACCCAGACCGCTATGTCGACCAGATCTTCGAGGAGGTGCTCAAGACCTTCTCGCAGGCCGACACGCTGACGACCTCGCTCCAGGATTGGCGCAAGGGTCGGAAGGCCGAAATTCAGGAGGTCAACGGCTTCGTCGTCGAGACCCTCCGGCGGTTCGGCCGCCCTGCACCGCTGAACGCTCGCGTCGTGGAGATGGCCCTCGACATCGAGGCCGGTCGCCTCGCCGCCCACCCCTCCAACGCGGCTCCCCTCATCGAGACGCTCCGCGAGACACGGGCCACCATCTGAGGCAACGAACTCTGAACGCCGCCTTCGTTGAGAAGGGTGTCGGCGATCCAGACTGCACATGAAGGAGATTGATATGTCGAAATCGGCACTTGTGGTGGGGGCGAGCGGGATCGTGGGCAGCGCGACGGCGGACCTTCTCACCGCAAACGGCTGGACGGTCCACGGTCTCGCGCGCCGGCCGGTGGAGCAGCCGGGCGTCCGGCCCGTGGCCGCCGACCTGCAGGACGCGGCGGGAACGGCGGACGCCCTGCGCGACCTGACGCCGGACGCCGTGTTCATCACCACCTGGGCCCGCCAAGCGACCGAGGCCGAGAACATCCGCGTCAACGCCGCCATGGTGCGCAACCTCCTCGATGGCCTGCGGCCGGCCGGATCGGTGCGCCACGTCGCCCTCGTCACCGGCCTCAAGCACTATCTCGGCCCCTTCGAGGCCTACGGGAAGGGCACGCTGCCCGAGACCCCGTTCCGCGAGAGCCAGGGTCGGCTCGACGTCGCCAACTTCTACTACGCGCAGGAGGACGAGGTG
>NZ_FOOA01000028.1 GCF_900113065.1 Aureimonas phyllosphaerae
CGTCGCGGCCTTCCAGGATCGCGGCGATGGTCGCCGCGTGCATGATTAGAAGACTGGCACTCTCGGTCCAGAACTCGTCTTTTCCGCTGGAACCGCCGACCTGACCGCCCACGCTCTTGAACGTGGATGCGACTTCCAGGGGGCTCATTCCGGCGAGGAGATCGACGCCGTAATGGCCTTCGCCCGTCCCGATCACGATCACATCCGAGCGGTCAGCAACGAGGGGGAGGAGATCCCTCCACAGCGTCCCTTTTCCATCGGTAACGTAAGCCCCGATCTTATGGGTATCGCCCCACGCGGCCGACATGATGCGCTTGAAAAGGGGGCGCAGAACGTCGCGGGTCTTGCCCGATCCCGTATCGCCAAGAACGAGGGTATGATTCCGGATGCTCTCGCCGTCGTAGGCCACCAACTGGCCCCGGACGGGAGCCTTCATGTCACCACGCGCCCGCAAGACGCCGGTCGCCGTTCCGACAGGGATCAGGGGCGAGGTCGCGAGGCGTCCAGCCGCATCCTCGACCTGACGGGCGTAAGCTCGATACTCCGTGTCGCGACGGCCATCGGCTTTGCTCTTCCAAAACAGGAGCGCGTCACGGGTCGGGACCGCGTAGGGGGCTCCCGTCTCGTGCGTCCAGGTGCGGAGCGTCCGCCAGAACCCGAAGCTCCAGAGGGCATAGGACGAGGCTGCGAAGAGGATCACGGCGGCCAGAAGGGCTCCGATCAGCCCCGGAACACGCGCCACGTAGGAGAGGAAAACCGCGACGTAGTACCAAGCGACAGGGGTCCAGTCGCCGACCTCCTCGGCCCACGCCGGATAGGGAACGCCGCTCCGCTCAAGAACGGAATTGCCCGCCTGCTGCATCGTGAGAAGGGCCGACGAGGGGGACAGTCCGAGAAGGTCGGACGGTACGCCGGCAGACATGACGACGGTCTGTAGAGCGGAAGTGCCGACCCACGACACGAGGTAGACCACGAGGAACGCGGCCTTGAAGCATCTAGCCCGAGCCAACGGGTTTCCACCGCCTGCGAGGCGGTAGACGAACGCCAAGGCGTAGCCCATGGCAAGGGAGGTCGCGACATACGATCCGAGCGCCAGGATCTTCGCGAAGAGCGGCATGCTGGACGTGAAAAGCTCGGTCGCGAGGCCAAGATTGAGCCGGAACGGCAAGAGGACCTGAACCCAGCACACGAGCATGATCGCGGTGAGGATCGAGGCGAAGCGGATCGCCTTCTCGCCCGATCCGATCAGCGCCTCGCGCACGATCTCGGGGCTCAAATGCCGCCACATGAGCCAGCCGGCGTCGTCGCCATCGAGGAGACGGCCATCCCAGACGAGCGGCCGCCTGATATCGTCCGGAATGTCCTTGTAGAGGGTCGGATACTGGTCCTCGGGCCAGTGCTCACGGGCGTAGGCGAGACGGTCCCCCTTGGCGAGGTCGTCGGTGTAGCGCCCGGTTTCGAGGGAGCGCATGAACCTGTCGGCGCGGCGTGCGACGAGACGGGAGAGGATGCCCATGGCGCTTTACTCCTGGCTCGCGGCGACGGTCGCCGGCTTGAACTTCTCGATGTGCTCGATGGCGTCCTTGAGCCCCACGGAGCCCGTGACGCACTTCTCGACAGAGGGGCCGGTCACGACACGGCAGCGCCCATAGCTTGCGACCTGGACCCACGACAGGCGACCGTCCACGAATGACACGGCGTCGGTGATGCCGCTGTCCGGATCGATCGAGATCACGCCGCTGGTCGAAAGGCGGTCCAGGGAACCGGCCTCGAAAACCTTGGCAGGACGGGTCACGCGGGGCGCGGTCGCGAGCGCCGGAACGGCCTGCCACGCCTGGAACTCCTGCCCGTGGGCGGACACGTCGGAAATCACGGCTTCTACGAACGGGGTCCAGGCGGCGGACGAAAGACCGGCCTGGGCGGGGATCTGCGGGAGCCACGCGAGACGGTACGAGGTCAGCGCCCCGTCCTGCATGCGCGTGTAGCTGTTGGGATCGGCCAGGACCGACAGATAGAAGCCGGCGGGCATCTTGAGGTCTGCCAACATCGGCCCGACCATGGCCACGCCCACGGCGAGGCCACCCGCGAAAAGGCCCATGAAGATTCGGGCAAGGGCGCGCTCCGACAGGCGGGCACGCAGGACGTGACCGGGCGTCACCATCCGCGACCAATCCTGCTCCATGGTCTCGGGAGTGACGGGGGCGGAGACGGTTTCGACAGCGTCCAGAGACGGTGAATTCGGGATGACGTGCACGTTCATTTCTTGGGGCCTCGCTCGTGGGTTTCGATCTCGGCGAGAAGCGACGGCATCGCGTCGTCAATCAAAGCCCGGATCACTTCGGAGACGCTTCCACGCTCGGCCGTACCGGCGAGCGCCCTGACCAAGGCCACCTTTTTGAGCGTGTCCCACGTCTCGGGCGGGAGCACGATCGCAGACGTTTTGCCGGTGCGAGGGGGCATGGTCAGTATCTCCATGAGGCTCGAGGTAATGACTTAATGACATAATGACAAACGGAACCGCTTGTCGTCCTTTACTGTCCGTCATCAAGTCATCAGGGAGTTGATTTAAAGTCTAAGGAGTTGGTGAATCTTCCCTCTATTCAAAGGGTTACGGGGGTCGCCTCTCGTTCCGCGTGACTGTCGCAGGGACGGTCGCCCGGAGTCGCACGGGCATGAAAAAGGGGGCTCGCGGCCCCCTCTTTCCCTTCTCCTATTCCCGTTCTTCCTACCGCATCCGGGGACCGGACGGGTCATTCCGACGAGCAGCCTCGGCCTCCTGGCGAGCCTTCTCCTCGCGCCTTCGGCGTGCCTCCTCCTGGCGGATCTGCTCCGCACGAGCCTCCTGCTCGATCCGCTTCCGCTCCTCCTCAACGATGCGTTCCCGATCGACCTTGGCGGCCCGTTCCTGGGCACCGGTCGCGCCCCTCAAGGCCCCGTTCCAATCCTTGAACTGCTCGGCCGGAGAACGATCGCAGAGGACGGCTTCGGGGTTGCCGGAACGGATCGCCTCGCGCACCTTCTCGGCGAACTCCTGGCCTTTGGCGTCGTTGTCGAGCCCGACATGCCACTCCGCGCCGGGGTTCCTACGTGCGATCTCGGCCAGGGCGTCCAGCGACCGGCGACCGGGCGTCCCGTCCGGAGCCGTCAGCATGGCACCCTTCGGGGCACCGTCCATCTGATAGAGCGAAAGGGTATCGACGGAGCTTTCAGTGACGTAGATGCGTGTCGGCTTCCGTTCGCCTGCCATGAACAGGGTCGGGGCTCCCCCTGCGGAGTTGGCACGGAAGCTCTCGACCTTACCAGCCTGGGGCGCTCCACGTCGGACGTAGTTCACGAGGTCGCCATCCGGCGTCCGATGCGCGAAGGCCGCGCCGAACCTGTTCGATGCACGATCGCCGGTCCAGTCCGCCTTGATATCGGCGGCAAACCGCTCGACGATCTCGGGCGCGATGCCACGCTCTTTCGTCAGCCACCGCGACACGCCGGACTGACGTAGTGCCTGCCACCCCGCCATGACCTTGGCACGGTCGCCCTCCCCCGTCGCGTCCCGTTCCGAGCGCACCGTTTCGAGGGGTCGCGTCTCCCGTTGCGTCCGGAACCGCTCGCGGAGCCAGTGAAGGGCCTCGGCATATGAGTGCCCTTTCACATGCTGGACGAGGTTCTGAATGACGCCACCGGCCCCGCCGTTGGATAGGGTCCAATTCCAGACGCCATTCGCCTTGCGCGATATCCCGATCTTCTCGCCCGTCGAAGGGTCGCCAAACCGAACCGCGCCACCATTCGACCACCGCTCGACGAGGGAACCGCCAAGGTCGCGGACAGCGAATTCCAGAAGGTCGGCCCGAACGAACGTGTCGATCTCCTCGGGGGTTACACGCGACCTCGGCGCTTTGTCCGGGATCGGGTAGTGGGTCGCGGCCTTCTCACGAGCCGCCATGCGCTCGGCGAGACCAGAAGACGCGGCAGCGGCACGCTTCATCCATCCAAGACCGCCGGGACCGCCCATGCGGGTCAACGCCTCGTTGAGACCGACACGGGGTCGCGCCTCGTTCCGCTCCACCGTCTCGACGACGCGTGCCGGGGTCGCGGTAGGCTTCCCCATGAAGGCGGCAACGTCGAAATAGTCGGACGCGTTCTCCTTCTGATCGGCCTTCATCGTCTCGGCGAACAGACGCTCGCGGATCGCCTCGGGCGTGATCTCGACCTCCTTCCGATCGTCCTCCTCCTCAGGCAGGACGGTCCCGCCTCCCTTGGTCTGACGGATCGACGCACCCTCCCTCGCCGCGATCTCGTCAACGATCCGTCCCCCGTCGGCATAGAGCCGGACGCGCTCGCGGTGCCGGGTCATCGCGACGTATGTCGACTCCATGCCCATGCCGCGCAGATTGGCGACATAGGCTTCGTCCACCGTGACGCCCTGGCTCGCGTGAACCGTCATGGCGCACGCGTGCTGGATGCGAGGCACGGCGGGTTCCCCGTCCTCGCGGCGTCCGACGAGATCGGACAGGGGAACGGCGATGCGGCGGCCACGGCCGAGATCGAGATCCAGAACAGGGTTGGGCGGATCGCCCCGGACCCCCAGAACGCGGGCGAGATCCGCATTGCGGATCGTCAACGTTCCCAGCTCGACCGTCTCTCCAAAAATGATGTCGTCGCCCACGGACAAGGCGAGGTCACGAGGCTTGTCCCCGCCACGCGGGATCGCCTGGAGGATCTTCTCTTCCGCCTCGATCCAGCCGGCTTCCTTGCCCGCCTCGCGGATCGCCTCGTTCAGGGCGCGCACGTCCGCGTTCCAGCCGGCAAGGACGCAACGGGTCGCGTCGGGTCGCTCCTGGCGTCCCCTGGTGTAGTCCTGGACAAGTTGGCGCATGGTCGCCTCGCGGTCGTCACCGACCACCACAGCCCCGGCCTTGGCATACGCTTCGAGGGCACGGACGCACTCACCAGCGGCAAAGTCCTTCGACGCCGCCTTCATCCAGTCGGCTTTCTGGCGAGTTATCTCCGTCATGCGAGACGAACCGACGAACCGGGCAATCGCCTTCAGGGGCGAGCCTGCGACGACAGGCTGAAGCTGGCGGGTGTCGCCCGTCAGGATCAGCTTCGCCCCCGCCGTGGCGGTCGCCTCGACGAGGATAGACATATCCTCGGTGCCGACCATGCCGGCCTCGTCCACGATCACCACGGCCTTGGCATCGAGCGCGATCTTACCGGACTGCACCTGACGGACGAACCCTTGAACCGCCTTGGCGTAGGCTTCGGCCGTCTCGGTGTCCGACCGCACGACTTCCGTCGCCTTCCAGGACGGGGCGATGGTCCACGGCGTCAGCCCGCACTCACGAGCCACCTCGGCGACCGCTCCGAGCGAGAAGGACTTGCCAGAGCCTGCGGACCCCTCCACCACGGAAACGCCGTCGCGGTTCAGGGCATGCAGGACCGCCAACGCCTGATCCTCGCGCATCGTCGGGCGACGGGCGATGGCGGCCCGAACCGCTTCCTCGGGAACGAACTCACGTTCCGCCTTCCGATCGACCACCGTCCGGAGCATGGAACGCTCGGCCTCGACGATCGCCTTCGTCGAATAAATGGCGCGCTCGTCTACCATTCCGATCTGCACGAGAAGGCCGGAAGCCTTCATCGCCTCGACCGCGGCGAGGGCCTGATCGGCATTGCAAAGGGTCTGTAGGCCCTCCACGACGGCCCTCATGAGCAAACGGTCGTCGATGACGCTGTTGTTCCTCGTGAGGTCGTGGACCGCCTTCTCGGCTGTCTGACGAATGGCCTCGTCCCGGTCCTGCCCGACCATGCCGGCGCGGACATGACGGCTCTCGACCTGGACGGTTCGGAGAAGGGCGTTCCGGTCCAGCCCGAGCGCGGCAAGCTCGCGCCCCCATCGGGCGTCAAGCTCCTCCATGGTCATGTGCCGATCCTTCTCGGCCCGCGTCTCGTAGCTGGCGACCTGGGCCTTGCCACGGGCGGACGCCGTGCTGAACCCCTCCTCCCTGGCGACGGCCTCGATCTCGGCCCGACGTTTCGAGAACGCCTTGAGCACCTTTTCCGGAACGCCGACCACCTCGAAATTCCGACCGTCGCGGACAGTCTCGATCCCGAACTCTTCCCGAAGCATGGCCGACATTTCGGCTCTGTAGAGCGCAGCGATCGTTCCGCCGTAGAGCTTGAGCCGGCGGTTATCGAGAGCCCCCGTCGTACCATCCTCGCGCACTCCAACGTTCATCAAGACGGCGTGCGAATGAAGCTGCGGGTCTTTCGCCCTGGACGTGAAATGGCGATACACGGCGGCCGACGCCTCGCGCACAGGCTCCTCGAAATAGCTCTTCTTCTTGGTGATAGGATCGCGAACGGCTCGATGTGCCACGACGAGGCCCATGTCGAATGCCGCACTCATTGCGCGTCGAACGCACCTGTCATGGCCCGCGAAAAGACGCTCACGATCCTCGCCCTCGAAGGCGGCTGCAATGGCGCTCACGCTCTTCGGGGCCGCGATCTGGACATCGAACCCGACCGACCGCTTCCCGTTGGCGCTGCCCTTCGTCAGAGGCTCCTTCGTCTTCGGGTGACGGCCTGCGGCGAGGTCGCGAAGATGACGACCGGATACGGCGGTTCCGTCTTCGCCGAAGGGAGAAGGGAATAGGGGGGAAGGTGAAGGGGTAGAGGCGGGCGAGGGAGAGGCAGTGGAGCGGGTCCACCACACTCCGGCGCTCTCCGACTGGCCGTTGTCGGTGTAGTAGGCCACCTCGTCCCGGCCCGCCTGACGGTCGTTCGTCTTCCGATCGGCGAGCGCGGCGCGGTCCTGTGCCTCGTAGTATTCTATCGACGTGATACGGGTAACGCTTATCATCGGATCACGACTCGTTCTCGGAACGGTACTTATCGACGATGTAATCCGCTATGTACCGGATATCATCATTTGTTCGTGTAGCGTTCGACATTAGTTCGGAAACAGCATTGGCCAGTCTGCCAACGTCTTTCGATGGATCGAGGAACGCGTTCAAAGCCTCTTCGACCAACGTTGACGGGTGAATGCGGCGAAGCTTCGCGGTCGCCTCGACGACGTTCCATAAGTCGGCATCGACGGATATACGGGGTCTCGTGGTCGCCATGGTCTCCGTCCAGAACGGTCGAACGGCTTCATCCTACCACGGGGACCATTCGGGCCGTATGCCCCGGAATGGACAAGCCAAAGCGTTGTTTTAAAACGCATGTTGGCCGATTTCGGACAGAAAAAGCCATCGCAGGTGCGTCATGTGTCCAAATTCTACGAACCAAATCCGATTTGCAACCAAAATCGAAAACTATCCGATTTAGTGTGAACTCATATTGAAAAATAGACGAACGCTTGTATAATGCAATGGTGCCCCGAAGCGAACGGAGGAGACAATGGCAAAGAAGGGCGCGGATACGCCCACGGAAGTCCCGATCGATGACTTGCGATCGTTTCTACGCGAGGAAGCTGAACGCGGCCCGACCGGCAAGGCATCCACATTCGATCAGGTCGTCGCCCTCCTCCCCGAGATCGATGCGCTGATCGCCCGTCGCAGGACGAGGGCGGAGGTCCGCGACCTCCTCGCGAGCAAGGGCCTCGAAATGTCGCTGGGCACCTTCACGCAGTATTACGCGAAGGCGAAACGACAGGCCGAAGGGACTGACACGCTAGAACGGAAACCGACCGCAAGGAAACCGGAACCGGCTGCGAAAAATGAAGCGAACAACGGTTCAAGCCAGAAGGCGAATAGCTCGCCTGCAAGCTCGGGAACGAAACCGGAAGAAAAGTCGGAAGTCAGCCTTCGTCCCCGCAACGACGAAATCTGAACCGGCATCGAGTAAGAGGAAGAACGAGGACATGGCGAGAGCGGCAAAGCCGGCGAACGGCGAGACGAAAAGGGTGATCCTGGTCACGAGCGAAAAGGGTGGCGTCGGTAAGACGCTCTGGACCTCGAGCTTTTTGACCCTCGCCCGTGAAGAGGGCGTGAAGGTCGCCGCGTTCGATGCGGATGGTAGCGTAGGCGGTCTCGCCCGGCTCTGCGCCATTAAGGACGCGAACGGCGATCCCGTCGAGGGCCAGGACCCGACCGAAGGCGTTGCCTTCTATGAAGGTCGCAAGTCGCGCAAGGCGCTCGAACTGCTGACCTCGGCGGAACACGGTTATCCGCTGATCCTCCACGATCTCGCGGGGGGCTACCTCACGACGATGATGGACATGATCGACGCCGGTAGCGGCCTGGAAGGGTTCGTCGAGAACTTCGCCTCGTTCGGCTACCGGGTGACGTTCGTCCACATGATCTCGTCCGATCTGGCGGCCACGTCCTCGGTCAACAACTACCTGAAATTCGCGGGTGCGACGGCGGACCATGTGGCCGTCGTCAACGAGCACTTTGGCGAGGTCGAAGAGGATTTCCCCTTCTGGAACGGCTTCACCGACAACAAGGGCGAATTCCGGTACGGCAAGACGAAGCCGAAGCTCCTGGGCCTTGAAGGGGGCAACGGCGTGCAGATCAAGATGCCGTCGATCGACAAGGTGACGGCGGTCAAGCTGTCGGCGGTCAACCTGACCCCTGCCAAGGCGGACGAGGACGAGTCCCTTCACGGCTACGAGAAGATGCGTGCGAGGCAGTTCGTCCGCAAGTTCGCGGCCTCGATCGAGCCGGCCCGCCACCTCCTCGGCCTTCCGGCCTGACGACAAGAACCGGCGGCGGGGAACCGTCCCCGCCCCCTCTCCTACTCCGCGAGGTCCGCTGTGAAACCCGAGGTCAAAACGCTATTCGACAAAGCCTGTGAAGCTCTCGACGTGACGCCCGAAACCCGCGATGCGCGGTGGCGGATGCTGCGAGACCTGAACCTGACGGCACACGATGAACTCCTCATTTCCCTGGTCGCGTCCGGGCGCATGGAGGAGCTTGTGACGCAGTTCGCCCGTTCGGCCTCTTCGATCGACGCTCTGCCCGAGACGGTCGCGGCGGCTGTCCGATCGGCGTCCAGGGAAGTGCTCGGCCCCGTCACCAAGGCGGCCACGGAACAGGTCAAGGCGGCCCATGCGACCCTAGCGGCTTCGACGGGTCACGAGGTCGCGTCGAGCGCGACCGCCTACCTCGACCGGGAATTCCAGCGCCGCCGCTTTACGGTCAGCGCGGGCGTCCTGCTGGTCGGGGTCCTGGTGATGCTCCTCGTCGGATATGTCGGGCACTCGCTCGGGGCGCGGTCCTCGATCTCGACGAACACGACGATCGCCGCCATCGCAAACCGCCCGGACACACAGACGGTCCTCTCTCTCCTCGCCGCAAATCCGGATCTCAAGGCGTCGATTGGAACGTGGTGCGGCTCTGGAACGGGGCGCGTGACGGTGGTCGAAGGCGTTCGGAACTGCTCCCTTCCCCTCTGGATCGACGGGCGTTCCGCCGCACCGGCTCAAACGCCGAACGCTGGCCCGCTCGTCTCCATGTGGAACGCCGGAGCCTCGTTCCTCAACCGCTTTTCGGGTCCGACGATCGCCTTCGCCTTCCTTATCCTCGGTGTCTTGCTCCGGAAAATCATCCTCACCGTTGGCAAAGCGCCAGGGGTAAAATGGCTTACGACCTGACCGGGAACCCGATCCTCAAAATGGTGTTCCCGATAGTGCAACCGCCAAAGGAGGCACCTATGGGCAGCAAGACGAAAGAGAGCATCATCGGCGTAGCAGCCGGCATTTCCAGCCTGACAATGCCGAGTGGCCTTCCACAGAGCCACGACGCGCTCGCCGAAACGCATGGGCAACACCAGGAAGCTCGACGCGACGACGCAGTGAAAGCAAACGAGATCGAGAACAACCAAAGGCCATCGGGTCAGTCTTGAACATGCCATACGACGCCTAAGAAGCCGGTCCCTTGGGCCGGCTTTTTCGTGTCGGGTCTCTGTCGTGGTCTCCCTCATCCCTGCTGGATATCGTCTATCAACCAGCATCAAGGAGGCACGAATGAGCACAACCACCATGAACCCCAAGGTTCTGGGAGTGTGGATCAGAACCGTCCGGCTAAGCCAGGATTGGTCTCAGGAGGCGCTAGCAGCCGCCTCGAACCTGACGGTAAGGACGGTTCAAAGGGTAGAAGCGGGGGATCCATCTCACCTTACGACGCGCCGCGCTCTAGCACGTGCACTAGGCTACGAAGACAGGGACGTTTTCGACGATCCTGAATTCTCCCGGAGTGTAGAGGCGTTGATGAAGGAGATCGGCGACACCTTCGCAGAGAACCGCCGAACCCAGATCGAAGACCAGTATCCCGACTTCAAACGCATCACGGTTCAGCAATGCTCCAGCGGTCACACTCTGGCGGTCCTGGCCGAAGGCATGGACGCGTTCGTGTTCGATATCCGCGAGGGCGTGCCGCAAGAAGCTGCGGAGCTTGCGAAGAGCCTCTTTGACTGGATCGACGATCACAACGCGATCTCGGCCGATCTACCGCCGTCCAGCAGAATGACGATGCGCGAAAGCCTCGGCAAACTCGTAGACGAGATCCAGGAGGCCGGTGCGAAGCTCTACCTCGCGCAGCGAAGCTTCGAGCTAAACGCGCCAGAAGGCGACCATATCAAATGGAAAATTGCCTATCTGACCGTCTTCGACCGAAGCGCCGCTGTGTCCGAAATCCTGGTTCCACGGCGGATTTGCCTCTGAAACGACACCCGCGTCGCAAAAAATGCGACATGGATGTCGCGGAGTATAATCAGATATATTGTTTAAGCAGGTACTCTAGGCTATTTCGGTTTCCATGAGCATCGAGCCACACCACGATTTCATCTCGCAGTTCCTAGGAAAGCCGCCGGCTTCCCTGGGACAGGGAACATCGATCAAAGCTCCGGCGGAAGATGTGGTGGATTCCGGCTTAGCTCGGATTCATACAAAGTGGGGAGATGCAGCCGTTGCAGGGTTTCAGGCGGTCCCGGACCTCCTGTTCAAGCACCAAAAGACGTTGGGTATCACCGCGACCGAAATGGTCGTCCTCCTCAACGTGCTGATGCACTGGTGGTATGCAACGAAGAAGCCATTTCCGCGTCCGACGACGATCGCAACCCGGATGGGCATCGCCGTCAGAACCGTTCAACGGGCTATCAGCAGGCTGGAAGAGATCGGCTTACTGAAAAGGGTCAAGACCGAGGAGGGCACAACCATCCTCGACCCGGACCCGCTTGTAGACAAGCTGTCGGTCTTCGCGAAAACCGACAGAGACTTTCTGGCTCGTAGAGCCCAGAAAGCGGCGTAGCTCAAAAGGAAGAGCGCCTGCCTTTCTAGACATACATCGTCGCAGATGGATGATACGGGCAGGGAGATGCGGGTTCAAGTCCCGTCGCCGACACCCAATCCAACGAGGTCGTCTATGCGACCCGTCGTCCGAAAAGCCGGTCCAGGAGACCGGCTTTTGGCGTTTCGAGGGTCTCATTCGCTGAAACGAGCGGCGCAGGAGGAGGCAAGAGGGCGGTCGCTTTCTTGGCCTGTTCGTGCCACCGGTCCCGATCCGCCTCGACCGCTTCGCGACGGTCGCGTTCGGCAGCCAGGAGGGTTTCGAGGGCCTTCACGCGCTCTTCCAGGACGAGGGTCGCAAGCTGCCGACGAGCCTCCTCGGCGGCGTCGATCCGCAGGGTCGCGTCCCGTTCCTCGGAACCATCGTCGTCGATCTCGTCCAGGGTCTCGCCCTTCTCGACCTTCTCAAGCCGTTCCGGGCGCACGTCGTAAACTCGGCTCAACTCGGCCGGGTCGATGGCATATGTGCCGTCGTCCCGACGGTTGGCTGACAGGCGTCCCGACGAGACCGCCCTTGCGATCGTCGTCTTGCCAACGCCTGCGACCTTCGCCGCCTGTCCAAGAGAAAGCATCACCCGAAACCCCCTGCCCGTCCTGGCGGGTCGCATGTCGTTCCAAGCGCCGGTCACGGCGACGGGTCACAGGGTCGCGCATGATGCTGGTCCGGGCCTGAACCCGGCGAGGTCAGCCCCGGCTATGCCGGGGCCTTCCACCTCACTTCCGCAAAAGCTCGAAAATGATCGTCGCAACAAGCGACGTAAGTACGCCTTGAGTGAAATTGTGAGTTAGTACAAGTAGAATATATGCGGTAATCATCGACGTGTTTCCTTCTAAATCATAGTTTTCGTATCCGTCTGGTTGATCGGTACTGATCTATTTATAATTGCTGCGCTCTCACCACGGCAATATTTATCGTTCGCGCACCGAAATTTTTCGGACGCGGCGCGGATCGAGCCTTGTCCGCGTGGGAAGGCTCGTGGATCGGAATTTCGCTGACGGGCGGTTCAGAACGCGGAGACGCGTCCGGGATCAGGATCGAGGAGGGGTCGCGCCACGGGTCGCACGACGTTCCTTTCTCCATGTAGGGAGACCGTTGCGGCCGGGACGCGCCACCAGATGACGCCGCCCTCGGCCTCGACCTCCTCGATGTAGGCGTCAAGCTCGATGGCCGCGTCTAGAGCCACCTGGGCGGCTTCCAGCGGATCGGGCAGGGCTCCGAGCAGAACGACCGCATATGCGTCCGGAAGGGCTTCCCTGACCCGCTGCGCGACCGTTTCAGGCGTATCGCCGGGGCGCAAGGCGACCGTCCCCTGCCTTCCTCTCCTATTTCCTTCCCTCCGGTACTCGACACGGATCGAGCCTTCGAAAGTGTGACAGCCCCTATAAAAGGAACTTTCATAGGAAGCGTCACACTTTGCCGCCGCGTTGCGGCGGCTCGCGGCCTGCCGCACGGCGGCGGGGCTGTCGAAGAGGGTCGGGTAGGCGTCGGCGCAGTCGGGCGCGAGGTCGGGCACGAAGCCGGCAAGCTCCATCGTCCGGAAGCGGTCGGGGACAAGTTGCGCCCACGTCGCGAAGGTGTCGGGCTGGATGCGGCCCGGAACGTTGGTAAGGATCAGCACTTCGCACGGGTCGTCCTCGGTCCTATGGACCGGGCGCACGCGGGCGATGGCCTGTGAGATCTCGGCCTCGCGGATCTGTCGAAGGACGCGATCGGCGCGTTCGTCGGGATGGTACGAGACCTGGACCGTCGCCTTGCTCCCGTCCTTCGCCGTCATGGTGACGGCGCGCTTCGGCAGGACGATCCTTCCCCGATCGTTGGCCTCGATCTCGGGAACTTCCTCCTCGGACTTGTAGAAGAGGGCGCGGGTCACGCGCTCAAGCTCGGGCGCGGAAGGCTCGTTGCGACCAACGATGATCGCGGCCGTCGTATGCCGCCAGTCGTCTTTGCCTCGGACGTTTCCGAAGTGCGCGACCCGGAACGGGGCGTCCGGCACGCGGGGGCCGCCGTCGTATTCGATGGCATGGCCCTCTTCCTTCCATGCGTCCTCGACCTGCATCTGGCAGACGACGAGGGGGCGCGGATCGAGGGTCGCGCTGCGTTCTTTGAGACGGTTTCGGCGACGGATTGCCTCGATGTGGGGTGCGAGTTGGTCCACGAGATCGAGCGCGATGCCGCGCACGCGGTCGCGGTTGCTCTTCTCCTTGAAGGCCAGTTTCGAGCCGGTCCTATCCGTCACCTGACGGACGCGGGTTCCGGTCCACCTGGCCGCCACCTGGTTGAAGGTCGCGTTCGGATAGAACCGTTCGATCAGCATGGGGTCCGCGTCCGCGTCGATCATGAGAAGCGGCACGGTCTGGAACAGGCCCTCCACCGAATAGTCCAGCCGGAGGAGGTTTTCGAGTGTGCCGGTCTTGCGGTTCAGACGGTCGTACTCGAAGCGGAGCGACATGAGCGGACCCGTCCGCTGGGTCGCGAGTTCGGCTCCGATGCACCGCCACGTCCGGGCGAGCGTGAACGCCTCGCGGTCAACGGCGCGCTGGACGGCCTCGTGCTGGGTCGCGTGGTCCTGGCCGGGATGAAGCTCGGCGCGGCCGAGACGGGAATACTCGACGCCGGCTGCGAAACCGCAATCGCCCGTGGTGAGACCGGCGGCCCGGAAGTCCGCGAGGGTCACGTTCCTACGGGCGTCGTAGGCCGCCCGGATGGCGGTCGTGGCTTTCAACTGAACGCGGTCGAACTCGTCCGCGTCGTCGAGGAAACGGTGCTGGTTGGCTTGGGCGCTCTCGCCCTTTCGAGGTCCGTACTGACGCGAATTCCATCCCGGCTGACGCTTCGCGGTGAACCGGTCGATCGGGCTGGACGTGTGGCGGACCATGCTCTGCCACCATGTTTCGTCGATGACGACGAGATCTAGTCGCTTTTCGGCGAGCATTTCCATCCGGATCGGGAGGTAGGCATGGGCTCCGATCAGGAGCCCCGGACCCTCGCGGCGCTCGGATAGCTGCCGGAAATACGGGCACGAGCCCTTGAACTCGCATTCGACGGCATTCCCGTCCGGGTCTTTCCCGACGCACAGGGTTTCGGTCACGTTGTAGCCGGCGACGGAGACCTTTTCCGCGATCTCTGCCTTCCTGCACATGGTCTCGGTCGGGCGTCCCGGAACGGTCGCGCTGCGACCTCTGATCACATGCACATTTGAGATCCCGAGATCGCGGGCACGCTCGGCCAGTTCGTCGGCCAGGGTCAGCGACGGGACGAGGTAGAGGACACGACGGCCCTTCCACACCTCGGACGCGAGGTGGCGAAGGACTTCCTCCGTTTTTCCTAGAGATGCCTCGGCCTGCTCGACGTGACGGGGAGGGGTCGCCTCGTGTCCCCCGAGACCGTCGTCCTCGACGGTTTCACCCTTCGACCCGATCCACGCGTCTGCGCGGGCGAAAAACCCCGAGACAGAATCTCGAAGGGCTTTTGTGGCGTCCGCTGACGGCACTCTGACCGGATAAATGTGCTCGCACGGGGAGATCCCCGGCTCGGCAAGAATAGCCATATGCGGCCCTTAAAAGGGCTGCGACCAGGGTTAGACTCTTGCCAAATTACGCTTTTGCGCATAGATTTAGCGTGCAGGGGATCGGGTACCGCGACTGGTAATCACGGTGCTCTTTCCCAAGCTTCGAGCCGTCTCTAACAGCCACTCCGGTATGAGGCGATTCCGATCCCCTGATTTCCCGTCAGAAAATCGCGCCTGTCGTCCCTGGTCCGAGTCGACCAGGGCATGATACTCGATTTCGTTAATTTCGCAAACGCGAACCGATCAGCTCATAAATGACGATTTTGGGTCAGGCTCACGCAAGCCTCACGCCGAACTAAGTCCGGCGCGGGTCCGTCTCGTCGGCCAGGGCGCGAAGCGCGAACGCGATCTGCTGCCTACTCCACCCCTTCCCGATCGCGTCGTCAATGACGGCGGTCGCCGCCTTCCGGATGGCGTCAAGCGCGTCCGCGTTCGTCGGCTCCGGGCGAGCCCGACTGACCTTCCACGATGCCGGAACGCCGTAGGTTTCCAGCATTTGCAGGATATTCAGGGCGTAAGGTGGCGTGCCGACGCTGCGCCACTTGGGGATCGTGGTCTTCGAAACGCCGATGAACTCGCCGAACTCGTACATCTTGAGGCCGATGGCGGCGCAACGTTCCTTCATGTCGTCATAGACGGCGGCTCGTGCCGCCAGGGTCTCCGGATCGGACATGACCACCACCTTTCGAATCGGTCGCGACATTAGCCTGTGGTGTGCGGCCGATTCCAGTGATGCGGACGAGTCGGTCGTGTTAAGCACGGCGGCCCCCATTCGAAACGGCAAAGGCGGGGTCTGACCCCGCCGTCTTCTAGTATTCGTTGTGCCTCTGACGCATCGCCTCACGGCTGATCCGGCGAGGCGGCTCGTCGTCCCAACCGGGCAGGATGCTGTCCAGAAACGCGACGATCTCCATGCCGCCGAAATAGGCCATGATCGCAGGCGAGCCGAGCCCTTCGAGGCGCTGCCTCTCCTCGTTCCAGGTGCCTCCGAAGCCATGTTCCGTGAGGATCAGAAGCCTCGTCTCGTGGAACTCGTGCAGGACGGCGAAGATGCCGGCAACCGGTCCTCGGGTCTGGATCTGCATCGTCCACGTCGGCGCATATGACGCTCCGGTCACGCGGTATTCGACGACGGGAAAACCGTCGTGCATGGCCTCGAATGGGCCTGCCATCGAAAGACGTATGTCCTGCCTCATGTCTCGATCCTCGATGGGGATAGGGGAAAGGGCGGGGATTGCTCCCCGCCCGCTGCGTCCGGGTTCGCAGGGGTCAGTCCCCCAGACGCGTGCCCCATTTCCACGTCTGGGCCTCGCGGCCGACGCGGATCGAATGCCAGCCGTCGTTGTCGCCGAAGGCGGCGGCGTGCTGGCCCTTGTTGTGTCTGACGGTCGGTCCCATGGCGTAGATGACGCCCTTGGCGTCCCTTGCGAACGCGCTCCCGTGGACCTCGTGCGTATCGGCGACCACGACGACGCTTTCCTCGATCGGCTCGACCTTCGAGGGCTTGCGGCATGGAACGACGAGGATATCGCCCTGGCGGATGCCCTGGGAAAGCTGGGCGTCCGTGACGCGCCACATCCAGCGTTGCGCCGCCCTGACGGCGGACACGGCGCTAGCGTCCTTGCGGATGCCGGCATGGATCGCGGCGGCCTGGATCGGGTGACGGAAGAACTCCCGCGTCTCCTCGTTTTGCCCGACCAAGACGTAATCTTTGTGGACGTTGAGATAGCCGTTCCGGTAGCGGCGGAAGGCGTGGCGGATCTGGATGACGGCCACACCCTGCGCGGGATCGTAGCCGTAGAGATCAAGGTTCAGGGCGTCCCCACGCTGCTTCTTGTCGAACTCGACGAACGTCTCGGGCAGGACGGACGTGAACATGCCGATGATCGTCGAGGCGCTGACGGTCGATCCGTCCGACATGACGACGGATTCGATTTCGTTGTAGTAGCCACGGGAAACCGAGGCGACGGACAGGGCGGAAACAGGGGAAACGGTAGCGTTTTGAGACATCGGAACCTCCGATCGGACCGGGCGACCACCGCCCGTCCTTATCCATGAGTATATTCCGAAACGGCAACTTCTGTCAAGCTAAAATACTACTTTGGCTAGGGGAAAATACGCTTTTCGGAAGGTTGTAGAGCCTGCCCGACGCGCCGCGAGGCATGAAAAAAAGGGGCGTTGCCGCCCCTCCTTCCCTTCCCCCCTATTCCCTCTTCCTTCGTCCGGTCAGGACGGTTTCCGAGTCCAGGGATCGAGGTCGTGCTTCCTGTCCTGGGCGGGGCTCGGCTGCTCCGGCTTCTCTGCGTCCGGCTCCATCGTCGCGTCCTGGCTGGCATCTGCCGCGTCGTTCAGACGGACGAGGGCTCCGTACTGCTGCGCGTTCGCGAGGATCGTCGGGAGCATCTGTTGCGCGATGTACCGTTCATCGACGCCAGGGACGGAAGTCTTCTCCTTGAAGGCTTCGATCGTCGCCCGGAGTTCCGCGAGGTCATGGCGTCCACGGAAGAAGTCCAGGAGATCCCCCTGGGGATCGACCTTCCGCATCACCTCGAAATGGAACGTCGCCGGGGTTCGCCCCCCAAGGCATTCCGCGACGGCAGCGAGGATGCGCTTGTCCCCGTACCGGAATTCCGCGTCCTCCATCGCCTCGCGATAGAGCCACTTGTCCTGCTTCTCCTTCTCGATCTGCTCAGGCGTCAGGCGTTTGGTGGTGCCGGTCGGCATGGCGGCCCGAACGGGGGCGGGAGCGGGAGCCGGAGCTTCCGGACGTGCCGCCTGGGGCGTTTTCTTTGGCTTCGGCTTGGGCGAATGGGTCGGTGGGGGATAGATCAACTCGACCTCCCGTCGCTGGACCGGAGCCGACGCGAATTCCAGGACCGGCACATATGCCGCCGCGTTCTGCATGCCCTTCTTGAACATGGCGAGAAGGGCCTTCACGGCGATCATGATGCCGGTTCCCATGACCAGGAGCATGTCCCGGAGCTTGGGGTTCTTCATGAATATCTGCACGCGGCCCCGGCGCGCCCGGAGTGCGCGGAGGAAGCGCCTCCGGCGCTCGGCCGCGGCGGCTCGAGGATCGATCTTCGGACGCGGGGCAGGGGCCTCCTGCTGGACGTTGGCCTTCGCACCTTCGGCCAGAAGGCGGCGGTTCTCGGTCTGCCTCGCCTCGTCACGTCGACGATCGTCGATCGTGCGGTGGTGGTCCCGAACGGCGAGGTCCGCCTTCAAGGTCTCACGGCGCTTGTCGAGCGATCTGTCGTACTCGTCCCATTCCTGATCGTATCTCATGGCGTCCTCTCTGGATGGCGCTTGAAGGCGCGATGAAGCGTCGTTTTGGAGATCCCGTTGAGGCGGGCGACCTTCGCCCATGAATTGCCTTCGGCCAGGAGCCGGCGGGCATGGTCGGTTCTTTCGGCGGTCATGATGGAAGGCCGTCCGTGGGGTTTCCCAGCCCGCCGGGATGCGGCGATGCCGGCGGTCACGCGATCGACGATGACGGCGCGCTCGTACTCGGCCAAGGCGGCGAGGACGGTGTACAGCATCCGTCCTGCCGTGGTGCCGGTGTCGATCCCATCCATGACCGTGCGAAGGTGTGCGCCCTTGGCTTTTATGGTCTCCATCACGTCGATCAGGGCGCGGATCGACCTTCCGAGGCGATCGAGCTTCCAGACAAGGAGGGTGTCGCCGGGTTGAAGACTCGCCAGCGCCTCGTCCAGTTGGGGACGATCCGACGCCGCTCCGGACACGACCTCTTTGTAGACCTTGGCGGCCCCGTGACAGTGGAGCGCGTCGATTTGGAGCGTGAAGGTCTGTTCGCCCGTGGAAACGCGGGCGTACCCGACAACCCGGCTCACGTCCTCGGCCCCAGCAAGGCGGGACCGACGACGATGGCTGCACGGGTCCACTCCTCGTCTGCCGGGGGATCTAGGAAATACGCGGCAGCGTGGATGCCCTGGTCGATCGCGTGTCCGAGAAGGGAACGCCTCGGCGGGTCCGCGACGTACCCGATCAGGCGACCGGTCGCGTCGAGGATCTGGACCTTGCGCGCCCTGGCGACCGTCATCGTCGGTTCGGTGATGGTTTCCAGGATCAGCGGCTCACCGGCCGGGATCGTCCTCGAATAGCGTCCGTTCGGGATGAAGAGCCGCCAGGGCGTCCCGTTCCGCATCGCGTCCGCCTCGGCGGCGGCCGGGGTGCCGGGTGGAAGACGCCTTATGGCGTCCTCCGTGCTGAACCCCTCGGGGAGGTTGGCACTGTCGATGTAGGATGAAGGGGACAGCATGACGGATCATTCCCTGACGAGGGCGATGCCCTGCGCGATCTCGCCCGAGATCCAGATCGGCTCGCGGACAGTAACGTAGAGAGCATTATCGCGAACTACGGCCGTTGCCCTGCCGGTGGCGGCGTAGGCATTGGCAAACTTCGTGGCGTTGTTATTGACCCAAGAGTAACGGTAGCCAACCTCGCGGCCCTTTGCCACGCAGTCGCCTGCAACGTGGGTGTAAAGCCACTTGTTTGCGGTCTTGGCGTTGGCATCCGTCCAGAGGAAGTCGAGCTTGACGGAAACGAGAAGGCCGGACTCGTACGAGCCGGGATCGAGCTTCACCACGTTGAACGAGCATTTCTTCTCGTACTCGACCTTGATCGCGTTCTCGGGAAACACGGGAACGGTCGGGTCTGCGGGTGTCGGTGTAGGAGGAACCGGCGTCGGCGTCGGCGTTGGTGTGGGCGTCACCGGAACCGGCTCGGGAGCCGGGGGCGGCGAGACTACGGGCACGACGGGCGGACGATAGTCCAGCCGGTAGTGAACTGCCCCTTCGGCGGCCTCTGCCTCTTTCGAGAAGACGGCCCACATCAGGAGGGCAGCGGCGGCGACGAAGACGGCGAACAGAATTTCGTTGAGTCTCAATTCCTGCTTCGGTGTCATGTGAGGAAGCCCCTTGGTTCCGCCCGGCGTCATGCCGGCGCGGGTTCGAAAACCCTCCAGAATATCACAGGTCGGACGCGTCGGGGGTCGCGCCTATCGTAACCGGGTTTTCGTAACTCATATGTAGCTGAAAACGCATCTGTCATCAAGTCATTACCCGATAGTTCCGTAAAGAAATGTTTTCGGAACTACCTCTTTGGATAGAGGTCGTTGTCGGCACGGCTTCCGCGTGCCACGCTCCGTAACCGGATCAGCAAGGAAGTCGGAGGGCCGATGGCCTCAACGGTGATGATGGCCCCTAATCCCAATCGCTCGATGGCGATCGATCGCGTCCTCGTGGTGGGCCGATCCGAGGATGGTTCGACGCTCCGCGTCTTGAGTATCGACGGGCTACAGTCGAGCGAGTGGGCGAAGAAGGAGTTCACCCGCTACTTCGTCGGCAACGCGACCTGGAACCTCGTTGCCCTTGTGGCACTGGTCGTGGGCGCGGCGGCCTCGTTCCTCTGGCAATGGTGGGCCTTCGTTCCGGCGCTTGTCGTCGCTGGCTGGGCTGGCTTCCGGGGGAAGAGCAGTGGTGGTGGTGCTGCTACACGCATTCTGGCGGATCATCCTTGGGCCTTGGAACGGTTCATTCGGGATGGCCTGGTTTGGGAAACGCCCGCTAACAAGGTTGTCTCGGCATAAAGCTTGGGATGCTCCGATATGCCCCGGAGCATTTTTAGCAAGATGTGGCATATCGAGGCGTTGATTAATGCTCCGATATGCTCCAAATTAGCTCCACTGACCCTCAAGGCAGATTGGAGCTAACGATGAAGGCAATTATTCTGGACGGCACCCCGGAGGAGATCCGCGCTGCCCTACCCGGCTACCTGGATGCGGCGTCCACGATCGTCCTTCCGAACGCGGTCCCGTCGCCTACCAAGGCGGCCACCAAGACCGCGACGAACGAGGACGAAGACGACTTCGATGTTTCCTACATCGAGAAGCAGACGGCCCGTCGCTACCTGAACCGCCGTATCCTGCACGATACCCAACGGACCATTCTGACGACCCTCGCCAAGGCCAGCCCGGAAATGGTGACGGCTCCCGAGCTTCAAGAGAAGCTTGGCATCTCGACCTCGCAGTTCGCAGGAATGATGGGTGCTATGGGCCGTCGCCTGACCAACACGCCCGGTTGGGTTGAGGGGGATTGCCTCTTCATCCAGGAGTGGGACACCGAAAAAGGGTACTACTGCTACGGTCTGCCGGACTCGGTGATCGAGGCCATGAAGGCAGAAAAGCTGATCTGAGGATAAGGAGCCGCCCCTGGGCGGCTCTTTTTCTTCATGGGTAATGACATGATGAGGTGTTGACACATGCGAGGAGCGGGATTAGGTAGAAGGCATCACCGGAAACGGTGAAGGCGTCGTTCCCCGCGTAAGCGGGGATGATCCGCTGCTCAACCGGATGGCAGTTTCCCCGCGTAAGTGGGGGTCAACCACTGTCAGCATAGGTAGGCAGTTTTCCCCGCGTCAGCGGGGGTCGCTCTATGTTCGAGGATGTAGAGAACGCTAGCAGTCCCAATACGGGATCAGGACAAAACGCATCGCCCCGGCGGTTCGGTTTTCCGAGTTAGCAGTCCCCTTGAGGGATTTCCCCGCGTAAGCGGGGGTCGAATTGGACTAGGCCCTGTCCCCGCAGGGCTCCGAGAAAGGGTCGCCCTCGGGCGGCCCTTCTTCGTTTCTAGCCGGTCTCGTGCTGGCGGATGGACTGGCCGATGTAGACGGACAGGGGGAACTCGGCCTGGAACGCTGCATCGAGGACCGCACCACGCGCCGCCAAGGCGGCGAGGTCGATGTGTCCGACTGCAAGGTTCCCGTCGCCCTGGTCAGCCAGCCCGTATCCGTGCCGGAGGTCGCCGGGTTGAAGCTCGGTGACGAGGAAGGCCGTCCCGGACGGATCGACGATCCGAAGGAGGGGACGCGGATCTGTACGCTCGGCGAAGACCAGCCGGCGTTGCGCGTTGCGGAGGAGGATGGTCCGGGTCTCGATGGAGACCGGAAATGGCACCGTCTCGCTCTCCCTATTCACCTTCATGTCCTCGATCCTTCCGTCTTCCTGGTCGCCCGATGCGACCGTTCCCAACCGGCTCGACGAGGGGAAAGTGACGGACTGCCTGCCTCGTCGAAGACGACGCTCGCGCCAGGGCATAGGCTGGACGGAAAGGCCCTCGTAGCCATCGGAAGGAACGGGGTAGGGCTCCCGGATCGAAGGAGATCGGACAGCCAGGCGAAGGGCTTGGAGGGCGTTTTTGCCACTTTCCGGATCATGCGGTTCCTTTGTTTCGATGCTCCCAGGGGGGAGCCAACCGGAGTCCGTCATGAAGACGCTCGCCACCGCCTTCGCCGCCCTCGCCCTGTCCGCCGCCCCGGTCTCGGCCGCCTCGCTCGGCGATCGGCTCCTCGATGCCAGGGACGCCCTCGATCACGTCCAGACGGCGCAGGACGCCATGAACACCGCCATCCGGATCGTCCGGCTCCGGAAGGAGATCGCGGCTCTGCCGGGGCTCTGCGAGAACGTCCGTCACATCGACCAGAACAACGTTCTGGCGACCGACTTCCCGCTGTTCTCGTGCTGCGCTGCCATTCCCGAAGGCGGGATCGGGGCGGGCGTCGCCTGGCTCGGTCTGCAAATGTCCTGGCTTCCTGGAACGAACGCCTGGAAGCTCTCCCGGATGCAGGAAGCGGCGGTGGAAGAGATCCGCGACCTGATCGAGGACAAGGCCGGCAAGGCGACGATCGGCGAGCAACTGACGATCGTCGGGGCCAACCTCGCGACCGCCTGTCATGCAGCGGTCATCCCATATGTGAAGGGATAAAAAAGTTCGCTATCAGCGAACAAAGTCCTTGAAGCTGTCGCCGGCATGGCCTATATCAACTGTGCGACCCGAGAGGGGATAGTCATCATCATCTGCGGCGCGAATGCCGCGTGGGGGGCCTCAAAACCCTCTAACTTATGGGCCGGCAGAAGGGACGACGCAGACGATGCGTCCCCCGAGCGACGGTTCGGGCGAGCCCCCGATGGCCGGGGGCTCGCCTTACAGGCAGGGTATACCGCTCGCGCCCCTACGACTTCACCGCGATGGCGCCAAGGCAATCCGGCCTTGGTGGTGAAGAAGGAGCGAAACGATGGAAACATCGGATCAAGTCGACCGTGAGCGGCGGCTGAATGAACGGAAGAAGGTTTCCTGGGCACGCCGGTTTATCCGGCCGAGGACTCTAAGGGTCGTGTTCGGGACAGGTGCAGCGATCCTGCGAGCGCTGTGGTGGCTGTGTAAGGTCATCGATTACTTCCGGGAGTAAGGCCGCCCTGTTTTGTAAGCCAACCAAAGAGGAGAGAAATGATAAACGAAGCCCTTCGGCTCATTCGTGTTTATCACGACATGAAGCAGATTGAGGCAGCGGAAAAGCTAGGTATCTCCAAGTCTTACATCTCGGAGATTGAGAAGGGACACAAAGTCCCGACTTTGGATCTCATCAACAAATACGCCACAACGTTTGACGTACCGTCTTCGTCGATCATGTTCTTCGCAGAGAGCCTGAACGAGGGAAAGACATACGGTCAAGCAAGAACGTTTGTCGCCTCGAAGATCATATCCCTTATGAAATTCCTGGAAGACAAATCGGGACGAGCTGATGTCTCCTAGCCGCTACCCGTTGCACCAGTCCCCATTCTACAAGCTCACGACCCGGAAAAGGCTCGCCACGATCCTTGGAACGGACACCGCGACGATCAAACGCCTCGCGAATGACGGCGATGGATTCTATCGGGAGTTCGACGTCACCAAAAAGAGCGGTGGAAAGCGTGGCGTCGAGGAGCCCAGCGCCGGTCTCAAGGACATTCAGAGCCGGATCGCTGGCAAGCTTTCACGGATCGCCCCCCCGGACTACCTTTTCTGTCCGGTAAAGGGGCGCTGCTACGTCTCGAACGCCAGTCAGCACCGTGGGAACCGCGTCGTTCGGTGCCTCGACGTTCGGCGGTACTTCCCCAGCACCTCCTTCGAACGCGTACTCTGGTTCTTCCGATCGGTGATGCTCTGCTCGGAGGACGTGGCATGGCATCTGGCGAAGATCGCGACCTACAAGGGACACCTTCCGACAGGTAGCCCTCTCAGCCCCATTATGGCGTATTATGCTCACTACGACGTGTGGGAAGCGATAAGCGCGATCTGCAAGGAGCATGGATACACACTGACCGTGTACATCGATGACGTTACGATCTCGGGTCACAACGTCTCGGCGGCGGTCGTGTGGTCGATCAAGAAAGCGATCCACCGCGCCGGTCTGCGGTATCACAAGGAGAAGGCGTACATCGACCGACCTTCGGAGATCACGGGTGTGATCGTGGACGGGGACAAGTTGACCGTTCCGAACCGCCAACTCCAAAAGCTCAATCGTGCTCGCAGAGACCTCAAGACGGCGGCGAACGCCGACGACCGGAAAACCCATCGGAACAAGGTGATGGGGTTGAGCAGTCAGATCGTGCAGGTTCAGAAGATCGCTCGGTCCCCCTCGGCGACCTGATCCGTCCACAGCGGATTTCCGTCCTCCCGGTTGCGCGGAACCTAGGCTTATGTTCCTGCTTTGTTCCTTCGGACGGATTCGGACGGGGGACATACAGGAATGCTCGCGAGGCTGACGATCGAGGCGGAAATCGTCGTTCCGCTCTTCCAGCACGGGCTATGCGCGGGCTTCCCGTCGCCTGCGGATGACTTCCTCGACGAGGCGATAGACCTGACACGGCTCCTGGTGCGGAACCCTCCGGCGACCTTCCTATGGAAGGTGGACGGTCACTCGATGCGTGACGCGGGGATCTACGACAAAGACCTCTTGATCGTCGATCGCAGCCTCGCGCCGCGTCATGGCGACGTGGTGGTGGCGACGGTCCACGGCGAGCGGAGCTTGAAGCGGCTGCACCTGGACGGCTCCCGGCCCCGCCTGTCGTTCGAAAACCGGGACATGCCGGCCTTCGAGCTACCGGAGATAGCCGAGATCGAGATCTGGGGTGTGGCGCTCTGCAACGTCCACTGGCTCCGCGTCCCGGCGTCGTCGAAACGATGACCGGGCGCATCCTTGCCCTGATCGACGGGAACTCGTTCTACTGCTCGTGCGAGCGGGTGTTCGATCCCAAGCTCGCGACCCGCCCGGTCATCGTCCTGTCGAACAACGACGGGTGCGCGGTAGCCCGGACCAGCGAGGCGAAGGCGCTTGGGATCAGGATGGGCGAGCCCTTCTTCAAGATCCGCGACCTGTGCCGCGACGAGGGCGTGGCGGTCTTCTCGTCGAACTACACGCTCTACGGCGACATGAGCGCCCGGATGAACGCGATCTATCGGGACTGGTCGCCGGACGTGGAGGTCTACTCGATCGACGAAAGCTTCCTCGACCTGACCGGCTTCGGCCGTCGGGATCTCGACGCCTACGCCCGCGATCTCCGATCGACGGTGCGCCAGTGGACGGGCATCCCGACATGCGTCGGCATCGGCCCGACGAAGACCCTAGCGAAGCTGGCGAACCACGTCGCCAAGAAGAACGGCGAGTTGGGGGGCGTCTGCGACCTGTCGGACGAGCGGACTCGTTCGGCCTGGCTGGACCGGATCGAGGTCGGCGAGGTTTGGGGGATCGGCGGGGCGTCCGAGGCGAAGCTCGTGGCGATCGGCGTCAGGACAGCGGGAGACCTATCGAGGCTCGATCCGCGCCTTGCCCGCAAGATGATGACCGTTGTCGGGGAAAGGACGGTCCACGAGCTTCGCGGCATCTCCTGCATGCCACTCGAACACGTCCCGCCACAACGGAAGGGCTGCGCGGTGACGCGCTCCTTCGGAACGCCCGTGACGACGCTCGCGGGGATGCTGGAAGCCGTGGCGGCTTATGCGACCCGCGCCGGGGAGAAGCTACGCCGGCACGGACTGGAGACCGCGCATCTCGCCGTCTTTATGCATACGAGCGAGTTCAACCCACGAGATCGGCCGTACTCGGCCGCGACGACGGTCCATCTGCCCGAGGCGTCGAACGACACGCTCGACCTCGTGAGAGCCGCCCAACGCGGGGCTCGGGCGATCTGGCGGGACGGGTTCCGGTACGCCAAGGCCGGGATCGTGATGAACGACTTGATCCCGACCGGGAGAGCGCCGCGTCCCCTGTTCGACGCCCGCGACCGCGAGCAATCGGATGCGCTCATGACGGCCATGGACGTTGTGAACGCGAGGTTCGGGCGCGGGACGATCGTCCCGGCTGCTGCCGGCATCAAGCGCGAGTGGCAGACGAAATTCGAGATGCGGTCGCCGAGGTATACGACGCGGGTAGCTGAAATCCCCCGCGTGTCGGCTGGGTGAGTGACCGCATACGCGGTCACTCGATGCTGAAAAGGTTCAAACGAATGGCAGAGCGCCGCAGATGGCGAGCGTTCCAAGAAGAATGAGGACCGCAAGGAAGAGGAATGATCCCGCGATAATCGCGGCTGTTCCTTCGGCTGCAAGTTCGACGTTTGAGAATGATTTGAATACGACCTTTAACATATTGATTTCCTTTATAAAATTTGATTCATGGCAAACTCGCTTCTGTTTCGGGTTCCATGCTGATGGGTGGGTTAAACTCCCATCATCAGTTAATTATACCGTAAAATCTTGCAATTGTCAATGTATAAATCTTTGAATCGTGAAAAAAGAGCAAGATATGCTTTTATTTTACGTCTTTTACTTGTCCGAGTCTCTCTCGGGAACAGGAAGGCTCTCGTGCCCTCGTCTTGTTGGATACGATCCAGCGACCGGTTTGCATCTTGTTCGACCATCGTAGGTTCGCCACGGTTTATGGCGTGGATCGCAGGAAACTCTCGCGTGACCACCGAATGACGGCTAGCGTCCGGCGGAAGCGGATGGAGGATTCATGGTCTCGCGCACGATTTCGAGGCTCATGATCGTCGGCGGCGTGCTCGGCATCTGCGGAGCCGGGCTCTGGTGGCGGGAGTTCTATTCCGAAGTCGGGCGGATGATCGGCTCTTCCGAGCTTCCCGTCGAATGCCTCTATAGGTTCGGTGGAACCTGCGAGCTGATTTCAGAGGCAGCGAGCCTCGTCACGTCGAGCGCCTACAAGCCCGGCCTTTTCTGGGTTTCAGCATCCGTACTCCTGGCCGGGATCATTCTGGAAGGCTTCCCGAATGGGGAGGGAAACGACGTGTATCTGACACGAGAACGGGATCGGGATTACCGCCCGCGAGAACGGGACGATCGAGAAGACCCGCATTTCTAACAGCGGATTTTTGGCTGAACGATCACCGCAAACACCAATGTGACAACGAATTTGACAACCACCCCTGACAACGAAAGCGACTAGTGCTACATTTCCGATACTTAGATATTGGAGGCAGAAATGGCCGTTGCGCATCTTCGCCGTTCGGGTGGATCACGGATCATGACAATGCCGGCGTCCGTGGTCGAGCGAGCCGAAAAGTCCGGTTTCATGCTCGATTCCGTGGACGTGGATTTTGATGAGTTGAGCAAGCGGATCGTCATCGTGTCGATCAAGCCCCGCTACAAGCTTGAGGATCTTCTGGCGCAATGCGATCCAGACGCTCCGCTGACGGCAGAGGAAGAGGCTTGGTTCGCGGATGGTCCGATGGGATCAGAGGAAATTTGACGAATGAAGCGGGGCGAAATCTGGCACGTTGACCTGAATCCGACCAAAGGCACGGAACAGGCCGGTAGAAGGTGGGTGTTGATCGTTTCGGCGGACGCCTTCAACCGGACCATGAAACGTCCGATTATCGCCCCGATCACCATCGGCGGGAATTTCTCCCGCAACGCCGGTTTCACCGTTTCACTAGCTGCATCCGGGCTCCAAACCTCGGGCGTTGTGCTCTGCGATCAAATCCGTTCCCTAGATCTGCGCGCTCGTGGCGGCACCTATGTCGAAGACGCCCCGGATTACATCATGGATGAAGTGCTCGCAAAAATCGCGACCTTCATGGAATAAAACGCGCTAGGAGCGCGTCCGTTTCTCCTTGGGCTCATAAGCCACGTTCCCCCCGCCAGCGCCGCCACGGCTGCGAAATGCGACAGACGGTAATCCGCCTCGCGGATCTCGGTCGTCGCCGTGGACCGAATGAAGCTTGCCATCCAGCATCAGGCAGGTCCGCTGGATAAGCGTGAAAGGAAAGGGGCGCATCAGCGCCCCTCCTCCTTCTCGTTCCGCTCGCGCAGGACGAGGCGTCCGGTAAGCGGGACGGCCGACAGGCTGATGTTGAAGCCCTTCCCGTCGCCATGCGCCCATGCGGCCCCGATGCGCGTCCAGAAGGCGTTGTCACCCTCACCCTCGACGACGAAAACTCCGTGGGTCGGCATGGTGTTCTTGCTCATTTCCCGTCTCCTCGCTGGTCGCCCGATGCGACCGTTCCGGGAGCCGTCAACGGCGGGAAAGGGAGGGACTAGCTGTCTGGTCGAAGGCCACGCTCGCGCCTGGACATAGGCGGTCCCGAACGCCCGCCGTAGGCATGAAACGGAAACGGGCTCGGGGGTCACATAGGGGAATAGGGGGAAGGAGGATCAGCCGAAGAAGCGGCCGAGTCCGGTCTTCGGGGGTGTGGCTTTCGACTCTGGTGCTGGGTCGGGCTGGGCGACCGGCGGGGGGAAGTCCTCGGGCACATGCCGGCGGCTTTCCTGCGGATGCGGCGAGTTCTGGCGAGCCATGGCAACGTCGAAGGTCGGAGCTATGACCGTCCGGAACAGGAGGTTTTCGGGCTCTCCGGTGTTGAGGGTCCGGCCCGTAGGCTGCAAGAGCGGACTGTCCGGATGGGCGGCTTCCAGGGCGCGCATACCGGCTTTGAGGCCCTCGGACGCAGCGATCGACACGCAAAGCTCGTGGATCGTCTCCCGAAGTTCCGTCTCCTTCTGCGCGAGGAGCCGACGAACCCGCGAGAGTTCGTCGGCGATGGCGTTGGCGTCCCCGCGCTCGCGGTTGATAAGGAGGGCTTCGCGGTGCGTGTATCCGAACGTCATCCGTCCCTCCTTTAGAAATCGAGATCGAGCTTCGGCTTCGCCGGGGCAGGGGCCTCGACCTGGACCGGCTGTGCAACAGGCGCGGGCAGGGGCTCCGGAGCCGGAAGAGGAGCCGGTGCCGGCGCGACGTTGACCACCACCGCGACCGACGACGAGGCGGCGGCCTGGGCAGTCGGGGCAGCGACGACAGGCGCAGGAGCCGGCGGAACGACTGCCACCACGGGGGCGGGCTCGGGAGCCTCGGCGGGGATCGTCGCCGAACCGATGATCGTCTCGGCCTGCGAGGTCCAGCGCTGATAGTCCCAATCCCCTTCATCCGGGGTGTAGGCCATGCGGGCGAGTTGATCCGGGCGACCCGTGAAATCAAGGTCCGTGGGTGGTACGTTGCGGTTAACCTCGCAACGAGCGTCCTTCCTCCACCTGGGCTCGATGCCGCGCATCGTGAGACGGTCTCCGTCGAGCCTGCCCACAACGTCGAATTCCGCCGGCTTGCACCCCTGACGGAAAAGGCGGCTGGTCGCCGAGATAGAGCCGTCCGGGGCGAGGATACCGGTCACAAGCGTAGTGCCGGAGCGTATCCCCGCCTCGCGAAGCCCCTGACGGGGCTCCTCGTACCGGATCGTCAGATTGAGCCCCTGAACTTCGCCGATCATGAGCGACCCGTTGTGCATCAGCATGACCATGCGGTGATGCTCGTCCTGCTGCGCCATGGCGCTGGACGAGGCCAGGACGGCGAGGGCGACGACGGCGGAACGGATCATCGGCTCAACTCCTGGCCGCGCTCGCGGCCTTCCTCGGGGGTGCGGTTCAAGGAAGCGCGCATCTGCTCGATGCGTTCGGCCTTGGCTTGCTCTTCCTTCTGCTGCTCGCGGGCAACGGCGGGATCTTCCCGGACGATCTGACGCTCGATCTTCCTGGCCTCGGCTTTGTGCGGAGACTGCTCGATCTTCTTTTCCAGCTTCGTCGCCGCCTCGGTCGCCTGCCGACCCTTCTCCATGAAATCGAGGGCTTCGGGCATGTTTCCCTGCTTGCTCGACATCTCCGCGTTCTGGAACGCCATGCGCACATTGTAGAGATGGCGGTCGTGAGCCCGCATGTCCGTCAGCGTCTGCGCGAGCCCTTCATTGCCAACGCTGTCGGCGCGCTCGGCATGCTCACGGAGCATCGCGTCCTTGTAGCGTGCGGATGCTAAGGGCTCGACTTGGGGACGCTCGTAGTTGTCCCGGCTGACCACATTTTCGTTGTAAAGGTAGTGCTCGTCCGGGGTCATTTCATCCCAATCGCCCTTCGGACGAACAGGACCGGTATCGCCGAAAAGCTCCTCCCGAGCGCGGTCATACTCGCGCTCATAGACGAAGGCCATGTTGAGACGTTCCTTCTCACGAGCCTCGATCTGCGCGTCGTACTCCTTCACGTTGTCATGGCAGCCGGCGGCCATGGCAGCGTTCTTGCGAGCTGACGCAAGGAGGTCTGCGCGCTCCTTGCTGTCCTCGGGCGCCCCATGTGCGGCGTCCTGGTCCAGTCCGGCTTGATACATCGCCTTTTCCTGAAGGATCGCATCTTTGAACTTCAGGACGGACAAGCCGTCCTGTGCCTTGATCGCGTCCTTCTGCTGGCTCGTGAAAAGCTCGATGTTCGCCTTGAACCGCCGTTCCCGGCCCTCCCATAGATCGGGGCCCGGACTCGTGCCGATCGCATAGGTGCTCTGATAATCTGCAATCTTCTGCATGGTCACAGACTCCGAAGGTCAAGAATATCGGCGCGGTCGATACCGGCTCGGTAGATCATGGCGAAGGCAAAACCCTGCCCCTGCCGAAGTTCATCATGCCTGATTTTGGGCTGATTAGACAGTGAACCGGTCAAAGCTTCGCGGGATTTGTCTTCTGCACGCCAAGCACTTGCCTGCTTCGATGAAAGAATTGCTTCCTTATTCTGTGTAAATTTAGGGGTAAAACGCTCGTCGCGTCCAACGGGGCGCTGCATACGCGGATGATCGAGCCCCGCACCGGAAACCGGCAGGGGGAAGGCCGGGACGACCTTGGCGGCCTGCTCGGGATAGGCGGCTTCGCGCACCGCATGGGTCGCATAGAAGCCGTCGTCGGGCTCGAAACCCTGCGGGAGATCCCCGGCGAGCTTCGTGATGTATTCGATGGTCGCAATCTCGCCCGTCGAAAGGACAATCTTGTTCCGGAGCAAATTCAGGATGTTAGCGGTCTGCTCGTCGCCGATCGCCTGCTCAAGAGCCGCGACGGACTGCGTTGCCGCCAGAAGGAAGAGGCCGGTTTCGCGGGCGATGTTCCAGAAGGTGGTGTCGCTGTCCTGGCCCGCCGTGACGAGCATCTGATACTCGTCGGCGACCAAGGCGACCGACGTATTCCGGCAAGCCTCGGGGTCCGTGACAAGGCGACGTTTGGCGAGGACCATGAGCCTCTGTTTGAGCCACGTCGAG
The DNA here is from genome assembly GCF_900113065.1 of Aureimonas phyllosphaerae. GTDB lineage: Bacteria > Pseudomonadota > Alphaproteobacteria > Rhizobiales > Rhizobiaceae > Aureimonas > Aureimonas phyllosphaerae. The sequence goes on from NZ_FOOA01000028.1 coordinate 31,261, forward strand.
ACCACGCGACCGGCGGTCCCATACTCGGTGTCACCGACCGCGATCATGACCACGCCGCCGGCAAGGGCGTGGTCAACGTCCACGGATCGGGCGAACGTGCCATCGGCAAAGCGGGCGCTCAACTCGCCGGCTCCCGCCAGCTTGCCGAGCACGGCGTTGACGTTCGCGACGACGCCGGATTTTGTCTGCGCCGCCATCGCGCCCCACGTCTCGACGAGCCACGCGACGGAGGGCTGAACGACCTCGATCCGGAGGAGCGTCGGACCTCCCGTCCCTTCGATCGCCAGGGCCTCGGCCTGCCAGGAAAGAAGGGCTTCGAGCGCCGCCTTTTGAACGGCCTCGTCGGTCGCCAGCCTCAAGAGACCCGACAGGGAATAGGGGCGGGGGGAGTATGCGTCCGACCAGTGTTCGGACAGATACTCGTCGCGGCCTTCCAGGATCGCGGCGATGGTCGCCGCGTGCATGATTAGAAGACTGGCACTCTCGGTCCAGAACTCGTCTTTTCCGCTGGAACCG
>NZ_FOOA01000035.1 GCF_900113065.1 Aureimonas phyllosphaerae
GCCCGGCGCGCGATCTCCGAGACGACGCGGCTGACGTCGCCGACCTCGGAGATGATCTCGGCAAGGCTCTTGCCCGAGGCCGAGACGAGCTCGACACCCGAGGCCACCTGCTCGCCCGACGCCTGAATGAGGTCCTTGATCTCTTTGGCCGCCTCCGCCGAGCGCTGTGCGAGCCCGCGCACCTCCTGCGCGACCACCGCAAAGCCCCGCCCCGCCTCGCCGGCACGCGCGGCCTCGACGCCCGCGTTGAGCGCCAGAAGATTGGTCTGGAAGGCGATCTCGTCGATCACCGAGATGATGTTGCCGATCTTCTGGGACGACTGCTCGATCATCTGCATGGCGCCGATGGCACGACCGACGATTTCGCCACCCTTTTCCGCGTTGCGCTGGGCGCTCTGCGCGCTGGTCTGCGCTTGGCTGGCGTTCTGGGCCGTCTCGTTCACCGCACGCGTCACCTCACCGAGCGCGGCCACGGTTTCTTCCAGGCTCGCCGCCTGCTGCTCGGTGCGCTGGGCAAGGTCGTTGGAGGCGACGTTGATCTCCGTCAGCCCTGTGCGGATCGAGCCGATCGAGCCGACGACGGCACCGATCGTGTGCTCCAGCTTGCCGACCGCGCCGTTGAACTGGTCGCGTGTCGCGACGTATTCGGGGGCGACCGCCTCGTTCATGCGCGCGGTGAGGTCGCCATCCGCAAGACGCGTGAAGCCGGACTCGATGCTGGCGACGAAGGCGGCGAGTTCCTGAGCCTTGATCCGTTCGGCAGCCGCCTCGCGTTCCAGCCGGGCCAGCTCGGCCGTGCGGGCCGCTTCGGCCTCGGCTTCAAGGCGCTTGTTCTGCACCGCCGCGTCCTTGAACACCTGCACGGTGCGCGCCATCCCGCCGATCTCGTCGCGGCGATCCTGCCCCGTCACCTCGACATCGAGCCGCCCGCCGGCGAGATCCACCATGCGCGAGCGAAGCGCGTCGATCGGAGCGGTGATGGCTTTCCGGGAGAACCAGAGCGCCAGCACCAGCCCGAGAACCGCACTGGCTACAGCGCCGGCCAACAGCGTCCAGGACGTCGCCGCCGCCTGATCCGACAGCGTGTTCGTCGTGGCGGTGACGCGGGCGATGATCTTTTCGTTGAGGGCCGACGTCTGCTTGCTGAGTTCGACGACGGCGGGATCGACCGTCCGCATGCTGGCGAGCGCCGCGTCGTTGTCGTTCCGCAGACCGGCCGCGATGGCCGCGTTGGTGCGTTCGGCAATGAAATCCATCTTCGCGCCGAGAGCCTTGAGCGCATCGGCCTCGTCCGTCAGCCGCGACGCGACCTCGCCGTAGTAGGACTTCATCGCATCGAACTGGTCCTTCGCCAGCGCCGCGGCGGACTGCGCCTCCGCCGAAGCACCGTCGTAGGCGATCGCACGATAGGCGGCGTAGCCGACAGCGTTGGCAGTGCGGTTGAGACGCGCGAGGTAGATCGCCGATTTGTCGAGGCGCTCGATCATCTCCGAATAGCCCTCGTCCGACGCGCGGATGAACGAGATCGCATAGATCGCCGAGGCGATGCCGGAGAGGCTGATGAGAACCGCGATGAGAGCGATCTTGGTGGAGATCCGCATATTGTTCAGCATGAGGCAGACCTAACGAAGAGGTGATAGCCGTGCTAAAATTCTATAGGACCCTTGAAAGACCCCTAACGTCCGGACACAACCTGCAGGATTTCAAGGCATAACCTGAAAAACTTTTCCGCTGCGCGCTTCGGAGCTCAGCGGATGAAATGTCAGGCGAGTTCAGGCCGTGACCGACAGGCCTCCGCAGGCCTCCTCCAGGTCCCGTCGGCATACTCTTCGCGCCCGCCGCATCCACGTTCGTCGGCTGCCTCCAAGGCGCCCCAAGCGCATGGACGTTGCAGACGATGGGGCAGGAGCCGACCCTCGAACTGAGGTGAATCCGGCGTCACGCAGAAGCGCTTTGGGTCTCGCGGCCCAACGGGGGTTTCTGCACTGGAACTTTGCCGACACCCTCCTGTCCCATGGCGTAGAGCTCTGGAGCTGGAGGGATGCGTTTGGAGTGATTTTGACGCGCGCGATCGAGGAACCCTGGAAATTCTCGCCTTTTGTCTTGTCGGCGTTGCCTTCGAAACCTCCGGTTTCCGCTATCGCGTCGAAGGCAGTGCCGGAAGCGCCGGGGCTTGGCCAGAAGCGCATGCCGGCACGCACGGCATCTCCCGAAACGCCGAGTTTCGCGGATCGCTGGCCCCACCGGTCGCACAACTCCGACGGTCTGGCTTGCAACTCGCGATGTGTGGCATCGCAGCCAGGTTCGCGACCACGCTGCGATCCTCCGCCCGGCATGCCCCCCCTGCACGATGGAACCTAGGTCATGTATTTCAGCGGTACGAACGGTCCCGACGTATTTTACACGCGGCCTCTGACGCTCGAGACGAACGCCGACGGCGACGTCTTCGAGATATCCGACGGCTACTACGGCTATGGCGGGGACGACGCGTTCCGCATCCGGGTCTCCAATGTCGATGTCCCCGGACTTTTCGAGACGTCGAGTGACATTCAGGGCAACGAGGGCAACGACAGTCTCGTCTTCGCGCCGGCCAGGGACTATCTCGGCCAAGTCGACATCAACGTCTCCGGGGGAAGCGGATCGGACAGCGTGAAGCTGGACCTGTCGAAACTCGGCAGCGCCGGGATCGATTTCACGGACATTAACGGCGGCGGCTTCACGACCATCATCACGCTGCTGCATGCCGACGGCATCAGCGCCGGCCAGTTCTTCCTTCGCGACGACATCGAGCGCATCGAGATCCTTGGAACGTCGGCGGCCGACGTCCTGATCGGGAACCGCGGCAACGACCATCTTGACGGCGGTTCGGGCGCCGACCTGTTCTATAAGACCAGGGGAAGCGACCAATACGTCTTCGACGATGCAGGCGATCGGGTGGCTCTGTTCGATGGCTCGATCGCGACGGTTCCGGCGGATGGAAGCGATACGATCTGGGCCTGGGTGTCCGTGGACCTGCGCGATCAGTACGGGGTCGAAAATCTGCGCCTTGGGGCCGATGGAACGGAAGGAACGGGGAACGACGCGGCCAACCTGATCACCGGGTCCAGCGGCCGCAACACCATCGCGGGCGGCGGCGGTAACGACAGCCTCTATGGGAAAGGCGGCGCCGATACGTTCTCCTTCGCCGAAAAGGGCGCCGCGAACCGGGACTCGATCTGGAACTTCAACGACGATGACAGGATCGAGTTGTCGCAGGCGACCTTCGCAGGACTGGACAAGGACCGTGACGGGCTTCTCGATCTCGACGCCCTGTCGCAAACCGGCAAGGCCCTCGGCGGCGTCGCGCAACTGATCTACAACAAGGCGACCGGCATCCTGTCCTACGATGCGGAGGGTGTCGGAGCCGGCGCTGCCGAGGATATCGCCTTCATCGGCAGGATGCTCGGCTTCCTCGATCCGAGCGATGTCATCCTCGCGGCCTGAGTGGTGAGAATCGACCGGTAGATCGTGCCGTCGTTGTCGATCGAGGGTGAGTAGTTCGAAACGCTGGGGGTGATGGAAAAACGAAGGGGTCCGGTTTCGCCAGAGCCGGGATGCGGAGGAATACCGGTTCGCCATCACAAGCAAGGAGCGTGAAACGATCCAGGCCCGGACCCCGCAGAGCTACGGTCTCGTTCCGGAAAACAGGCTGACAGGCTCAAGGACCAGGGTAACGCTGGGGTCTCCCGAGATCCGCGCGGCAGGCAAGACCGCATTTCCGCTGCCCAACGCGACGCGCAAGTGGGCATTGACCTTAAAACTTGCTGCAACTCGCAGGGTAAATGGTGGGTGATGTAGGGATCGAACCTACGACCCGCTGATTAAGAGTTCCTTCCTACGCCTTAGATCAGCCCTTTGGCGGCACTCGCATTTTCCAAATCATCGCTGCAACAACCTGTTTTCGCTGCGACATTGCGCGACTTTAGGTGACATTGAACGACACCGCGCGTAAATTCGGATCGATAACGCGACGGACACGGTGCGGACACAGCGGACATGGCAGAGAAGTTGACGGACACGTTGGTGAAGGGCCTCCCGGTCCCGGCCACCGGCAACAAGGTGACGTACGACACGGAAGTGAAGGGCTTCGGATGCCGCGTAACGGCGGCCGGCGCCCGGAGCTTCATCCTCAACTATCGGACGCGGACGGGGCGCGAACGGCGATTCACAATCGGCTCCTTCCCCGACTGGAAGGTAGTCGCAGCTCGCGACGAGGCGAAGGAGCTGAAGCGGCGCATCGACGTCGGCGAGGATCCCATGGAGGCCGTCGAGGCGGATCGCACCGCCAAGACCATGGATGACCTGTGCGACCGCTTTGTCGAGGAGCACCTTCCGAAGAAGCGGCAAAGCACGCGCGACGATTACGAAGCGCTGATCCGGCGCGAGATCCGGCCGGCCTTCAAGCACATGAAGGTGTCGGCCGTCGGCTTCTCCGAGATCGAGAGCCTGCATCGAAAGATCACGAAGCGCGGCGCCCGCTACCTCGCCAACCGGACCGTGGCCATCCTCTCCAAGATGTTCGCCCTTTCCATTCGCTGGGGGTGGCGCACCGACAACCCCGCGATCGGAATCGAGCGCAACCAGGAGGACAAGCGGAAGCGCTACCTGACGGGGGCAGAGCTGACGAACCTTACGGTTGCTCTCGACGAGTGTAAGGACCAGCAGGCAGCGGACATCGTCCGCATGCTCCTCCTCACCGGCGCGCGGCGCGGCGAGGTCCAGGCGGCACGATGGGACCAATTCGACCTGGAGGCCGGCGTGTGGACCAAGCCGGCGGCGACGACGAAACAGAAGGCCGACCACCGCGTGCCCCTCTCCGCCCCGGCCCGGCAACTGCTGGCGCGCCTCCACGACGTCCGCGGCGAGACCGAAGAAGAAGCCCCCTACGTTTTTCCAGGCCGCGGGACGGACCATCGCGTGGAGATCAAGAACACTTGGCGCGCCCTCTGCATCGCTGCCGGCATCGTGACGACCGCGAAGGTGAAGGGGGAGGACGGGAAAATGCGAACGGTCGTCACCCCCTCGGCGCGCATCCACGACCTTCGGCATACCTATGCTTCCGTGCTGGCGAGCGCGGGCCTATCGCTGCCGATCATCGGCGCGCTTCTCGGCCATACCCAGCCCGCCACGACGGCCCGCTATGCGCACCTTCTCGACGATCCCCTGCGCGCCGCAACCGAGCGAGCGGGCGCTCTGGTGATGCCAGGCAAATCCGTCAGCCAGGTCGTGCCGATGAAGGGCAAGGCCTGATGGTCGCCCTATGGCCCATCGGGATCGAAGGGGAGACCGAGCTGGAGAAGGCGACAGTCTACGCCGCCTTCAAGAACGATCGCGAACCCCTGATCGGCATACTGCTGGATCCCAACTACGAACTGTCGTTCACCGATCGGGTCCACTTGGCACAGTACCTTCGCGGTGATTATCGAAATACGCCCGGCCGGAGACCTGCGCATCGCAAGAGCTATATGGAGGTCATAGGCTCTCGAACGCCCGCTCAGCTCGCGGCGGACGATGTCCGGCTATCCATGGAACATCGGAGAGAGCGGGGCCGAAGCCCGCACAGGTGGCGAAAGCGCTGCATCGTGCTCTACGCGAAGAAACGTGGGGCGAATCCAGACACCGTTGAGGGGCACTTGAAGCGCTCGGAGAAAGACCGCGCGCACAGAAAACGACCGCGCCCAAATAAATAGTTGCGCGGCAGATGATCTGATATTTGTCACGCCTTAAAACTCCATTGTCATTCAACAGTGGAGATTCCGAACGGTGAGCAACCTCCTATCGGACTACCTGACACGCGAACAGCTTGCGGCTGAATTCGGCGTCACCCTTCGCACGATCGCGCGTTGGCAAAAGTTGCCGGACGGCCTTCCCAAGACGACGATCGGGAACCGTACGCTCTATCGGATCGCCAGCGTCCGCGCCTGGATGGAAGCAAACGAGCGCCAGTCTAATCCCCGCCGTCGCCGGGCTTCATGACGGTCGCAACCATGTACATCGAAGAACTTCAGGAAGCGCTGGTCGACGAGCGGCCGGCAGCGATCGAACACGGCTTCGCGACCCTCGTCGCCTGGCCGGACTACGACTTCCTCATCGGATCGACGTCCGACATTCGCCAGGTGACGCTCGTCGCAACGTGCGAGGCGTTGGCGAACGACTTTCGCCCTCTTCCCCTCGAGATCTGCGACCGCATCGAGGACGTCACCGGTTTGACGATTGCTCGCACCTACGGTGCAGGCGCCTGCGTGGTCCTTGCCAGCTGGCCGACTTTCGCGGAGGTCGTCGCCCTATGAGCCAGCCCAAGCTCCCGGGAAACTGGCAGCGGATCGCGCAGGTGGTACCCTACGAAGGCGACGACCTTCAAACGGCCCAACAGGAAGTCGTGCGCCAGCTGCCTTCGATCAAAGTTGCCGTCGATAATGGATGGGAGATCCTAATCAACGTCGCCTCCTCGTCCGAATACGAGCGGGGTAGCCAACGAACGATCATCACCGTGAAGGTGGAGTTCTGGGCAAACGGAACGCTGCTCTACGCTCAGACGGCCTTTGACCTTGCCAACGCAATCGACATCGCCAAAATCTACGCTGCACGCCTGCCGAACGCTTACGTCATCTTCGGGTCGGGCGCGAACGTGCCGCGCGCCCTCGCCCTCACTAGTGCCCGCGACCTCCTATCGAACGTTCCGCCTGCCCTCACATGGCACGTCCCAGGTTTGATGCCGGCCGGCCAGGTCACTCTTCTGTCGGGTGACGGCGGAACGGGGAAGAGCCTCGTCGCTCTGCAGCTTGCCGCGGCGACTGCAGCCGGCCGATCATGGCTCGGACTGCAGCCGGCTACCGGCGGTGCGTTGGTCGTATCGGCCGAGGACGACGAAGACGAGATCCACCGTCGCCTAACCTCCATCTGCAACGCGGAAGGCATCGGCGACGCCGAGTTGGAGGAGCTGCACGTCCATTCCCTCGTCGGAGAGGATCCGCTTCTTGGCGTCCTCAACCCGGACACACGCTCTATCGAGCCGACGCCTCTCTTCCTCACACTGGAGCGCGCCGTGCGCGACCTGCGGCCGGCCCTCCTCGTGCTGGACACGCTGGCCGACCTCTTCGGCGGCGACGAGAACGTGCGCAGTCAAGCACGCCAGTTCGTCGGCCTCCTGCGCAGCCTGACGATGGGCGGCGAGACGACCGTCCTCTGCCTTGCGCACCCGTCGGTCGCCGGCATCAACTCGGGCACCGGCTCGTCGGGCTCGACCGGCTGGAGCAACAGCGTCCGCAGTCGCCTCTACCTGGAACGGGTCATGGAGTGGCGCGGCAAGGGCGACAACCGCCGATTCGTCGAACCGAACCCGAACGCTCGCCTCCTCACGACGAAGAAGGCGAACTATGGGCCGTCTGGTGGTGCGATCTCGCTTCGCTGGAATAATGGCGTCATGGAGCGGCAGGAGTTGCCGGTGATCGAGAACATCCCGCTCTTGTCCGTCAAGGAAACCTCCGAGGAAACTGCGGCGCGTGTGGACGTCAAGTTCCTTGAGTTGCTGGCCGCTTTCACCGCTGAGGGGCGGAACGTCAGCCCTTCGCCTTCTGCAGCATACGGCCCGGCGCTCTTTGCAAAACACGGACACGCCGACGGCATCAAGAAGACCGCATTCGTTGCTTCGCTGCGCAGGCTATTGGATGCAGGCCGCGTCGTGGTGGAGGCATACGGCCCGCCTTCCAGAGGCACGAGGCGCCTGCTTATCGCTGCAGACGGAGGGGGTGCAGACGGTGCAGCCCCCCCTGCAGACGTGGGTGCAGACTAGTGCACACCCCCCTGCATACCCCCCTGCAGACGGTGCAGCCCCCCCTGCACACCCCCCTGTGTACACGTCCCCCATACCCCCTATGCGCTCGCGCGGCCCCTCTGGGGTGGGCCGCAGCGCAAGGACGCTGGGGAGGGTTGAAGGAAGAGCAGCCGCAAGCCGCCCGCATGGTCGTCGGTACCCCGGTAGGGAGGGGGTGGGTCAAAAGTCGGGGCCTTGGGGGCCTAGACCGCTTGGGGAACTCGAAAAAAACGCGTGCAGAATGGAGGAGAAAAGTTGAGCGCTCGAACTGAGGTCACCAATCTACTGCCATGCCATCCGCAGCCCCCTATCGCCGTGCGGGAGGAGGTTCCTTTTCCCGGGGATGCCCGACCAACTTTCTTCCTCAGATTTGACGACGTAAATTTGGAGTTCCCCAAGCGGTCTAGGTCCCAAGGTCATCAACTTTTGACCCGCCCCTCCCCCTGGGCGGGAACGGCCCATGGCTGAGCCTCTGCCCGCCCTACCCGTCCTGATGCGGGGGCCTGAGATCGTTGCCATGAAGGTGGCGGCGGAGCTGACTGGGTTGTCGACCAAGACGCTGACGCGGTGGTGCGTGTCCGACGGCATCGGCCGTCGCTCGTCCAAGGCTGCCCCGTGGGAGATCTCCGTCATTGCCCTCGAAGCCAAGCGCTCCGGCGACCAAGCCGCCCTTGAAGCGCTGCGCCGCGGCGACTTCGGATCTCCCCTCGTTCGCCGCTACGTCGACCATCTCGGCTTGGATCTCTGAGCCCAGCCACGGGCAACACGTGTCCAGACGTGTCCAATAGGCTTGGGCGTGCCATCGTGATCGAATGCCTCCCGGTCCATGGGGAGCATCCCAATGTCGCAAGCCACATCCGCGCGGGCCGTCCCGCTGTTCCTGTCCGGTGCCAAGGTCGACCCGGCCTTCCGGGCCGAACTCTTCGACGCCGCCAACCGGGCCGGCGTAACGCCCAACGAGTTCGCCATCCAGGCGGCCGCCGAGAAGCTCGCACGGGCCGGCCGGACCATTCCCGGCGTCTTCCGCCGCGGTGACTTCGACGTGGCCGCCCTGCCGTCGGCACGAGATGACGGCGGCTATGACAGCCAAGCCGGAGGGCGCAGCTGATGGCCGAGGCAGTCGTCAAGCGGAAGCTCGTCGTCACCGCCGACACATTCGGTCTTGCGAAGGGCGCGCAGGACGTCCAGGCATTCGGACGGGGTGTGACGAACACGGCCGAGCACCTGAAGGCGATGAAGCTGCAGCTCGATCCCGCTGCCTATCGCGCTTATGCCGCCGGCATGAAGCCAGCGATCGAGGCCGAGCGGGCGATGGGACAGATGGCGCGGGCGGTCGCCAACGACCTGAAGCCGTTCGCCGCCGAGCTGCGCAAGACGCAGATCGAAGCGCTGAAAGCGTCCGAGGCACTGCAGAAGCGGACCTTGAGCGATGCGCGTGCCGCGGAGGCCCTGCGCCGAACCTACGACACCGGCTATGCGAACGCATCGAAGTTCCTGCAGGTCGAGGCGCAGGTCGCGCGGCAGATCGAGAAGCGGAACCTCACCGTCGACCAGGGCAACGCGGTCCTGGCCGGCGCCTCGAAGCGATTCCGCCAGCTCGGCGACGACATCCAGCCCGCCAACCAGAACATCAAGCTGACCGTGGGTCAGGTCCAGAACCTCGGCTACCAGCTGAACGACACGGCGACGATGCTGCTGATGGGGGCGAGCCCCTTCCAGATCCTCGCCTCGCAGGGCGGTCAGGTTGTCCAGGCGCTGGGTGACGGCCCGCAAGGGGTCAAAGGATCGCTCACCGCGATCGGGTCAAGCATCGCCGGCTTTGCCCGCTCGATCCCGGCAGCCGGGTATGCGGTGGCCGGCGTCACGGCTGCCGTCGGCGCACTGTACTACCTGACCAAAGGGCCGTCCGCTCGCACGGCCGAGGAGAGCATTAAGTTGTTCGAGACGGCCGTGCGCCGACTCGAGGACGGGTGGAAGGGCGCGTCCGTAGCAGCGGAAGAACACTTCCAGAAGGCCCAGCGGAGCCTGAACTCGGACAAGGCCACTGCCATGCTCGACACGCAGGCTGAGGTGAAGAAGCTGCGGCAGGACTACCAGGCGCAACTGCGCGACCTGAACTCGAACGACACGCTGCCCGAGCAGATCCTGCGGGCGCGATCGGGCGCCATCTCACCCGCCCATCAGCAAATCCGCGAGCTGTATGGCGAACTGCTGCGCGGGAAGATCACCGCCACGCAGATGTCGACTGAGATGCAGAAGATCCGGCTCGACCCGGAGGCCGACGCCTATGCCCGCAGCTTTGCCGACGCAATCCGTCTGGGCATCGCGCCGGCAGTCGAACTGCAGCAGCGGATCGAGGCCATCGTGGCGACGGCGGCTCAGCTCGGCGGTAAAGGCTCGCGGGTCACGAGCGATCCGGACGGCCGGAACCCCTTCGACCTTCGCGATCGCTTCGGCGGCGTGACCGGCGCTGCCGGTCGTCTCGACCCGTCGTCTATGGACGGCGTACGCGATCAGCTTCGCTCGCAGCGCGCTGAGTTCGAGACATACATCCAGTCGGCAGAGCAAGCACAGCGCGAGCTGTCCAACTTCGACCTGTCGCCGGTCCAGCGGCAGATTGCCGAGACGACGCAGGAATACGATCGGCAGATCACCGCCCTGCAGGGCACGGCAGACGCGGCGATCGGCATTGCAGCCCTGCAGGCGGAGAAGGAAGCCGCGCTTGGCCTCATCCGCAAGCAGGCGACCAGGGATGAGGAAACGCGGCGCGCCGGGTACGCGCTCGACCTTGCGGCCATCAACGATGTCACCGCCGCGCAGAAAGCTGCGACAGCCGGTCAACGCGCCTACAACGACGCCATCGCGGCCGGCTATGGGGAGAGCTACGCACGCGAGCGCCAGGCCGAAGCGAGCGCATTGACGCTCGCGCAGGCGCGACAGCAACTGTCTGAGGCTGGGCGCCAGCAGGAGCTCGCGACGCAGCGGCAGATCGAGCAGGCCCAGCTGGAATACGATCTCGTCGGCAAGTCCGCCAGCGAAGTCGCCCGGCTTCGGACCGAGTTCGATCTCCTCGCCCAGGCGAAGGATGCGGCGCGCGCAGCGGGCTTCGACGAGGCTCAGGTTCAGCTGACAGACGAGATGCGCCGGCAGGCAGCCGAAGTCGGTCGTCTGACGGAAGCCACGCAGCGGCTCAACTTCGAGCGCGATCTCCTTTTTGATCGACAGCAGGCCACACGGTCTCCCGAGGATCAGCGGATCGCAGAACAGCTCCGAGCAATCGGCGTAGACTTCGAGAGCGCGCAGGGCCGCGCTGACGCCGCGCAGCTGCGCCTGAACGAGCGGCTCCACAAGACGAATGACGCGCTCTACGAGATGCGCGACGCCGGCAAGGAAGCGTTCCTGGACCTCGTCGACGCGATCGGTTCTGGCGAGAACGCGATTCAGTCCATCGCCCGCGCGCTTGCCGGCTTTGGTCGCCAGTTCGCGTCGGCGGGGCTCGACAAGATCACGGACATGCTGTTCGGCAAGTCTGGTGGGGCGTCGTCCGGATCGAGCGGCGGCGGCCTGCTCGGAGCGATCGGCACGCTGGCTGGCGGTGTCGGCGGGACGCCTCGCGTTGTCGCCAACCAGAACGCGGCGTTCAGCGGCAGCTCAGTTCCGGCGCCGACGCCTGCGATGCGCGCGACGTCCTCGGCGCTCGCTCAGACGGTGACGCAGAGCGTGTCGAGCAACCTGCTGACGTCGATGCTAGGCGCCGGGAAGAACCGCTCGCACATCAGCGGCATGAACAAGGAGTTCGCGGCCGCTCTGACGAACATGTTCGAGGCCGCTCCCAAGGCGGTTCAGGCGTCGCTAACGATCAATTCCGGCTTCCGGTCCGTCGCCCGCCAGGCCGAGCTGTTCGACGCCGCTCTGAAGAAGTACGGATCCGTCGCGGCAGCCCGCAAGTGGGTAGCGCCTCCAGGCAACTCGCAGCACAACAACGGCATGGCCGCCGATCTTGGCTACGGCAACGTCTCCGCGCGCCAGTGGGTGCACCAGAACGCTGGGAAGTACGGCCTCGCCTTTCCGCTCGGGCACGAGAACTGGCACATCGAGCTCGCCGGTGCGCGGGGCGGAAACGCCCGGGTTGCCGCTAACGATCAGCGCGTTCTTGCCAAGGGCGTATCTCAAGGCCTTGAGGACTACCAGCGCAAGCTCGGCGGTCCGGAGAGCTACACCAGCGGACGGTTCGATCCGGCGACTGCGCAGGCCGCGTCGGGCAGCACGGGCGGCCTGATGGGGCTGCTGAAGTCGCCCTTCGGCCAGGGCGCCATGAACGCGTTGGGTGCCTTTGGCGCGGGCGCCTCTGGCGGCCCCTTCTCCGGTGCACTGTCCGGCGGCTTGGGTGCCATCGGCATGGGCCTCGGCCCGATGGGCATCGTTGCGGGTGCGCCAGTCGGCGCCATGGGACCGCTCTTCAAATCGGAAAGGAAAGCGGCATGACCGCCATCAACATCGTCCTGCAGGCGTCACGCGCCATCGTCATGACCGACGCCCTCTTCATCGACGGCCGAACGGGGGCGCCGTGGTTCTTCCGAGAGAAGTGCGTTGCTGCACCCGGCACCACGATGGTCGTCGCGGCGCGTGGCGACTATCGCGTTCCCGATCTCATCGCTGGTGAGCTCGTGCATCTTTACGGCGACATCGACAGCCTGCTGGCCGACGACGGCCAGGCCGTCTGCGACCTCTACTCGGCCTGGGTCGCGTCCGCCGGCAACCATGTGTTTAACGCCGCCGTCGAGCTTCATATCGTCGGCTGGTCCGCGGACCACAACCGGCCGCGTGGCGCGACGCTGGTCTTCAATGGTCAGTGGCATGTCGCGGAGATCGGCGGAGAGGGCGTCGGCTCCCCCCTCCCCGACGCTCACGAGCTGGCACGACTGAACGCAATCGGCAGTGGACCCGGGGTCGATTGGGACTGCGCGACGTTCGATCCCTTCCGTCATGGCATTCCCCTGATGGAAGCGCAGCGTCGCATGGCCCTTCCCTTCCGATCGGGTGAGCCGATGACCGTCCACACTGTCGGCGGTCACATCCTGCTCACCGAGATTACTGCGCACGGCGTGACGCAGACGGTCGTCCACGAGTGGCCGGATGTCGAGGGCGAGGTGATCCAGCCCGAGCGGTTCGAAATGCCGGCGAAAGCAGCGGCCACCTCGCCGGTTGGCCTGAACCGGCAGCAGCGACGCGCCTGGGAACGCCAGCACGGAAAGGTCGCGGCATGATCTCGAAATCGTCCCTTCTTGGATCCGCCTCATCGAACGTGGTGCCGCTGGCCGCGATACCGGGCTGGACCGGCCCTGTGTTGGCCGCCAAGCGTTCAGCGCCACGGGATGGCTTGGTCGGCCCTGCCTTCTCGCTGCGCGGGGCTGACCACATCCTGGCTGGGCGCGGTGCCGCCTTGGCGGATCAGGTCAACGAGATCATGACCGAGGCGCGAGCGCTCGGCGCTTCGTTTGGCCTGCAGCTCTTCACTGAGACGATTGAATGCCTCGCCGCCGAAACGGCGGCAGCTTCAGAGCAGGCTTACGAGAGCGAGCTCATCGGCAACATCCCGGCGACCCTCAAACGCTTCGAATCCACCGCTCGCCAGATCACTCTCGTTCATGCCGTTGCGGGCGGGTCGCCGAACGAGGCTGGCTACGCCCATTGGGCGGCGGCACGGGCTGCCTACGGCCGTGAGGTCGTTCGGCTCGTTGGCGGACTGCTGTTCGACTTCGCGGCGGAGCTGGGCACACCGGACGCTGCCGACGTGTGGTGCGAGGACCTGTCCGACGTCGTGATGGCCTTCGTCTTTCCCGGCGATGGCGAGAGTCCGAAGGACGACGCTTGGCGAGGGAAACAGGCGACGCGCTTCGAAAACATTCGCCGTAGCCTGATTAAGCACAGGATCCAGGCCACTTGAGCGATCCGTTCGAGCGCGAGCTTCGCTTGATCGTCGACGAGTTCGCCAGCCCGAAGGCGCGGTCGAGGATGTTGGCGGGCTTCGCGCGCGAGCAGATCGAGAAGACCCAGATCGAGAACGAGACGGCACTCGGTCGGACGATCCGCAAGCCTCGCGTCTCGGTGGACGGCAAGCTTGGTGCCGCCCTCTCGACAGTGAAGCCAGACGGGACGATCGTCGCCGAATTCAACGTCGAGGCGGTAGCCGTTCGCTGGATCCTGCGTGAGCTAGAGCTGATCTCCCCGACGCTGACCGGCGCCTACCGAGCAAGCCACACCGTGTTCGCAGACGGGCAAGAACTGGCGCTTTCGGCGGATGGAGAGATCCCGAACGCCTTCGAGTACGTGATCGTATCGACGCTTCCCTACGCGAAGAAACTCGACCCAAAGGACGGCCTGCCAGCACGATCGAAGCAGGCGCCCCGCGGCGTCTATGCGGCGATATCTGCCGTTGCAGCGATGCGGTTCGAGAACGAGGCGACCATTCGCTTCACGTTCCGGGAGGTGAACGTGAGCAGCGGCAAGACGCTCAGGCAGCCCGCCATCTCGGTCAGGCCTGTATGATCTTCTCGTCTTACGGAGATGGGTGAGACAAAGGCACACAGCGCGAGCTGTGTGTCGAATCCACGTCCATTCGCAAACGAGAAGGCTGCTAATCCAGCGAGAGCCCCATCGCTGGGTCTCTACTTGGCTGCGCAGATCGACGCCTGGTAAGCAGAGCACGGAGGCTGGCCAGCTGCTCACGCCCCTTCACCGACCCTCGCTACGCAAATTGACTAACCCACAAGCGGACAATCGGAATCAGCAAACCTGGCCGTGCCTCGCACTCAACAGGTTCCTGCACTCAAAGGCGCGCCGTGATCCGGTCGGCGACGCGCAGCGCGTTGGCGATGATCGTCAGTGTCGGATTCACCGCGCCGATCGAGGGAAAGAAACTCGCGTCCGTCACATACAGGTTGTCGATGCCGTGCGCGCGGCAGTCGAGATCGAGGACACTCGTATCGGGATCGGTGCCGAAGCGCAGCGTGCCGGCCTGATGTGCGGTGCCGCCGATCGGCGTGTTCTTGCCGAGATAAAGCTTGCGGTCCATCAGGTGCGGGTGGATCGCTCCCTTGTCGCAGATGGTGCGCAGCATCTCGCGAAGCGCCCGGTGCCCATCCATGTTGGTCTCAGTCAGGTCCAGATGCACCTGCCCGTTGCGATAGAAGATGCGGTTCTCGGGCTTCGGCAGATCCTCCGAGGTCAGCCAGAAGTCGATCGAGTGCCGGGCGATCCACTCGAAGGGCTTGTC
The DNA here is from genome assembly GCF_900113065.1 of Aureimonas phyllosphaerae. GTDB lineage: Bacteria > Pseudomonadota > Alphaproteobacteria > Rhizobiales > Rhizobiaceae > Aureimonas > Aureimonas phyllosphaerae. The sequence goes on from NZ_FOOA01000035.1 coordinate 15,129, forward strand.
GGGCAGCCATTGGAGGAAGCCCGGAAGCCCTTCCGCCTCGATCTGCTCGCCGTCCGACTTACCGACCATCTGGATATGGCCGAGCGGGTATTCGAACGGGTTCAGCGGCGACTTTGTGTGGGCGTGATAGAAGTCGTTGAGGCCGAGCGTCTTCTGGAACTCCGTCGGGTTGGGGTCCTTCGAGATCGCGAGTACGGTTGCGTTGTTGTGGCGCATGTAGTTGCGCCCGACCTGCCCTGAGTGGTTGGCGAGCCCGTCCGGATGCCGGTTGTTGCCGGAGCGCAAAAAAAGCAGCGCCGAAGATAGCGAACCGCAGGCCACTACTACGATGCCGCCTCGGATCGTGTGCGTACGTCCTTCGATGACTGTTTCGACGCCGGTGACGCTCGTGCCCGCCTCGTTGGTCAGGAGGCGATCGACGTAAGCGTTCTTGAGAAGCGTCAGGTTGGGATGGGTGGCGAGTGCCGGATCGACGCAGATGACCTGGCTGTCCGCCTTGCCGTTGGTGAGGCTGGGGTAGCCGTCGAACGGGTCGCAGCGCAGGAGCGGCGAGTGCGGCGTCGCCGCGCCCGTCTTGTCCTGATCGAGGAGCGCTCCCATCGGCAGGTGGAAAGGATGGAGCCCTTCGCGCGCCCAGTCGTTGGAAAGCTGCTGGATGCGCGGCTCGTGCCGAATCGCCTCGTGCTTGTAGCCTCTGCGCGCGGGCGGCTCCGTTGGGTCTTCGCCGCGTGCGCCGCGCACTTCGAAGAGTTCCTCGGCCGCCTGATAGTAGGGTTCGAACTCGTCGTACTTCACAGGCCATTCCGGCGCGATGCCGTCGGGATGGCGCACGTCGTCGAAGTCCTCGGTGCGCAGCCGGAACAGGACGGCACCGTAGACCTTGGAATTGCCGCCGACGAAGTAGTGAAGGCCCGGCTTGAACTGGTCGCCGCTCGATGACACCCAGGTCTCGTCGGTCTGATAGCGACCCTTGGCGAAGACTTCCTGCGTATCCCAGTTCTGGCGCTCGCGCTTCAGATAGTCGCCGCGCTCGATGAGGAGGACGCGCTTGCCGGTCTGGGCGAGCTTCCACGCCATGGTACCCCCACCCGGCCCGGAGCCGACGATCACGACGTCGTAGCGGTCCTCAGTCATTCCCCGTGCTCCTGCCGACTTAGAGTTGCGCCTAAAGACTAGGCACGGAAGATCGTTCCTCCATCTTCGTCGTCGAAGAGCGAGAACCCGACGGAACGGCGTGCCGTATCTCCTCGAAAGCCGCAAACCTCAGCCAGGACCGCCCGCCACCATGACGTTCGAAATCCTCGTCGCTATCCTGACGCGCCTGTCGCTGGTCCTCTTGTTCCTGCCGTTCAGCGCTCTCGATAAGGCTCTGAACTTCGGGGCCGCCATCGAGCAGGCCGGGCAAGCGACGAGCAACCGCACGCTGGCCAAGGCTCTGATCCTCACCGGGCTCTTCGTCGAGGTGGTGATGTCGCTGGGCGTTCTGACCGGCGTCGCCGACCGGCTCGCCGCCTTCATTCTGTCCGGCTACTGCGCGGTCACCGCCATCCTGTTCAAGCAGTTCTGGCGCGCGCCCGACTTCCGCCTGCGCGGGCCGTCGAAGGGCCGCGAGACCATGTGGGACTTTTTGAAGAACTTCGCCGTCGCCGGCGGCTTCCTGCTCATCACGTTCGGCACGCAGGCGGACGATGTCGGCGCCTTCTTCGCCGATCCGCTTTCGTCAACGACCCCCTACTCCATCGGAACCACACCATGAGCGACAGCAAGCCGACCGTCCCCTACTGGCACCTCTACACCGACGACGACGAGGTCAGCCGCCAGAAGCGCTGCGAGATGACCCAGTTCGAACTCAAAAGCATGCAGCCGCCCGCCGCCCCGCAGTGGCAGGGCGAAAAGCACCATGACGGCATGAGCGTGATGGTCACCGTCCAGCCCGTAGGCTGGGAAGGCGCCTGGCACGAGAACCCCTCGCCGCAATGGATCATCCCGCTCTCGGGTCGCTGGTATGTGGAGAGCATGGACGGGATGCGGGTCGAGATGGGACCGGGCGAGATCTCGTTCGGCGAGGACCAGGGCACCACCGAGCGCGACGGACGCAAGGGGCACATGTCGGGCACGGTGGGCGACGAGCCGGCGGTCCTTATGGTGGTACAGTTCGACTCGAAGCGCGAGACGATCACGCCGTGCCGCTTCCGCTGAACCGCGATGTTCCGGACGCGGGTTTGGCTGTGGCCGACTTCCGCTTCGAGACAGTGGAGCCCGAGTTCGGAAAGCTCACCCTGTCCAACGCGCCGGTGGAGGTGCTGGCGACGGGCTTTCGCTGGATCGAGGGCCTCGTTTGGATGGGCGACTGGGCGACGCTCCTGTTCCAGGACCTGCCGCGTGGGCGCACGATGAGCTGGAGCGAGCGCGGTGGCCTCGCGGTCTGGCGCGAACCGTCTGGCAACGCCAACGGACAGGCACGTGACAGGCAGGGTCGCGTCGTCGCCTGCGTCAACCTCGAGCGCGCCCTGGTGCGGATCGAACACGACGGCTCGGTCACCATGCTCGCCACGCATTTCGAGGGCCGACGCCTTAACTCGCCCAACGACGTGGTGGTACGCTCGGACGAGACGATCTGGTTCACCGACCCGCCCTACGGCATCGCCAACGACTACGAGGGCGTGCGGCAACCAGCCGAGCTGCCCTCCGCCGTCTACCGCCTCGATCCGGCTTCGGGCGATATCGCCGCCGTCAGCCGCGACTTCGCGGGCCCGAACGGCCTCGCCTTCTCGCCGGACGAGCGCCTCCTCTACGTCGCCGAGACGGGCGACCAGACCCATCCAGATCCGGTCCAGGTGTTGCGCGTGTGCGATGTCTCGGACGACGGGCTCTCGCTCGGGCCCCCGCGCGACCTCGCCAAGGTCCGGCCCGGCTACACGGACGGCATGGCGGTGGACGAGGCGGGGCGCATCTGGTCGAGCGCGGGCGATGGCGTGCATTGCCTGTCGCGGGATGGGCGGCTTCTAGGGCGCATCCATCTGGGCGTCACCGTCTCGAACCTCACCTTCGGCGGCGGGCCGCATCTCAACCGGCTCTTTATCGGCGCCAGTCATACGCTGATGTCCGTCTTCCTGAACACGCGGGGCGCGCGCTGGCCATGAGCGATCAACGCATCGTGGCCGTCCGGCTCGCCTGTCGGGACGTCGAGGCCACGGCCCGCTTCTACGGCGCAGCCTTCGGATGCCGCGAGGCGGCCGGAGAGAAGGGCATGCGCGTCCTGCTTCTCGGTCACCAGCGGTTGGAGCTCGTTCAGGCCACGCAAGATGGGGAGCCGGCCCCGCCCTCGAACGCCGTCTCCTTCCAGCACTGCGCCATCGTCGTCCCGGACATGGACAAGGCGATGCGGTATCTGCGAGGCGTTTCTGGCTGGACGGCGATCTTGCTCGACGGGGCCGAAAGCCTGCCGGAGGCGTCGGGCGGAGCGACGGCGTTCAAGTTCCGCGATCCGGACGGGCATCCGCTGGAGCTTATCGAGTTCCATCCGGGAAAGGCGCCCGCCCCTTGGCGGCACCGCGATCCCATCCCGTTCCTCGGCATCGACCATTCGGCCGTCACCGTGTCCGATACCGATCGAGCCGTGGCCTTCTGGCGCGAGCTCGGCTTCGCCGTCCAGGAACGGCATACGAACCGCGGACCGGAACAGGCGCGGATGGACGGGCTTCGGATCCCGGAAGCCGTCGTCGAGGTGACGACGCTCAAGCCGAGTGGGGGCGGTCCGCCCCATCTCGAGCTGCTCCGCTACGCGACCCCCGCCCCCGCGCTTGTCGGGGCGGCCGACGGGTCACCGTTCGCCACGTCCCTGGTCTTGCAGAATGTCCCGGCCGGGAGCCGCTCGGATGCGGATCCGGACGGGCACCGCTTCCGCCACCGGGGCGCCTGACCGTTCGCCGCTACATCATCCGGTGATGGAGGTTCCCGAGGATCCAGATCGTCCCCCCGGCCATCAGGGTGATGATCAGGGTCGTGAAGAGGATCAGTTGCAGGTCGTCGCGCGTCGAGCGTTGAAGGCCGATGTGCAGGAAGAAGCGGAAGTGAACGACGACCTGCGCGAGCGCGGCGGCGCCGATCACGAGGTAGGCCGTCGACGACGTCATCCCGACCGCGACGACCAGGAACGCGAGGGTGGTGAGACCGGCCGCCGCGACGAACCCGACGACGTAGGATCGCAGTTCGCGCCGCTTCTCCTGCTCGTGCTCACCCATGGTCATGCCAGTCCCCCGAGGTAGACGACGGAGAAGATGAAGATCCAGACGACGTCGAGGAGGTGCCAGAACAGGGACAGGCGCATGATGCGCAGCTTGACCTCGGACCGTAGCCCGAAGACCGCGAGCTGGATGATCGACAGGATCAGCCAGACGCAGCCCGCGGCCACATGCAGGCCGTGCGTGGACACGAGCGCGTAGAAGCTCGATAGCCAGCCGCTGCGCTGTGGCGTCGCCCCGTCCGATGCCATCTTGACGAAGTCGCGGACCTCCAGTCCGAGAAAGACGAGACCAAGTACGAGGGTGACGGCCAGCCAAACGTAGAGCCGCGACGGTGCCTCCTCATACTTCATGGCAATCGACGCCATGCCCATGGTGAGGCTCGACAAGAGCAGGACGCCGGTCTCCAGCGCGGCGGAAGACAGCTCGAACACGTCGCGCGGTCCCGGCCCCCCGTCGGTCGCGCCGAGCATGGAGGCGTAGGTGGCGAACAGGAGCGCGAACAGGACGAGGTCGCTCATCAGGAAGACCCAGAAGCCGAAGAGCGTCTCTTCCGCCTGGCGGTGGGTTTCCGGATCGGTGTGATCGAGGTTCAGGCCGGGATGGCGGTGTTGGGACAGGAGGCTCATGCGGCTGCCGCCTCCGCAAGGCCACGGTTCTCTGAGGTCGTCTCGGTCTCGCGGTCGGATCGGGGAAGCGTGCGCACGAGGGCCAGCCAGGCCTGATCCTGTCGCCTGATCTTGTCGGCGGGAATGACACGCATGGTGTCGAGGACGAAGGACCTCGCAACGATCGCGCCGACGGCCGCCAGAACGCCGAGGGCGGCGAGCCACCAGATGTACCAGACAAGACCAAAGGCGGCGGCGGCCAGAGACAGGCCGAAGACGACGCCCGTCATCGAGTTCTTCGGCAGCTCGATGTCCGAATAGATGCGATGATCGGGATAGGCGGTGCCCTTCTCCTTGGCGGCGTGGAAGGCGTCACGGGCATCGACGATCGGCAGGACCGCGAAGTTATACTCGGGCGCCGGGCACGGGATGCCCCATTCCAGCGTCCGCCCGTTCCACGGGTCTCCGCCGGGAACGGCGAGGTCTTCGCGGCGGCGGATGGAGACGACGAGCTGCACGACGAGGCTCGCCAGCGCGGCCAGCAGGAACAGGGCACCGATCCCGGCGACGATCGTGAACGGCAGGTAGTCGGCCTCGAAGAACTCCTGCGTGCGGCGCGGCATGCCCATCAGCCCGAGCGGGTAGAGCGGCAGGAAGGCGAGGCAGAAGCCGGTGACCCAGCACCCGAAGGCGACCCGCCCCCACCATTCGTCGAGCCGGAAGCCGAAAGCCTTCGGGAACCAGTAGGTGTAGGCCGCGATCATCCCGTAGAGGAGGCCCGGAATCAGCATGTTGTGGAAGTGGGCGACCAGGAACACCGAGTTATGGACCTGGAAGTCGACCGCCGGGTTGGCCAGCAGGATGCCCGTCAGCCCGCCTATGGTGAAGAGGACCATGAAGGCCAGCGCATAGAGCATCGGCACGGTGAAGCGCACGCGGCCCCAGGCCATGGTCAGGATCCAGTCGAAGATCTTCACCCCCGTCGGAATGCCGATCGTCATCGTG
>NZ_FOOA01000013.1 GCF_900113065.1 Aureimonas phyllosphaerae
ATGGCGAAGAGCAAATTCGAGCGTAACAAGCCGCATGTGAACATCGGGACGATTGGTCACGTTGATCACGGGAAGACGTCGCTGACGGCGGCGATCACGAAGTACTTCGGCGAGTTCCGCGCGTACGACCAGATCGACGCGGCGCCGGAGGAGAAGGCGCGCGGCATCACGATCTCGACGGCGCACGTCGAGTACGAGACGGAGAACCGTCACTACGCGCACGTCGACTGCCCGGGGCACGCCGACTACGTGAAGAACATGATCACGGGCGCGGCGCAGATGGACGGCGCGATCCTGGTCTGCTCGGCGGCCGACGGCCCGATGCCGCAGACGCGCGAGCACATCCTCCTGGCGCGCCAGGTCGGCGTTCCCGCGCTGGTGGTGTTCCTGAACAAGGTGGACCAGGTCGACGACGCCGAGCTTCTGGAGCTCGTCGAGCTCGAGGTCCGCGAGCTCCTGTCGTCCTACGACTTCCCGGGCGACGACGTTCCGATCGTCAAGGGCTCGGCGCTGGCCGCTCTCGAGGACTCCAACAAGGAGATCGGCGAGGACGCGGTTCGCGAGCTGATGAAGCAGGTCGACGCCTACATCCCGACGCCCGAGCGTCCGATCAACATGCCGTTCCTGATGCCGATCGAGGACGTGTTCTCGATCTCGGGCCGCGGCACGGTGGTGACGGGTCGCGTCGAGCGCGGCATCGTGAAGGTTGGCGAGGAAGTCGAGATCGTCGGCATCCGCGACAACAAGAAGACGACGGTGACGGGCGTCGAGATGTTCCGCAAGCTTCTGGACCAGGGCCAGGCGGGCGACAACATCGGCGCGCTGATCCGCGGCGTGGACCGTGAGGGCGTCGAGCGCGGGCAGGTCCTGTGCAAGCCGGGTTCGGTGAAGCCGCACACGCGCTTCATGGCCGAGGCGTACATCCTGACGAAGGAGGAGGGCGGCCGCCACACGCCGTTCTTCACGAACTACCGCCCGCAGTTCTACTTCCGCACGACGGACGTGACGGGCGTGGTGACGCTGCCGGAGGGCACCGAGATGGTGATGCCGGGCGACAACGTGACGATGGACGTCAAGCTGATCGTTCCGATCGCGATGGAAGAGAAGCTGCGCTTCGCCATCCGCGAGGGCGGCCGCACCGTCGGCGCCGGTATCGTCGCATCGATCGTCGAGTAAGGCTCGGCCTCTTGAAATCAAGGGCGCGGCGGTCTACACCGCCGCGTTCTCTTTGCCCTACGGGGCGGTTCGGGCGCCGTTCAGGCGTCCGGTTTGATTGGCTGAAGACTGTTTAGCGATCGGAAAGCGCCGGCACTCCGGCATGGCTCCGACGGAAGGACGAATGCAATGAACGGCCAGAATATTCGCATCCGCCTGAAGGCGTTCGACCACCGTGTGCTCGACGCCTCCACCCGCGAGATCGTATCGACGGCGAAGCGCACCGGCGCCAACGTGCGCGGGCCCATCCCGCTGCCGACCCGTATCGAGAAGTTTACGGTCAACCGCTCGCCCCACGTGGACAAGAAGTCCCGCGAGCAGTTCGAAATGCGCACCCACAAGCGGCTGCTCGACATCGTCGACCCCACGCCGCAGACGGTCGATGCGCTGATGAAGCTCGACCTCGCCGCAGGCGTCGACGTCGAGATCAAGCTCTAACGAGCGGACAAGAACCGGCAGGACCTCTCGGGGTCTCATGGTTCCTCTGGAGAAAGAATGAGAATGCGTTCAGGTTTGATTGCACAGAAGGTCGGCATGACCCGCATCTACAATGATGCGGGCGAGCATGTGCCGGTCACGGTTCTCAAGGTCGAGAACCTCCAGGTCGTGGGGCAGCGCACCCAGGACAAGAACGGGTACACCGCCGTTCAGCTCGGTGTCGGCACCGCCAAGGTGAAGAACACTTCGAAGGCGATGCGCGGCGTGTTCGCCCAGGCCTCCGTCGAGCCGAAGCGCAAGATGGCCGAGTTCCGCGTGTCGGACGACAACCTCATCGACGTGGGCGCCGAGATCACGGCCGACCACTTCGTCGCGGGCCAGCTGGTGGACGTCACCGGCACCTCGATCGGTAAGGGTTTCGCCGGCGTCATGAAGCGCCACAACTTCGGTGGTCTTCGCGCGACGCACGGCGTGTCCGTGTCGCACCGCTCGCACGGTTCGACCGGTCAGCGCCAGGATCCGGGCAAGGTCTTCAAGAACAAGAAGATGGCCGGTCACATGGGTCAGACCCGTGTGACGACGCAGAACCTCGAGGTCGTCCGCACGGACGCCGAGAAGGGCCTCCTCCTGATCCGCGGCGCCGTGCCGGGCTCGAAGGGCGGCTGGATCCTCGTCCGTGACGCGGTCAAGGCGAAGCTTCCCGAGAACGCCCCCAAGCCGGCTGCCCTGCGCCAGGCCGCCAACAACGGCGCTTCGGCCGCTTCCGAGGGAACCGAGTAATGGACATCAAGATCAAGACCCTCGCCGGCGCCGAAGCCGGTTCGGTGACCCTCGCTGACGAGATCTTCGGTCTCGAGCCGCGCGAGGACATCCTGCAGCGCATGGTTCGCTACCAGCTCGCCAAGCGTCAGCAGGGCACGCACCAGTCCCTCGGTCGCGCCGAGATCGCCCGTACGGGTGCCAAGCTCTACAAGCAGAAGGGCACCGGTCGCGCTCGTCACGGCTCGGCTCGCGCGCCGCAGTTCCGCGGCGGTGGCAAGGCTCACGGCCCGGTGTCGCGCAGCCACGCTCACGATCTTCCCAAGAAGGTCCGCGCGCTCGCACTCAAGCATGCCCTCTCGGCCAAGGCCAAGTCGGGCGGCCTGATCGTCATCGACGATCTGACTTCGGCCGATGGCAAGACCAAGGCGGTGCTGGCTCAGTTCGCGGGCCTTGGCCTGACGAACGCGCTGATCATCGGCGGCGCGCAGCTGAACGAGAACTTCGCTCGCTCGGCCCGCAACATCCCGAACATCGACGTGCTGCCGGTTCAGGGCATCAACGTTTACGACATTCTGCGCCGTCAGACGCTTGTCCTGTCGAAGGCTGCCGTCGAGGCCCTCGAGGAGCGCTTCAAATGAGCGATCTGCGCCATTACGACGTCATTACGAGCCCGGTGATCACTGAGAAGTCGACGCTGGTCTCCGAGTTCAACCAGGTGATCTTCAACGTTGCGAAGACCGCGACCAAGCCGCAGATCAAGGCGGCCGTCGAGGCTCTGTTCGGGGTCAAGGTCACTGCCGTCAACACACTGGTCCGCAAGGGCAAGGTGCGGCGTTTCCGCGGCCGTCCGGGCCGCCAGAGCGACCAGAAGAAGGCGATCGTGACGCTGGCCGAAGGCCAGTCCATCGACGTCTCGACCGGTCTCTGACGGCTGGCTGCGAGGATAGAAGATCATGGCACTGAAGAACTTCAAGCCGGTCACCCCGAGCACCCGCCAGCTGGTGCTGGTCGACCGCTCGGGCCTCTGGAAGGGGAAGCCGGTCAAGCAGCTGACCGAGGGTCTGCACTCCAGCGGCGGCCGCAACAACATGGGTCGCATCACCGCCCGCTATCAGGGCGGCGGTCACAAGCGCACCTACCGCATGATCGACTTCAAGCGTCGCAAGCTTGATGTCGTCGCGACGGTGGAGCGCCTCGAGTACGATCCGAACCGCACCGCGTTCATCGCGCTGATCCGCTACGAGGATGGCGAGCTGTCCTACATCCTGGCTCCGCAGCGTCTTGCTGCCGGCGACAAGGTGGTGGCGGGTCTCACCGGCATCGACGTGAAGCCTGGCAACGCTATGCCGCTGTCGGCGATGCCGGTCGGCACCATCATCCACAATGTGGAGATGAAGCCGATGAAGGGCGGCCAGATCGCCCGTTCGGCTGGCGCCTACGCGCAGCTCGTCGGCCGCGACCAGGGCATGGCGATCCTTCGCCTGAACTCGGGCGAGCAGCGCCTCGTGTCGGGTTCGTGCTTCGCCACGGTCGGTGCCGTGTCCAACCCGGACCACGGCAACATCAACCTCGGCAAGGCGGGCCGTTCGGTCTGGCTCGGTCGTCGCCCGCACGTTCGCGGCGTCGCGATGAACCCGGTCGATCACCCGCACGGCGGTGGTGAGGGTCGCACCTCGGGTGGTCGCCACCCGGTGACCCCGTGGGGCAAGCCGACGAAGGGCAAGCGCACGCGCCAGAACAAGGCGACCGACAAGTTCATCATGCGCTCGCGCCATCAGCGCAAGAAGTAAGGGAAACACTCCATGACACGTTCCGTCTGGAAAGGTCCGTTCGTTGATGGCTACCTCCTGAAGAAGGCCGAAAAGGTCCGCTCGGGTGGTCGCAGCGAAGTCATCAAGATCTGGAGCCGTCGCTCCACGATCCTGCCGCAGTTCGTTGGCCTGACGTTCGGCGTCTACAACGGCAACAAGCACATCCCGGTCTCGGTCAACGAGGACATGGTCGGACACAAGTTCGGCGAGTTCTCCCCGACCCGTACCTATTACGGCCACGGCGCCGACAAGAAGGCGAAGAGGAAGTAACATGGGCAAGGCCAAGGCCGAGCGCGTGCTCAAGGACAACGAGGCGAAGGCTGTCGCCCGTACGATCCGCGTGAGCCCGCAGAAACTGAACCTCGTCGCGCAGATGATCCGCGGTAAGAAGGTGGATCGCGCTCTCGCGGACCTGACCTTCTCGCGGAAGCGGATCGCCGAGACGGTGAAGAAGACGCTGGAAAGCGCCATCGCGAACGCCGAGAACAACCACGATCTCGACGTCGACACGCTGGTCGTCGCCGAGGCGTTCGTCGGCAAGTCGATCACGATGAAGCGTTTCCACGCCCGCGGTCGCGGTCGGGCGAGCCGGGTCGAGAAGCCGTTCTCGCACCTGACGATCATCGTCCGCGAGAAGGCCGAAGAGGAGGCCGCGTAATGGGTCAGAAAGTCAATCCGATCGGCCTGCGCCTCGGCATCAACCGGACCTGGGACTCTCGCTGGTTCGCCAACACCGGCGAGTACGGCCAGTTGCTCCACGAGGACCTTGCGATCCGCAAGTACCTCCTCAGCGAGCTGAAGCAGGCGGCGGTCTCTAAGATCGTCATCGAGCGCCCGCACAAGAAGTGCCGCATCACGATCCACTCGGCGCGTCCGGGCATCGTGATCGGCAAGAAGGGCGCGGACATCGAGAAGCTTCGCAAGAAGCTGTCGGCGATGACCAACGCGGAGACGCACATCAACATCGTCGAGGTCCGGAAGCCCGAGACCGACGCGACGCTGGTGGCGCAGTCCATCGCCCAGCAGCTGGAGCGCCGCATCGCGTTCCGCCGCGCCATGAAGCGCGCCGTGCAGTCGGCGATGCGCCTCGGCGCCGAGGGTATCCGCATCAACTGCGGCGGTCGTCTCGGCGGCGCGGAGATCGCCCGCATGGAATGGTACCGCGAGGGCCGCGTTCCGCTGCATACGCTTCGCGCGGATGTTGACTACGGCACCGCGGAAGCCCATACGGCGTACGGTGTCTGCGGCGTGAAGGTCTGGATCTTCAAGGGCGAGATCCTGGAGCACGATCCGATGGCTTCCGAGCGTCGTGCGGTCGAAGGCGACGGCTCGAACTCCGGTGGCGGCAACAACCGTCGTCGTGAGCGCGAGCGCGAGCACGCCTGATAGTCGAAGTTTCGGAGTAATAGGAAATGTTGCAACCAAAGCGCACGAAGTTCCGGAAGGCGTTCAAAGGACGCATTCACGGCAACTCCAAGGGCGGCTCGTTGCTCAGCTTCGGGACCTTCGGTCTGAAGGCCCTCGAGCCGGAGCGCGTCACCGCCCGCCAGATCGAAGCGGCTCGCCGCGCGATCACCCGTCAGATGAAGCGCCAGGGCCGCGTCTGGATCCGGATTTTCCCGGACCTGCCGGTCACCGCCAAGCCGACGGAAGTCCGCATGGGTAAGGGCAAGGGTGCGATCGAGTACTGGGCGGCCCGCGTCGCTCCCGGTCGTATCATGTTCGAGATCGACGGCGTGGCGGAAGATGTCGCTCGCGAGGCCCTGCGCCTCGGCGCGGCGAAGCTTCCGATCCGCACGCGGTTCATCCAGCGCATCGCCGAGTAAGGAGAAATTCGATGAAAGCCTCCGACCTCACCACGAAGACGCAGGACGAGCTGACGGCCGACCTCGGCAAGCTGAAGAAGGAGCAGTTCAACCTGCGCTTCCAGCGTGCCACGGGCCAGCTCGAGAACACGTCTCGTGTCAAGGAAGTCCGTCGGGACATCGCCCGGATCAAGACCATTGCCCGCCAGAAGGCCGGCACGGCCAAGGCCTGAAGGTAGTCAACTATGCCGAAACGCGTTTTGCAGGGGACCGTGGTCTCCGATAAGAATGACAAGACGGTCGTCGTGCTCGTGGAGCGTCGCTTCACGCATCCGCTCTTCAAGAAGACCGTTCGCCGGTCGAAGAAGTACAAGGCGCACGACGAATCCAACCAGTACAAGGTCGGCGACATCGTCTCCATCGAGGAGACCAAGCCGATCTCGAAGGACAAGACTTGGATCGTCGTTGCCTCCCAGGCTTCGGCTCAGTGAATATAGGCTCGGGTGCAGCGCATGATCCTGCGCTCCCCGGCTGCTCGTGATTTGAAGGCGGCCTGACATGATTCAGATGCAAACAAACCTCGATGTGGCGGACAATTCCGGCGCCCGTCGTGTCATGTGCATCAAGGTGCTGGGCGGCTCGAAGCGGAAGTATGCCTCGGTCGGCGACATTATTGTCGTTTCGATCAAGGAAGCCATTCCGCGCGGCCGCGTGAAAAAGGGTGACGTGATGAAGGCGGTCGTGGTTCGCACGGCCAAGGACATCCGTCGTCCGGACGGTTCGGTGATCCGGTTCGACCGCAATGCGGCCGTGCTGATCGACAACAAGAAGGAGCCGGTTGGAACTCGTATCTTCGGACCCGTTCCGCGCGAGCTGCGCGGCCGGAACCACATGAAGATCATTTCCCTGGCCCCGGAAGTGCTGTAAGGAGCCGGACCGATGCAGAAGATCAAGAAGGGCGACAACGTCGTCGTGCTGGCCGGCAAGGACAAGGGCCGCTCGGGCAAGGTGCTGCAGGTCATGCCGAAGGAGGAGCGTGCGGTCGTCTCCGGCGTGAACATGGTGAAGCGCCACCAGAAGCAGTCCGCCAGCCAGGAAGCCGGGATCGTCTCCAAGGAGGCCCCCATCCACCTCTCGAACCTTTCGGTCGCCGACCCGAAGGATGGCAAGCCGACCCGCGTCGGTTTCAAGGTTGTCGGCGAAGGCGAGAACGCAAAGAAGGTGCGTGTCGCCAAGCGTTCGGGAGAACAGATCGATGGCTGAGACCAGCTACACGCCTCGGCTCAAGGCCGTATACCGCGACGAGATCCGCAAGCAGCTTATCGAGGAGTTCAAGTACTCCAACGAGATGGAAGTGCCGCGGCTCGACAAGGTCGTGATCAACATGGGCGTCGGTGAGGCCACCGGCGACTCCAAGAAGCCGACGATCGCGGCGGAAGATCTGGCGAAGATCGCCGGTCAGAAGCCCGTCATCACGCGCGCCCGCAACTCGATCGCCGGGTTCAAGGTGCGCGAGAACATGCCGATCGGCGCGAAGGTCACCCTTCGCAAGGAGCGCATGTACGAGTTCGTGGATCGCCTGGTGCAGATCGCTCTGCCCCGCGTGCGCGACTTCCGCGGCCTCAACCCGAAGAGCTTCGATGGCCGCGGCAATTTCGCCATGGGCTTGAAGGAGCACATCGTGTTCCCTGAGATCAACTACGACAAGGTTGATCAGATGTGGGGCATGGACATCATCGTGTGTACGACGGCGAAGACCGACGAAGAAGCCCGCGCCCTTCTGAAGGCGCTGAACTTCCCGTTCCGCCAGTAACGGCAGGCGAAAGGAAAAGTTATGGCCAAGAAGAGCGCCATCGAGAAGAACAAGCGCCGGCAGAAGCTGGTCGCGAAGTACGCGGCCAAGCGCGAAGCGCTGAAGGCCGTGACGACGAACCAGGAGGCCTCGATGGAGGAGCGTTTCCGCGCTCAGCTCCAGCTGGCCGAGTTGCCGCGCAACTCCTCCAAGGTTCGCGTCCGCAACCGTTGCGAGGTGACGGGTCGTCCGCGCGCCTATTATCGCAAGCTGAAGATGAGCCGTATCGCGCTTCGCGACCTCGGCAACACCGGGCAGATCCCGGGCATCGTCAAGTCGAGCTGGTAAGGAGGCACTGCAATGGCACTTTCCGATCCTCTCGGCGATATGCTGACGCGCATCCGCAACGCTACGATGCGGAGCAAGACGTCAGTCGCCACCCCTGCCTCCAAGCTCCGCGCGCGCGTCCTCGACGTGCTCAAGGACGAAGGCTACATCCGCGGCTATTCCGAGACCAAGTTCGAGAACGGCACGGCTGAGTTCAACATCGAGCTCAAGTACTACGAGGGCGCTCCGGTCATCAAGGAGATCTCCCGGGTGTCGAAGCCCGGCCGCCGCGTCTACGTTTCGGCGAAGACGATCCCGCATGTCGCCAACGGCCTGGGCATCTCGGTGCTCTCGACCCCGAAGGGCGTCATGGCGGACCACGCCGCTCGCGAACAGAACGTCGGTGGCGAGATCCTCTGCCGCGTCTTCTGACGCGGCATCGAGGTCTCCCAAGCGATCAACGGACAGGTTCTCAGATGTCTCGTATTGGCAAGAAGCCGGTTGCCGTCCCGGGCGGGGTCACCGCCTCGGTCGACGGTCAGACCGTCCGGGCTAAGGGCCCGAAGGGCGAGCTTTCGTTCGTGGTGAACGACGAGGTGCTCGTGAAGATGGAAGACGGGTCGATCAAGGTCGACCCGCGCGACGACTCGAAGGATGCGCGTTCGAAGTGGGGCATGTCCCGCACGATGATCGTGAACATCCTGTCGGGTGTGAAGGATGGTTTCGAGAAGCGTCTCGAGATCAGCGGCGTCGGCTACCGCGCGTCCATGCAGGGCAAGAACCTGCAGCTGGCGCTCGGCTTTAGCCATGACGTTCTCTACCCGGTTCCGGAGGGCATCTCGATTGCCGTGCCGAAGCCGACCGAGATCGTGATCACCGGCATCGACAAGCAGCAGGTCGGTCAGGTCGCCGCCGAAATCCGTGAGTATCGCGGTCCCGAGCCGTACAAGGGCAAGGGCGTGAAGTACGCGGGCGAGAAGATCGTCCGTAAGGAAGGCAAGAAGAAGTAAGGCTCGGGACATGGCAACGCAGAAGGAACTCCTCCGGCGCCGCGCATCCCGCGTCCGCCGTTCGATCAAGGCAGTGGCGAACGGGCGTCCGCGCCTGTCGGTCCACCGCTCGTCGAAGAACATCTACGCCCAGATCATCGATGACGCCGCTGGGCGTACGCTCGCTGCCGCTTCGACGCTCGACGTCGGCCTGCGCGGTGACCTGAAGACCGGTGCGGACATCGCGGCCGCCGCCGCTGTCGGCAAGCTCGTCGCCGAGCGCGCCAAGGAAGCGGGTGTGACCGACGTCGTGTTCGATCGCGGCGCGTTCATCTACCACGGCCGCATCAAGGCCCTGGCCGAGTCCGCGCGCGAGGGTGGTCTGAACTTCTGATCCTCGGCCTTCGGGCCGACGATCTTCGGTGTGATTGCGGTCCGGTGGGTTTTCCTGCCGGCCGTGTCATGCTTTAAGCCGGGTGCCGCATCGATCGGCATCTACCCCAGGACGCCTCCGGAAAAAAACAAGGACAGGATATGGCGCCTCGTAATGAACGTAACGACCGCGAAGAGCGGGATGACGGCTTCGTCGACAAGCTCGTCCACATCAATCGCGTCGCCAAGGTGGTCAAGGGCGGCCGTCGCTTCGGCTTCGCCGCGCTCGTCGTCGTCGGCGACCTGAAGGGCCGCGTCGGCTTCGGCCATGGCAAGGCACGCGAAGTGCCGGAGGCCATCCGCAAGGCCACGGAAGCCGCCAAGCGCGACCTGATCTTCGTGCCGCTGCGCGACGGCCGCACGCTGCACCACGACGTCGCCGGTCGTCATGGCGCCGGCAAGGTGCTTCTGCGCACCGCCGAGGCGGGTACCGGCATCATCGCCGGTGGTCCGATGCGCGCCGTCTTTGAGGCCGTCGGCATGCACGACGTCGTCGCGAAGTCGCTCGGTTCGTCGAACCCCTACAACATGGTTCGCGCCACGTTCGACGCCCTGAAGGGTCAGATGCATCCGAAGGATGTCGCTGCCCGTCGCGGCATCAAGTATTCCACGCTCCAGGCGCGCCGTCGCGACCTGGTCGGCGCTGAGGACTGATGGAGCAGCGCGAGCGCGAGACTCTCGCGCTTGCCGCCCGTCGTCCCCATTCAAGGAGCCGAATGATGTCCAAGACCCAGACCCAGGGCTCGACGATCACCGTCGAACAGATCGGAAGCCCGATCCGCCGTCCGAGCGAGCAGCGCGCCACGCTGATCGGCCTCGGGCTGAACAAGTTGCACCGCGTTCGGACGCTGGAGGATACGCCTTCGGTCCGTGGCATGATCGCCAAGGTCAGCCACCTCGTCCGCGTCGTCGACGGCCAGTGAGCCGGGAGTAAACGAGATGAAGCTCAACGAGATCGCCGACAAGGACGGCGCCACCCATTCGCGCAAGCGTCTCGGCCGTGGCATCGGTTCGGGTTCCGGCAAGACCGGTGGTCGCGGCGTCAAGGGCCAGAAGGCCCGCTCCGGCGTCGCGATCAACGGCTTCGAGGGCGGCCAGATGCCGCTCTATCGTCGCCTCCCGAAGCGCGGCTTCGTGAACATCTTCGCGAAGACCTTCAACGTCGTTTCGCTGGACAAGATCGCCAAGGCAATCGAGGCCGGCAAGCTCGACGCCAAGGCGACGATCGACATGGCGGCCCTTCAGGCCGCCGGCCTCGTCGGTCGCTCGCGCGACGGCGTGCGGATCCTCGGCGACGGAGAGGTCTCCGCCAAGCTGACGATCCAGGCCGACGGCGCTTCGCGCTCGGCCATCGAGAAGGTCGAGAAGGCCGGTGGTTCGCTCACCGTGCCGCAGAAGGCCGCGGCGGAAGCCTGATACTCCGCTTCGCGGTTGAAGTTCGAAAGCCGCCCTCCCGCACGAGGGCGGCTTTTTTCTTTTGGGACCGCCCGACGACCGAATTTGTCTTGTAATTCGTTTCGGTAGGCCGTTCTACATAACGTCACGAACGTGTCGGAATCGTCCGCGCGGCCTACGCATTGCGTCGGGCTGGGCGCGTCGGATCATCCGGAGAGAGCGCAGACATGGCATCGGCCGCGGAACAACTTGCCGCAAACCTGAACTTCTCCGCCTTTTCGAAGGCGGAAGACCTGAAGAAGCGCATCTGGTTCACGCTGGGCGCGCTCTTGGTGTATCGGCTCGGCACCTACATCCCGATGCCGGGCATCGATCCGCACGCGTTGGCGCAGGCCTTCCAGCAGCAGTCGACAGGTATCCTCGGCCTGTTTAACATGTTCGCCGGCGGCGCCGTCGGCCGAATGGCCATCTTCGCGCTCGGCATCATGCCGTACATCTCGGCGTCGATCATCATCCAGCTGATGACATCGGTCATCCCGTCGCTCGAGGCCCTCAAGAAGGAGGGTGAGTCCGGGCGGAAGATCATCAACCAGTACACGCGCTACGGCACCGTGCTTCTGGCGACCGTTCAGGCGTACGGAATCGCGGCGGGCCTCCAGTCAACGAGCAGCATCGTCACCAATCCGGGCACGTTCTTCATCCTGTCCAGCGTCATTACGCTGGTCGGCGGGACGATGTTCCTGATGTGGATCGGCGAGCAGATTACCGCGCGCGGCATCGGTAACGGCATCTCGCTGATCATTTTCGCAGGCATCGCGGCGAACCTGCCGTCGGCTCTGGCTAATCTGCTCGAGCTCGGCCGCACGGGCGCGCTGTCGACCGCGATCATTCTGATCGTCGTCGTCGTGGTCGTCGCCTGCATCGCCGGCGTGGTGTTCTTCGAGCGTGCGCAGCGCCGGCTTCTGATCCAGTATCCGAAGCGTCAGGTCGGCAACCGCATGTTCCAGGGCGACACGTCGCACCTTCCGCTGAAGCTGAACACGGCCGGCGTCATTCCGCCGATCTTCGCATCGTCTCTGCTGCTCCTGCCGGTCACGATCGCGAACTTCGCCGACACGAGTACGCTTCCGGGTTGGGCAACCGCGATCATCGCGTCTTTGGGCCACGGCCAGCCGCTCTACATGCTGCTTTACGCCGGGATGATCGCGTTCTTCGCCTTCTTCTACACGGCCATCGTCTTCAATCCGAAGGACACGGCCGATAACCTGAAGAAGCATGGTGGCTTCATCCCGGGCATCCGTCCGGGCGAGCGAACCGCCGACTACATCGATTACGTTCTCACCCGCATCACCGTGGTTGGCGCGATCTACCTCGTGGTGATCTGCCTTCTCCCGGAGATCCTGATCTCGGCCGCAGGCATCCCGTTCTACCTGGGTGGGACGTCTCTGCTGATCGTCGTGTCGGTGACGATGGATACGGTCGCCCAGGTCCAGGGACACCTGCTGGCGCATCAATACGAAGGCCTCGTCAAGAAGGCGAAGCTGCGCGGAGGAAGGCGAGGAGCTCGATGAGGGTCATACTGCTGGGCCCCCCCGGGGCGGGGAAGGGGACTCAGGCGCATCGTCTGGTGGAGCGGCATGGGATACCGCAGCTTTCGACCGGCGACATGCTGCGGGAAGCCGTGGCCAACGGGACGGATGTCGGGCGTCGCGCCCAGGCCGTGATGGATGCCGGTCAGCTCGTGTCGGACGAGATCGTCATCGGCATCGTTGCGGACCGCATCGACCAGGACGATGCTCGCAAGGGCTTCATCCTGGATGGCTTCCCGAGGACTGTGGCGCAGGCGAGGGCGCTCGACGAGATGCTGGATGAGCGCAAGCTCGCCATCGATGCCGTTCTGGAGTTCCGTGTCGATGAGCAGAGGCTCGTCGAGCGGATCGAGAAGCGGGCGCGGGAAACCGCCGAGGCTGGTCTTCCGGTGCGCAAGGACGATACACCGGAGGTGTTCCATCGGCGTCTTCGCGAGTTTCGTCAGGCGACGGCTGCAGTCTCGCCCTACTATCGCGAGCGCGGTCTCCTGCGGCAGATCGACGGCATGGCGCCGGTGGATCACGTCACCGACGAGATCGAGACGCTGCTGACGACACGGGTTTCGGCCTGACAGTTGACTAAGGGCCGGGGAATCTTATAAGGACCGGTCCAATTCGCGCATCATCAGGCGATCGGCGTATACGCGGAAGCGTTTGCGTTCGGTCGCTTGGCGTTTAGGAGCGGCCCGGACGGGTCGTGCAGATCAGTGTCGTGGCGGATCCGCGACCAAAGGAGGCTCTCTTGGCCCGTATTGCAGGCGTCAACATTCCCACCAACAAGCGCGTTCTCATCGCGCTACAGTATATCCACGGCATCGGCCCGCGCTTTGCGCAGGAGATCATGGACAAGGCGAACCTCTCGGCCGAGCGCCGCGTGAACGAGTTGTCCGACGCCGAGGTGCTTCAGATTCGCGAGCTTATCGACCGCGACTACCGCGTCGAGGGTGATCTTCGTCGCGAGACGTCGATGAACATCAAGCGTCTCATGGACCTCGGCTGCTACCGTGGCCTGCGTCACCGTCGCGGCCTGCCGGTTCGCGGTCAGCGCACGCACACCAACGCTCGCACCCGCAAGGGCCCGGCGAAGGCGATCGCCGGCAAGAAGAAGTAATCGGGTCGACCCGGACCGTCCGGGTCGGTCGAGTTTGATGGCCGGAAGCCAAGCGCTTTCCGGCCGGTGGAGCCGCCGGCATTACGGCGGTGTCGAGATCCAAGGATAAGAAAATGGCCAAGGACGCACAGCGCATCCGTCGTCGCGAACGCAAGAACATCACGTCGGGCGTCGCTCACGTGAACTCCTCGTTCAACAACACCCTGATCACCATCACGGATGCGCAGGGCAACACCATCGCCTGGTCTTCGGCCGGCGCGCAGGGCTTCAAGGGGTCGCGCAAGTCGACGCCGTTCGCCGCGCAGATCGCCGCCGAGGACGCCGCCAAGAAGGCGCAGGAGCACGGCATGCGTACCCTCGAGGTCGAGGTGTCGGGTCCGGGTTCGGGCCGGGAGTCGGCTCTGCGCGCTCTGCAGGCTGCGGGCTTCACGATCACGTCGATCCGCGACGTGACGCCGATCCCGCACAACGGCGTTCGCCCGCGCAAGAAGCGCCGCGTTTAAGCGAGCGCAGTTTCGAGACTATGCCGCGCAGTCCGACAGGGACTGCGCGGCTTTCGCCGTATTCGGGAAGCCGATCCTTCCCAAGGGACCTATCGCCACGATTGGATGGTGGCGAGGTAGCTGAAAGGCAAGCGACATGATCGCCAGCAACTGGCAGAACCTCACGAAGCCGAACCAGGTCGTCTTCAAGAACGGCGGAAGCCGCACGAAGGCGTCGCTCGTGGCGGAACCCCTTGAGCGCGGCTTCGGCCTGACGCTCGGCAACGCGCTTCGCCGCGTTCTTCTGTCGTCGCTCCAGGGCGCGGCCGTCACCGCGATCCAGATCGACGGCGTGCTGCATGAATTCTCCTCGATCGCTGGTGTGCGCGAGGACGTGACGGACATCGTCCTGAACGTGAAGGAAGTGTCGATCGGCATGCAGGGCGACGGCCCGAAGCGCATGGTGCTTCGCAAGTCGGGGCCTGGCGTCGTCACGGCCGGTGACATCCAGACCGTCGGCGATATCGAAATCCTGAACCCCGAGCACGAGATCTGCACCCTCGACGAGGGCGCCGAAATCCGCATGGAGTTCACGGTCAACACCGGCAAGGGCTACGTCCCGGCCGACCAGAACCGCGCCGAGGATGCCCCGATCGGGCTCATCCCCGTCGACGCCCTGTTCTCGCCGGTGAAGAAGGTGTCCTACAAGGTCGAGAACACCCGCGAGGGGCAGGACCTGAACAAGGACAAGCTGACGATGGAGATCGTCACCGACGGCTCCATCAGCGGCGAGGACGCCGTGGCCTACGCCGCGCGCATCCTGCAGGACCAGCTTTCGGTGTTCGTCAACTTCGAGGAGCCGCAGCGCGAGGTGCGCGGCGCCGAGGAGCAGATCGCCGAGCTCGCCTTCAACCCAGCGCTGCTGAAGAAGGTGGACGAGCTGGAGTTGTCGGTCCGTTCGGCCAACTGCCTGAAGAACGACAACATCGTCTACATCGGCGACCTCATCCAGAAGACCGAGGCGGAAATGCTCCGCACTCCGAACTTCGGTCGCAAGTCGCTGAACGAGATCAAGGAAGTGTTGGCCTCGATGGGCCTGCACCTCGGCATGGAAGTCAGCGCCTGGCCGCCGGAGAACATCGACGATCTGGCCAAGCGCTACGAGGATCAGTACTGATCCGACCCGAACAGGGTGCTCGCCGCGTCCGCGGCGGGCGCCATGCATGACCCCAAAAGATTCAAAGGCACATGCACCGGCATCAAGCCGGGTTGCGAGGATGCCGTCCCCGGCGTCAAGCCGGACTTGACTGAGGAGAAACACCCATGCGCCACGGTAATTCCGGCCGCAAGCTCAACCGTACCCACGAGCACCGCAAGGCGATGTTCGCCAACATGGCGGCTTCGCTCATCGTGCACGAGCAGATCGTCACCACTCTTCCCAAGGCGAAGGACCTGCGTCCGATCGTCGAGAAGCTGATCACCCTCGGCAAGCGCGGCGACCTGCACGCCCGTCGTCAGGCCATCAGCCAGATCCGCGACGAGGCTGCCGTGCGCAAGCTCTTCGACACGATCGCCTCGCGGTATGCGGATCGTAATGGCGGCTACTGCCGCGTGCTGAAGGCGGGTTTCCGTCGCGGTGACAACGCCCCGCTGGCGGTGATTGAGTTCGTCGAGCGTGACGTCAGCGCCCGTGGCGCCGCGGACCGCGCGCGTCTCGAGGCCGAGGCGCAGAACGAAGCCGCCTGACGCTTCGTCGCATCGCGACCCGACTGCCATTGAAAAGGGGCCTGCGGGCCCCTTTTTGCTGTCCAGATCCAAGTGGGGATGCGGATGGCACGCGACAGGGTTCTCGTCACCGGAGTTTCCGGCTTCATCGCCAAGCATGTCGTTCTCGAATTGCTGCGCGAGGACTTCGATGTTCGTGGGACCGTCCGCGCCAATTCGCGTGCCGAAGAGGTAAGGGCGGTGGTGCGGGCTCACGGCGGCGATGCCGTGCGCTGCGAATTCGTCGAAGCCGATCTCGGGTCGCAGGATGGCTGGAGCCATGCCGCCGAGGGCTGCCGATACCTCCTGCACACCGCTTCGCCCTTTCCGCTCGTCCAGCCTCGCCGTCCCGAGCAGCTCGTGGAACTTGCCAGTCGGGGCACCGAGAGGGTCCTGCGGGCCGCGTCCCGAGCGGGGGTGGAGCGCGCGGTCGTCACGTCGTCGGTCGCCGCCGTCTTCTACGGGCATCCGCGCGATCGAATGCGAGCGTTCGACGAGAGCGATTTCACGAATCTGGCGAGCCGATCCGTATCCCCCTACGCACGTTCGAAGACCGTCGCCGAGCGCACAGCGTGGGATGTGGCGCGCGAGACGGGACTGTCGCTCTCGACGATCAATCCCGGGCTCGTGCTGGGACCCGTGCTCGATTCGCGACTGGGCACGTCGGCGCAGTTGATCGCGTCGATGATGAAGGGGCGCATCCCGCTGCTGCCGGACGTCGCCATTCCCTCCGTGGACGTCCGAGACGTCGCCCGTGCCCACGTCCGCGCGATGCTCGCGCTGGAGGCGGGACGACGCTTCCTCCTTGCAGCACCCGATACGCCGTCATTTCTTCAGTTGTCGGCGTTTCTCGCCGAGGCGTTTCCGGACCGACGGCGGCGATTGCCGAAGCATCGACTGCCGTCCGCCTTGATTCGTCTGGGCGCTCTCGTTTCGCCGGGAGCCGCGATGCTGGCCGACGATCTCGGACGCTCGAAACGGGTGGACACGTCCCCGGCCCGCGACGTTCTCGGGATCGATTTCCGGTCGGCAAGAGAGGCTGTCGTCGCGCTGGGGGAAAGCCTGATCCGATATCGCTGCGTGTGATCGCGCCCCTGCAGGTCGTGCCATCTACAGGACGCACTGCATATCCTGTGAGTGTTGCTGGCCCGCGATAGCGGTCACGTCGCCCTCGTGCAATTGAATGCGCGAAGGCAACCCCTCACGACATCCGATGCTTCGCATGCAACCTTTGGTGGATTGCGGCATTTTGCTGGCGAATGGGGGCTACCGCCGAGCGGCACCGCGGCGAGTTTAGACGGATTAAACGGATATCATGGAAAATCGAACCGCTTCCACCCACACGAGCGAGTTCTCGATGCGTCGTACTATGCTGACCCTTCTGGGCGCTGTCTTTGCTTTCGGCATCCTGACCGCGAGCTATGCGACGGCCGAGTTGCCGGCGACGGCATCGGTCGACGTCCAGCAGGACGTCACCGCCCGCTGAGCCACTTCGGCAGCGACTTTGGAAAAAGGGCCGCGAGGCCCTTTTTTCGTTCGAAGAAGGCGCGATACCAGACGCGTGATTCGATCTTCGAGGCGAACGAGCATGAAGCATCGCAGGCTGATTCTTGGACCGGGCGTCGCAGCATTGGCGCTGGTGGCAATTTCTGCGCCCGTCGTGGCGCAGTCTCCCGTCGTTCCTGCGCCGATCGCGCCGGCCGCCCCCGTGGATCGGGTGCCGGGTTCGGAAGCCGAAGTGAAGCTGAGCTTCGCCCCGTTGGTTCGCAAGAGCGCGCCGGCTGTGGTCAACGTCTACGCGGCCCGGCAGGTCCCGGTGCGGACGCCGTTTGCCGGCGACCCGTTTTTCGAGCAGTTCTTCGGTCGTGGAGAAGGGCGAACGCGACGTGAGTCCTCGCTTGGTTCTGGCGTCATCGTCGATCCCGCGGGTCTCGTCGTCACCAATCACCATGTCATAGCCGATGCCGAGGAAGTGCGCGTCGCGCTGGCCGACGGCCGCGAGTTCGATGCGAAAGTCCTGTCGAAGGACCAGCAGGCCGACCTTGCCGTCCTGAAGATCGAGGACGACGAGCCGTTCCCGAGCATCGCGATCGCCGATTCGGATACGACGCAGATCGGCGACCTGGTGCTGGCGATCGGCAACCCGTTCGGCATTGGCCAGACGGTCACGAACGGCATCGTGTCGGCGCTCGCCCGCACGCATGTCGGCGTCAACGACGTCGGCTACTTCATCCAGACCGATGCTGCGATCAATCCCGGCAATTCGGGTGGTGCTCTGGTGGACATGCGCGGCGAACTCGTCGGCGTGAATACGGCGATCTTCTCGCGGACGGGCGGCTCCAACGGCATCGGATTCGCCATTCCCTCGAACATGGTTCGCGCCTTCACGGATGCCGCGCGCGAGGGCCGCCCGTTCGAGCGCCCCTACATCGGCGCCGGCTTCGTGGCGGTGACGTCGGACATGGCCGAGGCGCTCGGGCTCAATCGGCCGATGGGGGCTCTGGTCCAGATGGTGCGTCGAGGCACGCCGGCCGACGATGCCGGACTGCGGGAGGGTGACGTCGTCCTGTCGATGAACGGCTTTCCCGTCGATAACCCCGACACGCTCGGTTATCGCCTTGCGACGGCGGGTCTCGGGCGCGAGGCCGAGATGGAGGTCATGGCGGGCGATGGCAAGCGCGAACGGGTGCGCCTAGCGCTAAAGGCGGCGCCCGAGACCCCGGCGCGCGATCTGCGCACGCTCGACGGACGCACGCCGTTCGCGGGGGCGACGATCGCAAACCTCTCGCCGCGCCTCGCCGGAGAACTCGAGATGCCGCAAACCGCCGACGGCGTCGTCGTGACGGACGTCGAGCGCAACTCGCCGGCGTCGCGATTGGGGCTTCGACCGAAGGACATCATTGCGAGCCTGAACGGCCGCGATGTCGTTTCAACGCAGGAACTTGAGGAAGACGCGGCAGGAGAGCGCGGCGGCTGGCGTATCGAGGTTGACCGGAACGGGCAGCGGCTCGTTCAGACCGTGCGCTGATCCGACGTGGCCGACCTCTTCGCCGACGCCGATCCGCAGCCCAGTAGAAGAAGCGAACCCGCCGCTTCGGCGGTCAACGGACCGCTGGCCGAGCGTCTGAGACCGCAGCGGCTCGGCGATGTCGTCGGGCAGGAGCATCTGACCGGCCCCGAAGGGGCGCTGACAAGGATGCTGGAAAGCGGCTCGCTGGGCTCGGTGATCCTGTGGGGGCCGCCGGGGTCCGGCAAGACCACGGTTGCCCGGCTGCTGGCGCGAGAGGTCGACTACGCGTTCGAGCAGATTTCGGCGATCTTCACGGGTGTGGCCGATCTGAAGAAGGTGTTCGAGGCGGCCCGCCTTCGCAGGACGAGCGGGCGGCAAACGCTGCTGTTCGTCGACGAGATCCATCGGTTCAATCGGGCGCAGCAGGACTCGTTTCTACCGGTCATGGAAGACGGAACCATCGTGTTGGTGGGGGCGACGACGGAGAACCCGTCGTTCGAACTCAATGCGGCGCTTCTGTCCCGCGCCCGCGTCCTGACCTTCCGGGCGCACGACGCCGAAAGCCTCGGTCAACTGCTCCTACGTGCGGAAGAGGCGATGAAGCGCCCTTTGCCGCTCGACGATGCCGCCCGCGACATGCTGGTGCGAATGGCGGATGGAGACGGGCGCGCAGTGCTGACGCTGGCCGAGGAGGTCTGGCGCGCGGCACGACCGGGCGAGATGCTCGATGGAGAGGGGCTGAGGTCCGTCGTGCAGCGGCGTGCGCCGATCTACGACAAGGGGCAGGACGGTCATTACAACCTGATCTCGGCGCTACACAAATCGGTCCGCGGGTCCGATCCCGATGCGGCGCTCTACTACCTCTGCCGGATGCTCGATGCAGGCGAAGATCCGCTCTATCTCGGTCGGCGCATCGTGCGCATGGCGTCCGAAGACATCGGGCTTGCCGATCCGCGCGCGCTTCTCGTCGCGAACGCGGCCAAGGACGCCTACGACTATCTCGGCTCGCCGGAAGGCGAGTTGGCGCTGGCGCAGGCCGTCGTCTATCTCGCGTCCGCGCCGAAATCGAACGCCGTCTACGTCGCCTACAAGGCGGCGATGCGGGCGGCCAAGGAGCACGGATCGCTCCTGCCGCCGCGCCATATCCTGAACGCGCCGACAAAGCTCATGAAGGATGAAGGCTACGGGTCCGGCTACGCCTACGACCACGATGCGCCGGACGCCTTCTCCGGGCAGGACTATTTCCCGGAAGCCATGGGTCGGACAAGCTTCTATCAGCCGACCGGGCGAGGCGAGGAGGCGCGGATCGCCGAGCGGATGGAACGTTGGGCTCGCCTGCGACAGGAACGCCGGAAATGACCCGATGCTGAATGTCGCGCTCGTTGCGTTGGGCGGCGCCCTGGGAAGCGTCGCCCGCTACGGCGTGTCCGTCGCGGCAGGCCGCTGGCTCGGTGTCGCGTTTCCCTATGGCACGCTGTTCGTCAACGTCACCGGGTCGTTCGTGATGGGCGTGCTCGTCGCTTGGCTCTCCCGGCATCTGGAGATGCCGCCCGAACTGCGCGTCTTCCTCGCGGTCGGCGTCCTTGGGGGCTACACGACCTTCTCGTCCTTCAGCCTCGACGCCGTCAGTCTGTGGGAAGGTGGCAGCCAGGCTGCGGCTCTTCTCTATGTTGGCCTGTCGATGGTCGGCGGACTTCTAGCGCTCGCCGCCGGGCTCGCGCTCGTCCGGCACCTCGGCTGAAGAACGCCGCTGGTGTTCCGGCCGCGCGCCGAATGCTGTATCGCCCTTGGCAAGAGCGATAGGAAAAGAAGATGTCGGTAGTCGAGCAGATCAGGGTGGAGGCGGACGAGACGGGCCTGCGCCTCGATCGTTGGTTCAAGATCCATTATCCGGGCCTCGGGTTCGGACACCTTCAGAAGCTGCTGCGGTCGGGGCAGGTGCGCATCGACGGCGGCCGCGCCAAGACCGATACGCGCCTCGAGGCCGGCCAGATGATCCGCGTGCCGCCGATGGGCGTCGACGCTGGACGGCCGCGGACGGCCGTGCTCACGCCCAACACGATGCGCGACAAGCACGACGGCGACGTGCTCGGCCAGATGCTGATCTACGAAGACGAGAAGGTCTACGTCTTCAACAAGCCGGCGGGCCTCGCCGTGCAGGGCGGCTCGGGCGTCAACCGCCATGTCGACGGAATGCTGGAGGCATGGCGCAACAAGCGGGGCGAGAAGCCGCGTCTCGTTCACCGCATCGATCGGGACACGTCGGGCATCCTGGTGGTCGCGCGTACCCGCGGGGCGGCGGTCTCGCTGACCAAGGCGTTTCGCGAGCGTGATACGAAGAAGCTCTACTGGGCTCTCGTGAAGGGCGTACCCACGCCGCACGACGGCCGGATCTCGACCTACCTCGTCAAGGAGCAGACGCGGGACGGCGACCGGATGCGGATCGCCAAGCACGGCGAGGAGGGCGCCGACCATGCCCTGTCCCATTACCGCGTGGTGGATCAGGTGGCGCAGGCCTTCGCCTGGATCGAGATGGAGCCCTATACCGGGCGTACCCACCAGCTGCGCGTCCACGCCGCGCATATCGGCCATCCGATCCTTGGCGACCCGAAATACTTCGAGCACGACACCAACTGGGAGTTTCCCGGCGGCGTGCAGCAGCGGCTTCATCTTCACGCCCGGCGGATCATCATTCCCCATCCCGACGGTGGACGGCGCATCGACCAGATCGCGCCGCTGCCGCCGCACATGGTCCAGACGTGGAACCTGTTCGGCTTCGACGAGGCTGCCGAGAACGACTGATGCGTGCGATCCTATTCGACTGCGACGGGACGCTGGCCGACAGCTTCGGCTTGATCTGCGAGACGATGCGGCGCTGTTTCGAAAAGGCAGGGCTGCCGGAGCCCGATGACGCCGCGACCCGTGGCATCATCGGGCTGTCACTCGATCTCGCGATCCATCGTCTGGCGCCGACCGTCGCGCCGCGAGACCTGCCGGCGCTCGTCGACACCTATCGCGACGCCTTTCACGAGATCCGTGCGGAGGGCACCTACCCGGAACGGCTCTTTCCCGGCATTGAGCCGATGCTCCGCCGTCTTGCCCAGCGAGACGACGTTCTCCTCGGCATGGTAACCGGCAAGTCGCGACGCGGCGTGTCCTACGTCGTGGAAGCCCACGACCTGCACGGGATGTTCGCGGCGGTGCGCACCGCGGACGACTGCCCGTCGAAGCCGCACCCCGCAATGGTGACGGAGTGCTGCGATCTTCTCGGCATGCGGCCGCAGGACACGCTTGTGGTCGGCGACGCCGTCTACGACATGCAGATGGCCGTTGCGGCCGGCGCGGTCGGCTGGGGTGTCGCCTGGGGCGCGCAATCGGCGGAGACTCTGATCTCTGCAGGCGCCCGAGGCGTCGCGCAGACGGTCGGCGAACTCGAAGCGGCGCTGGCCGCATGGTCGATGCCGGAACCGTCGAGGGTGGTCGGAGCGTGAGAAACGAGTTGCAGCAGGGACTTCCCGCCATGTCGAACCCGCTCCAGAAGCCCGAACTGCCGAAGCGCTTCTATCAAGGTGTCGCGGTCGAGGAGACTGCGGCCGGCTTCGAGATCCGCCTCGACGGGCGGCCCGTGCGCACGCCGATCCGCACGCTCCTGGCGGTGCCGGACCGCGTCATCGCCGAGGCCATCGCAGCGGAATGGGAGCGGCAGGAGACGCATATCGACCCGTCGACCATGCCGGTGACGCGGCTTGCCAATACGGTGCTCGACGGAGTGGCGAACGATCTTGGCGCAACGCGCGACGACCTCGCGCGCTATGCCGAGACCGATCTCATCGCCTACCGCGCGGACGAGCCGGAGCGCCTTGTGGCCCGGCAGGCCGAGGCGTGGGATCCGCTGATCGCGTGGGTCGAGGCGCGCTTCGGTGCTCGTGTCAGGACGGGCGCCGGGGTCATGCACGTCGCGCAGGAGCCCGCCACCATCGAGGCGCTTCGGGCACGGCTTGCCGAGGAGAACGATCCGTTCCGCCTGGCGGCGATCCACCAGATGACGACCCTGACAGGCTCGCTGATCATTGCGCTGGCCGTCGCCGAAGGGCGCCTCGGTTCGGACGAAGCCTGGCGCCTCGCCCATGTGGACGAGGACTGGAACATCTCGCTCTGGGGCGAGGACGAGGAAGCGCAGGCCCGCCGCGCGTCCCGTCTTACCGACATGCGCGCGGCGGACCTTTTCCTGCGTCGCTGATCAGATGCCTGCGAACCACTCGTAGCCACGATCTTCCCAAAAGCCGCCGTTGCCTTCGCCATAAGCGACGAGCGAGTCGGTGACGACGATGGCGCGGATGTATTTCGCCATCTTGTAGCCGAGCTGCCGCTCCACTCGCACCCGCAACGGTGCCCCGTTGGCCACGGGCAGTGCCGCGCCGTTCATACCGTAGGCGAGGATCGTCTGCGGATGGCGGGCGTCGAGAAGATCGATCGATTCGTAGTAGCGGATCGGACCGGCGAACCCGTTGTCGAGCGTGTCGAAGCACAGGAACACGACGTAGCGGGCGGAGGAGGCGACCTTGGCCCGGTCGAGCACGAGGCCGAGCGGCGTCCCCGTCCACTCGGCAATGCAACTCCATCCTTCCACGCAGTCATGGCGGGTGATCTGTGTCCGCGCGGGCATGGACTGGAGATCGGCGAGCGACAGCGACAGCGGGGTTCTGACGGCTCCGGTGACGGACAGCCGGTAGTCCTGGAAGCTGTTGCGTGCGAGTGCAAGGTATGGCTCATCCTGCGGGTTCGTCGAGCCGTTCGGCCGCATCGGCTGCCGAATCTCCGAACGATCGAACTCGCGCGCGAGATGATCCGATCCGAGGAGCAGTCGCTGCGCCTTGTAGGTCAGCGTGTTCGCACTCTCCAGAAGGCCGCGAACCTCGGAGTCGCTTGCCACCAGCGGGTCGAAGCAACCCGACAGCGGCAGCGTCGACGCAGCCGCCAGGCCACCCAGGAAGCGGCGCCGGTCGAGGAACGTCTTCATCGGGCGTCCTCCTTGCCGTCGACCCGCATCCAGCCGGTGATCATCGAGCGCATCTCGTTGATCGGCCCGGCGAGGAGAACCATCGCGATGTGCACCACGAAGAAGACGACGAGTGCCAGCATCAGCACGAAGTGGATGGTGCGGGCGGTCTGCCGTCCGCCGAAGAGATCGAGCGTCCACGGTGCCCAAGCGTTCATCCCTGGAGACATCGTCAGCCCGGTCGCCACCATGAGCGGCAGCACCACGACGAGGATCGCGAAGTAGGAGATCTTCTGGAGCGGGCCATAGGTGCGCTTGTGGTGCAGCCGCAGCCGGGCATGGTCGGCGATGTCGCGGGGCAGGGCCGCCCAGTCGCGCCCGCGCGGCAGGATCTCGCGCGTCAGATGGCGGTTGACGAGGCTTCCGACCAGCCAGACCAATAAGGTACCGACCAGCGCCCAGGCGAAGAAGAAGTGCACGACGCGCCCGGTCGCCAAGTCGCGGTAGGAAGGGATCGTCATCCAGCCGGGAAAGGTCTGCGGCCGGAAATCGCCGTTCTCGTCCTCGATCACGCCGAGGGCACCGGTCGTGTCGAAGCTCTTTCCGAAGACCGTCGTGACCCCGCCGAGTTCGCCCTCGTTGAAGGCGGCGCCGATGCTGAGCACCCGATTCTCGAACTCGAAACCGGACTGCTGACCGATGTAGAGATCGGGCCGCGCCATGAAGATCTGCAGCCCAGACAGCAGCAGGAAGAACAGGCAGACAACCCAGACCCAGTGGGTGAGGCGGGTGACGAAGCGCTGCCGATACACCAGCGGGCCGTCGCGTTTGGCGAGAAGCTTCATGTGTCGTCCATCAAGAGCCGTGTGCCAAGCTACGTCTAGACGAGGCGCGCGGACGCATTACGGTGCGATGATGACGCGGCGGAGAGCTTTGTCGAGTTCCTGTCGAAAGCGCGAGCGGTCGGCCGCGGTGAACGGCTTGTTGTAGCCGCTCGATGCGCCGGTCTCGCGAAGATGCTGGTTGAACGAGCGAAAGGATAGGGCGGCACCGATGTTATCCGGCGTGAACGGCCGCCCGTCGGGGCCGAGGACCACCGCGCCTTTTTCCAACGCCCTGGACGCCAGCGGAATGTCTGCCGTGATCACCACGTCATTGGCCGTCGCTTCGTCCGCGATCCAGTCGTCGGCCGCGTCGAAGCCGCTTGAGACGCTGACGATGCGGGCGCCGGGATAACGCGAGGGTCGCATCCCGCCGTTCGACACCAGAACCACGCCGGCACCGAGCCTGTCCGCGACGTCCATCACCTCGTCCTTCACCGGGCAGGCGTCGGCGTCGACGATGACACGGGCAGTCATGGCGCGCTCCCACCGGGTACAGGCATGACGGTCGCACCGAAGATCGCCTCGAAGCGACGGCGAAGGATTCCGTCCACCTCGGGCATTGAAACGACGAAGCCAAGGTCGAGAAGGCTGGTGACGCCGTAGCCGCGGATGCCGCAGGGCACGATGCCGTCGAAGTGGGAGAGTTCGGGATCGACGTTCAGGCTGATGCCGTGAAAGGTCACCCATTTTCTCACGCGGATGCCGATCGCGGCGATCTTGTCCTCGGCCGGGTCGCCGCCGGGAAGCGGCGGGCGCTCGGGGCGCCGGACCCAGACACCGACGCGGTCCTCGCGGCGTTCCCCGCGGACCTGGAACTCGGCGAGCGTCGAGATGACCCATTCCTCCAGAGCCGCGACGAAGGCGCGAATATCCTGACGACGCCGTTTCAGGTCGAGCACGACGTAGGCCACGCGCTGTCCGGGTCCATGATAGGTGAACTCGCCGCCGCGCCCGGAGCGAAAGACCGGGAAACGCGCCGCGTCGAGGAGATCGCCGTCCTGTGCGCTGGTGCCGCTCGTATAGAGCGGGGGGTGCTCCACGAGGAACACCGCCTCCGGCGCCGTGCCGTCCGCCACGAAAGCCGCGCGGTCCTCCATCAGCGCCACCGACGCTGGGTAGTCGATTCTCCCGTCGATAACGATCCACTCGACCGGAGGGCTGTCCGATCGGGCAAAAAAGCTTCCGGTGTCGAGCGCGTCGCGCGGTATCGGGTTGTCCATGCGGCTGAGATAGCGCCGCAAAGGCCGGTGCGCAAAGGGCTTGCGCATTCCGAGCCACCATCTCGAAAAAAGAATGCGGGCGGCGCTGCGAAAAGGCTTGTGCGCCTCCGGGGCGTTTGTTACATCGCCGCCACCGGTCGAGACAGACCGGGCCGGCCTACGGACCGGAACACGGCGTGCGGTCGTGGCGGAATTGGTAGA
The DNA here is from genome assembly GCF_900113065.1 of Aureimonas phyllosphaerae. Lineage (GTDB taxonomy): Bacteria > Pseudomonadota > Alphaproteobacteria > Rhizobiales > Rhizobiaceae > Aureimonas > Aureimonas phyllosphaerae. The sequence goes on from NZ_FOOA01000013.1 coordinate 26,227, forward strand.
CGCGCAGCGTTGAGGTCGCTGTGGGGCAACCCGTGGAAGTTCGAGTCTTCTCGACCGCACCAGCCATGTTTTATAACCCTGACATCGATGTTCCGACTTGAGCCGTGCGGCATCGCAAGGCGGTCCGATGGCGTCGCGATTGACTTTTACGTCAATCTGGTTTGTCTCGCCTGAAGAGGGGCTGCCGGATGCGCGACTACTACACGATCACCGAACTCACGCGGGAATTCGACATCTCCACGCGCACGATTCGCTTCTACGAGGACGAGGGGCTGATCGCTCCCATCCGTCGCGGCCGCACGCGACTGTTCCGGCATTCCGACCGCCAGCTCCTGAAGATGATTCTGCGCGGCAAGCGCCTCGGCTTTTCGATCGCCGAGATCCGCGAGATCATGGGCATGTACCGCACGCCGCCGGGAGAGGCCGGCCAGCTGCGGACGATCATCCGTCGCGTCAGCGAGCGTCGCGCCGAACTGGAGCAGAAGCGTCGCGACATCGAGGATCTCCTGTCGGAGCTCGATCAGGCCGAGGAAGCCTGCCTCACGCGCATGGCCGAGCTTGGCATCTCGCCGACGAGCTGACGCCTCATGGTTCGGCCGAGAAGGAGCACTGATCGACGGTTTGTCGGATCGTCTGCTGCTTGGTCTTGTCGAGCCGCCCGGAAAGAAGGTCCGCAAGGAGATCCTGCGTCTTCAGGTTTCCCAGGACGCATCCGCAATAGCGCTGGCAGAAGCCCTCGTCGCGGGTCTGACGACAGGTCTGCCGGCAACTCTGGTCGAAGGCTGCGGTCTGGTCGGGTGGCGAGATCCACGCGAACGCGGCGACGAGGCCGATCGAGATCGGCTGATGGACGAGATAGAACAGAAGCGAATGCTGGCCGAGGCGTCCGAGATGGCGAGCCGGTCCGAAGCGCCCATTCAGCCGTCGCAAGCGGGGCCAGACGTCGAAGCGTTCCGCCATTTGGGCCAGCGTGATCCCGACCAGCACGGGGGCCAGCCAGGGGATCACCGGCACGAAGTCGTTGGAGATCGGAGGGTGCTCCGACAGCCCGATCCAGGCCAGCCAGCGCGGATCGGTCACCGGCGTCGAGACGACGAGCGGCAGGGCGACGAGGACGCCGGCGAGCGCGAGGTTCACGGCGAACGGAACGTGGAGCGCCGTAAGGCCGATCACGCTCGCGACGGCGATCAGGTGGAGGATGCCGAAAAAGACGAAAGAGTCGGGCGTGAACGCGTAGGTCGCGAGCGAAATGACCGCAGCGCCGGCAACGATCTGCGCCAGGCGCTTTCGAAATGACGGCCAGCGCACCTCGTTGCGATTGGCGAGAAAGAGACTGAGACCGACCAGCACGAGGAAGCTGATCGCGATCGATCGAGCGAAGATGCGCCAGCCGCCGACCTGCGCATAGCCCGGCGGAAGGTAGCCGAAGAATTCGAGGTCCCAGGTGAAGTGGTAGGCCAGCATGGCGAGGAGCGCGACCCCGCGCAGGACATCGAGGAGTTCGACGCGCGAGCCGAAGCGGCTGGCTTGGGATGCGATCATAGGCTGGTCCTCTGGTCCTGACGGCATCTCGCCTATCTGAAAACCCTCTTGATGGCGACCGCCGAGGTCGCCGCAGCAACTGCAGCGGGACGGGCGGATACCATGCACATCATCGAAGCCAACGGCGCCCGCATTCCTGCGATCGGGCTCGGCACCTATCGTCTCGAAGGCGAAACCTGCGTCGAAATGGTCGGCAGGGCGATCGACGTCGGCTACCGGCATCTCGACACGGCGCGCATGTACGGCAACGAAGCCAAGGTCGGCGAGGGCGTTCGCGCCAGTGGCATCGATCGCAACGAGCTCTTCGTCACGACCAAGGTTTGGACCGACGATCTCGCGCCGGCGGACTTCAGGCGATCGGCGGAGGCGGCGGTGCGCGCGCTCGATATCGGCGCGGTGGACCTTCTCTTGATCCATTGGCCGAACGCCGCGATTCCGCTGGAGGGTACGATCGACGCACTTAACAAGGCGCACGAGGATGGCCTGACCCGGCACATCGGGGTGGCCAATTTCGATTCGGCACTGCTCGATCGCGCGGCCCAACTCAGTCGGCAACCGCTGGTCTGCAATCAGGTCGAGTATCACCCGCGCCTGTCGCAGGAGAAGGTGCATGCGGCCTGCCAGCGCCTCGGCATGGCGATGATCGCCTACTCACCGATCGGGCAGGGCAAGGATCTACTGACGGACCCTGCGGTCGCCGACATGGCGAAGCGCTACGGCAAGACGCCGGCGCAGGTTGTGCTGCGTTGGGAGATCGAGCAACCGATGGTCGGGGCCATTCCCCGCACGTCGAAGCCGGAGCGACTGGCCGAGAACCTTGACGTCTTCGACTTCGAACTTCAGGACGAAGACCGTCGCCGCCTGCACGACATGTCGCGCGCCCGCCATCGTCTGGTGAACCCGTCCTTTGCGCCGCGCTGGGACAATCGCTGACGCCAGAGCGCCCTTCGCCGTGCGGGGCGCGGCGGCGACCCATGCCACGAGACGATCTGATCCATGTTCTTCGCTGCGTCCAAAATCGTCTGGTTTCTCGTCCAGCCGCTCGTGATCATTCTCCTGGTCGGGGCGGCCGGCATCCTCGCTCTTCTCCTGAAGATGCCGCGCCTCGGGCTCGGTCTGGTCGGGACGTCGTTTTTCATCCTGGCGATCGTCAGCCTAACGCCGCTCGGGCTCCTGATGCTGAGCGTCCTCGAGAACCGCTTTCCGAAGCCGCAGCTACCGGAAGACATTGCCGGCATCGTGGTTCTCGGCGGATCGTTCGATACCCGCATCGGACGCACGAGGGGCGAACTGGAACTCAACGACGCAGCCGACCGCATCACGACGACGATGGCACTTGCGCGCCAATACCCTCAAGCGCGCGTCGTTTTCAGCGGCGGCGCAGCGGCCATGCTGGAAGAGGACATCACCGAATCGTCGATGGCCGAGAAACTGTTTGCGGCGCTAGGCTTGCCACCGCAGCGGCTCGAACTCGAGGACCGCTCGCGGAACACCGTGGAGAATGCGATCTTCACCCGAGAGATTGCCCAACCGAAGCCAGGAGAAACTTGGCTTCTCGTCACGTCGGCCGCGCACATGCCGCGCTCCGTCGGATGCTTCCGCGTCGCGGGCTTCGACGTGCTGCCTTATCCGACCGACTACCAGACGCCGTCCGGGACCTCGCTTTATCGCCCATCCGCGACGACGGTTCGAAACCTCGAGAAGGTGCATTTCGCGATCCGGGAGTATCTCGGCCTCGCCGTCTACCGGATGACGGGGAAGACCGACGCCCTGTTTCCCGCGCCGCGGGCTTGAGCGTCAGGCGCGATCCGGCAGCGACAGACGGTAGATGCCCTTCAGGTCGGCCGGCGCGACCGGGCGGCCCTTGCGCTTGATGACGACCAGTCCGTCGTCCGAAAGCCCACTCGCTGCCTGGCGTATGGGCTGCATGAGAAGGCGCCAGCGCTTCTCGTCGGACCCCGCGAGATTGCGGGCGATTTCGGACGGGCAGACGGTCTTGCCCACTCCGCGCTCGTGGACCGCGCGCAGGATTTCCTCGCGCAGCGCTGACTGGTCGGGGCGGTCGGGCATCAGGATTCTCGCAGCGACACGTTGGCATCGGAAAAGAACTGGCGATGCCCGAGGATCAGGATCACCAAAATGGTGGTGCCGACCAGCACCAGCGGTCCGACGAACCAGCCGAGATAGGCCAGCCCGAAGAAGATGCCGCGCAGGCCCGCGTTGAAGTGCCGCGCCGCGATGCGGTTCATCGTGAGGGCACGCCGGACGGCGGCTTCGGCAGCCTCCGGATTGGCGTCCGCTTCCTGCCGCATCGGGATCGCGCCGATCAGGATCGAGCAGTAGTTGAAGAGCCGGTAGGACCAGCCGAACTTGAAGAAGGCATAGGCGAAGATGGTGACGAGGCCCAGCAGCTTCGCCTCCACCAGTGCCCGGTCGAACCGCCCCTCCAGAGGCAGGTCGGTGACGATCAGTGCTATCTGCTCGGCAGAGCCAATCAGCGCGAAGCAGCCGCCGATCGCAAAGATGCAGGCAGAGGCGAAGAAGCCCGTTCCCTGTTGGAGCCCTGTCATGATCGCCGTGTCGATCATGCGAAGATCGCGCTTCAGGAGGGTCTGCATCCAGACCTCTCGCTGCCGGTTCATCTGCCGGCTGAGCCCGTGGCGGGCGAAGACCGGAAATTCGATTACGAAGGAATAGGCGACCCAGCCTCCGAGAAAGGCGAGGAAGGCGATGAGGTCGGGGAGATCGAAGATGTCGGCGATGCGCATAGCGGCTCGAAACAACGACGGGACGGGCTTCGACGGTCGGTGCCGCGGCGCCGATCCGTCACATCGGCGCTTGCCTTGACGACGCCCGAAGGCGCGAGCAAACAGCGCGCATGCCGCTCCATATGATCAAGCTTTGCGTGGGTGTCGACAGCGTCGAGGATCTCGAGGCCCATGTGCGCACCCGCCTGTCCGCCGGACCGGGCGCCGAACAGACGCATGTCACCCGCGTGATGCCGAAGCGCGCCGACGAAATGGTCGGCGCCGGTTCGCTCTTCTGGGTGATCAAGGGACAGGTTCAGGTGCGACAGCCGATCCTGCGCTTCGACGCGATTCGCACCGAGGACGGGATCGAGCGCTGCCGGATCGTGCTGAAGTCCGACTTCATCCGCACGTGGCCATTGCCCAAGCGCCCGTTTCAAGGGTGGCGCTACCTGACAGCCGAGGATGCGCCCGCCGATCTCGGCGACGCGGCGGATCTTGCCGAACTCCCTTCCGCGCTCCGCCGCGAACTGGCCGAACTCGGCCTTCTCTAAGTCTCAACGGCCGAACGCGATCCGGACGGCCGGGTTGCCGGATGCCGAGCGCACGACGAGACGCGTGTTGGAGCGCGGCTGCGAGGCCCGCCAGGCACGCGCGCCGTGGCACAGAAGCATACCCACCAGATCCTTGGCACGCATCCGCGAGCGGCCATCGCGGTAGTCGGTCAGCCGTGCGGCCGCCTGCTGCAGCGGGTGCAGCCCGATCACGGTCGACTTCTGCTCGGCGGTCGGCAGGAGGGCGCTTTCGGTTTCGAACGACATGACAACCTCGGTTACGCTCTGAAAACTGCAGGCAAAGGGGGACCGCTCGGAGCCCGGAGGCTCCGCGTGACGCACGGCGGCTAGGGTGGAGTGGTCGCGGGCGATCAGTTCGCCGCGATGGCGTAGCAGGCGTAGGCCTTGCTTTTCAGCGCGTCGCAGGCAGCGTTGGCGGCCGCCTTGTCGGCGAAGCCGGAGAAGCGGGCGCGGTAGAGGGTCTGCGAGCCGCTGGCAACGGCCTGCGTGAACGCCTGGGCGCCGATGAGGGCCGAGCCGGCGCGCTGCTTGGCTTCCGCCAGGATGTCGTAGGCGGTGGCTTCGGCAGGGGTCGCGGCGATCTGGACGACCCAGCCCGATACGGTGTCGCGGTTGGAGGTCGGCACGACCGTCGCTGCGGAGGCCTGGCTGATGACGTTCGGGATCGACGCGCGGGGCACGGGGGCCGCGGCGAGTGCAGTGGCCACGTTCGGCGCGGCACGATCGTTGGCCTCGAGCGCTTCCCGGATCGCGTCGCGTCCGACCACTGAGCGGCGCTCGGGCGCCGTGATCGCGTTCATCGCACCGGTGGCGTTGGAGCCATAGGCCTCGGCGACGCGCTGGTTGATGTTGGACGTGCGGCGTGTCGGCACCGGCACGGCGCTCGGAAGCATCGCTTCCGCGACGGTCTCGGCATGGGCGGTGACGGCCGGGCCGCGAGCGCTCGGGTTGTAGGCCGCGATCAGGGCCGTCGATGCACGGGTGCTGACCTGCGGGAGGTACTGCTTCACCAGCTCGGCCATATGGTCGTCCCGCGAGCGAGCCGTGCGACCGCCCATCACCACGGCGACGAGCTTGCGGTCGCCGCGAACGACGGAGGTAACGAGATTGAAGCCGGACTTGTTGATGAAGCCGGTCTTGATGCCGTCGACGCCCTCGACGCGGCCGAGGAGCCGGTTGTGGTTGCCGATGGTCTGGCCGCGGAACTTGAAGCTGCGTGTGCTGAAGTACTTGTAATACTGCGGGAAATGCTCGCGGAGCGCGATGCCGAGCGTCGCCATGTCGCGTGCCGTCGTCATCTGCGCGTCGTTCGGCAGGCCGTTGGCGTTCTGGAACGTGGTCCGGGACATGCCGAGCTTGCGCGCCTTGGCAGTCATCATCTCGGCAAAACGGCTTTCCGTGCCGCCGAGGAATTCGCCGATGACGACCGAGGCATCGTTCGCCGAGCGCGTCACGAGACCCATGATGCCTTCCTCGACCGAGAGCGTCGAGCCGGACTTCAATCCGAGCTTGGAAGGCGGACGGGCTGCCGCGTAGGCCGACACCTTCATCGGCGTCGACAGCGTCGCGCGGCCGCTCTCCAGCGCGTCGAAGAGCATGTAGAGCGTCATCATCTTGGTGAGGGAGGCGGGGTAACGGCGGTCGTCCGCGCTGCGCGAGAAGAGCACCTTGCCATTGTTCGCGTCGATCACGATCGCCGAGTAGCGTTCCGGAGATTCCTGGGCCTGCGCCGGGACGATCGCGAGGACCGCGCCTCCGACGAGGGTGGCCGCCATCAAACAGTGGGACATGCGCTTCGCTGCGGCGGTGATCGTCGACATGGACAGCGGCATGGGCGGCACTCTCGTGTTCGTGTGTCGAGATGCTGCCCCCGGTCGCGACGCCAAGCGCCTGTCCAGGTCCTAAAGACTGTGTCTTCGCGATCTCTTCTTGAGGGAAAGATACGCAGGGCGGTCTTACCAATCCGTTTATGGTTGCCGGAACCTTGTGATCGGTTTGTGGCATTCGCCTCGAATTGTCGTGATCGACCTCGTCGCCAAACAGTCGGTATCGCGGCGCACCATCCCCTTGCAGGAATTTGTGCAGTGCAATATATGGTAGCCGAAGACGGTGTTGGACGCTGCCCGCCGTCACCCAACCATGCAAGGGAGAGTTCGATGAACGCATACACCGACGCCAACAAGGTTGGTAAGGACAACATGGACAATGCGCTCCGCTCCATGTCGGCCATGACCAAGGGCTTCCAGCAGATCGCCGCCGAGGCGACCGAGTACACCAAGAAGTCCTACGAGCAGTCCGCGCAGATGCTGGAGCGTCTCGCCCAGGTCCGCACGCTCGACAAGGCGATCGAGGTCCAGTCCGAGTACGCCCGTTCGGCCTACGAGGCCTGGGTGTCGCAGGCGACCAAGATGGGCGAGATCTACCAGGACATCGCGCGCGAGGCCTATCGCCCGCTCGAGTCTTCGGCCCAGCAGAACCAGCAGTTCGCCCAGAACATGGCGAACCAGGCCGCCAACCACACGAACTGATCCGGTCTCGCGATCGGGACCGTCCCTTCGGGGATGCATTCTGGAAAGGCTCGGCTCTCCGCCGGGCCTTTTTTCGTTGCGCGGCGTCCGGTCGGAGCCGCACTGTCTTGAACGGACCGGCGATTCCGGTTGCGACACCCGGCGCCGCGGCCGGCTTCGGCGGAACGAAATTTTGCCGCATCCTGAGGGCGTCTTAAATTGTCGATCGGCGCACATACATATCGAGCGATGGCGAACGTGAACTCCTTGAACGAACGGGCGGCTCCGCATGGGGCCCGAATGACTGCGACCCGGTCGCAAGGGCCGGACGACGACCGTCCGAACGGGCCCGATCGCGGCACCTCCGTGATCACCCGGACCAAGCCCAAGACCAAGAAGCCGAGCCTTTACAGGGTCCTGCTTCTGAACGACGATTACACGCCGATGGAGTTCGTCATCCACGTCCTCGAACGCTTCTTCCAGAAGGACCGGGAGGCGGCCACGCGCATCATGCTCCACGTGCATCAGCACGGGGTGGGTGAGTGCGGGGTCTACACCTACGAAGTGGCCGAGACGAAGGTGACCCAAGTGATGGATTTCGCACGCCAGCACCAGCATCCGCTTCAGTGCGTGATGGAAAAGAATTGAGGTGAAGCTTGCCGACATTTTCGCAAAGCCTGGAGAAGTCTCTCCATCAGGCGCTCACCTTCGCCAACGAACGGCACCAGGAATTCGCGACGCTGGAGCACCTGCTCCTCGCGCTGCTTGAAGACAAGGATGCCTCCGCGGTCATGCGGGGGTGCAGCGTCGACATCGACGTCCTGCGTTCGTCGCTGACGGAGTACATCGACACCGAACTCGCCAACCTCGTGACGGGGCATGACGAGGATTCCAAGCCGACAGCCGGGTTCCATCGGGTGATCCAGCGTGCGGTGATCCACGTCCAGTCGTCGGGCCGCGAGGAAGTGACAGGGGCCAACGTGCTCGTCGCCATCTTCGCCGAGCGCGAGAGCCATGCGGCCTTCTTCCTGCAGGAGCAGGAGATGACGCGCTACGACGCCGTGAACTTCCTTTCCCATGGGATCTCGAAGCGTCCGGGCGGCTCGGAAAGCCGTACCGTGCGCGGAGCGGAGGACGAGCAGTCTGTCATGGGCAACGATGAGGAAGGACGCCGCAAGACCGCCCAGGACGCGCTCACCGCGTACTGCGTCAATCTCAACGAGAAGGCCAAGACCGGCCGGATCGACCCGCTGATAGGCCGTGCGAGCGAGATCAACCGGACGATTCAGGTCCTATGCCGTCGCTCGAAGAACAACCCGCTCTATGTCGGTGACCCCGGCGTCGGCAAGACGGCGATCGCCGAAGGCTTGGCCAAGCGCATCGTCGAGGGCGACGTGCCGGAGGTCCTGGCGGACGCTACGATCTTCTCGCTCGACATGGGCACGCTGCTTGCCGGCACGCGCTATCGCGGCGACTTCGAGGAGCGCCTGAAGCAGGTCGTGAAGGAACTCGAGGAGTATCCGGGCGCGGTCCTGTTCATCGACGAGATTCACACCGTCATCGGCGCCGGCGCGACGTCGGGCGGGGCGATGGACGCATCGAACCTCCTGAAGCCGGCCCTCTCGTCGGGTGCGATCCGCTGCATCGGGTCCACCACCTACAAGGAGTATCGCCAGTTCTTCGAGAAGGACCGGGCGCTGGTCCGCCGCTTCCAGAAGATCGACGTCGCCGAGCCGACGATCGAGGATGCGATCGCGATCCTCAAGGGCCTCAAGCCCTATTTCGAGGACTTCCACCACGTGAAGTTCTCGAACGATGCGATCAAGTCGGCGGTCGAGCTGTCGGCGCGCTACATCAACGACCGCAAGCTGCCCGACAAGGCGATCGACGTGATCGACGAGACGGGTGCGTCGCAGATGTTGCTGCCCGAGGCGAAGCGGAAGAAGAGCATCGGTGTCAAGGAGATCGAGGCGACTGTCGCAACGATGGCCCGCATCCCGCCGAAGTCGGTGTCGAAGGACGACGAGGAGGTTCTGTCGAACCTTTCCGAGCAGCTGAAGCGCGTCGTCTATGGCCAGAACGCGGCGATCGAGAACCTGACGACCGCGATCAAGCTGGCGCGCGCCGGCCTTCGCGAACCGGAGAAGCCGATCGGCTCCTATCTGTTCTCAGGCCCGACCGGCGTCGGCAAGACCGAGGTCGCCAAGCAGCTTGCGTCTGCGCTCGGCATCGAGCTCCTGCGCTTCGACATGTCGGAGTACATGGAGCGGCATACCGTCTCGCGGCTGATCGGCGCGCCTCCGGGCTATGTCGGTTTCGACCAGGGCGGTCTCCTGACCGACGGCGTCGACCAGCATCCGCACTGCGTGCTGCTGCTCGACGAGATCGAGAAGGCGCACCCCGACCTGTTCAACATCCTCCTGCAGGTGATGGATCACGGGAAGCTGACGGATCACAACGGCAAGCGGATCGACTTCCGCAATGTGATCCTGATCATGACGACCAACGCCGGCGCATCCGAGTCGCAGCGCGCAGCGATCGGCTTCGGCTCGAGCAAGCGGACGGGCGACGACGTGGAGGCGATCAACCGCCTGTTCACGCCGGAGTTCCGCAATCGTCTCGACGCGATCATCCCGTTCGGCGCGCTGCCGACGCCGGTGATCCACGAGGTGGTTCAGAAGTTCGTCATGCAGCTGGAAGCCCAGCTCTCCGAGCGCGGCGTGACCTTCGACCTCGATCAGGAGGCGATCGCCTGGCTGGCGGACAAGGGCTACGACGAGCACATGGGCGCGCGTCCGCTTGGCCGCGTGATCCAGGAATACGTCAAGAAGCCGCTAGCCGACGAGGTCCTGTTCGGCAAGCTGAAGCGTGGCGGCACCGTCAAGGTGACGGTGGTCGATGGCGAGGACGGCCGCAAGCTGCACCTCGAATCGATCCCTGAGGAAACCTACGCCAAGCCCAGGAAGGCCGACGAGGCGCGAGGCAAGATCCGCGTCGGACCGGACGGCGAGGAGATCGAGGACGAGCCGACGTCCTTCGACGAAGACGAGCCGGAGGATGACGCGCCGGACGTCCAGCCGGCGAAGGAACCCGCAGCCGCCAGGGAAAAGGCGGAAAAGCGGGCAGGGGCTGTTCCGAAGGTTCCCAGAAAGCCCGCCGAATGATCTAGAAGAGGCCGCTCCCCGGAGCGGCCTTTTTCTTTGGCTCGATGCACAGGCGGGCGAGCAAGCACATGACAGAACCGATCAAGGCGCCGGCCGACCCCGCCTCCCGATGGATCCTTCTCGGCATGAGGCAGGTGCTGAGCGCGCCGGCCCTGATTCTCGTGGTTGCCCATCTTGGGTTTGCCGGTCTCGCGCGTGAAGCCGGCGTCACATGGACCGAGGCGACCTTCATGGTCGCGACGATCTGGGCCTTGCCCGCCAACCTGATCCTGCTCGGCGCGGTCACGGCGGGCTTGTCTTTGGCCGCGACGGCGCTGGCGGTCGGCCTCTCCTCATTGCGGATGATGCCGATGGTGATTGCGCTCCTGCCGGATCTTCGCGGTCCCGGGACGAGACGCTCGACGCTCCTGTTCCTGTCCCACTTCGTCGCGGTGACGGCCTGGGTGGTGGCTCTGGACAAGCTGCCGGGTGTCCCCCGCGCCCATCGCACGCACTTCTTCGGCGGATTCGCGATCACGCTCACCGTGGTCAACACCACGGCGGTCGCCTTCGCCTTCAACCTGATGGGCCAACTGCCGGCCCTTGCGACCGGAGCGCTGGCGTTCTTCACGCCCGTCTACTTCCTGACCTCACTTTACGGATCGGCGCGCGAACTGTCCGGGCGCCTCGCGCTTCTGACCGGTCTTCTCGCCATTCCGCTGGCGCACTGGCTGACGCCCGGTTTCGATATCCTCGTCGCCGGCGTCGTCGGCGGTGTAGTCGCCTATGCGATCGGGCGCTGGAAGGCGGCGTCGGGGGGCGTGGAATGAATGCGCTGACCTACGACGGGATCGACGCCGCCTGGTGGCCCTACGTCTTCATTCTGCTGGCGGGATGGCTGCCGACCGATGTCTGGCGCTGGCTGGGCGTCCTGTCGGCCGGCCGGCTCGACGAGCGATCACCGGCCGTGGCGTTGGCGAGGACGATTGCGACATCGCTCGTGGCGGCGGTCATCGGCCGGCTTGTGCTCGTCCCCGGCGGCTCGCTCGAGGCGATCCCGCTGCCGATCCGGATCGCCGCGCTCGCGACCGGGTTCGCCGCCTATTTCTGGCTGGGGCGCCAAACCCTCGTCGCCATCCTGTTCGCCGAGGTCGTTCTCCTCGGCGTGCCATGGGCGCTCGGGATGTTCTGAAGCGTCAGGCGAGCGCGGCGCGGATCGCTTCGGCGTGCTCGCGCAGTTCGGCAGGGTCCGCCATGCCGCTGGCATGACGCTTGAGCGGCACGCCCTCGTAATGCGGCACGACGTGGAAATGCAGGTGGAACACCGTCTGGCCGCCGGCTTCCTCGTTGAACTGGTTCATCACCACGCCGTCGGCGTCGAAGGCGGCCTTGGCGGCTCGGGCAAGGCGCGCGAGTTCCGGCAGCGCCTTCGCCAGCGTCGTGTCGTCCGCGTCGAGGAGGTTGCGGGAGGGCGCCTTCGGCAGCAGCAGGCAATGACCCTTCGACTGCGGCATCACGTCCATGATCGCCACGAAATCGTCGGTCTCGAAGATCTTCGCGGCCGGAATTTCGCCGCGCAGGATCTTGGCGAAGATGTTGCCGTCGTCGTAGCCGCTCATGCCGTCCGTCCCAAGGTGATGCCGATTCTGACGGACCCGATCTAGCGTCGATGGCCCCGGCGCGTCTACTCGACCTCGCCTCGACGAAAGGGCGTGGCGGCCGCGAGTTCCGGCTGCGCGAGGAGAACATGCCGTCGCTCGCGCTCGAGGTAGTCCTCGATCGCCGAGCGGAGGCCGGGATGCGCAATGTCATGCGCCGAATGGGTGATCACCGGTTCGTAGCCGCGCGCGAGCTTGTGCTCACCCTGCGCGCCCGCCTCGACGATCGAGAGCTTGTGCTCGATCGCGTAGTCGATGGCCTGATGGTAGCAGACCTCGAAATGCAGGAACGGGTGGTCTTCGGTGCAGCCCCAATAGCGACCGAAGATGCGGTCACCGCCGACGAAGTTGAGCGCCCCGGCGATGTAGCGTCCCTCGCGCCGGGCCATGACGAGGACGATCGCTTCCGCCATCCGCTCGGTGACGAGCCGGAAGAAGGCGCGGTTGAGATAGGGCCGGCCCCACTTGCGGCTTCCCGTATCCATGTAGAAGGCGAAGAAGGCGTCGAGCGCCTCCTCGCTGATGTCCGAGCCCGACAGGCGTTCGATCGTGATGCCGGCGGCCAGCGCTTCGCGGCGCTCCTTGCGCAGGCCTTTGCGCTTGCGCGACGCGAGCGTGTCCAAGAAGTCGTCGTAAGTGGCGTATCCGCGGTTGACGAAGTGGAACTGCTGGTCGGTGCGGTGCAGGAAGCCAGCCTCCAGCATGGGTTCGAGGTCCGCCTCCTGAAGAAAGGTCGCGTGCGCCGACGACACCCCCGTCTGCCGGACATAGCCGGACAGGGCCGAGACCATCGCGCCGCGCAGCACGGTCGCCTCGGCTCCCCCGCCGACAAGCAGTCGCGGCCCGGTCGCCGGGGTGAACGGGACGCTCACCTGCAGCTTGGGGTAGTAATGCCCGCCCGCGCGCTCGAATGCGTCCGCCCAGCCGTGGTCGAAGACGTACTCGCCCTGACTATGCCCTTTGAGATAGGCGGGCACCGCGGCGAGAAGCTGTCCGTCGGAATCCTCCAACAGGAGATGCTGCGGAAGCCATCCGGTGCGCCCGCCGACGCTGCCCGAATCCTCCAGCGACGACAGGAACGCGTGCCGCGTGAAGGGATGCGGAAACGAGTCCTCTGCGCCGCCGGGATCGGCCAGCGCGTCCCAGGCGGCCGGCTCGATGTCCTTCAGGCCCTCCGCCACCCGCACGATGAAGTCCGCCCCGTCGTCGCCGGAAGGTTCATCGATCATGCGGGTGTGTCCTGCTCTGTGTCGACGCTAGGGCGTAAAGCCCTCGAACGTCATCTGGTCGGCGTGGGCTTCGGTCTGCGCGACATCGGCCGGGGTGCGGACGGTCCAGGTGATGACAGGCGCGCCTCGCTCCTCCCGAACCCACGTCACGAATGCGTTGGGAAGATGGTGGACGTTATAGGACACAAAGGCGCAGCGTCTCTCGAACAAGGCACGATGTCGCGCCAGAACGTCGGCGCGCGTGCCCTCCGCCGTGAGGCCCACCGGAGCGCCGATCCCGTCGGTCTGGTCGAGCAGCCATTCGTCGAAGGACATCAGCGCCAGCGGCCCACGGTAGCCTTCGATGACGGGCGCCACGTCCGCCATGAACCCGGCGTCGGTCGCGGCATCGATCCCCTTGGCCTCGACGACGAGCGGAACGCATCCATCCACGAGTTCCAGAAGCGCGGCGAGCGTCGGCGGAGCCTCCTCGGTGTCGAAGAGGCGGAGATCGGCGACCTCGGCGGCCGATAGCGCGTCGATCGTCCCCATCCGGCCGGTCAGCCGTTCGAGATCGTGGTCGTGGAAGACGACGGGAACGCCATCGCGCGTGCGGTGGATGTCGCACTCGATCGCGTAGCCGCCATCGATGGCGGCGCGGAACGCCGCCATCGAGTTCTCCGGGATGCCCCGCGCCTTGTCGTGCAGGCCGCGATGGGCGATCGGGCGGGCCGTCAGCCAGCCGAGGTCGGATGCCGCGCCGCTCATCGGATCACGCGATCTCGAACATCGCCTCGATTTCCACCGCCGCATCCATCGGCAGCGCGGGCACGCCGACCGCCGAGCGGGCATGGCGACCGCGCTCGCCGAGGATCTCGGCGAGGAAGTCGGAGGCGCCGTTGGCGACCTTGTGCTGCTCGGTGAACTCCGGCGCGCTCGCCACGAAGACCGTCAGCTTCAGGAGGCGCCCGATCGTCTCCAGATCGCCGAGCGCGGCCTTTGCCTGCGCGAGGATGTTGATCGCGCAGAGCCGCGCCGCGCGCTGGCCGTCTTCGAGCGACACGCCGCCGCCGAGCTTGCCGGTCACGGCGACCTTGCCGCCTTCCATGGGAAGCTGGCCGGACGTCTGCAGGATCGAGCCGAAACGGACGAACGAGACGTAGTTGGCAGCGGGCGCCGCAGCGTCCGGCACGGTCACGCCGGCGGCGGCGAGGCGGTCTGCGATCGATTCGGTCATGATCCACTCCGGATGGGAATTTGCGCCGCACACGGCTATCAGGTTTTATCGGCCGGTTCGATCGTCGAACCCATGAGCCTTCATGATGGGATGCACGCGCCTTGAAGCAATACGGCATGACCCTTTCGGCGATCGTCCTGGCCTTCGTCCCAAGCGGCGCCGCGGGCGCTGCGGACCTCCAGCCGCACGAGGCGGTCTACGACCTGGCGCTGGCGTCCCAGACGTCCAACTTCAACAGCGTCGACGGGCGCATCGCCCTGCAGCTGAAGCCGGACGCCTGCGACGCGCTCTCGCTGGATTACCGGTTCGTCGCCCGGTTCCACGAGGATGACGAACTGACGGTGACCGACCAGCAGACGCTGGCGAAGGAGACACGCGACGGCAAGCGCTACGAGTTCCGCACCCGGACAGTCGTCGACGGGGCGGAGCAGGGGATCGTCGAAGGCGTCGCGACCAATGGGGTCGATGCGACGGCAGTGTCCTACACCTCGCCGGTCAAGCGCGAGACCGAGCTGCCTCTATCGGTATTCCCTCTCGGCCATACCGCCAAGCTCATCGATCGCGCGCTCGCCGGAGAGCGGATGGTCCAGGCCAATCTCTTCGACGGCGACGACGACGCCGACAAGCACCTGACCACGACCTCGCTGATCCTGCCTGCGAGGAAGGACGAGGTGCCTGCGAAGCCCGAGGTCGCCAAGATGCTGGACGGCCTGCGATCCTGGAACGTGACGGAATCCTATTACAACAGCGACAGCGACGGGGACGGCCTGCCGATCTTCGAGACGAGCTATCGTCTCTACGAGAACGGCGTCACCGACCGGCTGAAACTGGACTTCGGCGACTACACGCTGGAAGGCGGACTGGCGCGCCTGAGCTTCTACGACCGTCCGGCGGGGTGCCCGGCGAACTGACGCCGCGCGAGGGTTCGACTTGCCGGGGCGGCGCATATGGTGTATGCGCGCCGACATTCCACACACGGAAGTTGGGCATCGAAAGAGCGAAAGCTCTTTCTTCCCTCCGGTGGCGGCCGCCGGCCGCTTCTTTCCGTGGAGGCATAAACCGGTCAAGGAAAACGATCATGGCTCTGCCAGACTACTCCATGCGCCAGCTGCTCGAGGCGGGCGTTCACTTCGGTCACCAGACCCACCGCTGGAACCCGAAGATGGCGCCATTCATCTTCGGCGCGCGCAACAACATCCACATCATCGACCTCGCGCAGACGGTGCCGATGCTGCACCGTGCGCTGCAGGCGGTGTCGGACACCGTCGCCAAGGGCGGCCGCGTCCTCTTCGTCGGCACCAAGCGCCAGGCTTCGGAGATCATCGCCGACGCCGCCAACCGCTCGGCCCAGTACTACGTCAATGCTCGCTGGCTCGGCGGTATGCTGACGAACTGGAAGACCATCTCCAATTCGATCCAGCGCCTGCGCAAGCTGGACGAGCTCCTCGCGGGCGAAGCCCACGGCTTCACCAAGAAGGAGCGCCTCACCCTGCAGCGCGAGCGCGACAAGCTCGACCGCGCGCTGGGCGGCATCAAGGACATGGGCGGCGTGCCGGACATGATCTTCATCATCGACACCAACAAGGAAGCGATCGCGATCGACGAGGCCAAGCGTCTCGGCATTCCGGTCGTCGCCATCGTCGATTCGAACTGCGATCCTTCCCGCATCGACTACCCGATCCCGGGCAATGACGACGCGGCTCGCGCCATCTCGCTCTACTGCGACCTGATCGCCCGTTCGGCGGTCGATGGTATCGCGCGTCAGCAGGGCTCCATGGGCGTCGATCTCGGCGCGATGGAAGAGGCGCCGATGGAAGAGACGCTCGACGAGCCCGAGGCGGCTTCCGAGGAGCAGGCTGCTTCGGCCGCCTGATCCGACCCACCATCGTTGTGACGGCGTCACCGCGCCGTCACAGGACTGGCGCACTCCTTCCCGCAGAAGCCGTGCGCCGTTTCTTTTTCTGATAGAGGCCAATTCATGACGATCTCCGCTTCGATGGTGAAGGAACTGCGCGAGAAGACCGGCGCAGGCATGATGGACTGCAAGGCCGCCCTGGCCGAGACCAACGGAGACATGGAGGCCGCGATCGACTGGCTGCGCGCCAAGGGCATCGCCAAGGCCGACAAGAAGTCGAGCCGCACGGCCGCCGAGGGCCTCGTGGGCGTCGCCAGCGGCGACAACAGCGCGGTCGTCGTCGAGGTGAACTCCGAGACCGACTTCGTGGCCCGCAACGACGCCTTCCAGGCGCTCGTGCGCAACGTCGCGCAGGCGGCCCTCGGCACCGACGGTACGGCCGACGCCACGGGCGCCGCGACCCTTGCCGACACCGGCAAGAGCGTCGTCGACTCGATCAAGGACGCCGTCGCCACGATCGGCGAGAACATGAACCTGCGCCGCTCGGCCAAGCTCACGGTCTCCAACGGCGTGGTCGCGACCTACATCCACAACCAGGTCGCCGAGGGTCTCGGCAAGCTGGGCGTGCTGGTCGCCATCGAGTCGACCGGCGACAAGGCCGCCCTGACCGCTTTCGGCCGTCAGGTCGCCATGCACGTCGCCGCGACCAACCCGCTGGCGCTGACCGACGCCGAGGTCGACCCGGCCACCGCCGAGCGCGAGAAGGCGATCTTCTCGGAGCAGGCGCGCGAGTCCGGGAAGCCGGAAGCGATCATCGAGAAGATGGTTGAGGGCCGCATGCGCAAGTTCTACGAGGAGGTCGTCCTCCTGAAGCAGAACTTCGTCATCAACCCCGACCTGACGGTCGAGAAGGCCCTCGAAGCCGGCGCCAAGGACTTCGGCGCTCCGGCCAAGATCGTCGGCTTCGTGCGCTTCGCCCTCGGCGAAGGCATCGAGCGCGAGCAGAGCGACTTCGCGGCGGAAGTCGCGGCGGCTGCCGGCAAGAAGTAAGCGTTTCCTAAGCTTTCTTCCTTCATGGAACTGAGAAAGGGCGTCCGCTTGAGAAGCGGGCGCCCTTCCTGTATCGCAAGCCGGCATCATCCGAAGGACATTCCATGGCGATCCGTTTCACGCGCGTTCTTCTGAAGGTTTCCGGCGAAGCGCTAATGGGCGGGCAGGGGTTCGGCATCGATGTCGCCGTGGCAGATCGCATCGCCGCCGACATTAAGGAAGCTCGCGACCTCGGCGTCGAGATTTCGGTCGTCATCGGCGGCGGCAACATCTTTCGCGGCGTCGCCGTCGCGTCGAAGGGCGGCGACCGGGTGACCGGCGACCACATGGGCATGCTGGCGACCGTCATCAACGCGATGGCCCTGCGCACCTCGCTGACGAAGCTCGGTGTCGACGCGATCGTGCTGTCGGCCATCGCCATGCCGGAACTGTGCGAAAGCTTCTCGCAGCGTGCAGCCCTCGCGCATGCCAGCGCCGGGCGCGTCGTGATCTTCGCAGGCGGCACCGGTAACCCGTTCTTCACCACCGATTCCGCCGCAGCGCTGCGCGCCGCCGAGATGGGCGCGACCGCGCTCTTCAAGGGCACGCAGGTCGACGGCATCTACAGCGCCGACCCGAAGCTCGTGCCCGACGCCACCCGCTTCGACCAGCTGACCCACGACGAGGTGCTGTCGAAGGGTCTTGCTGTCATGGATGTGACGGCTGTCGCATTGGCGCGCGAGAACCATATTCCGATCGTCGTGTTCTCGCTCCACGAAAAGGGCGAGTTCGCGCGCATTCTCACCGGTGGCGGACGCTCGACCATCGTCACCGACTAATCCGCCCAGACAAGACGAAGACTATCAGAAAGGAACCGCAATGGCCGCTCCCGACCTCAACGAACTGAAGCGCCGCATGGATGGCGCGATCACCTCGTTCAAGGGCGATCTCGCGGGCCTTCGCACCGGCCGCGCGTCGGCGAACCTTCTGGATCCGATCGTCGTGCAAGCCTACGGCTCGTCCATGCCGCTGACGCAGGTCGCCAATGTGTCGGTCCCGGAGCCGCGCATGGTGTCCGTCTCCGTGTGGGACAAATCGATGGTCGGTGCGGTCGAACGTGCGATCCGCGAGTCCAGCCTCGGCCTCAACCCGATCACCGACGGCACCACGCTGCGCATCCCGCTGCCCGAGCTGAACGAGCAGCGTCGCAAGGAGCTGGTCAAGGTCGCGCATACCTACGGCGAGAACGCCCGCGTGGCGGCCCGTCACGTGCGTCGCGATGGTATGGACACGCTGAAGAAGTCCGAGAAGGACGGCGATACCAGCCAGGACGACAGCCGCGTCATTGCCGAAAAGATCCAGAAGATGACCGACGAAACCATCGTCGAGATCGACAAGGCGCTTTCGGTGAAGGAAGCGGAAATCATGCAGGTCTAGGCTGTCCGGATTCGGCGGCGGCGGATTCAGGACAGGCGGAGACGATGGCTGATCAGGTGCGGCATCCCAGGCATGTCGCCATCATCATGGACGGTAATGGCCGCTGGGCGAAGGCTCGCGGCCTGCCGCGAACCATGGGACACAGGCGCGGCGTGGAAGCCGTCCGCCAAGCCGTCCGCACGGCCCGCGAGCTGGGCATCGAGTATCTGACCCTGTTCGCCTTCTCTTCGGAGAACTGGAAGCGACCGCAGGAAGAGGTGGGCGAGATTCTGCGCCTCCTCAAGTTCTTCATCCGCCGCGACCTCGCCGAGCTTCACCGCGAAGGCGTGCGCGTGCGCGTCATCGGCGAGCGGGACAACCTGCCGCCCGACGTGCGAGGACTCCTCGAGGAAGCCGAGGAACTGACGGTCGGCAATGACCGCAACACGCTGCTCGTCGCCTTCAACTACGGCGCGCGGGACGAAATCGCCCGCGCCATGCGCCGTATCGCCAAGAAGCTCGTCGCCGGCGAGACGACGGTCGAAGCGGTGACGCCCGAGCTTCTGGATGCGCATCTCGATACGGCCGGAATCCCCGACCCCGACCTCATCATCCGCACGAGCGGCGAACTGCGCCTGTCGAACTTTCTGCTCTGGCAGGCGGCCTATTCCGAGTTCGCGTTCCTGCCCTGCTACTGGCCGGATTTCGACGAGGCGATCTTCTCGGAGACCGTGCGCGAATATTCCTTGAGGGATCGCCGCTTCGGCGGCCTCTCGCAAG
The DNA here is from genome assembly GCF_900113065.1 of Aureimonas phyllosphaerae. Taxonomy (GTDB): domain Bacteria; phylum Pseudomonadota; class Alphaproteobacteria; order Rhizobiales; family Rhizobiaceae; genus Aureimonas; species Aureimonas phyllosphaerae. The sequence goes on from NZ_FOOA01000013.1 coordinate 45,924, forward strand.
AGATCGCGTCCTGACGCGATGGGATTGGGCCTCGGACGACTCGTCGCCAACGCGACCTGGACCGACCTCAAATCTCGGCTGATCTCCGCGCTGATCCTCGGCATCGCGATCCTGCTTCTGACCTTCGCCGGTGGCGCGGCGTTCCGGATCCTGTGCGTCGCGACCTGCATCATCGTCTTCGACGAATGGATGCGGATGACGCGCGGCAAGCGCGCCGGCGACATCTACCTCTTCGCGCGCCGCGCGCTGTTCGTCAGTCTGGTCGCGTTCTTCTTCGGTTTCCATGCCATCGCCGTCGGGATCGTGGTCCTCTCGATCGGGTTCATCGCGCTGGTCGACCGGGGCGAGCGAAAGGCCGACTGGGTGATGACGGGCCTCGGCTACGCGGCCCTCGCCGGACTGGCGCCCGGGCTGCTGCGCGACGATGGCGCCGAGGGGCTCGCGGTTCTCGGCCTGATCATCTGCGTCGTCTGGGCGACCGACGTCTTCGCCTACTTCACCGGCCGCATGGTCGGCGGCCCGAAGCTGCTGCCGATGGTGTCCCCGAAGAAGACGATCTCCGGCGCTCTCGGCGGCCTTGCGGCCGGCGTCGGGTTCGGCGCCCTCTATTCGTACTGGCTGGTCGGATCGGTCGGCGTGTTGGTCATCGTGCTCAGCATCATCCTTTCGGTCGTCGGGCAGGCGGGGGATCTCTACGAGTCCTGGGTCAAGCGCCGTTTCGGCGTCAAGGACTCCGGCCGTCTGATTCCCGGTCACGGCGGCCTGATGGACCGGATCGACGCGCTCATCTTCGCGGCGGGTGCCGCCTGGGTGTTCGGGATGCTGGTCGCGGGCGCAGAACATCCCGCAAGAGCCATATTCCGTCTCTAGATCCATCGTGATCCCGCAAGGCATGGCGTTGCCCGCAGATGCGGTGATACGGACAGTTGCGTGCATTCCGGTGAGCCGACGTCAATTCGGCGCGTGCAGCATGCGGATTTCCCCGACGAGGCGCATCCGGTCGCCCCGGGAACGACGTTAGGTGAATGGAATGGGCCTCGAAGGCTGGTGGACGACGATCTGGGACACGGCGCTGATCCGGATCGTCCCCTTCCTGTTCGTGCTGACCGTGATCGTCTTCTTCCATGAACTCGGCCACTATCTCGTGGGCCGCTGGTCGGGCATCCGCATCCTTGCGTTCTCCGTCGGCTTCGGCCCGGAGATCGTCGGCTTCAACGACCGGCGCGGCACCCGCTGGAAACTCTGCGCCATCCCGCTCGGCGGCTACGTCAAGTTCTTCGGCGACGAGAATGCCGCCAGCGTTCCCGACCATGCAGCGCTTGGCCGGATGAGCGAGGAGGAGCGGGGCGGGGCATTTCATACCGCCAGCGTCGGACGGCGGGCCGCGACCGTTGCCGCCGGGCCGATCGCAAACTTCATTTTGGCGATCGCGATCTTCGCGCTCACGGCATTCTCCACAGGTATCGTCGTGGGTGATCCGGTGGTGTCCGAAGTGCGGCCGGGCTCCCCAGCGCAATCCGCAGGCCTTCAGCCGGGCGATCGCATCGTAAGCGCGGACGGTGAGGCGATCGAGTATTTCGGCGACCTCCAGCGCTATGTTTCGACACGAGCCGGCGTGCCCGTGCAGCTCGGAATCGACCGCGCCGGACAGGTGATCGCGCTGACCGTGACACCTCAGGAACAGGCGCAGACGGACGGCTTCGGCAACGAGTTCAAGACGGCCGTCATCGGCGTCGTCGCCAATGCCGAGCAAAGCGGCTTCCGCACCAGGGAACTCGGGCCGATCGAAGCGTTGCGCTATGGCGTTTCGCAGACCTGGTTCGTCACCGAACAGACCGTCTCGTTCATCGGTGGCATCTTCAAGGGTTCGCAGTCGAGCGACCAGATCGGTGGACCGATCCGCATCGCGCAGGTCTCCAGCCAGGTCGCGACGCTCGGCGTCGCCCCGCTCCTCAACCTCGCGGCGCTCCTCTCGGTGTCGATCGGCCTTCTGAACCTCCTGCCGATCCCGATGCTCGACGGGGGCCATCTCATGTTCTACGCGGCTGAAGCCGTACGCGGGAGACCGCTCAGCGAGCGTGTTCAGGAGTTCGGCTTCAGGATAGGCCTCGCGCTGGTGCTGATGCTTATGGTATTCGCATTCTGGAACGACCTATCCAGCCTCGGCTGAGGTCGATTTGGGGACATTCGAGGGGGTTTGCGGTTCGTTAACCATAACGGTGGCCGGCGTGGCGACCGTGCAACGGTTTTGTGATTCCTAAACGGAATCCGTCCAGTTTGGTTGAACGGCTCCGTAAAGCCGATAGAAACGCACGGGCATGCCGAGTCTCGCACTCGTGCCATCGGCGGAATGAGAAAAGGTAGTAGCCCTATGCAGGCTGGATCGAAGCTTTTGAACGCCCTGTCGGCGGCGGCTCTTTCGTCCACGGTTCTGGCAGCTTCGGTCATCACCCTTGAGCTGGGGACCATGTCCCAAGCTTTCGCCGCCGTGGTCAACCGGATCGAGGTGCGCGGCAATCAGCGCGTGGATGCCGAGACCGTGCGCAACGTCGCGCAGATCCGGGCAGGCCAGAACGTCTCGGACGCCGACGTCGACGCCGCCGTGACGCGCCTCTTCGGCACAGGCCTTTTCTCGGATGTTCGCGCTCGCCAGTCCGGCGGCTCCCTGATCATCGAGGTCGACGAGAACCAGATCGTCGGCGAGGTGATCTTCCAGGGCAACAACAAGATCAAGAACGAGCAGCTGGCCGCGACGGTCCAGACCGCGACTCGCGAGCCGTACAACGCCTCCACGGCCCAGGCCGACGTCGAGGCGATCCGCGCTGCTTACACCCGCATCGGACGTTCCGACGCGGTCGTCTCGGTTCGCACGGTTCCGGCCGAGGGCAATCGCGTCAACGTCGTCTACGACATCCAGGAAGGCGACCGCACCCGCGTCGAGAGCATCAACTTCGTCGGCAACAACGCTTTCGGCGACGGCCGGCTGAAGGAAGTGATCTCGCTGCGCGAGTCGGGCATCTTCAGCTTCCTGCAGCGCAACGACATCTACGACGAGGACCGCCTGCGCGCCGACGAGGAGGCGCTGCGTCGCTTCTACTTCAATCGCGGCTATGCGGACTTCCGCATCGTGTCGTCTGTCGCCGAACTCGACGCCGCGAAGAACCAGTACTTCGTCACCATTACGGTGGATGAGGGCGAGCGCTACGCCTACGGCAACATCAACATCGATTCGACCGTTCCCGGCATCGATGGCGAGACGCTCCGTGGCGAGCTGAAGACCAAGACCGGCGATGTCTATAGCGCCGAGCAGATCGAGGAGTCGCTTGTCTCCTTGACCAACGCCGTCGCGAACCGGGGCTACGCGTTCGCGCAGGTCACCCCGCGCGGCGATCGCGACTTCGCCAACAACACGATCTCGATCGACTACGTCATCGACCAGGGTCCGCGCGCCTATGTCGAGCGCATCGAGGTGCGCGGCAACACGAAGACCCGTGACTACGTTATCCGTCGCGAGTTCGACGTGTCGGAAGGCGACGCCTTCAATCAGGTTCTCGTGCAGCGCGCCAAGAAGCGCCTCGAGGGCCTGCGCTTCTTCAAGACCGTCAACGTCTCGACCGCACCCGGCAGCCAGCCCGACCGTGTCGTCGTGATCGTTCAGGTCGACGAGCAGTCGACGGGCGAGTTCTCGGTGGGCGGCGGCTACACGACCGGCGGCGAGAACGCCGGTCCGGTGGCCGAAGTCAGCATCACCGAGCGCAACTTCCTCGGTCGCGGCCAGTTCGTGAAGGTTTCGGCCGGTTTCGGCGAGGAGACGCGCAGCTACAACCTGTCGTTCACCGAGCCCTATTTCCTCGGTCGCCGCCTCGCGGCCGGCTTTGATATCTACCGCACCGAAAACTCGTCCTCGACGGCCTACGACATCACGCGCACGGGCGGTTCGCTGCGTCTCGCGGCACCGATCACCGAGGATCTCACGGCGCAGATCGCCTACAACTACAAGGAAGAGACGTTCGGCGACAAGCAGGGCATCGCTCTGCGCGACGCGAACGGTTTCCCGCTCGTGATCAACGGGGTCCAGCAGTTCTCGACCTGCGCCAACTCTGTCGTCGCACCGCTCTACACGCTGTCGCCGATCATCAACCAGGCGATTTGCGATAGCCCGTACACCACCTCGTCGATCTCCTACGCGTTGACCTACAACACGCTCGACAATCAGCAGGACCCGCGTGACGGTCTGTTCGCGCAGGTCGGTCAGGAAGTCGCCGGTCTCGGTGGCGATGCGCAGTTCATCCGCACCACGGCGCGGGCGTCCTGGTTCAGCCTTCTATCGGAAGAGTACGACGTGATCGGTCAGCTGAGCGGTGGCGGCGGCAACGTCGCGTCGCTCGGGGATGATCTGCGTGTGTTCGATAACTTCTTCAAGGGGCAGGACATCGTCCGCGGCTTCAAGTATCAGGGCCTCGGCCCGCGCCAGAACGGCGTGGCGATTGGCGGCACGAACTACGTGAATGCCTCGGCGGAAGCGACCTTCCCGCTCCCGCTGGTCTCGCGCGATTTCGGCTTCCGCGGTGCGGCCTTCGCGGATGCCGGTTCGCTCTGGGGCGTCGACAACGTCGAAAACCAGTTCGGCATCCAGGGCGACGACTTCGCTCTGCGCGCCTCCGCCGGTGTCGGCCTCATCTGGGCGTCGCCGTTCGGACCGCTGCGCGTCAACTACGCCGTGCCGTTGGCGAAGGAAGATTACGACCGCACGCAGGAGTTCTCGTTCGGCTTCTCGTCGCGCTTCTGAGCGGCGAGACAAGGCTCGGATGGCCCATTCCTTTTTCAAGCTCGGCAAGGGTCTGACCCTTGCCGAGCTTTGTTCCGTCTGCGGCGCGTCCGTGGAGCCGCAGTTCGCAGACCGCACGGTCAACGGCATCGCGTCGCTCGACCAGGCCGGCCCGGACGACGTCAGCTTCTTCGATACCCTTCGCTACGAGGCGGCCCTTCGGTCGACGCGAGCGAGCGCTGTGATCACGGCGCCTCGCTTTGCCGCGCTGGTGCCGGAGGGCGTGGTCGCGATCCTTGCCAAGAGGCCGGTCATCGCGTTCGCGCAAGTGGGCCGTGAGCTCTATCCTAATGCCATGAGGCCGCGATCGAGCTTCGAGGCCGGCTCGGTTTCCGATCAGGCGAGCGTGCATCCGTCAGCGCGTCTCGAGGCTGGCGTGACGGTCGAACCGTTCGCGGTCATCGGTCCTGATGTGGCGATTGGAGCGGGCACGGTTGTTTCGAGCGGTGCGGTCATCGCGGCCGGATGCCAGATCGGCCGCGATTGCAGCATCGGAAGCCACGTCAGCATCCAGCATGCGTTGATCGGCAACCATGTGATCCTTCATCCGGGCGTGCGCGTCGGGCAGGATGGTTTTGGCTACGTGCCGGGGCCTCAAGGCCTGATGAAGCAGGTCCAGGTGGGGCGCGTGATCCTGCAGGATCACGTCGAAGTGGGTGCCAACACCACGATCGATCGTGGCGCGGTTCGTGATACGGTCGTGGGCGAGGGCACGAAGATCGACAATCTCGTGCAGGTCGCGCACAACGTGGTGATCGGCCGTCATTGCGTAATCGTCGGCCAGGTCGGCATCGCGGGCAGCGTGACGATCGGCAACGGGGTTTCGATCGGCGGGCAGACGGGTTTCAACGGTCACGTGACCGTGGGAGACGGCGCGCAAATCGCTGGCGTCAGCGTCGTGGCGTCGGATGTTCCGGCCGGCGCGCGTTGGGGCGGAGTGCCGGCTCGGCCGGTGAAGGATTGGTTGCGGCACATGGCATCCCTGCGAGGGTCGCCAAGGGAAAAGCAGAAGACGGCGGGTGGGGATGACGGAAACGACGACGCTTGAAAGCCTGGATATCCTCGGGATCCTGAAGCTTCTTCCGCATCGCTATCCTTTTCTGCTGGTCGACCGGATCGTCGATATCGACGGCGATCGCAGTGCGCGTGGGCTGAAGAACGTCACGGCGAACGAGCCGCATTTTCAGGGGCATTTTCCGGATTATCCGGTCATGCCGGGCGTCCTGATCATCGAAGGCATGGCGCAGACCGCGGGCGCGATCTGCCAGAAGGCGACAGGCGGCGACGCGAATTCGATCGTCTACTTCATGACGATCGACGGCGCGAAATTCCGTAAGCCCGTCGTACCGGGTGATCTGCTCGAGTACCACGTGACCCAGACGAAGAAGCGCGGCAACATCTGGAAGTTCGACTGCGCTGGCATCGTCGGCGGTTCGAAGGTCGCGGAAGCGTCGATCAGCGCGATGCTCGTGCCCGGCGACGCAAAGTGAGCAGCACGTCCACGATTCATCCGTCCTCGATCATCGAGGACGGCGCACAGATCGGCGACGGATGCGAGATCGGCCCGTTCTGCGTCATCGGGCCGAACGTCGTACTCGGAGCTGGCGCTCGTCTGAAGTCGCATGTCGTCCTGGCGGGAAACACGACGATCGGCGAGGGTGCGCGGATCCATCCATTCGCATCCATCGGAAACGAGCCTCAGCACCTCAAGTATATGGGTGAGGACACGCGACTGGTGATCGGCAGGAACTGTCTGATCCGTGAGCATGTCACGATGAATCCCGGAACGATCCAGGGCCTGTCCGAGACGAAGGTCGGAGACAATTGCGCTTTCTTCACCGGCGCTCATGTCGCGCATGACTGCGTGATCGGCAACAACGTCACGCTGATCAACAACGTCATGCTGGCTGGTCACTGCGTCGTGGGCGACTTTGCGACGATCGCGGGCGGGTCCGGCATCCACCAGTTCACCCGCATCGGGCACCATGCCTATGTGGGCGGTCTCGCCGCCGTGGAAGGCGACGTCATCCCCTTTGGAATGGTGCTCGGCAACCGTGCCTATCTCAGCGGTCTCAATGTGATCGGCATGAAGCGCGCCGGGTTCAACCGCGACGCGATCCGCAATGTCCGGAAGGCTTACCGGATGTTGTTCTCGGACGATCTGACGTTCCGGGAAAATCTCGACGAGGTCGAGTCGGAATATCCCAACGATCCGCTGGTGCAGGACCTCCTTGGTTTCATCCGCGCGGGGGGCGACCGCGCCATCTGCTTCCCCCGTAGCGTTCGACCGAACTGAACCCAATGGGAACGGGGCCGACCGAAACGCGGCTCGGGATCATCGCCGCCGGCGGTGTCCTGCCCCGGCTGGTCGCCGAGGCAGCGCGCGATGCGGGGCTGACACCGGTCATCATCGCGATCGCCGACGGCCTGAGACAGGAATGGCCCGGCTACTGCGTTGTCCGGTTACCCTGGTCGAAGACCGGCGACGTTTTCAGTCGGTTGTCGGAACACGGGGTCAGCCGCGTCGTATTCTGCGGCACGATCTCCGTCCGGCCGGACTATCGCTCGATGATCCCGAGTCTTCGGACGCTGAGGTTGATGCCGGAGTTGCTGCGCATGGTGCGCGGCGGCGACGACAGCCTGCTGCGAGCCGTCGCCGGCCTCTTCGAGCGCCGAGGGTTCGAGGTCGTCTCGGTCCATTCGATACTCCGCAACGTCCTGACGCCCTTGGGAACGCTGACACTGCAGACGCCGGACAAATCCGACCGGCTGGCTCTCCAGCGTGCGTCCGCGGCGGCAACGGAGATCGGACGCCTCGATATCGGGCAGGCGGTCGTCGCTTCGCCCGATCGCATCATTGCGGTCGAGGGGATCGAAGGGACGCGCGCCATGCTGGAGCGGGTCGGCGAGTTGCGCGCGAACGGGCGGATCGGACGAGGGGAGCCCTGCGTCCTCTTCAAGGCCTTCAAGCCTCAACAAGACGAGCGCTTCGATCTTCCGAGCATCGGGACCGAGACGATCGAGCAGGCTCGCGCCGCCGGGCTGCGCGGCATCGGTCTGACGCCTGGCCGTTCCCTGATCCTCGAAGTGGGACGGGTCGTGGACGCCGCCGATGCCAAAGGTCTCTTTGTGACCGGGGCATCAGCCGAGGAGGAGGGCGGGGCGACATGAAGGTGGCGTTCATCTTGGGGGAGGAGTCGGCGGACCGGATCGGTGCCGATCTTCTGCGTCATCTCAAGCGGATGGCGCCCGAGACGATCTCGGCGATCGGGTTGGGCGGTCCGTCGATGCGTGCCGAGGGGCTCGAGTCGCTGTTCGACATCGAGGAATTGTCGATCATCGGCATCGGAGCCATCGTCGCTCGACTGCCGAAGCTTCTGGGACGGCTCAATCAGACCATCGGGTTCCTGCGGGCGCAGCGCCCCGATGTCATCGTCACGATCGACAGTTTCACCTTCTCCAACCGCGTGGCAGCGAAGCTTCGACCGAGCCTCCCTGAGACGGTGTTCGTGAACGTCGTGCCGCCTGCGATCTGGGCCTATCGCCCGGAGCGTGCTCGCAAGCTGTCGTCCGCGGTCGACCGGACGCTGTGCCTGTTTCCGTTCGAACCGGAGGCACTGCAGCGCCACGGCGGGCCGCCGGCATCCTATATCGGCCATCCGATCATGGCGGATCCGCACCTTCGCACCATTCTCGAGCGGGATGCGGCAATTGGCTCGCGCCAGCCGGCGACGCGCCCGACGCTCCTGATACTACCCGGCTCGCGCCGCGGCGAAATCACGCGACTAATGGACGATTTCGGCCGGACCTTCGCGGATTTGTCCGAGCGGGTGCCGAACCTGCGCGGCGTGCTGCCCGCCGTTTCCCGCGTGCGCCCGCTGATCGAGGAGAAGCTACGATCCTGGTCGATTCGTCCGGAGTTGGTCGAAGGCGAGGATGCCAAATGGCAGGCCTTTTCCGAAGCCGACGCGGCGATCGCGGCTTCCGGCACGGTCGCGCTGGAGTTGGCGCTCGCAGCGGTGCCGATGGTTCTGGCCTATCGGCTGGACCCCATATCCTATCGCCTGCGTCACCTGATGACCGGTTGGACGGCCGCCCTGCCGAATTTCGTGGCGGGGCACCCGCTGGTGCCTGAGCATTTTCATGAGACAATCCAGCCGGAGCATCTGGCGCGACGGCTCGAAAGATTGATGACGCGGACGCCCGAGCGAGCGGCGCAGATAGCAGGTTTCGAAGCGATCCGAGCGGCGATGACCGTGCCGGAGGTGCCGGGAGTTGCCGCTGCCCGGATCATCCTCGACATGCAGGCCGAAAGGAAAACGGGCGCCGAAGCGCCCGTCTGATCGATCTCATGTTGCCCGAGGTCAGCCGCGGGCGTCGACCGGGGTATAATCGCGCTGGGCCGCGCCGGTGTAGAGCTGGCGAGGGCGGCCGATACGCTGATGCGGATCCTCGATCATCTCTTTCCACTGCGCGATCCAGCCGACGGTGCGGGCGACCGCGAAGAGCACGGTGAACATCTCGGTCGGGAAGCCGAGCGCCTTCAGCGTGATTCCGGAGTAGAAATCGACGTTCGGGTAGAGCTTCTTCTCGATGAAGTACGGATCGTGCAGCGCGATCTGTTCAAGTTCCATCGCGACCTCGAGCAGCGGATCGTCCTTGATGCCGAGCTCGGTCAGCACCTCGTGGCAGGTTTGCTGCATGATCTTCGCGCGCGGATCGTAGTTCTTGTACACTCGATGGCCGAAGCCCATCAGGCGGAACGGATCGTTCTTGTCCTTGGCCCGCGCGATGAACTCCGGAATGCGGTCCTTGCTGCCGATCTCGGCCAGCATGTTGAGCGCCGCCTCGTTGGCGCCGCCATGCGCCGGACCCCACAGGCAGGCGATGCCGGCCGCAATGCAGGCGAACGGGTTGGCGCCGGACGAACCGGCGAGACGCACCGTCGAGGTCGAGGCGTTCTGTTCGTGGTCGGCATGGAGCGTAAAGATACGGTCCATGGCGCGGGCCAGCACCGGGTTGATCTGATACGGCTCGCAGGGCACCGCGAAGCACATATGCAAGAAGTTTTCCGCGTAGGAGAGGTCGTTGCGCGGGTAAACGAACGGCTGGCCGATGTGATACTTGTAGGCCATGGCCGCCAGCGTCGGTGTCTTCGCGATCATGCGGATCGAGGCGACCATCCGCTGGTGCGGGTCCGCGATGTCGGTCGAGTCGTGGTAGAAGGCCGAGAGTGCGCCGACCGAACCGACCATCACGGCCATCGGATGCGCGTCGCGACGGAAGCCAGTGTAGAAGCGCGACATCTGCTCATGCACCATGGTGTGGCGCGTCACGCGGTAGGTGAAGTCGTTCATCTCGGCGGCGGTCGGCAGTTCGCCGTAGAGTAGGAGATAGCAGGTCTCGAGGAAGTTGCCGCGCTCGGCGAGCTGGTCGATCGGATAGCCCCGGTGCAGCAGCACACCTTCGTCGCCGTCGATGAAGGTGATCTTTGATTCGCAGGAAGCGGTTGACGTAAAGCCCGGGTCGTAGGTGAAGAGCCCGGTATCCTTGTAGAGCGCCGCGATGTCGACAACATCGGGACCGATCGTCCCGTGGCGCAGCTTAAGCTCGGTTTCCTTCGGGCCCAAGGTCAGTTTCGCCGAATCGGTCATTCGTTCCCCTTCTGGATGTCCGCCGGGCAGCGCCCGGCGAGAGCCGATCGGCAGGGAATGCGCCGAGCGCACGTTCGATGCCGATATCGTACGGAATTATTGCACCGCACTCTCTTAAGCGCCAGTGCAGGCCAAGGGTTCATGCAGCCTGATCGCGCAGCCTGGCCAATGTTTCATCACGCCCAAGGACGTCGAGCACGTCGAAGACGCCGGGAGAGGTCGTCTTGCCGGTGAGGGCGGCGCGCAGCGGCTGCGCGGCCTTACCGAGCTTCAGGCCTTCACGCTCCGCATAGTCGCGGACGACGGCTTCAATGGAGCCGGCATTCCACTCGGTCAGGGCTTCGAGGGCCGGCAGCAGCCCCGAGACGACCTCCCGCCCGCCACCGGCTAGGATCTCCTCCGCCTTCGGGTCGATGGGCAGGGGACGCGAGGCAAAGAGATAGGCAGCGCTCTCCGTCAGCTCGACCAGCGTCTTGGCGCGCTCCTTGAGGCCCGGCATCGCGCGCAGCAGACGGTTACGCACCACGTCGTCGGGCGCCGAGCGCAGGATAGCGCCGTTCGGCAGGTGCTCGCGCACGTCCATCAGGTGATCGACGAGATCGGCATCCACGCTCATACGGATCCAGTGACCGTTTACGGCATCGAGCTTGGCGAAATCGAAACGCGCCGCGCCACGATTCACATCGTCGATGTCGAACCAGGCGATCATGTCCTCGGGCGAGATGATCTCCTCGTCCCCATGGCTCCAGCCGAGACGCACGAGGTAATTCTTCAGGCCGACCGGGAGATAACCCATCTCGCGATAGGCCTCGACGCCCAGGGCACCATGTCGCTTCGACAGCTTCGCCCCGTCCGCACCGTGGATGAGCGGAATATGGGCGAAGACGGGAACGTCCCAGCCCATCGCCTTGTAGATCAACGTCTGGCGACCGGCGTTAGTCAGGTGATCGTCACCGCGAATGATATGCGTGACGCCCATGTCGTGGTCGTCGACGACGACCGCGTGCATGTAGGTCGGCGTCCCGTCCGAGCGAAGGAGAATGAAGTCGTCGAGGTCCTTGTTGGGAAAGCGGACTTCACCCTGAACGCGGTCGTGCACCACCGTCTCGCCGTCGAGCGGAGCCTTGATGCGGATCACGGGTCTGACACCCGCCGGCGCCTCGGACGGGTCGCGGTCGCGCCAGCGTCCGTCGTAGCGCGGGGGGCGCTTCTCCGCCTTGGCTTTCTCGCGCATCTCGTCGAGTTCGGCCGGGGAGGCGTAGCAGTAATAGGCCTTTCCGGCCGCAACCAGTTCCTCGGCCACCTCACGGTGACGCGGCGCGCGCTCGAACTGGGAAACCGGCGGCTCGTCGGCGTCGAGACCGAGCCAATGCAGACCGTCGATGATCGCCTTCACAGCGGGTTCGGTGGAACGCTCGCGGTCGGTATCCTCGATGCGCAGCAGCATCTTGCCGCCCGTCTTGCGAGCGTACAGCCAGTTGAAGAGCGCCGTACGCGCGCCACCGATATGAAGATAGCCCGTCGGCGACGGTGCGAACCGGGTTACGACGCGGTCGGTCATGGAAGGTCCTCGAAGGTGGAAGAATCGCGCCAGCCGTCGGACACGAGGTCCGAAATGGTCTGTGCAGAGCCGGCGGGACGATGCCTGTCTTTCTCGGCCCGTGGTGTAGCATAGCGGGAAGGCGAGACAAGCGAAGCGAACCGATGTGACGACCAGGGGACATAGCGTCACGACACCATCGCTCGGCAGCCGGGCCGGCAAGAGCGGTCCGTCCTCGCTGCCCCGCCTTGCCGCGATGCGCGCGTGGCTGGCACGTCAGGTCGCGCTGGAGGAGCGTTCGCGCACGGCGTTCGCGCTCTTTCCGATCGCGATGATCGCAGCCGCGGCGACGTTTTACCGAACGACGTTCCAGCCGGGTCTCGTGGCGATCGCGCTTCTCGCGGGCGTCGGTGCCCTTTCGCTCGCTCTGCCAGGAATGGCACGCTCGTTCCGTGTCGGCGGCGTCGTCGGGCTCGGTCTTGCGGCGGGCTTCGCCGCCTGCATCGCGGAGCGCGCCCGCACCGAGACGACGCTTTTCTCGGGCGAGGCGACGGTGCGGATCGCCGGGCCGGTGGTGGCGCGGGAGCAGGACGATCGTGGTCGCTATCGATACATCGTCGAAATCGAATCGACGGAGCGCCCGGTCCTCTCACGACCGCCGGAGCGCGCGCGGATCGTTGTTTCGAGCCGACACGAGCCCTTGCCCATCGGCTCGACCTATCGAGGGCTGGTGCGCCTGCGTCCACCTTCGGGGCCGGCCTATCCCGGTGCGCACGATTTCGCCTTCGGGTCATACTTCGGGGGGCTGGGAGCCTACGGGTTCTCGCTCGGCGCGCCGGCACCACCGGGCGCATTGCGCGACCCGTCGATCTCGGACCGCATCGCGACGCTGCGACTTGCTATGGGGGAGACAATTCGGGCCGTCCTTCCGGGCGCGACAGGTGCGGTCGCCTCGGCCCTCGTGACCGGGGAGCGAGCCGGAATCCCGGAGGAGATCAACGAGGATCTGCGCGTCACGGGGCTGGCGCATGTGCTGTCGATCAGCGGCTTTCACATGGCGCTCGTCGCCGGTTTCTTCCTTCTCGTCACGCGCCTCGGCCTCGCGACCGTCGTGCCGATGGCTCTCCGTTGGCCGATCAAGAAACTGGCGGCGGTCGTTGCCCTCGTAGGGACCGGCTTCTACTTCCTTCTCGCCGGCGACAACGCCGCGACGGAGCGTTCCTTCGTCATGATCGCGGTCATGCTGGGTGCGGTGCTTCTCGATCAGCCTGCGCTGACCTTACGAAACGTCTGCATCGCTGCGGTCGTTGTCGTCGCGCTGTCGCCTCACGTCGTACCGACCGCGACTTTTCAGATGTCCTTCGCGGCAACGGCGGCATTGATCGGCGCATATGGCGCCTACGCTCGATGGCAGTCCCGGCGAAACGAGGGCCAGCACAGGGAAGGCCTGTCGATCCGATGGCTGAGCCTCATTCTTCTGGGCATGGCGATGTCGTCGCTGATTGCCGGTGCCACTACCGCGCCGTACGCGATCTACCACTTCCAGCGCGGCGCTCCGTTCTCGCTCATCGCCAACATCGTGGCGACGCCTCTCTTCAGCTTTTGGATCATGCCGTTTGCGATGCTGGCCGTGCTGGCTATGCCGTTCGGCCTTCACGTTCTTCCACTCAAGGCGATGGGGTGGGGCCTCGACCTCGTCTTCGCCCTGGCTGCCTATCTCGCCGACGCATTTCCGGACTATCCGACCGGCCTGATCAGCGGCCGAGCACTCATCTGCTTTTCGGCCGCGATCCTCATCGTCTCCTTTTCCGCCAGCGGACTTCGCTGGTTCGCGCTTGCGCCGATTGCCATCGGCTTTGCGCTCTTGCGTCCCGGACCTGCTCCGGAGCTCTTGCTCTTCGAGGACGGTCGCGAACTCGCTTTGATCGATAGGGACGGGCAACTGCACTCCGTCCAGCCACGACCATCCACCTTCGTCTGGGACCAGTGGCGACGCGCGTTGCAAACCGAGCCGGGACGGCGGGCAAGTCACAGCCGGACTAGCTTGGTGTCCGCCCCAACGACGGACAGCGCCGTGACGTCCAATCTTTCCAGCGCCGAAGCATTCCGATGCGAAGACGGCATCTGTCGCGGACTAACCCGGTCCGGACTCCGGATCGGGTGGAGCGATGATTATCAGAAGCTCGACGACGTCTGCCGCGACAGTGACATCGCCATCATGGCGCGGGCTGTCCGGGCGAACGCCTGCCGGACCGGTGATGCACGACTGCTCACGTTGAGGACCCTGCGCCGAACCGGCTCTCTCGCGATCTCCCGCGCCTCCGACGCAACGATCGAAGTGCGCCATTCCATACCGACTGAGCCGCAGGCGTGGAATCGCCATCGCTTCGCGGCATGGCCCGAGTACTGGCGCAAACCGGACAGCGCGACGGCCGAAACGAAAGGTCGCGTCGAGGATCGTCGCGCTGTCAGTGATAGCGCCGGATCAGCCCCACCAGTTTCCCCTGAACCTTGACGCGATCAGCGCCCAGCAGACGCGTCTCGTAAGCCGGATTGGCGGCCTCGAGCGCCACCATGCCGCCCTTGCGGCGAAATCGTTTCAGCGTGGCTTCCTCATCATCGACGAGCGCGACCACGATTTCTCCAGCGCTCGCCGACTCGCTACGCTGAATCACGACGGTATCCCCATCCAGGATCCCGGCCTCGATCATCGAGTCGCCCTTGACCTCCAGCGCGTAATGTTCGCCGGATCCAAGCATCTCGAGCGGCACGACGATGTCGTGCGTGTTCTGCTGAATGGCCGAGATCGGAACACCGGCTGCGATGCGCCCCATGACCGGCACGGAGGAAACGTCGCGTTCGACGGCTCGCGGTGTCTTGAACAAGGGCTCCACGTTGGACGGACGAGAGGCAGGCGGCGCGGCCGCGGCCTTGGCTGCGGACTCCGGCAGCTTCACCACCTCCAGCGCCCGCGCCCGATTTGGTAGGCGCCGGATAAAGCCGCGCTCCTCGAGCGCCGTGATCAGGCGGTGGATGCCGGACTTCGAACGGAGATCCAAGGCGTCCTTCATCTCGTCGAAGGACGGAGGGACGCCCACCGATTGCAGACGCTCATGAATGAACATCAGAAGCTCGTGCTGCTTGCGCGTCAGCATGGGACGATTCCTCGAAACAAAACCTGAACAAACCTAGCTGTTCTGTTTGTGTTCTGCAAGGATCATCCGGTGGTCAGCATAACGTACTCGCACGGCTCGCCTGCGACGGCAGCCGGCGCGAAGGCCGGGCGAACGAGGAGAACGTCGGCACGCGCGAAAACCGAGAGAAGCGAGGAGTCCTGCCGAGGCAGCGGCACGACGCGGCATGGCGAGCCGGCGGGGTCGATTTGGATGTGGGCGCGCAGGAAGTCCGTCCGCTTGTCGTTGGCCTTGACGTCGAGCCCAAGGATGCCGCGTCTCCGGCGCCTGACGGGAGCGGCGCCGGACAGTTTCTCGATCAGCGGGCGCAGGAACAGTTCGGCGGTGACGAGGCTGGACGCTGGGTTTCCCGGTAGACCAAGGATTCGCATAGGGCCTAGCGAGCCAGCCATCAACGGTTTTCCCGGCCGCATTGCGACCCGCCAGAAATCGAGCGTGGCACCGGCTTCGGTGAGGACCGGTCCGACGAGATCGTGGTCGCCCACCGATGCGCCGCCCACGGTCACCAGGATGTCGGCCCTTGCGTTCTGGGCCCGCTCGATGGCCGACGCGAGATCGTCCCGGCGATCGGGGATGATCCCGAGGTCGATGACAGAGCCACCGATCACGTGAACGATCATCGAGATGGCCAGCGTGTTGGATGCGACGGTCTGCGAGGGTCCCGCCGGCGTGCCCGGAGGAACCAGTTCGTCGCCCGTGGCCGCGATGGCGACACGCACCCGTCGCCGGACTTCGATCGTTCCATAGCCGCCGCTTGCCGCGAGGGCGCAGGCAGCGGGTGTCAGCCGGGACGCGGCTGGCGCGAGGACGTCGGAGAGGCGGAAATCGTTGCCGGCGCGGCGAATGTTCGCCCCGGGCTCGACGCGTTCCAGAATGCGGACCTCAGACTCAGCGGGTCGATCCGTATTTTCCTGAATGACCACCGCATCCGCACCATCGGGGACCGGCGCGCCGGTGAAGATGCGCACCGCCTCGCCAGTCGACAGACTGCCGGAGAAGGCATGCCCCGCCGCCGACTCCCCGACGACCCTCAGAACGGGGGAGGGGCCGGTCAGGTCCGCCGCACGCACCGCGTACCCATCCATCGCGGAAGCATCGAACGCAGGTTGGGTCCGGCGCGCGTCGAGGTCGGCGGGTAGGACGCGTCCACACGCGTCTTCGATCGCGATGGCTTCGATGCCGTCGACAGGGCTGACATCGCGAAGCAGCCGTTCAACGGCATCGTCGAACGGAACCAGCGTCATGAGGCCGACCAGTGTCCCGAACGCCCGCCCGTCTTCTCGACGAGACGGATGGCCGTGATCGACATGCCCCGGTCGACGGCCTTGGCCATGTCGTAAATCGTGAGGCATGCGATGGAGACGGCGGTAAGCGCCTCCATCTCGATGCCGGTCTTGCCGGTCACGCGTGCGCTCGCCGTGACCCGGATTCCGGGGAGCGCCGGCTGGATCTCCAGATCGACGGACACCTTCTCGAGCAGCAGCTGATGACAGAGGGGAATGAGTTCGTGCGTGCGCTTGGCCGCCATGATGCCGGCGATGCGCGCGATCGAGAGAACATCGCCCTTCTTTGCCGAGCCGGAGCGGATCATGTCCAGCGTCTCGGCCGCCATCAGCACCAACCCTTCGGCGGTGGCTTCGCGGACTGTCGCATCCTTCGCGCCGACATCGACCATCGCCGCGTTGCCGGCTTCGTCCAGGTGGGTCAGGCGATCGCCGCTCATGCCGCAGCGCCCGTCAGAAGCGCCCGCGTGGCATTCTCGACGTCCGCGTGTCGCATCAGGCTTTCGCCGATCAGGAAGGTGGAAATTCCCGAGCGATGCAGCCGACGGCAATCCTCGTGGCCGCCGATGCCACTCTCGCCCACCAAAATTCGGTCGCTTCCCACCATGCCCGCCAGCCTCTCGCTCACGGCAAGATCGACCGCAAAGGTTCGCAGGTTGCGGTTGTTGACGCCGATCAACGGCGAGCGGAGCTTCAAGGCCCGCTCCGTCTCGGCCTCGTCATGCACCTCGATCAGCGCCGCCATGCCGAGATCGTCGGCCGCAGCCTCCAGATCAGCAGCCAGGGCGTCGTCGACCGACGCCATGATGATCAGGATCGCGTCCGCGTCCCACGCTCGCGCTTCCAGCACCTGGTAAGTGTCGAACAGGAAATCCTTGCGCAGGGCGGGCAGGGTGGTCGCGTTCCGGGCGGCGGTCAGAAACTCCGGAGCACCTTGAAAGGACGGTGCATCCGTCAGCACGCTGAGGCAGGCGGCGCCAGCCCGCTCGTAGGCTTCCGCGAGTGAAGCGGGATCGAATTCCTCCCGGATCAGTCCTTTCGAGGGGCTGGCCTTCTTCACTTCTGCGATCAGCGCGAAGTCCCCGGCCTGGTGCTTCCTGCGGATGGCCGACGTGAAATCGCGCGGCGGCTGGCCGGCAGCGATGCGTCGGGTGAGTTCGCCAGCCGAAACGCTCGCCTTTGCCTTTGCGATCTCATCGCGCTTGTAGGCCTCGATCTTCGCCAGGATATCGGACATCGTCAGGCTCCCTTCGCGCTGCCGGTTGCGGAGACCAGCCGGTCAAGTGCATCCCGCGCCTGCCCGCTCGCCAACGAGTCCCGCGCCATGACCAGCCCTTCTGCGAGGTTCGCAACGCGGTCTGCGACGACAAGTGCAGCGCCCGCGTTCAGAAGCACGATGTCTCGATAGGCGCTTGGCTCGTCCGCCAGGACGGATCGAAGTGCGGCGGCGTTCTGGATGGCATCGCCGCCGACGATATCGGCAAGACGGCGGCGTTCGAAGCCGAACGTTTCCGGTTCGATCGTGAACTCGCGGATCGACCCGTCACGGATCTCGCAGACGGTCGTCGGACCGCAATTCGTGATCTCGTCGAGGCCGTTGCCGTGCACGACCCATGCAGCCTGCGTGCCGAGCGCCAGAAGGGCTTCGGCGATCGGCCAAATCCACTCGGCGGCATAGACACCCACCAGAAGGCGGCGAACGCCGGCGGGATTGGCGAGCGGTCCGAGCATGTTGAAAATCGTGCGCGTGCCGAGTTCGACGCGCGACGGGCCGACGAAGCGCATCGCCGCATGATGGGTCGGCGCGAACATGAAACATAGGTTGGCGCGCTCGGCGACCTTCGAAATCTCCCCGGGCGTCAGGTCGACGTCAACGCCAAGCGCCGCGAGGACATCGGCCGAACCCGAGCGCGACGACAGGGCCCGGTTCCCGTGCTTGGCGACAGGCACGCCGCATCCGGCCACCACGAAGGCCGCACAGGTCGAGACGTTGTAGGTGCCAGCATGATCGCCCCCGGTGCCGACGATGTCGACCGCCTCGGCCGGCGCGCGCACTCGCGCCATGTTGGCGCGCATGACGTCGACGGCACCGGCGATCTCATCGACGGTCTCGCCGCGAACCCGCAGTGCCATCAGGAAACCGCCGATCTGCGAGGGTGTGGCCTCGCCGGACATGAGGATGCCGAACGCCTCGCGCGCCTCTTCGCGCGAGAGCGCCTCGCCACCCCCGACCTTTCCGATCAGCGGCTTCAGGCCGGCGCTCATCGCACCGCCACCTTCGCCTGCTGGAGCGCGGCGTTGTTCAGCGACACCGGAATCGATCCCTGGAGGTAGGCGACGTAGCTCTGGAAGAGATCCTCGCGCATCGTCTCGTCCAGCGACTGGCGCGCCTGCGCGGGGACGTTCGCAGCGGGGTCAGCGGCGTCGGCGACCTCCGTGACCTGTAGGACGACCGCCTGACCGGACTCGAGCGCGGGCGCTTCAGCGACCGTACCCTGCGGACCGGAGAAGGCGGCGCGCGTCGCCGCCTCGCCGATCTCGGCGCGGCCGCTCTCACGCGTGATGGCAGCTGCCGTTTCCACCGTAAGGCCTTCCGCCGCTGCGACGTCGGCAAGCGACTGCCCACCTCGGATCCGCTCCGCCAACGCCTCGGCCCGGTCGGTCATCAGACGCTCCGCTTCGTCGACCTTCCAGTCCGCCACGACGCGATCGCGCACTTCGGCCAAGGGGCGGTCTCGTGCGGGCACGACGTCACCGAGTTCGATGAAGACGTAGTTGTTGCCCTGGTAGTTGACCGGCTGCGGCGGCATGCCGGGCTGAGCCGCGAACACGGCCGCGAGAAGCTGGGGTTTTGCCGGAAGATCTGGGGCAGCGGACGCGTCGGCCGGGTTGCCGGAGGCGTCGACCGGCGCCACCGTCTGTAGCGCATAGCCGGCCTGCTGCGCGGCCTCGGCCAGCGGCGCGCCGTTCTGCATCGCCTCCGAAATCGCGTTGTAGGCGTCTGTAACCTTCGCGTTCGCCGCCTCCAGCGCGAGGGCGTTTCGCACCTCGTCACGCACCTCGTCGAGCGGACGCACGACTTCCGGCGCGATCTCCCGGACCTGCATGATGACGGGGCCGAAGGGACCGTCGACCACGGCGGTCGGCGTATTCAGGGTGGCCGAGAAAGCGGCATCTGCGAGCGTCGCATTGGGAATGGCGGAGCGCGGTACGAGGCCAAGGTCGGCGACCTGACGCCCTTCCGTGATGGCCGCATCCGCGAAGCTCGTGCCGGACGCCATCGCCTGCACGGCACGATCTGCGGACGCGCGGTCGGCGAACACGATCTGCGCGACCTGGCGGCGCTCCGGCGTCGTGTAGCGCGCACGGTTCGCCCCGTAGCTCGCCGCGACCGCGTCGTCGGTGACGGCGGCCGGATCGGCGAGCGCAGCGGGCGAGAGCGACAGGTAGGAGAAACCGCGATATTCGGGTGCGCGGTAGCCGTCCTGGCCCTGCGTGTAGAAGTCGTCGAGCGCTTCGTTGGTCGGCGCCTCGACGCTGTCGACCGGGGGAGGCGTCAGGCGCATGAAGTTCACCGTGCGGCGCTCGCCGTTATAGGCGCCAAGCGCCTCGAGGAACGCGGCGGGAACGGTCGCGCCGTCGGAGAGCGGCGCGATCAGCTGGTTGCGCGTCGCGCTGCCGCGCAAGTCCTCGAGATAGGACTGCTCGGTGATCTGCGCGTTCGCCAGCACAGCCCGCATCGTGTTGCGCGAGAAGTTGCCGGACTGGTCCTTGAAGGCCGGCTCGTTCTGGATGAGCTGGATCAGGCCGTCGTCGGAGACGCCGACGCCGAGGCGGCGGGCCTGCTCGTCGAGAAGGGCGCCGGCGGTCAGCTGCGACAACACGGCCTGATCGAGGCCGAATGCCTCGGCCTCTTCGGTGCTCGGCCGGCGTTGAAGCTGTTGCGACAGGCGGTTGAGCCCCTGCCGGTAGGCGAGCTGGAACTCCGGAACCGAGACGCGCGTCTCGCCGGCACTCAGGATCGTGCTGCCGCCGTCGCGGTTGCGCAGGACGTCGGCGATGCCCCAGCCGACGAAGCTGACGGCCAACGCGCCCAGAAAGATCCTGGCCACCCAGCTCGACGCGCCGCGCCGCATCTGATTCATCATCACCCGTCTCCCGGATTTGCTCTTTGCGTCAGGGCAATAGGCATTTTGGCCGTGGAAGGAAAGCGCGGCCCGCGTCACGACGCGCTTGATTTCGACGCGCGCGAGCCGCTAGCACCAAGGCGTGGACATCGCGGCCGCCCTCCTGCGCCGCCGGATCGAGGACCGTTTCATGAGCCGCACGCCGCTGATCGCCGGAAACTGGAAGATGAACGGCTCGCGCGCGGCGCTTGATGAACTGTCCGCGATGGTGGCCGATCTCGGCGCCAACCCGGCTGACGGCGTGCAGGTCCTGATCTGCCCGCCGGCAATCCTCATCGCGAGGGCCGTGGAACTCGCCGGTGAGACGGTCGCGATCGGCGGTCAGGACGCGCATCCGAAAGAGAGCGGCGCCCATACCGGCGACGTGTCGGCGGCCATGCTGAAGGACGCGGGCGCCAGCCACGTCATCCTCGGGCATTCCGAGCGTCGGACGGACCATGGCGAGGCCAGCGAGCTTGTGGCGCGCAAGGCGGAGGCCGCCTGGGCGTCGGGCCTCGTCGCGGTCATCTGCATCGGCGAGACCGAAGCGGAGAAGAACGCGAGCCGGACCCTCGACGTCCTCGCCGACCAGATCGAGCGCTCGTTGCCCGCCGGCGCCACCCCGGCGAACACCGTCGTGGCCTACGAGCCGGTCTGGGCGATCGGCACCGGCCGGACACCGACGGTGGCCGAGGTCGGCGAGACCCACGCCTTTATCCGCGGCCGGATCGCCGATCGCTTCGGCGCCGAGGCTGCGAATGGCATGCGCATTCTCTACGGCGGTTCGGTGAAGGCGTCCAACGCGGCCGAGCTTCTCGCGCTTGGCGATGTCGACGGGGCGCTGGTCGGGGGCGCCAGCCTGAAGGCCGCGGACTTCTTGCCCATCTGCCGTGCCGCGCGGGGCTGACACCCCACCGCTGCCGAAAGCGGTTGGAATACGCGAAAGCCTCCTATAGAAGACGCGCAACTTGTGAGAGATTGCGCCTCGAGGCCATGCAGACCGTTCTGATCGTCATCCACCTCCTGATTGTCTTGGCCCTCGTGGTCGTCGTCCTGCTCCAGCGCTCCGAAGGTGGCGCGCTTGGCATGGGCGGCGGCGGTGGCGGGCTGATGACGGCCCGCGGCGCGGCCAATATGCTGACGCGCACCACCGCGATCCTGGCGACGGGCTTCTTCATCACGTCGCTGTCCCTTGCGCTTCTGGCTCGCTACGGCTCGAACGGTCTCGACATCCTCGACCGCGTTCCCTCGCAGACGGCTCCGGCCGTTCCGGGCGCCGCGGGCGGTGCGGCGGGCGGTTCGCTCCTTGACCAGCTCGGCGGTTTGCCGGAGCAGCAGGACAGCGCCCCGGTCGACGTGCCGTCGGGCGCGTCTCAGACCGCACCGACGACGACCGCGCCCGCGACGACGCCCGCAGCCCCGGCCAACACTGAGGGCGTGCCGACCGGCGCGGCTCCGGCGACGATCCCGGCGAACCCGGCTCCGCAGTCGCCGGCTGCTACGGAGGTGCCGACGGTCCCGCCCGTCGAGACGCCGCCGGCAGGTGCGACCGCGACCGATCAGTCGACCCCTGCGACGACGGCGCCGGCCAAGCCCGCGCAGTAGCGCCGGGCTCTGCACGGCACCACCCCAAGGGGCGCTGCGGCGCCCCTTTTTCATTTCGACCACAAGGGGACTGGTCGAATCCTGCTTGAGCGAGTATCGGGAAGGCCCATGGCGCGATACATTTTCATCACCGGCGGCGTGGTTTCATCCTTGGGGAAGGGGATCGCATCGGCGGCCCTCGGCGCGTTGCTGCAGGCACGTGGCTACAGGGTCCGGCTCCGCAAGCTCGATCCCTACCTGAACGTCGATCCGGGCACGATGAGCCCGACGCAGCATGGCGAGGTCTTCGTGACCGACGACGGCGCGGAGACGGACCTCGACCTCGGCCACTACGAGCGTTTCACCGGTCGCTCCGCGAACCGGATGGACAACATCACGACGGGCCGGATCTACCAGGAAATCATCGCCAAGGAACGCCGCGGCGACTACCTCGGCGCGACCGTCCAGGTGATTCCCCACGTCACGGACGCGATCAAGAACTTCGTCCTCGAGGGCAACGAGGAGTACGACTTCGTGCTCTGCGAGATCGGCGGCACGGTCGGCGATATCGAGGCGATGCCGTTCATGGAGGCGATCCGCCAACTCGGCAACGATCTGCCGCGCAACGGCGCCGTCTACGTGCACCTGACGCTGATGCCTTACATTCCAACGGCCGGGGAGCTGAAGACCAAGCCGACGCAGCATTCCGTCAAGGAACTGCGCTCGATCGGCATTCAGCCGGACATCCTCCTCGTGCGCGCCGATCGTCCGATCCCGAAGGAGGAGCGTCGGAAGATGAGCCTCTTCTGCAACGTCCGGGAGAGCGCGGTCATTCAGGCGCTGGACGTCGCGACGATCTACGACGTGCCGATCGCCTATCACAACGAGGGCCTCGACACCGAGGTGCTGGCCGCCTTCGGCATCGACCCGGCGCCGAAGCCGAAGCTCGAGCGATGGCTGCAGGTGGTCGAGAACGTCGCGCGCCCCGAGGGCGAAGTGACGATCGCCGTGGTCGGCAAGTACACAGGGCTGAAGGACGCCTACAAGTCGCTGATCGAGGCGCTTCAGCACGGCGGCATCGCCAACCGCGTGAAGGTCAATCTCGACTGGATCGAATCGGAGGTCTTCGAGAAGGAAGACCCGACGCCCTACCTTGAAAAGGTCGGCGGTATCCTGGTTCCCGGCGGCTTCGGCGAGCGCGGCTCGGAGGGCAAAATCAGCGCGGCGCGCTTCGCCCGCGAGCGCGACGTTCCGTATTTCGGCATCTGCTTCGGCATGCAGATGGCGGTGATCGAAGCCGCGCGTTCGCTGGCCGGCGTTGCCGAGGCGGGGTCGACCGAGTTCGGCCCGACCAAGGAGCCGGTCGTCGGCATCATGACCGAATGGATGCGCGGCAACGAACTGGAGCAACGGGCCTCCGAGGGCGACCTCGGCGGCACCATGCGCCTTGGCGCCTACGAAGCGTCGCTGGCGCCCGGTTCGCGCATCGCCGACATCTATGGCGCAACCACGATCACCGAGCGCCATCGTCACCGCTACGAGGTCAACCGCACCTATCGCGACCGGCTGGAGGATGCGGGCATGATCTTCGCCGGCATGTCGCCGGACGGACTGCTGCCGGAAACGGTGGAACTGCCCGATCATCCGTGGTTCATTGGCGTGCAGTATCACCCCGAACTGAAGTCGCGTCCGTTCGAGCCGCACCCGCTGTTCGCCTCGTTCATCGCCGCGGCGATCGAACGCTCGCGTCTGCTCTGACCCCGATCGAAAGGCCGACCATGCTGGCTCCGAACTCCACCATCCGTCTT
Source organism: Aureimonas phyllosphaerae (assembly GCF_900113065.1). Lineage (GTDB taxonomy): Bacteria > Pseudomonadota > Alphaproteobacteria > Rhizobiales > Rhizobiaceae > Aureimonas > Aureimonas phyllosphaerae. Next base: position 69,981 of record NZ_FOOA01000013.1, read on the forward strand.
CGGGGCGCCGAGTTCGCGCAGGACAAGCCGTTCTCGCTGATCGCCGGTCCCTGCCAGATGGAAAGCCGCGATCATGCGCTGATGATCGCCGAACGCATGAAGCGGATCACCGGCGATCTGGGGATCGGCTACGTGTTCAAGGCGAGCTTCGACAAGGCGAACCGGACGAGCCGGGAGGGCCGGCGCGGCATCGGCCTCGAAGGGGCGCTGCCGGTGTTCGAGGAGATCCAGGCACAGTTCGACGTGGCGGTCCTGACCGACGTTCACACGGCTGAGCAGTGCGAACCGGTCGGCGAGATCTGCGACGTGCTGCAAATCCCCGCCTTCCTGTCGCGCCAGACCGACCTTCTCGTGGCGGCGGCCCATACCGGCCGCGTGGTGAACATCAAGAAGGGCCAGTTTCTCGCGCCCTGGGACATGCGACACGCGATCGACAAGGTGACGGGCAGCGGCAACGCCAACGTGCTCCTGACCGAGCGCGGATCGTCGTTCGGCTACAACACGCTTGTCAGCGACTTCCGTGCTCTGCCCATCATGGCCGAGACCGGGGCGCCCGTCGTCTTCGACGCGACGCATTCGGTGCAGCAGCCGGGCGGGCAGGGCGGCTCGTCGGGCGGCGAGCGTCGCTTTGTGGCGACCCTCGCGCGTGCGGCCGTCGCCGTCGGCGTCGGCGGCCTCTTCATCGAGACGCACGAGGATCCGGACAACGCGCCGTCCGACGGGCCGAACATGGTCGCGCTCGACGACATGTCCGAGCTCCTCAAGCGCCTGCGCGATCTCGACGCGGTCGCCAAGGGCTTCTGACACACAGCATTCCGGCCGGCGCCTGTTCGGGCCGGCCGTCTCAACCCGGCGTTTTGCCAGAGCCAAGGGACGGAACATGACCGCCATTATCGATATCATCGCGCGCGAGATTCTCGACAGCCGCGGCAACCCGACCGTCGAGGTGGACGTGGTGCTGGAAGACGGCTCGATGGGCCGTGCGGCGGTGCCCTCCGGCGCCTCCACCGGCGCGCACGAGGCGGTCGAGCTGCGCGACGGCGACGAGCGTTATGGCGGCAAGGGCGTGCAGCAGGCCGTGCAGGCGGTCAACACCGACATCCTCGAGGCGCTGGTCGGTTTCGAGGCCGAGAACCAGATCCGCATCGACGCCGTCCTGAAGTCGCTCGACGGCACACCGAACAAGAGCCGTCTTGGCGCCAACGCCATCCTCGGCGTTTCGCTCGCCACGGCCAAGGCCGCTGCGGACGCCGCCGGCCTGCCGCTCTACCGCTATGTCGGTGGTGCGAGCGCCCACGTCCTGCCGGTTCCGATGATGAACATCATCAACGGCGGCGCGCATGCGGACAACCCGATCGACTTCCAGGAATTCATGATCATGCCGGTCGGCGCGGAGACCTTCGCTGAGGGCCTGCGCATGGGCGCCGAGGTGTTCCACACGCTGAAGAAGGCGCTGAAGTCTGCCGGTCACAACACCAATGTCGGCGACGAGGGCGGTTTCGCGCCGAACCTCGAGTCGGCGAAGGCCGGCCTCGACTTCGTGATGGCCTCGATCGAGAAGGCCGGCTTCCGCCCGGGCGAAGACATCTATCTCGCCCTCGACTGCGCCTCGACCGAGTTCTTCAAGAACGGTGTCTACGACCTCGAAGGCGAGAAGCGGAAGCTGTCGGCCGACGAGATGTCGGGTTACCTCGCCGAACTCTCGGCGGCCTATCCGATCATCTCGATCGAGGACGGCATGGCGGAGGACGACTGGGCTGGCTGGAAGAGCCTGACCGACAAGGTGGGCGGCAGCGTCCAGCTGGTCGGCGACGATCTGTTCGTTACCAATTCGGCTCGCCTGCGCGAGGGCATCGAGAAGCGCGTCGCCAATTCGATCCTGGTGAAGGTCAACCAGATCGGCACGCTCACCGAGACGCTCGACGCCGTCAGCGTCGCGCATCGCGCCGGATATACGGCGGTCATGTCCCATCGCTCGGGCGAGACCGAGGACTCGACGATCGCCGACCTCGCGGTCGCCACCAACTGCGGGCAGATCAAGACCGGTTCGCTGGCGCGCTCGGACCGGCTCGCCAAGTACAACCAGCTCCTGCGCATTGAGGAAGAGCTGGGCGACCAGGCGGTCTACGCCGGCCGCTCGATCCTTCGGCACCGTTGAGTGATCATCGAGGGGCGCTCCGGCGCCCCTTTTCGTCTCTCGCAATCCTTACGCTTAACGAGATGTAAATCGCTGGGGTCTAGGGTCGCTCCGTTCCGGAGACCCTCGTCATGCATACGAAGCAAAAGCGCAGATCGCGTCTGTCCCAGCTGATCGTCCCCGCTATTACCCTGCCGTGCCTCGCCTACTTCGTATTCCACGCGCAGAGCGGACGTTACGGAACGGAAGCCAGTGTCGTTCTGAAGGAGGAACTGGCCCGCAAGCAGGCGGTCTACGTGGAAATCGTCGACACCCGGGAAGCGCTGGAGACCCGGGTTCGTCTTCTCAGCGACGGCACGCTCGAACGCGACATGATCGACGAACGTGCCCGACGCTCCCTGAACCTGTCGAACGGGGACGAAGTGACGATCCTCCTCAAAACAGGCGTCGAAGATTAACTCGTAACGAGTTAATTGAAACGCCGCGGCGCGAATTAACGTCACGCCGGTTAAGGAGCGGGCCGCGTCTTGCGTGCCTGCATCTTGTCCATATACTTGCCCAAAACTTGCCCGCCGGACTCGGGGCGTCAAGGGATGGGAGTCGAAATGGCCGCACTCAAGAAATCAGGGATCGGCGGCGACGGCGAAGCGAAGGCTCCCGGCGCTGGCGAGATCGAGAAGACGCTGAAGCAGTACACCGCGCCAGCGCCCGTCGACTTCACCAAGGACGAGGACGTTCGCGCGTATCGCGACATGCTTCTGATCCGCCGCTTCGAGGAGAAGGCCGGTCAGCTGTACGGCATGGGCTTCATCGGCGGTTTCTGCCATCTCTACATCGGCCAAGAGGCCGTGGTCGTCGGCATGCAGATGTCGATGAAGGAGGGCGACCAGGTCATCACCGGTTACCGCGACCACGGTCACATGCTGGCCACCGGCATGGAATCGCGCGGCGTCATGGCCGAGCTCACGGGTCGCCGCTCCGGCTACTCGAAGGGCAAGGGCGGCTCGATGCATATGTTCTCGAAGGAGAAGCACTTCTACGGCGGCCACGGCATCGTCGGAGCGCAGGTTTCTCTCGGAACGGGTCTCGCCTTCGCCAACCGCTACCGCGGCAACGATTCGGTCGCGATCGCCTATTTCGGCGACGGCGCGGCCAACCAGGGCCAGGTCTACGAGAGCTTCAACATGGCCTCGCTCTGGAAGCTCCCGGTCATCTACGTGATCGAGAACAACCGCTACGCGATGGGCACGTCCGTCAACCGCGCTTCGGCCGAGACAAACTTCGCGCACCGCGGCCTGTCGTTCAAGATCCCGGGCATTCAGGTCGACGGCATGGACGTGCGCGCGGTGAAGGCGGCGGGCGACCTCGCCATCCAGCATTGCCGCAGCGGCGAGGGTCCGATGATCCTCGAGATGCTGACCTACCGCTATCGCGGCCACTCGATGTCGGATCCCGCGAAGTACCGCACCCGCGACGAGGTGCAGAAGATGCGTGCCGAATCCGATCCAATCGAGCAGGTCCGTCAGCGCCTGATGGAGGCGCACAACGCGTCCGAGGACGATCTGAAGGCCGTCGATCGCGAAGTGCGCGACATCGTGGCCGACGCTGCCGAGTTCGCCCAGAACGATCCCGAGCCGGATGTCTCGGAACTGTGGACCGACATCTATGCGGACGCCGTTCCGCAGGCTTCGAAGTAAGGGGAGGGGCGCATGCCGACCGAAATCCTGATGCCCGCCCTGTCTCCGACGATGGAGGAAGGCACCCTTTCGAAGTGGGTCAAGCAGGAAGGCGACAGCGTCGCCCCCGGTGACGTGATCGCCGAGATCGAGACCGACAAGGCGACCATGGAGGTCGAGGCCATCGACGAGGGCAAGATCGGGAAGATCCTGATCGCGGCCGGAACCGAGGGCGTAAAGGTCAACACCCCGATCGCGATCCTCCTGGCTGACGGCGAGAGCGCCGACGACGCCGTGGCGTCCGCGCCGAAGGCCGCACCGGCCGCCGAAGCCGCGCCCGCAGAGGCGAAGCCGGAATCGTCCGATGGCGACAAGTCGAAGCCAGCTCCCGTGCCCGCGCAGGGCATGTCGCACCCCGAGCCCGAGGATGTCGACGGCGAGTTCGCCGAGGAAATCCCGGCCGGCACCAAGATGGTGACGAAGACCGTGCGCGAAGCGCTCCGCGAGGCGATGGCCGAGGAGATGCGCCGCGACGACACCGTCTTCCTGATGGGTGAAGAGGTCGCCGAGTATCAGGGCGCCTATAAGATCAGCCAAGGCCTTCTCGACGAGTTCGGCGCGCGCCGCATCGTCGACACGCCGATCACCGAGCACGGCTTCGCCGGCATGGGCGTCGGCGCGGCGTTCGCCGGCCTGAAGCCGATCGTCGAGTTCATGACGTTCAACTTCGCCATGCAGGCGATCGACCAGATCATCAATTCGGCGGCCAAGACGCTCTACATGGCGGGCGGCCAGATGGGATGCCCGATCGTCTTCCGCGGCCCGAACGGCGCGGCGGCGCGCGTCGCGGCGCAGCACAGCCAGGACTACGCCGCCTGGTACAGCCAGATTCCGGGTCTCAAGGTCATCCAGCCCTACTCGGCGGCCGATGCCAAGGGTCTGATGAAGTCGGCGATCCGCGATCCCAACCCGATCGTCTTCCTCGAGAACGAGATCCTTTACGGTCACTCGTTCGAGGTGCCCGATACCGACGACTGGACCGTTCCGATCGGCAAGGCCCGCGTTCACCGCAAGGGCAAGGACGTCACGATCGTCTCCTTCGGCATCGGCATGACCTATGCCGTCGCGGCGGCCGAACAACTGGCCAAGGAAGGCATCGACGCCGAGGTCATCGACCTTCGCACAATCCGTCCGATGGATATCGATGCGATCGTCCGCTCGGTGAAGAAGACCAACCGCTGCGTCACGGTCGAGGAAGGCTGGCCGCAGGGGTCGGTTGGCTCGCACATCGCCTCGGAACTGATGGTGCGTGCGTTCGATCATCTCGACGCGCCCGTGCTCAAGGTCTGCGGCAAGGACGTGCCGATGCCGTACGCGGCAAACCTTGAGAAGCTCGCGCTGCCGTCGGCCAAGGAAGTCGTCGAGGCGGTGAAGGCCGTCTGCTACCGCTGAGGCGGTCGGTGCCCGGTGCCGCGGGTGCCGGGCTTCCCACCCATCGGGACGGACCCGTTGCCCGTCCCCTCTGCCGCGCTGCGGCATACATGGCCGCTTGACGTGGCAGCCGCACAGGCAACCTTGATGCCGGCCGTACGCCCGCTCGCGCAGTGGGTCATGGCGCCGAGACCTATCGATGCCCGTCGAATGGGCGACTGAGGAGACGTTCGCCGATGCCGATCAACGTCACGATGCCGGCCCTCTCGCCGACGATGGAAGAGGGCAACCTCGCGAAGTGGCTTGTGAAGGAGGGCGACAAGGTCTCCTCCGGCGACGTCATCGCGGAGATCGAGACCGACAAGGCCACGATGGAAGTCGAGGCGGTCGACGAGGGTACGGTCGCCAAGATCGTGGTGCCGGCGGGTACCGAAGGTGTGAAGGTCAACGCGGTCATCGCGATCCTTGCGGCCGAGGGCGAAGATGCCTCGGCGACCGCCTCGGGCGGGCAGAACGCCGCGGCCTCCGGTTCGCCTGCGGCCGATGCCGCCGTGAAGGGCTCGACGGACGAGGCCAAGGATGCCGACAAGCGCGGCTACGAGCGCGCGGCCGAGACCGCTTCGGCGAGCGAGGGCGGATCGTCTGCCAAATCGCCCGGCGGTTCGGGGGCAACGCAGGGCGGCCGCGTGTTCGCGTCGCCGCTGGCCCGGCGTCTGGCCAAGGAGCAGGGTGTCGAACTGTCCTCCGTGCAGGGCAGCGGTCCGCACGGCCGGATCGTGAAGGCCGATATCGAGAGCGCGGCCAAGGGAGGCGCCCAGAAGCCGGCATCCGCACAGACCGCATCGGCTCCCAGCGCCGCAGCGCCGGCACCCGCTCCGGCCGCACCGAAGCCGGCGAACGACGATGCGATCCTCAAGCTCTTTGCCGAGGGCTCCTACGAGAAGATCCCGCACGACGGGATGCGCAAGACCATCGCCAAGCGGCTGGTGGAATCGAAGCAGACCGTGCCGCACTTTTACCTGTCGGTGGACTGTGAGCTCGACGCACTCCTGGCGCTGCGCAAGCAGCTGAACGGCGCGGCGCCGAACGTGAAGACCGACGCTGGCGAGCGCCCGGCCTACAAGCTTTCGGTCAACGACATGGTGATCAAGGCGATGGCCTGCGCGCTCGTCGCCGTGCCGGACGCCAACGTCTCTTGGACCGAGAGCGCCATGCTCAAGCACCGCAATGCTGACGTCGGTGTCGCCGTGTCGATCGAGGGCGGCCTGATCACTCCGATCATCCGCAAGGCCGACGAAAAGACGCTGTCGACCATCTCCAACGAGATGAAGGACCTCGCCAAGCGTGCTCGTGCCCGCAAGCTGAAGCCCGAGGAGTATCAGGGCGGCACGACCGCCGTGTCGAACCTCGGTATGTTCGGCATCAAGGACTTCTCCGCGGTGATCAATCCGCCGCATGCGACGATCCTTGCGGTCGGCGCGGGCGAGGAGCGGGCGGTCGTCAAGAACGGCGCAGTGACGGTTGCCAACGTCATGACCGTAACGCTCTCGACCGACCATCGTGCGGTGGACGGCGCGCTCGGAGCCGAGCTCATCTCGGCCTTCAAGCGCTTCATCGAGAACCCGATGAGCATGCTCGTCTGAGCGCGCCTCGGGAGACACGCCCGTGAAGACCGTTCTCTGCTATGGCGACAGCCTGACCTGGGGCTACGACGCGGCCGGTGCCGGCCGTCATCGGTTCGAGGACCGGTGGCCGAGCGTCGTCGGCGCGCGGCTAGGCGATGCGGTTCGCGTCATCGCCGAGGGACTGAACGGACGCACGACGGCCTATGACGACCACCTGGCGCCGGCGGACCGGAATGGCGCCCGCATCCTGCCGACCGTCCTTGCGACGCACGAGCCGGTCGACATCCTCGTGATCGCGCTCGGCTCGAACGATCTGAAGAAGCACACGGGCGGCGGCCGTGCAGCAGAGGCCGCGTTCGGTATCGGACGACTGGTCGAGGTCGCCCGCAGCTTTCCGTCCTCGTTCGGCTTCCGGGTCCGGGAGATCGTTCTGGTCTCGCCGCCAACGCTGGTCGCGACGCCGGATGCCGACTTCGACGCGATGTTTGGACATGCGATCGACGAATCGCGCCGGTTTAAGGACGCCTACGCCCGCGTCGCATCTGCGACCGGGTGCCATCACGTCGCCGCATCCGATCATTGCGTCGCCACTCCGCTCGACGGGGTGCATCTGGACGCTGCAAACACCCGAGCGCTTGGCGAGGCGATCGCGCAAACCCTCACATCGCTGCTCTAGCGCCAATCTTTTCGACGGAGAACCACGATGGCCGATACCTATGACATCCTGATCATCGGCGGTGGGCCGGGCGGCTACGTGGCGGCGATCCGTGCCGCGCAGCTGGGCTTCAAGACGGCCGTGGTCGAGCGCGAGCATCTTGGTGGCATCTGCCTCAACTGGGGCTGCATCCCAACCAAGGCGCTGCTGCGCTCGGCCGAGGTGTTCCATTACGCCGAGCATGGCGACAACTACGGCCTGAAGATCCAGAAGCCCGATTTCGACATCGCGGCGGTGGTGAAGCGTTCTCGCGGCGTGTCCGCTCAGCTGAACGGCGGCGTCGCCGGATTGATGAAGAAGAACAAGATCGACGTGATCTGGGGCCAGGCCAAGCTCATGAAGGCCGGCAAGGGTGGCCCGGTCGAGGTCGAGGTCGGAGAGCCGACGAAGCCGGCTGTTCAGCCGCAGAACCCGGTGCCGAAGGGCGTCCTCGGGCATGGGACCTACAAAGCCAAGCACGTGATCGTCGCGACCGGCGCCCGGCCGCGCGTCCTGCCGGGCATCGAAGCCGACGGCGAGCGCATCTGGACCTATTTCGAGGCAATGAAGCCGCAGGCGATGCCCAAGTCCCTGATCGTCATGGGCTCAGGCGCGATCGGCATCGAGTTCGCCTCCTTCTACCGCACCATGGGTGCCGACGTGACGGTGGTGGAGCTGCTCCCACAGATCCTGCCAGTCGAGGATGCCGAGATTGCGGCGGTCGCACGCAAGCAGTTCGAAAAGCAGGGGATGAAGATCCTTTCGGACGCGAAAGTGGCGAAGGTCGCCAAGACCGCGGACGGCGTGGAGGTCACGGTGGAGCAGGGCGGCAAGAGCCAGGTCCTGAAGGCCGAGAAGCTGATCTCGGCGGTCGGCGTGCAGGGCAACACGGAAGGGCTCAACCTTGAGGGCGTCGGCGTCACCGTCGAGCGCGGCCTTGTCAAGACCGACCCCTACGGCCGAACCAATGTCGAAGGCGTCTATGCGATCGGTGACGTCGCCGGTGCCCCGATGCTCGCCCACAAGGCCGAGCACGAGGGCACGATCTGCATCGAGAAGATCAAGGGCATGGACGCGCATCCGATGAAGCGCACCCAGATTCCCGGCTGCACGTACTGCCAGCCGCAGATCGCCTCGGTGGGCCTGACGGAGGCGAAGGCGAAGGAGGAGGGACGCGAGGTCAAGGTCGGTCGGTTCCGCTTTCTCGCCAACGGCAAGGCGATCGCGCTCGGTGAGCCGGACGGCATGGTGAAGACCGTGTTCGACGCCAAGACCGGCGAGCTTCTCGGCGCGCACATGGTGGGCGCCGAGGTGACCGAACTCATCCAGGGCTTCGTGATCGCGATGGGTCTCGAGACCACCGAGGAAGAGCTGATGCACACGGTGTTCCCACATCCGACGCTCTCGGAAATGATGCACGAGAGCGTTCTCGATGCCTACGGAAAGGTCATCCATATGTAATTGCGCGAAAATTGCAGCGAGCTGCGACAAGAGGTCTTGTCCACATTTTCGCCGCACTATCTCAACTCTCGGTATTTGTACCGTAGGAGATACGTATGGGTTGGCTCGCTGCAATTATCGTTGGCGGTATCGCCGGATGGCTCGCAGAGATGGTCATGAAGAGCAACATGGGCGTCTTCCTGAACATCATCCTCGGGATCGTCGGGGCCGTCTTCCTGAACTTCCTGTTGGGTATTCTCGGCGCTTTCGACCTTCAGGCTGGTGCGAGCTTCTCGATCCAGTACCTGATCGTCGGTTTCATCGGCGCCTGCCTGCTGATCTTTATCTTCCGGGCGGTTCGCGGTCGTCGCATCTAACGCGCGCGATTGCGTGACCGTCGAACCGAGCTTAAATGACGGTCAATGGTCACGATCCTCGACGCACGTAGCCCTGCCGGCGCCGCAAGGCCCCGGCATCCCGAAAAGGCGCATCGCCCTGATACGGCGGTGCTCCCCAAACCAGACTGGATCCGCGTCAAGGCGCCGGTATCGGCCGGCTACCAGGAAACGCGCGAGATCGTGAAATCCAACCGCCTCGTCACCGTGTGTGAGGAGGCGGGTTGTCCCAACATCGGCGGGTGCTGGGAGAAGAAGCACGCAACCTTCATGATCATGGGCGGCATCTGCACGCGCGCCTGCGCGTTCTGCAACGTCGCCACCGGCCTGCCGCATGCTCTCGATAAAGACGAGCCGGCGAGCGTCGGACGTGCCGTCGCCAGCATGGGGCTTTCGCACGTCGTCATCACGTCGGTCGATCGCGACGATCTTGCCGACGGCGGGGCGCAGCATTTCGTCGAGACAATCGAGGCCATCCGCACCGCGGCGCCGGGCACGACGATCGAAATCCTGACGCCGGACTTTCTGCGCAAGCCCGGCGCGTTGGAGAAGGTCGTGGCGGCTCGGCCGGACGTGTTCAACCACAATCTCGAGACTGTGCCGTCGAACTATCTGACGGTTCGTCCCGGCGCGCGCTACTTCCACTCGATCCGGCTCCTGCAGCGGGTCAAGGAACTCGATCCGACGATCTTCACCAAGTCCGGCATCATGGTCGGTCTCGGAGAGGAGCGGAACGAGGTCCTGCAGCTCATGGACGACCTGCGATCCGCGGACGTCGACTTCATGACCATCGGCCAATACCTGCAGCCGACGCGCAAGCATCACCCGGTGATCCGCTACGTGACGCCCGAAGAGTTCAAGTCGTTCGAGACCGTCGGTCTCACGAAGGGGTTCCTCGTCGTCGCTTCTAGCCCGCTGACGCGTTCGTCGCACCATGCGGGCGAGGACTTTGAGCGCCTCAAGGCGGCGCGTCTTGCGAAGGTCGCAGCCTGAACGATGCCGAAGTTCGAAAACGCCCGCGTCGTCCGGCACTCTCCCGACGAGATGTTCGCCCTTGTGGCCGACGTCGAGCGCTATCCGGAGTTTCTGCCACTCTGCCAGAGCCTTGTCGTTCGCTCGCGCCGCGAGCGCGACGGCAAGACGCTGCTGATCGCCGACATGACCGTCGCCTACAAGCTGATCCGCGAGACCTTCGCGTCGCAGGTTCTCTTGAAGCCGGCCGAGCGGCAGATCGACGTTAAATATGTCGACGGCCCGTTCCGCTATCTCGAGAACCGCTGGAACTTCGAGCCCCATCCGGATGGATGCGAGGTGCGGTTCTTCATCGACTACGAGTTCAAGAGCCGCACACTCGGTCTCTTGATGGGTTCGATGTTCGATTACGCCTTCAGGCGCTTTGCCACAGCCTTCGAAGAGCGGGCGAATAAGGTCTATCCGGCTTCGGCCTGAGCCAGGCGATCGAGGGTTTCCTCGATCAGTTCCAGCGCCGTGGCCGCGCTAGCCTGGCGTACCACGCTGCGACCGAGCGGCCCGAACCGTCGTTCGACGTGGACCGTCCCAAGCTTCGATGCGCAGGCGAAATGGACGAGCCCTACCGGCTTGGGGTCTGAGCCGCCGCCCGGTCCGGCGATGCCGGTAATGGAAACCGCTATATCGGACCCAGCCTCGCGCCGGGCGCCTTCCGCCATGGCCTCGGCGACTTCGCCCGAAACTGCACCGAATCGCTCGAGCCGATCGGTCGGCACCTTCAGAAGACGCGCCTTCGCGGCGTTCGAGTAGGTGACGAAGCCCGTCCCGAACACGGCGGACGATCCGGCGATCTCAGTGATCGCCGCGGAGACCACCCCGCCGGTGCAGGATTCGGCCGTCGCGATCGTCAGACTGTGCGCCAGCGCCTTCTCGACGATGCGCGCAGCGACGGCATCCAGCCGGTTACGGAACTCGTTCTCACCCGCCATAGACGACACTCGCCGTTGCGATCGCCGCGATCCCCTCGCGCCGGCCAATGAAGCCGATCGTCTCGTTGGTGGTCGCCTTGATCGAGATCCGTTCGGCCTCGAGACCCGTCACATCGGCGATGACCTCCACCATGGCGGAGCGGTGGGGGCCGACCTTCGGTGCCTCGCAGATGAGGGTGACGTCGACGTTGCAGATGCGCCCCTTGTGCTCCTCCACGATCTCGACCGCGCGTTTGAGGAAGACGCGCGAGGCGACACCGCGCCACTGCGGATCGCTCGGTGGAAAGTGGGTGCCGATGTCGCCTGCGCCGCAGGTCGCAAGCAGCGCGTCAGTCAGCGCATGGAAGCCGACATCGGCATCGGAATGTCCGAGAAGAGCCTGATCGTGCTCGATAAAGACGCCACACAGCGTCACCCCATCGCCCGGCACCAACTTGTGGACGTCGTATCCGTTGCCGGTACGCACATCGATCATCGCGGGTTCTCCTCGGAATCGCTCGGCGGCCAGGGTCAACTCGCGCGCCAGGGTCAGCTTGACGTTCTCCGGGTCCCCCGGGACTAGGCGGACCGGGATGCCGGCCCACTCGGCGATCGAGGCATCGTCCGTGAAGGCCGTCCTTGTGTCACGTGAGGCCTTCGTATGCGCCTCGCGAATCAGGCCGTAAGGAAACCCTTGCGGCGTCTGGGCTCCAAACAGACCCGACCGGTCGACCGTGACGTCGATAAGATCGCCGTCCGATCGCTTCAGCGTATCGGCAACGGGGAGGGCGAGGATCGCCCCGGTCTTCGGATCGATGTCCGCGACCACCCGCTGGATCGCATCGGAGGAAACGAAGGGGCGCACGGCGTCATGGATCAGGACGATCTCGGGAGCGACCTCGGCGAGGGCCTCGAGACCGCAACGCACCGATGCCTGCCGTGTCGCACCGCCTTCCACGAGAAGAACGCGATCGAGTAGCCCGTCGAGAGCGCGGCCGGCCATGGCGTGATCGTCGGGGTGGATTACGACGATCACCGGCCCGATGCCGGGCGTCGAAAGGAAACGCTCCGCGGTTCGCCACAGGACGGGGCGTCCGCCGAGGTCGAAATACTGTTTCGGTCCATAGGGCGTCAGCCCCGCGCGCGACCCGCGGCCAGCGGCAACAAGGATCGCTGCGACTTTCATTAACCACCCGAATTCGAACCGTTCCACCGACAGTGGTCAGCACATCCGCCAGCAGGGGGCAAGAGCGCAGCACCGTCGGATTTGCAATGCAGCATGGCGTTGCTTTGCACACTCATTTTGATTGTCTTTTGAGCACATGGCGATATGCTGTTTCAATGTGCTGTCCGGATGATCTTCCGACCTCGAACCGTCGCCTTGCGGCGCATCCCGGTGACCTGTCGCTAGGCAGGCTCTTGATTCGCTCGCGCGTTTTTCTCGCGCCGTTGTCGGGTATCACTGACGTCCCGTTTCGACGTCTCGTCCGTTCGTTCGGAACGGAAGTGGTGTATTCGGAGATGGTGGCGAGCGGGGAACTGATCCGCAACGATGCCGACAGCCGGCAGCGCGCAGGCGCCGATGGCCTCGGACTTCATGCCGTTCAGTTGGCGGGCCGCGAGGCGTCCGCGATGCGCAAGGCCGCAGAGATCGTGGCGGCCGAAGGGGCCGACGTCATCGACATCAACATGGGGTGTCCGGCGAAGAAGGTCGTCGGCGGGCTGTCGGGCTCCGCGCTGATGCGCGATCTCGATCAAGCGCTGCGTTTGATCGAGGCGACGATCGCGGGTGCCGGCTCGGTGCCCGTGACCCTCAAGATGCGTCTCGGCTGGGATCGATCGAGCCTCAACGCACCCGATCTCGCCGTGCGTGCCGAGGGGGCAGGCGTCAGGCTGGTGACGGTCCACGGGCGGACAAGAGACCAGTTCTATACCGGGGAGGCGGACTGGCCGGCGATCGCCGCCGTCTCTCGCGCCGTGACGATCCCTGTGGTGGCGAACGGCGACCTCCAGTCCGTCGCCGATCTCTCTTCGATGCTGCACGCGAGCGAGGCCGATGCCGCGATGATCGGACGGGGCGCCTGCGGGCGGCCGTGGTTCCCCGCCCTCGTCGGCGGTCACCTCGACTGCAACCAGATGCAGCAAAGCTTCGCCGATCTCGCGGTCTCGCATTACGACTCGATGCTCGAATTCTACGGGGAGCAGGCCGGCCTCCGCCATGCCCGCAAGCATCTCGGCTGGTATCTCGATCGATGGGAAGCGGCCGCTGCGTCGCGTCTTGCGAGCGACCGGGCCGAGCTGATGCGGGCGACCGACCCGGCGCTCGTCCGCGCTCGCCTGCGAAGCCTCCTCGGCGCTGCGATCCTCAGCGACGTCGAGCCGGATCTTTCCGCGTCCCTCCGCCAGGCTGCCTGATCGATGACGTCCTCTGCATCCGCCCCGCCGCTCGATCAGTTCGCGCTTCTGAACGCGTTGCCGCATCCGGTCGTCGCGCTTGACGAGAGCGGCCGCTTCACCTTTGCCAACTCCGACGCCGAGCAGTTCTTTTCGGCGAGCGCCTCGCATCTCGCCAAGCGCCGTCTTGCCGATTTCGTCCCTCACGACAGCCCGGTGCTCGGTCTGATCGAGCAGGTGAAGAGCGAGAATTCGCGGATCAGCGAGTATCGCGTCGACGTGTCCTCGCCGCGCCTCGGCATGGATCGGCTGGTGGACGTCTATGTCTCCGGCCTCAGCGATCCGCCCGGCCACGTGCTCGTCATGTTCCAGTTGCGGTCGATGGCGGACAAGATGGACCGGCAGCTGACCCATCGTTCCGCGGCCCGCACGGTGACGGGGCTTGCCGCGATGCTCGCGCACGAGATCCGCAACCCGTTGTCGGGTATCAAGGGCGCGGCGCAGCTTCTGGAGGCGGAAGCGAGCGACGAGGACCGCATTCTCACGCAGCTCATCCAGGACGAGAGCGAGCGGATCGTGAAGCTCGTCGACCGGATGGAGGTTTTCTCTGACGAGCGACCGGTCGAGCGGTCGGCCGTGAACATCCATTCGGTGCTGGAGCACGTGAAGACGCTGGCCAAGAGCGGCTTTGCGCGCGACATCCGCATCACGGAAGCCTACGACCCTTCGCTGCCCTCGGTGTTCGCCAATCGCGACCAGCTGGTTCAGGTCTTCATCAACCTCGTGAAGAACGCGAGCGAGGCGGTGGGTGGGCGGCCGGACGGCGAGATCAAGCTGTCGACGGCCTTCAAACCCGGCGTGCGCCTGTCGGTGCCGGGCGCGCGCACCCGCATGACGCTGCCGCTCGAGTTCGTCGTCGAGGACAATGGCGGCGGCGTGCCGGACGACATCCGCGAGAACATCTTCGATCCGTTCATCACGACCAAGCCAAACGGCACCGGCCTCGGTCTGGCGCTGGTCGCCAAGATCGTGCGCGACCACGGCGGCGTGATCGAGTGCGACTCGTATCCCGGACACACGATCTTCCGCGTGCTGATGCCGGCCTGGACGGAGCCGGATGCTCCCGACACCGACGGAACGACCCCGAAACGCAGGCGAACGCGCTGATGGCCACCTCCCAGATTCTCGTTGCAGACGACGATGCGGCGATCCGCACGGTCATCTCGCAGGCCTTGATGCGGGCGGGTTTCGAGGTGCGCGTCACGTCGAACATCGCGACGCTCTGGCGCTGGATCAGCGCCGGGGACGGCGATCTCGTCGTCACCGACGTCCTGATGCCTGACGGCAACGTGTTCGATGTTCTGCCGAAGATCCGCAACACGCGGCCCGATCTGCCGGTCATCGTCATGAGCGCGCAGAACACGTTCATGACGGCGATCCAGGCGTCGGAGAAGGGCGCCTACGACTACATTCCAAAGCCGTTCGACCTGACCGAACTCGTCAGCATCGTGCGTCGGGCGCTGGCCGAGCCGAAGGCCGAGGCGCGCAACAAGGCGATGGACGACGGTGGCGAGACGATCCCGCTGATCGGCCGCTCGCCAGCTATGCAGGACATCTACCGCGCGCTCGCGCGCATGATGCAGACGGATCTGACGGTGACGATCACCGGCGAGTCGGGCACCGGCAAGGAGCTCGTCGCGCGCGCGCTCCATGATTACGGCCGGCGTCGCAAGGGGCCGTTCGTCGCCATCAACATGGCGGCGATCCCGCGCGATCTGATCGAATCGGAGCTCTTCGGGCACGAGAAGGGTGCGTTCACGGGGGCTCAGGCGCGGGCAAGCGGCCGTTTCGAGCAGGCCGAGGGTGGGACGCTCTTTCTCGACGAGATCGGCGACATGCCGATGGAAGCGCAGACACGGCTTCTGCGCGTGTTGCAGCAGGGCGAATATACGGTCGTCGGCGGGCGCACGCCGATCGCGACGGACGTGCGCATCGTCTCTGCGACGAACAAGGACCTCCGTCAGCTGATTCAGCGCGGCCTGTTCCGCGAGGATCTGTTCTACCGCCTGAACGTGGTCCCGCTGCGCCTGCCGCCGCTGCGCGAGCGCATCGAGGACCTCGTCGATTTGACGAACCACTTCTTCGGCCTCGTCCAGAAGGAAGGCCTGTCGCGCAAGACGTTGACCTCCGGGGCCCTCGACGTGATGCGGCGCTATTCGTGGCCGGGAAACGTGCGCGAGCTCGAAAACCTCGTGCGGCGCCTCAGTGCTCTCTATCCGCAGGACGAGATCACCGCCGAGATCATCGAGCACGAGCTGGCCAGCGAGCAGTCGAGGCCGATCGGTGGCGATGGCGACAGTTCGAAGCCGATCGACCTTTCGGCCGCCGTCGAGCGCTATCTGTTCGAGTATTTCGGCTCGTTCGGCAACGAGCTCCCGCCACCCGGGCTGCACGGCCGCATTCTGCGCGAGGTCGAGTATCCGCTGATCGCAGCGGCCCTCGCGGCCACGCGGGGCAATCAGGTGAAGGCGGCCGATCTCCTCGGCGTGAACCGCAACACGCTGCGCAAGAAGATTCGCGATCTCGACATCTCTATCGTTCGATCGATCCGCTAATTTTCTGCAAATGCTCGTTGCATTCTAGACACATTGCGTTGCAAGACTGCCACGTGATCTGATCACGGGTGGCTGATGGCAGCGCAGACGACCACGATGGACGGGGAGATTCCCGCACTCGGCGAACGCCGTCGGTTCATGCTCGTGCCGGGCATCCTTGCAGTAATCGGCGCTCTCGTGACGGGCGCGATCTCCTTCGTCGTCCTCATGGGGCTGACGCCGATTGCGCCGACTGCCGCGGTGGTCAAGACGGCGACCCTCGTCAACGGCGTCTTCGTCCTGCTTCTCTGCGTCCTCATCGCGCGCGAGGTCGTGCGGATGACGAAGGCGCGACGCCACGGCAAGGCAGCGTCACGCCTCCATGTGCGCATCGTGCTGCTCTTCTCGATCGTCGCGGCATTGCCCGCGCTGCTCGTCGCGATCGTGGCAGGCATCACCCTCGATCTCGGCCTCGACCGCTGGTTCGAGATCCGCACCCGCACCATCATCGACTCGTCGATCAACGTCGCCGAAGCCTACGTCAACGAGAACGCCCGCAACCTGCAGGGCTCGACCCTGTCGATGGCGCAGGAACTGCGCGGACAGCGGCAACTCTTCAATCTCGACCGGACCGGGTTCCAGGACCTCCTGACCGAGCAGGCGCGGGGGCGCTCGCTTCTCGGGGCGCAACTCCTGAATGGCGACGGCACGCCGTTCCTGCGGGCCGATATTCCCGTGGAGCGTCCGCTGCCGGTGCCGCCGACGGACGCGCTGCAGCAGGCGGCCGAAGGCAACCTCGTCTTCATTCCGCCCGGCGTCACGAACCTTGTCGGCGCGGTGATGCGCCTGCGGGAGTTCGGCGACGTCTACCTCTACACGATCCGTGTCGTGGATCCGGAGGTGATCGGCGCGCTGCGGCTGATGCGCGAGCGCACTGCGGAATATTCCAGCCTCGCCGACAACCGTTTCGGCCTGCAGATCGCCTTCGCCCTCCTTTACCTCGGTATCACGCTGATCGTGCTCCTCTCGGCGATCTGGACCGGCATCGGTGTGGCCGACCGCCTGGTTCGCCCCATCCGCCTTCTGATTTCGGCGGCCGACGAGGTCAGCGAGGGCAATCTCGGCGTGTCCGTGCCGGTGCGCATCTCGGACGGCGACGTCGGTTCGCTGTCCAACACGTTCAACAACATGATCCGGCAGCTGCGCAGCCAGCGGCATGAACTCGTCAACGCGAAAGATGTAATCGACGAACGGCGCCGCTTCACCGAGGCTGTGCTGTCGGGCGTCACGGCGGGCGTCATGGGCGTCGACCGGCGCGGTGAGATTTCGATGTTGAACCCGTCTGCCGAGCGCATCCTGTCGATTCGCGGCAGCGACGTCGTCGGACGGCCGCTAGAGGAGGTTCTGCCGGCGCTCAGCGAGGTCTATGCCGCGGCACGCCATTCGCGCCGTCGCGAGCATCAGGAGCAGATCAAGCAGCGGGTGCGCGACCGCGAGCGCACGCTCGACGTTCGCGTGACCTCTGAAGAGGAGGAGGCCGGCGTCAGCGCGAGCGTCGTGACGATCGACGACATCACGGATCTCGTCGACGCCCAGCGTTCCTCGGCCTGGGCCGATGTCGCGCGGCGCATCGCGCACGAGATCAAGAACCCGCTGACCCCGATTCAGCTTTCGGCCGAGCGCATCCGTCGCCGCTACGGCAAGTTCGTCGAGACCGACCGCGAGATTTTCGACCGCTGCGTCGACACGATCATCCGGCAGGTCGCCGACATCGGTCGCATGGTGGACGAGTTCTCGCAGTTCGCGCGTATGCCGAAGCCGACGCTCGAGGATCGGGACCTGCGCGAAGCGCTTCGGGAAGCCGTTTTCATGCGCGAACTCGCCGCGCAGGGCATCACGATCGAGGGCGACTTCGGCGACAAGCCGCTGATGGGCTCCTACGACCTTCGCCTCCTGTCCCAGGCCTTCGGCAATCTCGTGAAGAACGCCGTCGAGGCGATGGAGCCGATGGAGAACCATGCGGGCCGCATCGTCGTGCGCGCCTTCGATAGCGACGGAACCAACGTCGTGGAGATCGAAGATAATGGCCTCGGTTTCCCGAAAGAGGATCGAGATCGCCTTCTCGAGCCCTATATGACGACCCGCGAAAAGGGGACGGGGCTCGGTCTGGCGATCGTGCGCAAGATCGTGGAGGAGCACGGCGGCACGATCGCGCTCGACGATGCGCCGAACTTCGACCACGGCGCCCTGGTCCGCATCCGCCTTCCTGCCGACGACACGTCCAAGACCGCCCCGACGACGAACTCAGAAGAACACGGTGAACACTGATGGCAGCGGATATCCTCATCGTTGACGACGAAGCCGACATCCGCGAGCTTGTCGCCGGCCTTCTCGACGACGAGGGCTACGAGACACGCATGGCGAGCAACTCGGACGCGGCGCTGCAGGCGATCGCCGACCGGGTGCCGCGCCTGATCTTCCTCGACATCTGGCTGCAGGGGAGCCGTCTCGACGGGCTGGACGTCCTCGACGCGATCCGCGCCCAGCACCCCGAAATCCCGGTCGTCATGATTTCCGGCCACGGCAACATCGAGACCGCCGTCTCGGCCATTCGGCGCGGTGCCTACGACTACATCGAGAAGCCCTTCAAGGCGGACCGTCTGGTGCTCATCGCGGAGCGCGCGCTGGAGACCTCTAAGCTGAAGCGCGAGGTTTCGGAACTGAAGCGCCGCTCCAGCGACTCGCCGGACCTTCTCGGCAAGTCACACCCGATGAACCAGCTGCGCGCGACGATCGAGCGGGTCGCGCCGACCAACAGCCGCGTGATGATCCTCGGGCCTTCCGGTTCCGGCAAGGAGATGGTCGCGCGCGCCATCCATGCCGCGTCCGCCCGCGCCAAGGGTCCGTTCATCGCTTTGAACGCGGCCGCCATCACGCCGGACCGGATGGAGGTCGAACTCTTCGGCACCGAGACCCCGCCCGGTATGGAGCGCAAGGTCGGCGCTCTGGAAGAGGCGCATGGCGGCGTTCTCTATCTCGACGAAGTCGGCGATATGCCGCGCGAAACGCAGAATAAAATTCTGCGCGTCCTCACCGAGCAGACGTTCGAGCGCGTCGGCGGCGCCAAGCGCGTCAAGGTCGACGTGCGGATCATCTCCTCGACCTCGCAGAACCTTGAATCGCTCATGGCCGAAGGCTCGTTCCGAGAGGATCTGTTCCACCGTCTCGCGGTGGTGCCGATTTCCGTGCCGCCGCTGGCGGACCGGCGTTCGGACATCCCGATCCTGATCGACGCCTTCATGAAGCAGATCGGGGAACAGACGGGCATCCGCCCGAAGGCCCTCAGCCCGGAGGCGCTAGCCGTCCTTCAGTCGAGCGACTGGCCGGGCAATATCCGGCAGCTTCGCAACAATATCGAGCGGCTGATGATCCTGTCGCGGCAGGACGGCGCCGAGGCGATCTCCGCCGACATGCTGCCGCACGAGGTGAGTGACATGCTGCCGCGTACGCCGAGCCAGTCGGACGGGCGCATCCTGGCGCTGCCGCTGCGCGACGCGCGCGAGGTGTTCGAGAAGGAGTATCTCGTCGCCCAGATCAACCGCTTCGGCGGCAACATCTCGCGTACGGCCGAGTTCGTCGGCATGGAGCGCTCGGCGCTGCATCGGAAGTTGAAGTCGCTCGGCATCTAGGCGGGCGCCGACCATGCCCATGAAGATCGTGATCTGCGGCGCCGGTCAGGTCGGCTACGGCATCGCCGAGAGCCTTTCGGCCGAGAGGAACGACGTGTCGGTGATCGACACGTCGCAGGCGCTCATCGCCAACATCCGTGAGAACCTTGACGCCAAGGGCATCGTCGGGCACGGCGCGTTCCCGGATACGCTGGCGGAGGCCGGCGCGGCGGAAGCCGACATGCTGATTGCCGTGACGCTCCATGACGAGGTCAACATGGTCGCCTGCCAGGTGGCCCACTCGCTCTTCAACGTGCCGACCAAGATCGCCCGCATCCGCAGTCAGGCCTATCTCCAACCGCACTGGCAGGACCTGTTCTCGACCGACCACATGCCGATCGACGTCGTGATCTCGCCCGAGGTCGAGGTCGCGCAGATGGTGCTCCGGCGCATCGCGCTGCCGGGCGCGGTCGATACGGTGCGCTTCTCGGAAGGTGCGATCTCGCTGATCGCGATCGAATGCGGCGAGGAATGCCCCGTGCTCGGGACGCCGCTCGGCCAACTATCGGAGCTTTTCCCGGATCTCGGCGCGACCGTCGTCGGCATTCTGCGGGACGGGGCGATCTTCGTCCCCAACGCCGTCGACATTCTCTACGCGGGCGATCTTGCCTATCTCATCGTCGAGCAGTCGCAGGTCCGCCGGACGTTGACGATCTTCGGCCACGAGGAGCCGGACGTCGGCCGCATCGTGATCGCCGGTGGCGGCAATGTCGGCATGACCGTCGCGATGGAGATGGAAAGCCGCAATCTCGCGTCGCGTTTGCGCCTTGTGGAAGCCGACCCGGGCCGGGCGCTCAACGTCGCCGACAAGCTGAAACGCACGATCGTCCTCCAGGGCAGCGCGCTCGACCCGGCGATCCTGCGGGAGGCCGAGATCGGCGACGCCGATCTCATGGTCTCGCTGACCAACGACGATCAGATCAACGTGCTGAGCTCCGCCATGGCCAAGCGCCTCGGGGCAAAATCGAATCTGGCCTTGATCAACAGCCCGACCTTTCAGGATCTGGCCAAGCACCTCGGGATCGATGCGGTGCTGAACCCGCGATCCGTCACGACCTCGCGCATCCTCCAGCATGTTCGCCGGGGTCGCATTCGCGCCGTGCACTCGGTGCAGAACGGTATGGCCGAGGCCATCGAGGCCGAGGCGCTCGAGACGTCTCCGCTGGTCGGGCAGCCGCTGCGCGATCTCGACATCCCCGACGGCATGCGAATCGGCGCGATCACCCGAAACGGCGTCTTCATCCGTCCGACCGGCCAGACGCGCATCCGGCCGAAGGATCGCGTGGTCCTGTTCGTGCGATCCGACACCGTGCGGCAGGTCGAACAGTTTTTTCGCGTCAGCCTTGAGTTCTTCTGATGTGGCGATGCAACGCCGCGATACCTATCTCCGTCTCGGTTCACACGAACGATCGAGCAGTATTGAACGCGTCGTCCCGCTGAAGGACAACCTTCGGCGGCGGCGCGTCCTCGTGGACCGCGATTTCCGTCCGTTCGCGCCTTGGTGGCGCGGGCACGGCAAGAACAAGAACAGGACAGCCCGATGGCCGAACGCGCGCAGAACCTTCAGGATCTCTTCCTCAACACCGTCCGCAAGCAGAAGATCTCGCTGACGATCTTCCTCGTGAACGGCGTCAAGCTGACCGGGGTCGTGACCTCGTTCGACAATTTCTGCGTGCTCCTGCGTCGCGACGGCCACTCGCAGCTCGTCTACAAGCACGCCATCTCCACGATCATGCCGTCCCAGCCCGTCAACATGAACGACGGCGGGGACGAGGACAGGAAGGTCTGATTGACCGAATACACCGAAGAACACGAGCACGAACCCCGCACGCCGATCGAGCATGAGCGCGTCCCCACACGCGCCGCCGTCTTCGTGCCGGTCGTACGACAGCGCAATCCGGCCGACGACGCGTCGGAGGCCGTCCGACGCGGTGACGATGAGCGTCTGGTCGAGGCCGAAGGCCTCGCGCTGGCGATCGAACTCGACGTCGTCGCCCGCGGCATCGTGCCCGTCTCGAAGATCCAGCCCGCGACACTCATCGGCTCGGGCAAGGTCGAGGAACTCGCCGGTCTGATCGCGGCCCAGAAGATCGGTCTCGTCATCGTCGACCATCCGCTGACGCCCGTGCAGCAGCGCAATCTCGAGAAGGAACTGAACGCCAAGGTTCTCGACCGGACGGGCCTCATTCTCGAGATCTTCGGCCGGCGCGCGCGGACGAAGGAAGGCCGACTTCAGGTCGAACTCGCGCACCTCAACTACCAGCGTGGCCGCCTCGTCCGCTCATGGACCCACCTCGAGCGTCAGCGCGGTGGTGCCGGCTTCCTCGGCGGCCCCGGGGAAACGCAGATCGAGTCCGACCGGCGTCAGCTGCAGGAGAAGATCAAGCGCCTGGAGAAGGAGCTGGATCAGGTTCGCCGCACGCGCTCGCTGCACCGCGCCAAGCGCAAGAAGGCCCCGCACCCGATCGTCGCGCTCGTCGGCTACACCAATGCCGGCAAGTCAACGCTCTTCAACAAGGTGACGGGCGCCGAGGTGCTGGCGAAAGACCTCCTGTTCGCGACGCTCGATCCGACCCTTCGCCGGATCAACCTGCCGCACGGCACCGAGGTCATCTTCTCCGACACGGTCGGCTTCATATCCGATCTGCCGACGCACCTCGTCGCTGCGTTCCGAGCGACGCTCGAGGAGGTGGTCGAGGCCGACATCGTGCTGCACGTTCGCGATATCGCCAACCCTGACACCGCGGCTCAGGCGGCGGACGTGCGCAAGATCCTCGCCGATCTCGAGATCGACGCCGACGACCCGGAACACGTCATCGAGGTCTGGAACAAGGCCGATCGACTGGACGAGCAGGCGCGTGCACAGGTTGAACTTTCGGCCGCGTCGCATCCGCGCGGGCAGGCGGTTCACATCGTCTCGGCGTTGACGGGTGAGAACGTGTCGGCGCTCCTGGCCGACATCGAGGGCCGGATCGCGGGTCTTGCCGAGCCGGTGTCGCTGACGGTGCCCGCCGATGCGCTGGGCATCCTGCCCTGGATCTACGACAACAGCGTCGTGCGCGAGCGCGAGGACCTGGAAGACGGCAGCGTCCAGCTGTCGATCGATCTCACCCGGGCGGCCCGCTCCGATCTCCTGCGTCTGAAGCACCGACACCCGGACGTGCAGATTGAGGGTCTGCCGATGATGGAAGAGGTCGAGGACTGAAGAGAAGGGACGAGAGGCGGCGGCCTTTCGTCCCTAGCGTTTTCCGCGGTTCTCCGAGCCCTTGGCGCGTTGCCACAGCGTTTCCTGATCGTCGAGGCTCATTTCGGCGAGGGTTCGTCCCTCCCGCACGGCCTCGGCTTCCATCGCAGCAAAGCGTGCGCGGAACTTTGCCGCCGTGCGGCGAAGCGCGGCATCGGGGTCGATGTCGTAGCGACGGGCGAGATTGACCACGGTAAAGAGGATGTCGCCGAGTTCCGCCTCACGCGCATCGGGATCGTCGCCTGCAACCGCTTCCTCGAACTCGTCCGTCTCCTCGCGCAGTTTGGCGAGGATCGGCGCGGCTTCGGTCCAGTCGAAGCCGACGGTCGCGGCCTTTTCCTGAATCTTGCGCGAAAGCGCCAAGGCGGGCAGGGCGCCTGGCACCGAATCCAGGAGCCCATTCAGGTTCTCTTCGCGACCCGGCGTCCATTCATCGAAAGCTGCGTCAGCCGGAAACGCCGCACGAGCCTTCTCGCGGGCCTCGCGTCGCTCCCGCTTCTCCTCCGCCTTGATCCGTTCCCATTGCCCCTTCGCGGAGCGTGCCGAGCGCGCCTCGGCGTCGCCGAACACATGCGGATGCCGTCGGATCATCTTGTTCGTGATTCCCTCGACCACGTCCTCGAAGCGGAAGAGGCCAAGTTCCGATGCCATCTGCGCGTAGTAGACGACCTGAAGCAGAAGATCGCCCAGTTCCTCCTTGAGATCCTGTGCGTCGCGCCGCTCGATCGCGTCGACGACCTCGTAGGTTTCCTCGATCGTGTAGGGAATGATCGTATCGAAGGACTGTTCGATGTCCCAGGGACAGCCCGTCGTCGGGTCCCGCAGGGCGGCCATGATCTCGACGAGGCGCGCGATATCCTGGGAGGGCTGCATGGGATCACCGGGCAGAGAATGGTGAGCGCGCTGGGACTCGAACCCAGGACCTACAGATTAAAAGTCCGTTGCTCTACCAACTGAGCTACGCGCTCGCACGCGATCGAGGATCGCGGCTGAAAGCTGGCGGACCATAGAAAGGTGGACCCGGCGGGTCAACCGGCCGAACCCGCATTTGCCCGCATTTCGACGCTGCGATAGGACAGGACAAATCGACGCCGCAACACGAGACGAGTACCGCCGACCTTGCTTCCCGATCCGACATTCTCGGCAGCACTCGTGGCAGGCGCCCTGTCGTTCCTGTCCCCATGCGTTCTTCCGCTGGTGCCGCCGTATCTCTGCTATATGGCCGGCGTCTCCGTGGACGATCTGCGCCAGACCTCGCGGGTGTCTGTACGTGGGCAGGGGCGGATCGTTGCAGCTTCCGCGCTTTTCGTGCTCGGCTTCTCGACCGTATTCGTGGCGCTTGGGGCGGGAGCCAGCTCGATCGGCTATCTCCTGCGGACCAATCTCGACTGGTTGAGCATCGTCGCCGGGCTTGCGATCATCGCCATGGGTCTCAACTTCCTCGGCGTCTTCCGCATCGCCTTCCTTTCGCGCGAGGCACGGTTTCAGGCGCCTTCCGAGCGCGGCAGTCTCCTCGGCGCCTACGCGATGGGCCTTGCCTTCGCCTTCGGCTGGACGCCCTGCATTGGGCCCGTCCTCGGAGCGATCCTCGGTGTCGCCGGCTCGACGCAGACCGTCGGTAGCGGTGCCGGTCTTCTTGCGGTCTATTCGCTCGGGCTTGGCATTCCGTTTCTTCTCGCGGCGATCTTCTCGGGCGCCTTCCTGCGTGCGCTGCAGGGATTCCGGTCCCATCTCGGCACCGTCGAGAAGGTGATGGGTGGCCTCCTCGTCCTCACCGGCATCCTGTTCTTGACCGGGGGCATGCAGGCCATGGCCTTCTGGCTCCTTGAGACTTTCCCCGCCTTCCAGCAAATCGGCTGACCCCATCGACGCCGAGCCCTGCGGGTCGGCCGGAGAACGATCCATGACAAGAACCTGTCTTTCCGTGGTCCTGGCGGCTGGCGAAGGCACCCGCATGAAGTCACGTCGGACCAAGGTCCTGCACGAGGTCGCGGGGCGGGCGCTGGTCGCTCACGTGCTGGCGAGCGCGGCAGATGCGGGCTCGGACGCCGTGGCCCTCGTGGTTGGCCGCGACGCCGAGGCCGTCACCAAGCTCGGCAACGCCCTCGGCCATCCCGCGCAGAGCTTCGAGCAGACCGAGCGCCTCGGCACCGCCCACGCGGTGCTGGCCGCGCGCGCGGAGATCGCGGAAGGCTACGACGACGTGCTCGTCCTGTTCGGCGACACACCGCTCCTGTCGGCCGAGACGCTGCGCCGCGCGCGCATCCAGCTGGCCGATGGCGCTGCCGTCTGCGTCGTTGGTTTCGAGGCCGACGATCCCGCCGGCTACGGGCGGCTGCTTCTCGATGGCGGCCAGCTCTTGGCGATCCGAGAGGATAAGGATGCTACCGCCGAGGAGCGGCGCGTGCGCCTCTGCAACAGCGGCGTCATGGCGCTCGACGGACGGCATGCGCTGTCGCTTCTCGAGCGCGTCGAAAATGCGAATGCCAAGGGCGAGTTCTATCTGACCGATGTGGTCGAGATCGCGCGGGCCGATGGTCTCGGTGTGCGCGTGGTGTTGGCCGACGAGGTCGAGACGCTGGGCGTCAACACGCGAGCCGACCTCGCTCGCATCGAACACCTCTTCCAGGAGCGACGCCGCGCCGAGATGATGGCGGCCGGCGTCACGCTGGTCGCGCCGCAGACCGTGTTCTTCTCGGCGGATACGGAGATCGAGGCCGATGTCGTCGTGGAGCCGAACGTCGTCTTCGGTCCGGGCGTCTCGATTGCTGCGGGCACCGTGATCCATGCCTTCTCGCATGTTGAAGGGGCGCGGATCGGTGCGGATGTCTCGATCGGACCCTTCGCACGTCTGCGACCGGGCACGGAGATCGAACCCAAGGCTCGGGTGGGTAACTTCGTCGAGACCAAGAACCTCAAGCTCGCAGAGGGCGCGAAGGTGAACCATCTGACCTATCTCGGCGACGCGTCGGTCGGGCCGCGGTCCAACATCGGTGCGGGAACGATCACCTGTAACTACGATGGCTTCAACAAGTACCGAACGGCGATCGGCGCGGACGCGTTCATTGGATCGAACTCGTCGCTGGTGGCGCCGATCGTGATAGGCGACGGCGCTTATGTCGGCTCGGGCAGCGTCGTCACGGAGGATGTGCCGGACGAGGCTTTGGCCATCGGGCGAGGGCGGCAGGTGACGAAGGCCGGGCGCGGCGCGGAGATCAACGCGCGCAACGCGGCTCGCAAGGCAGGCCGCACCTGACGGGCCGTCGTCGACTTCAACCAAAGCATTAACATGGCGATGAGCCCAGCGTGCTAGGCTCCGGGCTTGATCGAATCGAGGGCTTTGACAATGTGCGGCATCATCGGGATCGTCAGTCGGGAGCCCGTGGCGCTGCGGCTCGTCGAGGCGCTGAAGCGGCTGGAGTACCGTGGGTACGATTCGGCAGGGATCGCGACGCTCGATGGCGGGACGCTTGATCGTCGACGCGCCGAGGGCAAGCTGCGCAACCTCGAGGCCAGGCTGGCCGATGATCCGATGGCCGGCACAATCGGCATCGGCCATACCCGTTGGGCGACGCATGGTGTGCCCAACGAGACCAACGCCCATCCACATTTCGCCGATGGGGTCGCCGTCGTTCATAATGGCATCATCGAGAACTTCGCCGAACTGAAGCGCGACCTTCAGGCCGAGGGCGCGCATTTCGCCAGCCAGACCGATACCGAGGTCGTTGCGCATCTCCTCGCGCGCTACCGGAATGGGGGCGCGGGCCGCCGCGAGGCGATGGAGAAGCTCCTGAAGTCCATCACCGGTGCCTATGCGCTCGCTGTGATGTTCGAGGACGATCCGTCCACCGTCATGGCCGCCCGCTCGGGCCCGCCGCTCGCGATCGGCTATGGCGAGGGCGAGATGTTTCTCGGCTCGGACGCCATCGCGCTTTCGCCCTTCACCGACGAGGTGAGCTACCTTGAGGATGGTGACTGGGCCGTGATCGGGCGCGAGGGCGCTCAGATATTCGACGCCGACAACCGTCCGGTGGAGCGCCCGCGTCGCCGATCGGTCGGCAAGCAGCACTATGTCGACAAGGGCAATCATCGCCACTTCATGCAGAAGGAAATCTACGAGCAGCCCGAGGTGATCGGGCACACGCTCGGGGCCTTCGTCGACATGACGACTGGGCGCACGCGCATTCCGGCGGGCGCCGAGCTCGACTTCACCGACGTCCGGCGCATGGCGATCTCGGCCTGCGGCACCGGGTTTTATGCCGGCATGGTCGGGCGCTACTACTTCGAGCGCTACGGCCGCATCGCCTGCGACCTCGATGTGGCGTCGGAGTTCCGTTATCGCGAAAGCCCCTTAAGCGACGTCGATCTGTCGCTCTTCGTATCCCAGTCGGGTGAGACGGCCGATACGCTGGCCTCACTCCGTTATGCCAAGGCCGAAGGTTTGAAGACGGCGGCGATCGTCAACGTGCAGGGGTCGACGATCGCGCGCGAGGCCGATGCGGCACTACCGACGTTGGCCGGGCCGGAGATCGGCGTCGCGTCGACCAAGGCCTTTACCTGCCAGCTGACCGCACTGGCGGCCCTGTCGGTTCGTGCGGGCGTGCAGCGCGGCGTGCTGTCGGCCGAGCAGGAGTCTGAACTGACGCAGGCGCTGGCCGAGGCGCCGCGCATGGTCAACGCGGCGCTCCATGTCGAGCACGAGATCGAGGCTTTGGCACGCGAGATGGCGACCTATCGTCATGCGCTTTTCCTCGGTCGGGGCTTCTCCTTCCCGCTGGCGATGGAGGGTGCGCTGAAGCTGAAGGAAATTAGCTACATACACGCGGAAGGTTACGCTGCGGGTGAGCTGAAGCACGGTCCAATCGCGCTGATCGACGAGACGATGCCGGTGATCGTCGTTGCGCCCTACGATCGCGTGTTCGAGAAGACGGTCTCCAACATGCAGGAGGTCGCCGCGCGCGGCGGGCGAATCATTCTCTTCACCGACGAGCGTGGTGCGGATGCCGGCAAGGGCGTCAACGCTCACACGATCCTGTTGCCGGAAATGCCGGAAATCCTAACGCCGATCGTCTACAGCGTGCCGCTGCAGCTGCTCGCCTACCACACGGCCGTGCAGATGGGGACGGACGTCGATCAGCCGCGCAATCTCGCAAAGTCGGTGACCGTCGAGTAGCGCCTACCCTGCGCGCAGGAGGCGGATCGCGTCATCCTTGCCGAAGAGGTAGAGGAGGTTGCGGATCGCCTGGCCGCGGGGCGAGGCAAGGTCCTTGTCGGTCGCAAGAAGCAGCCGCGCGTCGTCGCGTGCGATCTCCAGAAGATCGGCGTGCTCCTCCAGCCGGGCGATGCGAAAGCTCTGGACGCCCGACTGCCGAGTGCCGAGGAGGTCGCCTTCGCCGCGCAGGCGCAGGTCTTCCTCCGCGATGCGGAACCCGTCGTTGCTCTCGCGCATGACGGCGAGGCGGGCCTTGGCCGTTTCGCCGAGAGGCGCCTTGTAGAGAAGCACGCAGGACGAGGCCTTGTCGCCACGCCCGACCCGCCCGCGGAGTTGGTGAAGCTGCGACAGGCCAAACCGTTCGGCATGCTCGATCACGATGATCGAGGCGTCAGGAACATCGACGCCAACCTCGATGACCGTCGTCGCGACGACGATCCGCGTCGCGCCCGACTTGAAGTCGGCCATCACGCGGTCCTTATCCTCGGCGTTCATCCGGCCATGAACGAGGCCGACGCGATCGCCGAAGAACTGGCGCAGCACTTCGGCGCGCTCTTCCGCCGCCGTCAGTTCACTCTTGTCGCTTTCCTCGACCAGCGGGCAGACCCAGTAGAGCTTGTCGCCTTCCTCGATCGCCTGGCGGGCGCGCGAGATGATGTCGTCCAGCCGCTCGAAGGGAACGGCGACCGTCGTGATCGGCTTGCGGCCGGCCGGCTTTCCGTGAAGGCGCGAGACGTCCATGTCGCCGAAGGCGGCGAGCACCAGCGTGCGCGGGATCGGCGTCGCGGTCATGACGAGAAGGTCCGGCGCGCGGCCTTTCCTCGTCAGGCTCAGGCGCTGGTGGACGCCGAAGCGGTGCTGTTCGTCCACGACCACGAGGCCGAGATCGTGGTAGGCGACATCGTCCTGGAACAGAGCATGCGTGCCGACAATGATATCGGCCTCGCCGTTGGCGATGGCTTCGAGCTTGGCCGTGCGCACCCGTCCGTTGTCGCGACCCGTCAGGAGGACGATCGACAGGCCGGCCGCTTCGCAGTAGCGGGTGAGACCGGCGAAATGCTGACGGGCAAGGATTTCGGTCGGTGCCAGCAGGGCCGACTGCGCGCCGGACTCCTTGGCCGCTGCCATCGCCAAGAGCGCAACCACGGTCTTGCCGGCGCCGACGTCCCCCTGAAGAAGGCGGAGCATGCGCACGGGTTTGGCCATGTCGGCGTGGATCTCGGCCAGAACCTGTCGCTGACCTTCAGTCAGCGCGAAGGGCAGGGCCGCCTCGGCCCTCGCCCGTACCGCGCCGCCGTCCCCCAGCGAGCGTCCGGGCTTACGACGTGCGCGCTCCCGCGCGAGCGCCAGTGCCATCTGGCTGGCCAGAAGTTCGTCATAGGCGAGGCGGCGAAAAGCCGGTCTGTCAGACGCGAGATCGGCTGGATCGGTGGGTCGGTGAAGCTGGACGAGGGCGTCGGCGAACGTCGGGAACCCTTCACGTTTGAAGACGCCGGGTTCGATCCATTCCGCCAACGTCGGCAGCCGCTCGAGCGCGCTGTCGACGCTCCGACGCAGCACCTTGCCCGAGAGGCCCGCGGTGAGCGGATAGACCTGCTCGACCAGCGGCAGAGAGGCCGCATCCTCCGCCCGCCCGACGAAATCGGGATGCACCATCGAAGCGCGGCCGTTGAAGCGCTCGACCTTGCCCGAGACGAGCAGCGTTTCGCCGAGCGGTAGGAGCTTCTCCAGCCACTGCGGCTGGGCGCGGAAGTAGGTGAGGGCGATCTCGTCCGTCGCGTCGAAGGCGATGACGCGCGTCGGCTGGTTGCGCGCCTCGCGCGATGGAAACTGGTAGCGGTCGATCCTCAACTCAAGCGTCACCAGCATGCCATCCGGCGCGCCGCGGATCGTCTCGCGTCGGCGGCGGTCGATGACGCCGCTCGGCAGATGGAACAGGAGATCGCGCACCTTTGCGCCGTCCTGAGCCCCTGGCGGCGAGACAAGCCCGTCGAGAAGCTTCGACAGTTTGGGGCCCACACCCTGAACGGTGGAGACCGAGGCAAAAAGCGGATCGAGTTCGGCAGGGCGCATGGGCGGTGTTTATCGTCTGTTCTCCCGCTCGCATAGGCTGACACCGCCCGCTCCGGCGCCTATATCGGATCGCAGCGGGAAGGGCGCGACAGGCGTCCGGCCCGATCTCTGTTCACAAGACGGGCTGATGCGATGACCGGCACGACGCGATCCTCCTCCGACCTCGACCCGCGCCGCCGCAAGGCGCTGTTTCGGTCCTGGCACCGGGGCACGCGCGAGATGGACCTCGTCCTCGGCCGCTTCGCCGATGCCGAGATCGACAAGCTCGATGACGAGGAGCTCGGCGTGTTCGAACACCTGATGGAGGCGCCCGACCGCGATCTCTTCTCGTGGCTGACCGGCTCGTCCGAGACGCCGGCGAACTACGACACGCCGGTCTTCCGCCGCATCCGATCGTACTACGAGTTGAACGATGAGGCGCAGGCGTGAGTTCGGCGGCGGTCCTTCAGAAGCAGCTGAAGAAGGGCGGCGGCCTTCGCATCGGCAACGTGCTGGATGGCTACGAGCCGTTCCTGCTGGCCGAAATCGCGCGCCACCGCGGCGGTTCGAAGCCCATCGTCTTCGTCATGCGCGACGGCAACCGGATGGGCGAACTGGAAGACGCGCTGCGCTTCGTGGCGCCCGATCTGCCCGTGCTGACGCTGCCGGCCTGGGACTGTCTGCCCTACGATCGGGTGGGCCCGTCGTCGGAAGCGGCCGCACGTCGCCTGTCGGCCATGTCGGCGATCGGCGCCTTGCGGCAGGACCCGCATCGCGCGATCATACTGACGAGCGCCAACGCGCTGCTTCAGAAGATGCCGCCGTTGAAGGTGCTGCAGGACGAGACGATCTCGGCCAAGGCGAGCGGCCGCATCTCGATGGATCACATCGTCCGCGTCCTGCAGCGTGGCGGCTTCGAGCGGCAGACCACGGTCCGCGAACGCGGCGAATTCGCGGTACGTGGCGGCATCCTTGACCTGTTCGCGCCGGGCGACGACGAGCCGCTGCGGCTCGATTTCTTCGGCGATACGCTGGAATCGATCCGCAGCTTCGATCCGGCCAGCCAGCGGACCACCGGCCAGCGCAAGAGCTTCGAACTCGCGCCGGTCTCCGAGGTGACGCTCACGGAAGAGACCATCTCCCGATTCCGCACGAACTATGTCCGTCGGTTCGGCGCACCCTCGCGCGACGATGCCCTCTACACCTCGATCAGCGATGGCCGCCGGTTCAGCGGCATGGAGCATTGGCTGCCGCTTTTCTATGAGAGCGTCGAGACGCTGTTCGACTACGTCGACGGCTTCCCGATCGTGCTCGACCATCTCGTCGTGGAGGCCATCGGCGAGCGGCGCAAGCTGGTCCTCGACTATTACGAGGCGCGCCGTCGCGGCATCGCGGAGGCGAGCGCGGGGTCGGTCCCCTACAATCCGCTGGGTCCGCAGGAGCTCTACCTCACCGACGACGAACTGAACGGCCGGATCGCCGGCGCCGATCCCATACGCTTGTCGGCCTACGCCATCACCGACGCGGGCTTCCAGACCGAGGTCGTCAACCTCGACGTGCAGCGCGGCCGCAACTTCGCGGCCGAACGTCAGGCCGAGGACGTCAACGTCTTCAAGGTCGCTGTCGACCACATCTCGCGTCTTCGCGCCGGCGGCAAGCAGGTCATCCTAGCGG
Source organism: Aureimonas phyllosphaerae (assembly GCF_900113065.1). Taxonomy (GTDB): domain Bacteria; phylum Pseudomonadota; class Alphaproteobacteria; order Rhizobiales; family Rhizobiaceae; genus Aureimonas; species Aureimonas phyllosphaerae. Next base: position 102,214 of record NZ_FOOA01000013.1, read on the forward strand.
CTTGGTCCGAGGGGTCGCGCGAGCGCCTGACGCAGGTCGTCGAAGAGCACGGACTCGGTAATATCAAGCCGGTCGAAAGCTACGCCAAGGCACTCGAGGTCGGCCGGAACATCATCGCGACGGCCGTCCTCGGCATCGAGGCGGGCTTTGAGACCGACCGCATCGCGGTGGTCGGCGAGCAGGATATCCTCGGCGATCGTCTCGTCCGGCGCGGCCGGAAGAAGAAGCGCGGCGCGGACTTCATTTCCGAAGTCACCGGTCTCGACGAAGGCGACATCGTCGTTCACGTCGATCACGGCATCGGCCGTTTTGTCGGTCTTCGCAAGATCGAGGCGGCCGGCGCGCCGCACGACTGCCTGGAACTGCGCTACGCCAACGACGACAGGCTGTTCCTGCCGGTCGAAAACATCGAGCTTCTCTCGCGCTATGGCGGCGAGGGCTCCGAGGCGATCCTCGACAAGCTCGGCGGCGGAGCCTGGCAGGCGCGCAAGGCGAAGCTCAAGAAGCGCCTTCTCGACATGGCGGGCGGTCTGATCCGCATCGCCGCCGAGCGCGAGATGCGCGGCGCGCCGAAGCTCCTGCCGCCGGAAGGGCTGTGGGGCGAGTTCCAGGCGCGCTTCCCCTACGAGGAAACCGAGGACCAGCAGAACGCGATCGACGCGGTGGCCGACGACCTGTCGGCTGGAAAGCCGATGGACCGGCTGGTCTGTGGCGACGTCGGCTTCGGCAAGACGGAGGTCGCGCTGCGCGCTGCCTTCATCGCCGCGATGAACGGGCTGCAGGTCGCTGTCGTCGTGCCGACGACGCTTCTGGCGCGCCAGCACTTCAAGACCTTCTCCGAGCGCTTCCGCGGCCTGCCGCTGAACCTCGCGCAGGCCTCGCGACTGGTGACGACGAAAGAACTCAATGAGACGAAGAAGGGCCTGAAGGAAGGGCAGATCGACATCGTCGTCGGCACCCATGCGCTGCTCGGCAAGGCGGTCGACTTCAAGCAGCTGGGGCTCCTGATCATCGACGAGGAGCAGCACTTCGGCGTCAAGCACAAGGAGCGGCTGAAGGAGCTGAAGTCGGACATCCACGTCCTGACGCTGTCGGCGACGCCGATCCCACGCACGCTGCAATTGGCGCTGACGGGCGTGCGCGAGCTCTCGCTGATCACCACGGCTCCGGTCGACCGCATGGCGGTTCGCACCTTCATCGCCCCATTCGACCCGCTGGTGGTGCGCGAGACGCTGTTGCGCGAGCGCTATCGCGGCGGCCAAAGCTTCTATGTCGCGCCGCGGCTCGCGGACCTTGCGGGCATCAAGGAGTTTCTCGACGAGCAGGTGCCGGAGCTGAAGGTGGCGATCGCGCACGGACAGATGCCGTCCGGCGAACTCGACGACATCATGAACGCCTTTTACGAGGGGCAGTACGACGTGCTGCTGTCGACGACGATCGTCGAATCCGGCCTCGACATTCCCTCAGCCAACACGATGATCGTCCACCGAGCCGACATGTTCGGTCTGGCCCAGCTCTATCAGCTGCGTGGTCGCGTCGGCCGGTCGAAGCAGCGCGCCTATGCGTTGATGACGATCCCGGCGAACAAGACCCCGACGGCAGGGGCCGACCGGCGCCTGAAGGTCCTGCAGTCGCTGGATACGCTGGGAGCCGGCTTCCAGCTGGCAAGCCACGACCTCGACCAGCGCGGCGCCGGCAATCTTCTCGGCGACGAGCAGAGCGGCCATATCAAGGAGGTCGGCTTCGAACTCTACCAGCAGATGCTGGAGGAGGCAGTCGCCGAGATGAAGGGAGTCGAGGTCGAGAACGACGGCTCCTGGTCGCCGCAGATCACGCTCGGCACGGCGGTCATGATTCCAGAGGGCTACGTGCCGGATCTCCAGCTTCGCATGACGCTGTACCGGCGGTTGGCGGACCTGACGGAAGCGCGCGAGATCGATGCCTTCGGCGCCGAACTGATCGACCGCTTCGGGCCGATGCCGGTGGAGGTCGAGCATCTCCTGAAGGTCGTCTTCATCAAGGCGCTGTGCCGCCGCGCCAACATCGAGAAGCTCGACGCCGGACCGAAGGGCATCGTCATCCACTTCCGCGACAAGAGCTTCGCCAACACTGCCGCTCTGGTGCGCTACATTTCGGAACAGGGCGTGTCGGCCAAGATCCGTCCCGACCAGTCCATCGTTCTGATGCGCGACTGGCCAAAGCCGGAGCAGCGTTTGAACGGCGCGGCGTCCGTCGCCACGCAGCTTGCCCGTTTCGCCGACGAGACGCTGAAGAAGGCGGCGTGAGCCGCCTTCAACTCTTCTCGTCGGCGATCCAGAACGCCGGCAGATAGTAGCCGGTCAGCGGCGTGACGGTGGGATGGTGCACGGTCGACCAGCGCGCCATCCATTGCTCCGGCACGTAGTAGAGCGGCACCACGTAGAACCCGGAGATCAGCAACCGGTCGTAGGCGCGCACCGAGGAGACGAAGTCCTCGCGCGAACGCGCCGCGACCATCTTCGCGATCAGCGCGTCCACCGCCGGATTGGCGACGCCGGCGTAGTTGAACGAGCCGGGTCGATCCTTCGCCGCCGAACCCCACCGATTGATCTGCTCTGCACCGGGCGACAGCGTGCCCGAGAAGGCCGAGATCAGGACGTCGTAGTCGAAGCTCTGCTTCCGCTTCTGGTACTGTGCGTCGTCCACCTGCCGGACCGTCGCCGTCACGCCGATGCGCGACAGGGTACGCGCCCAGGCGAGCGAGATCCTCTGCTGATCGGTCGACTGGACGAGAATCTCGAACGCCACCGGTGCGCCGTCCGGCGTCACCATGCGGGTGCCCTCGAGACGATAGCCGAGGGACTGGAGAAGATCGAACGCCTCGCGCAGCACCGTGCGGTCGGCGCCTGTGCCGTCCGCGACCGGCTGGCGGAAACGGCCGTCCATCACGGCGGGATCGATACGGCCGGCGTAGGGCGCCAGAAGCTCCTGCTCCAGCGCGTCGGCCGGCCGTCCGATGCTCGAAAGTTCGGAGTTGTCGAAATAGCCGCTCATGCGCGTGTAGGCGTCGTAGAAGAGGTTGGCGTTCGCCCACTCGAAGTCGAACACCATGCCGAGCGCGCGTCTCACCTGCGGGTCGGAGAACATCGGACGCCGCGCGTTGAAAAAGAAGGCGTTCAAGTTCGCGGGACGGCCGTTCGGGAAGACGTCCTTGATGACCTTCCCTTCAGCCACGGCCGGGAAATTGTAGGCCGTACGCCAGTGTCGCGGGTTCGGCTGCTGGTAGAGATAGACCGACGACAGACCCTTCTTGAACGCCTCGAACTGGGCGTTCTGGTCGCGGTAGTACTCGACGACGATCTCGTCGTAGTTGTCGAGACCGCGCTTGGTCGCGAGGTCCTTCGCCCAGTAATCGGGATTGCGACGGTAGGTGATACGTTGACCCGGCTCGACGCGGTCGACGAGGTAGGGGCCGGACCCGATCGGCGGTTTCGTCGTCGTCTGGGTGATGGTCGTCGCGTCGAACGCGTCCTCAGGCAGTACCGGCAGGCCGGCGAGGAGGAGCGGCAATTCGCGATCGGCCTTCTCGTTGAAGGTGAAGCGGACGCCGTTCTGTCCGGCCAGCTCGACCTTCGCGACCTTCGAGAGCCAGTTGGAGTATTGAGGCCGGACGCTGCCTTGAACCTTCAAGAGATCGGCGGTCGCGATCACGTCCTGCGGGCGGATCCGGCGGCCGTCGGAGAAGCGGGCCGCGGGATCGAGCTGGAACTCGACGAAGGTCCGCTCGTCATCGGTCTCGACGGTTTTTGCGATCAGCGGGTAGAGCGTGAACGCCTCGTCCATGGAGCGCTGCATCAGCGGCTCGTACACGAGGTTGCCGAACTCCTGGTCGCCGAAGATGCCCCGCGCCGTCGTCAGGGCGCCGCGGACGCTGACCGGGTTGAGATTATCGAAGTCGCCGAAGACGCCGTAGACCATGCGCCCGCCCTTCGGCGCCGATGGATCGGCATAGGGGAAGTGGTCGAACCCAACCGGCAGCTTCGGCTCGCCCTGCATCGCGATGGCATGGCGCGGTTCGGCTGCGGCCTCGCGCGCGGGGGAGCCGAGCACGAGAAGACACAGGGCTGCGGAAATCAGCCGGAGACGGCGGTTCGAAGCCATTCGGCCGAAGGTCATGGTCGCGGGCACTCCATCCATTTCGGGCGGGAAACTACCGAAAGCACAAAGCCTTGCCTACCTCCCGCAGGCTCGACGCAAGCTTCGCGCAGGTCTTCAAACGGCCGTATTTGCAGACGACCGCACAGGTCGCTATGGAAGGCGCCGACCGGACAGAGCCATTCCGCCAAAGAAGGATGCACAACCCGTGAGAACCCGCTTTTCCGCCCGCCAGCGCGCCGCCACGATCGCCGGCCTTGCTCTCCTGGCCGCCGTGCCGGCAACGGGCGCGATGGCCCAGGCCCAGGCCCAGCAGGTCCCGGCCGAATGGTTCAAGGTCTGCTCCAAGCAGGGCGAGAACGAGATCTGCAACACGCAGTACACGATGATCGCCGACACCCGTCAGCTCATCACGGCGGTGAACCTCATCAACGTCAACGGCAAGGTGAAGCAGAAGGTGCTGCAGGCCGTGGTGCCGACCGGCCGCGTGATTCCGGCCGGCGTGCAGATGCAGATCGACGGCAACAAGCCGCAGACGCTGAACTACTCGGTCTGCTTCCCGGATCGCTGCATCGCCGAGGTCGAACTGTCGGACGCCGTCGTCGCCTCCATGAAGAAGGGCACCAACCTGAAGGTCACCTCGGTGAACTTCCAGCGCCAGCCCAACCCGATCACGATCACCCTGTCCGGCTTCACCGGCGCCTACGACGGCCCGGCGCGCGCCGAGCCGGAACTCGCCCAGCGCCAGCAGCAGCTGAACGAGGCGCTGCAGAGCCAGGCCGAGGCCCGCCGCCAGCGTTTCGAGGAAGCGCAGACCAAGGCCAAGGAAACCGCCGCGCAGTAACCAGCGACCCACCTCTAGACACGCGGACGGCGGTTCTTGAGCCGCCGTTCTCGTTTCCGGGCCGCACTTAGTTGAGGTTCGTCTCCTTCAGCACGTAGGCGCCGTCCACGGGGCCATCGAAGATCTCGGCGATCTGCGGATGGCGTACGGGGCCACCCTCGCTGTCTGGCAGAAGGTTCTGCTCGGAAACGTAGGCGACGTACTCCGTCTCCGTGTTCTCCGCGAGGAGATGGTAGAACGGCTGGTCCTTGCGCGGCCGCATCTCCTCGGGAATGGACTGATACCATTCCTCCGTGTTGTCGAATTCGGGATCGACGTCGAAGATCACGCCCCGGAACGGAAATAACCGGTGGCGGACGATCTGTCCGATGGAGAAGCGGGCGGTCTTGGACTGGCGGAGGCTCATAAGCGCCCCTTACCCAGAAGCGCGCTGCCCCGGCAAGAGCGAGCGCACCCGCGCAGCAATTCCTGCGAGCGCCGACCCCGGCTGCACACCCTCCCGCATCAGCGCATGACGAAGCGCCGGAACGGACGCCAGCGCGCCGAGGCCGATAGCGCGCGCGGCCTGTACCGGCAGGAAGCCGGTCAGGAGCGAACGGTTCAGAAGGTCGACCGCCGCCGTGCGCGTGGCGACGTCGGCGCGACGCCGGGCTTCGTAGGCAGCCAGCATCGCTGTGCCGCCAGGATCGTCGCGATGGTCCAGCGCGACATCCAGAAGCGCCTCCACATCGCGGATCCCGAGGTTCAACCCCTGCGCGCCGATCGGCGGGAAGACGTGGGCGGCCTCGCCGACAAGCGCCGAGCGCAGGCCGGACAGCCGCGAGACCGATGCACCCGATAGAGGGAAACTCTGGATCGGCTCCTCGACCTCCACGGCCCCGAGGATGGAGTGGAGGCGTCGCTCGACTTCGCGCGAAATGTCTTCGACCCTCAGATCCTTCAGCCGCAGCGCTTCGTCGGGTGTTTCCACCCAGACCAGCGAGGATCGACGGCCCGGCAGAGGGACCTGCGTGAACGGACCGGTCGCGGTGTGGAACTCGGTCGAGATGCCTTCATGATCCCGCTGGTGACCGAAGTTCAGGACCAGTGCGACCTGCGGGTAACTCCACGTGCGAACCGGCGCCTGCATCGCCGTGCGGACGACCGAATGACGCCCATCGGACCCGACGAGGAGGCGGCACGAGATCGTGCGACCGCTTTCGGTACGGACCGTCGCGCGCTCGGGTTCGAGATCGACCGAAACGACGGGCTCCTCGACATGGGTCAGGCGATCGGCAACCTTACCGGACTCCTGGGTCAGAGTTTCCAGGAGTTCCCGGTTCAGGACGTTCAGTCCGAAATACGGGAGGCCGATCTCGGCGGCTCGAAACTCGACCGGCGCCGCCCGTAGGAGGCGTCCCGTATCGTCGACGAGCCTCATGGCGAACATGGGCTGCGCGCGCTCCTCCAGCGCTTGAACAATCCCAAGCCGTTCGAGGAACCGCACCGATGGTCCGATGAGAGCGGTCGACCGACCGTCGTGACGATGCGGTGCGGCAATATGCACCGTGTCGAACCCCGCCTGCGCGAAGGCCAGCGCAGCGCTGGCGCCCGCCAGGCCGCCGCCGACGATACCGATTTCATGACGCGATGGGTTCAAGCGTCGCACTCCTGCTCGCGCGTGGCTCGGACACAACTGCGGACGATTCCATCGCCTCAGATGCGCTCCCGGCAACGCCGACCGTTCCGTTTCGCCCCAACGTCGCTGCCGCGACCGGCCGTACGGGCGGCGCGGGAGCATGCGGGCGTCTTTCAACACATTCTGGAGATACGCGACGCCGAGCGGATGGCAATGGCGGGATGGCTGCGTTACTTCACGTGAATGGCGATAGAAGAAGCGAAGCGCGTGGCAGGTTTTGATTTCAGGCAGTGGCGCCCGTTCACCGTCCACCTGCTGACCGCCAGCGGCGCTTTCTGGGCGTTCATGGCGATCATCGCGGCGGCCGAGCGGCACTGGGTCGATATGTTCGCCTGGCTTGGTCTGGCCTTGTTCGTCGACGGCATCGATGGACCGCTGGCTCGGCGCGTCGATATCAAGCGGCGTCTTCCCAACTGGTCCGGCGATATGCTGGACGCGATCATCGACTATTCGACCTATGTGTTGATCCCCGCTTTCGCTCTCTATCAATCGGGGATGATCGGCCGGCCGCTGTCGTTCGTCGCCGCGGCCCTCATCGTGATCACCAGCGCCGTCTACTATGCGGACACGCGCATGAAGACGAAGGACAACTTCTTCCGCGGCTTCCCGGTCACCTGGAACATGGTCGTCTTCACCCTATTCGCGGCGACACCGAACGAGTGGATGGCTTTCCTATTCGTGGTGCTGTGCGCGGCGACCACCTTCCTGCCGATCAAGTTCCTGCATCCGGTCCGCGTCGTGCGCCTGCGGGCGCTCAATCTGACCATTCTGGGCCTTTGGTGCGTCTTTGGCGTGATCGCGCTCCTCTTCGCCTTCGACTCGCCGATATGGGTGCGAGCCGGCATCCTGCTCTCGGCTATCTACCTGTTTTCGATCGGTGCCGTTCTTCAGCTCCTCGATCGCCTTCGCGGTCGCTCAGCGGAACAGGAGTTCTACGAATGACGCACGCCATGGTCATCGACGCCACCGGCGGTCCCGAGGTCATGCAGTGGCGCGAGCAGGATCTCGCGCCGCCGGGTCCCGGCGAGTTGCGCGTTCGTCAGAGCGCCGCGGGTCTCAACTTCATCGACGTGTATTTCAGGAACGGAACGTACAAGGCGCCGTCCTTCCCGTTCGTCCCAGGCAAGGAAGGGGCGGGTACCGTCGTCTCGGTCGGCCGAGACGTCACCGGCTTTGCGGAGGGCGATCGGGTCGCCTACGCCGGCGCAAGCGGAACCTACGCTGAAGAGATCAATGTCGCTGCAACAGGCGCGGTGCGCATCCCCGAGGGCATCAGCGACGAGGTTGCGGCCGGCATCATGCTGAAGGGCATGACGGCAGAATACCTGCTGCGCCGGACGTTTCCCGTCGGGCCGGGGCATACGATCCTGATCCATGCGGCCGCCGGCGGTGTCGGGCTGATCGCCGGCCAGTGGGCAAAGCATCTCGGCGCGACGGTAATCGGAACCGCGGGTTCGGATGACAAGGTTCGCCTCGCGCTGGACCACGGCTACGATCACGTCGTGAACTACCGGACAGAAAACTTCGTGGAACGCGTCGCCGACATCACCAACGGCGCGAAATGCGACGTGGTCTACGATTCGGTCGGCCGGGACACCTATCCGGCAAGCCTCGACTGCCTGAAGCGTCGCGGCCTGTTTGTCAGCTTCGGCCAGTCCTCAGGGACGATCGAGAACTTCGACCTCGCGCTCCTGAACCAAAAGGGATCGCTCTATGTCACCCGGCCGAGCCTGTTCGGCTACACGGCGACGCGAGCCGAGCTCGAAGAGAGCGCCAACGCGCTGTTCGATGTGGTCCGGAGCGGTGCCGTCAGGGTGCGGATCGACCAACGCTACCCCGTGTCCGAAGCCGCGCGCGCGCACCGGGATCTCGAAGGACGTCGCACGACCGGGATTTCAATTCTGACGATGCGATAAGCGATCGCAGACCGTCGCTGCCGACTGTCGCGTGAGGTCGCATTCGCATTGGAAATGACGGAAGCCGCGGCCGGTTCCAAGCCCGGTGGAGGGCCTCGGTCAGACGCTACCGGCCAGAAGCCAGACTGCGATAGCGACGTTGCCGACGATACCGACGACGGCAATCGCCCCGATCACCAACCAGAGAAGCGAGCGTCGCGGACGGGGGGCTTCGATCAATGGTTTGGCTCCTGCGGCTTTGAGTCCCGCCAGGCGGCAGGCGTCGTCTGATCGGTCATATAGGTGATGCCGCAGCCGGAGTCGCCCTTCGGCCGGTTGACGCTGGCGAGAGCTTGGCGCTGAAGCCGAAAGCCCGGGGTCGCGCGTCGTCTTCGGCTGGGATGGGTGGCCGAGTGGTTTAAGGCAGCGGTCTTGAAATTCGGTTGCGGGCGTCCGCGCCCGTCCAATCCTATCCGTCAACGTGCTGATAAGTATCGCAAATCGCGGCCGAAAGTCCGTTCCCGTCCTGTTTTGTCCGGCTCCGTGCTACCGCTTTCGGTAGCAAAATGGTAGCAGCTCGTTCGCGACGTGTTCCTTCGTCGATACCGGACGAGCTGGACTGGACCACGATCGCGATCACGTTGTCGCAGGTGCGGAATCGTGCGTTGCTTGAGCTTCCGTCTTGGTTTTCGGGGGCGTTGCGCGCGACAGCTGACCTCCAAATCGGCATAGCGACTTTACGAATGACGCATTCAGCGCGAAAGGCGTTCGAAGATAGGCAGTCAAAGGTCGAGTGGCGTCGAAGCGCTGTCATGCGGCCGCTGCCTAGCGAGCTTTCTGAGTGTTCAAGATGCGATTTAGGTGCTGTTAGTGTTGCGGTTCTCAACGTTGAGTTCAGCAGGCACGGCCGCTCCGGTTTTAAGGAAACAGCGTAAAGGTCAAAGCTGCTTAGGAAGCATCTGATGTCCTGCGCCCTCACGCCCATCGCCTACCGTTCGCATTCTGGGCTGCCCGGGCGAACGTTTAGATGGTCGCGCCGCGCCTCAGCACCTGACTATCGAATTACAGCTGCCTGCTCGGCGGAGGAGGGGTGCCGCGGCCTTCGACTGCAATGTGGGACTTGACGTCGGTTTGGTCCAATCCTCAGTTGGACTTCGCACCGTCGAGGCCAGCGCGCCAGGACAAACCGTCGGCGCTTTGCGACCGGTACGGATGGTCGTGCCGGCAGTAGCCGCAATGGGCAGCGTGCGCGCCTTCCATACGGACCATCTCATCGCGGGTCAGGCCACGACCGCGACGCCCGATATTGAACGACCTCGTTTCCTCATTGAACAGGACAGCCTGCATCGGGCTCATGACATTCTCAGTACGTTACAGCGCAAGCTTCTAAGGCGAAGCTGACGCCAAGCTTGGATCGGCGGTGTTGTTGGGATGGTCGAATGATTGCCGCGACCTAGACGGGTGATCGACCTCGTCCAGTTCCGCATTCCTTCAAAACGTCGAGCCGGCTCAATGCTGTAGCGTGCGTCGAACGGACTGATCCGAGCCGATTGCTTGCAACACTGCTTCTAGGCTCCGCTCCGCGCGATATCGCAGGTAGACGTTCGGGCCGTCAGCCTCTTGCCGAGGCACGGCCAACTCCTTCGCTCTGACAGCAACCAGTGCGATCTGGTCCGTCCACCCCCTCGTGCCGTCGCTCATAACCCACCCCGCCATTAAGGAATGGGTAAGGATTACCCGAACGCCTGCTAGGGTTGGAGTTAACGGCTCCATCCACTGGAAACATGGTGAAAGCGGACAAGCTGAAGCATCGGCGCGCGATGGCCGGGCTCAGTGCCCCTGCCGCTCGCACTCATCGAGAACCATCGCAATCTCTGCCGGATCGGCTGCGATCTCGCTTTCCAGTCCGGCTTCCAGCCGCTGATCTGCCTGGCGGTACTCTTCGCATCGATCGGTTCGAGCGAGATCGGCCGCGCTGTCGAGCGTGAACCAGCGATAGGCATAGACGGCAACCGCCACCAGCAGAACGACAGACAGAACGAGCTTCAGGGTTCGAGGGGACAAGGGAAGGTCTCACAGGAGCTGAAGCCGTCAGAAACAACAGCGGGCTTTCGCAAGTCTGTCGCCTTAAGCTATGAGATCCCAAACGCACTGCCGGTGCAATTTTGGAATGAACCGGAAGGTGCTCTGCCAACCCCTGAGTGTGTCGCAAACGACGCATTCGCGGTTATCACTTCCAAAAGCTTTAGAGAATAATCGCTGTTCCCGTAGCGGCTTTGGCCTGCCCCCTGAAAAGTGGCCCTCCGTGAAGTAGGCTTTTGAGCCGCTGGAGGACACGAGAATGGGACAGAAGAAGCACAAGCCGGAAGAGATCGTCGCCAAGCTGAGGCAGGTCGACGTGTTGCTGTCGCAAGGCCGCCCGGTTGCGGAAGCGATCCGTACGATCAGCGTGACGCCGTTCACCTACTACCGGTGGCGCAAGGAGTTCGGTGGGCTGAAGTCCGACCAGGTGAAGCGTTTGAAGGACCTCGAGAAGGAGAACGAGCGCCTGCGCAAGGCCGTGTCGGACCTGACGCTGGAGAAGCTGATCTTGAAA
>NZ_FOOA01000006.1 GCF_900113065.1 Aureimonas phyllosphaerae
TCCTGCCGAGCCATTCGTTCTGGAGCGTGCTGCGCCAGACCGAGGTCGACCGCATCCTGTCGCAGACGGGCGACCGCTGGCATGCGGTGACCGGCGCTTTTACGGCGAGCCGGACGGTGGCTGCGATCCTCGACGATGGCCACGATCCCCTCGATGACCTCGCCGATCTGCGCCTTCGCATCGACGGCTTCGACGCGGACGCGGTGGCGACGGGGCTCTACCAGCACTTTGCGGTGCAGGCGGGACCCTTCCAGCCCATGCCGGAGGAAGGGAAGGAGAGCAGCGATGGCAATGGCGAGAATGCTGGTCCACGCTCTGCGGGCCGCATCCCGATCGATGATCCGTTGTACCAGCAGGCAACGGGTATCGCGAAGCGCCTGGCCACGATCGGGCTGTCGGCCCTGACACCGGACCTTCTGGATCTCGCATGCACCAAGGCGGGCCGCATCGAGGTCGCCGAGGCCATTCTCGCTCGCAGCCTGTGGTCGGCGTCGCGGCGTGGAACGCCGGCGGGAGGGAATGGGGGCACTGTTCAAAACCTCGCGCTGGACGAGCTGCCGGGATACGAGGCGGTACGGGTTTGGGCGCAGGCGCTCGCCAACGACATCCGTTCCTTTGCCGCGGGCACCTTGGCCTGGCAGGACGTCGACCCCGGTGCACTTCTCACCGGGCCGCCGGGGACGGGTAAAACGCTCCTGGCGGCGGCGATCGCCAAGAGCGCCGGTGCACGCTTCATCGCGACATCGTTCGCCGACTGGCAGGCCACTGGCGACGGGCATCTCGGCTCGACGCTTCAGGGCATCCGGCGCGCGTTCGAGGACGCGCGCAGCCAGGCGCCGACGGTTCTGTTCATCGACGAGATCGACTCCGTTCCAGCGCGCGACAGCAGCCGGCGTCACGACAGCTATTGGCGGGCGATCGTCAACGCCTTGTTGGAGGAGTTGGACGGGACCGGCCACCGTGAGGGTTTGATTGTCCTGGCCGCCTGTAACGATGCCGGTCACCTCGATCCGGCTCTGGTCCGATCCGGCCGCCTCGATCGCGTTGTCCTCATCGATCTCCCGACGGCTCAGGACCTTTGCGAGATCGTGCGCCATTACCTGCCGATGGTTGGCGAAGCGGAAGCCATGCAGATCGGACACGCGCTGGCGGGACGGACGACCGGCGCGGACATCGCTCGCATGGCGCGCGAGGCGCGGCAGCTGGCGAGGCGCGACAGGCGCCCGGTCACGTCCCATGACGTCCTGCAGGTCGCCATGCCGCCGGACACCCGCTCTCCAGCCCTGCGGCGGCGCATTGCCGTGCACGAGGCGGGTCACGCCGTGGCGCTGTTGTCGATGGGGCTCTGTCCGTCCATTGTGTCGATCCTGCCAGGGCCCGAAGGATCCGGGGGGCAGGTCAGGATCGGCTCGATCGGCTCAGGGGAGGGGCTTCTTCGAGACGTCGAGGCCGCCGTCATCGTCGCGCTGGCTGGCCGGGCTGCGGAAGAGCTTATCCTCGGCGAAGCTTCGGCAGGCGCTGGTGGGGGGGGCCTGTCCGATCTTGCGCAGGCAACGCAGCGTCTGGCCCATCTGGAAGGCCAGATGGGGTTGGGTCGCTCCCTTGTTCATCAACAGCAGGTCGATGTGCGGGACATCGATCGGCGTCTCCAGCGCCTCTACGGCGAAGCACAGATGATTGTGCTGCAATACCAAAAAGCCGTTCGCAGGATCGCCGACGAGCTTGTTGCAAAGCGGATCCTAAACGATGCATCTTTGAAAGCTATTTTGCACGCGCAAGAAGTGGGTTCAAAAGGTTGCCCGCATAAAAAAATGAGGTATGAATGATAATTCGTCGCAATAATGAAGCGATTAAAAGGAATTATCGAATGTACCTTTGCTGCAATCGCTGAGTCGAGAGAAATAAATACTATATATTAATTGAATCGTCATCCGGAGAATACCAAAATCGAAGATTTTATTCCAATCAATGGTGATTAACCAGGTGTAGCGTTGCCGAAAAATCGCCAAGGCATTCGCGAATGGATGGACACCCACCTTGGCGTCACGTTTGGCGCCTAACCTCTCAACGCTGAACACCTTCTGGCTCGCCGCTGTCGCGCTTGGGGTTCACGGATCTGATCGAGGTGACAGCACGGGGACGGAGGCGCGTCAAAAATCCTGCGCTGAGTGCAACGACGAACATTTGTGCGCCGGTGACATCTCTTGTTCGTCTCAATGGGTGAGCCGCAGGCGCCGATGCGATCCTCGCATTCGACTGTAAAAAACCCTAAGTGTTGGCGCGCGATGCGTTAGGCCGCATGGGGTACCGCGCGCATCTATGCTAGGGCATCGCGAAAGCGCCGCCGTTCAAAGAGGTCGTTGACTTGCAGTCGCACTCCATTCCGCCACAGCTCGAAACCTATTTCGAGCGGGCCAGCGTGGCCATTGCGCTGGCGGCCTGCGGCGACGACAATCCGCTTCTTCGCGTGAACGCCGCCTTCGAGGAACTGACAGGCTACACGTCGGCCGATGTCGTGGGGCGCAACTGCCGTATGCTCCAGCGGGACGCCGACAATGGCGAGGCGCGCGAGCGGATCCACGCGTTCCTCGCCTCCGACACGCAGGACAGCGTCCGCACGCCGATCGTGAACTTCCACAAGGACGGCCATCCCTTCGTCAATCTTCTCTTCATGTCGAAGCTGCGCAATCAGTCCGGCCGCTGCGAATTCATCTTCGCCTCGCAGTTCGACGTCAGCCGCTCGCAGCCGGAGCTCCTGGCCGCCTACGACCGCGAACTCGCACGCACGCTTCTCGATCTGAAGCCGAAGCTTGCCGACACGGGAATCGTCATCGAAGGCACCCTGATGACGATTGCCAACACGGCCTCCACGGTCGCCCAGGCCAAGCTGAGGCTCGCCGAACTCGATGGTTGAGCTGCCGCAGGATATGGATCGCGGGCCGTCCGAAAGCGTGACCGAGATCGAGGGGCAGGAGGGCATTCCCTTTCTGCCGATCATCGGGGTCGGGGCGTCCGCCGGCGGTCTTGAGGCGCTGCGCGAGATGCTGGGCGCGGCGAAGGTGCCGACCGGCATGGCCTTCGTCGTGGTGCAGCACCTCGACCCCTATCACGAGAGTATGCTGGCGCAGCTTCTCGACCGGCACACGCCGCTGACCGTCGTGCAGAGCGAGGGCGGCGAGCGCCTGCAGGCCGAAACCGTCTACATCATTCCGCCGGGCCATGGTCTTATCGTCAGCGACGGGGTGCTGGAGCTGACCGAGTTCGCCCAGCCGCGGGGCCTGCGGCGTCCGATCGACGATTTCTTCGTCTCGCTAGCCGGCGACCAGCAGACCCGCGCGGCCTGCGTGATCCTGTCGGGCACAGGGGGGGACGGCACGACGGGCCTGCGCGCCGTCAAGGAGCACGGCGGCCTCTGCGTCGTGCAGGATCCCTCGACCGCGAAATACGACGGCATGCCGGTCTCGGCGGTCGGCACGGGCCTTGTCGACTTCATCAAGGCGCCAGGCGAGATCCTCGCGTGCCTCTCCTCGTTCTTCCGCCGGCGCGAGAGCGAGGCGACGGAGACGGAGGCCGGCTTCAGCGCCGATCTCGTGGACGATCTGACGCGCGTCCTGCGCACCACGGTGGGCCACGACTTTTCCGGCTACAAGCGCTCGACCCTTGTGCGACGGGTGGAGCGGCGCATGCACGTTCTCGGCCTCGACACGGGCCGCAGCTACGTCGCGCGCCTTCGCGCCGACGGCGCCGAATGCGAGGCGCTGTTTCGTGACCTCCTGATCAACGTCACGCGCTTCTTCCGCGACGCCGAGCATTTCAAGGTCCTGCGCGAGAAGGCGATCGAGCCCCTGATGCGCGAGCATGCGGGCGAGGAGGACCTGCGCGTCTGGGTGCCGGGCTGCTCGAGCGGCGAGGAGGCCTATTCGATCGCGATGATCTTTGCGGAAGTCGCGCGCGAGACCGGCCAGCCGCTCGGTGTCCAGATCTTCGCCACCGACATCGACGAGCGCATGCTGCGCATCGCCCGCGACGGGGTCTATCCCGCCTCGGCGCTGGCCGACATTCCGAACGACTGGCGCGAGCGCTACGTCGTGCCCCACGCGGAAAGCTTCTCGATCGCCCCGGCGATCCGCGACCTGATCCGCTTCTCGCCGCACAGCCTCGTCAAGGATCCGCCGTTCTCGCGCATCGACCTCCTGTCGTGCCGGAACCTCCTGATCTACTTCGACGACCGCCTGCAGCAGTCGGTGATCCCGCTGATGCACTATGCCGTACGGCCAGGCGGCTACTTGTTTCTCGGGCCCTCGGAGAGCGTCAGCCGCTTCGAATACCTGTTTCCGACGATCGACCATCAGGCGCGCCTCTTCGAGCGCTCGCCGGGCGCCCCGCAATATCCGATTGACCTGCCGGGCAGCGGCGTGCGCCGTCCGGTGCGTCACGCGGATGGGGGCGGGCGGCGGCTCGGAAGCTCGGAAAGCGACGAGATGGCGCTCCTGCGCCGCATCGTCGACCGCTACGCCCCGGCGACCCTCGTCCTCGACCAGGACGGCAACATCGACGCCGCGCACGGGCCGCTCAGCCGCTTCTTCGACTTCCCCGTCTCGCGCGCGGGCGGCTCCAGCGCGACCTCGCTCGCCAAGCCGGGTCTGCGCAGCGTCGTCGGCCCGCTGCTGCGCCAGGTCCGCGACAACGGCAAGCGCCTCGTCGTGAACTCGGTCGAGGTGAAGTCGGAATACGGGGCGCAGGAGGTGCAGGTCGTCTGCGATCCGCTGCCCGACGGCACGTTCCTCTTCGTGTTCCGCGAGACCGCGCCCTTCCGCCCGATCTCGGACCCCGATCTCGTGGCGATGAGCGACGGCGACGATCACCTGGAAACGCTGGAGCACGAGCTGCGCGTGACGCGCCACCGGCTCCGTTCGACCGTGGAGGAACTGGAGACGGCGAACGAGGAGCTGAAGAGCTCCAACGAAGAAATGATGTCGATGAACGAGGAGCTCCAGTCCACCAACGAGGAGCTCTCCACCGTCAACGACGAGCTGAAGGGCAAGGTCGACCAGATCACGGTCGCCAATTCGGACCTTCGCAACTTCTTCGAATCGACCGACCTCGCCGTCGTCGTCCTCGACCGCAACCTGTGCCTTCGCTCGTTCACGGCCGCGGCCCTGAAGCTCTTTCCGTTCCAGCCGTCCGATCGCGGCCGCCCGCTCGGCGACATGACGAGCCGGCTCGACGACGACGCCTATCTCGGCGACGCCGAAGCCGTGCTGCAGGGCCACGCGCCGATGCAGAGGCGCGTCACGCTGCGCAAGGCCGACCGGACGCTCTCCTTGCGCATCATGCCCTATCGCACGCAGACCGACAGCGTCGACGGCGTGACGCTGGTCTTCACCGACATCACCGACGCCCTGTCGCTGGAGCGCGAGCTGACTGCCGAGCGCGAGCGCCTGGACCTTGCGGTGAAGGCGGGCGGCATCGGCATCTGGGAGTATTTTCCCGACAGCGGCGAGGTCGTCCTCGATCCTACAGAGCGCGATCTCTTCGGCGTGGACGACACCGAGACGCACGAGATCGAAGGTCTGATGGCGACGATCGAGCCGGACGACCGCCAGCGCATCGAGGAGGAGCTTCGCCGCGCAGTCTCGGGCGAGGCCGACTTCGAGGCAAGCTTCCGCGTGATCGCGCAGGACGGTGCGACGCGTTACCTCAAGGGCTTCGGGCGTCTCGTCGCCGATTCCGCTCCCCGACGTCTCGTCGGCGTCTCGATCGACGTGACCACCGAACGGGAGGCCACCAACACGCGCGAGATCATGCTGCGCGAGATGAACCACCGGGTGAAGAACCTCTTCGCCATCATCGGCGGCATGATCACGGCGGGCTCGCGCACGCATTCGGACGTGAAGGCCTTCTCGCGCGGGATGCGCGAGCGAATCGCCGCCCTCGGGCAGGCGCATTCGCTGGCGGCCCCTTCGGGCGAGCAGTACGCGATCGATCTTCGGGAGCTTCTGGAGACGACGCTGGCCGCCTATCGCGGCCAGGCCGACATCGAACTCGAGGGCCCGAGCGCCACGATCGACGGGCGCTACCTGTCGCCGCTCGCCCTTCTTCTGCACGAATGGGCGACCAACTCCTACAAATACGGCGCGCTGGGAGCAGATAACGGACGGTTGCGCGTGTCGTGGGCGATGCGTGCGGACGGGTTGGACTTCTCCTGGCTGGAGCGCTCGGACCGGACCAAGGCCGACGATGGCGAACCTGGGTTCGGAACGCTTCTGGTGGAGACGTCTTCCCGTCAGCTGGACACGCAGATCCACCGTTCGACCGGGGAGGGGCGTTTCCAGATCGAGATGCGTTTGCCCGTGGAGGTCCTGGCTGGTGTCTAGCGTCGTGATGGTGGTGGAAGACGAGTTCTTCGTGGCGCTGGATATCGAGGATGTGCTCACCGGCCTCGGCTACGAGATGGACGGCCCCTATCCGACGGTCCGCGAGGCCGGCGACGGGTTATCGGCCAAGACCCCCGACTGCGCCATCCTCGACGTCCGCCTGAAGGACGGCGACGTGTTTCCGGTGGCCGATGCGCTGCACGCCGCCGCGGTTCCGATCATCTTCCATTCCGGCCATGCCGACGACCAGCAGCTTCGCAAGCGCTACCCCTCGGCCCGCATTTGCTCCAAACCCTCCTCGCCGTCCTCGCTGCAGGCGGCGATCGAGGATGCGATGGCGGCAAGCCGCGCGGCGCGAGCGTCCGCCGGCTAAGACAGGTGGAGGCGAACGCTCGCCGCGCAATTCCGCCCGCAGCTCTATCGTTAATCACGCACGGCGCCGGACCGTGTCGCCGCGATGGCGGACCATCTTGTGCGGACGACCGATGCTCGGAACCTGTGCCGATCGACCGCCCCATCGATCCCACCGCATGACCCGACGCCCGGGTCGTCGCACCTCGCTGTCGCCGGTCGGATCGTCGCAGGACCGCAGTCGGTCGCCACGATCGGTCCGTCGCCCTTGCTCTGCCCGCCGGGCCGCCTCATCTTGAGCCAGATGAACCGACGACAGATCTTTCAGCTCCTGGGGCTCGGCGCCGCGGCGACCGCCACGGTCGCAGGCACGAGGACCGCAATGGCCGGCAACCACTATTACGACGGCCCACCGAGCGACCATTTCGACGGGACGCGCTTCTTCAATCCGGGCGGCATCGAGCCGCGCCCGTTCACCGACGTCCTGCGCTGGCGCTTCGGCGGGGGCGGCGAGCGCGCCGTCTGGCCGGAGCGGGTCGCAAGCCCGTTCCCGGCGGCCGTGCCCGACGCGCGGATCGAGGACCTCAGGCTGACCATGGTCGGGCATGCGACGCTTCTCGTGCAGGTCGCCGGTCTCAACATCCTGACGGACCCGGTCTGGTCGGAGCGCGTCTCGCCGGTCTCCTTCCTCGGGCCACGGCGCGTCGTTGAGCCGGGGATCGCCTTCGAGCGCCTGCCCAAGATCGACCTCGTCCTTCTCAGTCACAATCACTATGACCATCTCGACGTCGAGACGCTGGCGCGGCTGAAGGCCAAGCACGATCCGCTGGTGGTCATGCCGCTCGGCAACGACTGCATCGTGCTCGACGCGGTGCCGGGCATGCGGCTTCAGGTCGGCGACTGGGGCGACCGGATCGAGACGCCGGATGCGGTGATCCATGTCGAGCCCGCGCACCACTGGTCGGCGCGGGGCCTTCGCGACCGGCGCATGGCGCTGTGGGCGGCGTTCGTCGTGGAGACGGCAGCCGGCCGCATCTACCATATCGGCGACACCGGCTTTCACGAGGGCATCAACTACCGCGCGGCCGCCGCCAAGCACGGCGATTTCCGCCTCGCGATCCTGCCGATCGGCGCCTACGAGCCCCGATGGTTCATGGCCGGCCAGCACCAGGGGCCGGAAGACGCCGTGGCGGGCATGGTGCTGGCGAAGGCGCAATATGCGGCCGGCCACCACTGGTCGACCTTCCAGCTGACCGACGAGCCGATCGACGAGCCCGGCCGGCTCCTCGCCGAGACGCTGCGTCAACGCGGCATCGCGCGCGAGCGCTTTCGCCCGATGCTGCCGGGCGAGGTCTGGGACGTGCCAAAGGCCTGACGGTCAGCCGCGGTCCGGACCCCGCGCCCCGTCCTCGGCTCTCCCGTTGCGCCGGTCGCTTCGGGGGAGGAAGCGTTCGGACATGCGAACGACGGTGAGGATCACGGTCCCGAACGCCAGCCCGATGGCGACGAGCCGGAACTGACCGGCGCCCGATGCGATGCCGAGCGCGGCGGCGAGCCAGATGTTGGCGGCCGAGGTGAGGTTGTGGACGCTGCCGCGCGAGACGAAGATCGCGCCGGCCGCGACGAAGCCGACAGCCTGCGCCAGTCCCTAGATCACCCGCAAGGGGTCGAGCCCACTTCCGCCCGCTGCCGAAAGGCTGGCCTGGCGCTCGAGCGCCGAAACGGTGATGAGGGCGGAACTGAGGGCGACGAGGGCATGGGTGCGCACGCCGGCCGAGATGCCGCGCAGCTCGCGATCAAGACCAAGCGCCAGTCCCGAAAGAGACGCCAGTCCAAGCCGCCAGACGATGTCCCAGTCCGTCATGGGTCGCCCCCGTCCTCCCGTTGCATCCAGGATGCCAACGGGAGGCGGGGGCGGCTGTTCCCCGGCCGCTAGACGGCTAGCCGACGAGGTCGGCGAGGCCGATCGGGAAGCGGCGGATACGGCGACCGGTGGCATGGCGCACCGCGTTGGCAATGGCGCCGCCGGTGCCGGTGATGCCGATCTCGCCGACGCCCTTGATGCCGAGCGCGTTCACGTGCGGGTCGTCCTCGTGGACGAGGATCGCTTCCATCGGCGGCACGTCGGCGTTCACCGGGATGCGGTATTCGGCAAGGTCCGCGTTCATGACGCGGCCCGTCCGGCGATCCATCACCGCGTGTTCGTGCAGGGCGAAGGACAGGCCCCAGATCATGCCCCCGTAGAGCTGGCTCTGCACCATGCGCGGATTGATCACGCGGCCGGCGGCGAAGGCGCCGACGAGGCGCGTCACCCGGATCTGGCCGAGGTCGGGATCGACGCTGACCTCGGCGAACACCGCGCCGTGGGCGTGCATGGCGTAGGTCTCCTGGGCGGTGGGGTCCGCGGCCGCCTGGCCGTCGGCTTCGATCGTTTCCAGACCGGCACGGCTGAGGATCGCACCGAACGCCTCGCCCCGGCTTTCGTCGTCCCGGCGCACGAGGCGACCGTCGCGCGCGAGCGTGCCGATGTTGCCTGCCCCGAACAGCGGCGAGGCCTCGTCGGCGGTGGCGATCTCGGCAAGCTTGGCGATCACCGCCTGGCCGGCCGAATGGAGCGCCATGCCGGCGGTCGCCGTGTGGCCCGACCCGCCCGCGATGCCGGCGTCCGGCAGGTCCGACGTGCCGGCGCGGAACTCGACGCGCTCGATCGGCAGCCCGACGGCGTCGGCCGCGATCTGGGCCAGCGCCGTCCAGGCACCCTGGCCCATGTCGTGGGCGCCGGTTTCCAGAAGCCCCGAGCCGTCGGCGCGCAGGGTGGCGCGGGCCTTGGCCTGGAACATCAGCGCCGGAAAGGTCGCCGTGCCCATGCCCCAGCCGAGAAGCCGCCCCGACGTGTCGCGCATCGAACGAGGCTCCGACGGCCGCCCTGCCCAGCCGAAGCGGCGAGCGCCTTCCTCGTAGCAGGTGCGCAGCGCCTTCGAGGAGAAGGGCTTGCCGGAGATAGGCTCGCGCTCGGCGTAGTTCTTCAGTCGGAAGGCCAGCGGATCCATCCCCGCCGCCTCGGCCGCCTCGTCGATGGCGCATTCGAGCGCGATCGAGCCCGACGCTTCGCCCGGCGCGCGCATGAAGAGCGGCGTGCCGGTGTCGAGGCGCACGCCCTCGTGCGCGGTGCGGATCGCCGGTGCGGCGTAGAGCGTATGGGCGACGTCGGCAGCCGGCTCGAAGAAGTCGTCGAAGGTCGAGGATGCCGTTCGGGTGCGGTTCTCGATCGCCGTCAGTGCGCCGTCGGACTGGAGGCCGACGCGAATATGCTGGCGGGTCGGCCCGCGGTGGCCGACGGGGCCGTACATCTGGTCGCGGCGGAGCACCAGCTTGACCGGACGCCCGGTCATGCGCGCCGCCATGATGCCGAGCACCTGGGGACCGGCCGGAAAGCCCTTGGAGCCGAAACCGCCGCCGAGATACGGGCTGCGGATGTAGATGTCGGTCGGCGCGATGCCGAAGAGGCCGGCAAGGCGCTGCTGGGCCATGGCGAGCGCCTGCGTCGGCATGTCGAGGATGAGCTTGTCGCCCTCCCAGCGCGCCACGACCCCATGCGGCTCCATCGCATTGTGGTACTGGGCGGGCGTCTCGTAGGTCGTGTCCACCACGAGCGCGGCCTCGCCGATCCCCGCCTCGACGTCGCCGATCGCCGCCTCGGCCGGGTTTCCGGCGCCGACGACTTCGGGCACGAAGCTCTCGGCATCGTCGAGGGTCACGCGCGCCGCCTCGGCCTCGAAGCGCGGCTTCAGGAGCCGCGCCCCTTCCGTCGCGGCTTCCAGCGTCTCGGCAATCACCACCGCGATCGGCTGGCCGGCATAGCGCACATGCTCGTTCTGCAGGAGGTCGAGCCGGAACATGAACGGGTTGGTCTTGGCGTCCGGGTCCATCGCCAGCTTCGGCCGGTTGGCGGTGGTCATCACGTCGACGACGCCGGGATGGGCGCGCGCCGCCGCCTCGTCCATGGAGACGAGCCGCCCGCGCGCCACCGTGGCGGTGGCCGGCACGGCGTAGAGCATGCCGGGCGGATGGTTATCGGCGGCAAACGTCGCGGCGCCCGTCACCTTCAGGACGCCCTCGCGGCGCGTCATCGGCTGGCCGATGTTGGAGCCGTGGCGCATGCGCGCCGGATCGTTGGTGAGGCCGATCTCAGACATGGAGCATTCCTTCCGGAACCGGGGCGAAGGGGGAGCCGGGCAGGGCGGGCACGCGCTCGGGCGTGCCGGCCGCCGCCAGCTGCAGGGCCCGCGCGACGAGGCGGCGGGCGAGTTCGATCTTGTGCGCGTTGTCGCCGGACGGGCGGGCGCCCGCGAGCGCCGCTTCGGCGGCTTGCTCGAAGGCCGCCGTGCCGGGCTCGGCACCGTGGAGAAGCGTTTCCGCCTCGACTGCGCGCCAGGGCTTCAGGGCGACACCGCCGAGCGCGATCCGCGCCTCCGCGATCCGCCCGTTCTCGATCCGCAGCATGGCGGCGGTGGACACCACGGCAAAGGCGTAGGAGGTGCGCTCGCGCAGCTTGAGATAGCGGGCGTGCGCGGCAAAGCCGGCGGCGTCCGCCGGCAGGCGCAGCGCCGTGACGATCTCGCCCGCGCGCCGCTCGGTCTCGATCTCGGGCGTGTCGCCGGGCAGGCGGTGGAAGTCGACGAGCGGCACCTCGCGCCGGCCCTCCGGCCCTTCGAGTTCGACCACGGCACCGAGCGCTGCCAGCGGCACGCAGAAGTCCGACGGGTGGGTGGCGATGCAGCTGTCGCTCCATCCGAGGATGGCGTGCGAGCGGTTCTCGCCGCCGCGTGCATCGCAGCCGGAGCCCGGCTCGCGCTTGTTGCAGGCGCTTGCGGTGTCGGCGAAATAGGGGCAGCGCGTGCGTTGCAGGATGTTGCCGCCGGCGGTCGCCGCGTTGCGCAACTGTCCCGAGGCGCCCGACAGCAGCGCCTCGGCGATGGCCGGGAAGCGCGTGGCGAAGGCGCGGTCGTGCGCGAGATCTGCGTTGCGCACGAGGGCGCCGATCCGGACGCTGCCGTCGGTTTGGGTCTCGACCGTCGACAGGCCCGGCAGGCGGGTGAGGTCGACGATCCGTTCGGGAAGCGTGACGCCGCCCTTCATCAGGTCAAGGAGGTTGGTGCCGCCGGCAAGGCACGCCGAGCCCGGCCGCGCGGCAGCCGCCACCGCTTCGGCGACGGTCTCGGGGCGAATGTAGTCGAAGCGGTTCATGCCGCCTTCTCCTGGCGCGTGCCCGCGATCGTGGCCTCGGCCTCGATCACCGCCTCGGTGATGCCGGCATAGGCGCCACAACGGCAGAGGTTTCCGCTCATCCCTTCGCGGATGCGCTCGGGGTCGCCGTCGGTCTGCGCTTCCCCGATGAGGCCCACCGCGCTCATGATCTGGCCGGGCGTGCAGTAGCCGCACTGGAAGCCGTCATGGGCGATGAAGGCGGCCTGGACGGGATGCAGTTCGCCGTCCTTCGCCAGGCCCTCGATGGTGACGATGTCGGCGCCGTCGTGGGAGAGGGCGAGCGACAGGCACGACACGACGCGCCGCCCGTCGACGAGGATGGTGCAGGCGCCGCACTGGCCGCGATCGCAGCCCTTCTTGGTGCCGGTGAGGCCCTCGCGCTCGCGCAGGAGGTCGAGGAGGGTGACCCGGGGATCGTCGAAGATCACCTCGCGCCGTTCCCCGTTGATGGTCAGTTGAATCGAGTGGTTCATGCCGTCACCCTTTCGGTGATATGTCGAACCGGATGTGTCGGAACCGGGAGCCAAGGGGCTCGGCGCCGATCGGGCGGAGGCGGGCCGGCCTTTCTTCGAAGGCCAATGTACCGCAGGCCAATTATACGGAGGCGCCCTCCGTTTACAAGACTGGAGGCATTCCAATTCCGGAAATGGAAACTGACGCTCCGAAGGCAACGCGCAAGATCCGGGCAGACGCGGCGAAAAACCGCGATCGTCTGCTGACGGCGGCGGCGGAGGTCTTCCGCGTCGCCGACGGGAGCGCGAGCCTCGAGGCCGTGGCGCGCCGTGCGGGCGTCGGCATCGGGACGCTCTATCGCCATTTCCCGACGCGCGAAGCCCTGTTCGAGGCGGTCTACCGTCGCGAGGTCGAACAACTCGCGCAACTCGCCGAGACGCTGGCTCTGAGCGAGCCGCCGCTGCCCGCGCTCCGCCTGTGGCTGCGCGAGGAGGTTCGCCTCGTCGCCACCAAGCGCGGCATGCTGACGACGCTGGCGCTCGCCATCGACAGCGGTTCGGAGATCTACGCCTTTTCCTTCCGTCACCTGACGCGCGCCGTCGGCATGCTGCTCGAGCGCTGCGTCGAGGCGGGCGAGATCCGGGGCGACGTCGGAGCGGAAGACCTTCTTCAGACCCTGATCGGCCTCTGCCTGATGGCCAAGCAGGCGGACTGGGAGGACAACGTGATCCGCCTGATGGACGTCTTCGTCGACGGGATGCGGGCCGGCGGGCGGAAGGGGGAGGGGATTCATGACCAAGGGTGACGGCGCAATGCTGCGCGAGGTCTTCGAGGCGGCGCTGCGCCACGCGATGCCGGCCGGACGCTTCGAGGGGCGCCTGCCGGAGCGCCCGCGCGGGCGCACGCTGGTGCTGGGCGCCGGCAAGGCCGCGGCGTCGATGGCCGCCGCCTTTGAGGATGCCTGGGACAGCCCTTGCGAGGGGCTCGTCGTCACCCGCTACCATCATGCGGTTCCGACCCGTCGAATCGAGGTCGTGGAGGCCTCCCATCCCGTGCCGGACGCGGCCGGCGAGGCGGCCGCACGGCGCATCCTCGACCTTGCCGAAGGCGCGGGTCGCGACGATCTCGTGGTGGTCCTGATCTCGGGCGGCGCGTCGTCGCTTCTCGCCCTGCCGGCGCCCGGCGTGACGCTCGCCGACAAGCAGGCGATCAACCGCGCGCTGCTTCTCAGCGGCGCACCGATCGACGCGATGAACACCGTCCGGAAGGCGCTCTCGCGGATCAAGGGCGGGCGTCTCGCCCAGGCCGTCGCCCCAGCCCGCCTCGTCACCTATGCGATCTCGGATGTGCCGGGCGATGATCCCGGCACGATCGGTTCGGGACCGACCGTTGCGACAGCGAGCGGCCCAGATGAGGCCTTTGCGATCCTCGACCGATACAAGATCGCGGTGGGGGATCGCATCCGCGACGCCATCCTTGCCAATGCAGAGACTGCGCTGCGCGAGGACCGCGGCGATTTCCACATGCTGGCGACGCCGATGATGGCGCTGGAAGCGGCGGCCGAGGCGGCGCGCGGCCTCGGGCTCGAGCCGGTGATCTGGGGCGATGCGATCGAGGGGGAGGCGAGCGCGGTCGGCGCCGAGCACGCGGCCCGCATTCGCGCCGCGCCAGTCGACCGGCCGACCCTCTTCCTGTCGGGCGGCGAGACCACGGTGACGGTGGGAGCCAATGAACGGGGCGGGCGCGGCGGGCGCAACAGCGAGTATCTCCTGTCGCTGGCCCATGCCCTCGACGGGCAACCCGGCATGTCCGCGATCGCCTGCGACACCGACGGGATCGACGGGTCGGAGGACAATGCCGGCGCGTGGTTTGACGCTTCGCTGGTGGCGGACGCCGCACGGCGCGGGATCGATCTCGCGCGGCACCTTCGCGACCACGACGCCTACACGCCGTTCGCGGCGCTGGATCGGCTGGTGGTGACAGGTCCGACCTTCACCAACGTCAACGATTTCCGCGCGATCCTCGTGCGCTGAGCGGCGGCCTCAGGCCGCCGCCGGCTCGAGATGCTGGAGGAGCGGGACGGGACGCTGGGCCGGCTCGCGCCGCGTCGTCCAGCGCGCGCCGATGTCCTCGCTCGCCTGCACCGCGAGCGTGATCTCGTCGCCGTGCTGGAAGCCGTAAAGCGGCTTCGTCTGGCCGAACTCGGCCCATTCGCGCATCAGCATGTCCCAGACGGTCGGCGTCTCCAACACGCGGCCGAGCATCCAGAGGAGCTTCGACTTCTTGAGGCGCACCGAGCCATAGGCTTGAAGGTCGTGGAAAAGGGCATGGAGAAGGTCGGGTTTCATCAGGGGTTCCAAGGGTTCGTTTCGTCTCCCTGATATGGGTATCAAACCGTTGATACACAACGATTATGAGGCTTTCCGAGATGCCGTGTGGGCGATGAAATTGCGGATTTCGCGCATGCGTCGCTCGGGCTCCGTCACCTCCCGGTCGAGACCCAGCTGCCAGGCGAGATCGCGCCGCTCCGGCTCGGCATCGAGCGCCTCGATCCGCCGGGCGTGGGCTTCCAGCGCCGCCTCGTCGGCGACGAGCTTTTCCTCCAGAAGGTCGTCCTTCTGGCGGCGAAGCGCGGCGGCGATCTCGGCGAGCGAGAGTTCGGGGTGGTACTGGACGCCCCAGAACGTGCCGGCCCCGTGGCGGATCTCGACCGCCTGGACGGGCGTCGTGCGGGTGCCGGCAAGGATCCTCGCCCCGTCGGGCAGGACGGACACTTCGTCGGAATGCATGGCCGGCGCGTCCCAGGTCAGCGGGCGACCGGCGAGCAGCGGATGGACGCGCCCGGCATCGGTCGCGACGATCCCGCGCACGAACCCGGCTTCCATGCGCGGCGAGCGTGGCTGGCACCGTCCCCCGGCCGCGACGCTCGCGATCTGAAGACCCGCGCAGGAGCCGAAGGCGGGCACGCCTGCCTCGAAGACACGCGTCATGAACGCGGCCGCCGAGCGCGTTTCCACCGTGTCGGCATGCATCTGGATCGGCGATCCCGACAGGACGATGCCGTCGAACGCGCCGAGAGCCTCCGGCGAGGGCGGTGTCGCCCCGTCGACGCAGGAGACGGTCTCGCACTCGATCTCCGGTCGGATCGTCCGCAGCGTATCGGCATAGGTCTCGTCGGACGCGGCGCCGACGTCGTTTCGCCGGGCCTCCCGCTGGTCGGGGGTCTCGCTGGCGACGATCAGGAAGCGAAGGGGCAAGGCGGATCTCTTCGGGTCATGCGGAATTGGCTCATGAGGCAACGCGAGGGCGCCTGTATCGGGCACGGGCCGGAATGTCGCAGGGCCGCCCATGTTGGCAGACGGCTACGAAGACGGCGGGGAACGCGGGCGGCGGACGGCGGCTTCACCCGCCGACGATCCGGGCGACAACGCCCGGTCCGCAAACGACATCGAGGCGCCCCATGGCCGACAAGACGCTGCACGACCTCTTCCTCCACCAGCTGAAGGACACCTACTTCGCGGAGAACCAGATCCTGAAGGCGCTGCCAAAGATGATGGAGGCTGCCGTCTCCACCGATCTCAAGTCGGCGCTCGGCGTCCATCTCGACGAGACCAAGGGGCAGGTCGCGCGCCTCGACGAGGTGTTCGGGCTTCTGAACACCAAGCCCGAGGGCGTCGAGTGCCAGGCGATCCTCGGCATCATCGCGGAAGGGCAGGAGGTGATGGAGGAATTCGCCGGGTCCGAGGCGCTCGATGCCGGGATCATCGCCGCCGCACAGGCCGTCGAGCACTACGAGATCACGCGTTACGGCACGCTCTACGCCTGGGCTGGCCAACTCGGGCTCGACGAGGCCGCCGATCTCCTCAAGGAAACGCTGATCGAGGAGGAGAACACCGACGATATCCTGTCGGACCTTGCCGAAAGCTCGGTCAACGCGCAGGCGAGCGACGCCTGACGGCGCGCGCCGTCAGCCGAAGACGAGCGCCCAGAGGCCTTGGAAGACGCTGGTTCCCGCCAGCGGGCCGAAGAGCAGCATCGCGAAATTGACTGCAAGGACCCACATTAGCACCCGCTCCCCGCGCTTCGACAGGCGGGGGGTGGGCTTGATCGGCTCGGGCGGTCGCCAGTTTCGGTATTCGAGGAACATCGACGGTCTCCCCGGTGAAGGATCGAGAATGCGCCCGCTTCGTCCCGCCCGCAACCCGGTCCCGTCCCGTTGTGGCGATCAGCCCCAGGGCTGGTAGACGACCGCCAGGAGCGCGAGGACGAGCGCGGGCGGCATGACCACGAAACCGAGGCGCAGGAAGGCCATGGCGCCGAAGTCGAGGTTTGCGCGGCGCAGCGCCGTCAGCCAGAGGATCGTCGCCAGCGAACCGGTGACCGACAGGTTCGGCCCGATGTCGATGCCGACGAGGATCGCATCCACCACCTTCTGCGGCAGGTCCGCCGCCGTCGTGAAAGCGCCGGCCAGAAGGCCGAGCGGCAGGTTGTTGGTGAGGTTGGTGCCGAAGGCGAGCGCGGCGCCGGAGGCGAAGGCGCCGGCATCGGGCGCCGCGTTCAGCGGGCCCTGCAGCGTGTCGATCAGCGTCGCCTGCAATCCGCTGACCTCGAGCGCGCGCACGATCACGAAGAGGCCCGCCACCAGCGCCAATGTGTCCCAGGACACTTCCCGGATGAGCGGCAGCGGGCTCGAGCGCTCCCCGATCGTCACGGCGAGGGCGGTGAGAAGGCCCGCGACCAGCGTCGGCGGTCCGAGCTCCAGCCCGATCGCCGAGGACACGAGAAGAACCAGCGCAGCGGCGACGAGGCCGATCGCCGCGATCCGGCCGCCGAGCGAAAGGGTGGGAATGGCCACATTGGTGTCGGTGGTGCCGACAAGGTCGTTCCGCTGCGTCCAGCGCAGGAGCCAGAACGTCGCGAGGATCGACAGGACCGAGGGCAGCGTGAAGCGCGCCAGCCATTCGCCGAGCGCCGGCATGTCCGAGCCGAACACCACGAGGTTGGCGGGATTGGAGATCGGCAGCACGAACGAAGCGGCATTAGCGACGAAGGCGCAGATCAGGAGATAGGGCAGCGGCGAGGCGACCTTGGCAGCCCGCGCGACGGCGATCACCGCCGGGGTCAGCACGACGGCCGTCGCGTCGTTCGAGAGGAACACGGTGACGAGCGTGCCGATCAGGTAGACGAGAAGGAAGAGGCGCTGCGGCGAGCCCTTCGCCGAGCGTGCGGCAAAGGCCGCGAGGTAGTCGAAGAGGCCCTCGCGCCGCGCGGTGCCGGCCAGCAGCATCATGCCGGCGAGGAACAGGTAGACGTCGGTCCCCATCTCGACGCCGTGGGCGGCTTCCTGCCAGGGCAGGAGACCGAGCACGACGAGGATCACCGCGCCCGCCACCGCGAAGATCCACTCCGGCCAGTTTCCCGGCCGGAAGATGACGCCGAAGACGGTGAGGGCGCTGACGACCCAGATGGCGATGGGAAGGCTTTGGGTCATGGGCCGCAGGATCTTGAGGCTCGCGGGCGGCAGGCCCCGAGGCGGTGGTCGAAAACGGGTGCGGATCTGCCTTGAGGTGCCGTCAGTCGCCCGAACAGGCGGCCGCGACCTTGGGCGAGGACACGAGCCATAGCACCAGACCGCACATGGCGAAGGCCGCGAGCGAGAGATACGCTGTGGAATAGCCGAAATTGGTCACGATCACGCCTGCGATCGCGGGGCTCAGCGACGCGCCGACGCCCTGCACGGTCATTACCGCACCGAGACCCGCATTGATGTGGCCGGTGCCGCGCAGCATCCGCGCGACGAGGCCGGGCACCGCGACACCCAGGAGGCCGGCACCGACGCCATCCAGCATCTGCACGGGGATCAGCGCATAGGGGTTCGGCCAGAGGCCGGCGATGAGGCCGCGGACCGGAAGCGCCACGAGGGCGGCGACCAGCAGCAGGAAGTAGCCGCGCCGGCTGGCGAACCCGGCAGCGAGCAGCGCGATCGGGATCATGGTCAGCTGCGCGATAATGACGGTGGCCGCAGTGTACGACACCGGATCCGACAGGAGCGTCTGCAGCGTCGAGGGCTGGCGCACCGGCTCCGACGCCGGGCGCCCCGCAGTGGACTGACCCGGCGAGATGGCCGTGGTGGTGGTGCCAGCTGCCGAGGCGGACGCGGTGTCGGCGGTGCCGGTTACCGCTCCTGTGGTCGTATCCTGCTCGGCTTGGGCTGCCACCTGCTGGCCGAGAAGCGGCAGCATCGCACCGTTGCCGAAGTGGAAGAGCATGAGGGTCGCGGCGAGGATGAGGAGCGGGCGCGACTTCCACAGGACGCTGAAGCCCGACGGCGCCTCGCGCTCGGCGCCTTCCTTGCGGTCGAGACCGCGCGCCACGTCGTGGTCGATGTCGTCCGGTCGGATCATCAGGACGGCGACGATCGACCCGACCGCCATCATCGTCATCAGGATGAACACGGCTGGCAGGCCGAACTCGTAGCCGAAGAAGCCGGCGCCGGCCGCAGCGAAGACGTTGCCGCCGTGGTTCCAGGCTTCGTTACGCCCGAGCTGCGGGGCGAGGCCCTTCTGGCCGACGAGGCCGAGCGTCAGGCCGGCAAGCGCCGGGCCGATCGCGGCACCCGCGATGCCGGTCGCGATCTGCGATGCGGTCACGAAGGCGAAGGTCGGCACGAAGAGGATGGCGAGCGACGCGACGATCACGAGAGCGGCGCAGAAGCCGACCATGAAGCGCTTGGCGCGCGAGGCGTCGGCAAGCGCTCCGAGCGGCGTCGTCGCCAGCATGCCGGCGATGCCGCCGATCGTCATCACGAGGCCGATCTGCGCGGCGCTCCAGCCCTGACCGACCAGGAAGATCCCGAGAAACGGCCCGAGACCGTCGCGCACGTCGGCCAGAAAGAAGTTGACCGCCCCCAGCGCGCGGATCGAGCGCGAGGGCGTGGACTTGACCTGCGCACTCGGCGCGGCGGCGATCGTGCTCATGCGTTTTCGTCCCCGATGGCCGGGCGCGACAAGGCGCCACGGGCGTTCAGCCGGCTATCAAGTCTGCGTGAGGTCGTTTGGTTGCGTAGCGATCGCGCGATTTCCTCGCGTCGCATCCTCTGGCCTCTCGCATGAGCCACCGCTTGGGAAGCAACGCGGCCGATGATCCCGTCGATCGGCGACCGAAGCAGCCGCTTTCGCGCTTGCGATGCGCCGGCGAAAGGGCAACATCGGCGCCCGCGTCCCACATTCCGTTGTGAACAGACTTGGAAGGAAAGCCGGCATGCAGCTCCAGAGCCGCCTGAAAGACCCGTCCCTCCTGCGCACGCAGGCTCTCGTGGCCGGCGAATGGATCGACACGGCCGGAACGATCGACGTCATCGACCCGGCGACCGGCGAGGTGATCGCCACCATGCCGGACTGCGGCGCGGCCGAGACGCGAGCCGCGATCGAAGCGGCCGAGAAGGCGTTTCCGGAATGGCGCCGCACGCCGCCGGCCAAGCGCGCCGCGATCCTGGAGCGCTGGAACGATCTCATTCTGGAAAACGCCGACGACCTCGCCGCGATCATGACGGCCGAGCAGGGCAAGCCGCTCGCCGAGGCCAGGGGCGAGGTGGCCTATGGCGCGAGCTTCGCCAAATGGTTCGCCGAAGAGGCGCGGCGGATCTACGGCGACGCCTTCACCGGCCCGACGGGCGACCGGCGCATCCTCGTCCTGCGCGAGCCGGTGGGCGTGTGCGTCGCCATCACCCCGTGGAACTTTCCGATCGCGATGATCACCCGCAAGGCCGCTCCGGCCTTTGCCGCCGGCTGCCCGATCGTGCTCAAGCCCGCCGACCTCACGCCCTTCTGCGCTCTGGCTCTCGCTGTCCTTGCCGAGCGCGCCGGCATCCCGAAGGGTGTCTTCAGCGTCGTCACCGGCAAGGCCGCGCCGATTGGCGGCGAGATGACCGGCAACCAGACGGTGCGCAAGCTCTCCTTCACCGGTTCGACCCCGGTCGGCCGCCTGCTGATGGAGCAGTCCGCCAAGACGCTGAAGCGGCTCTCGCTCGAACTTGGCGGCAACGCGCCTTTCATCGTGTTCGACGATGCCGACCTCGACCAGGCGGTGGCCGGGGCGATGATGTCGAAGTTCCGCAATGCCGGCCAGACCTGCGTCTGCGCCAACCGCATCCTGGTGCAGGACGGGATCTACGACCGCTTCGCCGAACGCTTGGGCGCCGAGACCGCCAAGCTGAAGCTCGGCAACGGCTTCGACGACGGCGTGACCGTCGGCCCGCTGATCAACGATGCGGCGGCCGAGAAGGTGGTCCGCCACATGGAGGACGCGCTGTCGAAGGGGGCGAAGCTCGTGACCGGCGGCCGCGACGCGACGAAGGGCCGTTTCGTCGCGCCGACCGTTCTCACCGGCGCCGACACCTCGATGCTGATCGCCAACGAGGAGACGTTCGGACCGCTCGCCCCGCTCATCCGCTTCGGCGCCGAGGACGAGGCGGTGCGGATCGCCAACGACACGCCGTTCGGCCTCGCGTCGTACTTCTACACGCGCGACATCAGCCGCGCGTGGCGCGTCGGCGAGGCGCTGGAGTTCGGCATGGTCGGCCTCAACACGGGCACCGTGTCGATGGAATCGGCGCCGTTCGGCGGCGTGAAGCAGTCGGGTCTCGGGCGCGAGGGCTCGGCCTACGGCATCGACGAGTACCTGGAGCTGAAGTCGCTCCACATGGGCGGTCTGTAACGCCCGTCGTCAGAAGGTCGGCGGCGTGCAGGCGCTGACCACCTCGCAAGGGTGGGGGCCGACGCAGCGGAAGCGGTGCGGCCTGCGGCTCTCGAAATAGTAGGCGTCGCCGGGTCCGAGGATCCGGCGCTCCTCGCCGACCGTCACCTCCAGCCGCCCGGACAGGACGATGCCGCCTTCCTCGCCTTCGTGCACGAGCGGTACCTGCCCGGTGTCGGCGCCCGGCTGGTAGCATTCCTTCAGGATCTGCAGCGCCCGGCCGAACAGGCTCTCGCCGACCTGCCGGTAGGAGATCGGACCCTTGCCGATCTCGACGAGTTCGTCCGCACGGAAGAACACGCGCGCGTCCGGCGCCGGCTCGAAGGCGAAGAACTCCGCCAGACCCACCGGCAGCCCATCGAGAATACGCTTCAGCGCGCCGACCGACGGATTCGTGGCGTTCGCCTCAATCAGCGAGACAGTGGAGTTGGTCACCCCGGCGCGCTTGGCGAGTTGGCGCTGCGACAGGCCGTGGGCGAGGCGGAGTTGGCGCAGTCGGCCGCCGATATCGATTGCGTCCATGACCATCCTCCCCGTTGCAGCCGTTCGACATATCGAACACGCCGGCGGGCCGGGTCAACGCGATCAAGGGCTTGGCGACCGCCAGAAAAGGACTTGTTGCGGCGAGCGATCCGGGTTTCCCTTCGGCATCGTCAGGAGCCGATCCCATGAACCATCACGCCCGCCCGAACATGCCCGCCCTCGACAGCTACTGGATGCCGTTCACGGCCAACAGGCAGTTCAAGCAGGCGCCGCGGCTCCTCGCGAGCGCGAGCGGCATGTACTACGCCGACATGGACGGGCGATGCGTCCTTGACGGCACGGCCGGCCTCTGGTGCGTCAATGCCGGGCACGGGCGCCGCGAGATCGCGAGCGCGGTGGAGCGCCAGCTGATGACGCTCGACTACGCGCCGTCCTTCCAGATGGGGCACCCGATCGCCTTCGAGTTCGCCGAGCGCCTCGCGGCCATCGCGCCGGGACCGGAGGGGCAAAAGCTCGACCGCGTGTTCTTCACCGGCTCCGGCTCGGAGTCCGTTGACACCGCCCTGAAGATCGCGGTCGCCTACCAGCGCGCGATCGGGCAGGGCACGCGCACGCGGCTCATCGGGCGCGAGCGCGGCTACCACGGCGTCGGCTTCGGCGGCATCTCGGTCGGCGGTCTCGTCAACAACCGCCGCGTCTTTCCGACCCTGCCGGGCACCGATCACCTCCGCCACACGCACGACATCGCCCGCAACGCCTTCACGAAGGACGGCCTGCCAAAGCACGGCGCCGAACTTGCCGACGATCTGGAGCGCCTCGTCGCGCTGCACGGCACGGAGACGATCGCCGCAGTGATCGTCGAGCCGGTGGCCGGCTCGACCGGCGTCCTCCTGCCGCCGGAGGGCTACCTCCAGCGCCTGCGCGAGATTGCCACGCGCCACGGCATCCTTCTGATCTTCGACGAGGTGATCACCGGCTTCGGCCGTCTCGGCTCGCCCTTCGCGACCGACCATTTCGGCGTCGTGCCGGACCTCGTGACGACCGCGAAGGGCCTGACCAACGGCGTCATCCCGATGGGCGCGGTGTTTGCCGGGCGCCATGTCCACGACGCTCTGATGCACGGGCCGGAGAACGCGATCGAGCTCTTCCACGGCTACACCTATTCCGGGCATCCGGCCGCCTGTGCCGCAGGCCTTGCGACCCTCGACATCTACGAGAGCGAGGGCCTCCTGACCCGAGCGGGGGACCTCGCTGCTCACTGGGCCAAGGCGATGCACGCCCTAGCCGATGCGCCGCATGTCGTCGACGTGCGCACGATCGGACTCGTCGCCGGCATCGAACTTCAGCCCCGCGACGGCGCGCCGGGCACGCGCGCCTACGACGTCTTCACCGAGTGCCTGGCGCGCGGTCTCCTGATCCGCGTGACCGGCGACATCATCGCCCTGTCCCCGCCTCTGATCGTGGAGGCAGGGCAGATCGACGAGATGGCGGCGACGCTCGCTGACGTGATCGACGCCACCGCCTGATCAGGCCCGTGCGAGGAACCGCTCGGCGGTTCGCAGCGAAAGGGCCATGATGGTGAGGGCCGGGTTGGCGATCACCGCGCTCGGGAAGATCGAGTTGTCGCAGATCCAGAGATTGTCGATCTCGTGGCTGCGACCGTCCGGATCGACCACCGACGCGGACGGATCGGTGCCCATCCGGCAGGTGCCGATCGTGTGGGCGGTGCGCGGCAGGACGCGGATGTCGCGCCCGCCGGCCGCCTCCACGATGGCCTTCATCGTGCGCACGGCGTGCCGGTCGATCCGCTGCTCGTTGTCCTTGAGGCTGAAGGCGACCTTCGCCTTCGGCACGCCGAAGTCATCGACCTCGTCCGAGAGCTCCAAGCGATTGTCGTCGTACGGCAGGCACTCGGTGTTGATGCCGACGCCCGCCATGAAGCGGTACTGGTCCATCGCCTCGACGAGCTTCTTGCCCCAGAGGCCGGCGCCGCGCGTCATCGTCGTCGCGATCGTCAGCGGCATGACGCCGAGGCTCTGGATGAGATAGCCGCCGGCAAAGTCTGCGTCCGCGGGCCGGATCGTGTCTTCGGTCAGGAGCGAGGACGGATAGCCGCGCCAGCCGCGCATCTCGGTGTCGAAGCGGCCCCAGACCTGCGTCGCGCCGTGCGCCATGAAGTTGCGACCGACCTGGCCGCTGCCGTTGGCGATCCCCGTATGGAGGAGAAGGCGTGGCGTCTCGACGCCGCCGGCGGCGAGGATCAGATGCCGGCATCGCTGGCGCTCGTCGCGCCCGTTGCGGCGGTAGACGACCGCCGTGACACGGCCTGCGGCGTCGCGCTCGATCGTGTGGACGCGCGCTTCCGGCCGGATTTCGGCGCCCATCGAGACCGCGAGCGGCAGGTAGGTCGTGTCCATGCTCGCCTTGGAGCCGTTGCGGCATCCCTGGTGGCACGAGCCGCAGTTGACGCAGGCCTGCCGAAGGGGCGCTGCCTCCTGGGTCCAGTCGCGCGAGACGAGGGCAGCGGGCGCGTCGGTGGCGCGGATGCCGAGCGCCTCGCAGCCGCGCGCCATCATGTCGGCCGAGGCATTGCGCTTGGCCGGCGGGAGGGGATAGCGGCGTGCGGGATCCCACGGGTAGTCAGCGGGGCCGGACACGCCGATGAAGCGCTCGACCCGTTCGATGTAGCGGATCACCTCGGCATGGGCGATCGGCCAGTCGAGGCCCTCGCCGCTGCCCGAGCGCAGCGTCAGGTCGGCTTCGCTCGGTCGCGGCGTGAAGGCGCCCCAGTGCAGCGTCGAGCCGCCGACGCCCATGCCCGAATTGTTGGGGCCGAAGGCGGTCGGCGTGTCGCCGCCCGACAGGCGCTCCTCCATCCAGTTGATGTCGGAGCCTTCCATCTCGTCCGGCGTATGCTCGCCGGGCTCGAAGTTGCGGCCGGCTTCCAGCGCCACGACGCTGAGGCCCTTGGCTGCCAGCATGGCGAGAAGCGGCGCGCCGCCCGCACCCGTGCCGACGACCACGACGTCGACCGTGTCGTTGACGCCATGGGTGCGCATGTTGTCGAGTTTCATCGGGCCGTCTCCAGAACCGGTTCCCAGCCTTCGCGCTCGCCGGCGCCCAGGCGCTCGAAGCCCTGCTTGCGCGCGCCGTCGCCGCCGTTGGCAATTCCATCGAAGCCGATCCGCGCCATCGTGGCGGGATGGGCGAGCCAATGCCGCACGAGGTCGACCCGCGCGTCCTCGAACCAGGCCGACATCTGCTCGGCGCTCAAGCCCCCGGCGGGCGGAGCGAAGCGCCCCTCGGCGACGTCAGCGATGCGCGCGTCCTGTTCAGCTTCCGGCAGGGCGTCGAGCCCCTCCAGCGCGTCGAGCGCACGGGTGTAGGCCTCGCGGTCGTTCGGCAGAACGGCGGGGCGCCAGCCGTCGCCCTTGCCCTCGGCGACCTGCCCCTCGACAAGGGCCGCAAGGTCGATCGCCGGGCCGTCCTGCGGCACGACGCGCCTGGCCAACGCCCCCAGCGTCCGGCGCTGCGTGTCGCTCAGGAACCGCGGCGCGGCGCCCGCTGGCAGCAGCCGGTGGGCGAGGATGCCGCGAGTGCGGGCGCTGACGCGCGGCGAGGCGATGAGCTGCGTCATTTCCGGAGGCACCGCGGGGCCGAGGCCCGCGCGCTCGTTCCAGAAGCGGATGATGGCGTCCGCCACCGCATCCGTGCGCTCCAGCGGCAGGAGGTGCCCGGCACCATCCAGAACCTCCACCGTCGCCTGCGGATAGACGCGCGC
This sequence comes from Aureimonas phyllosphaerae, assembly GCF_900113065.1. Lineage (GTDB taxonomy): Bacteria > Pseudomonadota > Alphaproteobacteria > Rhizobiales > Rhizobiaceae > Aureimonas > Aureimonas phyllosphaerae. Next base: position 25,468 of record NZ_FOOA01000006.1, read on the forward strand.
ATTGGTCTCGCGCTGCCCGTCCGGCCCGAGGTCGCCGTCCGCGCCGCCGGCCAGGATCAGGGCGGGCAGCGGCAGGGTGCCGACCATTTCCGACCAGTCCTCGCGGCTGCCGCGCTCGAGCCAGGCGGCCCAGGCTTCGCCCGTCGTGCGGCGAAGGTCCTGCATCATCCGCGCATCGTTCTCGGGCGCCAGCGGCGCGCCGACATTGGCATCGATGAACTGGCGGATGGCGTCGTCGCCGAGCCCCTGCCCGTCGCGGACCCAACGCAGCATGTCCTCACGCCGCGCCTCGTCCATCGGCTCAGGGCTCGGCGGCGAGCCCGCCAGGAGAACGATGCCGGCGAGGCCGAACAGAGGCTCGTCTCCGGCGAGCGTCCGCGCGGCCAGAACGGTGGCGATCTTGCCCCCCATCGAGTGGCCGGCGAGCAGCCAGCGGGAGGGCAGGCGTCCGGACAGTTCGCCCGCCACGTGACGAACCATGTCCTCGACGCTGGTGCCTTGGCTCAGAGGGGTTTCGCCGAAACCCGGCAGGTCGATGCCGATGACATCGAAACGATCAGCAAGACGCGCGGCGACGCCGTCGATGGCATGGCGGCTCGAGCCGAGGGCGTGGAGAAAGACCAGCGCCGGACGGTCGGCTGAAGATAATGGGGGCATGGGCTCCGCAGGACCGAATTGGAATCGTCGAGCCCGTCTAAAGTTTGGGCGGCCAACGGGTTCCGGCCGCGCCTGCTGCAAACTGTCGCCCCGCGCGGCTGTCACGCCCCTGTCGGCGCAATCGCGATATGACCCTTTGCGTGCGACCGGTCGAACCTATTTGCGCGCCCGCATCCATCAACGGAGAATTGCCCATGTTCCGCTGCGAAGGCTTTGCCACGGACTCCGCCGACAAGCCGCTGTCGCGCACGACGTTCGAGCGCCGCGACGTCGGCGAGCGGGACGTCAAGATCGACATCCTGTTCTGCGGCGTCTGCCATTCCGACCTGCACCAGGCCCGCAACGAGTGGCAGAACACGATCTACCCCTGCCTGCCCGGCCACGAGATCGTCGGCCGCGTGTCGGAGGTCGGCTCCGCCGTCACCAAGTTCAAGGTCGGCGACCTCGCCGGCGTCGGTTGCATGGTCGGCTCGTGCCAGAACTGCCCGAACTGCGCCGACGGTCTCGAGCAGTATTGCGACAACGGCTTCGTCGGCACCTATAACGGGATCGAGAAGGAGACTGGCAAGGTCACGATGGGCGGCTATTCCGACGCCATCGTGGTGGACGAAGGCTTCACGCTGCGGATCCCGGAGAACCTCGAGCTGGCCGCCGTCGCGCCGCTCCTGTGCGCGGGGATCACGACCTATTCGCCGCTGCGCCGCTGGAACGTCCAGCCGGGCCAGAAGGTCGGCATCGTGGGCCTTGGCGGTCTCGGCCACATGGGCGTGAAGCTCGCCCATGCGATGGGCGCGCATGTCGTCCTCTTCACGACCTCGCCGAAGAAGGCCGACGACGCCAGGCGCCTCGGCGCCGACGAGGTGATCGTCTCGACCGATCCGAAGCAGATGGAGGCGCACGCGACCTCCTTCGACTTCATCCTCGATTGCGTCGCCGCCGATCACGACGTCAACGCCTACCTCAACCTCCTGAAGCGCGACGGCACGATGTGCCAGGTCGGCGCGCCGGAGAAGCCGCTCTCGGTCGCCGCCTTCTCGGTGATCTGGAAGCGCCGTTCGTTCGCGGGATCCTTGATCGGCGGCATCGCGGAGACGCAGGAGATGCTCGACTTCTGCGCCGAACACAACATCACCTCGGACATCGAGATGATCGACATCAACGACATCGAGGCGGCCTACGCGCGGATGCTGAAGAGCGACGTGAAGTACCGCTTCGTGATCGACATGGCGACCCTGAAGAAGGCCGCCTGATCGCAGCAGCGCCGCCCGGCTTCAGGTCGGGCGGCGCTGCATCCAGATCTCGCGCAGCATCCGATCGACGATTTGCCGGTAGCGATCGTCCTCCGCCCGTTCCGCCAGGAAGCGCAGGTCGATCACCCGTTCGATGAACTCGTCCTCGATCGCCGTATGAATCCGGCTCTGCACCTCCGCGATGGAGGCGGTGAAGAGCGTCGGCTTGCCGGCGTCGCTCATCTTCCATTGGCTGAGACTGCGCACCCGGCGAATAGTGCCGTCCGCGAGGTGGATCCCGTAGACGTTGACCATCGGTTCGGCGCGCAGGAAGCTGCGCGACATGCGCTCGTAGACGAGGTCGAGATCCTCGCGAACGATGCGATCGCGAAAGCACGTGATCCCGATCGTATCCGCGCTCGCGCGGGGGAAACCCAGACGCTCGGCGAAGTCGGGGCTCAAGGACAGGGTGTTCTGCCCGAACTCCCACACCAGTTCCCCGGTCAGCATCCGTCCCGGTCCCCGGCCGCTCGGCTGATCTGTGGGAGGCGGCTCGACGGACACGGGAAGCTCCGGACAGGCGGGGATCGTTTCGGGTCTGATCAGATCGATCGGGCGTTCAGCCGTCAACCATCACGCGTATGAGAATCACGTTTTCAATTCAAGATCGATAGACGGCACGACATGCATGCGCCGGCCGCATGGCTGGGCTCAGAACAGGTCGCCCTGCGCCGTCGCCGGCAGCGTCGTCGCCTTGCGGCGTCCTGGCTTTGCAAGCCGCGGCGCCTCGCCTTCCACCTCGGTCGCGACCGCCGCACGGCGGTGGCCGTGTGCGAACTCGACCTCGAACGCGGTGCCCGGCTTCAGGTCCTCGGCCCTCGTGATCGGCGTATTGTCGGCGCCGCGCACGATGGCGTAGCCCCGCTCCAGGACCTGCCGCGGATCGAGGCTGGCGGCGACGCGCCACGCGCCCGAAAGCGCCACCTTGCGGCGCGAGACGAGATCGCCGAACGCCCGGTCCATGCGCTCGCCGGCCTGTGCGAGGCGTAGGCGCGCCTGGTCGGAGCGCGCGGCGACGACATGCGGGCGCAGCGATCCCTCCAGCCGTTCCAGCTGATGGCGACGCCGCGTGAGCGCATGGGTGAGGGCGTGGAAGATACCGGCCTCGGCGTGGCGCAGATCGGCGCGGCGGTCGCGGATCGCCGCCTCGAGCCGCGTGGGCGAGAGTTCGGCCGCCGCGTCGCCGAGCATGCGCCGCCGCTCGGCGGTGTAGAAGCGCAGGGCGCGTCCAAGCCCGGTCTCCGCCTCGTCCAGACGGCGGCGCGGCAGCGACAGAAGAAGGTCGGGCGAGGGCAGGGCGCGGGCGAGATGGGCAACGGCGCGGCGTTCGGCCTGCAGGGTGCGCGAGACGGCGGCCGATGCGCGCGCGTCCATCGCGGCGAGCGTCGCCACGAGATCGGCGCGCACCGGTACGGCCATCTCGGCGGCTCCGGTCGGCGTCGGCGCCCGGCGGTCGGCCGCATGGTCGATCAGCGTCCAGTCCGTCTCGTGGCCGACCGCCGAGATCAGCGGGATGGCGGAACGGGCAGCGGCGCGCACCACGCCCTCGTCGTTGAAGCCCCAGAGGTCCTCGAGGCTGCCTCCGCCGCGCGCGACGATCAGGACATCCGGCCGGGGAACCGGCCCGCCCGGCTCGATCGCGTTGAACCCGTCGATCGCGGCCGCGACCTCCTCGCCGCAGGTCTCGCCCTGGACGCGCACCGGCCAGACGAGGACATGGAGCGGGAAGCGGTCGGCGATGCGATGGCGGATGTCGCGGATCACGGCGCCGGTCGGCGAGGTCACGACGCCGATGACGCGCGGCATGAAGGGCAGCGGGCGCTTCCGCTCCGCCGCAAACAGCCCCTCGGCCTCCAGTTTCAATCGGCGCTCGTTGAGGAGCGCCATCAGCGCGCCGGCGCCCGCCGGCTGCATGGCTTCCACCACGATCTGATACTTCGAGGAGCCCGGGAACGTCGTCAGCTTGCCGGTGACGACGACCTCGAGCCCTTCCTCGGGCTTGAAGGCGAGCTTGGAGAAGGTCGTGCGCCAGACCACGGCCTCGAGCCGCGAGCGGTCGTCCTTCAAGGCGAAATAGGCGTGCCCCGAGGAATGCGGCCCGCGGTAGCCCGACACCTCGCCGCGCACCCGCACGTGTCCGTACGTGTCCTCCACCGTGCGCTTCAGGGCGCCGGAAATCTCGGAGACCGAATATTCGGCGACGTTGCTGCCGGCCTCGGTCTCCGCGACATCCTCGACCGGCGCGATCGCCGCGCGCGCGCGCTTCACCATCCGGCGAGCCCCACGCCCGGACGAAGGCGCTGCGAGCGGATCATCCGCGTTTCCGGCAGGCGTGTCGTGATGGTCTCGCGCGGCGTCACCGGCAGGTTCTGCAGGCTCTCGCGGATGTGCTGGACGAGCGCTGCGACCGCCGAGGACTGGCTGTTGCGTCCGCGCATGAGGGCGATCTGCGCGTCCGCGAGCCGCGGAAAGCCCTCGGCCTCGGTGAGGACGCGCATGCCCGGCCGCAGCGCGCATTCCGGCAGGACGCTGACCGCCAGCCCGGCGAGCACGGCGGAAGTGACGATCTGCGCCGACCATGAGGTGAAGAGGATGCGGTGCTCGCGCCCGACGCGTCGCAGCGCCTCGATGCCCTGCTGGCGCCAACCGCAGTCCGCCCGCCCGATCGCGAGCGGCAGCACGGGCTCCTCGTGCACCGAATGGGCGGCCGAGGTAACGAAGTGCAGCGGTTCGGTGCGCACGATTTCGGACCAGGCGTGAGTCTTCGTCGGGCAGACGAGGGCGACGTCGAGATGGTTCTTCTCGACGTGCTCGATGAGGCTCGATGTCGTCTCGCAGGCGATCTGCAACTCCACCCTCGGGTTGGATCGCACGAAGCGGGCCATGATCTCGGGCAGGAAGCGCTCGGCATAGTCGTCGGGCAGGCCGATGCGCACGTGACCCTCGATCGTCTCCTCGTCGAAGGCCGAGAGGGTTTCCTGGCTGAGGCAGAGCATCCGCCGTGCGTAGGTCAGGAGCCGCGCCCCGTCGTCGGTGAGCTTCACGGTCCGCCCGTTGCGCTCGAAGAGATCGGCACCGAGCCGCTCCTCCAGCCGGCGCACCTGCATGGAGACGGCGGACTGTGTCTTGAAGACCTCCTCCGCCGCGCGGGTGAAGCTGCCCGTGTCGACGATGGCGACGAAGGTGCGGAGCTGGTCGAGATCGAGCGGCGAGGCCATGGCGGCGACCCATCAGGATTGATGATGCTGTTCATAAGGAACATTCGTTGGCCTGATCCGTCAAGCCGATCTATTTCCATCCCCGTCAACACCGCGCCGATCGTTTCCGCCGCCGGACCCTCCGTCCGGCGGAACGGCCCCGCCTTGTCCCGACGCACCGTATGGCCCTCGAAAGGAGACCCCGCCATGACGCTCGCCACGAAGACGCCCCGCTCGTCCGTGATGGACATGCTCGCCCCGACCAAGGGTGCCCTGGCCTTTCCCGCCTTCCGCGCGATCGTCCGCACGCTCCTCAATCGCCGCGCGGCCTATCGCGTGTCCGAGCTTCCCGACTACCTCCTGAAGGACATCGGGCTGAAGCGGGACGACGTGCACGAGGCGCTGCACGCCGACTGGCGCGAGGATCCGACCTTCAAGCTGGCGCTCGCCGCCGCCCGTCGGCGCGGCCGCGTCAGCCCGCGCCGGGACTGAACTCCGCAAACCCCATCGAAAAAGGCCGCCGCGAGGGATCGCGGCGGCCTTTTTCGTGTTCCGACGTCAATCTACGTAGGAGCGGTCAGGCGTCCTCGCGTAGCGCGCCCACGAGCTCGCCGGTCTGCACGGCGAGGATCTTGTCGACACGCCGCCCGTCAAGGTCGACGACCTCGAAGCGCCAGGCGCCGTACTGGATCGATTCGCCGACCTCCGGGATGTGGCCGAACTGGTCGAGGATGAAGCCGGCCAGCGTCTCGTAGTCGCGCTCGCGCGGCAGTTGCGCCGAGCCGAGCGTCCGCTCGACGTCGTCGATCGGCATGCCGGCGTCGATGAGGTACGAGCCGTCGTCGCGGCGCACGGCCGCGTAGTCCTCCTCGGCGCCCTCGGGCAGCGAGCCCGCGATGGCGGCGAGGATGTCGGTCGGCGTCACTACGCCTTCGAACGAGCCGTACTCGTCAAGCACGATCGCCATGTGGATGTTGACGGCGCGGAACCGGTCGAGAAGCTTGAGGACCGGCATGGTCTCGTTGACATAGAGCGGCTCGCGCACGGCCGTTCGCACGTCGATCGAGCCGGTCTTGCGGTACTGCTCCAGAAGCTCCTTGGCCTGCACCACGCCGATCAGGTCGTCGACATCCTCGGAGGCGACGGGGAAGCGCGAGTGGCCGCTCGAATGGATCTCGTCCAGGATCGCGTCCGGCGAATCGGCCAGCGAGATCCAGGCGACGTCGGGGCGCGGCACCATGATGGAGCGCACGTTGCGATCGGCGATGCGCAGCACCCCCTCGATCATCTCGCGCTCCTTCTCCTCGAAGACGCCCGATTCGGTGCCTTCCGCGATCATCGCCTTGACCTCCTCCTCGGTCACGGCGTTCTCGTTCTTCTCGTTGGCGCCGACGAGCTTGCCGACCGTTTCGGTCGAGACGCGCAGGAACCAGACGATCGGCGCGCCGATCTTGGCGAGCGCTCGCATCGGCGAGGACACGAAACAGGCGATCGCTTCCGGATTGGCCAGCGCAAAGCGCTTGGGGACCAGTTCGCCGAGGATCAGCGAGAAATAGGTGATGAGGACGACCACGAGGCCGAAGGCGAAGCCTTCCGCATAGGCGCCGATCACGGGAAGCGGTGCCAGGAACTCGGCAAGCGGGCCGGAGAACACCGAGCCACCATAGGCGCCGGCGAAGATGCCGACGAGCGTGATGCCGATCTGGACGGTGGACAGGAAGCTCGTCGGGTCGTCGATCAGCTTGATCGCCCCTTCCGCCCCTCGCTTCCCGCTTTGTGCCATCTGCTGGAGACGGGCGCGGCGGGATGAGACCACCGCCAGTTCCGACATCGCAAAAAAGCCGTTGAGAAGAATCAGAAAGACGACGATCAGAAGGTTAGCGACTAGCATCCGGTATCCGTGAGGGAACTCGGGTCCCTCGATTGACGATGCACGGGATTATAGGCGGCAGGGCCCCACTCTTCCAATAGCGTTCGCGTGCAAACTTGCGTCGGGGCGGCTGAAGCCTTGCAGGCTCGGGCGTCTCCCGCCGGTTCAGCTTCCGGGCGCGCGAGGGCCGGCGCCGTACCGGTCGAACAGCCCCAGCATCTCGCGCATGTATTCGGCCTGCAGCGACTGGGCGTTGGCCAGCATCCCGGCGAACGCGAAGGGACCGGACGGCGCGGCGGCCGCGCGCTCCGGCGCCGGGGAGGGCTGGCGCGGCGGCGGGGGCGCGGCGGGGGCGGGCGGGCGCATCCAGCCGGTGGTCCAGGCCGTCATCAGTGCCATCGGGTCCATCGGCTGGGCGGCCGCCGCGTTCATCCAGGGCCAGCCGCGGAGCGCCCCGGCAAAGAGGTCGGTCATCGCCTGCTGCTGCGAGCGCGGCGCGTCGGCCGGGCGGCTGAAGGCTTCCAGCGCGTTGGCCGAGCGGCGCATGGCTTCCGCCATCGCCTGTCCCGCCGGGTCGGTCGGGTACGATCCCGGCGCCTGCCGACCGAACGCCGCCATGGTCTGCAGCATCGACTGGAACGACAGGAGCCCGAGGGACGGCATCATCTTCTCGATCACGTCCGGCGCCTGGCCGCTGAGGAGCGAGGCCTGGCGCGCCACCGCGCCCGCAAGCTCGGGCCCGAACAGGGTGCGCACGAAGGCTTCGCCGGCCTCCTGCGAGGGCAGGGCGGAGGTGGAGCTTGCGGGGAGCGAGGGCGCAAAGCCCCGCAGGAGCTTGCCCCAGGCGTCGGGGTCGAGCATCGAGCGCTGGAAGCCGAGCATGAAGGCCGGCACCAGCGCGTCCGTCGTGCGGCGCATCTCCTCCTGGCTGAGCCGGAACTGCGTCGCCAGCCGGTCGGCCAGGACGCCCGCGTCGGTCGCGGTGAGCCAGTCGAAGAAATCGGTCATTCCGGTCCCCGTATTCCCCGTGCAAAACGCCGCACGGCGCGGGGGACAGCATGACGCGGCCCGGCGGCGCTGCCAAGCCGTCGGGCAGCAACTCGCCGCCCGCGCGGGCCGTTTCAGTAGGCGAGATGCTGAAACAGGGGATCGATCCGGCCGCCCCAGGGGCCGCGGTGAAGGCGAAGAAGCTCCTCGGCCGCCGTCTCGCCGCGCGCCAGGATGTCGGCGAGCGGCTGGAGGAAGATCGTCTCGTCGTGGCCGTCCTCGTTGAGACGCGCGCGCGCGGCAAGGCCCTGCCGGGCGATCTCCAGCGTCTCGCGCGCGAGATCGAGGACGGTCCCGTCCCGGAACGGGGTCGCGAGGCCGAGGCGCGGCACCTCGGCCCGCAAACGCGAAGCCTCGTCGAAGTCGATGTCGCGCGTCAGCGCCATCACGGCGTCGAGCGCACCCTCGTCGTAGAGAAGGCCGGTCCAGTAGGCGGGCAGGGCGCAGATGCCGTGCCACGGTCCGCCGTCGGCGCCGCGCATCTCGATGAAACGCTTGAGCCGCACGTCCGGAAACAGTGTCGACAGGTGGTTTGCCCAGTCGCCCATGTTGGGCTCGGGCCGTGCGACCCGGCCTCCAAGCGCACCGTCGAGGAACTGGCGGAAGGTGATGTCGGTCGCGTCGTGATAGCGCCCCTCGCGCATCACGAAATACATCGGAACGTCGAGCGCCCATTCGACATAGTCGCGGTAGCCAAAGCCCTCCTCGAACACGAAGGGCAGGAGGCCGGACCGCTGGTTGTCGACGTCGGACCAGACGTCGGAGCGCCAGGACAGGAGGCCGTTCGGCTGCCCCTCGGTAAAGGGCGAATTGGCGAACAGCGCCGAGGCGACGGCCTGCAGGCGCATGCCGACCTGCATCTTGGCGCGCATGTCGGCTTCGGAGGCAAAGTCGAGGTTGACCTGGATCGTCGCCGTGCGGAACATCATGTCGAGGCCGCGTGTGCCGACCTTGGGCATGTAGCGTGCCATGATGGCGTAGCGCGACTTCGGCATGACGGGCGTCTCGTCGAGCCGCCAGAGCGGGCTCGATCCGATCCCGAGGAAGCGGATGCCGAGCGGATCGGCGATCTCCCTGACATCGGCGAGATGGCGCCCGGTCTCGACGCAGGTCTCGTGCAGCGTCTCCAGCGGGGCGCCCGACAGTTCGAACTGCCCGCCCGGCTCCAGCGAGATCGCGCCCTGGCCGCTGGCGCCCGCCAGCCCGATGATGCGACCCTCGTCGAGGATCGGCTCCCAGCCGGACAGCGCGGCCATGCCCTCGAGGACGCGGCGGATACCGCGATCGCCCTCGTAGGGCACGGGCCGCAGGTCGGCCGTGTAGAAGCCGAACTTCTCGTGCTCGGTGCCGATGCGGAAGTCCTCCCGCGGCTTCTCGCCCTCGGCGATATGGGCGACCAGTTCGTCGACGGAGCGGATCGGGGTCAGGTCGGTGGTGTCGCGCGCCATCAGGGGCTCCAGCCAGAAGTCGGGATCGCCGAGGTCTGGGGACCCCGGCGCGTTGGGGCGGTGTCTGTCCGCTTTCCGGGCGGCAGGCAAGGGGCATCCGGTGAACGGTGCGGCCGCGTCACGTGGCGATCCAGTCGCCCGCGCTCGCCTGGATGGCAGCAAGGGCGGCCACGGCCGCCGTATCGGCGCGCAGGATGCGGGGGCCAAGCGAGATGCGATGGACGTTCGGAAGGGCGAGGAGCGTCTCGCGCTCGCCCGCCGAGAACCCGCCTTCCGGGCCGATCAGGAGCGCGAGCGGATGCCCTTTCAGCGCCCCGAGCGTTTCGAGCGGGCTCGCCGCGTCCGCGCGCTCGTCGCAGAAAATCAGCGCCCGTGCAGCGTCCCGCTCCGCCAGGAACCGGTCGAAGCGCAGGGGCTCGCGGCATTCGGGCACGGACAGGATGCCGCACTGCTCGGCGGCCTCCACGGCGTTTGCCGCCATGCGTTCGACGTTGACGCGCGGCGCCTGGCAGTGCTGCGTCAGGACCGGCTGCAGGACGCCCGCGCCCATCTCCACCGCCTTCTGGACCATGTAGTCGAGGCGTGCGCTCTTCAGCGGCGCGAAGCAGTAATGAAGATCGGCGGCCTCGGTCTGCTCGCGCACGCGGCTTTCGGGAACGAGCGACAGGCGCTTCTTGCCCTCGCGCTTCAGCCGCGCGCGCCATTCCCCGTCGCGCCCGTTGAAGACGAGGACGCCCGCGCCGTCGTCGAGCCGCAGGACGTTGAGGAGGTAGTTGGTCTGGCCGGCGTCCGCCTCCACGGCGTCACCTGCGGCAAGCGGCGCGTCGAGGAACAGGCGCTGACCGGAAAAATCGTAGTCGGGCATCCAAATCCTCGAGGCGTCGGGCGGAGCCAAACGGGCTGCGAACGGTTAGCCGTGACCCCATCGGGCCGGCCAAGCTTCCTTCGTTGTAGCGAGCGCTCCCCCGATTTCCACCCGCGCGACCGTGCGCGCGCGGGAAACCCCCTCGAGGAACACGACATGGATCTTCAGATCGGCGGGCGCGTCGCCATCATCACCGGCGCCAGCGACGGCATGGGCTGGGCGACCGCCAGGCTCCTGGCGCAGGAGGGCGTGCGGCTCGTCCTCAGCGACGTCAAGACCGACACGCTGGAACGCGAGGTCGCCACGCTCGGCGGCGAGGCGATCGCGGTGAAGGCGGACGTCACGAGCCAGGCTGAGGTCGATGCGCTCGTCGCAGCGGCAGTCGAGCGGTTCGGAACGGTCGACATCGTGGTCCACACCGCCGGCATCACCGGCGCCAAGGGCGACCCGCTCGAGATGACCGACGCGGACTACGAGGAGGCCTACCGAACCGATTTCCTGTCGGCCGTGCGCATGGCGCGGGCTGCCGTGCCGGTGATGAAGCGGGGCGGCTGGGGGCGTTTCGTCTGCGTCGCGTCGGAGAACGTCGTCCAGCCCTACTGGGAGGAGGCGACCTACAACACGGCCAAGGCGGCGCTCGCCGTCTTCATGAAGGGCCTGTCCTACAAGCTCGCGGCCGACGGCGTCCTCGTCAACACGGTCGCGCCCGCCTTCATCGCGACGCCGATGACCGACGAGATGATGAAGAAGCGCGCGGAGGAGAAGGGCGTCTCCTTCGACGAGGCGATCGAGAGCTTCCTCGAGGAGGAGCGTCCCGGCATCGTCCAGAAGCGGCGCGGCGAGGCCGAGGAGGTCGCCGCCGTCATCGCGCTCCTCGTCTCGGAACGCGCGTCCTTCGTGAACGGCGCGAACATGCGCGTCGACGGCGGATCGGTGCAGGCCGTGCAGAACTGACGGGGGCGGGGCGCCATGCCGCAAGGCCCTGGGGCGGGTCGCCTGTGAGGCGGTCCCGCTCCGGGTTTTGAGGTTTTTCCCTGCGAGGCGAAAGGCGGTGTTCACCATTCTCGCATGAAGCGCCCCGCGTCTCATCCGTCAGGCAGGGTGAGAAGCGGTTTCTTCAGGGGCCGGCTCCATGGTTCCGCTCGGCTGAACGATCGGTCGCCCTTGAGGAAGCCCCATGTCCGTCATCGCCGACGCTTTTCCTGCCAGACGGCGTAGCACCGTCCTCGATCCTGCGCGTCTTCGTTTCGGGGTCCTGACCGAAGCGCCCGTGATCGCGCTGATCACTCTCTACGTCCTGTGCGCTCTGGCCATGACGCGCGAGAGCTTCTTCGATCTGGTGGTCAGGCTTCCCACGCCTTTCCTCGCCATGCTGGGCATGACGGTCGTGACTGCGATCGCGCTCGGCGCGGTCCGCTGCCTTGCCGTGACCCGGCCGAAGAGCCCGATCCGGCAGATGCTGGGAGAGGCGCGCGACGCGCTGAAAGATGGCTGGATCGAGCGATGGCTGCCCATGGCGCTCGCCGGCTCGCTGATGATGGTCGTCTTCGGCGACACCAAGACCGAAATCCCGGCGCTTGCCGGCGGCTTCCGGTGGGACGGGACGTTCGAGGCTCTCGACCGCACCCTCCATGGCGGCATCGCCCCTTGGGAACTGCTGCATCCCGTCCTCGGCTATCCCGTCGTCACCTATCTCCTCAGCCTGAACTACAGCCTGTGGTTCACGCTGATGTGGGGCATGTTCTTCTTCCATCAGACGATGCGACCGGGAACGCTCGGCCGCACCCGTTTCCTCGTCAGCTTCGTGCTGCTCTGGACGGTGGGCGGCACGCTTCTCGCGACGCTCTTCTCGTCGGCCGGGCCCTGCTATTTCGGCCTCGTGGCGGCGGGGCCGGACCCGTATCAGCCGCTGATGGCCTATCTCCGGCAAGCCGATGCCGTGCTTCCGCTGATGGCACTTGATATCCAGGACCTGCTTTGGGCGATGAAGTCCGCGGGAGTTCAAGGAGCCGGCATTTCGGCGATGCCGAGCCTCCACAACGCCGTGGCCCTTCTCATGTTTCTCGCCACCGCCAGGCTCGCGCCGTGGGTGCGCCTCGCCTTCGCCCTGCATTTTGGTCTCGTGTTCCTCGGATCGATCCATCTCGGCTGGCACTACGCCGTGGATGCCTATGCGTCTTTCGCCCTGACCCTTGTCGTCTGGTTCGGTCTTGGCCCGCTCGCGGACCGGTGGGATCGGTTCGTCGCCGAGCGTCGTCCGGCCATGCGGCGGCCTGTGGATCAGTTCGCGGCCACCTCCAGCGCTCGGCCGTAGGTCGCGGCGTCGCCCTCGGAAAAGCAGACGAGGGCGATGCGCCGGAAATGGCCGGTCGCGGCCGCCACCAGCGCCTCGTGCACCGCGATGTGGGCGGCCCGGCATTTCGGGAAGCCGTAGACGCCGGTGGAGATCGCCGGAAACGCGATCGAGCGGAGGCCGTTCTCGCGCGCCAGGACAAAGGACGAGCGGTACGCGCTCGCCAGCACCTCGTCCTCGCCTTGCGTTCCGCCATGCCAGACCGGGCCGACCGTATGGATCACGCGTGCCGCGGGCAGATGGTAGCCGAAGGTGATCCGGGCCTCGCCCGGCGGGCAGCCGCCGATCGTGCGGCATTCCTCCAGAAGTTTTGGGCCGGCCGCGCGATGGATCGCCCCGTCGACACCCCCGCCGCCCAGAAGGCTCGGGTTGGCCGCGTTGACGATCGCGTCGACCCTGCAGTCCGTGATGTCGCCGACCGTGACCTCGATCACCGTGCCGGCCCGCTCGATCCGCGCCATGACGTCCTCCTCGGCCGCCGATCCCCGCGCATTGCTCCACAAATTGCGGCGTCCGGGTTTCGTGGCGGCTCGGAATTGCTCTAATCTGCGTTCAAGACCGACAAGAAGCATACCGACGGGAGGCGCCGATGACCATCGCGATGCCAAAGCCGAACGCGAAGATCATGGCGCGGCGGGCCGCGATCGTGGCCGCCATGCGCGCCATCGTGCCGGGCGAGGGCGTGGTCGACGCTGGCGTCGAGATGCGCGTCTTCGAGACCGATGCCCTGACCGCCTATCGCCAGATGCCGCTCGTCGTGGTGCTGCCCGAAACGGTGAGCCAAGTGGCGGCCGTCTTGCGCTACTGCCACGAGAACGAGGTGCCCGTCGTGCCGCGTGGGGCGGGCACGTCGCTGTCCGGCGGCTCGCTGCCACTGGAAGACGGGGTGCTTCTCGTCCTCTCGCGCTTCAACCGCATCCTCGAGGTCGACTTCGACAACCGCTGCGCCGTGGTGCAGCCGGGCGTCACCAATCTCGGCATCACTAGGGAGGTCGAGCATGCCGGCTTCTACTACGCGCCCGACCCGTCCTCGCAGATCGCCTGCTCGATCGGCGGCAACGTCGCGGAGAACTCGGGCGGGGTGCACTGCCTGAAATACGGCCTCACGGCCAACAACCTTCTCGGCGTCGAGTTCGTCACCATCGAGGGCGAGGTGATCCGCCTCGGCGGCAAGCATCTCGACTCGGAAGGCTACGACCTCCTCGGCCTCCTCACAGGCTCGGAAGGGTTGCTCGGCGTCGTGACCGAGGTCACCGTGCGCATCCTGCAGAAGCCCGAGACGGCGCGCGCCGTCCTGATCGGCTTCCCGACCTCGGAACAGGCGGGCACCTGCGTCGCCGCGATCATCGCGCGCGGCATCATTCCCGGCGGCATGGAGATGATGGACGCGCCCGCGATCCGCGCGGCCGAGGACTTCGTCCATGCCGGCTATCCGCTCGACGTCGAGGCGCTCCTGATCGTCGAGCTCGACGGGCCGGGCGCCGAGGTCGACCACCTCCTAAGCGAGGTCGAGGGCATCGCGCGCGAGAACGGCGCCACCACCGCTCGCGTCTCGCAGTCGGATGCCGAGCGCATGACCTTCTGGGCGGGCCGCAAGGCCGCGTTCCCCGCGGTCGGGCGCATCTCGCCGGACTATCTCTGCATGGACGGCACGATCCCGCGCAAGGAGCTGCCGCGGGTGCTGGCCGGCATGCGGGCCCTGTCGCAGAAGCATCGGCTGGCGGTGGCCAACGTCTTCCATGCCGGCGACGGCAATCTCCATCCCCTGATCCTCTACGATGCCTCGAAGGACGACGAACTGCAGCGCGCCGAGGATTTCGGAGCCGACATCCTGCGCCTGTGCGTCGAGGTCGGCGGCGTTCTGACGGGCGAGCACGGCGTCGGCATCGAGAAGCGCGACCTGATGCCCGAGATGTTCGGCGAGGACGATCTCAAGCATCAGCAGCGGGTGAAGTGCGCCTTCGACCCGCGGCACCTCCTCAATCCCGGCAAAATGTTCCCCGTTCTGCACCGCTGTGCCGAACTCGGCCGGCTCCATGTCCACAAGGGGCAACTGCCCTTTCCCGAGCTTCCCCGGTTCTGATGTCCTCTGCATCCCTCGCGTCTCCGGCTGGCGACACGCTCCGTCCGCGCTCGCCGGAAGAGGTCCTCGAGATCGTGGCGGCGGCGCTCGCCGACGAGACGCCGCTCGCCGTCGAGGGCTCGGGCTCGAAGGCCGGGCTCGGGCGTCCGGTCCAGGCCGCCCGCACCCTGTCCCTGCAGAACCTCGCGGGCCTCCATTTCTACGAGCCGGAAGAGCTCGTCCTGTCGGCCCGCGCCGGCACGCCGATCGCCGAGGTCGAGGCGCTGGTCGAGGCGAAGGGGCAGCGCCTCGACTTCGAGCCGATGGACTACGGCCCGCTGCACGGCCTTCCCCGCGGCCTCGGCACTCTTGGCGGCGCGATCGCCTGCAACCTGTCCGGCTCGCGCCGTCTGAAACAGGGCGCTGCGCGCGACCACATCCTCGGCCTGTCCGCCGTCTCGGGCCGGGCCGAGGCCTTCAAGGCGGGCGGGCGCGTCGTCAAGAACGTGACGGGCTACGACCTGTCCAAGGGGATGACCGGCTCCTTCGGCACGCTCGCCGTCCTTACCGACCTCACGATCAAGGTGATGCCAAAGCCCCCCGCCGAGACGACACTGGTGGTGCGCGGGCTCGACGACGAGGCGGCGGCCGGCGCGATGGCCGCCGCAATGGGCTCCTCGGCGGAGGCGTCCGGCGCCGCGCACCTGCCCTACGGCATTCCCGCTCGCGTCGGCGAGGGCGTGCTCGGGCGCGAGGCGGCCACCGCGATCCGGCTCGACGGGTTCGGCCCGTCGGTCGAGGCGCGCGCCGCGCACCTCGGCGCGGGTCTCCAGCGCGTCGGGCCGCTCGAGCGGCTCGAGGGCGAGGCGTCGGCCGCCTTCTGGCGCGACGTGCGCGACGTCATGCCGTTTGCCGACGGCACCGAGCGACCGGTCTGGCGCATCTCGATGACGCCGACGCGGGCGCCGGGCTTCGTCATGGCGCTGCGGATGCGGCTCGCCGCCGACGCCTTCTACGACTGGCAGGGCGGCCTCGTCTGGCTGCGCCTCGACGGCGGACCGCAAGCCGAGACGGTCCGCACCGAGCTTGCCCGCCACGGCGGCGGCCACGCGACCCTCGTACGCGCCAGCCTCTCCGACCGGGCGGCGGTGCCGGTATTCCAGCCCCAGCCCGGCCCCCTCGCGGCCCTATCGCAGCGGCTGAAGGATCAGTTCGACCCGAAGGGCATCCTCAATCCGGGGCGGATGGGCTAACGTGGCCGAGCAATCGATGGAGACCGGCGTGACAGAAGAAGACCTGTTCGAAGAGAACCGCGAAGTCATGAGCGGTGCGCTTGTCTTCAAGGGGACGCGGATACCGGTCGATGTGCTGTTCGAGAGCCTTCTCGGTGGCTCTACCCTAGATGAAATCCTCGACGACTTCCCCTCGATCGGTCGAGACCGCGCCGAAGCGGCCGTGCGCCTCGCGGTGCGTTCGCTTCGCCTTAAAGCGGCTTGATGCGGATCGTTCTCGACGAGGGCATTCCGCGGAGTCTCGCAGGTCTTCTCATCGCGCGCGGCTTTGACACAACCGCCTTTCCAGATGCCTGGCAAGGCCTTTCCGACAAGCAGATGCTGGATGCTGCGGTCAGCAGTGGCTTCTCGATCCTGATAACTCAGGATCGCAACATGCCTTTTCAGCGCCCGCTGAAACAGGTCGAGATTTCAGTGCTGATCGTCCCGGAGTTGGATCGGAAGGCATCGCTCGCAAAGGCCGACGCCATTGCAGAGCGCATTCCAGAGCTGGAGATGAGACGTTACGCGCTTCTGGGACTGGACGGCAGTCTGCCCGAGCCGCCCGTCAAACCGTTCAAGGCCTGACAGGGGTCACCATGCAAACCGCCTTCACCCCCGAAGCCCTGCGCGATCCGGACACGGCCCATACGGAAGGGATCGTGCGCAAGTGCGTGCATTGCGGCTTCTGCACGGCAACCTGTCCTACCTATGTCACGCTCGGCAACGAGCTCGATTCCCCGCGCGGGCGCATCTACCTCGTCAAGGAGATGCTGGAGAACAACCGGCCGGCGGATGAGAAGACCGTCACCCACATCGATCGCTGCCTGTCCTGCCTCGCCTGCATGACGACCTGCCCGTCCGGCGTGAACTACATGCATCTCGTGGACCATGCCCGGGTGCATATCGAGCGGACCTACCGGCGCCCGGTCCCCGACCGTCTGATCCGGTGGTTACTCGCCAAGGTCCTGCCCTATCCCCGCCGCTTCCGCTTCGCGCTCCGGGCCGCGCGGCTCGGACGGCCGTTCGCGGGCGTGCTCGACGGGATCAAGCCGCTGAAGCCCCTGGCGGCGATGCTGCGGCTAGCGCCGACGCACCTGCCGGCCGCGCCGGTGCGGCCCCTCGCGCCTGCGTCCGCAGGGCGGCGCGTCGCGATCCTCGCCGGCTGTGCCCAGTCGGTGCTCGATCCCGGCATCAACGCGGCAACCGTCCGGCTCCTGGGGCGGCTCGGCATCGAGGTCGTCTCGCCGCCGGGCGAGGGATGCTGCGGGGCGCTCGTCCACCACATGGGGCGCGAGGACGAGGCGCTCGGCTTCGCGCGGCGCCTCGTCGACGCCTGGACCGCCGAGATCGAGGGGCGGGGGCTCGAGGCCATCGTGATCACGGCGTCGGGTTGCGGCACGACGATCAAGGACTACGGCCATATGCTGCGGCTCGATCCGGCCTATGCCGAGAAGGCCGCGCGCGTCTCGGCGCTGGCGAAGGACGTGACGGAGTATTTGGAGACGCTCGACCTGCCCCTGCCCGAGCGGCCGGTGGACGCCGTCGTCGCCTATCATTCCGCCTGCTCGATGCAGCACGGGCAGAAGATCGGTCAAGCGCCGAAGGTGCTGCTGGCGCAGGCCGGCTTCACGGTGCGCGACGTGCCGGAGGGACATCTGTGCTGCGGTTCGGCCGGGACCTACAACATCCTGCAGCCGGAGATTTCGGCCAGGCTTCGCGACCGGAAGGTCGCCAATATCGAACGCATCCGCCCCGACATCATCGCGACCGGCAACATCGGCTGCATGACGCAGATCGGCTCGGCCACCGCGATCCCGATCGTCCACACGGTCGAGCTTCTCGACTGGGCGTTCGGCGGCGAGAAGCCTGCCGCGCTCGAATCGTTCACACCCCGTCCGCTTGCGGTCGCGGCAGAGTAGAAACGGCAAACGACCCGCGCAGAGGCGGGCCGTTCGATATGTCTTGCCGGGTGGCGATCAGCCGAAGACGCCGGCGAACAGGCCGGGCTTCCGGCCGGCCGGGCGCACGGTGCCGGTCTCCTGCACGAGGCGGTTCGGCTGGCCCGGGCCGATGACGACGACCTTGGTACCGCGCTTGGCCCGCTCGTAGAGATGGGCGACGTCGTCGTTCATCATGCGGATGCAGCCCGACGACATGTTGAGGCCGATCGTCCAGGGTTGGTTGGTGCCGTGGATGCGAAACATCGAGTCGCCGCCGCCGCGATAGAGATACATGGCGCGCGCGCCGAGCGGGTTTTCCGGGCCGCCCGGCATGTAGGCCGGCAGGATGCGGCCCTTGGCCTTCTCGCGCACGCGCATGGCGGCCGGCGGCGTCCAGCCCGGCCATTCGGCCTTGCGGCCGATCGACATGGTGCCGCCCCAGGAGAAGCCCTCCTTGCCGACGCCCACGCCATAGCGCGTCGCCATGCCGTTGCCCTCGACGAAGTAGAGGAACTTCCGGTCGGTATCGATCACGATCGTGCCGGGCTTTTCCTTCGTCGCGATGCGCACCGACTGGCGGGCGAAGCGCGCGTCCGGCTTCTTCATCATCTGCGTCTTGCGCTGCACGGTCTCGGTGCGGATGCGGGCGCGGTCGCCCGAGATCCACTGGCCGCTGGCGTGATCGTAGACCCGCACCTGCGCCTGCGCGCTGGCGGCGGACGGGGCCGCGAAGGGCGCGAGGCCCACCATGAGGGCGAGGAGGAGAGGCGTCGTCTTCATGGGCGGGTTCCCTTGGCAGGAGAGCGGAGGACGGGTTCGATAAGGGTCACGGACAATGGTGGAGCGCGTCACCGCCCATGCCGAGTCCCCGGTCGCGGATTTGCAACTCTCTGTTGCAGTCAGAGCACGACGACGCGGGTGCCGACGTCGACGCGATCGAAGAGGTCGATGACGTCCTCGTTGCGCATGCGGATGCAGCCGGACGACACCGACTGGCCGATCGTCCAGGGCTGGTTGGTGCCGTGGATGCGGTAGAGCGTCGAGCCGAGATAGAGCGCGCGCGCGCCGAGCGGGTTCGCCTCGCCGCCCGGCATGTGGGCCGGCAGGATGCGGCCCTTGGCGCGTTCGCGGGCGATCATCTCGGCCGGCGGCGTCCAGCCGGGCCATTCGGCCTTGCGGGTGACCTTATGGCTGCCGGACCAGCCGAAGCCCTCCTTGCCGACGCCGACGCCGTAGCGCATCGCCCGACCGCCGGTCTCGACATGGTAGAGGTAGTGCGAGCGCGTATCGACGACGATCGTGCCGGGCGCGTAGCCGCCGGCATAGTCGACGCGCTGCGGCAGGAAGGCCGGGTCCATGCCCCGCGGTGCGACTTCGCGCCGGGCGGCCGTGCGCGGGGCCGCGAACGCCGAGGCGTAGACGGGCGCACTGGCGCGGCGCGCGCTCCCGAACACGGGCGCGGTGCGACGGGCGGGTTCCCCGAAGACGACCGGCGCGCGGCCTTCGCGATAGGCGCCCAGCGGCTGCATCGGACCGCCGCCCTCGGGGATCACGCCGACCGGGATGTTGCCCTCGAAGACCACGGTGCCCGGCGCGATCGGGGGCGCGAGATGGCGGCGGGCATAGCCCGGCACGACGCCCGAGCCCGGCGAGAGCTGGCGCACCCAGGGCTCGGCGACGCTGGGCGGCACGGCGAGCGGGCGGCGGTCGCGGGCTTCGGCCGCAAGCGTCAGGGAGCCGATCAGCGACAGGGCTGAGAACGCGAGGAGCAGGCGCATCCGGGAACCTCGTTCAAACGGCGCAGCGACCCTCGGGGAGGCGCGCGGAAACCTTGGGTCGAGGATGCCGGGCCAATCGCCAGCGAAAGGTGAATCGCGGAGCCCCGGAGGTGCGCTGTCCCGCGCTTCCGCCGGGCAGGGTGAACGGGCGGTAAAGCCTCCGGTGCCTCAGCCGCGCGCGCGGCGGCGCGCGTCCCGCAGGACGGCCGGCAGGAGCGGCGCGGCCTCGGCCTGGCTCATGCCGGGCTTCAGCCGGGGGTCGTAGAGCATGTTCATCAGCACCCGGTCGTAGGGGCCGAAGTTCGTCAGCTTCGAGGTGTCGTTGAAGACGCTGTCGGGGGCGTCGGCATTGTCGTTGAGGGGCCCGAGCCCCTGCAGCACCTCCTCGATCAGGCATCGGCGGAACAGCGCGTCGCCCTCGTTCGACACGATGATCGCGTCCGAGCGCGTGATGCCGGCGCGCCCGTAGGAGGCGCGCACCACGCAGTTGCCGGGCACGCGCATGAACGGGCTGCGATAGACCTCGCGGCCGACGCGCTGGTAGTCGCGGCGGTCGACGACGTGGACGACGAAGTTCGCGTCCTCGCCGGGTCTGGCTTCCAGGGTCTCAAGCCCGCCGATCTGCCGGCGAATTTGGCGCATGAAGGCGCGCACGGCCGCGCGGCGATCGGTCGCCGCGGTGTTGTCGATCCGGTAGCGCACCGGGCCGGCAAAGCGCTTGAGATAGCTCGAATCGCTGAAGGACCCGGTGATCTCCGCTCCGAACACCACCCGCTCGAACCCGTCGATCAGCGCGGCGTCGGGCGGCAGGCGCTGGGCCGCCGCCGGGCCGGCGGACAGGATAACGGCGACGAGCACGGCGCCGCCGAGGCGACCTGCCATTGCCCTTCTGCCTCGCTTGCCCCAAACCATCGCGCTCACATGCCCATGCTGCCGGCCTGCCGCCAGTTGGCGGGCGGGGAGGGCGACGCGCAAGCCGGGACCGGCGACAGTCCACGGCAAATGTGCCGCATCACGAATGGAGACGAGGGAGCGCGGGATGGAGACGACGGCGGAGGGCCTCCGGATCGGCGCCGACGGCGCGGCGCGCTGCGCCTGGGCGGGCGAGGGGGCGGACTACGTCGCCTATCACGACCGCGAATGGGGCCGGCCGAGCGCGGACGACGACCAGCTCTACGAGAAGATCTGCCTCGAAGGGTTCCAGTCGGGCCTGTCCTGGATCACCATCCTGCGCAAGCGCGAGGCCTTTCGCCGCCAGTTCGCGGGCTTCGCAATCGAGGCGGTGGCCGAGATGGGCGAGGCCGACGTCGAGCGCATCCTCGCCGACCCCGGCGTGGTGCGCCATCGCGGCAAGATCGCGTCCGCCATCAACAACGCGAGGGCGGCGCGGCGTCTGCGGGACGAGACCGGCGCCTCGCTCGCCGCCTTCCTCTGGCGCTTCGAGCCCCCGGCGGAGGAGCGGCCCGGCCATGTCACGCTCGACTGGGCGCGCGCCAACCCGCAGACGCCCGCCTCCCAACGGCTCGCCAAGGCGCTGAAGGCGAAAGGCTTCACCTTCTTCGGCCCGACCACGGCCTATGCCTTCATGCAGTCCATGGGCTTCGTGAACGATCATCTGGAAGGATGCTGCATCAGGGACGAGTGCGAGCAGGCGCGGGCGGCGTTCGTGCGGCCCGCATAAGTCCTGCAAACCTTGCCGCTCGGGGCGGGGATGGGCTAGGAGGCGTGCAATTCGCACATCGTCTCGCGGGGCCCCCGATGGGCTCCGCCCCGTCACGTCTGGAACGACCCATGGCCCCGAAGAAGCCCTCCCGCGTCAAGGCGCGCCAGCCGCGCGGCTTCGTGGATCGCAGCGCGAGCGACCTCTACGCGCAGGACCGGATGCTCGCCACCATCCGCCACGTCTACGAGACCTACGGGTTCGAGCCGGTCGAGACGCCCTTCTTCGAGTACACCGACGCGCTCGGCAAGTTCCTGCCTGACTCGGACCGCCCGAACGAGGGCGTCTTCTCTCTGCAGGACGACGACGAGGAGTGGCTGAGCCTGCGCTACGACCTGACCGCGCCGCTGGCGCGCCACGTCGCCGAGAACTTCGAGGACCTGCCGAAGCCCTACCGCTCCTACCGGGCGGGCTATGTCTTCCGCAACGAGAAGCCGGGTCCGGGCCGCTTCCGCCAGTTCATGCAGTTCGACGCCGACATCGTGGGCGCGCCGAACGTCTCGGCCGACGCCGAGATGGCGATGATGATGGCCGACACGATGGAAGCGCTGGGCATCGCGCGGGGCCAGTACGTGATCCGGGTCAACAACCGGAAGGTGCTGGACGGCATTCTCGACGCGATCGGCCTCGAGGGCGACCAGGGGCGGCGGCTGACGGTGCTGCGCGCGCTCGACAAGTTCGACAAGTTCGGCGCCGATGGGGTGAGGCTTCTGCTCGGGGCTGGTCGTCTCGACGAGAGCGGCGGCAAGGGCGACTTCACCAAGGGCGCAGAGCTCAATGGCGAGACGATCGCGCGCGTCCTCAGGATCTTCGACGCGGACGGGCTGTCGGGCGTGCGCCAGGCCTTCGGCGGCCATGCGGGCGTCGATGGCGGTCTCGACGAACTCTCTCAAATCGAGAGCTTCGCGCGCACCGCCGGCTACGAGGCCGATCGCGTCAGGATCGACCCGTCCGTCGTGCGCGGCCTCGAATACTACACCGGTCCCGTCTTCGAGGCCGAGCTCCTCTTCGACGTCGTCAACGAGAAGGGCCAGAAGGTGCAGTTCGGCTCGGTCGGCGGCGGCGGGCGCTACGATGGCCTCGTCTCGCGCTTCCTGGCGACGCCGGTGCCGGCGACCGGCTTCTCGATTGGCGTCTCGCGCCTCCAGACCGCGCTGAAGAACCTCGGGCGCCTCGAAGGCGAGCGGCGCACCGGCCCGGTGGTCGTCACCGTGATGGACCGCGACCGGATGGCCGACTACCAGGCGATGGCCACGCAGCTGCGCGCCGCGCTGAACGGCCCGGGCCAGCCCGTCGTGCCGGTCGAGGTCTTCCAGGGCAATCCGAAGCAGTTCGGCAAGCAGCTGCAATATGCCGACCGGCGCGGCGCGCCCGTCGTCGTCATCCAGGGCGGCGACGAGAAGGCGGCCGGCAAGGTGCAGGTCAAGGACCTCGCGCTCGGCAAGGAGCTCTCGGCCGGCGTCGAGGACAACGCCGAATGGCGCGAGATGCGCGCCGGCCAGGAACTCGTCGACGAGGCCGATCTGGTGGCCGCCGTCCGGGCGATCCTCGGGCGCGCCGGCGGGGCGGCCTGACGCGATGAGCCTTCTGACCGGATCGGGCGCCGCGCGGCCGGGCGGCAGCCCGGCGCCCTTCGACGCCGCGCTCGCCGCGCTGTTCGCCGATCTCGGCGCTGTGACGGTGGAGACGCCGCTCCTGCAGCGTGCCGAGCCCTATCTCGACACGGCCGGCGAGGACCTGCGCCGGCGCATCTTCCTGACGCGCGGCGAGGGGGGCGAGACCTTGTGCCTGCGCCCGGACTTCACGATCCCCGTCTGCCTGGCCCATATCGAGGGGGCCGCCGGCCTGCCTCGGCGGTATGCCTACAACGGACCGGTGTTCCGCCAGCGCCGGGGCGAGCCGGCCGAGTTCCGTCAGGCGGGCATCGAGAATCTCGGCGAAGAGAACCGCGCGGCCGCCGACTCGCAGGCGCTGGCTGAAGCGCTGGCCGCCTTGCGCGCCTGCGGGCTGCCGGAGCCGGCCGCCGTCACCGTCGGCGATCAGGCACTGTTCGAGGCGTTCCTGACCGCGCTCGACCTGCCGGCCGGCTGGCAGCGCAGGCTCGTGCGTTGCTTCGGCCGCGACGATCTTCTGGAGGCCGCGCTCGCCGCCCTGTCGCGCGAGGCGGACAGCGACCCGCTCGATCTCGATCCGGCGGTGCGCGCGCTTCTGCGCGGCGGCGACACGGTGGCGCTGGCCGAACACGTGCGGACCCTGATGGACGCGGGCGGCCTGCCGCCGAACCGCGGGCGCACCCCTGAGGAGATTGCCGAGCGGCTGGTCGAGAAGATGGCGCTCGCCAACACGCGGCTGCGCTCGACCTATCTCGACCGGCTGCGGGCGTTTCTCGCGCTGGACTGCCCGCTGGGCGAAGCGCCCGCACGGCTGGAGGCGATGGAGGCGCAGTCGGGCGTCGAGTTCGGACCGGCGCTGGATCTCTTCCGCGACCGCGCCGCGTCGCTGGGGGCGGCCGGTGTCGATCTCGGCCCCATCCGCTATCGCGCCGCCTTCGGGCGCACGCTCGACTACTACACCGGCCTCGTCTTCGAGATCGCCGCTGCGCCCGGCGCCGAACCGCTTGTCGGCGGCGGGCGCTACGACCGGCTCGTCTCCTATCTCGGCGCGCCGACGCCGATCCCGGCGGTCGGCTTCGCGCTCGATCTCGACCGGATCGCGGCCGCCATGGCCGCCGGGGGGGAGGGCCGGCCATGACCCTGACGCTTGCCATTCCGTCCAAGGGCCGCCTCAAGGATCAGTGCGTCGCGGCGCTCGGTGAAGCCGGCATCACGGTCCACCCGAGCGATGACGCGCGCTCCTACCGCACCCGCGTCGAGGGCGCCGAGGGGCTGGAGGTCCTGCTTCTCTCGGCGTCCGAGATCGCGCGCGAACTGCGCGACGGGGCGATCGACCTCGGCGTCACCGGCGAGGACCTCCTGCGCGAGACGATGCCCGACTTCGACCGGCGCGGGCGCATCGTCTCACGGCTCGGCTTCGGCCATGCCGACGTGGTGGTGGCCGTACCCGACAGCTGGATCGACGTCGAGACGATGGAAGATCTCGGCGACGTCGCCGCCTCGTTCCGCCAGCGCCACGGCCGGCGCCTTCGCATCGCGACCAAATACTGGCGGCTGACGCAAGGGTTCTTCACGAGGAGCCACGGCATCCAGAGCTACCGGATCGTCGAGAGCCTCGGCGCCACCGAAGGGGCGCCCGCAGCGGGTTCGGCCGACATCATCGTGGACATCACCTCCACTGGATCGACGCTGACCGCCAACCGGCTGCGCGTCCTGAAGGACGGCGTGATCCTGCGCTCCGAGGCCTGCCTGGCGCTCGCCCATCGCTCTGAAGGGGATGCGGGCCGTGCGGCCGCGCTGGACGCGCTCATCGCGCGGTTCTGACCCACGCAAAACGGCCGCCCCTAAGGGCGGCCGCTCACGAACGGCCGATGACGTCGGGCGATCAGACGCGGGCGAGCGTCGGGGTGCCGCGGCGTGCGTCCACCGAGTAGGCGCCGGCGCCGACCGCGCCGAGCACCAGGAAGCCGCCGACGATCGACAGGTTCTTCATCGCCTGCGTGGCGTCGCCCATGTGGGCGGTCAGGATCGTGCCGACCGTGAAGACGGCGAGCACATAGGCGACGATGCGGGTCTGAAAGCCGACGAGGATCGCAAGGCCGCCGAAGAACTCCACCGCGCCGACGAGATAGGCCATGGCGATGCCGCCGGGCACACCGAGGCTGGCGAGATAACCGGCAAAGCCGGCTGCGCCCGTCAGCTTGCCGAAGCCGGACACGATGAAGAGGATCGAGAGGAGGACGCGTCCGGCGAGAAGGGCGGCGGAATTCATGAGGCTGGCTCCGTGGGTGCGTTGAGGAAATCCGTGAGCGAACTTCTGACGCAGCGCGCGAGCGCGGCATAGGCTCGCGAAACGCGACTGATCGTCAACGCCGGGAAGACCAATCGACGCGATTGGCTGCCGGATGCACGACAATCTCGGCGGACGCGTCGAAGAGCGGCCACAATCGCTGGGTTCGCGCGGGTTATGCCCTAGCTGAATCTTAGGCGGGAAAGTCGGACGCGCGTTCGGCGCTGCATCCGCAGCCATCCGCCGTTTCTTTGTGTACCGAGTTCCAGCCTGTCATGACATCCAAGATCCGTCCGCCCGTGTTCTTTCCCGCCAGCGCGATCATCGCGGCGCTGGTGCTCGTCGGCGTCCTCTTCCCACGCGACGCGGAGCGTCTCTTCGGCGCGGCTCAGGCTTTCGTGCTCGACACGTTCGGCTGGTTCTACCTCCTGACGGTCGGCATTCTCCTGTTCTCGGTCCTGTTCTTTGCGCTGAGCCGCTTCGGCCGGCTGAAGCTCGGGCCGGACGATGCCGAGCCGGACTACCCCTATGCGTCATGGCTGGCGATGCTGTTTGCCGCCGGCATGGGCATCGGCCTCATGTTCTATGCGGTCGCCGAGCCTGTCCTGCACTATTCCGTGCCGCCCGAGGCGGAGCCGCGCACCCTCGAGGCCGCGCGCCAGGCGATGGAGTTCACCTTCTTCCACTGGGGGCTTCATGCCTGGGCAATCTATGCCGTCGTAGGCCTGTCGCTCGCCTATTTCTCGTTCCGCTACAACCTGCCGCTGACGATCCGCTCCGGCTTCTATCCGCTGATCCGCGAGCGCATCGACGGCCCCGTCGGCCATGCGGTAGACGTCTTCGCTATCTGCGGCACGGTGTTCGGCATCGCGACCTCGCTCGGCCTTGGCGTCCTTCAGATGAACGCCGGCCTCAACCATCTCCTCGGCGTGCCCAACACGGTCTGGGTGCAGATCCTGCTGATTGCCGTGGTGATGGGCGCAGCGACGGTGTCGGTCGTCTCCGGCCTCGACACCGGGGTGAGGCGCCTGTCGGAGGGCAACCTCGTCGTCGCCATCGTCCTGATGCTCTTCGTGCTCGTGGTCGGGCCGACGACCTTCATCTTCAAGGCCTTCGTCCAGAACATCGGGGCCTATCTCGACGATCTCTTGCCGCGCACGTTCACGCTCTACGCCTACGAGCCGCGCGCCTGGATCAGCGACTGGACGCTGTTCTACTGGGCCTGGTGGATCTCCTGGTCGCCGTTCGTCGGCATGTTCATCGCGCGCATCTCGCGCGGGCGCACGGTGCGCGAGTTCGTTCTCGGCGTCCTGTTCGTGCCCTCGACCTTCACGTTCTTCTGGATGACCGTCTTCGGCAACTCGGCCATTTCCCTCGACCTCGGCCCGGCGGCGGGTGCCCTTGCGCGCGAGGTGCAGGAGAACCTGCCGGTCGCCCTGTTCCAGTTTTTCGAGTACCTGCCGCTGAGCGGCATCACATCGACGCTGGCTGTCATCCTCGTCGGTATCTTCTTCGTCACCTCGGCCGATTCCGGCTCGCTCGTCGTCGATGCCCTCGCTTCGGGCGGCCGTGACGACACGCCCGTCTGGCAGCGCATCTACTGGTGCGTCGTGCAAGGGACGGTCGCGGCGCTGCTTCTGCTCGCCGGTGGGCTTGTCGGTCTGCAGACGATGACACTGATCGCCGCGCTGCCCTTCGCCGTCATTCTCCTGCTTCTGGCTTTCGGCCTTCTGCGCGGCATGCAGGCCGACGTCGCGCGGGCGATGGAGCACCGGCAGGCCCAGCCGGCGGTTCTCGTGCGCGGGGCGAGCTGGCAGGCGCGGCTCGGCGCGATCCTGCACGAGCCAAACAAGCGAGACGTGCGCCGCTTCATCGACAGCACCGCCCGACCCGCCCTGTCGGACGTGCGCGACGAACTCGTGCGGCGCGGGCTCGATGCGCGGCTCGACGGGGAGGGCGATGGCCCGGTGGTCCTGACCGTTCCGGCCGAGAGCGCGCGGGACTTCGTCTACGGGGTCGAGCCGGTGGCGCAGCCGGCGATGGTCTTCTCGGCGGCCGACACGCGCACCTCGTTGGACGGACGGCGG
Source organism: Aureimonas phyllosphaerae (assembly GCF_900113065.1). GTDB lineage: Bacteria > Pseudomonadota > Alphaproteobacteria > Rhizobiales > Rhizobiaceae > Aureimonas > Aureimonas phyllosphaerae. The sequence continues at coordinate 52,958 of NZ_FOOA01000006.1, forward strand.
ATGATCTGGGCGGCCCGGACGATCTTTTCCGACGGCAGTCGCGGCTACGACGTGACCGGTTTCACCAAGGCCGATCTTCTGTCCGACGTCCTGGCCCAGTTCGAACGCTACCAGATCCTGACGCAGGCCGAGAGCACGCAGCTCTACACCGGCTCGCCCGCCGCACGGGCCTGAAACCGGAAAGGGCCGCACGAGGCGGCCCCTTCGTCATGTCTGCCGCGCCTCTCAACTCGGACGCGTCATCGCCGCCGGGTCGACGATCCGGTCGTAGTCCTCGCCCGACACGAGGCCGGACGCGAGGGCCTCCTCGCGCAGGGTCGTGCCCTTCTTGTGGGCGGTCTTGGCGATCGTCGCGGCGTTGTCGTAGCCGATCGTCGGGGCGAGCGCCGTCACCAGCATCAGCGACTGTTCCATCAGCGACCGGATGCGGTCCTCGTTGGCCTTGATGCCATCGACGCAGTGCTCGCGGAAGCTATCCATGCCGTCCGCGAGGAGCCGGATCGAGGAGAGGACCGCGTTGGCGATCACCGGCTTGAAGACGTTGAGCTCGAAGTGGCCCTGGGATGAGGCGACCGTCACCGTGGTCTCGTGGCCGAACACCTCGGCACAGAGCATGGTGAGGGCCTCGGCCTGCGTCGGGTTCACCTTGCCCGGCATGATCGAGGAGCCGGGCTCGTTCTCGGGCAACGAGAGTTCGCCGAGGCCCGAGCGCGGGCCGCTCCCCAGGAAGCGGATGTCGTTGGCGATCTTGAAGAGATCGGTCGCCAGCGCGTTGAGGCTCCCGTGGAAGAAGGTCAGCGCGCCATGTGAGGCGAGCGCCTCGAACTTGTTTTCGGCCGTGCGGAAGGGCAGGCCCGTGAGCTTGGCGATCTCGTCGGCGATCTTCACGTCGAAGCCGACCGGGGCGTTCAGGCCCGTGCCGACGGCCGTGCCCCCTTGCGCCAGCGCGTAGACGTCCTCGATCGCCTGCTCGATGCGGCGCTTGCCGAGCTTGAGCGCGGCGGCGTAGCCCGAGAATTCCTGGCCGAGCGTGATCGGCGTCGCATCCTGCGTGTGGGTGCGGCCGATCTTGATGATGTGGTCGAACGCCTTCGCCTTCGCGTCGAGCGCGGCATGGAGCTTGTCGATCGCCGGCAGGACGCGGTTCGTGGCCTCGATCGCGACGGCGACGTGGATCGCGGTCGGGAACACGTCGTTGGACGACTGGCCCATGTTGACGTGATCGTTCGGATGGACCGGCTTCTTGGAGCCCATCTCGCCGCCCAGCGCCTCAATGGCGCGGTTCGAGATGACCTCGTTGACGTTCATGTTGGTCTGGGTGCCCGAGCCCGTCTGGTATACGACGAGCGGGAAATGGTCGTCGAGCCGGCCCGAGATCACCTCGTCGGCCGCATTGACGATCGCATCGGCGAGCGTCGCGTCGAGCTTGCCGTAGCCCTGGTTGACGCGTGCGGCCGCCTTCTTGACGGTGGCGAGCGCGTGGATCACGGCGATCGGCTGCCGGTCGGTGCCGATGCGGAAGTTGTTCAGCGAACGCTCGGTCTGGGCGCCCCAGTAGCGATCGGTGGCCACGTCGATCGCGCCGATGGAATCGGTCTCGCGGCGGGTCTTGGTCATCGCATTCCCCTCGGAAAGCCGCCCGCGGAACGCCGGGCCGTCGGGGCGGCGTTACCATGCCGTACGTCGTCGAGAAACCCGTCGCGCGCACGAAAAAGCCGGCCTTTCGGTCGGCTTTTCCCACTCAAACGATTCGTACGCGGGTCAGTGCTTCTTCAGGCCGACTTGGTCCTTCATGGCGTCCTTGACCTTGCCGTAGTTCTTCTGGGTCTTGCCCTCGGCCTGGTCCGCCATGCCGTCGGCCTGGAGGCGGTCGTTGCCGACCAGCTTGCCAGCGGCTTCCTTGATCTTGCCGCCGATTTCCTTCGCGCCGCCCTGGACCTGATTCTTGTCGACCATGGAATTGCTCCGTTTCGTTGGGCCAGCTCATGCTGGCGTCGGGGAAAAAAACGGGAGTCGAGAAATTAGGTTCCTGGCCAAGGATTACATTTATGTAAGGAGTGTGACGATCTGCTGGAGGCAGAGGACGCAGATCAGGATGCCGACAATGCGCAGGAGCAGGCGTTCGGGGATCTTCCGGACGGCGTAGCCCGCGAGCGGTGCGGCGAGGATGCCGCCGGCGATCAGCCCCAGCACCGAAAGGGCATGGGTCGAGAGGTCTCCGGCTTCCTCCCAATGGCCGGTCACGAGGGCGAGGAGGAACGACAGCGAGACGGCGAGGGTGACGAGGAATTCCGCCGCGTTCACCGTGCCGATGACGTAGCGCGGCTGGCCGCCGGCCCCCAGAAGCCCCGAGGTGACGATCGGTCCCCAGCCACCGCCTCCGACCGAATCGAGGAAGCCGCCGGCGGCGCCCAGCGGCGGCACGAGGCCCATCGGCGTCTGCGCCCGCGGCATCTTGCGGAACGAGCGCAGGGTCAGCATCACGCCGATGATGCCGAGGTAGGCGGCGACGAAGGGGCGGATCGTCGATCCGTCCACCGAGGTCAGGACATAGGTCCCCAGCACGCCGCCGAGGATGCCGAAGGGCACGAGCCGCCAGAACAGCTTCCAGTCGATGTTGCGGTTGGCGATGTGGGCGGTGCCCGACGCTGCCGTGGTGAAGAGCTCGGCCGTATGCACCGAGGCCGAGGCGACGGAGGGCGGGACGCCGAAACCGAGGAGCACGGTCGAGGAGATGACGCCGTAGGCCATGCCGAGGGCGCCGTCGACGAGCTGCGCCAGCGCGCCGACGAAGAAGAAGATGAAGAACTCGCTCAAATGCCCGCCCCCGCGATCCGATCCGAGGGCTTATGGGAGCGGAGGAAGGCGGTGACAATGCACGCCCGCGTGCAAATCCGTCGTCGGAACGCTAGTTTCCTTTTCGACGGTCACCGGAAAGGCCTGCGATGAGCCTCGCCAAAGAGAAGCCCTACTTCGCCTCGCCCACCGACTACGAGGACGACTTCCACGCCTGGGCCTTCGAACAGGCCGAGCTCCTGCGCCTCAAGCGCTTCGGGGAACTTGATCTGGCGAATCTGGTGGAGGAGGTGGAGAGCATGGGAAGCGAGCAGAGGCACGCGCTGGAATCCAGCTACCGCCTCCTGATCTTCCATCTTCTCAAATGGCAGTTCCAGGCGGAGCGGCGCTCTCGATCCTGGCAGCTGACCATCCTCAGGGAGCGGGGCAACATCGCGCGTCGTGAGAAGCGCAATCCAAGTCTTGCGGCGAAGGTCAGCGAGATCGTCGCCGACATCTATCGTGACGCGCGTAAGGAAGCATCCGTGGAGACGGGTCTCGACCGGAACATGTTCCCGCACGTCTGCCCTTATTCGCTCGATCAGCTTCGCGACCAGGACTTCCTGCCGGAGTGAATTTCCCCGGTGGAACGGGTCGGTGCCTTCCCTCTCACAAACCGAAAAGGCCCGGCGGATCGCTCCGCCGGGCCTTTCCTTTGTTCAGCTTGGCCGAAGCGTCGGACTTGGAAGTCCATGCCGCCACCCGAAACCGGGCCTGCCCGGTTTCGGTACTTTTCGGGATGGGCGGCTTTACGGGCCTTCCGAGTCCTGCCGGACTTAGAAGTCCATGCCGCCCATGCCGCCCATGCCGCCGCCCATGCCGCCCGGCATGCCGCCGGCGCCCGAGTCCTTCTTGGGGGCCTCGGAGATCATGGCTTCGGTGGTGACGAGGAGACCGGCGACCGAGGCCGCGTCCTGCAGCGCCGAACGCACGACCTTGACCGGGTCGACGATGCCGGCCTGGATCATGTCGCCGTACTCGCTGGTCTGGGCGTTGTAGCCGTAGGTCAGCGACGAGTTGTCGAGGATCTTGCCGACCACGATCGAGCCCTCGCCACCGGCGTTCTGGACGATCTGACGGATCGGGGCCTGGAGCGCCTTGCGGACGATGGCGATGCCGGCGTCCTGGTCGGCGTTCTCGCCCTTGAGGTCCACGGCGTTCGAAGCGCGCAGGAGCGCCACGCCGCCGCCCGGAACGATGCCCTCTTCCACGGCCGCGCGGGTCGCGTTGAGCGCGTCGTCGACGCGGTCCTTCTTCTCCTTGACCTCGACCTCGGTCGAGCCGCCGACGCGGATCACCGCAACGCCGCCCGCGAGCTTGGCCAGGCGCTCCTGGAGCTTCTCGCGGTCGTAGTCCGACGTGGTCTCCTCGATCTGCTGCTTGATCTGCGAGACGCGGGCCTTGATGCCGTCGGCTTCACCGTTGCCGTCGACGATCGTGGTGTTCTCCTTGGTGATGGAGACCTTCTTGGCGCGGCCGAGCATGTCGAGCGTGACGTTCTCGAGCTTGATGCCGAGGTCTTCGGAGATGACCTGACCGCCGGTGAGGATCGCGATGTCCTCGAGCATCGCCTTGCGGCGATCGCCGAAGCCCGGCGCCTTGACGGCGGCGATCTTCAGGCCGCCACGCAGCTTGTTGACGACGAGCGTGGCCAGAGCCTCGCCCTCGACGTCCTCGGCGATGATGACGAGCGGACGCGACGACTGCACCACGGCCTCGAGGACCGGGAGCATCGCCTGGAGGTTGGAGAGCTTCTTCTCGTGTAGGAGGATGTAGGCGTCCTCGAGGTCGGCCACCATCTTCTCGGCGTTGGTCACGAAGTACGGCGAAAGGTAGCCGCGGTCGAACTGCATGCCCTCGACGACCTCGAGCTCGGTCTCGGCGGTCTTGGCTTCCTCGACGGTGATGACACCCTCGTTGCCGACCTTCTGCATCGCCGAGGCGATCATCTGGCCGATTTCCTTCTCGCCGTTGGCCGAGATGGTGCCGACCTGGGCGACCTCGTCGGAGGTCTCGATCTTGCGGGCCGAGGAGACGAGCGTCTCGACGACCTTGGCGACGGCCTGGTCGATGCCGCGCTTGACGTCCATCGGGTTCATGCCGGCGGCCACCGCCTTGGCGCCCTCGCGAACGATCGCCTGGGCGAGAACCGTCGCGGTGGTGGTGCCGTCACCAGCCTTGTCGTTGGTCTTCGAGGCCACTTCGCGCACCATCTGGGCGCCCATGTTCTCGAACTTGTCCTCCAGCTCGATCTCCTTGGCGACGGACACGCCGTCCTTGGTGATCCGCGGAGCGCCGAACGACTTGTCGATCACGACGTTGCGGCCCTTGGGGCCGAGCGTGACCTTCACCGCATCGGCGAGAATGTCGACGCCGCGCAGCATGCGCTCGCGGGCATCACGACCGAACTTTACGTCCTTGGCTGCCATGGTCTTGTCTCCTCGGCGCGGCTCATGAAGCCTCGCGCCGTTTCAAAAGAAAGGATGTGTTGGGGCGACGAGGTCAGCCGACGATCCCGAGGATGTCGGATTCCTTCATGATCAGGAGGTCCTCGCCGCCGAGCTTGATCTCGGTGCCCGACCACTTGCCGAACAGGATGCGGTCGCCGGCCTTGACCTCGAGCGGGTTGACCTTGCCGGTCTCGTCGCGTGCGCCGGCGCCGACCGCCACGATCTCGCCTTCCTGCGGCTTCTCCTTGGCGGTGTCCGGAATGATGATCCCGCCGGCGGTCTTCGATTCGGACTCGACGCGCCGCACGACGACGCGGTCATGCAAGGGGCGGAAGTTCACATTGGCCATCTCAGTCGAACCTTCTCAAAAGGCTTGATACAAGAAACGGGCCGCCGGGGCGCACCCGTTCCGATCTCTGGCACTCGACGTGGGTGAGTGCTAACGAGCGGGGAGATAGGAGATCGGCCCCGTCCATGTCAAGGGTGCCGCCAGCCTGGCGCAAGGTCGAAGCGACCGGCCGCTTGCTTGACCCCGCCCCCCGCGCTCCGATATCGCGGGGCCTTCGATGGACATGAGCCGGAGCCACCCGATGACCGAGGGCGCGATGCGCGCGATCGAAAGCCTCGACGAGGTGCTGGCGGGCTACGACGCCCTGTTCTGCGACGTCTGGGGCGTCGTCCACGACGGGGTGGCGAGCCACGCGGCGGCGGTCTCGGCGCTGACAGGCGCGCGCCGCGCCGGAAAGAGGGTCGTGCTCCTCACCAACTCGCCGCGTCTTGCCGGCGGCGTCGAGCGCCAGATCGCGGCGCTCGGCGTCACGCGCGACAGCTTCGATGCGATCGTCACCTCGGGCGATGCGACGCGGGCGCTGATCGAGGCGGGTTCGCGCCGCGTGCTCCATATCGGCCCCGAGCGCGATCTCGACATCTTCGATGGGCTGGGGCTGCAACTGGAGGACGAGACGGGCGCCGAGGCGATCGTCTGCACCGGCCTCTTCGACGACCGCACGGAAGACCCCGAGACCTATCGCCCGCTCCTGGAGCGCTGCGCCGGCCGCGGCCTGCCGATGATCTGCGCCAACCCGGACCTCGTGGTCCATATCGGCGACCAGCTGATCCCCTGCGCCGGGGCCGTCGCGGCCGTCTACGCCTCGATCGGCGGCACGGTGCACCTCGCCGGCAAGCCGCATGCCCCGATCTATGACGTCGCCCGCCGCGTCGTGGGGGAGGGGGCCCGCGTCCTGTGCATCGGCGACGGGCTGATGACCGATGTCCTCGGCGCGGTGAACCACGGCGCCGACTGCCTCTTCATCTCGCACGGCATCCACCGCGACGAGCTGGTCGAGGTGATCGGCGATCCCATTCTCCTGTCGGCCGAGCTTCTGGCGCGGGGCGTCCATGCCCGCTACGTGATGCCCGCGCTCCGATGACGGGGCCGGCCCAGCGCATTCCGGGTGCGGCGGCACTGCCGCGCGAGCTTCGCGGCGGGGTCGTCGCGATCGGCAACTTCGACGGCGTCCATCGCGGACACCAGGCGGTGGTCGAGACGCTCGCGGCCCTCGCCGCCGAGACCGGCGCGCCGCGCCTCGCGCTCACCTTCGAGCCGCATCCGCGCACCGTGTTCCGGCCGCAGCATCCGGTGCAGCGCCTGACCCCCGCGCCCTTGAAGGCTCGGCTCTTCGGCCTCCTCGGCGTCGAGGCGGTGGTCGAGCAGCCCTTCGATCTCGACTATGCCGCCCATCCCGCCGAAGCCTTCGTCGCCGAGACGCTGCATCGCGATCTCGGCGCGCGCCACGTCGTCGTCGGCTATGATTTCCGTTTCGGCGCACGCCGGCAGGGCGACCTCGATTTCCTGCGCGCGCGCGGGGCCGAACTCGGCATCGGCGTCACCTCGATCGCGCCCTTCGTCGACGAGGGCGCCAACACGGTCTCCTCGAGCCGCATCCGCGAAGACCTGATGAACGGCGATGCGGCCGCCGCCGCCGGGCTCCTCGGCTATCGCTGGACGATCGAGGGCACGGTCAGCCACGGGGCGAAGCTCGGGCGCACGCTCGGCTATCCCACCGCCAACATGGTTCTGCCGGACGACGGACTGCTCGCCCACGGCATCTATGCCGTGCGCCTGCGCCGCGCCGACGGCTCGCTCCACGACGGGGTGGCGAGCTACGGCCGCCGCCCGACCTTTGACAACGGCGCGGCGCTGTTCGAGACCTTTCTGTTCGACTTTTCCGGCGATCTCTACGGCGAGGCGGTCTCGGTCTCGCTGTTCGGCTTCATCCGCGGCGAGGAACGCTTCGACTCGGCCGAGGCGCTGATCGCGCGCATGGACATCGATGCGGCGGAAGCGCGCGCGCTTCTCGCCGGCGCCCGCCCCCTGTCGCCGCTGGACGCCGCGCTCACCTTCTGATCCGAGAAAAGTCCTTGGAACCGGGCCACTCCCTTTGATAGGAAGCGGCAATGGACAGAACGGCCGCCCTGCCGCCCGGCGCCCCCGCGCATGCCGGATCGCGAATTAGCCGCCCGGTTCCGCGCCGGCGCTGACAGGTGCCGCCGGAGCCGGGACGACGTGCCGCGCCCGGACCGCAAGTCTTCCGGGCCTTCCCCATGCCCCATCCCATGCCCTGATGCGTCGCCGCCCCGAAGCCATGAGGCTTCCCGTGTCCGCGCCGCGATGCAGCCCTGAACGAGTTTGCCGCCATGACCGAGCGTCCCGAGACCGACTATTCCAAGACCCTGTTCCTGCCGGAGACCGAGTTTCCGATGCGGGCGGGCCTGCCCCAGGCCGAGCCGCAGTGGATCGCCAAGTGGGACGAGATGGACCTCTACGGCACGCTGCGCCGCGAATCCGCCGGTCGTCCGAAATACGTCCTCCACGACGGCCCCCCTTACGCCAATGGCCATCTCCACATCGGGCATGCGCTGAACAAGGTGCTGAAGGACGTCATCACCCGCTCCTTCCAGATGCGGGGCTATGACTCCAACTACGTGCCCGGCTGGGACTGCCACGGCCTGCCGATCGAGTGGAAGATCGAGGAGGAGAACTACCGCGCCAAGGGTCGGCAGAAGCCGGACCTGACCGACTCGTCCGCCATGATCGCCTTCCGCCGCGAGTGCCGCGCCTATGCCGAACACTGGGTCGGCGTGCAATCGGACGAGTTCCGCCGCCTCGGCGTCGAGGGCGATTTCAAGAACCCCTACCTCACCATGAACTACGGGGCCGAGGCGGTGATCGCCGGCGAGCTCCTGAAGTTCGCCATGTCGGGCCAGCTCTACCGCGGCTCGAAGCCGGTGATGTGGTCGGTGGTCGAGAAGACCGCGCTCGCCGAGGCCGAGGTCGAGTACCAGGACTACGAGTCCGACACGATCTGGGTGAAGTTCGCTGTCCGCCCCGCCTCGAACGGCTTCACGCCGGCCTTCAACGGCGGCGTGTCGAGCTTCCCGAAGGCGGGCTCGCCCGATGTCGGCCCGCTCGACGGCGCGAGCGTCGTGATCTGGACGACGACTCCCTGGACCATCCCCGGCAACCGCGCCATCGCCTATTCGCCCCGCATCGCCTACGGCCTCTACGAAGTCACCGCACCGGACGATGCGGACAATCCGCGCTGGGCCGCGCACGGCGAGCGTCTCGTGCTCGCCGACGCGCTGGCCGCCGACGTCTTCGCCAAGGCCCGGCTGCCGGACGGCGGCGTCCGGCGTCTGCGCGACGTGTCCGCTGCCGACCTCGCCGCCCTTCTGTGCTACCATCCGCTGAAAGGCCTTGGCGGCGGCTACGGGTTCGCCGTGCCGCTGCTGGCTGGCGACCACGTGACCGACGACGCCGGCACGGGCTTCGTGCACACGGCGCCGAGCCACGGCCGCGAGGACTTCGAGGCCTGGACCTCGGCACGCCGCGAGATCGAGGCGCGCGGCATCGACGCATCGATCCCCTTCCCGGTGGACGACGACGGCTTCTACACCAAGGACGCACCGGGCTTCGGGCCGGATGCCGAGGGCGGAGCCGGCCGCGTCATCGACGACAAGGGCAAGAAGGGCGACGCCAACAAGCGGGTAATCGACGCGCTGGTGGCGGCCGGCCGGCTGCTCGCGCGCGGACGCCTCAAGCATTCCTATCCGCATTCCTGGCGCTCCAAGAAGCCGGTGATCTTCCGCAACACGCCGCAATGGTTCGTCCACATGGACAAGGACCTCGCCGGCTACGGGCTCGACGGAGCCAAGCCGTCGGGCGGGGACACGCTGCGCGGACGCGCCCTCAGCGCCATCGACGACACGCGCTTCGTGCCCGCCAGCGGGCAGAACCGTCTGCGCGGCATGATCGCCGACCGGCCGGACTGGGTCCTGTCGCGCCAGCGCGCCTGGGGCGTGCCGATCTGCGTCTTCGTCGACGAGGACGGGGAGGTCCTGAAGGACGAGGCGGTCAACGCACGCATCCGTGACGCCTTCGAGAAGGAGGGCGCCGACGCCTGGTTCGCCGAGGGCGCCAAAGAGCGCTTCCTCGGCAACGAGCACGACGCTGCCCGTTGGTCGATGGTCCGAGACATCCTCGACGTCTGGTTCGATTCCGGCTCGACCCACGCCTTCTGCCTGGAAAAGCGCGCCGACCTGAAGTGGCCGGCCGACCTCTATCTCGAAGGCTCCGACCAGCACCGCGGCTGGTTCCATTCCTCGCTGCTCGAAGCCTGCGGCACGCGCGGCCGCGCGCCCTACGACGCGGTGCTGACGCACGGCTTCGTGATGGACGAGGACGGGCGCAAGATGTCGAAGTCGCTCGGCAACGTCGTGACGCCGCAGGAGGTCATCTCGCAGTCCGGCGCCGACATCCTGCGCCTCTGGGTGGTCTCGTCCGACTATTCGGAGGACCTGCGCCTCGGCAAGACGATCCTCCAGACCAATGTCGACGCCTATCGCAAGCTGCGCAACACGGTGCGCTGGATGCTCGGCACGCTGGCGCACGACCGGGGCGACGACGTGCCGCTTGCCGAGATGCCCGAGCTCGAGCGCCTGATGCTCCACCGCCTCGCCGAGATCGAGGGCGTGGTCCTGAAGAGCTACGACGCCTTCGACTTCAAGCGCATTGCCCGCACGCTTCTCGACTTCATGGTGGTGGAGCTTTCGGCCTTCTACTTCGACATCCGCAAGGACGCGCTCTACTGCGACGCGCCGTCCTCGGTGCGCCGCCGGGCGGCGCTCCAGGTCGTGCGCATCCTCTTCGACCGCTTGGTAACGTGGCTGGCGCCGCTCCTGCCGTTCACGATGGAGGAGGCGTGGCTGAGCCGCTATCCGGAAGCACGCTCGGTGCATCTGGAAGCGTTCCGCGGCTGTGATCCCGTCTGGGTCGACGAGGCGCTGGCGGAGCGCTGGCGGCAGATCCGGCGCGTGCGCCGCGTCGTCACCGGCGCCCTGGAGGAAGAGCGCCGCGCCAAGCGCATCGGCTCCTCGCTGGAGGCGGCCCCCGTGGTGCATGTCGCGGACGCGGACCTGCGCACGCTTCTCGGCGAGATCGATCTCGCCGAGATCGCGATCACCAGCGACATCGCCCTCACCGGCCAGCCTGCGCCGGAGGGTGCCTTCACGCTGTCCGACACGCCGGGCATCGCGGTGGTGCCGACACGGGCGGAAGGGCAGAAATGCGCGCGCTCATGGAAGGTCTCGCCGCTCGTCGGCACGGACCCCGAGTATCCCGACGTCACGCCGCGCGACGCCGAGGCGCTGCGCGAACTCAAAGCAACGGCCGCCTGAGGTGCGGCCGTTGCCTCGTGGTAACGGAATCTTTGCCGTTTCTGGACTCGGACCGTGCTCTCGCCTAGAAGCTCTTCGTAAAATCGCCGGATTGTCCTGAGCAAAGGCGCGGGGGGAGGGGTCCCCGCGCGACCTCGATGGGGCCCGAGCGGTCACGAGACACAAGGGGAAACGCCCGGCATGACACACACCACCGTTCGCGTCGGCTCGCGCATGCTGGCTCTCGGCGCTGCCGCGCTGGCGCTCAGCGGCTGCATGGGTCCGACCTACGGCACGGGCACCAGCCAGGGCCAGCAGCTGTTCAACGACCTCGACGGCATGCTGACGCTGGGCTCCTCCAACCGGACGCGCGTCGACTACTCGCCCCGCCCCGAACTCGTGAAGTCGCAGAAGCGCGACGTGCTGCCACCGCCGCGCGTCGCGGCAAGCGCGAGCACGGATGCGAACTGGCCGGAATCGCCCGAGCAGCGCCGCGCCCGGCTGCGCGCCGCAGCGCCCGACGGCAGCGACGGCGCCCTTCCGGTCGCCTTCATGACCGCCGACAAGGAGGGCATGACGCGCGAGGAGGCGACCGTCAGCTCGACCGTCGGCAAGCGCGCCGAGATGGAAGGCAGCTGGATCTCGTCCAAGCAGATGGCCGGCCAGCGCGTCGCCGCCAACGAGCGCGCCCGCGTCGGACGCCAGGGCGATCCGACCCAGCGCCGCTACCTGTCGGAGCCGCCGCTGACCTACCGCCAGCCCGCCGCGACGGCGCCCGCCGGCGATCCCGGCGTCGACGAGGATGCCAAGGCTCGCAACGCCAACGGCACGAAGACCCTTGGCTCGAAGCTGAAGAGCCTCTGGCCCTTCTGACGCGGCGCTAGTCGCGCCGCGCGCGGAAGAAGTCGCGCAGGAGCGCGGCGGACTCCGTTTCACCGATGCCGGAATAGACCTCCGGCGCGTGGTGGCAGGTCGGCTGGGCGTAGAAGCGGGGACCGTGTTCCACCGCGCCGCCCTTCGCGTCGCCCGCGCCGAAGTAGAGCCGCCGGATGCGCGCGAACGAGATCGCCGCCGCACACATGGCGCAGGGCTCCAGCGTCACGTAGAGGTCGGCGCCGATCAGCCGCTCCGAGCCGATCGCCTCGCAGGCTCGGCGGATCGCCAAGATCTCGGCATGGGCCGTGGGGTCGAAGAGGGCGCGGGTCTCGTTGCCCCCGCGGCCGATGACCTGCCCGTCCAGCACCACCACGGCCCCCACCGGCGTCTCGCCGCGGGCCTCGGCGGACCGGGCCTCGACGAGCGCCTCATCCATGGAATTCAAGCGCGACATGCAAGGTCTCTCGTTTGATCGGCGGGAGTTTGCTATGCGTGCCGGAGAACACAAGGCATAGCGAAAAGATGAGCGACGAGAACCAGGGCGGCCGTTCGGGCCGCGGCGGTGCGGGCCGCGGCCCAGGCGGATCCAAGGGCGGGTCCGTGGGCGGTTCGGGTCCGCGCGGCGGCAAGCCCGGCGGATTCAAGGGCAAGCCGGGCGGCGCGGGCGGCGATCGGCCGGCCCGTCCCTTCCGGCCGCGCCCCGAGGGCGCCGAAGGCGAGGCGCGCGGCGAGCGCTCCGGCCCGAAGCGGTTCGGCGCCAAGCCGTTCCGCCCGCGCGAGGGCGAGGGCGGCGGAGGCGAGCGTCCGGCCCGCGCCTTCAAGCCGCGCGGCGAGCGCGCCGAGGGCGGCGATCGGCCGCCGCGCGGTGACCGCCCGTTCCGCCCGCGCGAGGAGGCCGGTGGAGAGCGCCCCGCCCGGTCCTTCAAGCCGCGTGGTGACCGCGCGGAGGGTGGCGAGCGCCCGTCCCGCGACCGGAGCGAGGGTGGTGATCGTCCCGCCCGCAACTTCAAGCCGCGCACCGAGGGCGGCGATCGGCCGTTCCGCCCTCGCGAGGAGAGCGGTGGAGAGCGTCCCGCCCGGTCGTTCAAGCCACGCGGTGACCGCGCGGAGGGTGGCGAGCGTCCGTTCCGCGACCGGAGCGAGGGCGGTGATCGTCCTGCCCGCAGCTTCAAGCCCCGCACCGAGGGCGGCGAGCGGCCGCCTCGCGGCGACCGTCCGTTCCGCCCGCGCGAGGAGGCCGGGGGCGAGCGTCCGGCCCGTGCCGTCCGCCCGCGCGAGGAGCGTTCCGAGGGCGGCGAGCGCGCGCCCCGCCGCGACGGCGTCAAGCCCTTCACGCCCCGCTCGCGCGGCATGTTCTCGCATGCCGGCGCCAAGCGCGAGGGCGAGGGCGGCGAGCGTCCGCGCTCCTACGGCCGCCTCAGCCACGACGGCGCCGAGACCCAGCGCCGTGCGCGCCCGATGGGCGAGCGGCCCCGCAGCGGGGCGACGGACGGCGAGGACGGCGCACCCGGCACGATGCGCATCGCCAAGCGGCTGGCACGTGCCGGCATCGCCTCGCGCCGCGACGCGGAAGGGATGATCGCCGACGGGCGCGTGACCTTGAACGGCAAGCGTCTCGACAGCCCGGCGCAGGACGTCACGAATTCGGATCGCATCGAGATCGACGGCAAGCCCCTGCCGCCGATCGAGCGCACGCGCCTCTGGCTCTTCCACAAGCCGGCCGGCAGCGTCACCACCAACCGCGACCCGGAAGGGCGCCCGACCGTGTTCGACCGCCTGCCGGCGGACATGCCGCGCGTCCTGACCGTCGGGCGGCTCGACATCAACACCGAGGGGCTCCTCCTTCTCACCAACGACGGCGGCCTTGCCCGCATCCTGGAGCTTCCCTCCACCGGCTGGCTGCGGCGCTACCGGGTGCGCGCGCATGGCGAGATCACGCAGGAGAAGCTCGACGAGCTGCGCCAGGGCATCGCGGTCGACGGCGTCTTCTATGGCGCGATCGAGGCGACGCTCGACCGCACGCAAGGATCGAACGTCTGGATGACGATCGGCCTGCGCGAGGGCAAGAACCGCGAGGTCAAGCGCGTGCTGGGCCATCTCGGCCTCGACGTGAACCGCCTGATCCGCCTGTCCTTTGGACCGTTCCAGCTCGGCGAGCTCGAAGAAGGCGCGGTGCAGGAGATCAAGGGGCGCATGCTGAAGGATCAGCTCGGGCCGACCCTGATCGAGGAAGCGGGCGCCGACTTCGACGCGCCGATCGTCAACCCGTTCTCCAACAAGCCGGTGGCCGCCGAGCGCCGCCGGCCAGAGGAGGGCGAGGAGACGCCGAAGCGCGCGGCCGGGGCGAAGAGCGAATGGGTGAGCAACTCGCCCGACAGCCCGCGCCCGAACCGGAAGAAGTTCGGCAACGCCAAGCGCGAGGAGGCCCTTGGCCGCCTCGACACGCAGGCGCCGCGCGCGCGCCGCGACGACGGCGAGAAGCGGTCGTTCGAGAAGCGCGAGACCAAGCCGTTTGGCGAGCGCAAGCCGCGCGCCTTCGGCGACAAGCCCGCCGGCGGGCGGGACCGCGACGGCGCGGACGCGGGCGATCGGCCGGCGCGCCGTCCGCCCTCGGCGCCCAAGCGCACCGCCAACGTCTGGATGGCGCCGGGCGCGCGCGCGGTCGGCGAGAAGACGAAAGCCGCCCGCGAGGAGCGCGCCGCCCGGCGCGCGGCCGAGGACGAGAGCCGCGGCAGCCGTCCGCCAAGAGGCAAGGGACGCTCCGGTGAAGGGCGCGGCGGCGATCGCCCGCGCACGGGCGGCGACAAGCCGTTCCCCCCGAAGGGCGACGGCCCGCGTTCGGGTCCGCGCTCCGGACCCCGGTCCAGCCCGCGCAAGGACTGACGGCGCGTGGCTATGCGCATCGTGGCGGGCGTCCTGAAGGGGCGTCCGCTCGCCACCCCCTCGACCGATGCGATCCGGCCCACCTCGGAGCGCCATCGCGGGGCGCTGTTCGACATTCTCGCCCATGGGCTCGGGGTGCGCTTCGAGGACGGGCGCGTCCTCGACCTTTTCGCCGGCACCGGGGCGCTCGGGCTGGAGGCGATGTCGCGCGGCTGCCGCTACGGCGTCTTCGTCGAGGAAAGCGCCGAGGGGCGCGGGCTGATCCGCACCAATATCGAGGCCTTCGGCCTTGGCGGCCGCACCAAGATCCTGCGGCGCGATGCCACGCGGCTCGGGGATGCCGGCACGATCGATCCGTTCGACCTCGTGCTTGCGGACCCGCCCTATGGCCGGCGTCTCGGCGAAGCGGCGCTGGCGGGCGCCCTCGCCGGTGGCTGGCTGGCCTCCCAAGCGGTCGTCGTCCTTGAGGAGGCGCTCGACGCGCCGTTCGAGCCGGTGCCCGGCCTCGATCTCCTCGACGAGCGGGCGATGGGCGAGACGCGCCTTCGCTTCCTGCGGCCCGCGGGCTGACGCCGGGACCAAGGCACGCCCTTACAAAATCGTAATTGGTGCCTTTTCTCGCGCTCCTCCATATCCCCGGAGGAACCGGGCATTCCGAGCCCCCGGAATTCCCGAGCCCCCCGGATTTCCCGAGCCCAAGGACACCCGCCTCGATGAGCTTCCCGATCCGACGTGCCGGCGTATCCGCGATCGCACTGGCGATCGCGCTGTCGACCCCGGTCTTCGCGCAAGGCACGCAGCCGGCGCCCGCCCCCGCGCCCGCGACAGCGGCGAGCCCCGCCGGCGAGGCGGCCGCCGCCAAGGCCGAGGCGATGCGCCCGGCGATCGAGAGCTTCACGCTCGACAACGGGCTGCAGGTCGTGGTGCTGCCCGACCACCGCGCGCCGATCGCCACCCAGATGATCTGGTACAAGGTCGGCTCCGCCGACGAGCCGAAAGGCGTGTCGGGCATCGCCCACTTCCTCGAGCACCTGATGTTCAAGGGCACGAAGACCCACAAGCAGGGCGAGTTCTCGGCTGCGGTTGCCGCGATCGGCGGCGAGGAGAACGCCTTCACCTCCTACGACTACACCGCCTACTACCAGCAGGTGCCGGTCGAGGCCCTGAAGGAGATGATGGGCTTCGAAGCCGACCGGATGGAGAACCTCGTCCTCACCGACGAGGTGGTGCTGCCCGAGCGCGACGTGATCCTCGAAGAGCGCCGCATGCGGATCGACAACGAGCCGGGCGCCCAGCTTTCGGAGGCCGTCGACGCCGCGCTCTTCCAGAACCACCCCTACGGCACGCCGGTGATCGGCTGGCGCAACGAGATGGAGAAGCTGTCGAGGCAGGACGCCATCGCCTTCTACGACCGCTTCTATACGCCGAACAACGCGACCCTCCTGATCGCCGGCGACGTGACGCTCGATCAGGTGAAGGCCTATGCCGAGGAGACCTTCGGCAAGGTGCCGCGCCGCGCCGATCCCGGCGTGCGCCAGCGCCCGCAGGAGCCCGAGCCGCTGGCCGCGCGCAGCGTCACCTTGCGCGACGCGCGCGTCACCCAGCCGAGCGTTCAGACGACCTACCTCGTGCCATCCGACAACAACGCCAAGCCCGGCGAGTCCGAAGCGCTCGATCTCCTCGCCGACATTCTCGGCGGCGGCACGACGAGCCGCCTCTACCGCGCGCTGGTGGTCGACCAGGGAATCGCGGCCGGCACGGGTTCCTACTACCAGGGCACCGCGCTCGACGACGGCCAGTTCATGACCTACGGCACGCCGCGAGGGGACGCCACGCTCGATCAGGTCGAGAAGGCGGTGAATGCGGAAGTCGAGAAGATCGCCCGCGACGGCGTGACGGCGGCCGAGCTCGAGGCTGCCAAGAACCGCGTGCGCAAGGCGCTGATCTACCAGCGCGACAACCAGACCTCGATGGCGCGGCGCTATGGCGCAGCGCTCTCCACCGGCGGCACGATCGAGAAGGTCGAGAGCTGGCCGGACCGCATCGAGGCGGTGACGGTCGATCAGGTGAACGCGGCCGCCAAGGCCTATCTCCAGCCGAAGCGCTCGGTCACCGGCTACCTTCTGCCGGCGGATGCCGAGACCAGCGCCGAGGCGAAGGCCCCTGCCGGATCGCCCGAGGCGGCCGGCGCGGTGGCCCCCACCGACGGCGCGCCGGTCCCCGGCGACACCCGCTCCTGACCCTTCGCGACGACGGATCCCCAGCCATGAACGCGCTTTTCAAGCCTTTCCGCCGCGCCACCGCCGTGTTCGGCCTGGTCGCCGGCCTGTCCTGCAGCCTCGTCTCGCTGGCCCAGGCCGTCGAGATCAAGGAGGTGACGAGCCCCGGCGGCATCCACGCCCTCCTCGTTGAGGACTATACCAACCCGTTGATCGCCATGCGCTTCGCCTTCAAGGGCGCGGGCTCGACGCAGGACGCGCCCGGCAAGGAGGGCACGGCGAACCTCCTGTCCGGTCTCCTCGACGAGGGCGCGGGCGACATCGACAGCGCGGCGTTCCAGGCCAAGCTCGATGAACTCGGCGTCTCGCTTTCGTTCGATTCGAGCTACGACAACTTCTCCGGCAACTTCCGCACCATCGTCGAGAACGAGGACGCGGCCTTCGACCTTCTGCGCCTTGCGGTCAACGAGCCGCGCTTCGATCAGGAGCCCGTCGAGCGCATCCGCGGCCAGCTTCTCGCCGGCATCGTGGCCAACGAGCAGGATCCCGGCACGCTGGCGGCCAAGGCCTTCCGCTCGACCGTCTTCCCCGGCCATCCCTATGCGCGCCCCTCGGAAGGCACGGTGGACACGCTGAAGACCGTGACCGCCGACGACCTGCGGGCCTTCCGCCAGAAGACGTTCGGCCGCGACAACCTCGTCGTCGGCGTCGTCGGGGCGATCGACGAGGCGACGCTGAAGAGGCGCCTCGACGAAATCTTCCTGCCGCTGCGCGAGAAGGCAGACCTCGTCCCGGTCGCCGACATCCAGCCGGTGACCGGCAAGCAGGACAACGTCGCGCTCAACCTGCCGCAGACGCAGATCCAGTTCGCGCTGCCGGGTGTGAAGCGCGATGCGCCGGAGTTCTTCGCCGCCTATCTCGCCAACCACATCCTCGGGGGCGGCACGTTCGATTCGCGCCTCTACAAGGAGATCCGCGAGAAGCGCGGCCTTGCCTACGGCGCGGGCTCGTATCTCACCAACTACGACCATGCCGCGATGCTGGCGGGCTCCACCGCCACCCGCGCCGACAAGGCGCAGGAGAGCATCGCGATCATCCGGGCCGAGCTGAAGCGCCTCGCCGACGAGGGCCCGAGCCAGGAAGAGCTCGACCGCGCCAAGGCTTTCGTGAAGGGCTCCTACGCCGTCCAGAACCTGTCGTCGTCGCTCTCGATCGCCTCGACGCTGGTCGGCATCCAGCTCGACGATCTCGGCACCGACTATATCGAGCGGCGCCAGGGCCTGATCGACGCGGTGACGCTGGACCAGGTGAAGGCCGAGGCCAAGCGGCTCCTGTCGGTCGATCCGACGATCATCACGGTCGGCCCGGCCGACGCCTGAGCCGCGGCGTGACCGTCTCCGATACCGAGCGGCCGTCCCTCGTGGGCGGCCGATCCGCGTCCGAGACCCGGATCGGTCTGGCGCTCGGCGGGGGCGGGGCGCGCGGGCTCGCCCATCTCCATGTGCTCGCCGCCTTCGAGGACCTCGGCCTTTCCCCGAGCCGTATCGCCGGCGCCTCGATCGGCGCGATCGTCGGGGCGGCGGCTGCGAGCGGCTTCTCGGCCGCCGCGATCGAGGACCACGTCCTTGCGGTGCTCGCCACGCGCCGGCACGTCTTCGGCACGCTCTGGCGCACCCGGCCGCCGACGCTCGCCGAATTCCGGGCCGAGGGGGGCTTTCGTCTCGGCCAGCTCAATGCCGAGCGGGTCGTCGGCGCCTTCCTGCCGCTCGGGCTGCCCATTGGCTTCGACGGGCTCGCCATCCCGCTGACCGTGATGGCGACGGATTTCTACGGCGGGCTCGAATGCGCCATCGAGGCGGGCGACCTCGTCAGCGCGCTCGCCGCCTCGGCGGCGCTCCCGGCGCTGTTCCGGCCGGTGCGGCGCGACGACTTGGTGCTGGTCGACGGCGGCATCACCAATCCCCTGCCGTTCGACGTCTTCGGTGGTTCGGTGACCCATGTCGTTGCCTGCGACGTCACCGGCGCGCCGGAGCGCGGGGTGCTGCCGCTGCCGACGCCGGTCGAGGCGATGTTCGGGGCCTCGCAGCTGATGATGTCGGCGGTGATCCGGGCAAAGCTCGCCTGCACCGCGCCCGACATCCTCGTGCAGCCGCCGGTCTCGCCGTACCGGGTGCTCGATTTCCTGCGCGCGCGCACGATCCTTCACGAGACGCGCGGCGTGCGCGAGGAGGTGAAGCGCCGGCTCGGCGACCTCCTCGACGTCCGGGGCGCTACTGCGTCGCCGCCTCTTCCAGAAAGCGCATGAGGCCGGTCTCGACCCGCGTCAGCCCCTCGCGCACCCGCCCCTTCATCAGGTCCGCCGGCAGGCGCTCCTCCTCGAAGGCCGCGACGATCTCGGGGTGAACGTAGGAGGCGCGCGCCACGGTCGGCGTGTTGCGCAGGAGTTCCGACACCGACTTCATGGCTTTGGCCACCGCCCGCTTGCGCTTGGGCGCCGTGTCCGCCTTCTCCGGCGTCACCTCCTCCAGAAGGAAGCGCAGCGCCTCGGCCGAGCCGTGGAAGGTGCGGAAGTCCTTGGCCGAGACTTTCTTGCCCGACGAGTCGCGCAGGTATTCGTTGAGGAGGGTGGCCGTCAGGTCCTTGGCCGCCGTCGCGCCCTTCTCGCGGAAGCGGAAGAGGCGCTTGGCGCCGCGCTCGCGGCGCATCCGGTCGAGCGAGCGCACCAGCGCCGGTTCGGCGATCTCGATGACATGCGCCTTGTTGGATTTGCCGACGAAGCGCAGTACGGCACGCTTCTTGGCGATCTTCAGGTTCTCGCGGCGCAGCGAGGCGACGCCGCGACCGCCGTCCTTGGCGTATTTCTCGTGGCCGGGGCGCATGGCGGCGACATCGATGAGGCGCGCGGCCACCGCCGCCGTGCCGCGCCGGTCGGTGCCCTGGCGTTTCAGGTCGCGGGCGATGCGCTTTCGCAGCTTCGGCAGCGCCCGGCCGAAGCGCAGGAGCCGCTCGGTCTTGACCGCGTTGCGCACGTTCACCCAGTCGTCGTGGTAGCGGTACTGCAGGCGCCCCTTCTCGTCGCGCCCGGTCGCCTGGATATGGCCGTTCTCCTCGACGCAGATCTTCACGTCGCGCCAGGCCGGCGGCAGCACCAGCTTCTTGATCCGCGCCTTCAGCGTCTTGTCGGTGATCGTCTCGCCATTGGTGAAGCAGATGCGCTGCCCGCGCCCGTGCGGATGGATCTCGACGCCGAAGTCGGCGGGATCGACGATGGTGAGGCCGAACCGTTCGGCGTGGAAGTCGAGGCGCTTGTTCATGGGGGCGGGGTTCACGTGGCGGATCAGCCGTCGGGAACGCGGCGTGGCGAAGCGCGGTTCCTGCCTCGTTGGGTGCGACCGAATGTCGGTGGACGACCGCTCGCAGGAGGGAACGCGACGGCCGGCTCGCGACTTGCCCACCCATCGAAACGGATCAGCGAGAGCTTGCGATGAGCACGGTTTCCAAGGGTGACACGGTCGAGTGGTCCTACGGCAAGGGCAAGGCCGAGGGGAAGGTCGAGGCGCGCTTCACCAAGAAGGTGACGAAGACGATCAAGGGCAAGGAGATCACGCGCAACGCGTCGAAGGACGAGCCCGCCGTCCTGGTGAAGGCCAAGACCGGCTCGAAGGCGCTGAAGAGCGAGAGCGAGGTTCACAAGAAGAAGGCGCACTGAGCCGCGCCTGACGGCTTGACGAAGACCGAGCCGGCCGGCCTTCAGGTTGGTCGGCTCTCGCTCGAGTTGGCGAGATGGGCGGGCGCCGCGCCCCGCGGCTGGCGCACCCGCGCGCCGTCACCCTTCGGCTTGGTGAGGGGCTCGGGCGACACGCGGCCGCGGCCGAGCACCGTCAAGCCGGTTCCGGCGGTGCGGGCCTGCTGGAGCGCCAGGCGCTCGGCGTCGCGCCGGCGCACGTCCTCGACGATGCGGCCGGCCTCCTCGCGATCGAGCCCCAGCGCTTCAAGCGTCTTGCCGCCGAAGCGCAGCGCTGATTCCAATGTTTCGCGCAGCTCGAACGTCACCCCCCGCTCGCGAAGCGAGAGCGAGTGGTTGCGGTCGTAGGAGCGCGCGAAGATCGCGACGTTCGGGAATTCCGAATGGATGAGGTCGACGATCGCGTTGGTGGTCTCCGGCTTGTTGGTGCAGACGGCGACGATCTTGACCTGCCGGATGCCCGCTGCCTCCAGCACCGAGCGCCGGAGCCCCGAGCCGAAATAGATCCGGAAGCCGAAGCGGCCGGCGGCGCGGATGCGCTCGGCCGAGGAATCGATGATCGTCATCTCCAGCCCGCTCGATAGCATGACCTGCGCGGCCATCTGGCCGAAGCGCGAGAAGCCGATCATCAGGACATCGGACTGCTCGGCGCCGGAGAAGTCCTCCACCATCTCGTCGGCCCGCTCCTCGTCCGGCACGAGGCGGCGCGCCAGCCGGTCGGCGAGCGGCGTCAGCGCCATGGAGAGCGTCACGATGGAGACGAGGATCGATCCGGTCGCCCCGTCGAGGATCGCCGAGGCGGTTGCCGCCGAGAACAGGACGAAGGCGAACTCGCCGCCCTGCGGCAGCACCAGCGACGTGCGCAGCGCCACGGCGTGGCTTTCGCCGAACAGGCGGCAGAGCGGGTAGAGGATCGCGGCCTTGGCCGCCATCAGCGCAGGAGCACCCAGAAGCACGATCCAGGCGTAGTCGGCGATGACAGTGAGATCGAGCGTCAGGCCGACGGCGATGAAGAACAGGCCGAGCAGCAGGCCGCGGAATGGGTCGATATTGGCTTCGAGCTCGTGGCGATAGGAGGACTCGGCCAGAAGGACGCCTGCGATGAAGGCGCCCATCGCCATCGAAAAGCCCGCAAGGCCCATCAGGAGCGCCGAAGCCAGCACCACGAAGAGTGCGGCCGCGATCATCACCTCGCGCGCGCCGGAATTCGCCAGCACCCGGAACAGGGGGTTGATCAGGTAGCGGCCGACCACGACGAGCGCCACTAGTGCGCCCACCGAGCGCGCCATCGCCCACGGGTCGAAGGCGGCGGTGCTGTCGGTGCCGGGCGCCAGCACCGGCAGGATGGCGAGCAGCGGCACGATCGCGAGATCCTGGAACAGGAGGATCGAGAACGAGGTCTGGCCGAAACGCAGGTTAATCTCGCCCGATTCCTCTAGAAGCTGCAGCGCGAAGGCGGTGGACGAGAGGGCGAGGCCGAAACCGATCACGACCGCCGCGTTCCAGCCGGGCAGGATCAGCGACAGACCGGCCGTCAGGATGCCGCCCGTCACCACGACCTGCGCGAGGCCGAGGCCGAAGATCTGCCGCCGCAGCGCCCAGAGGCGCGAGAGCTTCAGCTCCAGCCCGATGATGAAGAGGAGGAACACGACGCCGAGCTCGCCGATATGCAGAATCTCGTCCTGCCCGTGCTGCACGAGGCGAAGGATCGGCCCCATGACGATGCCGGCGAAGAGATAGCCGAGGATGGTGCCGAGCCCGATCCGCTTGAACAGCGTGCCGGCCACGATGCCGCCGCCGAGGATCAGGAGGATCTCGAGAAACAGCGGTGCGGTCTCTGCCATGGCCGGCTCCGGAGGATGACCGGCGCGGGCGCGCCGGGCGCGGCGGCTTGACGACGGCTTGAAGGCAGCCAATGGCATAATAGATGGTGCGGATGCAAAAGGTTCGGCGGTTTCCCCATGAATGACGACATCGGACGGCTCGAAGACCTCGGGGTACGCCTGATCGGGGCCGCGAGGCGGGCCGGTGCGGATGCGGCGGATGCCGCCGTGGTGCGCTCGCGCTCGCAGGGCGCGC
Organism: Aureimonas phyllosphaerae; assembly: GCF_900113065.1. Taxonomy (GTDB): domain Bacteria; phylum Pseudomonadota; class Alphaproteobacteria; order Rhizobiales; family Rhizobiaceae; genus Aureimonas; species Aureimonas phyllosphaerae. Next base: position 75,760 of record NZ_FOOA01000006.1, read on the forward strand.
AGGTGCGCATGGGCAAGCTGGAGGAGCTGGAATCCTCGGAGAGCGACGACCTGTCGCTGCGCGTCTTCGTCGGCGGGCGGGTCGCGACCGTCTCGGCCGACCTTCGCGCCGACATGGATCGCCTGGCTGAGCGCGCCGTCGCCATGGCGCGCGTCTCGCCAGAAGACCCCTATGCCGGCCTTGCCGACCCGGCGCTGCTTGCCCCCGACCGGCCCGACCTCGACCTCTTCGACCCGACCGAGATCTCGAGCGAGGCGCTGATCGATACGGCGCGCGAGATGGAGGACGCCGCGCTCGGCGTGCCGGGCGTCACGAAATCGGGCAGCGCCTCGGCGAGCTACGGCGTCACCGGGCTCGTGCTCGTCACCTCGACCGGCTTTTCCGGCTCGCGCCAGCGCTCCGGCTTCTCGCGCTCAGTCAGCGCGGTGGCGGGCGAGGGTACCGGCATGGAGCGGGACTACGACTTCGATTCACGCATCCATGCGGCCGATCTCGAGGACGCGACGGCCATCGGCCGGCGCGCCGGCGAGCGGGCGGTGCGCCGGGTCAACCCGCAGAAGGTGGCGACCGGCCGCTATCCGATCGTGCTCGATCCGCGCGTCTCGCGCGGGCTGATCGGTAGCCTTCTCGGCGCGATCAACGGCGCGGCGATCGCGCGCGGCACGAGCTTCCTGAAGAACCGCATGGGCGAGCGCGTGCTGCCGCCCGGCCTCGACCTCGTGGACGAGCCGCGCCTTCAGCGCCGCGCCGGCTCGCGTCCGTTCGACGGCGAGGGTGTCGGGGGCGAACGCCTCGCCCTCGTCGAGGACGGCGTGCTGCGCCACTGGATCCTCGACAGCGCCACGGCGCGCGAATTGAAGCTTCAGACCAACGGCCGCGCCTCGCGCTCGTCGTCCGGCGTCTCGCCCTCCTCGACCAACGTCACGCTGACGCCGGGCGCCCGGTCGCCGGAGGCGCTCGTCGCCGACACGCATTCGGGCATCTACGTCACCGAGATGATCGGCTCCGGCGCCAATCTCGTGACCGGCGACTATTCGCGCGGCGCGTCCGGCTTCCTGATCGAGAACGGCCGTCTGGCCGGTCCCGTGTCGGAGTTCACCGTCGCCGGCAACCTCCTCGACATGCTTGCCGCCATCGAGCCGGCCGACGATCGCGACGAGCGCTTCTCGGTCGTGGTGCCGACGCTGCGGATCGGCGAGATGACGGTGGCGGGACGCTGAGCGTGACCGACGCCCTCGCCGATCTCGACCTCCTGCGCGAGGTCGCGGCGGAAGCCGGGCGGATCGCCGCGCGCTTCTGGCGCCGCGACCCCCGCGTCTGGTGGAAGGGGCAATCCCCGGTCTCCGAGGCCGACCTCGCGGTCGACGCCTATCTCAGTTCCGCCCTCCTTTCGGCCCGGCCCGGCTACGGCTGGATCTCGGAGGAAACCGCCGCGCGCCCCTCGGACGGCGGCGAGGAGCGCTTCTTCGTGGTGGACCCGATCGACGGCACGCGGGCTTTCCTGCGCGGCGAGCCGACTTGGTGCGTGTCGATCGCCGTGGTGTCCGGCGGCCGGCCGGTGGCGGGTGTCCTCGACGCGCCCTCGCTCGGCGAGGTCTTCGCCGCGTCCGCGGACGGCGCGGCCGAGCTGAACGGCACGGCGATCGCGGTGCGCTCAAGCGGCGGGCCTGGGGAGACGCTGCACCTGTCGATGCCCGAGCCGATGCGCCGGCAGATCGCGGGCCGAACCGCAGGGCCTGTCGACTACGCACCCAACATCCCCTCCCTGGCGCTGCGGCTCGCCATGGTCGCCTGCGGCCGGCTCGACGGGACGCTGGTCGGCGCGCGCGCCAACGACTGGGACATCGCCGCCGCCGACCTGATCCTGGAGCGGGCCGGCGGGGTCCTCGCGGGGCTGGACACCGGGCCCCACCTTTACAATCCCGTCCCCAGAAGGCATGGCGTTCTGGTCGCCGGCGCGCCGGATATCGTGGAGCGCCTTCGCGCCTACGCCGCTCTCGCGGCCTGACGAAACTCCCGGCGGCGCCCAGGCCCGCCCGCAACATCGGATCCCGTTTCATGGTCAGCGAAGCCGAGCCCCGCCAGCGCCTCCATCTCGTGTTTGGCGGCGAGCTTTCCTCCCTCCAGGGCGTCGATTTCCGCGACCTGTCGGCGCTCGACGTCGTCGGCATCTTCCCCGACTACGCCTCGGCGCTCGCCGCCTGGCGCGGCAAGGCGCAGGCCACCGTGGACAACGCCTCGATGCGCTATTTCATCGTCCACCTTCACCGCCTGCTCGACCCCGAGACGGTCTGACGGACCGGGCGCCGTCGCGCGTGGACGAGATCGCGGGTTCGGGCGGGAGCAAGGCGCCGCGCAAGCGCTGGCGCGTGCGCCTGCAGCGGCGCTCGAAGGCCTGGCTGCGCTCGCGCACGGCCGTCGGCCTCGGCGCCGGCGTCATCCACGGCGCGCTGCGCTTCATCCGCCTCGCCCAGCGCACCGCGCCCGGCTCCAGCGACTTCCGCGCCATCCTCACCCGCCATCATCCCGCCATCGTCGGCCTGTGGCATGGGCAGCATCTCCTGGCTCCCTTCTTCCGGCCGATCGAACTCCCCTATGTCGCCCTCCTGTCGCGCAGCGCCGACGCCGAGATGAACGCCGCCGTGGTGGAGCGCTTCGGCATCGGGACGGTGCGCGGGTCTGGTGGCCGCGTGCGCGAGGCGGTGCGCGAAAAGGGTGGGGCGAGGGCGCTGATCCAGCTGCGTCGCAGCTTGGGCGAGGGCTTCGGCGTCTGCATGATCGCCGACGTGCCGAAGGGCACGCCGCGCGAAGCGGGGCTCGGCATCGTCACGCTCGCCAAGCTGTCGGGGCGCCCGATCATCCCGAGCGCGGCGGTCACCAGCCGGCGTCATGTCGTGAAACGCAGCTGGGACAAGACGACGCTGCCCCTGCCGTTCGGGCGCATCGCCGTCGTCATGGGCGATCCAATCACCGTGCCGCCCGACGCGGGGCCGGAGGAGATGGAGCGCCTGCGCGCCGCCATCACGCGCGCCATCGAGGCCGCCAACGAGAAGGCCCTCGCCCTGGCCGACGGAGACCGGCCATGAGCGACTTCTGGGCCCGACGGGCGCTCGGCGCCTACCGCGTCGCCGGCTCGCTCGCCTATCCGGTGATCGGCCCCTACGTCGCTTGGCGGGCGTCCAAGGGCAAGGAGGAGCGTCCGCGCCGGCGCGAACGCTACGGCTTCCCGTCCGAGATCCGCCCGCACGACCGGCCGCTGGTCTGGGTGCACGCGGCGAGCGTCGGCGAGAGCTTGGCCATCATGCCGCTGGCCCAGACGCTGGCCGGTGAGGGCATCGGCGTCCTCGTCACCACCGGCACCGTGACCTCGGCCAACATGATCGCCGAGCGGCTGGTGCCCGGCATGATCCACCAATACGTGCCGCTCGACCTTCGCCCCTGCGTCGCGCGCTTCCTCGACCACTGGCAGCCCGATCTCGCGCTGGTCGCCGAAAGCGAGATCTGGCCGGTGACGCTCGGCGAGCTCGCGCGCCGGCGCGTGCCGCAGGTTCTCGTCAATGCCCGCCTGTCGGACCGCTCGTTCCAGCGCTGGCGCGCCGCGCCGCGGCTCGCCGAATCCATCATGGAAAGCTTCGCGCTGGTGGCCGCGCAGTCCGAGGTCGATGCCGAGCGCTATCATCTCCTCGGCGCGCGCGCGGTGACGACGGTCGGCAACCTCAAGGCCGACATCGCCGCCCCGCCGGTGAACCGCGAGGATCTCGACGAGGCACGCCGGATGATCGGCCTGCGGCCCGTCTGGGCCGCCGTGTCGACCCACGAAGGCGAGGAGGCGATGGCCGCCGACATCCATCTGCGCCTTCGCGAGGACCGGCCGCGACTTCTCACCGTGATCGTGCCGCGCCATGTCGAGCGTGCCGACGCCGTGTTCCGGATGCTGACGGGGCGGGGCCTCAGCGTCGCGCGCTGGAGCCGCGGCGAACTGCCCGATCCGACCGCCGACGTGCTGCTCGGCGACACGATCGGCGACATGGGCTTCTATCTCCGCCTCACCGACATCGCCTTCATCGGCAAGTCGATCCATTCCGAGGGTGGCCAGAACCCGCTCGAGGCCGCCCGCCTCAACACCGCGATCCTGTCGGGACGGCTCGTGCAGAACTTCCGCGATATCTACGGCCGGCTGATCGAGCGCGGCGGCGCGCGCATCGTGCCGGACGCGCCGGCGCTCGAAGCGGCGGTCGCCGAGCTCTTCGCCCATCCCGAGACGCGGCGCGCCATGGCGAGCGCCGCGCGCGAGAGCGTCGAGGAGATGGGCGGCGCGCTGCGCCGGACGCTGGGCGCGCTCGACCCCTATCTCCTGCCGCTGCGCCTCGCCGTCTCGATGGACCGCGGGGGAGACCGGCGTTGATCCCCTTGCGCGCGCCCCGCTTCTGGTTCGAGCCGTTCGGCTGGCAGGCGGCGCTCCTCGAGCCCGCAGCCTTCGTCTACGGGCGCGTCGCCGCGCGCCGAATGGCGGAGGCGCCGCGCCGACAGGCTGCGGCACCAGTCATCTGCATCGGCAACTTCACGCTGGGCGGCGGCGGCAAGACGCCGACGGCGATGGCGCTCGCGGAGGCCGCGCGGGCGCTCGGGCGGACGCCCGGCTTCCTGACGCGCGGCCATGGCGGCGCATCGCGTCTGCCGCTTTTGGTCGAGCCCGACCGCCACGGCGCGGCACTCGTCGGCGACGAGGCCCTGCTTCTGGCGGAGCGCGCGCCGACCGCCGCCTCGCCCGACCGCGCGGCCGGCGCGCTTCTCCTGCGCCATGCCGGCTGCGACCTCTTCCTGATGGACGACGGCTTCCAGAGCGCCCAGCTTCAGCCGGACCTAGCGCTTCTCGTGGTCGACGGGGCGACCGGCCTCGGCAACGGGCGCACCTTTCCCGCCGGCCCCTTGCGTGCGCCGCTGGGCGCCCAATGGCCGCACGCCGACGCGCTTCTCGTGATCGGGGCGGGCGAGCCCGGCGACGCCGTGGCGCGCCGTGCGGCCGCCGACGGCAAGCCGGTCCATCGTGCGCGCCTTGCGACGGTCGACGCGGCAGGGCTCCGCGGCGTGCGCTGCCTCGCCTTTGCCGGCATCGCCAACCCCGGAAAGTTCCATGCCTCGCTGGAGGAGGTGGGGGCCAAGGTCGAGACGCGGCGCGATTTTCCTGACCACCACCCCTTCACGGAAGCCGAGGCGCACGCGATCCTGTCGGACGCCGAGGCCAAGGGCCTGGTGCCGGTGACGACGGCCAAGGACCATGTCCGGCTCCTGGCCGGCGGCCCGCAGGCGCGCTTGCTCGGCGAGGCCGCGCGGGTTCTGCGTGTCGCGCTGCGTTTCGAGGATCCGGCCGCGCCCGAGGCGATCCTTCTGGCGGCCGAGGCGGCGTTCCGCGCGCGTCCGCCCGCCGTTCAGCCCTTGGCCGCCGCGCCCGTCTCGGCCTTGAGGGAGGCCGCGGCGTCGGCATAGGGCTCCTGGCGCTCGACGCTCCAGTATTTCAGGAGATCCAGCGCGATCGCCTCGCCGGTCACCGCGCAGCGCACGAAGGCGCCGGGGCGGATCACCTCGAAGTCGCCGTCTCCGTAGCGCAGCTTCGCTTCGCCGCCGCCGTCCATTCGGTTCATCATGGGATAGGTCTTCTTCCGGAAAGCTGTTGTGGCGTTGTTCGGGCCAAACGGGCGTCCGTGTCAACGCCGCCCGAACAGGCGTTCGATGTCGGCAAGCTTCAGTTCGATGAAGGTCGGGCGCCCGTGGTTGCAGGTCGCCGACGCCGGCACCGCCTCCATGCGGCGCAGGAGCGCGTTCATCTCCGAGGCCTGCAGGCGGCGCCCGGCGCGCACCGACCCGTGGCAGGCCATGGTGGCGGCGACATGGTCGACGCGCGAGCCGAGCCCGGAGCCCGAGCCCGTCTCCGTCAGTTCGTCGGCGATCTCGCGCACCAGTGCCGGCGCATCCACTTCGCCGAGGATCGCCGGCGTCTCGCGCACCATCACGGCGCCCGGCCCGAAGCGCTCGAGATGGAGGCCGAAGCGCTGCAGCACCGCCTCCTCCGCCACGAGGCGCTCGACCTCCGCCTCGGTGAGATCGACCACTTCCGGGATCAGGAGCATCTGCGAGGGCAGGGCCTTGGCGTGCATCGCCTCCTTCAGTGCCTCGTAGACGAGGCGCTCGTGGGCGGCGTGCTGATCGATGAGGACGAGGCTGTCCTCGGTTTCGGCGACGATGAAGGCGCGCCCGATCTGGGCGCGCGCGGCGCCGAGCGGGAACTCGGCCCGGATCGGGGCGGGTGCCGCCTCCTCGAAGCGGTCGGTGCGGGCCGAGGGCTGGAAGCCGCCGAAATCGGCTGGGCGGTCGTCCAGCGGGCGCGAGGGGGAACGGGCGGGATCATAGGGCGCGGCAGGCCGTTCGGAAAAGCTGAAAGCCGGTCGCGGTGCATGGGCGGCATCCGTGGGGGCGGTCGCCGGCTCGTCCCTGCCGCCGGCGCGAAAGCGCGCCATCAGCCCGTCCGTGCCCTCCGTCGAGCCGCGAAGCGACAGGCGCGCGAGCTCCGCCCGAATCGCGCCAACGACGAGCCCGCGTACGAGGCCGGGGTCGCGGAAGCGCACGTCGGCCTTAGCCGGATGAACGTTGACGTCGACGTCGCGCGGATCGACCTGCAGAAAGAGGACGCAGACCGGATGCCGGTCGCGCGGCATGACGTCGGCATAGGCGCCGCGGATCGCCGACAGGATCAGCCGGTCGCGCACCGGACGCCCGTTGACGTAGACATACTGGTGCTGCGCCGTGCCGCGATGAAAGCTCGGCAGGCCCGCATGACCGGCGAGAAAGACGCCCTCGCGCCCCGCGTCGAGCGAGAAGGCGTTGTCGGAGAAGTTCTCGCCAACGATCTCGCCGATGCGCTGGAGCGCCGCCGCCTCGTCGACAGCCGGAAGGACCAGAGGGCTGCGGTCCTCGCCGGTCAGCTCGAAGCGCACGGCGGGAAAGGCGATGGCGATGCGCCGGACGACCTCGGTGATCGCCGCCGACTCCGCCCGGTCGCTTTTCAGGAACTTGAGGCGTGCGGGCACGGCGTGGAAGAGGTCGCGCACCTCGATCACCGTGCCGGCCGACAGCGCGGCGGGGCGCGGCCCCTCCTGCCGTCCCCCATGGACGAGGATCTCGTGCGCACCGTCCGAGCCGCGCGCCCGCGAGCGGAGGGACAGCCGCGCCACCGAGCCGATCGAGGGCAGCGCCTCGCCGCGAAAGCCGAGCGTCTCGATCCCCTGAAGGCCGCCCTCCATCTTGGAGGTGCAGTGGCGCCGGACGGCGAGCGGCAGCTCGGCCTCCGGAATGCCGCAGCCGTCGTCGGTGATGCGGATGAGGCTCTTGCCGCCGCCGGCCGTCGCGATCTCGATGCGGCGCGCCCCGGCGTCGAGAGCGTTCTCGACGAGCTCCTTCACGACGCTCGCCGGCCGCTCCACTACCTCGCCGGCGGCGATCTGGTCGATCAGGGTCTCGGTGAGCTGGCGGATCGGCATGCGGCGGCCTTCGGGATGCGGGGCGTCTGCGTCACATAGGCTCCGCGCCGCGCCGGAGCAAACCGCCTTGCGTCAGGCTTCCACGACGATCACGACGGAGCGGGAGGCGACGACGAGATCGCACCCCTCTTCCAGCGCACGCTCCGGCTCGTCCGGCCGGTCGGAGGCGAGCGCGAGGCGGTGGGTGCGGCCGGGCGGGGGAGGGGGCAGGCGCAGGCGAAGCACATCGCGGCCGGCATGGAGATAGACCAGCGCCGCCGAGCCCTCGACCGCCAGCCGGGCGCCGAGCCAGGGCCGCTCGCCGTCCTGCCACTCGACGGGCGCCATCGCCGTGCCGTCCGCGCCGAGCCAGGTGACGTCGGGAGCGCCATCCACTTCGGCTCCGGTCAGGAAGGCCGGGGAGCGGAGCGCCGGCGTGTCCGCCCGCAGCCGGGCGAGGCGCGCGGTGAAGGCGACGAGCCCCTCGTCCGCCGCCGTCCAGTCGACCCAGACCGTCTCGTTGTCCTGCGCATAGGCGTTGTTATTGCCGCGCTGGCTTCGTCCCATCTCGTCGCCTGCGACGATCATCGGGTTGCCGCGCGAGACGAAGAGCGTGGCGAGAAGCGCGCGGATGTCGCGCTGCCGCGCCGCGAGGATCGCGGGATCGGCGCCCGCCCCTTCCGCGCCGTTGTTCCAGGAGTGGTTCTCGTTGTGGCCGTCGCGGTTCCCCTCGCCGTTGGCCTCGTTGTGCTTGTCCTCGTAGGCGACGACGTCGGCGAGCGTGAATCCGTCATGGGCGGCGACGAAATTGACGCCGGATGCCGCATCGCGGCCGGGCCCGGCGAAGAGGTCAGGCGAGCCCGACAAGCGCGTGGCGAGCGCCGACAGGAGCCCGTTCTCGCCGCGCCAGAAGCGCCTGACATCGTCGCGGAACCGGTCCTGCCATTCGAGGAAGGGCGCCGGGAACCGGCCGACCTGATAGCCGCCGGGGCCGATGTCCCACGGCTCCATCACGTGGAGGCGGTCCTTCAGCACCGGATCGCCGGCGAGCCTCCGGAGGAACGGCGCGTCGGGCGAGAAGCCCTCGGGGCCGCGCCCGAGGATGGTGCCGAGATCGTAGCGGAACCCGTCGATGCCGCCGAGCTCGACCCAGGCCCGCAGCGCGTCGATCCCAAGCTGCATCACCGGCTCGCGCCAGAAGGCGAAGGTGTTGCCGGTGCCCGTGTCGTTGACGAGCCGGTCGGGCTCGGCGGGATCGGCGGCGTAGTAGGTGGCGTTGTCGAGGCCGCGATAGCTGAGCGTCGGCCCGCCGTGGTCGCTTTCGCCGGAATGGTTCAGCACCATGTCGAGAAGGACGCGGATGCCGCGCGCGTGCAGCGCCTCCGTCACCCGCCGCACCTCCGCCCAGCCGCCCGGCACGAGGCGCGGGTCGGGCGCCATCTGGCAGACGGGGTTGTAGCCCCAGGCGTTGGACAGGCCGAGCCGGACGAGATGCCGCTCGTCGATCGCGGCCGTGAGCGGCATCAGTTCCACCGTCTCGACGCCGAGGCGCTCGAGATGGTCGAGGACGGCGGGCTCGGCGAGGGCACCGAGCGTGCCGCGCAAGGGAGCCGGCACGCCCTCGTGGCGCTGGGTATAGGCGCGCACCAGAAGCTCGTAGGTGAAGCCGGGCGCCCGGGACGGCAGCACCAAAGCACCGGCGTCGGGGCGACAGACCACGGCGCGCGGCACGAGGGCGGCGGTGTCGAGCTGCCGCGCCACCGGCGCGCCGAGTGCCGCGTGGTAGACGAAGGGCCGGTCGAGCCGGAGGGCGTAGGGGTCGACGAGGAGCTTGGCCGGATCGAAGCGATGCCCCTTTGCGAGATCGAAGGGCCCGTGGGCGCGAAGGCCGTAGAGCGCGCCCTCCGCCAGCCCCGGCAGGAAGCCGAAATGGACGTCGCCCGCGCGGCCCGGTAGCGCGAGGCGCTCGCGCTCGTTGATGCCGGCCGGATCGAAGAGGCAGAGCTCGATGCGGCTTGCATGGGCGGAGAAGACCGCGACATGGACGCCGTCCGCCGCAACGCTCGCGCCGAGCCGCTGGGGAGCGCCCCGTTCCGCCGTGATCATCGTCATATCGTCCGCCCGTCCCTACACGGCGCCCTGCCAGTCGCGCACCGCCTCGAGAGGATAGAGAAGCATCAGGACGTTCAAGGTGAGGTTATCGCGGATCAGCCAGGCGGTGAGAAGCTCGAAGCCGACCGCGATGGCGACCGTGACCCGGAGCGGCAGGCGCGAGGCCAGGAGGAAGCCCGCGATCATGAAGCCGATGTCGGCGAGCGAGTTCACCACGCTGTCGCCGAAATAGTCGAGCGCGATCGTCGCCTCGCGGTAGCGGTTGATCACGGCGTCGGTATTCTCGGCAATCTCCCACGCCGCCTCGATCGCCGTCGCCACCACAAGGCGCGGGCCGAGCGACCAGCGCCGCATCAGGAGATGCGTCAGCCCGTAGAACAGGAAGCCGTGGATGAGGTGGGACGGCGAATACCAGTCCGAGAGGTGCTGCGAGTTTTCCGAACTCGCCACCGCGCCGTGCCAGAGCTTGACGGTGCCGCATTGGCAGATCGGCACGCGGCCCATGGCCAGGAGGATCGCGGCCGTCACGGCCACGATCAGAGCGACGAGGCAGACGGCACGCGGCGGGATCCGCCGCGTGCCGGCCGGAGATGCGGCTGCGCTCAGGTGCGAACGTCCGGCTCGGCGCGGCCGGTGCGCGCCTTGATCTCGCCGATCGCGTCCGCCGTCTCGACGAGCTCCTTCAAGGCATCCTCGACGGGCAGGTCGTGGCGCGAGGCGTCGGGCTCGAAGCGCTCGAGATAGACGCGCAGCGTCGCCCCCACCGTGCCGGTGCCCGACAGGCGGAAGACGATGCGCGAGCCGCCCGAGAAGACGATGCGCACGCCCTGGCCGGTGGAGACCGAGCCGTCGATCGGGTCCTTGTAGGAGAAGTCGTCGGCCTCGGAGACGACGAGCGTGCCGAAGCGCTGGCCGGCCATGGAGGCGAGGCGACCGCGAAGCGAGTTCATCAGCTCCTCGGCGGCCGCCTTGTCGACCTCCTCGTAGTCGTGGCGCTGGTAGTAGTTGCGCCCGAACTCGGCCCAGTGCGCCTTGACGATCTCGGCGACCGACTGGCCCCGCTCGGCGAGGATGTTGAGCCACAGGAGCACCGCCCAGAGCCCGTCCTTCTCGCGCACGTGGTCGGAGCCGGTGCCCGCGCTCTCCTCGCCGCAGATCGTCACCTTGCCGGCGTCGAGGAGGTTGCCGAAGAACTTCCAGCCGGTCGGCGTCTCGTAGATGCCGATGCCGCGTTTCTGTGCCACGCGGTCGGCCGCGCCGCTGGTCGGCATAGAGCGGGCGATGCCGGCGATGCCCTTGGCGTAGCCGGGCGCCAGATGCGCGTTGGCGGCCAGAACCGCGAGCGAATCGGAGGGCGTGACGACGATGCCGCGCCCGAGGATCATGTTGCGGTCGCCGTCGCCGTCGGAGGCCGCGCCGAAGTCGGGCGCCGTCGGGCCCATCATCAGATCGACCAGCGGGGCGGCCCAGACGACGTTAGGATCGGGGTGGCCGCCGCCGAAGTCCTCGGAGGGCACGCCGTTGAGGACGGTGCCGTCCGGCGCACCGAGGCGCTTCTCCAGGATCTCCTTGGCATAGGGACCTGTGACGGCGTGCATGGCGTCGAAGCGCAGCGTCAGGCCGCCCTCGATCGCCCGCCGGATCTTGCCGAAGTCGAAGAGGGTCTCCATCAGGCTGGCATAGTCGGCGACGGGATCGACGATCTCGACATCCATGTCGCCCAGTCGGCTCGTGCCGATCACCGAAAGGTCCGGCGCCTCGCCGTCCCAGATCCGGTAGTCCTGGATCTCCTTGGTGCGGCGGTAGATCGCGTCGGTGACGCCTTCGGGCGCCGGGCCACCGTTGGCGATGTTGTACTTGATGCCGAAGTCGCCGTCCGAGCCGCCGGGATTGTGCGAGGCCGAGAGGACGATGCCGCCGGCCGCCTTGCGCTGGCGGATGAGGTTGGAGGCGGCGGGCGTCGACAGGAGCCCGTTCTGCCCGACGATCACCTTGGCGACGCCGTTGGCGGCCGCCATGCGGATCGCCTTGCGGATCACGGTGGCGTTGAGATAGCGCCCGTCGCCGCCGATCACGACCGCCGAACCCGCCGGGCGCTCCGTCGCGTCGAAGATCGCCTGCAGGAAGTTCTCGGCGTAGTTACCTTGCGCGAAATGCGGGACCTTCTTGCGCAGGCCCGACGTGCCGGGCTTCTGGTCGTCGAAGGGCTTGGTCGCGACGGTTCGGATCATCAGGCTCGTTCCTGGAGAAGGCCGTTGTAGAGGTCGGCGTAGCGGCGGGCACTGGCGGTCCAGGACACGTCGCTCGCCATGGCTGTGCGCTGCATGTCGCGCCACAGCGGCGCGTCGGCGTAGAGAGCGAGAAGACGCTGGACGCCCTCCATCAGCGCCTCGCGCGTGACGGGCGCGAAGATGATGCCGGTGGCGACGCCCGCCGTCTGCGCGGCGAAGTTGGCGTCGATCACCGTATCAGCAAGCCCGCCGACGCGGCTGACCACCGGCAGGCAGCCATAGCGCAGCGCATAGAGCTGGGTGAGCCCGCAGGGCTCGAAACGCGACGGCACGAGCAGCGCGTCGGCGCCCGCCTGCACCCTGTGCGACAGGACCTCGTCGTAGCCAATGCGAACGCCCATGCGCCCGGCGTGACGCGCGGCAGCCGACAGGAACGCGCCTTCCAGCATCCGGTCGCCCGAGCCGACGACCGCAAGGCGACAGCCCGCCGCGATGATGTCGTCGCAGCTCTCGGCGAGGATATCGAGGCCCTTCTGCCAGGTCAGGCGGCTGACGACGGCAAGAAGCGGCGTGTCGTCCTCCTCCAGCGCGAACTCGGCTTCGAGCGCCCGCTTGTTGATGACGCGACGGAACAGCGCGTCGCGGTCGAAGGTCGCCGCGACATGCGGGTCGGCGTTCGGGTCCCAGGTCTCGACGTCGATCCCGTTGACGATGCCCGACAGGCGGTCCTCGCGGCCGCGCAGCAACCCGTCGAGACCCATGCCGCCCTCGGCGGTTAGGATCTCGCGCGCGTAGTTCGGGCTGACCGTGGTGATCCGGTCGCTGGCCCTGAGGCCACCTTTCAGGAAGCCGACCGAGCCGTAGTACTCGACGCCGTCGACGCCCCAGGCGGTCGAGGGCAGGCCGAGCTCGGGAAAGATCGTCTGCGGGAAGGCGCCCTGGAAGGCGAGGTTGTGGATGGTGATGACCGTGCGGGGACGATCGGCCCCCGCCGCCTCGAGATAGACGGGCGCCAGCGCCGCCTGCCAGTCGTGCGCGTGGACGATGTCGGGCCGGTAGCCCGGCACGAGGCCGGTGCCGATCAGCGCTGCCGCGCGGCCGAGCGCGGCAAAGCGCGCCCAGTTGTCGGGATGGTCGTAACCCGTCGCCCCGACATAGGGACCGCCCGGCCGGTCGAAGAGATGCGGCGCGTCGAGCACGAGCATCGAGAGCCCTGCAACGTCGGCGGCGAGGATGCGCGCCGGCCCGCCGAAGAGATCGTCGATCGCGGCGACCGTTTCGGCACTCTCGATCTGGGCGAGCACCGACGGATAGGCGGGCATCAGCGTCGTCACGTCGACGCCGATCGCGCCGAGCGCCAGGGGCAGCGCCCCTGCCACGTCGGCGAGCCCGCCCGTCTTGATCAGCGGAAAGACCTCCGACGCGACGGAGAGAACCGTGGTCATCCCTGGCTGAGCCGGTCAATCATCGACTGCGTGACGAGGCAGACGCCACCGGCCGAGCGCCGGAAGCGGCTGGCGTCGAGCTCGGGATCCTCGCCGATCACCAGTCCGTCCGGAATGTGGACGCCCCGGTCGAGGATGGCGCGCGTGACGCGCGCGCCCCGCCCGATGTGGCAGTGCGGCAGCACCACGGCCTCGTTGAGCACGGAATAGGAGTTCTGGCGCACGCCCGTGAACAGGAGCGAGCGGTGCAGCGAGCCGCCGGAGATGATGCAGTCGCCCGAGACGAGCGAGGAGATCGCCATGCCGCGGCGCCCGTCCTCGTCATGGACGAACTTGGCCGGCGGCGTCACGTCGGCATAGGTCCAGATCGGCCAGTCGCGGTCGTAGATGTCGAGCTGCGGCACGACGTCGGTGAGATCGATATTGGCCTGCCAGTAGGCGTCGACCGTGCCGACGTCCCGCCAGTAGGAGCCGTACTCGGCCTCCGAGCGCACCACCGAGGAGGAGAAGGTGTGGGCGTAGGCGGTGCCGTGCTTGACGACGTAGGGCACGATGTCGTGGCCGAAGTCGCGGCTGGAACTGGGGTCGGCCGCATCGCGCCGCAGCTGCTCGGCGAGGAACTTGGTGTTGAAGACGTAGATGCCCATCGAGGCGAGCGCCGTGTCGGGGCGACCCGGGATCGACGGGGGATCGGCCGGCTTCTCGACGAAGGCGGTGATCTGGTTCTTCTCGTCGACATGCATGACGCCGAAGGCGACGGCCTCCATGCGCGGCACCTCGAGACAGCCGATCGTCACGTCGGCGCCGGTGTCGACATGCTGCTGCAGCATGATCTCGTAGTCCATCTTGTAGACGTGGTCGCCTGCAAGGATCACGATGTATTCGGGCGCGTAGGCCTCGATGATGTCGATGTTCTGGTACACCGCGTCGGCGGTGCCGGCGTACCACTGGTCCTCCGACACGCGCTGCGAGGCGGGCAGGACGTCGAAGCTCTCGTTGCGGCCCGGACGCAGGAAGTTCCAGCCCCGGTTGAGGTGGCGGATCAGCGAGTGCGCCTTGTACTGCGTGGCGACGCCGATGCGGCGGATGCCCGAGTTGATGGCGTTGGAGAGGGCGAAATCGATGATGCGCGACTTGCCGCCGAAGTAGACGGCCGGCTTGGCGCGGTCGTCGGTCAGCTCCATCAGGCGCGATCCGCGCCCGCCGGCCAGCACATAGGCCATCGTGTCACGCGAGATCGGCCCCGCGCGCCGGTGATCTGCCATCCTCGTCTCCTCCTGCGCAGTTCCCCTCGCTCCCGCGCAAAGGGCATGCCGACTGCCAGTCTTCTTCGTTTCCAGCGTGGAAAGATAGAGCCGATGATCGCGCGGCAACTATCGGTCTTCGCCCTTTGCACAGAGATTTTGCACGGGCTGGGCGCCTTGCGCACGAAAAAAGGAGGGCCGATGCGCGGCATCGGCCCTCCGGGTCAGACGGGACGGCGGATGGGCCGTCGTATCAGCGGGCGCCGGGACCCGCCTTCCAGATGTCGCGCGCGTATTCGCGGATCGACCGGTCGGAGGAGAACCAGGACATGCGCGCCGTGTTGCGGGCGGCGACCCGGTTCCAGGCGCCCCGGTCCTTCCACAGGACATCGAGCTGACGCTGCTTGTCCCAGTAGGCGCGGAAGTCGGCGGCGATCATCCACCAGTCGCGGTCGCGGATCGAGTTCATCAGGTTGGCGTAGCGGCCGGGATCGCCCTGGCTGAAGACGCCGGCGGAGATGGAATCGATCGCCGAGCGCAGGAGCGGCTGGCTGTTGATCACTGCCTGGCCGCCATGCCCTTCGGCACGCATCCTCGCCACCTCGTCGGCCTTGAGGCCGAAGATGAAGATGTTGTCCTCGCCGATATGCTCCAGCATCTCGACGTTCGCGCCGTCGAGCGTGCCGATGGTGAGCGCGCCGTTGAGGGCGAACTTCATGTTGCCGGTGCCCGACGCCTCGAGGCCCGCGGTCGAGATCTGCTCCGAGAGGTCCGCCGCCGGCATGATGATCTCGGCGAGCGAGACGTTGTAGTTCGGGATGAAGACGACCTTCAGGAGCCCGCGCACCGTCGGGTCGGAGTTGACGACGCGCGCGACGTCGCCGGCCAGATGAATGATCTCCTTGGCCTGCACGTAGGAGGGTGCCGCCTTGCCGGCGAAGATCTTGACCCGCGGCGTCCAGTCGAGATGAGGCAGCGAGCGGATCTGCTCGTAGAGCGCCACCGTCTCGAGGATGTTGAGGAGCTGACGCTTGTACTCGTGGATGCGCTTGACCTGAATGTCGAACATCGCGCCCGGATCGAGCGTGATCGCAAGGCGCTCCTGCACCAGCGTCGCGAGGCGCTCCTTGTTCTCACGCTTCACCGCGGCGAAGCGCTCCTGGAACGCGGCGTCGTCCGCATGCGCGTCGAGCTTGGCGATCTCCTCGATATTGTCGCGGAAGCCCGGCCCGATGGTCTCGTCGAGCAGCTTCGACAGGCCGGGATTGGCCTGATGCAGCCAGCGGCGCGGCGTCACGCCGTTGGTCTTGTTCTCGATGCGCGAGGGATAGAGGCGATGCAGGTCGTGGAACACGGTCTGCTTCATCAGTTCGGTATGCAGCGCCGACACGCCGTTGACGGCATGGCTGCCGACGAAGGCGAGCTGGCCCATGCGCACGCGCCGTCCGTTGCCCTCGTCGATGAGCGAGATCGCCGAGATCGTGCGGTCGTCGAAGCCCTGGCCCTGCGTCGCCTCGCGAAGCACCCCCGCGTTGATCTGATAGATGATCTGCATCTGGCGCGGCAGCAGCCGCTCGAAGAGGTGGATCGGCCACGTCTCCAGCGCTTCCGGCAGGAGCGTGTGGTTGGTGTAGGAGAAGGTCGCCCGCGTGATCGTCCACGCCGCGTCCCATTCCATGCCGTGCACATCGACGAGGAGACGCATCAGCTCGGCGACCGACACCGCAGGGTGGGTGTCGTTCAGCTGGATCGCCACCTTGTCGGCAAGGTTCGTCAGGTCGTCGTACTGGGCGAGGTGGTGGCGGATGATGTCCTGCAGCGAGGCCGAGGAGAAGAAGAACTCCTGGCGCAGGCGCAGTTCCTGGCCGGCCTGATGGGAATCGGCGGGGTAGAGGACGCGGGTGATCGCCTCCGCCTTGTTGGATTCCAGAAGCGCGCCGATGTGGTCGCCGGCGTTGAAGGCGTCGAGAAGGATCGGGTCGAGCGACTGAGCCGACCAGAGGCGCAGCGTGTTGACGTGGTTGCCGCGCCAGCCGACCGCGGGCGTGTCGTAGGCGACCGCGAGCACGCGCTCGGCCGGACGCCAGACGAAACGGGTGCGCCCGTTCTCCTCGATCGAGGTGACCTTGCCGCCGAAGCCGATCTCGTAGGAGCTTTCGCGGCGCTCGAACTCCCACGGGTTGCCGTGCTTCAGCCAGGTCTCGGGCAGCTCGACCTGCGCGCTGTCGACGATCTCCTGACGGAAGAAGCCGTGGACGTAGCGGATGCCGTAGCCGTAGCCGGGCACGCCGGTGGAGGCCATGGATTCCATGAAGCAGGCGGCAAGGCGTCCGAGGCCGCCGTTGCCGAGCGCGGCGTCCGGCTCCAGGAGTTCGACGAGGTCGAGCTCGACGTCGTAGCGCGCCAGCGCCTCGCGGATCGGGTCGGTGAGGCCGAGGTTCGAGATCGCGTCGCGCAGGAGGCGGCCGATCAGGAACTCCATCGACAGGTAGCAGACGCGCTTGGCCTGACTGCGGCGCGTCTCGATCGTCGAGTTGAACCAGTTGTCGATGATGCGGTCGCGCACCACCAGCGTCGTGGCTTCGAGCCAGTCGTGCAGGCGCGCGGCGCCGGTGGTCTTGCCGATCGAATAGGTGAGCTTCTCCACGATCTCCTTGGCGATCGTGTCGGCATCGTTGAGCCGGGGCTGCGACTTGTCACCGGGCTCGAGACGATCCTGGCGAACGGCGAGGCTGGATGGCGTCATGGCGGGTCTCAGGTTCTCAAGGTGGCGATCGCGGACACGAGGCCCGCGGTGGAGGAATCGCGGCCGTCGGTCGAGGCCTCGCCGCGAACGACCGGGAGGAGGCCCGTCGCCAGCTCCTTGCCGAGTTCGACGCCCCACTGGTCGAAGGCGTTGATCCCGAAGAGCTGGGCCTCGACGAAGACGCGGTGCTCGTAGAGCGCGACGAGGCGGCCGAAGGCGAAGGGGGTGAGCTTGTCGTAGAGGATCGTCAGCGACGGACGGTCGCCGGAGAACTCGCGGTGCGGGGCGATGCGCTCGGCCTCGTCGGCCGGGCGGCCGGCGTCCAGAAGCTGCTGCCGGGCCTCCTCCAGCGTGCGGCCCTTCATCAGGGCCTCCGACTGGGCGAGGCAGTTGGCCAGAAGCAGGTCCTGGTGGACGCGCATTTCCGGGCTCGTCTCGTGCGCGTTGGCGCCCACGATGAACTCGACCGGGATGATGTCGGTGCCCTGATGGAGGAGCTGGAAGAAGGCGTGCTGGCCGTTGGTGCCGGGCTCGCCCCAGACCACCGGGCCGGTCGCGGTCTCGACGCGGCGCCCGTCGAGGCCGACATGCTTGCCGTTGGATTCCATGTCGAGCTGCTGGAGATAGGCCGGCAGGCGGGCGAGGCGCTGGTCGTAGGGGATCACGGCGCGGGTGCGGTGCTTCTGCGGCACGCGGTGCCACCAGCCGACGAGGCCGAGGATGAGGGGCAGGTTCTGCGCCGCCGGCGCCTCGCGGAAGTGGCGGTCCATGTCGCGCGCGCCGGCCAGGAACTCGCGGAAGCGCTCGGGCCCGATCGCGATCATCAGCGGCAGTCCGATCGCCGACCAGACGGAGTAGCGCCCGCCCACCCAGTCCCAGAAGCCGAAGGTGCGGTCCTCGCCGATGCCGAAGGCGCCGACCTTGTCGAGCGCCGTCGAGACCGCGCAGAAATGGGCGCCGACCGCGGCCTCGCCGAGCTTGGCCGAAACCCAGGCGCGCGCGGTCTGCGCGTTTGTCATGGTCTCGATGGTCGTGAAGGTCTTGGAGGCGACGATGAAGAGCGTCGTCGCCGGGTCGAGCCCTTGCAGCGTGTCCGCCATGTGGGCGCCGTCGATGTTCGACACGAAATGGGCGCGCGGGCCGTCGTGGTAGGGCGAGAGGGCGATCGCGGCCATGACGGGCCCGAGATCCGAGCCGCCGATGCCGATATTGACGATGTCGGTGATCCGTTCGCCGGTCGCGCCCCGGATCGAGCCGTCGCGGACGCCACCCGCAAAGCGCGCCATCGCGGCGAGCACCGCCTCGACCTCGGCGCCGACCGCCTGACCCTCGACCGCGAACCCGTCCTCGGGGCGGGCGCGCAGGGCGACATGGAGAACAGCGCGGTTCTCGGTCGTGTTGATCCGGGCGCCCGAGAACATCGCGTCGCGGCGCTCGAGGACGCCGACCGTCTCGGCATAGGCATGGAGAGCCGAAAGATCGTCGGCCGACAGCGCGGTCTTCGAGACGTCGAGGAGAAGGTCGTCGTGGCGGAACGAGAAATGGCGGAAGCGATCGGCGTCGGCCGCAAAGAGGGACCGGATCCCCTTGGCCGCGGCGGCTTCGCCGCGGGCCTTCAGCTGGTCAAGGGATGCGTCGTTCGAAGACTGGTCGGTCACGCGCTCGGTCCATGGCTTCTGGGGGCGAGCCGGTGGGCTCACGCTTGGGCGCCGAAGGATAGTGCGTTTTGCCGCAGTGCCCAACAGTTTCCCGAAAAGCCTGCTTGGCGACCGTCTACCGCCTCGTGCCCGAAGCGGGGAGACGATAGCGCAAAGCCGTTACGCAATCGCCAATTGCGTCACGGCCGCGTGATGGAGCTCAGGTCTTCAGGCCGGCGAGCTTCTCGATCGCATGGTCGAGCGTCTGCGACATCGGGTCGATGCCGTCGGCGCGGTTCTCCGCGTCGACGCGGCGCTTCCATTCGCCGAGGATCGAGCGCTTCTCGTGACCGTCCAGGAACCCGTCCTCGACCACGGCCATCGGCGAATCGAACGACGTGCCGTCGTCGCGGTCGAACTTGGCGTGCTTCAGAGACTCGGTGCTCATGGGTCCACTCCTGCTGACAAACCCCTTTCGGGAAGACAACGGGAAACGTGGAACGCCCGGTCCCGGTTGCGCGCCTCAGTATTCCTTTTCGTAGAAGACGCCGACCTCGCCGCCCCCGTTCGCCGTCACCGCACCGCGGGCCTTGATGTCGGCCCCGAGTTCGAGGTCGATCGAGACGCGGCCGGTGGAATCGACGCCGACATAGGTGTTCTCGTTGATGTAGCGTCCGACGCCGACCGAGGTCTTGCCGTCCGCCGTGGTCCGGATGTCGAGGTCGTCGACGCCGAGCTGCGAGCGCAGGTTGTCGAGGAGGCCGGTCGAGCCACCGACGCCTGACAGCTGGGCCGCGGCGGAGGCGAGCTGGGCGATCTGCAGCGGCGAGAGGTCGGCCGTGCCCTGGCCGAAGATCAGCCGCGCCAGCACCTCGTCCTGCGGTAGGGCGGGGGAGGAGGTGAAGTTGAAGGCGGGATCGTTCGCCGGCCCGGTGATCGCGATATAGACCGTCACCTCGCCGGTGTCGGACGCGGCCAGGAAGTCCAGCGTCGGCACGAGGCCGTCGTCGAAGGTCAGCGTCGCGCGCTGGAAGTCGAGGCGGCGCGACAGGAGCTGGAAGCGCCCGCGCTGCAGCTCGAACCCGCCGCTCACCGCGATGTCGGAGATCGGGCCGGTGACGCGGATCGTGCCGCCGAGTTCGAGATCGAGACCGCGGCCGCGCACGAAGACGCGGTTCGGCGCGTTCAGCGTCACGTCGAGACGGATGCCGCCGCTCGCACCGCCGCCCCCCCTGCTCGGCGGGTTGATCTCGCGGATCTGCTGCTGCACGGCGGGCGGCGTGTTGCGACGCTTCAGGTCGATCTCGGCGACCGAGCTCGGCAGGTTGTCCGGCACGAGGATCGCGATCTCCTGCGCGTTCACCGTGCCGGCGAGAAGCGCGTTGCCGGTGAGCGGGCCGGTCAGGGTCAGCCCCGCGTCGAGGCGCACGGTGAAGAGTTCGCCGTCGCCGTAGCGGCCGTCCGCGACCTGGATGCGTAGGTCTGCCGGGAAGCCGGCGCCGATGCCGATCGTGCCCGCCACGCTGACGGTGCCGCCGGCGCCGAGCTGGGCCGTGACGCTGGTCAGGGTCGCGGTTTGCCCGTTGAGGGAGACCTGCGCGTTGATATTGTTCAAGGACAGGTTGGCGCCGGTATCGACGAAGGACGCGCCGGCGGTGGAGATCGTGCCGGTGACATTGGGCGCTGCCGCCGTGCCCTGCACGCGGGCATCCACGCGCACCGTGCCCTGCACCGAGCGGCCGCCCTCGGCGAGGATCCGGTTGGCGATCGAGAGAGGAGCGGTGCCGTTCAGGGCAAGGTCGAAGGTCGGCGTGCCGGACAGGCCGACCGAGCCGTTGGCGGTGAAGGCGAGGCCGGAGCCGGACAGCGAACTGTTCACCGTCACGCGGTTGTCGGCGTAGGTGCCGCGCGCGGCGATGTCGAGCGGGCCGACGCCGGCGTCGCGCGTCTGCGTCACCGAGAAGCCGGTGAGGCGGAGGTCGTAGTCGGCGCGCGGCGCGGACAAGGTGCCGGTCGCGCGCGCCGTCCCGTTCAGCGTGCCCTGCGGGCCGATGCCGCTCGCCGCAGCGGCGGCGAGCGATGCCGGCACGTTGTCGAAGGCGACGTTGAGGTCGAGACGCTGACCGACCGTGCCCGACGCCGTCACCGAGCCGGTGCCGAGGTCGACGCGGGCGGTCTGCAACTGGACGCTGCCGTCGGCGTAAGTGCCGGCGGCCGTGGCGTTGATGGCCGGGGCGCCTGCGGCGCGCGTCTGCGCCACCGAGACGTCGGCGGATCGAAGGTCGAAGGTCGCGTGGGGCGCCGCGATCGATCCCGTAGCCGCTAGGTTGCCCGACAAGGTGCCGCGGGCGTCGAGGCTCGGCTGCACGGCATTGGCGAGCGCCACCGGAAGCCGGTCGAGCGCGACGCGCAGGTCAAGCGCGCGCCCGACCGTGCCGTTGGCGTCCAGCGATCCGGTGCCCGTGTCCACCCGCGCCCGGTTGAAACGGGCCGTGCCGTCGGCAAACGTGCCGGCGATGTCGAGCGTGACCGTCTCGACCCCGCCCTGGCGCAGCGGCGCGGCGGAGAGACCGTTGCCGGTGAGGGTGAAGGTCGCGTTCGGGGCGGCGAGCGTCCCGGTCGCGGTGGCCTGCCCGTTCAACGTGCCGCGCGCGTCGAGGCCGGGGCGCAGGCCGTTGGCGAGCGCCGCCGGCAGGTCGACGATCTGGAGGCGGAGGTCGAGCGCCCTGCCGACCGTGCCCGTCGCCTCGATCCGTCCGGTGCCCGCGGTCAGGAGGGCTCGGTCGAGCCGTGCGGTGCCGCCGCGATAGAGACCCGCAAGGTCGAGCGAGACCGGCTCGACGCCGGCGCGCCGGATTTCGGCCGCGGTGATGCCGCGACCCGCGAGATCGAAGGTGACGGCCGGGTTTTCCAGGGATCCCGTGGCCGAGGCCGTGCCGTTGATCGTGCCTTCCGCGCCCAGCCCGTCGACGAAGCCATTGGCAAGGGCGACCGGCAGGTTCGAGATGTTGAGGTCGAGGTCCAGCGCCTCGCCGACCGTGCCGGTGGCTTCGATGAAGCCGGAACCGAGATCGACGCGCGCGGCCGACAGGGTCGCCGTTCCGTCGCGGTATTGGCCGGCGAAGGCAGCGTTCACGCCTTGCAGATTGGCGGCGCGCGTCTGCGCGGTGGCCACGCCCTCGGCGCGAAGATCGAAGTCGAGGTCGGGCGCCGACGACAGGCCGCCCACCGCCACCGTGCCGCTGGCCGTACCGGCGGCATCGAGGCCTGCCACGAACGGATTGGCGATGGCGAGCGGGAAACGGTCGAGCGCGAGATCGAGGTCGAGCTGGTCGCCGGCCGAGCCGGATAGGGTGAGCGAGCCGGAACCGGCGTTGAGGCGGATTTCGCTTAAGGTCGTGCGCAGGCTTCCGAGCGTCACCGCCGCGGGAGCGGCGAGTTCGACCGGGGCATTGGGGATCGCGGCCGTCAGCCGTCGAAGCTCGATCACCGTGCCGGCGTCGGTGAAGGCGAGATCGCCGGACAGCTCGGTCGGCACGTCGTTGATCCGGGCCGAGGCGTTCAGGGCCGTCGCGTTGTTGATCTCCTCCAATGCGGCGTTCAGCCGCTCGACCGTCAAGCCGCCGGCCGTGATCGATGTGGCGGCCACGGTGCCGGTGGCGCGCGGCGCGGTAAGGTAGTCCGTCGCGCGCAGCTGGATGCGGGCGTCGCGCAGCGCCGTCTCGGCATTGTTGCGCGTCAGCGTCAGCGCGTTGCTGGCGAGGTCGAGATCGGCGACCGGCGTACCGCCGTTGCCGACCGCGAGCGACACGGTGCCGTTGAGATCGCCCGAGCCGTCCTGGCCCGCGAGCGCGAGAAGCGTCGTCGCATCCTGGATCGCCAGGCGGATCGCACCGGTCGCCCGGTTCTCGCCATCGAGCGCGACCTCGCCCTCCACGCGGTTCTGGCCCTGTCGCAGGAGAAGGTTCCGCAGGCGACGCACGTCGCCCTCGGTCGCGAGATCGGCCGAGAGCGAGAGCGGCGCGCCGTCGAACGTGCCGTCGATGGCGACGGTCCCGGCGGGCGCCTCGGGCGCGAAGGTGCCCCGGATGCGGGCCTGGAGGTCGGTCAGCTGCCGGCCGACAACCTCGAGGTTGGAGGCGCTGGCGGTGAGGTCGATCGCGGGCGCGCTGGTGGTGCCGGAGGCCTTGAGGTCGAACTGCGCCTGACCGTTGAGGGCGGCGTCGGCGATCGCGGCCTGGTTGATCTGGCCGGTGATCGCGGCGGCGATCTCCTCGCCGGTGAGGTTGACCGACCCCGACAGGTCGAGCGCGTCGCCGTCGACGCGCAAGGCTTCGACGCCGAACGAGCCGTCCGCCGCGCGCCGGGTAAAGCCCGCGATCGCGACGCGCGGGCCGACATAAGGCACGGCGTCGCTCGACAGGGCGGCGGTCTCGATGTCGCTGTCGACGCGCAGCTGGAAGGTCGAGAAGTTGGAGGCGGCGTTGCCCGAAAGGGCAAGGTTCGCGGTCTCGGTGGTGAGCTTCGCCGTGTTGAACGTGTAGCCGTCCGCCGTCAGCGCGCCGTCGACATTGACGGCGATCGGCCCTTCGAGGACGCGCGCGGCGATGCCGTCCGGCACCGAGGCGGACTGGGCGCCAAGGTCGATGACGACCTGCCCGATCAGGTTGTTGAGATCAAAGCCCGGGCTCGTCGCCTTCAGCGTCACCGCGTTGGCGACATAGTCCTCGAAGCCGGCGGTGCGCGCGCTGGCCGCAACATCGAGCGTGGCCACCGACAGGCTGCCGCGCAGCGTCGCGTCGATCGAGGAGATCTCGAGAGCGGTGCGCGCGCCTTGGCTGCCGAAGGCGAGCGGCACCGGGTTGGCGGCATCCGTGCGCAGGGCGAGCGTCAGGTCGTTGCCGGCGCCCGTCCGGTCGAACGTGCCGGATGCCGTCAGGTCGAGCGGGCCGGACTGGAGACGGCCGCTGTCGATCGCGATCACCCCGTCGGTCCGCAGGAGGACATTGGCTGCGAGCTGGAGGTTGTCGCCGACGACGCCCTGGTAGGCGAGCGGCACGAAGGGCGCGGAGAGTGCGGTGAGGTCGACGCCGATGCGCCGGCCGTCCGCGCCGTTCTGGACGGTGGCGCGCAGGGTCGCGGCCCGCTCGGAGCCGAGGTCCAGCGTGCCGTCGGCGGCGAAGTTGTCGAACGGGCCGGTGCCGTTGATCGACAGGCTGACGGGTGGCGCGCCGGGCAGCTTCAGGAGCCCGGCGACGAGGCCGCCGGCCGGCTCGCTGGCATTGACCGCGATCTCCAGACGATTGGCGTCCGGCTGGAAGCCGATCTTCAGCGCGATGTCGCCGCCCTGATCGAGGCGGCGGATCGTGGCGGAGGCGTCGAGCTGCGTCGGATCGGGCGAGAGGTTGAGCGCGGCCTCGGCGGCCAGGCGCGCCGGGATGCCGGCAACCGCCTCGTTCAGGACGAACTCGTTGATCGCGATGCGGTTGATGCGGGCGGTGATCGAGGGGAGGGAGAAGGGCTCGGAGCTTTCCTCGGTGGTCGGCGGGGCCGCGCGCGGCAGGCGGTCCATCACCACCTGCCCGGCCGACAGGTTCTGCACCTCGACGGTCTTGCGCACCAGGGCCAGCGGCGACCAGTCGAGCGCGAGATTGCGAAGGGTGAGCCAGACGCCGTCGCGGTCGGCGACGGTCACCTCGTCGATCCGCACCTCGCCGCTGAAGGCGCCGGACAGGCCCTGGATCTTTACCTGCCGGTCTTCGGTCGACAGGAGGTTCTCGAGCTGGCCGGCGAGGAACTGCGCGTGCGCGGGCTGCGCTGCAAGAAGCGCGGCCGCCACCAGCGCGAGGAGGCGCAGCTTCAGGAGAAGGGCGGAGAGGAGGCGCATCGCGATCATTCAGAAGGCCTGTCCGATGCCGGCGTAGATCTGGAACGAACCGTCGCGGGGGCCGGGGTCGAGCGGAATGCCGACATCGACGCGGATCGGGCCGAAGCCGGTGAGGTAGCGGGCGCCGACGCCCGCGCCGATCTTCAGGTTGCCGAAGTCGGGCGCGAAGTCGTCGCCGACCGTGCCGGCGTCGACGAAGGGCACGACCTGGATCTTGTCGGTGACGTTGAAGCGCAGCTCGGCCGAGGCCTCGAACACCGACAGGCCGCCGGTCGGGGTGTTGACGAAGTCGGGATCGGTGCCGGGCAGCGGGAAGGGCGGATAGTAGGGGCCGATCGACTGGAACACGTAGCCGCGCACCGAGCCGCCGCCGCCGGCGAAGAAGCGCCGGTCGGTCGGCACGTCGGCGAGATCGGCGCCCGCGATCACGCCGTAGCCGACGCGCCCCGCGACGACGAAGCGGTCGCGCTCGTCGAGCGACAGGTAGGCCGACACGTCGCCGCGTGCCTTGATGAAGGGCGTGCCGTCCTCGATCTCGTAGGTCGGCTCGGCATAGAGCTTGGCGAGGAACCCCTTGGTCGGGTTCAGCTCGTTGTCGCGCCCGTCATAGGTGTAGGTGAAGGGCACGGAGGCGAGCAGGAACTCGTTCTCGCCGAGATAGGTGCCGACGGTCTCGTATTCGGCAAGGAGGCTTACGGCGACCGTCTGCTGGTCGTCGATCATGTACTCGACGCCGTTGCTCACCGCGATCGACTGGCGGTCGTAGGCGAGCGGCTGCTCGCGAAGGCCGGTGATGGAGCCGACATAGACCGAGTCCGGGCCGAGGACGCCGGGTTTGCGGAACACGGCCGAGGCCTTGTAGTCGAAGCCGTCGGTCTCGCGGCCGGTGTCGGACAGGGTGTTGGCGCCGATGCGCGAGACCGAGCCCTCGATGCGAAGGCTCTCGGCCCGGCCGAAGAGGTTGCGATGCTCCCAGTAGGCGTTGGCGCCCGCGCCTTCGGTGTTGGAGAAGGTGGCGCCCGCGCCGATGACGCGGCGCGGCCGCTCGGCGACGGTCACCTGGATCGGCAGCGTTCCGTCGGGCGCCTGCGCGTCCGCCTCGCGGATCGTGGCGGTGGAGAAGACGTTGAGCTTGCGCAGCCGCTCGCGCGCCTTTTCCAGCGCCTGCGGCGAGTAGGTCTCGCCGGGGCGGATGCCGGTCATGTAGGCGACGAAGCCGGGCTCCATACGCTCGGTTCCGGTCACGAAGGTCTGGCCGAACGGGATCGCCTCGCCGGGCGAGAGGGTGATCGCGATGTCGAGGCGCTGCGTCGCGGAATCGGCGACGATGTCGCGGCGGGTCACGGCGACGAAGGGGCGCCCCTCGTTGCGCAGGTCCTGTACGATACGGTTCTCGATCTGCAGGATGCGCACCGAATCGGCCGAGGAGCCCGGCGTCAGATCGTAGGTCGCCGGGTCGAGCGGCACGCCGTTGGCGTCGAGGCGAACGGTGCCGACCTGGAAGAGCGGGCCGGGATTGACGTCGATCGTCACCGGCACGGGGCGCGAGGTGTCGAAGGTCGCGTCGGGAGCCAGCGTCGCGATGTCCTGGCCTTCGATGCGGATGGTCACGAGCCCGTCGTAGCGCGCGTTCTCGTACAGCGTGCCGACGAGGCGACGCCGGTCGCCCTTGGCTTTCGCGAGGAGGCCGAGCGAGCCCGACACCGGCTCGTCCTCGTCGGCCTTCAGCGTCGAGGCGGCCTCCAGCGTGTCCTGGAGATCGTCCTCGTTGGGCGAGACGTTGATCGTCACATCGTAGCGGACGGGATCCGGCAGTTCGGCCGCGGCCTTCTCCTCTTCCGACGGGCCGAAGAGGTTGAACGGGTCGAGGAAGCCGAGATCGAGGGCGCGGGCGGCGGGCGCGCCGAGGCCGAGGCCGAGCGCCACGGTCAGGGACGCGATCACCGCCATGGGGCGGGCAAGACGGGTCAATCCAGAAATCAACGCGGATGCTCTCTTCGCCCAGGCGGTCTCTTCGGGTTCGGGGCGAAGGCCGGTCCCGCAGCGGTTTCAGGCCGCTGCGCCCCGCCTTTCGAGGCGGGAAAACCCTGGCCGCCGTCCCCGAGCGACACCGGTTCAAAATGCCGGACCGGGCTCAAATAACAACCGCTTGGTGAGCCTCGCGCAAGATTCACGAGAGGTTTTGTGGGAGTTGCGCCACACTCCCGGTCCCGGCACCGGGCCCTCCCGGCAGGGCATCCGCGACCTTGCGTCGCGTGGGCCGTGGGTGGCCCGTGCCCCGGGCATTCCGCCGCCCGCGCTGGAATGTTTCCAGAATTCGCTTGCGGCCCGGCAGCCCGCCGTTGCAGTCTCGGCCTGCCCGACAAGAGAACGCGGCGGCGCCCCATGCGCCCTCGAGCCGTGCGGCGGGCAGGGCCCGGTTTTCGGGCGCTTTGGCAAGGTCGTCTCGGGAGGACGCGTATGACCGAAGTCTCCATGGTGGTGAACGGGCGCAGGATGACGGGGGCGGTCGAGGACCGCACGCTGCTCGTCCAGTTCCTGCGCGAGGGCCTCGGGCTCACCGGCACCCATGTCGGCTGCGACACGTCGCAGTGCGGCGCCTGCGTGGTGCATCTCGACGGCCGGGCGGTGAAGTCCTGCTCGGTGCTCGCGGTGCAGGCGTCGGGGTCCGAGGTGACCACGATCGAGGGCATCGCCAAGGGTCAGGACCTCCATCCGGTGCAGGCGGCGTTCCGCGAGCATCACGGACTGCAGTGCGGCTACTGCACGCCGGGCATGATCATGACGGCGGTCGACATGATCGCGCGGCACGGCGCCTCGCTCGACGAGAAGACGGTGCGCGACGAGCTCGACGGCAACATCTGCCGCTGCACCGGCTACCACAACATCGTCAAGGCGATCCTCGCCGCCGCCGAAAGCTCGGGCGCATCCGCCGAGCCGCAGCGCGTCGCGGCCGAATAGGGCCGGCGTCAGGGCCGACCGTTCCGGCACGCCGCACGCGTGCCGGCCTACCAGTTTCGATCTCGGGAGGATCTCATGGGTATCGAGGGCATCGGCGCGCGCGTCCTGCGCAAGGAAGACCGGCGCTTCATCACCGGTCGCGGCCGCTACACGGACGACATGGTCGTCCCCGGCATGAAATACGCCGCCTTCGTCCGCTCGCCGCATGCGCATGCGACGATCCGGGGCATCGACGCCTCGGCGGCGCGCGAGATGCCGGGCGTGATCGACGTGCTCGACGGCGAGCAGCTGACGGGCGACGGCATCGGCAACCTGATCTGCGGCTGGGCGGTGACGTCGAAGGACGGCACGGGCATGAAGATGGGCGCCTGGCCGGCGCTCGCCGTCGGCACCGTGCGCCATGTCGGCCAGGCCGTCGCCGTGGTGGTGGCCGAGACGCGGGCACAGGCGCGCGACGCGGCCGAAGCCGTCGAGGTCGACTACGCGGTGCTCGACGCCGTGGTGGATGGCGCGAAGGCGCTGGAAGCCGGCGCGCCGCAGCTCCACCCGGAAGCCGAAGGCAACCTCTGCTTCGACTGGGAACTCGGTGACAAGGCCGCGACCGAGGCCGCCTTCGCGAAGGCCGCGCACGTGACGCGCCTCGACATCGTCAACAACCGCCTCGTGCCCAATGCGATGGAGCCGCGCGCGGCGCTTGGGCAGTACGACCCCGCCGACGACCACTACACGGTCTGGACGACCTCGCAGAACCCGCATGTGGCGCGGCTCGTGATGAGCGCCTTCTACAACGTCGCGCCCGAGCACAAGCTGCGCGTCATCGCGCCCGATGTCGGCGGTGGCTTCGGCTCCAAGATCTACATCTACCCGGAAGAGATCGTCTGCCTCTGGGCGTCCAAGCGCACCGGCGTTCCGGTGAAATGGACGTCCGACCGCTCCGAAGCCTTCCTGACGGACGCGCACGGGCGCGATCACCAGACGAAGGCGGAGCTCGCCACCGACGAGAACGGCAAGATCACGGCGCTTCGCGTCGACACGATCGCCAATCTCGGCGCCTACATGTCGCTTTTCTCCTCGGCGACGCCGACCTACCTCTACGCGACGCTCCTGTCCGGCCAGTACGACATCCCGGCGATCTACGCCAACGTGAAGGCCGTCTACACCAACACCGTGCCGGTGGACGCCTATCGCGGAGCGGGGCGCCCGGAGGCGACCTATGTCGTCGAACGCCTCGTCGAGACGGCGGCGCGCGAATTGAAGCAGTCGCCGGCCGAATTCCGCCGGAAGAACTTCATCACCGCTTTCCCGCACCAGACCCCCGTGATCATGAATTACGACACGGGCGACTTCAACGCCTCGCTCGAGGCCGGCATGAAGGCGGCCGACGTCGCGGGCTTCGAGGGCCGGCGCGCGGAGGCCAAGGCCAAGGGCAAGCTGCGGGGATTGGGCATGAGCTGCTATATCGAGGCTTGCGGCATCGCGCCCTCGAAAGCGGTCGGCTCGCTCGGCGCGGGTGTGGGCTTGTGGGAATCGGCCGAGGTGCGGGTCAATCCCGTCGGCACGATCGAGATCCTCACCGGCTCGCACAGCCACGGCCAAGGCCATGAGACCACCTTCGCCCAGCTCGTCTCGCAGCGGCTCGGGCTGCCGGTCGACAACGTCCAGGTGATCCACGGCGACACCGACAAGGTGCAGTTCGGCATGGGCACCTACGGCTCGCGCTCGGGCGCGGTCGGCATGTCGGCGATCGCCAAGGCGCTCGACAAGGTGGAGGCCAAGGCCAAGAAGATCGCGGCGCACCTCCTCGAGGCCGCCGACGAGGACATCGTGATCGAGGGCGGCGAGGTGAAGGTCGCGGGCACCGACCGCAAGCTCGCCTGGCACGAGGTCGCGCTCGGCGCCTATACCGGCCACAACCTGCCGGACGGCATGGAGCCGGGCCTGAAGGAAGGCGCCTTCTACGACCCGCAGAACTTCACCTTCCCGGCCGGCTGCTACATCTGCGAGGTCGAGGTCGACCCCGAGACCGGCAAGACCGAGATCGTCCAGTTCGTGGCCGCCGACGACTTCGGCACCGTGGTCAATCCGATGATCGTCGAGGGCCAGGTCCACGGCGGCCTGGCCCAGGGGATCGGGCAGGCGCTGCTCGAAGGCGTCCACTACGACGACTCGGGACAGCTCGTGACCGCCTCCTACAACGACTACGCTATGCCCCGCGCCTGGGACCTGCCGATGTTCCAGGTGCTGACCACCGAGACGCCGTGCACCACCAATCCGCTCGGCATCAAAGGCTGCGGCGAGGCGGGGGCGATCGGCTCGCCGCCGGCCGTCATCAACGCGATCACCGACGCCATCGGCAACAACGCGCTGTCGATGCCCGCGACGCCGGAAAAGGTCTGGCGCGCCCTGAACGCCGTCGCGGCCAAGGCCTGAGGAGGGACGCATGTACCAGACGCAATACAAGCGTGCCGGATCGCTCGACGAGGCCAAGGCGCTGGTCGGCGCCTCGGGCGGCGAGGGCAAGTACCTGTCGGGCGGCATGACGCTGATCCCGACGATGAAGGCGCGGCTCGCCAGCCCCTCGGCACTGATCGACCTGCGCCACATCGCCGATCTCAAGGGCATCTCCGTCGAGGGACGGCGCGTGCGCATCGGCGGCGGCGTCACCCATGCCGAGGTCGCGGCGTCCAAGGAGATCGAGGCGGTCTGCCCGACCTTCTGCGAACTCGCCAACCTCATCGGCGATCCCGCCGTGCGCCACATGGGCACGATTGGCGGCGTCGTCGCCAATTTCGACCCGGCGGCCGACTATCCGGCGGCGCTTCTCGCGCTCGGCGGTACGATCCACACCGACCGGCGCGAGATCGGCGCGGACGACTTCTTTCTCGGCCTGTTCGAGACGGCGCTGGAGGAGGACGAGATCGTGACGGGCGTCTCGTTCGAGGCGCCGGATGCGGCGGGCTGGGAGAAATTCCGCAACCCCGCCTCTCGCTATGCCATGTGCGGTGTCTTCGTCGCCTGGCGCGGTGGCGAGGCCCGCGTTGCCGTCACGGGCGCGGGTTCGAACGGCGCCTTCCGCTGGCAGGAGGGCGAGGCCGCCCTGTCCGCGCGCTTCGAGCCTGAGGCGCTCGACGGCGTCTCTGTCGACGAGGGCGAGATGATCGGCGATCTCCACGGCTCGTCGGCCTATCGCGCCAACCTCGTGCCGGTCGTTACCAAGCGGGCGGTGCGCTCGGCGCGCGGCTGACGGATCTCTCGACCAACGAAAAGGGGCGGCCCGACGGGGCCGCCCCTTTTTCATGCCCGCCGGGCAGGCCCGTCAGAGATTGCAGCGCCGCTCGTAGCCGTCATAGCCGACATAGGTGTCGGTCCGCGGGTCATAGGAGCGATAGCGCGCGATGCAGCGGTCCACGTGGCTTGAACGTGTGTAGGTGCCGTAGTCGTCGTAGTAACGGGCCTGGCGCGGCGCCTGATAGTAGCGCGGCGGCGCGGGGATCGTGTCCCCGTAGGAGGGCGGCGCGACATAGACCGGGCGCGGCGGCGGCTCGTAGTAGCGCGGCGCGGGCTTGTAGTAGCGGGGCTGCTGCGGCTGCGACAGGGCCGAGCCGAGCAACGCACCGGCGGCGAGGCCCACCGCGCCGCCAAGCAGCACGTCGCCCGCATTGCCCCGGTCGCGATGGCGCCAGGGATCGGCTTGCGCCGCCGGCACGGCGGCGGTCAGGGCCAGGGCAGAGGTTACGAGAGCAAGAAACGTCTTGCGCATGGAAAGCTCCCATCCGGCACCGCCGGTTCGTTCAATGCCGGGCGCTCGCCCGGCTGTCGACGGTGATGAAGCACGATCGCACATGAACGATAGCTGAACGCGGAAGTTTCCGCCGCGAGCCCTTAAAAGACGGAAAGGTACCGCCACGCGAAAAAGGCGCCGGGCAGGTGCCCGACGCCTTTTCTGCAAGGGTATCGCTGCGACTTAGAGGTTGCAGTAGCGACGTTCGCCCGCGCTGTTGGCGACATAGGTGTTGGTGCGCGGATCGTAGGTGCGGTAGCGCGCGGCGCAACGGGCGGCCTGCGAGCGGCTCACCACGACGCCCTCGCGATAGGCGGGCCCGCGGTTCGCGTTGGCGGCGGCACCCACGGCAGCGCCGGCGGCGAAGCCGAAGATCGCGGCGGCGGCGGCATCGCCGCGGTTCCGGTCGCGATAGCTCTCGCGGTACCAGCGATTGTAGCGGCGGTCGTCCCAGCGACGGCCGTCGCGGCGGAAGTCGCGGCAGTCGCGCGCACCGGGGTTGCGGGCGCAGAAGCGCTCGACGAAACGCTGACGCTCGCGGAAGCTCTGGGCCTCGGCCTGCGGAGCCGAGAAGGTGACGACGCCAGTGGCCAGCACCGCGGCGGCCATGAAGGACTGGAACAGCTTGCGCATGAAGGGCTTTCTCCCAAAGGTTGGCGGTAGCGTCGCGGCTACAGACCGGAGTGACGGACCGCAGGAACCGGGGATCTGTCATCCGGTTCCATCCATGATCCAAAATGAGCGTCGCAACCTGAACGCGACCTGAACGCGTCAGGTTCGAACGCTCCGGTCGCAGGCGGTGGAAAAGCCGTCGGCGCGCATGGCCTGAACGAAGCGGGAACACTATATAGAGAGAATGAGCAAGCCGACCCTGATGCAGAAGCTGGCGATCCTCTCGGACGCCGCCAAGTACGACGCGTCCTGCGCTTCCAGCGGGACGTCGAAACGGGACTCGACGAAGTCCAAGGGCATCGGCTCGACCGAAGGATCGGGGATCTGCCACGCCTATGCGCCGGACGGGCGGTGCATCTCGCTGCTCAAGATCTTGATGACCAACTTCTGCATCTACGACTGCGTCTACTGCGTGAACCGCTCGTCCTCCAACGTCGCGCGGGCGCGCTTCTCGGTGGAGGAGGTCGTGAAGCTGACGATGGAGTTCTACAAGCGGAACTATATCGAGGGCCTGTTCCTCTCCTCCGGCATCATCCGCAACTCCGACTATACGATGGAGGAGATGGTCCGTATCGCGCGAAAGCTGCGGATGGAGGAGAACTTCGCGGGCTACATCCACCTGAAAACCATCCCCGACGCGTCGCCGAAGCTGATCGAGGAGGCCGGCCTCTTCGCCGACCGCCTGTCGATCAACATCGAACTGCCGACCGACATCGCGCTGGAGGCGCTGGCGCCCGAGAAGAAGCCGCGCGACATCAAGCGCTCGATGGGGCACCTGCGGCTCAAGATCGACGAGCACAAGGGCGAGGCAAGGGACCGCGCCAAGCCGCCCAAGTTCGCGCCGGGCGGCCAGTCGACGCAGATGATCATCGGCGCCGACGGGGCGAACGACGACCTGATCCTCGGCCGGTCCGAGAACCTCTACGGCAACTACCGGCTGCGTCGCGTCTATTATTCCGCCTTCTCGCCGATCCCGGATGCCTCCTCGCGGCTGCCGCTCGCCAAGCCGCCCCTGATGCGCGAGCACCGCCTCTACCAGGCGGACTGGCTGATGCGCTTCTACGGGTTCGGGCGCGACGAGATCGTGTCGGGCGGCTCGGCCGACGGGATGCTGGACCTTGCCATCGACCCGAAGCTCGCCTGGGCGCTGAAGAACCGCGGGCGTTTCCCGGTCGACGTCAACAAGGCGGATCGCGAAATGCTCCTGCGCGTGCCGGGCTTCGGCACAAAGGCGGTCGACCGCATCCTCTCGACGCGCCGCCACCGGTCGCTGCGCCTCGACGACGTCGCCCGGCTCTGCCACTCGGTGGAAAAGGTACGCCCCTTCGTGCAGGCGCTGGACTGGACGCCGGGGGGTCTCACCGACCGGGAGAACCTGCGCGGGCTGGTGGCGCCCAAGGCCGAGCAGCTGAGCCTCTTCTGATGTTTCTGGCACGCCTCGACCACCCGGCGGATTTCGACGCCTGGCGCGAGGCGGCCCGCACGGCGCTGGCGCTGCACGTCCCGCCGGAGGAGATGGCCTTCGCCGTCAGTGAGGATCCGGCGCCCCTCTTTGCCGAGCCCCTGCCGGACCGCCCTGCCGACGCCGCGCCCTTCAACGTCCCGAAGGCGTTTCCGGACGTCGCGCGCAAGCTCATCTGCCACGCCGACCCTGAGCGCTTCGTCTTCGCCTATCGCCTCCTCTGGCGCCTGCAGGACGAGAAGAAGCTCCTCGAGATTGTCTCCGACCCCGACACGCGCCGCGCCGTCGAGATGCAGAAGGCGGTCTATCGCGACAGTCACAAGATGAAGGCCTTCGTGCGCTTTCGCGAGATCGAGGACGCCGAGGGCCAGCGCCAGTACATCGCCTGGTTCGAGCCCTTCCACCACGTCGTCGAGCTCACCGCCCCCTTCTTCATGCGCCGCTTCCCCGGCATGGTCTGGAGCATCCTGACGCCCAAGCGCTCCGTCCACTGGGACGGCGTCGAGATGGTCTTCGCGCCGGGCGCCGACCCCTCGCAGAAGCCGGCCGACGACGACATGGAGGCGCTCTGGCTCACCTACTACGCCTCGATCTTCAACCCGGCGCGGCTGAAGGTGAAGGCGATGCAGGCCGAGATGCCGAAGAAGTACTGGCACAACCTGCCCGAAGCGACCCTGATCGAGCCGCTGATCCGGGGCGCCGAGGCGGCGCAGCGCCGCATGATCGAAACCCAGCCGACGCTCCCGAGTTTCCGCCACGAGAAACAGGCGGAGCGAAACGACATGGCACGCGCGGCATCACAGGTTCCGGCCTTCAACGGCTTCAACAAGCCGCCGGAAGACATCGAGGAGGCGCGCGAGCAGGCTCGGCACTGCAAGGCGTGCCCGCTCTGGGAGCCCGCGACCCAGACCGTCTTCGGCAAGGGCCCGGCCGACGCGCCGGTCATCTTCGTCGGCGAGCAGCCGGGCGACCAGGAGGATCTGGCCGGCGAGCCCTTCATCGGCCCCGCCGGCAAGGTCTTCGACGAGGCGCTCGCCGCCGCCGGCATCGACCGCTCCCAGGCCTATGTCACGAATGCCGTGAAGCACTTCAAATTCGAGCCGCGCGGCAAGCGGCGTATCCACGCCAAGCCCAACATGGGCGAGGTCAAGGTCTGCCGCTGGTGGCTCGAACAGGAGCGCGAGCTCATCAAGCCGAAGCTCATCGTGGCGCTGGGCGCCACGGCCGCGGCATCGGTGCTGGGCAAGACCGTGACGATCCGCGACACGCGTTCCAAGCTCATCGACCTGCCCGACGGCACCACCAAGCTCCTCGTCACCGTCCACCCCGCTTACATCCTGCGCCTGCCGGACCCGGAGGCCCAGGCGCGCGAGCGCGAAGCCTTCCACGCCGACATGGACCGCGCCAAGGCCTACGTGCCGGAGATCGCGCTGGGGTGAGGGCGCGCGCGTGGGTTGGCGGGGCTGCCGCCCCGAGCCCCGCTCGGGAAAGAATTCCCGAACCCTTCTTTTCGTTTATGACCTCTTCCGAGATCGGGACGGGCCGTTGGCCCGTTCCGATCTCGGACAAGCCTCGAATGAGGAGGGGTTCAGGGGAAATCATTTCCCTTGACGGGGTGCAGGGGCAGCGCCCCTGCTATCGACGCCACGCCCCTCTCGCCCCGGCCCCGTCTCGTGCTAGGGCATCGGCGACGAGAGCGTGCCGGAGGAGGGCAGCATGAAGAGATCGCGGGTCAACGAGATCATCCGGCAGAGCGACGAGTTCATCCGCTCGTTCGGATACGTGATGCCGCCGTTCGCCTATCTCTCGCCGGCCGAAATGCAGGCGCGGCAGGCGGACCTCCAGGCGGTCGTCGATCGGCGGCTCGGCTGGGACATCACGGACTACGGACGCGGCGACTTCGACAATCTCGGCCTGTTCCTGTTCACGACGCGCAACGGCGACAATACCGACCTGAAGGCGGGGCGCGGGATGCTCTACGCCGAGAAGATCATGATCTCGCGGCAAGATCAGCTGTCGCCGATGCATCGGCACGATCTCAAGGCCGAGGACATCATCAACCGGGGCGGGGCGACGCTGGCGCTGAAGCTCTACACGGCGGGGCCGGACGGCGAGATCGACAAGTCGCTGCCGGTCAACGTCGTGACCGACGGCATGCGGCGCCAGATGAAGGGCGGCGACATCCTGCGTCTGTCGCCGGGCGAGAGCGTGACCTTGATGCCGCGCACCGACTGGCACGCCTTCTGGGGCGAGGGCGGGGACGTCCTCATCGGCGAGGTCTCGACCGTCAACGACGACCTGACCGACAACGTCTTCGCCGAGCCGATCGGGCGCTTCGCCGAGATCGAGGAGGACGAGGCACCGCTGCACCTCCTTGTGTCCGACTACGACAAGTGGCTGGGCAACCAGCGATAACTGTGGACGCCGGGCGGCGCGGGACTCCTGATCGGGGACCCGCTCCGCTAGATTAGGGCTTCCTCGACCATGAACATCGCGGGCCCGTGCGCTGAGCCGTGCGGGGCCGTTCGCATTCTCGGAGTGAAGCCGTTTGACCAAGGTCGCCGTCGATCTCGGAACGACCGCCACGGGCGAGCCGGCGGAGATGGACCTGGAGGAGCTCCTGTCCACGCGCCTTCTGGTGCAGGGCAATTCCGGCTCGGGGAAGTCGCACCTCTTCCGCC
Source organism: Aureimonas phyllosphaerae (assembly GCF_900113065.1). Classification (GTDB taxonomy): domain Bacteria; phylum Pseudomonadota; class Alphaproteobacteria; order Rhizobiales; family Rhizobiaceae; genus Aureimonas; species Aureimonas phyllosphaerae. The sequence continues at coordinate 112,133 of NZ_FOOA01000006.1, forward strand.
GCATCCTGGAGCAGAGCGCCGGCTGGGTGCAGCAGGCAATCATCGATCCGGAAGGCGACTTCGTGTCCTTCTCCGACCGGTTCGGCCATGTCGTGGTGGATGCCGACCGGACGCCGGCCGAGCTCGCCCGCATCGCGACGCGCATCCGCCAGCACCGCGCCTCCGTCGTCCTTAACCTCGAAGGGCTCGACGCCGAGGTGCAGATGAATTGCGCCGCCGCCTTCCTGAACGGCCTGTTCGACGCCGACCGGCACCACTGGTTCCCGATGCTGATCGCGGTGGACGAGGCGCAGATCTTCGCGCCGGCGATCGCCGGCGAGGTGGGGGACGAGGCGCGTCGCATCTCGCTCGGCGCGATGACCAACCTCATGTGCCGCGGCCGCAAGCGCGGGCTCGCCGGCATGATCGCGACGCAGCGCCTCGCCAAGCTCGCCAAGAACGTGGCGGCGGAAGCCTCGAACTTCCTGATGGGCCGCACCTTTCTCGACATCGACATGGCGCGCGCCGCCGATCTTCTCGGCATGGACCGGCGGCAGGCCGAGCGCTTCCGCGATCTCGAGCCCGGCCATTTCGTGGCGCTAGGGCCGGCGCTGTCGCGCAAACCCATTCCGCTGCGCATCGGCCCGGTCGAGACGGCCGGGCGCTCGGGCCGCCCGGTGCTAATGGCGCTGCCCGAGGCGAGCCCGGCCGAGATGGCCGACCTCATCTTCACCGCTGGCGCGGACGAGCCGGTCGCCCTGCCGGCGCCGGTTCGGCGCGAGCCGGCGGTGGCGACGCGCGAGCTTCTGGAGCGCGTCTCGGCGCCGCGCCTTGCCGCGCCCGCGCCGCCGGACGAGGAGCCGGGGGAGGACGAGGAGACGCTGGCCGAGCGCCAGGAGCGGATCGATTCGATCTTCACCGAGCTGATGGCCGATCCGGAGGCGGCGTTCCGCCCCGTCCAGACGCTTTATCAGGACTTCCTCACCCATTGCCGGCTGAAGCGCCTGTCACCGGGTGCGCTGGATCTTGCCGGCTTCCGGCGCAAGCTCGCGCTGGCGCGCGCCGGGGTCGGAGCCGACGGCGAGGACGAGGCCTGGACCGAGGTCGTGGCACGCTCGGAGGAGCTGCCGGAGGACATGCAGGGGGTCTATCTCCTGCTCGCCAAGGCGGCGCGCGATGCCGAGCCCTGTCCGGGCGACGAGGTGCTGGCGCGCGCCTACGGCAGCCATTCGCCCTCGCGCGGGCGCTTCCTTCTGACTTGGATGGCCGAACGCGGCTATATCGCGGCCGAGACCGACTTCCGGGGCAACCGCGTCGTAACGATCGCCGGCAACAACTGGCGCACGGGCGCGGGCAGCGCCAAGCCGCGCGGGGCCAGCGCAGCGCCGCGCCTGCGCCGGGTGAAATAAGGCGCGGGTCCGCAAGGGCTCGTCCCCGCCCGCGATCCGTGCCAGAAGGGCCCCATGTTTCCCGAGACGCTCTGGACCGAAGACCTGATCCTCCGCCCCATCGCCCTTGGCGACACGGGCGCGATCTTCGACGAGTACGCGCAGGACCCGGAGGTCACGCGCTACCTGACCTGGGCGCCGCACACCTCGGTGCGCGAGACCGAAGAGTTCATCACCGGCTGCATCGCCAGCGAGACGTCGCGCACCTTCACGCTTCTCGGGCGGCGCGACCGGCAGCTGCGCGGGGCGCTGACGATCCGGCGCGACGTGCCGGGGCGCATCGGCTTCGGCTACGTCCTGTCGCGCCGCTCGTGGAACCAGGGCCTGATGACCGAGGCGCTGACCGAGGTCGTCGCCTGGGCGATGAAGCAGCGCGACGTCTGGCGCATCGGCGCTACCTGCGACGTCGACAACGTGGCGTCCGCGCGCGTCATGGAGAAGGCAGGGCTCGAGCGCGAGGGGCTTCTCAAGCGCTGGATGGTGCACCCGAACATCGAGGATACGCCGCGCGACTGCTGGATGTTCGCCAAGGCCCGCTGAGCTTCAGACCGGCGGTACGGAGACCCCGAGAAGCCGCAGCGTGCCGAGCACGAAGCCGTCGCGGATGGCGAGTGCGATGGCGAGTTCGAAGAGGAGCACCAGCCCGATCGTTCCCTTCAGGGGAAGCGCCCGCGCGGCGAGGAAGCCGAGCGCCACGAACACGGTGTCGCCGAGCGCGTTGAAGACGCTGTCGCCATGATATTCCGGCGCGCCGACTGCCTGGCCGAACATCGCGATGATCCAGGGCGAGTTCTCCATCACCTCCCAGACGCCGCTGGAGGCGAGAGCGGTGAGGAGAAGCCAGCTCGTCGGCCAGTGTGGCCGCGCGCGATGGAGCGCCAGATAGAGACCGATGCCGAAGACGACGTGGAGCGCGGAATACCAGTCCGCGAACTGCTGCGAGGATCCCGGCGAATGCGGGTCGCCGTCCCAGAGCCGGATCGTGCCGCAGTCGCAGACGAGCGGCCGACCCATCAGATCGAGAATGGCGGCCATCACGAGGACGATGGCAGCCCCCACGACGATCTGACCCGCCGGCGTGGACAGAAACACGTTGGAGGCGCGGTCGGCGGGGCGTGGGGCCATGTCTGTCATGCCGGCTGAACGCGCGGCCATCGCCACAGGTTGCGACGGCTCGCGTGCCGTCCACAGTCTTGTGCGTCGCCCTTCGGGCGTTTCACGCTATCTGTGATGTCGTCGCCCGCACCAACCTCGGCATATCGCTTTGCATTTCGGCCTCGTCTGCCCCCCGTTTCCGAGCCATGCGCGCGCGTTCGAGGCTCTTGCGCTGGCGCTCGCCCAGCGTGGCCATCGCTCGACCTTCCTGATGAACGCGGGCTGCGGCGAGATGGTGCGCGCCGGCCCGTGGGACGTCCGAGAGGCGGGGCTGGGCGCGGCGCCGCGTCCGACGGCGAGGGCCGGCTCCACCGGCCTCTTCGGCATCCTGCGCACGGTGGCCGAGAGCGCGGAGCGCACGCAAGGACTGGTATCGGGCGGCGTGGCGGTTCTGCGCGAGGCCGGCGTCGAAGCCCTCGTCGGCGACCAGATGGAGCCGGCGACCGGTCTTCTCGCCACGCATCTCGGCTTGCCCTTCGTGTCGCTCGCCTCGGCGCTGCCGATCGATCCCGACGCGGCCCTGCCGCCGCCCTATCTCGACTGGCCGTTCGACGACAGTGTCGACGGGCTGAAGCGCAACCGTGGCGGGCGCTACGTCGCGGGCCTCCTGATGCGCCGACAGGCCGAGACGATTCGTCGCTGCGCGCTCTCGCTCGGCCTCCAGCCGCTCGGGGGCCTGGAGGACTGGCTGTCGCCGCTCGGCACGATCTCGCAGACGCTGCCCGCCTTCGACTTTCCCTATGGCGGCGCGCGCCGGATCCTCGGCGTCGGGCCGCTGCGCTCGCCCGGCGAGGGGCAGGCGCCGCTGCCCTTCGCGCCCGATCCCGCGCGGCCGCTCGTCTTCGCCTCGCTCGGCACGCTGCAGGGGCACCGCGTCGGTCTCTTCCGGGTGATCGCCGAGGCCTGCCGCCGGCTTGACCTCGGTCTGGTCGTGGCTCATTGCGGACGTCTGACAGCACGGGAGGCGGCCACCATCGATGCGGATCTCGTGACCGACTTCCTGCCCCAGCGCACCATGCTGCGCGCGGCAAGCGTCTGTGTGACGCATGGCGGGCTGAACACCGCGCTCGACGCGATGGAAGCCGGCGTGCCGGCGCTCGCCATCCCGATCGCCTACGACCAGCCGGGCGTCGCCGCCCGTCTCGTCCATCACGGCGCAGGGCTGAAGCTCTCGCGTCGCCGCCTGACGCCGGACGCGGTGGAGGGCGCGCTCGTGCGTCTCCTGGGCGAGGCGGAATTCTGTTCGGAGGCCGCCGCCATCGGCGCGGCGATCGGCGAGGCGGGGGGCGCGACGCGTGCGGCCGAGACGGTCGAGGCCTGGGTGACGCATGCCCTCGCAACCACCTGGCCGCCTCTCGCGCGGGAGGTGGCATGAGTCTCGACGCCGACGTCATCCTGCTCGGCGGCGGTCTCGCCAACGGGCTGATCGCCTATCGCCTCGCGATGCGGCGGCCGGACCTCAAGGTGCTCGTCGTCGAGGGCGGCGAGGCGCTCGGCGGCAACCACACCTGGAGCTTCCACGACGGCGACCTGTCGACCGCCGAACAGGACTGGGTCGCCCCGCTCGTATCCGCGCGCTGGGCCGACTACGACGTGCGCTTCCCAGGCCGGCGCCGCCGCTTTGCTACCGGCTACGCCTCGGTCTCGTCGGAGCGCTTCCGCGAGGTGATCGCCGCGCGGCTCGGCGAGCGCATCCTGACCGGCGTTCCGGCGGTCGCGGTCACGCCGACCGGCGTGACGCTCGCCGACCAGCGCACGCTGACCGCGCGCGCGGTGATCGACGGGCGGGGGGCGCGAAAGAGCCCGCATCTCGACCTCGGGTTCCAGAAGTTCCTCGGCCAGGAATGGGAGTTCGACCGCCCGCACGGCGTCGAGCGTCCGGTGATCATGGATGCCACCGTACCCCAGCGCGACGGCTATCGCTTCGTCTACCTCCTGCCCTTCTCGCCGACGCGCCTCCTCGTCGAGGACACCTACTATGCCGACCGCGGCGATCTCGACGTCGAGACCCTGCGCGGGCATCTCGCCGACTATGCCGCGGCGGCGAACTGGGGCGAGGGGCGCCTCGTGCGCGAGGAGCACGGCATCCTGCCGATCGCGCTGGGCGGCGACATCGACGCCCTGATCGCGGCGGCCGGCGGCATGCCGACGGTGGGGCTGGCCCATGCGCTGTTCCATCCGACCACCGGCTACTCGCTGCCCGACGCCGTCCATGTCGCCGATCTCGTCTCGCGCGCGCCGGACATCTCGCCCGAAGGGTTGTCGCGTCTTCTCGACGCGCATGCGCGCAACATCTGGTCCGACCGCAGCTATTTCCGCATGCTGAACCGCCTTCTCTTCCAGGCCGGACGGCCGGAGGAGCGCTACCGGATCCTCGAGCATTTCCATCGTCTGCCGGACGATCTGGTGGCGCGGTTCTATGCCGCACGGCTGGACTTTGGCGACAAGGTGCGCATTCTCGCCGGCAAGCCTCCCGTTCCGGTCCTGAGCGCCCTCCGGGTCCTCGCCGCCCGTCGTCCCAAGGAATCCGCATGAAGCACGTTCCCCCGCCCGCCCGGTCCGCCGTCGTCATCGGTTCGGGCTTCGGCGGACTGGCGCTGGCGATCCGGCTTCAGGCCGCCGGCATCCAGACGGTGCTTCTGGAAAAGCGCGACAAGCCGGGCGGCCGCGCCTACGTCTACGAGGACCAGGGCTTCGTGTTCGATGCCGGGCCGACCGTGATTACCGATCCCTCGGCGCTGGAGGAGTTGTACGAGGCCGCCGGCAAGAAGCTGTCCGACTACGTGACGCTCCTGCCGGTCAGCCCGTTCTACCGGCTCTGCTGGGAGGACGGCTACGCGTTCGACTATGCCAACGACCAGGCCGAGCTCGACCGGCAGATCGGCGCGAAGAGCCCCGAGGATGTCGAGGGCTACCGCCGCTTCCTCGCCTATTCCAAAGCCGTCTTCGAGGAGGGCTACCTCAAGCTCGGCACCGTGCCGTTCCTGCAGTTCCGCGACATGGTGCGCGCCGGGCCGCAACTCGCCAAGCTCCAGGCCTGGCGCTCGGTCTATGCCAAGGTGTCGGAATTCATCAAGGACGACCAGCTCCGGCAGGCCTTCTCGTTCCACTCGCTGCTGGTCGGCGGCAACCCCTTCGCCACCTCCTCGATCTACGCCCTGATCCACGCGCTGGAGCGCGAATGGGGCGTCTGGTTCCCGAAGGGCGGCACCGGCGCGCTGATCCAGGGCATGGTGAAGCTCTTCACCGACATCGGCGGGCGGATCGAACTGAACGCCGAGGTCTCGCGCATCGCGGTCGACGGGCGGCGCGCGACCGGCGTCGTGCTGCACGACGGGCGCAGCTTCGACGCCGATATCGTGGCCTCCAACGCCGACGTCGTCCACACCTACGACAAGCTCCTGCGCGGCACGACGCGCGGCGCGGCTCAGGCCGCCAAGCTGAAGCGCAAACGCTTCTCGATGTCGCTCTTCGTCCTCTATTTCGGCCTGAAGCGGCACCAGACGCAACTGCAGCACCACACGGTCCTCTTCGGGGCGCGCTACCGGGCGCTGATCGACGAGATCTTCAAGGGCAAGGAACTGGCGGGCGACTTTTCGCTCTACCTTCACAGCCCCTGCGCCACCGACCCGTCGCTCGCCCCGCCGGGCATGGGCAGCTACTACGTGCTGTCGCCGGTGCCGCACCTCGGCAACGCCTCGATCGACTGGTCGGTCGAAGGGCCGCGCTATGCCGACCGCATCCTCGACTATCTCGAGGCCCGCTACATGCCGGGCCTGCGCGCCGACCTCGTCACCCAGCGCATCTTCACGCCGAACGACTTCGTGTCGGAACTCAACGCCCATCACGGGTCGGCCTTCTCGCTCGACCCGGTGCTGACGCAGTCCGCCTGGTTCCGCGCGCACAATCGCGACGACTGGATCCCGAACCTCTACTTCGTCGGCGCAGGGACCCATCCGGGCGCCGGCGTGCCGGGCGTCGTCGGCTCGGCCAAGGCGACGGCGGGTCTGATCCTCGGGCATGAGCCAGCCTGACCTCGCGGCCATCTCGGCCGCGTCGATCGCCAAGGGGTCGAAGAGTTTCGCCGCCGCCTCGCGCCTCTTCGACCGGGAGACGCGCCTGAGCGTCGTGATGCTTTACGCCTGGTGCCGACACTGCGACGACGTGGTGGACGGGCAGGAGGCGGGATCGGCGGCCCGCCATCTCGACGAGCGCCCGGCGCATGAGCGCATCGCCGCGCTCCGGGCCGATACGGAAGCCGCCTTCGAAGGGCGCACGCAAGGGCTCCATCCCGCCTTCGCGGCGCTCGCCGAGGTCGTGCGGCGCCACGGCATTCCTCGCACGGACGCCGCCGAGCATCTCGCGGGCTTTGCCATGGATGTCGACGAGGAGCGCTACCGGACCCTCGACGATCTCCTCGTCTACTGCTGGCGCGTGGCCGGCGTCGTCGGCGTGATGATGGCGCGGATCATGGGCGTCCGGGACGAGGCCGTGCTCGACCGGGCGAGCGATCTCGGCCTTGCCTTCCAACTGACCAACATCGCGCGCGACGTCGTCGACGACGCGGTGGCCGGCCGGGTCTACCTGCCGCTGGACTGGCTGATCCAGGAGGGGCTCGACGTCGCCGATCTCACCGATCCGCGGCGCGCCGAGGCGGTGTTCCGGCTGCGGCGTCGTCTGGTCGAGGCGGCGGAGCCCTTTTACGCTTCCGCGCGAATTGGAATCGACGCCCTGCCGCGCCGCTCCGCCTGGGCGGTCGGCACCGCGCACGGGGTCTATCGGCGGATCGGGTTGAAGCTCGTCGCCATCGGGCCGCAGCCGCGCCCTGAGCGCGTGTCGACGACGACCGGCGAGAAGATCGCCGAGATCGGCCGCGGCGCGGCGATGGTGCTGCGCGCGGGCGGGACCGCGCCGCGCTCGCCGCTCCTGTGGACGCGGCCGCGCTGACGCCTCGCGGTCAGACGGCGCGGGCCAGCATCGGCGTCGTCGGCAGAACGAAGGGCGTCGGCTTGCCGAACAGGTAGCCCTGCGCCCCGTCGCAGCCGATGCGGCGCAGGATGTCGCGCTGGGCGGGCGTCTCGACGCCTTCGCCGACGATCGCGATCTCCATGTCGCGGCCCATCTGCGCGATGCCTTTCAGGACCGCCATGGAGTTGCGGTCGATTTCCGCCGACGTGACGAAGCTGCGGTCGATCTTGATCACGTCGACCGGCAGGCGCCGGAGGTGGGACAGGGACGAGAAGCCGGTGCCGAAGTCGTCCATGGCGACCCTGACCCCGAGGGCACGCACCGCGTTCAGGATGGCGGCGACCTCGTCGTGGTTGGCCACGATTGCGGTTTCCGTCAGTTCGATCGTCAGGCGCTGCGGCGGCAGGCCGGTTTCAGCCAGGATCCGCGCGACCAGCGCCGGAAACCGCGCCGAGCGCAGCTGCAGTGCCGAGACGTTCACCGCGACATAGAGATCCGAGGGCCAGGCGGACGCCTTCAGGCAGGCGTCCTTCAGGACCCACTCCCCGATGGGACCGATCGCGCCGGAGGCCTCGGCCAGGGGAATGAACTCGGCCGGCGACACCGGCCCGCGCATCGGATGCGTCCAGCGCAGGAGCGCCTCGTATCCGAAGATGGAAAGCGTCTCGGGGTTGACGATCGGCTGGAAGTGCAGGCGGAACTCGTCGCGCTCGACCGCGGACTGGAGATCGCTCTCCAACTGGGCCCGTTGGCGGTCGGCCTCGCGCATGCCGGGCGTGAAGCGCACCACCTGCCCGCGGCCGCGACGTTTGGCCTCGTAGAGGGCCGCATCGGCCCGGCGCGTGATCGTCTCGGCATCCTCGGCATTCTCGATGCTGCAGATGCCGATCGAGCAGCCCGACAGGATCTGGCGTCCGTCGATGTCCATCGGCTCGCGCAGCGCCGCGCCGAACTCGTGCGCCATCTGCGCCGCCGATTCCGGGTTGTCGAAGACGAGCGCCGCCAGTTCGTCACCGCCGATGCGGTAGCCGTAGGTGCCCGGACCCATCGAGGCCTGGAAGCGCCGCGACACTTCGCACAGGAGCTTGTCGCCCGTCGCGTGGCCGTAGGTGTCGTTGATCGACTTGAAGTGATCGAGGTCGATCATCATCAGCTTGAACCAGCGGCCTTCGGCCAGCGCCTGGTCCATCTTGAGCTGGAGCGCGCGCCGGTTGGGAAGGCCGGTCAGGGGATCGCGGTAGGCCATGTCGAGAAGCGACCGGTCCGCCCGCGTCCGCTCGTCCATGTCGATGATCGAGGTCGACAGGCCGGTGCCCACGATGAGCAGCGCCACGATCGCGATCGCGAGCGCCATGCCGGTCGATCCGACGCCGGCCGCCGTCGTCTCGCTCGCGATGGGCGTCAGCGTCAGCGCCTGCATGCCGAAGAGGTGGAGGGTGATGATGCCGAGCGCCAGAAGCCCGGCCGCGAGCGCTTCGCGGCGCAGGCCGGCCGAGCCGCGGAGCGTCCACAGGGCGCCGGTGCTGAAGGCGATGGATGCGGCGAGCGACAAGGCCGCCGCGAAGCCGTCCCAGTGCAGGACGCCCGGGACCTGATACCCGAACATGCCGAGATAGTGCATGCCGGTGATCGACACGCCGAGCATGGCACCACCTGCGAGCGTGCGCATCCGCGTCGGCACGCGGCCCGCCAGCGCCAGCGCGATGCCGGAGCCCGCGATCGCGACCAGCGTGGACAGGACGGTGAGCAGCGGGTCGAACGTCGCGGGAACATCGGGGCGGTAGCCGAGCATCGCGACGAAATGCGTCGTCCAGGTCGAGATGCCCGTGCTGATCGCCGCAAGGAACAGCCAGCCGATCCGCGCCCGCCCGTCGAACGAGCGGCTGCGCACGAATAGCGTCATGGTGACGAAGGCGCCACTGGCGCACACGATGGCCGCAAGGAGCAGCAGCGTCAGCTGATGTTCCAGGACGAGGCATGTGGACAGGACCATGAACGGCTCTCCGTTGACAGCCAATCATTGTCATGCCGATCTGAAAGAAACCGTAGCGTGTGTCGGAAAATCCGAACGGTCAGTCGCAGGTACGATCCGGCGTGTCGCGACCCCGGCCGGTCAGCGGCGACCGCCTTCCTGCTCGATCGCCGGCGGAAGCGCGGCCGGCTGCGGCGGGCGGCCGAGGCCCGCCAGCCGCACCACCAGGGCATCGAGGCGCGAGCTGGCGCCGAAGACGGTCTCGAGATGGGCGCGTGCGGTGCCGATGTGACGCTCCACCAGCCGCTGCGTGCGCTCGACGCCGACCAGCGCCACCACCGTCGACTTGCCGGCATCGCGCCCGACATCCTTGCCGATCGCGGCCGGGTCCGACGTCAGGTCGAGGAGGTCGTCCATCAACTGGAAGGCGAGGCCGAGCTCGCCCGCGAAGGCGGAGAGATTCGCGCGTTGGCCCGGCGTCGCGCCGGCCACGATCGCGCCGAGCTCGACGGCCGACAGGAACAAGGCGCCGGTCTTGCGTCCGTTGGCGTCGCCGATGTCCTGCGCCGACCGGGGACCCCGGCCGCCGCGAAGGTCCTGGTACTGGCCGCCGACGAGGCCTAGCGAGCCGACCGCCGAGGCAAGGACGCCGACGGCGGCGTTGCGCCGTTCGGGCGCCAGCCCCTCGATCCGCGACAGGACGGCGAAGGCTTCCGTCAGCATGGCGATCGAGGCGAGCACCGCGACGTCCTCGCCATGGCCGCGGTGGATCGCCGGGCGGCCACGCCGCAGCGCCGCGTCGTCCATGCAGGGCAGGTCGTCGAGAATCAGCGAGGCGGCGTGCACCATTTCCACCGCGCAGCCGGCGTCGAGAGCGGCGTCGAGGGGGCCGCCGAGATCCTGCGCCACGATCGCCGCGATCAGCGGACGCAGGCGCTTCCCGGGCGCGAGCAAGCTGTCGCGCATCGCCGCCTCCAGCCCCTGCTGGCCCGCCAGGACCACGGGCACGAGCTCAGCCAGCCGCGCTTCGATCCGGGCAAGAAGGAGGGTGTTCGGGCCGTCGGTGGAAAGGGTCATCGCGTCTTCGTCACTTTCGGCGCGGGACATCCCTGATGTCACCGTGGGCGGAGTTCTGTACGAAGTTGTAGCACGGGGCCGCGCCACTGGAACCCGCCGGGCCGGGAGCGGGACGGAATGCGACGAATCGACGTAGAGCGCGCCGGTGCCGTCGGTGGCATGCGGGAGGCTCGATTGGACGGTGGGACGAGGAACGGGACGGGCATGGGCGAGGAGACCGGCGGCATCGCCGCGCGCAAGGGCGATCATCTCGACATCGTCCTGTCGCCGCGCCTCAAGGGACGCCAGGCGGAGACCGGCTTCGACGCCGTGCGCTTCGAGCATGTCGCGTTGCCCGAGGTGGACCTCGACGCGATCGATCTCGGAACGCGGTTTCTCGGCCGGACATTGCGCGCGCCGATCCTGATCTCCTCGATGACCGGCGGGCCGGAGCGCGCCGGCGCGATCAATGCGCGCCTTGCCGAGGCCGCCGATCACCTCGGCCTTGCGCTTGCTGTCGGCTCGCAACGCATCGCGCTGGAAGGGCGGGGCGCGGGCGGGCTCGACGCGGGCCTTCGTCGCCGCGCGCCGAACGCGCCGATCCTCGCCAATATCGGCGCGGCGCAGCTCGTCGCGGGCTGGGGGCCGGACGAGGCGCGGCGCGCGGTCGCGATGATCGAGGCCGACGCCCTGATCGTCCACCTCAATCCCCTGCAGGAAGCCCTGCAGCCGGGCGGCGACCGGCGCTGGAGCGGGATCTTGGCCGCGATCGAGGCGCTGGTCGAGGCGGTCGAGTTCCCGGTCGTGGTGAAGGAGGTCGGCGCCGGCATCTCCGGCCGGCTCGCGCGGCAGCTGGTCGATGCGGGCGTCGCGGCGATCGACGTCGCGGGCGCCGGAGGCACCAGCTGGGCGGCGATCGAGGCCGAGCGGACGAGCGACCCGCGCGCGCGCGCCGCCGCGCTCCTGTTCTCCGACTGGGGCATTCCGACCGCCCGCGCCATCCGGGACGTCCGAGTTGCCTGTCCCGAGGCCGTGGTGATCGGCTCAGGGGGCGTGCGCAACGGTCTCGATGCCGCGCGCGCGATTCGCCTCGGCGCCGACCTTGTCGGCCAGGCGGCGGCCGGACTGCCCGCGGCGGACCGCTCGAGCGAGGCGGTGGTTGATCATTTCACGCAGGTGATCGAGGAGTTGCGGATCGCCTGCTTCTGCACCGGTTCGGCCGATCTCGCAGCGCTACGCCGCGCGCCCCTTTTGCCCTCGGGCGGCTGAGGGCCGCTTTCCGTTTGCCGCGGGCGTGTCCCATCCGCTAATCCGGGCCGATCACGGTTTCGATGGAGGACGCATGAGCACGCTGACCCAGTATCTCGAGGCCCATGCGGCGGCCGATCCCCGGCAGCGCGACGTCGCCGCGCTGATCGAGCGGCTGGCCGAGGCCGCCGGATCGTTGCAGCGGCTCATCTCGACCGGCGCGACCGGGGATGCCGGCGCGGCCACGGGCCCAGCGGGCGATCCCAACGGCGGCGGCGACATCCAGAAGGTGCTCGACCGCGAGGCGGACCGCCTGTTCCTCGAGGCTGCGCGCGCCGCGCCCGTCGCCTTCTACGGCTCGGAGGAGCAGGACGAGGCGGTGGTGCTGAACGAGGGCGCGAGCCTTGCCATGGCGATCGACCCGCTCGACGGCTCGTCCAACATCGAGACGAACGTGTCGATCGGCACGATCTTCTCGATCCTGCCGGTCACCGACGCGCACCGCGCCGATGCCTCGGGCGTCTTCCGCCAGCCGGGCCGTGCGCAGCTGGCCGCGGGCTTCTTCGTCTACGGCCCGCGCCTCATGCTGGTGGTGACGCTGGGAGCGGGCACCCACGCCTTCGGCTGGTCGCCCGAGACCGGCGTCTTCACGCGCATGGGACCGCTCAACATTCCGGCCGTCGCCAAGGAATATTCGATCAACGCCTCGAACGCGCGCCACTGGGACGAGCCGGTGCGCCTCTATATCGAGCGCTGCCAGGAGGGGGTGGAGGGCCCACGCGGGCGCGACTTCAACATGCGCTGGGTCGCCTCGATGGTGGCCGACGCCTATCGAATCTTCGTGCGCGGCGGCATCTACATCTACACCGGCGACCGGCGGAAGGGCTACGATCGCGGCCGCATCCGCCTCGTCTACGAGGCGAACCCGGTCGGCTTCTGCGCCGAGCAGGCGGGCGGTGCGGCGAGCGACGGCCTCCAGCCGATCCTCGACATCGTGCCGGACGGCCTGCACCAGCGCACGCCCGTCGTCTTCGGCTCGCGCGAGGAGGTCGTCGAGTTCGCACGGGTGATGGCCGATCCCTCCAGCCTCACCGAGACCTCGTCGCTGTTCGGCCAGCGCCCGATCGGGGGCATCTGAGGTGGGCGGCGACATTCTCATCGCGCCGTCGATCTTGTCGTCGGACTTCTCGCGGCTCGGCGAGGAGATCGCCGCCGTCGACCGGGCGGGCGCGGACTGGATCCATCTCGACGTGATGGACGGGCACTTCGTGCCCAACATCACCTTCGGACCGCCGGTCGTGGCGGCCGTGCGCGGCGCATCGCGCAAATTCTTCGACGCGCACCTGATGATCGAGCCGGCCGATCCGTATCTCGAGGCCTTCGCCAAGGCGGGCTGCGACGGGATCACCGTGCATGCCGAGGCCTCGACCCATCTCGACCGGACGCTGCAGGCGATCCGCGGGCTGGGGTGCAAGCCCGGCGTCGCGATCAATCCGGCGACGCCCGAGACCGCGATCGAATACGTTCTCGACCGGGTCGACCTCGTTCTGGTGATGACGGTGAACCCCGGCTTCGGCGGGCAGAGCTTCATTCCGGCGACGCTGGAGAAGATCCGGCGCCTGCGCACGCTGATCGGCGACCGGCCGATCCGGCTGCAGGTGGACGGCGGCGTCGCGCCCGACACGATCGGCGCGATCCGGGCGGCCGGTGCCGACACGTTCGTCGCGGGCTCGGCGGTCTACCGCGGCGGCACGGAAGTAAGCTACCGTGACAATATCGCCAAGCTTCGCGAACACGCCGGTCTCAACTAAGCGTGATGGCGCCGAAGTAACGAGGCGCAATCCCTTGGATTCAACCGGTTAGTCGCAGACTTTCGGCGCGGGCGTTTCTCCGGCGCTCTTCCGTCGCCAAGATTTGTGGCGCCGGGATGTTGCATTGCGGCAGCGATTGCACACCTAAGCGGCCGCATGCATGGGTTCGGGGAGTTGCGAGGTCTCGCGATCGTCCCAGCTATGCAGGCGATAGCACGGCCCTCGCGGCCTTTGTCAGTTTCGAAGCCGCATCCAGGACGGGCGGCGCTCAGGAGGGATCGTTGGAGCAAACACTTTCGGATGCGGCGGCACAAACGGCCGTGACGGGCGTCTCGCCCGACGTCGTGCCGACCTGGGTGTGGCTGGCCACCATCGCCGCCATCGGCGCCCTCTTCGTCTTCGACTTCCTCACCCACGTCCGAAAGCCCCATGAGCCGACCTTCAAGGAATCGGCCCTGTGGTCCACCTTCTACGTCGGCCTGGCGCTTCTGTTCGGCTGGGGCGTCTGGCACTTCTGGGACCGCCAGCACGGCATCGAGTATTTCGCCGGCTTCGTCACCGAGAAGTCGCTCTCGGTCGACAACCTCTTCGTGTTCGTCATCATCATGAAGAGCTTCCTGGTGCCGCGCGCCTACCAGCAGAAGGCGCTCCTCATCGGCATCGTGATCGCGCTCGTCATGCGCGGCATCTTCATCGCGCTGGGCGCGGCGGCCATCGAGCGCTTCTCCTGGGTGTTCTATCTCTTCGGCCTGTTCCTCCTGTGGACGGCGTGGAAGCTCATCGTCGAGAGCCTGAAGCATCAGAAGTCGACCGACGAGGAGTACGAGCCGAACTCGATCGTGAAGTACTTCCAGCGTCACCTGCCGACCACGGACGACTTCCGCGGCAACCAGCTGTGGGTGATCGAGAACGGCAAGCGCCTGTTCACGCCGATGTTCATCGTGATCCTCGCGCTCGGCATGACCGATCTCCTGTTCGCGCTGGATTCGATCCCGGCGATCTACGGTCTGACGGACGCGCCCTACATCGTCTTCACGGCGAACGCCTTCGCGCTGCTCGGCCTCCTGCAGCTCTACTTCCTGATCGGCGGCCTTCTCGATCGCCTCGTCTATCTCGGCATCGGCCTGTCGCTGATTCTCGCCTTCATCGGCCTGAAGCTCATCGTCCACGCCGTCGAGGCCAACACGCTGCCCTTCCTGAACGGCGGCCAGCCGATCGAGGTGCCGTCCTGGATGCACATCGAGATCGAGCAGTCGCTGATGGTCATCATCGGCATCCTCGTGGTGACCACGGTGGCGAGCCTCATCAAGAGCCGGGCGGACGGGCGCAAGATCCAGTAGCGCCCGGACAGCCGAACCGCTCCGAACGAAGCCGGCCCTCGTGGCCGGCTTTTTCGTGTCACGCACGCGGGGGTGCCAAAGCCGGGGACGGCACACCTTGAGCCTCTTGCTCCGCCAGCGTTTTCCCGTTCACATAGCCGTCGGACGCAACGGCATCTCCGCCCGGTGCGAGCGACACGGAACTGTCACGCGTCGGTGATAGTCCCCGCTCGGCCGATGGCTGAGCGCCGGTTGCGCGGCACGCCCACTGCAGGACAACGTCAGGAGAGCTGGATGATCGGGATTATGAAACAGGGCGTGTCGCTTGCGGTGCTCGCGAGCTTTGCGTTGGGCGCGGCCGCGACCGGCGCGAGTGCGCAGGGCATGGACGCGCTGGTCGAGGCCGCCAAGAAGGAAGGCTCGCTCACCACGATCGCCCTGCCGCACGACTGGTGCAACTACGGCGAGATGATCTCCGGCTTCAAGGCGAAGTACGGCCTCCAGGTCAACGAGCTCAATCCCGACGCGGGCTCCGCCGACGAGATCGAGGCCATCAAGGCCAACCAGGGCAACACCGGCCCGCAGGCCCCCGACGTGATCGACGTCGGCCTGTCCTTCGGCCCGCAGGCCAAGACCGACAAGCTGATCCAGCCCTACAAGGTCGCGACCTGGGACGAGATCCCGGCCGACGCCAAGGACGCCGACGGCTACTGGTACGGCGACTATTACGGCGTGCTCACCTTCGAGGTGAACAAGGACATCGTGTCCGAGGTGCCGCAGGACTGGGCCGACCTCCTGAAGTCCGACTACGCCAACTCGGTCGCGCTCGCCGGTGATCCGCGCGCCTCGGCGCAGGCCATCCAGGCCGTCTACGCCGCGGGTCTCTCGAAGTCGCCGAACGGCTCGGCCACCGAGATCGCCGATGCCGGCCTCGACTTCTTCAAGCAGCTGAACGCGGCCGGCAACTTCGTGCCCGTGATCGGCAAGCCGGCATCGCTTGCGCAGGGCACGACGCCGATCATGATCCGCTGGGACTACAATGCCCTGTCGAGCCGCGACACGCTGAACGGTAACCCGGCCGTCGAGGTCGTGGTGCCGAAGACGGGCGTGCTGGCCGGCGTCTACGTCCAGGCGATCAGCGCCTACGCGCCGCACCCGAACGCCGCCAAGCTCTGGATGGAGTACATCTACTCCGACGAGGGCCAGCTGACCTACCTCAAGGGCTACTGCCACCCGATCCGCTTCAACGAGATGGCCAAGGCCGGCAAGATCCCGAAGGATCTCCTCGACCGCCTGCCGCCGGCCGCCTCCTACGAGGCTGCGAAGTTCCCGACGCTCGACGACCAGAACGCCGCCAAGGCCGAGATCACGACCAAGTGGGATCAGGTCGTGGGCGCCAACGTCCAGTAAGCGCCGATCGGCCACGCGTGCGGACCGTCGCCTCGCGGCGGCGGTCCATCGTCCTCCCAACACGCCGCCCGCGGCGTCCTGCGCGAAGGGGTCCCCGCGTTGAGTGTCCAGGTCCTCGAGCCCATGACGGGTGTCGCCGCCGCAGCCGGGCCGCCGGCCGAGCGCGCCAGGAAAGGCTCGCTGGCCTGGCTCGGCGTCGTCCCGTTCTTCGCCTTCGCGATCCTGTTCCTGATCGCCCCGACCTTCTACCTCGTGGTCGGCGCCTTCCAGGACCCTACGGGCAGCTTCACGCTCGCCAACATCGCCGGGCTGTTCCAGTCGCAGATCGTGGCGGCCTACTGGATCTCGATCCGCATCAGCCTCGCCTCGGCGGGTCTCGGCGCGCTGCTCGGCTTCTTCCTCGCCTATGCGATCGTGCACGGCGGCCTGCCGTCCTGGATCCGCTCGTCCGTCGTCACCTTCTCGGGCGTCGCCTCGAACTTCGCCGGCATCCCGCTCGCCTTCGCCTTCCTCGCGACGCTCGGGCGCATCGGCCTCGTCACCTGGTTCCTAAACGAGGCCTTCGGCCTCAACATCTACCGGCTCGGCTTCAATCTCCTGAGCTTCTGGGGCCTGACGATCACCTATCTCTACTTCCAGATCCCGCTGATGGTGCTGATCATCACGCCGGCGCTGGATGGGCTGAAGCGGGAATGGCGCGAGGCCTCCTCGATCCTCGGCGCCTCCAACTGGCAGTACTGGCGCATGGTGGCGCTCCCCGTTCTGTTCCCGAGCCTCATGGGCTGCTTCCTGCTCCTCTTCGCCAACGCCTTCGGCGCCATCGCCACGGCCTACGCGCTGACCGGCTCCTCGCTCAACATCGTGCCGATCCTCCTCTACGCGCAGATCCGCGGCGACGTCCTCTACAACCCCAATCTCGGCTACGCGCTCGCCTTCGGCATGATCGTGATCACCGGCTGCTCCAACCTCCTCTACATCTGGCTGCGCTCGCGCGCCGAGCGGTGGCTGCGATGAAGGCGCCGCGGGTTCTGGCCTGGATCGCGGTGGTTCTGGCCGCGCTCTACTTCCTTCTGCCGCTCTGGGCGACGTTCCAGTTCTCGCTCTCCATGCTGCGCGGCCAGTGGAGCTTCGAGGCCTACCGGGTCGTCTTCGCCGACAACCGCTTCCAGGAGACCTTCCTCTTCTCCGGCATCTGCGCCGTGACGACCATCGTGCTCGGCACGCTCCTCGTCGTGCCGACGGCCTACTGGGTGCGCCTGCGCCTGCCGCGGCTGCGCCCGGTGGTCGAGTTCATCACCCTCCTGCCGCTGGTGATCCCGCCGATCGTCCTCGTGTTCGGGTATCTCCGGCTCTACAACTCCTCGTCCTGGCTGCCCTTCACGGGCACGGTCGCGGGCACCAACGTCATCCTCGTCTTCGGCTACACGGTGCTGGCGCTGCCCTACATGTACCGCGCCGTCGACACCGGCCTGCAGGCGATCGACATCCGCACCCTGACGGAGGCCGCCGAAAGCCTCGGGGCGAAACGCTCCACCATCATGAGCCAAGTGATCCTGCCGAACGTGCGCGCGGCGGTCCTGTCCGGTGCCTTCCTTACCTTCGCCATCGTGATCGGCGAGTTCGTGCTGGCGAGCCTCCTCAACCGCCCGGCCTTCGGCCCCTATCTCCAGAATGTCGGCGCCAACCGGGCCTACGAGCCCGCCGCGCTCGCGATGATCGCCTTCGCGGTCACCTGGGGTTGCATGGTGCTTCTGCACGTGGCGGGCGGCGCGGGGCCGGGTCGCGCGCGCTCCTTCCTCAAACCCAAGGCGAAGGCGGTTCCATGAGCTTTCTCGAGATCGCGGGCGTCGCCAAGAGCTTCGGCGCCAACACCGTGCTGCACGGCTTCGACCTCGCGGTGGAGAAGGGCGAGTTCGTCACCTTCCTCGGGCCGTCGGGCTGCGGCAAGACCACGATGCTGCGCATCGTCGCCGGTTTCGAGACGGCGAGCCGCGGCACCGTGCGCATCGACGGCCAGGACGTCACCGACCTGGCGCCCAACGCCCGGCGCATCGGCATGGTGTTCCAGGCCTACGCCCTGTTCCCCAACATGAGCGTCGCCGACAACGTCGCCTTCGGCCTCAAGGTCGCCGGCGTTCCGAAGGCGGAGCGCCGCTCGCGCGTCGAGGACATGCTGCGCCTCATCGGCCTGCCTCACATCGCCGACCGCTATCCCTACCAGCTGTCGGGCGGCCAGCAGCAGCGCGTGGCGCTGGCGCGCGCCATCGCGCCGCGCCCGCGCGTCCTCCTCCTCGACGAGCCCCTGTCGGCGCTCGACGCCAAGATCCGCGTGTCGCTGCGCACCGAGATCCGCGACCTCCAGCGCGAGCTCGGCATCACCACGATCTTCGTGACGCACGACCAGGAGGAGGCGCTCTCCATGTCGGACCGCATCGTCGTCATGTCGGAAGGGCGCATCGAGCAGGTCGGCACGCCGTTCGAGATCTACAACCGCCCCCGCACGCGCTTCGTCGCCTCCTTCGTCGGCACGCTCGGCCTCCTCAAGGGCGAGGTCGCGCACGGGGACCGCGTCGTCGTCGATGGGCAGGAGATCGAGGCCCATGCCGGCGAGGCGCGGGTCGGCGACACCGTGACGTTGGCGCTGCGCCCCGAGGCCCTGTCGCTCCATCCCAGCCGCGAGCGCTCCAACGAGCTGCGCGGCGAGATCACGTCCGTCGCCTTCCTCGGCTCGGTGGTGCGCCTGCGCGCCCGCTTCGGCCGGGACGAGCTGATGATCGACACGTTCAACGATCCGGCCCTGCCGCCCCCGAACCTCGGCTCGACCGTGAAGGTGCATTTCGCGCCGGTCGATGTCCTGTGCCTCGGCGCCGGGGCCGGCGCGCCCGGCGCCGGTGCGCGCCCATCGACGCCGGTCACAGGCCTCCGGATGCCGCTCGCCGTCTGAGCTTGCCGCGCGCCCAAGCCTTGTCGCGGCCCGCTCGCGCACGACATGTCGGGCGTCGAGAAGCGGCCGGACGAGGAACCCGAGGACGTTGAGCACCACACCCTTGCACGCGTCGGCGCTGGTCGCCGGCCCCATCCTCTATGCGCGTGGTGCGGACGCGGCCGCGGTCCGGCTCGGCGTCGTCGCGGTCACGCGGCAGGGCGCCGAGGCGCCCCGGCTGGAAGCGGACGGGGCGGACGCGGTGCCGCTCGCGCTTCGCGCCGAGCTCTTCGGCCACGCCGTGTGGGGCGCCGAGTTCGTGCTGCCGGTCGGGCCGGAGACGGGATACTGGCTGGACGGGCGGCGCTTTCCCGTCGTGACCGACCTCTCCGGGGATCTCGCGGTCGGCTTCGTCTCCTGCAACGGGCAGGAGAACGGTGACGAGGCGCGCAGCCACGAGGATCGCGACGTCATGTGGCGGCGGCTGGCCGCCGAGCACCGGACGCGGCCCTTCGCGCTGCTCCTCCACGGCGGCGACCAGCTCTATGCCGACGAGGCGGTGGACGCCCATGCCGAGACGCGGCGCTGGGCGGATCTTCCCATCGACGGGAAACCGGCCGTCGCGTGGACGACCGACATGGAGGAGGCCATTCGCGGCTACTTCTTCCGCCGCTATCTCGCGCTGATCCGCCAGCCGGCCTTTGCCGAACTCGGCGCGCGCGTGCCCTCGCTGATGATCTGGGACGACCACGACATCTTCGACGGCTGGGGCAGCCATCCCGTCGGCCTGCAGGAGAGCCCCGTCGCGCTCGGCCTCTTCCGGGCGGCGCGCGAGATGTTCGTGCTGTTCCAGATCGGCGCCGATCCGGCCGCGCTGCCGGCCACCTGCCGCGACCGGACCGGCACGAGCTTCTCGCAGGACGCCCTCTTTCCCGGCTTCTCGGTCCTCCTGCCCGACCTGCGCTCGGAGCGAACGCCGGGGCGCGTCATGGGAGACGAGGGCTGGACGGCGTTCGAGGCGGGGCTTGCGGCGGCGCCCGGCGGCGACCGGCGGATCGTCGTCTCCAGCGTGCCGGCGCTGGGCCCGCGCCTGTCGCTGGTGGAGGCGCTGCTCGACCTCTATCCCGGCCAGCAGCAATACGAGGACGACCTGCGCGACCAGTGGCAGAGCCGCGGCCACCGGGCGGAATGGGTGCGCCTTCTCTCGAGCCTCGAGCGCGAGGCGGTGGAACGCGGCGGCCCGGTCACCGTCGTGTCGGGCGAGATCCATCTGGCGACGCGCGGCGAGATGCGCCTGCGCGACGGCTCGTCGCTGCACCAGCTGGTCGCCTCGGGCATCACCCACCCCAAGCCCCCGGCGGCCCTCGGTCTCGGCCTCGGGCTCCTGTCGCGACTCGGCCACTCGCCGCTGCCGGGGCGGCCGATCCGGCTGAAGCGCCTGCCGGGCCAGCGCACGGTCTACACCGCCGAGCGCAACTATCTCGTGCTGCGCCGGCGCGCCGGACACTGGACCGCGTCCTGGGAACTGGAGGACAGCGGGCGCACCGCCGAGCTCGGGCTTTGAGAGATCAGCCCCCGACCGGCCAGAACAGTGCGATCAGCGGCACGCCGACGAAGAGCACGATAGCCGAGAGCGGCAAGCCGAGGCGCCAGTAGTCGCCGAACCGGTAGCCGCCCGGCGCCATGACGATCGTGTTGCACTGGTGGCCGATCGGCGTGAGGAAGTCGCAGGCCGCCCCCAGCGCCACCGCCATCAGGAACGGGTCGGGGTTCAGCCCCAGCCGCACCGCGAGGCTGCCGGCGATGGGCCCGAGCATCAGGACGGTCGCCGCGTTGTTGAGGAACGGGGTGACCGCCATGGCGAGCAGCGTCACCATGAAGAGCGAGGTGAGCGGCGACAGCCCGTGCAGGGCGGTCGACAGCCAGCCCGCGATGAGGTCGGTGCCGCCGGTGGTCTGGATCGCCTCCGACAGCGGGATCAGCGCGGCGAGGAGCACGATCACCGACGCTTCCACCGTGCCGTAGGCCTCGTGCATGCTCATGACGCGCAGGAGAAGGAGGATCACGGCCGCGCCAAAGAAGGCGGCGACCGCGCTGACGATACCCGCGGCGGTCAGGATCATCGCGGCCATCAGCACCCCGAGCGGGATGAACGAGCGGCGCGAGCGGCCGAGCACGATCGAACGCTCGGCGAGCGGCAGGATGCGCAGCTCGGCGAGCGCCGCCGGCACGCTTTCGCTGGTTCCCTTCAGGACGAGGACGTCGCCCTCGCGGAGGCGGAGCGTTGCGAGCCGCTGCTCGATCGGCCGCCCGGAGCGGCTGACGGCGAGCACCGCCACCCCGTGCGCCGTCTCCAGCGCCAGCTTGCCGAGACGCGAGCCGATCGCCGGCGACTGCGGCGTCACGACGCCCTCGACGACGCTCTCGGTCTCGATGTCGGCGCGCGTCGACAGGTCGCCCGTGAGGCTGAGGCCGGCGCGCGCCACGGCCCGCTCGATGCCCTCCGGCTCGCCGCCGAGGAGCAGGAGGTCGCCCGCCTTCAGCACCATGCCGGGCGTCGGCTCATGGCGTCGGAACCGCTCGCGGATCACGAGGCGCACGGCGATGTCGTTGTCGGCGGCCGCCTCCAGCTCGGCGACGCTGCGCCCGGCGATGGTCGAGCCTTCCGGGATCTCGGCCTCGGCCGTGTAGGCGTCGAGCGCGAAGGCCTCGCCCATGCCGCCGGCCGGCTTCCGCTTCGGGATGAGGCCGGAGGCGAGCGACAGGAACAGGAAGCCGCAGACCACGACCCCGATGCCGACCGGCGCGTAGTCGAACATGGCGAAGGGCTGGCCCGTCATGTCTTGGCGGATCTTCGAGACGATGATGTTGGGCGAGGTGCCGACGAGGGTGACGAGACCGCCGATCAGCGAGCCGAAGGCCATCGGCATCAGGAGCTGCGAGACGGACGTGCCGTTCTTGCGCGAGACCTGCGCGGCGATCGGCATGAACATGGCGAGCGCGCCGACGTTCTTCGTCACCATCGAGAGCAGCGTGACGGCGCCGACCAAGACGAAGACCTGCCGGCGCGCCGTGCGCATGTGCGGCATCAGCGGGCGCATGATGTCCTCCACGACGCCCGAGCGCGCGATCGCGGCGCTGACGAGGAGTGCGGCGACGACGATCACCACCACGTCGTCGGCAAACCCGGAAAAGGCGCTCTTGACCGGCACGATGCCGGTGACGACGCCGGCGAGCAGCCCGAGGAGCGCGATGAGATCGTAGGGCAGGCGCCCCCAGACGAAGCCGGCGACGGTGAGGCCGACGAGGCCGAAGGCGAGGGCTTGGTCGAGGGTCATGGGGGGCTCGCGGAGGGAACGGCGTAAGGCGGAAGGCGACAAAAAGCGGCACGGCGGCCCGTGCCCGTCGAACGAAATCCGGCGCGCGCCGTTACGCGAGGGATGCGGCGCCTCCGTCCGCATTCGGGGGACTTCCAAGCATGACACAAGGTGGCGCCGGGATCGCATCCGGCAATAAGGGCGTGGCGACGGTCCAAGCGGCCCTCGGACGCACGGCGGTTCTGGCCGGACTGCTGCTGGCGCTGGCGACCGCGGCCTTCGTCTGGACCATCTGGCAGGACACGCGCCGCGAGGAAGCGGCGAGCGGCAATGCCGCCATCATCGCCGAGGCTGAGCGCTACCTGTCGATGATGACCAGCATCGAGACCTCGACGCGCGGCTTCGTCATCGCCGGCACGGAGGAGTTCCTGTCCCCGTTCCGCCAGAACGTCGCCGATCTGCCGGCGCAGCTCGTACGGATGGAGAATGTCTGGGCGGAGGGCGGCGGCGATCCCGCCCGGCTGGCGCGCCTGCGCGAGCTGGCCGAACAGGAGATCGCGATCGAGACCGAGACGGTGCGCCTGCGCAACGAGGAGGGGATCGAGGCCGCGTCCGACCTCGTGCGCTCGGGCATCGGCAAGCGGCTGATGGACGATATCCGCATGGAGGTCGGGCTCGCGCAGACGAACGCGCAGAAGCGCGTCGATCTCGCCGAGGCGACGGCGCATCGCGACGCGCTGGTCTCCAACATCGCCTTTCTCGCCGCCATCCTGTCGGCCGCCTCGCTCGCCGTCATCGCCTTCCGCCGCCATGTCGAGAGCCGGCGGGCGAGCGGCATGCTGTCGGCGGTTCTTGAAAACTCGCCGGTGGCGATCGGCTTTGTCGGCCGCGACGGCCGGCTCGGGCGCCTCAATCCCGCCTTCGCGCAGGCCGGCGCCAGCCTGAAGCGCGAGGTCGCGGTCTCGGATTCGCTGCTGGACCTCTTCCCGCACGACCGCGTGATGCTGGAGCGCATGCTGGACGAGACGCTGCGCTGGGGCCGCACGCACAACGGCGTCGAGCTGCGGGCGGGCGAGGGCGCGGACGAGCAGATCTATCTCGCGAGCATCTATCCGCTGCGCGCCGAGGGGCGTATTGCGCACGAGACGGTGGGCGCGGGCATCGTCCTCACCAACGCCACCAAGCGCCTGCGCGCCGAGCGGCAGCTCGCCTATTCGGAGACGCGCTTCCGCTCGCTGATCGAGGCGACCTCGGCAATCGTCTGGTCCGCGCCGAGTTCCGGCCGCTTCTCCGGCGCCCAGCCGGGCTGGGCCGCGTTCACCGGCCAGTCGGAGGCGCAGTATTCGGGTTTCGGCTGGACCGAGGCCCTCCATCCCGAGGACCGCGAGCGCAGCGCCAAGGCCTGGAAGGAGGCGGTGGAGCGCGAGGGGACGTACAAGATCGAGCACCGCGTGCGCCGCCACGACGGCGAGTGGCGCGACATGCTGGCCCGCTCCGTGCCGATCCGCGGACCGGACGGGAGCCTCACCGAATGGGTGGGCACCCACACCGACATCACCGACCAGAAGCGGATCGCCGCCGAGCTCGGTCATTCCAACGAGCAGTTCCGCATCATCGCCGACAACATCCCGCAGTTCGCTTGGATCGCCGATCCCAGTGGCGACATCGACTGGTACAACCAGCGCTGGTTCGACTACACCGGCACGACACTCGAGGAGATGCGCGGGCACGGCTGGACCAAGGTCCACCACCCCGACCATATCGAACGGGTGCGCCAGGAACTGGCACGGCGCTTTGCGGAAGGCGTGAAATGGGAGGACAGTTTTCCGCTGCGCGGCGCCGACGGGCAGTATCGCTGGTTCCTCTCCCAGGCGATCCCGATCCGCGACGAAACGGGCACGATTACGCGCTGGTTCGGCACCAACACCGACATCACCTCGCAGCGCGCCGCCGAGCAGGAGCTTGCCGCGGCCAAGGAGGCGGCCGAGAACGCCAACCGCGCCAAGTCGCAGTTCATCGCCAACATGAGCCATGAGTTGCGCACGCCGCTCTCGGCCGTGATCGGCTATGCCGAGATGCTGGAGGAGGAGGTCGAGGATCTCGGCGAGGCCCACCTTCTCACCGACCTGAAGAAGATCGAGCAGAACGCCCGGCATCTTCTCAGCCTGATCAATGACGTCCTCGACCTGTCGAAGATCGAGGCCGAGCGGATGGATGTGTATGCCGAGAGCTTCCGGCTCTCCGACGTGCTGGACGAGGTGGCCTCGACGGTCGGCTCGCTGATCACCAAGAAGAACAACCGTCTGGCGGTGGAGAAGGACGGCGATCTCGGCGAGATGCACACCGATCAGGTGAAGCTGCGCCAGTGCCTGATCAACCTCCTGTCGAATGCCGCCAAATTCACCGAGGAGGGCACGATCACCCTGTCGGCCAGCCGCGAACCGCAGGACGGCGGCGACTGGATCCGGCTCGAAGTGACCGATACCGGCATCGGCATGACGCCCGAGCAGGTCGAGCGCCTGTTCGAGCGCTTCGCGCAAGCCGACGAATCGACGACGCGCAAGTTCGGCGGTACCGGCCTCGGGCTCGCCATCACCCGCGCCTTCTGCCGCCTGCTCGGCGGCGACATCGGCGTCACCAGCGCCGAGGGGCAGGGGACGACCTTCACCATCCGCATTCCCGCCGAGGTCGAGAAGCCTGCCGAGGAGGTCCTGCCGGACACGACCGACGTCAAGCCGCCCGCGGAGGCGGGCGCGGGGCTCGTGCTGGCGATCGACGACGACCCGCATGCGCGCGAGCTTGTCACCCGCTTCCTGATGCGCGAGGGCTTTTCGGTGCGCACCGCCGCCGACGGCCTCAGCGGCCTCGAGATGGCGCGGCTCCTCAAGCCCGACGTGATCCTTCTCGACGTGACGATGCCCAAGATGGACGGCTGGGCCGTCCTGACCGAGCTGAAGGGCGATCCCGAGGTATCGGCGATCCCGGTCGTGATGATCACCATCATCGACGAGCATAGCCTCGGCTATGCCTTGGGCGCGGCGGACTATCTTCTGAAACCGGTCGAATGGAACCGCCTGAAGGCGGTGCTCGATCGCTTCCGCACCAGCGACAACGGGTTGATCCTTGCGGTCGACGACGACGAGGACGGCCTGCACCGCACCGCCACCATGCTGGAGCGCGAGGGACTGAAGGTGATCACGGCGCTGAACGGGCGCGAGGCGCTGGCGCGCATGGAGACCGAGCGCCTGAGCCTCATCCTCCTCGACCTGGTCATGCCCGAGATGGACGGTTTCGCCTTCATCAAGGCCATGCGCGAACGGGCGGACTGGCGCGATATCCCCGTCGTCGTCCTCACCTCCAAGGATCTCAACGCCGACGAGAAGCGCTTCCTGCAGGGTCAGGCCGAGGACGTCTTCTCGAAAGGCGATGTCGACCTTAGGGACCTTGCGGCCCAGATCCGCGTTATGGTCGGTCAGGGGGCGCACGCCGAGGCAACGCAGCCTGCACAGACGGGACAGTCCGCATCGGAGCCGACATCATGACACGCATCCTGCTGGTCGAGGACCACGAGGAAATCTGGGACTTCCTGTCCCGCCGCCTGCAGCGGCGCGGCTACGAGGTGGTGCTGGCCCATGACGGGCAGGACGGCATCGAGAAGGCCCGCGGCACGGCGCCCGACATCATCCTCCTCGACATGAACCTGCCGGTTCTTGACGGCTGGACCGCCGCGCGCACCATGCGGGCCGACGCCTCGATGCCCCGGATTCCGATCATCGCGCTGACCGCCCACGCCATGTCGGGCGACAAGGAGAAGACGCTGGCGGCCGGCTGCGACGACTACCACGCCAAGCCCGTCGACTTCTCCAAGCTCCTCGGCCAGATCGAGGCGCTGCTGCAGCAGCCCGCGGCGGCGCAGGCTTGAGCGTCGAATGGCTCTGGCGCCTGGCCGGGCGCCAGGCGGGACCACGCGACGGGCAGGGCCTGAACCTCGAGGCCCTCGACCTGCCCGCGATGGACGGTGCCGCAGCGCCGACGCCGACCTCGACGCGCCGCGACGGCGTGGAAGCGACGCTGGCGTTGAAAGTGCTGTCGGCGCATCTGGCGAACTTTCGGCAGGTCTCGTTTCCGCTGACCCTCGACTTCCGCTCCTTCTCGGCCGAGGAGGCCGCGCTCGCCGTCGATGCGGCGGCGTTGGCGCTCGAAGCCGACGAGGGCGGTTGGGCGGACGCCACGCGGCGCGAGCGCGCGCGGGAGACGCTGACGCGGCTCGGCGCTTCGCCGTCGCATCTCGCGCCGCTGGAGCACGACACGGCAGCGCCAGTCTCGATCGGCGCCCTGGCGGATACGGCACGCCGGCTCGACAAGGCGGCGCATGCCTATGCCGTGTCGCTTCTCGTGATCGGCCAGCGCTCAGCGGTCGCGCAGGCCTACCTCACCTATCTCGCCGCCCGCCTCGGGCTGACGGCCAATGTCGTCGGCAGCCTCAACCGGCGCTTTCGCGCGTGATCTCGCGCAGCGCCGACTGAACCGTGCCCGACTCCAGAAGAAGCACGCGCGACAGGTCGGCGAGCGTCACCCAGCCGACCACGGCCCCGTCGCCTTGCGTGACGGCGAGGCGCCGGATGCGGTGCGCGGTCATCAGGTCCATCGCGGCCTGCAGGCTGTCGGACGGACGGCAGGCAAGGATCGGCGACGACATGACGTCGCGCGCCCGCGTCTGCGCCGGATCGAGCCCGCGCGCCACGACGCGGTAGAGGATGTCGCGATCGGTGACGACGCCCCGGGCGTCGTCCGCCGTACCGATGGGCAGCGATCCGACGTCGAGATCCCCCATCATGACGGCAAGCTCCGACACGGGGTCGTCGAGCCCGGCAAACTCCACGTGCCGGTTCATTACGTCCTGGATCTTCAAGATATCGCTTCCTCGTCGCGCATTGATCGCCGGGACATAACGGGGACGCCGCCAAACGGTTCGCAGGTGCGGGAACCAAATGCGCTTCCATCCCCTTTCCCGATCCGGCGTGTCTCAATTCATGACGGGATCCATCCCTTGAACATTCAACCGAATGCCTCCGACTTCGCGTCCACTCTCGCGAAGCCCGGCCTCCACAAATCACGTGTTGAGGCTGGCCGGCCGTTCCCGCGCGGCGCCACATGGGACGGACTGGGCGTCAACTTCGCCCTGTTCTCCGCCAATGCCACGAAGGTCGAGCTCTGCATCTTCGACCAGACCGGCACCACCGAGCTCGAGCGCATCGTGCTGCCGGAATACACCAACGAGGTGTTCCACGGCTATCTGCCGGATGCGCGCCCCGGCCTCGTCTACGGCTATCGCGTCCATGGCCCCTACGAGCCCGACGCCGGCCATCGCTTCAACCCGAACAAGCTTCTCCTCGACCCTTACGCAAAGCAGCATGTCGGCGAACTGAAGTGGGATCACGCCCTCTTCGGCTACACGATCGGCCACGCTGACGGCGACCTGTCGTTCGACGAGCGCGACTCGGCGGCCTTCGTACCGAAGTCGCAGATCGTCGACCCCGCCTTCACCTGGGGCAACGATCGTCGGCCGAACGTGCCCTGGGAGCGGACCGTCTTCTACGAGACCCACGTCAAGGGCTTCACCCAGCGCCATCCCAGCGTGCCGGAGCGTGACCGCGGCAAGTTCTCGGGTCTCGCGCACCACGACGTCGTCCAGTACATCAAGAGCCTCGGCATCACGTCGGTCGAGCTCCTGCCGATCCATGCCTTCGTGGACGACAGCTACCTCGTCGAGAAGGGCCTGCGGAACTTCTGGGGCTACAACACCCTCGGCTTCTTCGCGCCCGATCCGCGCTACATGGGCTCGCCCTTCGTCAATGAGTTCAAGGAACTCGTCTCGACCTTCCACCACAACGGGCTCGAGGTGATCCTCGACGTCGTCTACAACCACACGGCCGAGGGCAACGAGAACGGGCCGACCCTCTCGTTCAAGGGCATCGACAACGCGACCTACTACCGGCTCCTGCCGGACAACAAGCGCTACTACATCAACGACACCGGCACCGGGAACACCGTCAACACCTCGCATCCGCGCGTGATGCAGCTGGTGATGGACAGCCTCCGCTACTGGGCCGGCGAGATGCGCGTCGACGGGTTCCGCTTCGACCTTGCGACCATTTTGGCGCGCGAGCCGACGGGCTTCTCGGAGGAGTCCTCCTTCCTCCACGCCACGATGCAGGATCCGCTCTTGTCCCAGGTCAAGCTGATCGCCGAGCCTTGGGACTGTGGTCCGGGCGGCTATCAGGTCGGCCGCTTCCCGCCGGGCTGGGCCGAGTGGAACGACGGCTACCGCGACACGGTGCGCGCCTACTGGCGCGGCGACGAGGGCAAGGTTCCGGCGGTCGCCGGCAAGATCTCGGCTTCCGCCGACCTCTTTAACAATCGCGGTCGCCAGCCCTGGGCGAGCGTCAACTTCATCACCGCCCACGACGGTTTCACGCTGCACGACCTCGTCTGTTACAACGACAAGCACAACGAGGCGAACGGCGAGGACAATCGCGACGGCCATTCGCACAACCTCTCGAACAACTACGGCGTCGAGGGGCCGACCGAGGATGCGGAGATCAACAACGTCCGCTTCCGCCAGCTGCGCAACTTCTTCGCGACGCTCCTCCTCTCGCGCGGCACGCCGATGATCCTAGCGGGCGACGAGTTCGCCCGCACGCAAGGGGGCAACAATAACGCCTACGCGCAGGACAACGAGATCGGCTGGGTCGACTGGAACGTCACGCAGGACGGCGAGGATCTGGCGGAATTCGTCCAGAAGCTCATCATGCTGCGTCAGGCGCTTCCGATGTTGCGTCGCGGCCGCTTCCTCCAGGGGCGGTTCGACGAGGAGATCGGCGCCAAGGACGTGACGTGGATGTCGCCGTCGGGCGGCGAGATGCAGCAGGCGGAATGGGACGATGCCGGCGCACGCTGCTTCGGCGTCCTTCTCGACGGCCGGGCGCAGGCCGAGGGCATCAAGCGCATCGGTTCGGACGCGACGATGCTCCTCGTCCTCAACGCGCACCATGACGTCGTGAACTTCAAGCTGCCGCAGGCCCCCGGCGGTCGCCGCTGGCACTGCATCATCGACACCAACATGCCGAACCGCGACGAGCTCGTGCCCTTCGAGTTCGACACCGACTACATGGCGACCGGCCGCTCGCTGCTCGCCTTCATCCTCGAGCCCGAGGATGGCTACTCCCTGTCGGACGAGGCGCACCAAGCCTTCCAGCACGTGTCGGAAGCCTTCCGCCGCGCCGCCGCCGAACGCGTGCATATCGTCCGGCCCGACAAGGGCTGATCGACCACTCCGGCGCCTTGCCGGCGCCGGCCGGCAACGAAAAGGGCCGCTTCCGAAAGGAGGCGGCCCTTTTTCATGTCGGGTCGAGGCGTCTTTCAGGCGAGCGCGAAGCGGGCAGGATCGACTGGACGCTCACGAAGATTCAAGGCGCTCCTAAAGCGCGGCAGTTACCCGGACGGCAAGAACCCAAGTCACCGATGGCTCTCCGCCAAACGGCCGCAAACCGTGCCGGCTTGTGCTGTGGGCGGCCTCAGTCATACTGCTTCGACGGCGGCCTCGACCTTGGTCTCGTCGGTCACGTTGGGGGCGGCGTGCGTCTCCGGCGCCGGCACGTGCATCGCCTGACCGGACATGTCGAGCGCGGCGGCGAGCGCTCCGTTCAGCGTCGTCACCAGAGCGTCGGCATGGACGCGGCGCTTCAGTTCCTGCAGCATCGCCGGGTCGCGCT
This sequence comes from Aureimonas phyllosphaerae, assembly GCF_900113065.1. Taxonomy (GTDB): domain Bacteria; phylum Pseudomonadota; class Alphaproteobacteria; order Rhizobiales; family Rhizobiaceae; genus Aureimonas; species Aureimonas phyllosphaerae. The sequence continues at coordinate 142,514 of NZ_FOOA01000006.1, forward strand.
GACGCCAGATGCCGATCAGAATGCGCGCGCGCGGTGCGAAACGGTGAACGCGCCGAACGGCCTGCCTCAGGTGCACCGTGGACAGGGGCTCCACGAAGGACAGGCAGACCAGCGCGACGCCCTTGGCATCCTCGCGGCTCGGCGGGTTCTGGATCAGCGAGGCGAGGCTGACCGCCTCCGCCCGAAGACCGTGGCGGGTGAGGACCTGCGCGAGCATGGCGGTGACGGCGCCGTCGAGCGCGTTCGAGCCGGACAGGCAGACGACGGGCCGGTCGCCGCGCCAGGCCGGCGCCAGATCCTGCTGGCGCTGGACGATGCGCGTGACCTCCTGATCGGGACCCGCCGCATCGACGGCCGCGGCGGCTTCCGCCGACATCGCCTTCTTGCCGCGCCGGCCGCCGAGGGCCGAGGTTCGCACGGACTTCAAGCCTTCGACGAGTTCGAGCGTCGAGCGCTGGAGCGTTTCCAGCCGCTCGCCTTCGACCGCAAAGCGCGCGACGTCCTCATGGGCTATGCGCAGCCCCTCGAGCGCCACCTCGTCGTAATAGGTCGCAAGCTCGCGCTGGCGCAGGAAGTCGTGCGCCTGGTCGATCGCCTCGTCGGGCGCGCCGGCCAGCATGCGTTGGTAGAAGATCTGCGGCGGCGACAGCGCTGGCCGGTCGCCGAACATGACGTCGATGAAGGCAAGGCGCGGCACGTGCCGGCCCATGACCACGAGACAGATGGTCAGGGGGGTGGCGAGGATCAGGCCGACCGGTCCCCAGAGGAAGGCCCAGATCGTCGCGGCGAGCAGGATGGCGACCGGCGACAGGCCGGTCGAATGCCCGTAGAGCACCGGCTCCACGACGTTGGAAAGGATCGTTTCGGCGCCGAGATAGAGGACGGCGGTCCAGATCACCATCGACCAGCCGGGATCGACCGCGAAGGCGAGCAGCATCGGCAGGCCCGCGCCGACGAAGCCGCCGACATATGGGATGAAGCGCAGGATGCCGCCGAGAATGCCCCAGAGCGCCGGGCTCGGCACGCCGAGGAGCCAGAGGCCGAGCGCCGTCACGACGCCGAAGGCGGCGTTCACGCCGAGCTGGAACAGGAGGAGCTTCGACAGGCGGCGCGCGGCGTCGTCGATCGCGGCCGTGGTCTGCTGGAGATCGTCGGTGCCGGCGAGGCGGATGAAACGGTTCCGGAGATCCTCGCGCTGCAGGAGAATGAAGATCGCGAAGATGATCACGACGCCGAAGGTCGCAAGCGGCTGGAGGAGCGGCAGGGCGATGGCACCGATCGTGTCGAAGAGGGAGGTCTCGTTCTCGACCGTCACCGGGATCGGGCGCGGCGCGGGGGGGCCGTCGGCGCCGTTGCCCCGCGTCGTCTCGGCGGGCGCCGCGAGGTGCTGGATGTCGGCCGCCATCTCCTCGAGCGCGACGGCGGCCCGGCTGAACGGGCCGTTGCCGCTGGCCTGCGCGGAGGCCGACAGCGATTGCAGTTTCTCCTGGACCGTCAGGCGGTAGGATGGGATCTCGCCGACCAGCGAGGTGATCTGCAGCGCGATGATGAAGCCGAGGGCCACGATGGCGACGGTGGCGGCGAGGATCGCGCCCGAGATCGCCAGCATGCGTGGCACGCGGCGGCGCTGCAGCCCGATCACGATCGGGGCGAGGATGAAGGCGAGGAGAATGCCGAGGGCGAAGGGCACGAAGATCTCGCGCCCGAGCGTCAGAATCGCGGCGATCGACAGCGTCAGGACGCCGATCGCCAGCGCCGTGAACAAGGGCAAGGCGCGACGCAGCATCTGCGAAGTGACGATATCCAACGCTTCACGCTCCCCAGCCGCGCCGGACCCGTGCGACGCGAACCGTGAGGAATGCCGCGTCTCTCGATAGGTTCCCGCCTCCCACTCTAATCGGTTTAGAATGGCTGACGGCCCCGATATGCGAAAATCGCATGGCTGACGCGCCGAATCGACGCTTCAAGTCCGGAGGGCGAAGGCCCATCTTCTGGTCATCGAAACGAGACAGACACCTTGAAAGGACGACCTCGATGACCCCCCGCAACAACCGCACGCGCTCCTTCGGCCAGCGGATCCGCAGCATGACCGAAGCTTTCGGTGGCATCGCTGCATGCGCGGCGGCGGCCGAGGCCGGCAAGCGTCCCTCGCGCGCGGCCCTCAAGGCTGCCGGCATCGAGCCGAACGCCTTCGACGAGATCAAGCTCGGCTGACGGCCGAAACCTTAACGACCCATGCATGAAAAGGGCGGCTTCCTCGCGGAAGCCGCCCTTTTTCGTTCGCTCCGTGCGAGGCCCGGTCAGTCCTCGTCGGCCGCCATCTGCGACAGGATCTGGCCGCGACCGCGAGCGCGCAGGATCATCGGCACCACGAGGGCGAGCACCGCGAGCGTCAGGAGCGCGACGGCGAGCCAGGAGTGGACGAGGATCGTCGGATCGCCCTGGCTGATGGCGAGCGCGCGGCGCAGTTGCTGCTCGGCCATCGGCCCGAGGATCAGGCCGACCACGACGGGAGCGATCGGATAGCCGAAGCGGCGCAGCATGTAGCCCATCAGGCCGAAGAGCAGCAGCATGCCGAGCTCGACCGGCGAGGGGTTGGCGCCGATGCAGCCGAGCGTCGCGAAGACGAGGATGCCGGCATAGAGCCAGGGGCGGGGGATCGTGAGGAGCCGCACCCAGAGGCCGATCAGCGGCAGGTTCAGCACCACCAGCATCAGGTTGGCGATGAGGAGGCTGGCGACGAGGCCCCAGACGATCTGCGGCGAGGTGATGAAGAGGAGCGGGCCCGGCTGGAGGCCGAACTGCTGGAAGGCGGCCAGCATGATCGCGGCGGTCGCCGAGGTCGGCAGGCCGAGCGTCAGGAGCGGCACGAGCGTCCCGGCGGCCGAGGCATTGTTGGCGGCCTCGGGACCCGCGACGCCCTCGATCGCGCCGTTGCCGAACTCTTCCGGGTATTTCGTGAGGTTCTTCTCCATCGAATAGGAGAGGAAGGTGCCGATCTCGGCGCCGCCGGCCGGCATCGCGCCGATCGGGAAGCCGACCGCGGTGCCGCGCAGCCACGGCTTCCACGAGCGCTTCCAGTCCTCCTTGGTCATCCAGAGCGAACCCTTCACCGCCTCGATCGTGTCGGGCGTGCGGGTCGCGGCGGCCGCCACCACGAGGCACTCGCCGATGGCGAACAGCGCGACGGCGAGCGTCGTCACCTCGATGCCGTCGAGGAGGTTGGCCGAGATGCCGCCGAAGAAGCTGGCGAGCGCGGCCCAGAGCCCGTGCATGGAGGCGGCGGGGTCGGCGGCCATGCCCTGGAAAACTTGAGCGATCGGGGTCAGCGTCAGGCGCGCCTGGCCGGTCTGGAGGTCGATGCCGACAAGGCCGAGCGTCAGGCCGACGACGAGCGCCGTCAGGCCGCGCAGCGCCGAATCGCCGAAGGCCGCCGAGACGGTGACGAAGGCGAGCAGCATCAGCGCGAAGTATTCGGCGGGGCCGAACGAGAGCGCAAAGGAGACGATGACGGGCGCGAGGAAGGCGAGGCCGAGCGTCGCGATCAGGCCGGCCACGAAGGAGCCGATCGCGGCCGTCGCGAGAGCCGGTCCGCCGCGGCCCTTGCGGGCCATCTTGTTGCCCTCGAGCGCCGTGATGATCGAGGCGCTTTCGCCCGGCGTGTTGAGGAGGATCGAGGTCGTCGACCCGCCGTACATGCCGCCGTAGTAGATGCCCGCGAACATGATGAGCGAGCCCGCGGCATCGAGCTGGTAGGTGACCGGCAGGAGCAGCGCGACGGTGAGCGCCGGCCCGATGCCCGGCAGGACGCCGACCGCGGTGCCGAGCGTCACGCCGATCAGCGCGTAGAGGAGGTTCATCGGCTGGGCGGCGGTCGCCAGGCCCTGACCGAGAAGCGCGAAGGTATCCATCGCTGGCAACCCATGGTTCGAGCGGGCGCGGGCCGATCCGTCGGGAGGCGCGCGCTGGAGGGGAGAAGCCTTCGGCGCCGGGCCGGAGGCGAAGAGGCTCAGCCGAACAGGCGTTCCAGCGGGCCGGCCGGCAGTGCGAGGTTCAGGACCTTCGTGAACATCAGCCAGATCGCGAGGCTCAGGAGGATGCCGACCGGGATCGACACGTAGAGCTTGCGCTTGCCGAAGGCCCGCGCGGTCGCCGCGAAGAGGAGGCCCGTGGCGATCGAGAAGCCGGCGGTGGTCAGGAGCAGGAGCTGGGCCGCCAGCCCGCCGACGATCCAGACGATCGGGGCGAACTCGTCATGGTCGCGCTCGGGAAAGTCGCCGCGCCACGCCTCGACCATGGTCCAGCCGGACAGGCCGAGGAGCGCGAACCCGATCAGGGTCGGAAAGGTCGCCGGCCCGATGCGGGCATAGGCGCCGCCGCCGATCTGGCTGGCGTCGAGCAGCACGAGGAGGCCGATGATCCCCAGCCCCAAGCCGATGGCAAACGCCGCCCGGTCGGGGCGGCGTTCGGTCGGCACGTGGTCCGACGGGGCGCTCATTACTGGACGAGGCCGATCGCGGTGAGGACTTCCTTGGTGTCCTCAATGTTCTTGGCGAGCTCGGTCTTGAAGGCGTCGCCGGCGAGGAACGTGTTCTGCCAGTTGTTGCGCTCGAGGACCGCCTTCCATTCGGGGCTGTCGACCATCTTCTGCATGTTGGCGATGGTGGCGGCCTGCTCGTCGGCCGTGAGGCCCGGCGCGCCGGCGACCATACGCCAGTTCTGCAGCTCCATGTCGATGCCGGCTTCCTTCAGCGTCGGCGCCTCGGAGCCCGGCACCCGCTGGCCGCCCGTCGTGGCGAGAAGACGGAGCGTGCCGGCCTTCACTTGGCTCTCGAACTCGCCGTAGCCGGAGATGCCGGCCGCGACCTGCTGGCCGAGGATGGCCGCGAGGGCCTCGCCGCCGCCGGAGAACGCGATGTAGTTGATCGCCTTCGGGTCGGCGCCGACGGCCTGCGCGAGGAGGCCGGCCGCGATGTGGTCGGTGCCGCCGGCCGAGCCGCCGGCGATCGCCACGGCGCCTGGGTTCTCCTTCATCGCCTTCGCGAGGTCGGCGATGGTCTGGTAGGGCGAGGACGCCGGGACCACGATGGCCTCGTCCTCGCCGGTGAGGCGGGCAAGCGGCGTCACCTGGTCGAGCGTGACCGGCGACTTGTTGGTGAGGATCGCGCCGACCATCACGTAGCCGCCGACGAGCAGCGCGTTCGGGTTGCCGGACTTCGTCGAGACGAACTGCGCGAGACCGATCGTGCCGCCGGCGCCCGGAACGTTGACGACCTGCACGTTGCTGGCGAGCTTGGTCTCCTGCAGGACGTTCTGCATGGCGCGGGCGGTCTGGTCCCAGCCGCCGCCGGGCGAGGCCGGGGCCATGATCTCGTAGGCGGGCGCCTGGGCGAAGGCGCTGGTGGAGACGAGAAGCGCGGCGAGCGCGCCGAAGATGATCGACTTCATGGCTGGATCCTCCCTGGTGGCGACGCTTCCATCGCGTCGTCCTGCAAAACCTTCACGATGGTCGCGGGGAGAGTGGCGGCGCGCGTCGGCTGCCCAGAAAGACCGTCTTGCCCCTCCAGGCCGTCCGGTCGATGGGCGAGAGCTTCTTGAAAGCCCGCCCACGGTCGCATCCAGCCTCCCCGGCCGTCTGGAAACATCCTAACAAAGGGTTCCTGTCAAAAACCTGTCACGAAGCCAGCCTGCCTTATTGCGGTGCAACGATCTCCATCCAGGTGTCCAGAAACCGGGCACGGCGCTGGCGGTCGAGCCCGACGAGGAGGGAGGGGCCGAGCGGCACCGGTTGCACGGCACCGCGACCGCGCGCCGCGATGCGCTCGGCCGTCCAGCTTCCTTGCGTCCCCGGCACCACGGCGCCGAGTGCGGCGGGACCGGCAAGGATCGACTGGCCTTCGTCGGACAGCGCGAACTCGAGGAAGGCTTCGCCGAGATCGGCGCGCTGCGCCCCGACCGGCACGAACATCGAGCGGGTCACGACGAGCACGTAGTCGTCGGGCACCACGATGCCGATGCGCGCGCCCGCCGCCTGGCGCGCAAAGGCGTAGGAGCCGAGGACGTTGTAGCCGAGCGCGAGATCGCCGCGCTCGATGCCATCGAGGATCGCAGGGCTCGCCCCGGACAGGCGCACACCCGCTCGGCCGAAGGCGCTGGCGAGGCGCCAGAAATAGGACGATACCGACTGGTCCTGCGCTGCCAGCATGTAGCCGACGCCCGAGCGCGCGACGTCGTAGGTGGCGATCTTGCCGGCGAGCCGCACGGCCTGCTTTTCGAGAAGCTCGGCGAGTTCCAGATGGCTGCGCGGCACCTCGTTCTCGGCGAGGATGTCGGGATTGTAGACGATCACCGCCGGCTCGAAGGAGAAGCCGAACAGCTCGGAGCGCCACTGCGCCCAGCCGGGGAGATTGGCAGCGCCCGCAAGGTTCAAGGGCTGCGCGAAGCCGTCGTTGACGAGCTTGACCTGAAGGTCGGAGGCCGAGCTGATCATCACGTCCGGCGGCGGGCGGGATCCGGAGGCGAAGGCTTCGAAGATGGCGAGCGTCTCGCCCTCCTCGTAGGTGACGGTGACGTCGGGCCGGAGCGCCTGGAAGCCGCGCACGAGATGGGCGAAAAGGCCCGTGTCGGTGGCGCCGAGGATCTGGAGGCGCGTCTCGCCGGAGCCGTCCGGCGCGGGGTAGACGACTTCGGTGGCGCCCGCGCCGCCCGCCGGCAGCAGGAGAAGCGCCAGAAGCGCCAGCGAGGCGAGCGCCTTGACGCCCTGCGAAGGCGAGCGGACCGGAACGCGCGGCAGCACGAGCCGGACGAGCAGCCCGCCGCCCGGCCGGTCCTGGAGGTCGATGCGTCCGCGCTGGGCCTCGACCGCGCGGCGCACGATCGCAAGGCCAAGCCCCGAGCCGTTGGTGCCGCTCGATGCCGCGCCGCGCCGGAAGCGCTGGAACACCGCCTCGCGCTCTTCGATCGCGATCCCCGGACCCCGGTCAGCGACGTCGATCCCGACCGATCCGTCGGCGCGCGCCGCGACCGCGATCTCCACCGGGCCGCGGCTGTAGGTGAGGGCGTTGTCGACGAGGTTGCGGAGCATCTCGCGCAGGACCACGCGGTCGGCCCCGAGCGTGGCCTCGGCCATGCCGGGCGCGATCGAGACGCGCACGCGGTCGGCGGTGTCGGGGTCGAGCCGGCGCACGACCTCGTTCACCACGGCGCCGACCGGCGTCGCGCCCGCCGGCGTGGTGTCGAGCCGGTGCGAGATCGTCGCGTCCATCAGGAGCTGGGAGACGAGCTGGCTCGCCTGCACCGCCTCGTCGTGGATGCGCGCGACTTGGGTGCGCAGCGCCTCGGGGTCGCTCTCGCCGCGCGCCACCTCGGCCTGGAGGCGCAGCGAGGCGAGCGGCGTGCGCACCTCGTGTGCGGCTTCGGCGACGAGGGCCTCCAGGCGCTCGCGCGCCAGCGCCAGCCGGCCCATGAAATCGTTCAGCGCCCCGACCAACTGCACGGCCTCCTGCGGCACCGGCAGGTCGACGGGCGACAGGTTTTCCGGGGCGCGGGCGCGCAGGTGCCGCTCCAGCGACAGGAGCGGGCGGAAGGCGCGGCCGATGCCGAACCACAGGATCACCAGCGCCAGGAGGAGGAGCGCCACCACCGGCAGGAGCGCGTTCTGGAAGATCTCGCGGGCGAGCGCGCGCCGCTCACCGAGCGTTTCGGCGACGCGCACCGTCGCCCAGCCCGTGCCGGACGCGGTCGAGACGAGCCGCCCGGCGCTCGCCACGCGCACCGGCTCGCCGCGGTAGACGGCGTCGGCGAAGGTCGGCTCGCTGTCGTCCTCGGGGACGAGGCCCTCCGACAGGTCGGGATAGCCGGTGACGTTGGTGCCGTCCGGCGCTTCCACCGCGTAGAAGATGCGGTCGCGGCCGGAGAACATCGAGAAGGAGGCGAGCGGCAGTTCCACCGTCACCTCGCCCTCCTCGAGCTGGACGGCGCCCGCGATGATGAGAGCCGAGGCGCCGAGCAGGCTGTCGAAGGCGCGCTCGGACGCCCGCTCGGCATAGTCGCGGATGAAGGCGACGAGGACGAAGGCGGCGAGCAGCAGAAGAAGTGTCGCGGCGACCAGCACGCGACGCCGGATCGAGACCGTCCTATCCGCCATCGCGCACCCGCGCGACATAGCCGGACCCGCGCACCGTCGCGATCTCCAGGGCCGAGCCCTCCAGCTTGCGGCGCAGGCGCGAGACGTAGAGTTCGAGCGCGTTGATCGAGACCGCCTCGTCGAAGGAGAAGAGCTGCGCCATCAGCTGCTCCTTGCCGACGACGACCCCGGGCCGCGACAGGAGGATCTCGAGCAGGCGGAACTCGCGCCGGCCGATGTCGAGCCGTTCGCCGCCCCGGCTCACCGCGTGGCCGGCGAGATCCACCGTCACGTCGCCGAAGGCCGAGACGCTGGTGGTCTGCCCGGCCGGGCGGCGCAGGAGCGCGCGCAGCCGGGCGTCGAGCTCGCGCAGGTCGAAGGGTTTGGTCAGGTAGTCGTCGGCGCCCTGGTCGAGGAGGCTGACCTTGTCGTCGATTTCGGAGCGCGCCGTCATCACGAGGACGGGGACGCTGGAGCGCGCGCGGCGCAGCTGCGAGATTACCCAGAGCCCGTCGCGGCCGGGCAGCGTGAGGTCGAGGATCACCGCGTCGAACGTGTCGAGCCCGAAGGCCTCCACCGCGTCCTCGGCGCTCTTCACCCACTCCACCGCGTGGCCGGCCCCGCGCAGGTGGCGATTGACGGCATCGCCCAGTCCCTCGTTGTCCTCCACCAGGAGCATGCGCATGAAAGGCCGGTTCCGCCGCTCTAGAAGGTCGCAGAGGTCCGACCATAGGGCCTCGGGCCCTCCTTGGAAACACAAGCGAAGACGTGACGTCGCGGCCGGTTGATTCCCCCGCCGCCCTGCCGCTATCGGTCGGAACCTCCAGCGCCCTCCATGCGGCGCGAATCGCAAAGGCGGGCTTTCATGCACTCCATCGCACGCGTCGGCCTTGCCGCCGATCTCCACGCCTATGCGGACAAGCATGGAGCGGTGACGGTCGGTGTCGCCGGGGCGGGACAGATGGGCATCGACCTCCTCGTCCAGCTGAGGCTGATGCCGGGTGTCCGGCTCGGCGCCGTGTCGACCTCCCGCGCCGCCGAGACGGAGGCCGCGCTCGCCTATGCCGGCTATGCGCCGGAGGAAAGCGCACGGGCCGAGCGCGCCGCCGACGTCGACGCCGCGATCGAGGCGGGCCGCGCGGCGATCGTGCCGGACGCCTCGCTCCTGTGCGAGGCCGGCCGCATCGACGTCGTGGTGGATGCGACGGGCAGCCCGAGCTTCGGCACGACGCTGGCGCTGAAGGCCTTTGCGGCCGGCAAGCACGTCGTGATGCTGAACGTCGAGGCCGATATCGCCGTGGGCCGGCATTTCAACGCCGCGGCGAAGCGGGCGGGCGTCGTCTATACGGGCGCGGCGGGCGACGAGCCGCACGCGACGATCGAGCTGATCGGCCTCGCCCAGTCGCTCGGCCTCGATATCGTGTGCGCTGGCAAGGGCAAGAACAACCCGCTCGACTTCAACGCCGTGCCCGCCGACTACGAGGCCGAAGCGGCCCGGCGCAACATGAACGCACGCATGCTGGTCGAGTTCGTGGACGGATCGAAGACCATGGTCGAGATGGTGGCGATCGCCAACGCCACCGGACTCGTGCCGGACGTTCCGGGCATGCACGGCCCGAACGCCACCGCCGACGACCTCGCGCAGGTGCTCTGCCCGAAGGAGGATGGGGGCATCCTGTCGCGCATGGGCTGCGTCGACTACACGATCGGGCGCGGCGTCGCGCCGGGCGTCTTCTGCGTCGTCAAGGGCCGGCATCCGCGCGTCACCGAGCGCATCGCCGACCTGAAGGTCGGCCCCGGCCCCTGCTTCTCGCTCCTTCGCCCCTTCCACCTCACCTCGATCGAGGTGCCGCTGTCGGCGATCCATGCGGCCGTCCACCGCCGCCCGCACATGGAGCCCCTGGATCGGCCGGTCGCCGAGTGCATCGCCGTCGCCAAGCGCGACCTCGCCCCCGGCGAGCGGCTCGGGCGCATCGGCGAGACGCAGTATCGCGGCTTCGCGATGACTTGGGGGGAAGCGCGCGCGGCCGGCGGCCTGCCGCTCGGCCTCGCCGAGGGCGCCCGCGTGACCGCTCCGATCAGGGCGGGCGAGAAGATCACCTACGCCAACGCCGCCCCCGACGAGAGCCTCGAGATCACCCGCGTGCGCCGCGAGTTGGACGCGGCGGACGAGCGGTTCGTCGGCCGGGTCGCCTGATGTTAAACTCCGAGGTTTCCTCATGACCGTCGTAATGGGCGGTATCGGCCTCCTTCCCACCTTGCGGCAGGCCTCGTTCATGCAAGCCGGGTCCGAACCATCGACCGATGCTACGACGATCGGGACGTGCCTTGCGGGTCACTGGAACAGGCGCGAGCAAGCGACCTGCATCGGCGAGATCGCAACGTCATTCCGGCGCAAAAACTCCAAAGAACCAGTGTCTGTACAAACCTACTTCTGCACGGCGCGGGAGTTGGCGGCGTGGGACGTGGTTCTCAACGAGAACTACGCCGCGCAGCTGCGGAGCATCGAACGCGCCGATGAGCCGGACGGCTCCGTCCGGCGCGATCAGATGGAAGCCCTGCGCACCGCCCAACGTTTGTGGATCCAGTTCCGGGATGCGGAGATGGAGCGGGAGCGCGCCAATTCGCACGGAGCAAACTCGGTGTGGATGACCGCCAACGTCGAGACGGTCGGGCTGGAGATGACGGCGCGCCGCGCCATCGACCTCAGCCTCGACTGACAGGCTTCTGGGCTGGAATCGATGGGCGCCTTTGTGAACTGGGCCGTCCATACGTCGTCATTATCGATAATCGAACGGCAAGGTGATGTCCTTGCTTCTCCCTTCCGGTGGAGGCGGGAAGGGGCTCGCCCGCCGGACGATCGATCGAGCGGCCTCGTCCAGAATCGGGTTGCCGGATGATCGGCTTACCCGGATGCCAGATGCGCTGCCGCTTGCGGTGATTGTAAAGGAGACGACGACCCGTCCGCTCCCGCCACCGCGTGGGGTGCGCTTGAAGCGAACGACACGAGCTTGGACCTGTGCCTCCCAGCGCTTTTCCGCCGAAGCACTCGGCCGCGCGCGCTGACCCTGCGAGGTCTCCGGCGCGGCGCGCGAGGCGCTGGAGGCCGGGGCGGCGGCCTGTCGGCGTTCGGTGCGGGGCCGCTCGCGTTCGCGCGGCCGCTCCACCTCGCGCGGGCGTTCCGGCCTGCGCTCGGCGACCTCTCGCCGCGGCTCGGGCGGGCGAGGTCGGGCGCGCGGGACCGGCGCGTTGATCACGGCTTCCGCCGGCGTCTCGACGGCGGGCGGCGGCTCGGGCTGGGGTTCCGGCGGCGGCTCGGGCAGGGGCTCGGGGTCCACGACCGGGGGTGGCTCCTCCACCGCCGGGGGCGCCTCCTCGACGGGCGGCGGGGGATCGGGTTCGGGGGGCGGCGCAATGGCCTCGGGCGGCGGTGGCTCGGGTTCCGGCTCCGGCGGCAGCGGTTCGGGCGGCGTTTCCTGCGGCTGCTCAGTGGGCTCCGGCGCTTCCACGGCAGGCGCGGCCGGCGGCGCGGCCTCCGGCGGCGCGAGTTCCATCAGGATCGGCGCCTCGGGCGCGCCGGCCGGCGGGGTGGCGATCGGGGGCATCTGCACGAAGAACCAGGCAGCCGCGGCATGGGCGGTGGCGATGCAAAGCATCGCCGTGCCCCAGCGCGCGACGCTCATCGTGGTGGAGCCGCGTTCGAGATCGTCGGGACGGGCGAGCGTCATGGTTGCGGGGCGGCCCCGGCGGCGGGCGCGGCGCCCGTGTTCTCGAGCCCGACCAGCGCGATCTTGAGATAGCCCGCGTCCCGCAGCGCGTTCATCACCTCCATGAGGTCGCCGTAGTCGACGGCGGCATCGGCGCGCAGGAAGATGCGCTCGTCCCGGTTGCCCCCGGTGCGCGCGTCGATCGCCGACCGCAAGGCCTCGCGGGCGATCGCCTCCTCCCCGAGCACGAGGTTCAGGTCGTCCTGCACGGTGAGATAGAGCGGCTCGTCGGTGCGCGGCTGGGGCAGCGCGTTGGAGACGGGAAGGTCCACCGGCACGTCGACCGTGGAAAGCGGCGCGGCCACCATGAAGATGATGAGAAGCACGAGGACGACGTCGATGAAGGGCGTGACGTTGATCTCGGAGACTTCGCCAGAATCGTCGTCGTCGGAGCTTTTCAGGCTGACACCCATCGCGCTACTCCGCCGCTGCGCGGGCGTAAGGGGCCCGCTGCGGGCCGGCGCCGGCCGCGACCTTGGCACGGTCGAGATCGCGCGAGAGATGCTGGAGGACGGCGGCGGAGGCGTCCGACAGGACGGCGCGGTAGCCCGCGATGGCGCGCGCGAAGACGTTGTAGATGATCACCGCGGGGATCGCCGCGACGAGGCCGATCGCGGTGGCGAGCAGCGCCTCGGCGATGCCCGGCGCGACCACGGCGAGGTTGGTGGTGTTGGCCTGGCTGATGCCGATGAACGAGTTCATGATGCCCCAGACCGTGCCGAAGAGGCCGACGAAGGGGGCGGTCGATCCGATCGTGGCGAGGAGCCCCGTGCCGCGCGCCATGCGCCGGCCGGCGCGCGCCTCGATGCGCTGAAGCGCGATCGCGACGCGCTCCTTGACGCCGTCGGCCGGCAGGCCCGCGGAGCGGGCGCGCTCAGTCGCGGCCGTCTGCACCATCGCGGCGACGGGTCCGCGCCGCCAGCCTTCGGCATCCACCGCGTCGGCGGAGGGCAGGCCTTCCGCATCGCCGAGGCGCCGGACGCCCCGGCCCGCGCGCGTCTTGGCGGCGGTGAGCTCCAGCGCCTTGGCGAGCCAGATGGTCCAGGTGACGACGGAGGCGAAGGCCAGGCCGATCATCACCGCCTTAACCACGTAGTCCGCCGCCATGAACATGCCCCAGGGGGACAGGTCGTGGGGGAGCGTGGCGGCGCCGGTGGCGGATGGGGCCTCGCCGGGCGCGATCGAGACGTCGGTGGCCTCGGCCGGCGCTGCCGGGGTCGGCGCGCTCGCCGGCTCTGCGCCGGGTGCGGGGCTGCCGAGCGGCGCGATCGTGCTCGGCTGGCCGGACGGGAAGACGGTGCCGGGCACCTGGTCGGCCGGTGCGGCGGGAACGAGGCTCTGCGCCGGTTCGACCGGTGCGGCCTGCGGTGCCGTAGGCTCGCCTGTCGCCGTCTGCGCCTGCGCATCGCCGGCGAGGAAGGGCAGGGCGAGGAGGGTCGCCAGGATCATGCATCTGCCGGTCCGGCGCTGTGCTGCCGGAGGGACGGTATCGTGTGCCATCGTCGACCTTTTTCGCCGATCGGGCGGGGAGCGCCCGTGCCTCGATGACAGCCGGAGGGAGGGCCAGCTGCCGATCGGCAATACATGAACATCTAAGTCATGTTTTCCATACGCATCGGGTCCCGATCGCACAAGCCCCTGTGCGAGGCCGTCTTCTCGCTTCGGGGCGACGGCGCGTCGCGCGCCCCCATCGACACCGGCGCCGCGCGCTCCACCATAAGGCCGGAGATGAGCGGGACGCCGCGTCGCTCGGGGTCGAACCCTCGCGACGCGCCCGGCCTCGAACCACAAGGAACGCCCCATGAGCGCGAACCCCACAGCCGCCAACGCCGGATCCAGCGAGAGCGGCTCGCCCGAGCAGCTGGCGATCGACACGATCCGCACCCTGTCGATGGACGCCGTCCTGAAGGCGCATTCCGGCCATGTCGGCGCGCCGCTGGGCCTTGCGCCGGTCGCCTACACGCTGTGGACCGAGTTCATGCGCTACGATCCCGGCCAGCCGGACTGGCCGAACCGGGACCGCTTCGTGCTATCGGTCGGCCACGGCTCGATGCTGCTTTACTCGGTGCTGCATCTCGCGGGCGTCGAGGAGATCGACGCGCACGGCAAGAAGACCGGCAAGCCGGCCGTCTCGCTCGACGACGTCAAGGCGTTCCGCCAGCTCTCGTCGAAGACGCCGGGCCACCCGGAATATCGGATGACCACAGGCGTCGAGACGACGACCGGCCCGCTCGGTCAGGGCTGCGGCAACTCGGTCGGCATGGCGATCGCCGAACGCTGGCTCGCCGCGCGCTACAACAAGCCGGAGGCCAAGGTCTTCGATCACGACGTGATCGTGCTCTGCGGCGACGGCGACATGATGGAGGGCGTGTCCTCCGAGGCCGCCTCGCTCGCCGGCCACCTGAAGCTCTCGAACCTTCTCTGGATCTACGACAACAACAAGGTCTCGATCGAGGGCTTCACCAGCCTCGCCTTCTCCGAAGACGTCGCGAAGCGCTTCCGCGGCTACGGCTGGAAGACCCTGCACGTGTCCGACGCCAACGACCGGTCGGCGATCCGCCGCGCCATGGAGGAGTTCCGCGCGACCGACGACCGGCCGACGCTCGTCGTCGTCGACAGCGTGATCGGCTACGGCCTCGCGAAGCAGCAGGGCACGGCCGCCGCCCATGGCGAGGCCTTCGACGCCGAGGATGTGAAGGGCGCCAAGCGCTCCTACGGCTGGCCGGAGGACAAGGACTTCTACGTGCCGGACGGCGTCGCCGCCGATTTCCGCGGTCGCGTCGAGACGCGCGGCAAGGCCGCGCGCGAGGCCTGGGAGGCCGACTTCGCCCGCTACCGACAGGCCCATCCCGAGCTTGCCGCCGAGATCGACGCCATGCGCGAAGGCCGGCTGCCGGACGGCTGGGATGCCTCCATCCCGAGCTTCGAGCCGGACGCCAAAGGCATCGCCTCGCGCGATGCGTCCGGCAAGGTGCTGAACGCGATCGCCGAACGCGTACCCTTCCTCGTCGGCGGCTCGGCGGACCTTGCGCCGTCCAACAAGTCCAAGCTCGGCTTCGAGGGAGCGGGTAGCTTCTCGGCGGACGACTATGCCGGGCGGAACCTCCATTTCGGCATCCGCGAACACGGCATGGGCGCCGTCGTCAACGGCATGGCGCTCTCCTACGTGCGCCCCTACGGCGCGACGTTCCTCGTCTTCTCCGACTACATGCGCGCGCCCGTGCGCCTGTCGGCGATCATGGAGATCCCCGCGGTCTGGGTCTTCACGCACGATTCGATCGGCGTCGGCGAGGATGGGCCGACCCACCAGCCCGTGGAGCACCTCGCCTCGCTTCGCGCGATCCCGGGCCTCAACACGATCCGCCCCTGCGACGCCAACGAGACGGCGGAAGCTTGGCGCGTCGCGATGGAGCAGACCCACGAGCCGACCGCGCTTGTCCTGTCGCGCCAGCCGCTGCCGACGCTCGACCGCTCGAAATTCGCGCCCGCTTCGAACCTTCGCCGCGGCGCCTACATCCTCGCCGAGGCCGAGGGCGGCAAGCCGGACGTGATCCTCCTGGCCACCGGGTCCGAGGTCTCGCTCTGCGTTGCCGCGCGCGAGACGCTCGCGGGGGAGGGCATCAAGGCGCGGGTCGTCTCGATGCCGTCGTGGCACCTCTTCGAGCGACAGGACGAGAGCTACCGCGACGAAGTGCTGCCGCCGGACGTCATGGCCCGTGTCGCGGTGGAGCAGGGCGGGTCGCTCGGCTGGGACCAGTATGCCGGCTCCAAGGGCGCCAAGATCGTCATGAAGACCTTCGGCGCCTCCGCCCCGATCGCCAAGCTCCAGGAGAAGTTCGGCTTCACGGTCGACAACGTCGTCAAGCTCGCGCGCGAACAGGTGGCGGCCGGCCGCTGAGCCGCCCGCTGCCCTCACCAACCGACGCAACGAACATCGCAGGACCCACATGCAGATCGCGATCATCGGCCTCGGCCGCATGGGCGGCAACATCGCCCGCCGCCTCCTGGCGCACGGCCACGAATGCCTCGTCTTCGACCGCAACGCGGAGGCCGTGTCGGGCCTTCAGGGCGAGGGCGCCAAGGGCGCGTCGTCGCTCGCGGACCTTGCCGGCCAGTTTGCTGGGCGCCGCGTCTTCTGGGTCATGCTGCCGGCCGGCGAGCCGACGGAGGCCACGATCCGCGAACTCAGCGATCTCGCCGCGCCCGGCGACGTCGTGATCGACGGCGGCAACTCCTTCTATAAGGACGACATCCGCCGCGCCAAGGAACTGGAGCCGAAGGGCATCCGATACGTCGACGTCGGCACCTCGGGCGGCGTCTGGGGGCTGGAGCGCGGCTACTGCATGATGATCGGCGGACCGGAGGACACGGTGCGCGAACTCGATCCCGTCTTCGACGCGCTGGCGCCGGGATACGGCGACATCGAGCGCACACGCGGCCGGCACGCGGCCGACGACCGGGCCGAGCGCGGCTATATCCATGCCGGGCCTGCGGGCGCGGGCCACTTCGTCAAGATGGTACACAACGGCATCGAGTACGGGCTGATGCAGGCCTATGCGGAAGGCTTCGACATCCTGAAGACCAAGAACTCCGAGCATCTTCCGCCGGACGAGCGCTTCGACCTCAACCTCCCCGACATCGCCGAGGTCTGGCGCCGCGGTTCGGTGATCTCGTCCTGGCTTCTCGACCTCACCGCGATCGCGCTGGCCGGCGACCGAAACCTCGACCACTTCTCCGGCAACGTCGCCGATAGTGGCGAGGGGCGCTGGACGCTGGAGGCGGCGATGGAGGAGGCGGTGCCGGTCAACGTCCTGTCGGCCGCGCTCTACGCGCGCTACCGCTCGCGCCAGATGGCGACCTTCGGCGACAAGATGCTGTCGGCCATGCGCTACGGCTTCGGCGGCCACGTCGAGATCCCGCAATAGCATGGCGGACGCGCTCGATCCGGCCAAGGCGAGGGCGATCCGCCTCGTGATCTGCGACATCGACGGCACGATCGTGCGCGACGACAAGACCCTGTCGGACGCGACGGTCGCGGCCGTCGCGCGGGCGCGCGAGGCCGGCATCGCGGTGACCCTCATCAGCGCGCGGCCCGCGAGCGGGCTCGGGCGCATCGTCGGAGACCTCGGGATCGAGGGCGCGGTCGGTGCCTTCAACGGCGGCACGCTGTTCGAGGCCGGCGGCGACGTGATCGAGGCGCATCGCCTCGCGCCGGGCGACGCCAGGCGTGCGGTCGAGGCGCTGGACGGGGCCGGGGTGCCCGTCTGGGTGTTCGCGGACGGGCTCTGGCTCGCCCGCAGCGAGGACGCGCTGCACGGCGACCGCGAGCGCAAGGCGGCCCAGCTCGACCCGACGATCGTCCAGGACTTCTCGCCTTGGTTCGATCGCACCGACAAGGTCGTCGGCGTGTCGGACGATCATCCGCTGGTCGAGCGCATGGAACGCGAGATCGGCGATCTTCTCGGCGAGACCGCCAACGTCGTGCGCTCGCAGCTCTATTTCCTCGACGTGACCGCCAAAGTCGCCAACAAGGGCGACGGCGCGGCCTTCCTCGCCAAGGCCCACGGCGTGCCGTTGGAGGAGACCGCGGCGGTCGGCGACATGCCCAACGACATTCCGATGCTCCGGCGCGCCGGCCTCGGCGTCGCGATGGGGCAGGGAAGCGAAGCGGTCCGCCGCGCCGCCGGCTACGTCACCGCCTCCAACGAGGAGGACGGGGTGGCGAAGTTCCTCGACCGGCTCGTGGAGGCGCGGCGGAGCTAGTCCGCCTCGCCGAGGGCGCCGGCCAGAAAGTCGACGATCTGGCCGCCGAGCGGGCCCGGCGCGCGGTCGATCGACCAGGCGGCGCCGAGCGCACGCACAGGATGCAGCCGGTTGTCCGCGCTGCGCAGGCGCTTCACCGCGCCCGATGCCTCCTCGCGCGCGAAGAACGCCTCGTTGGTGAAGCACCAGCCAAAGCCGCCCGTCACCAGCATCCGGATGTGTTCGAGGTCGTTGGAGGTCCAGACGTCCGGGCCGAACACGCGGCCCAGGCGCTCCACGTCGACGCCGGGATCGCCGATGAAGTAGATCTGCCGCTCCGACTGGAAGGCCTCGATCGGGATCGGCTGCGCCATCCGCGCGAGCGGATGGGTCGCAGCCGCCACCGGCCACATCGTCACGTTGCGGAACGAGCGGGCCGTCATGTCGGCCGGAACGTTGGCGAGGAAGGTCAGCGCGAAGTCGACATCGCCGCTGCGCAGGGTTTCCCAGAGCGTGTTGAGCGAGCTCGTGAAGAGCTGGACACGGGCGCGCGGGCGCGCCGCGTCGAAGCGCTGGAGCGCGGCGTGAAGATGGTCGAGCGGGAAGAGGACGTCGACCGCGATGCGGATGCGCGTTTCCTCGCCCTTCTCCAGCGCCTTCATGTGGGCCGTCAGGCGGCGCGCGCTTTCCACGAGGAAGCTGGCTTCCGCAAACACCGCCCGGCCGCGGCGCGTGAGCTCGGGCTGGCGCGTGACGCGCTCCAGAAGTGGGAAGCCGCAGTGCCGCTCGATCTGGGCGACCGCATAGGACACCGAGGAGACCGCCCGGTTGAGGCGGCGCGCCGCGCCCGTGAAGCTGCCCTCCTCCACCACCGTCACAAAGGTGCGGAGCTGGTCGATCAGATTGGGGTTCATTCGAAGGATCCGAACGATCTATGCGATCGATTACGTATTCCTGAAAGCGCTTCGCTTTGCTAGCCTCCTTCTGGTTGTGCCGATTGGGAGATCGGACCAACCCGTATCGGCACTGACAGGCTCTGGGAGGAGGCGGGTCATGCAACATCCAACGGCGCTCGTCGCCGCAAGCGCTCGCGCGTCCGACAGCGCGGCAGTCCGGCCGGAAGCGCTGGCCTGCGAGAATGTCAGCCGCTGGTTCGGCGGGCTTCAGGCACTGAAATCCGTGTCGATCCGTGTCGGCCAGGGCGAGATCTTCGGCCTCGTCGGGCCAAACGGCTCCGGCAAGACGACGCTCGTCAACGCCATCACCGGCTTCTATCCGCCGCAGGAAGGCTCGATCCGCCTCCACGGGGACCGGATCGAAGGCACGCGGCCGCACAAGGTCGCCCGGATGGGCGTCGCCCGCACCTTCCAGAACGTCGCCCTTTTCCGCGGCATGAGCGTTCTCGACAACATCCTGATGGGCCGGCACATCTTCATGCGCCCGTCGGCGCTGGCCGCCTTCTTCTATCCCGTCTGGGCCGAGCGCGCCGAGATCGAGAACCGCCGCAAGGTGGAGGACGTGATCGACCTCCTGCAGCTCCAGAGCGTGCGCGACGAGCATGTCGACACCATTCCGCTGGGGCTGCAGAAGCGCGTCGAACTCGCCCGCGCGCTCGCCGCCGAGCCGCGCCTCCTGGTGCTGGACGAGCCGATGGCCGGCATGAACCAGGAGGAGAAGGAATACATGGTCCGCTTCATCCTCGACGCACGCGAGGAACTCGGCCTGACCGTGCTCCTGATCGAGCATCACCTCGATGTGGTGACGGCGATCTGCGACCGGGTCGTCGTCCTCAACAATGGCAAGGCGATCGCCGAGGGGCCGGCGCGCGAGGCGATGAGCGACCCGGCCGTGGTCGCCGCCTATATCGGAGGGGCCGCCCATGCTGCATGACGGGGCGACGATCGAGGCCGGCGCGCGGGCCCTCCATCCGGACTGGCGGGACGGCGACACGCTGATCGCCGCGCTCGACGAGAATGCGCGCACGCACGGGACCACCGTCGCCATCCGCGAGCGCGACCGCGGCATCTGGCAGGAATGGACGTGGGGGCAGTATCGCGACCTCGTCCTCGAGCAGGCCGCCGGCTTCGAGGCGGCGGGCCTCAAGGCCGGCGACATCGTGCTGGTGATCGGCGACAACCGCGCGAACCTCTATGTCGCGATGCTCGCGGTGATCGCGCTGCGCGCCGTGCCCTCGCCCGCCTATTCCGAGGTCGCACCGGAGGAACTTGCCGGCCAGATCCGCCGCGAAGGCATCCGCTTCGCCATCGCCGAGGACCAGGAACAGGTCGACAAGCTCCTGGTCGTCCGCGAAGGCGTGCCGGAGCTTGCCACGATCGCCTACGACGACCCGCGCGGCCTGAAGGGCCGCGAGCCGCCGGGCGTCGTCGCGCTGGAGGCGCTGCTGGCGAAAGGACGCGAGCGGCTGACGCGCGAGCCAGCCCTTCGCGACGATCTCCTGAAGCGCGCCGGCGTCCACGATGTCGCCGTGCTCCTCCATTCGTCCGGCACGACCGGCGCGCCGAAGGGCATTCCGTTGAAGCACGGCCATGTCCTGTCGGGCGTGCGCAACGCGGCCGCGGCCGGCTACTTCCGCGAGGGCGAGGTCCATATGGCCTATCTGCCCATGGCCTGGGTCGGCGACTTCCTGTTCTCGCTCGCCGCCGCCATCACGCTGCGCTTCGTGGTCGCCATTCCCGAGCGGCAGGAGACCGCCCAGCACGACCTGCGCGAGATCGCGCCGACCATCTACTTCTCCTCGCCCCGCGCCTGGTCGAACATGCTGACGCGCGTCCAAGTCGGCATGGAAGAGTCGACGTGGCTGAAGCGCGGCCTCTTCGAGCATTTCGTGCCCTTCGCGGTGGAGCTTGAACGCCGTCGGCTGGAGGGTCGCGAGCCTTCCGCGCTGAAGCGCCTGCGCTGGCAGATCGGCCGGCTCCTCGTCTTCGGGCCGCTTCTCGACCAGCTCGGACTGTCGCGCGTCGAGCGGCCCTATACGGCGGGCGAGGCGATCGGCGAGGACGTGTTCCTGTTCTTCCGCGCGCTCGGCCTCAACCTTCGCCAGTTCTACGGCCAGACCGAGAACTGCGCGCTCGCCGTCGCGCAAGGGGCGGGCGATCTCCAGCTCCACACGGTGGGCCGTCCCTTTCCCGGCATCGAGGTCCGGATCGACGAGACCGGCGAGATCCTGATGCGCGGCGACAACGTCTTCGACGGCTACCACGGCGACGAGGCGGCAAGCGCCAAGGCGCTCGACCGCGGCTGGCTGCGCACTGGCGATGCCGGCCAGGTCGAGCCCGACGGGCAGATCGTGGTGCTCGGCCGCGTGTCCGAGGTCGTTCACACGGCGTCCGGCACCCGCTACATCCCGACCTATATCGAGAACCGGCTGAAGTTCTCGCCCTATATCCGCGACGTGTGCGTCGTCGGGCGCGGGCGGCCGTCGCTCGCCGCGATCGTGTGCATCGACTTCGAGGCGGTCGGCCACTTCGCGCAGGAAAACGCGGTCTCCTACACGTCCTACGCCGACCTGTCGCAGAAGCCCGAAGTCTACGATCTCGTCGA
Source organism: Aureimonas phyllosphaerae (assembly GCF_900113065.1). Lineage (GTDB taxonomy): Bacteria > Pseudomonadota > Alphaproteobacteria > Rhizobiales > Rhizobiaceae > Aureimonas > Aureimonas phyllosphaerae. The sequence goes on from NZ_FOOA01000006.1 coordinate 163,709, forward strand.
GCGCACGATCGCGACCCTCAACAAGCGCCTGCCCGACGGGCTGGCGATCACCCGCTTCGTCAACCTCCACAAGGAGTTCGATCCCGACGACGGCGAGGTGACGCGCACCCGCAAGCTGAAGCGCGACGTGATCGACGCCCACTACGCCCCGATCGTCGAGGCGCTCTATGCCGGCGCCGGCGAGATCGCCTTCGAGGCGCGCGTCGCCTACGAGACCGGCGCGGAAGGCGTCCTGAAGCGCGATCTTGCCCTCCGAACCGTGGGCGTGGGGAGGGCCGCGGCATGAGCTACTTCGCGGAGCTTTTGGTCAACGGCGCGCTGACCGGCCTGATGTACTCGCTCGTCGCGCTCGGCATCGTCCTCATCTACAAGTCATCGGGCGTGCCGAACCTTGCGCAAGGCGCGGTGGTGCTGATCGGCGCCTACGTGGTCTGGCTGCTGGTGGCCGCCGGCCTGCCGCTTCTCGCCGCCGTGCCGATCGCCTGCGTGGTCATGTTCGGCTTCGGCCTTGCCGTGGAACGCCTGCTCCTCCGGCGCATGGTCGGCCAGCCGATCATCATGGTGGTGATGCTCACCCTCGGCCTCGAGATCTTCCTGCGCGGCCTCGGGCCGGGGCTTCTCGGCGCCGCGCCGAAATCCCTCGATCTCGGCATCGACCTCTCGCCGATCATCGTCGGCGACGTCTTCATCAACCGCGACTATCTCTACGGCGGCGTGATCGCGCTTCTCCTGATCGGCGCCTCGCTCCTCTTCTTCCGCACGCGCCTCGGCACCAAGCTGCGCGCGGTCTCGGACGACCACGTCTCGTCCTGGGCGGTCGGCATCTCGGTGGAGCGGGCGATCGGCATCTCCTGGGGGCTCGCCGCGGTCGCCGCGGTCGCGGCCGGCACGCTCTGGGGCTCGGTGCAGGGCGTCGACTGGACGCTCTCGGCGCTGCTCTTCCCGGCGGTCGCGGTCGTCATCCTCGGCGGGGTGGATTCCATCGTCGGCGTCCTCGTCGGCGGGCTTCTCGTCGGCATCCTCGGCTCGGTCGTGCCGGGCTATCTCGACAGTCTCGTCGGCGGCGGCACGCGCGACGTCGTGACCTCGCTGATCATCCTCTTCACCATCATGGTCCGGCCCTACGGCATCTTCGGCCGCGAGGACATCGAAAGGATCTGACCGATGTTCTACCGTCTCGCCGGCGTCCACCACACGTCCTACCGCTCCGACGCCCGGCTCTGGCGCGTGCCGGCCGACCGCTATGCCCTCGCCCTCGTCCTGGCGCTCGGCGTCGCCGCGCCCCTCCTCGTGTCGCCGCTCTATCTCGGCTCCTACCTCCTGCCCTGGCTGGTCTGGAGCGCGGCGACCCTGTCGCTGACGCTTCTGATGGGCCTTGCCGGCCAGCTCCATTTCGGCTTCGCGGCCGTCATGGCGATCGGCGCCTACACCTCGATCCACCTGACGCGCGCCGGCCTGCCGTTCGAGCTCGCGCTGATCGGTGCCGGGCTCGTCTCGGCGGTGGTTGGCTGCGTCTTCGGCGCGGCGGCGCTCCGGGTGAAGGGGCTCTACCTCGTGATGGCGACGCTCGCCATGCAGTATCTCGTGGACTGGGTGATCATCAACGTGCCGGCGATCTCCGGCGGCGCGCAGGCGACGCTCCAGACCCCGCGCGTCTCGCTTCTCTTCCTGCCGCTCGACGGGCCGTGGGCGCGCTACTGGGCGGCGCTCGCCTGGGCGGTGGTGGCCGCGCTCTTCCTCCTCAACGTCAAGCGCACGGCCTTCGGGCGCGCGCTCATTGCCATCCGCGAGAAGGACTTCGCGGCGGCCGTGATCGGCGTTGATCCGTTCCGCACCAAGCTCGTCGCCTTCTTCACCTCGTCCTTCATGGGCGGCGTGTCGGGCGCGGTGCTCGCCTTCTGCTACTACCGGGCGGTCACGCCCGAGCAGTTCACCTTCAACGTCTCGATCCAGCTCGTCGCCATGGTGCTGGTCGGCGGCCTCGGCTCGGTGATCGGCGCGTTCCTCGGCGCGGGCTTCGTGCTTCTCGCCCCGATCGTCCTCACCAATCTCGTGATCGCCCTGTCGTCGGCCGGCTGGCTGTCGGTCTCGACCAATCTTCTCTCGCACATCCCGATGATGGCCTACGGCGCGCTGATCGTCGCCTTCCTGCTCCTGGAGCCGCTCGGGATGGCTAAGATTTACGACAACATCCGCAACACCTTCCTCGTCTGGCCCTTCCGCCACGCGAGGCGCTGACCGCCGAAAACCCAAGAAACAACCGGAGGAGACCCACATGAAACGCAGTCTCGCATCGATCCTGGGAGGGCTCGCCCTCGCGGCCGGTCTCTCCGGCGCGGCGCTCGCGCAGGAGACGATCAAGTTCGCGATGCCCCAGGATTTCACGGCGGTCTACACGTTCGTGACCGGCGAATACAATCAGGGCCAGCGCGACTATCTCAGCCTCGTCAACGCCGAGGGCGGCATCGACGGCCGCAAGTTCGAGGCGCTGGTTTCCGACACCGGCAACCAGCCGCAGCGCGGTATCGAGGCCTACAACCGGGCCCGCGACCAGGGCGCGATCCTCTTCGACTTCCTGTCGACGCCCGTCTCGCGCGCCCTCGTGCCGCAGGCGCTGCAGGACAAGGTGGTGATGATCACGCCGGTGCACGGGCGCGGCGACGCCTCGGACGGCGAGACCTTCCCCTACATCTTCCCGATGATGGCGACCTACTGGAGCCAGGCGACCGTTCTTGCCGACTGGATCGAGACGAAGGGCGGCGGGCTCGCCGGCAAGAAGATCGCCCTCGTTCACATCGACAGCCCGTTCGGGCGCGAGCCGATCAACGTCCTGAAGGACCTCGCCGCCGAGAAGGGCTTCGAGGTCTCGACCTTCGCCTATGCGAGCCCCGGCAACGAGCAGGGCTCGACCTGGACCGAGGTGCGCCGCTACCGACCCGACTACGCGCTGATCTGGGGCGCGGGCGGCGGTCAGGCCGTGTCGGTGCGCGAGGCCATCCGCAACGGCATCGCAGCCGACAAGATCCTGTCCGTCGTCTGGCTGACCGAGACCGACGCGCGCACCGTCGGGCCCGACGTCATGAAGGGCGTCAAGCGCTTCGAGGCGGTGGCGCCGGGCCGCGACCATCCGATCATCCAGCGCATCGAGGAGAAGGTCGTCAAACCCGGCCAGGGCGCCGGCGATGCTGGGCTCGTCGGCTCGTCGCTCTACAATCTCGGCGTCGCGACCATGGCGGTCGCGGTGGAAGCCGCGCGCCTTGGTCTTGCCGACGGCGCGGGCGGCGAGCTGACCGGCGAGCGCCTCAAGGCGGGCTTCGAGAAGATCGCCAACTTCAACGCCGAAGGGCTGATGCCGCCGATCACCATCACCGCCAAGGACCACCAGGGCGGTGGCTTCGGCCGCGTGTCGGAATGGAACGGCGAGGCCTGGGTGCCGGTCACCGACTGGGGCGCGCATTACGGCGAGGTCGTCCAGAAGGAGATCGACGCCGGCGCCAAGGGCTTCCGCGAGGGACGCTGACGCCATGAGCCTCCTGTCGTTGTCCAATGTCGAGGTGATCTACGACCGCGTGTTCCTCGCGATCAAGGGCGTGTCGCTCCGGCTGGAGGAGGGCGGCATGGTGGCGCTGCTCGGCGCCAACGGAGCGGGCAAGTCGACGACGCTGAAAGCCATCTCGGGGCTTCTCGGCCCCGAGCGCGGACAGGTGACGCGCGGCGAGATCACCTTCGACGGGCGCGACGTGCGCGCCATGGGCCCGCCCGACCGGGTGGGCGCCGGCATCGTCCATGTGCTTGAGGGGCGGCGCATCTTCGGGCACCTGACGCCGGACGAGAACCTCGTCGCCGCCTTTCCGCTGAAAGGCTCGCGCGGCGAGCTCGATGCCCTGCGCGACCGCGTCTACACCTACTTCCCGCGCCTCAAGGAACGGGCGCGGCACAAGGCGGGATATCTGTCGGGCGGCGAGCAGCAGATGCTGGCGATCGGGCGCGCCATGATGACGAGCCCCCGCCTCATCATGCTGGACGAGCCGAGCCTCGGCCTGTCGCCGCTTCTCGTCTCGGAGATCTTCGCCATGATCGGCGAGATCAACCGCGCGGAGAAGCTGACCGTGCTTCTCGTCGAGCAGAACGCGGCCGCTGCGCTCGCCATCGTCGACCACGCCTATCTCATCGAGAACGGCCATGTCGTGATGGACGGCTCGGCCGAGACGCTGCGCACCAACCCGGACGTGCAGGAGTTCTACCTCGGGGGCGGCGGCAAGGTCGACTACCACAACGTCAAGCACTACCGCCGGCGCAAGCGCTGGCTGGCCTGACGCGGGATCGGAAGGACACTCCCATGACGGTCTATGACAGGACCCTCGCCCGGCGCGAGCCGGCGGCGCGCGCGGCTGCGCAGTTCGCGACCCTGCGCACGCTCCTCGGCCAGGCGCTCGACACGGCGCCCGGCTGGCAGGCGCATCTCGGCGCCCTCGACCCCGCGACCGTCACCTCGCGCGAGGCGCTCGCCCGCCTACCGGTGCTGCGCAAGTCCGACCTGCCGCGTCTCCAGGACGAGCGGCCGCCCTTCGGCGGGCTGGCGCTCAAGGCACCCGGCGCACTCGCGCGTCTCTTCGTCTCGCCGGGGCCGATCCTCGACCCGGAGGGCTTCGGCGCGGACTGGTGGGGCGCGGCGCGCGCGCTCGACGCCCTCGGCCTCGAGCCGGGCGACGTCCTGCACAACAGCTTTTCCTATCACCTGACCCCGGCCGGCGCGATGTTCGAGAGCGGCGCCCATGCGCTCGGCTGCGCCGTGATCCCGGCCGGCACCGCGGGCTCGGAGGCGCAGGTCGACGCCCTCGCGCGATACGGGGCACGGGCCTATGTCGGCACGCCGGACTTCCTGAAGGTCCTCCTCGACAAGGCGACTGAGCTCGGGCGCGACGTGTCCTCGCTCCGGCTGGCGCTCGTCTCCGGCGCGGCGCTGCCGGCGTCCCTGAAGCGCGAGCTGGAGGGGCGCGGGCTCCGGCTCGCCCAAGCCTACGGCACCGCCGATCTCGGCATCATCGCCTTCGAGACGGGCGCGGCCGATGACGGCATGGCGGTCAGCGAAGAGGCGATCGTCGAGATCGTCGCGCCCGGCACGGGCGACCCGGTGCCGGACGGCGAGATCGGCGAGCTCGTCGTCACCCGCCTCAACGCCGACTATCCGCTCTTCCGCTTCGCGACCGGCGACCTCTCGGCGATCCACACCGGCACCCCGGCCGGCGACGACACCGCGCCGCGGATCCGCGGCTGGATGGGCCGCGCCGACCAGACCACCAAGGTGCGCGGCATGTTCGTGCGGCCTGAGCAGGTGGCGACGGTCGGCAAGCGCCACCCCGAGGTCGGGCATCTCCGGCTCGTGGTCACGCGCGAGGGCGAGCGCGACGTGATGACCCTCCACGCGGAAGGGCGGGACGAGGCGGTGGCCGCGGCCCTCGCCGAAACGCTCGCGAGCGTCACCAAGCTGCGCGGCACCGCGCGGGTCGTGGCGCCCGGCTCCCTGCCGCGCGACGGCAAGGTGATCGCCGACGAGCGGCGCTACGACTGAATTAAGCCTCAGCGCGGGCGCACCGTCAGGCTCTGCGACACGGAGCCGAGCGGCCCCTGCGCATCGTGCAGGATCGAGTGGGTGAGGCCGATGCCGACTGAACCGAAGCTCACCGCCGTGTCGAAGCCGAGCCATTCGCCGACGGGCTCGCGCAGGAGATGGACCGTCAGGTCGACATTGGGGAAGAGGGCGGTTTCCGGGCCGCAGCGCGGGGTGATCCCGTTCGCGAAGTCGACGAGCCCCAACGTGCGCGCCGTTGGGCCGACAACCTCGCCGCCGATCAGCGCGACGTCGGTGTTGAGCCACCCCCGGGCGCGACCCTGGCCCAACTGCTCTCGCCGCCCGTCCAGCGTGCGCACGCAGGCCCCCGCCCAGACGCCGTCGAACGTGTGTTCGCTCAACGTCTCGCGCGCAGGGATCGGGTCGAGCGCCGTACCGGCGATCGCGCTGGTGTCGTAGGCCTTCAGCGCCCAGGCCCGCGCGAGGACGCAAGCGCGCCCGTCGTAGAGGAGCTTGGCTTCCACGAGCTCGATCGTCCGGCCCGGCCGGATGACCGCGGTCTCGATGCTGACGACGCCGATCGGGATGACGCCGAGGATGTCGTAGGACAGGCGCGACAGGACCAGCGGATCGTCGCCGCGGCGCGCACGCATGTCCGCCTCGATCGCGTGGCCGATCAGCCCGAGCGCCGGTGCGATGTGCTGCTCGGCCGGGTTCCAGGCGCCCTCGGTAAGGTGGGTCGCGCGAAAGGCGTGGTCGCCCTCGCGCCGGAAGAAGCAGGCGGGCTCGTCGGGCGTCATGCGGTGTCCCCAGCGCGGTCGAGAAGCTTGCGGGCTTGGGCGAGGTGCGGCGCGTCGACCATCCGCCCGTCCACCTGGAGCGCCCCGGCGTCGGGCGCGGCGGCGAAGGCCTCGACGATGCGCCGGGCGGCGGCGACGGCATCCGCGCTCGGGGTGAAGGCGGCGTTGATCACCGGGACCTGGGCCGGATGGATCGCCATCATGCCGGTGAACCCGTCGCGCGCGGCCCGCCGCGCAAAGGCGTCAAGCCCGGCCTCGTCCTTGAAGGCCGGATAGACCGTCTCGATCGCCGCGGTGCCGGCCGCATGAGCGGCAAACAGCGTCAGCGAGCGCGCGATCTCGTAAGGGGGCGTGAAGCGGCCGTCGGCCTCGCGGGACGTGCTGGCCCCGATCGCCGCCGGCAGATCCTCCGCGCCCCAGGTGAGCCCCGCGAGGCGATCCCGCACCTCGCCGTAGCTGCCGAGGCCGAAGATCGCGGCGGGCGTTTCGGTGGCGATCGGCAGGATCGGCGCAACGATGCGGTGCTCGGCCAAGCGCTCGGCGCAGGCGAGGACGCTTCGCCCCCCTTCCGCCTTCGGCAGCACCACGGCATCGGGGGCGAGGCTTGCCAGCGCCGCGATGTCGGCGTCGAAGAGCGGCGTGCCCAGCGGATTGACGCGCACGAAAAGGCGCGGCCGCCCGCGCGGGGACCGCAGGCGTTCGGCCACCGCCCGGCGCGCGGCGTCCTTGGCGCTTTGGGCCACGGCGTCCTCGAGGTCGAGGATCAGCGCATCGGCGCCGCTCGCTTCGGCCTTGGCGAAGCGCTCCGGCCGGTCGCCCGGCACGAAGAGGAGCGAGCGCAGGCTCATGGCGCGGCCTTCCGCTTCACCAGCGCGGTGCGCAGGCATTCGCAGACGATCTCGTTCCGCTGGTTCAGCATGCGGTGCGCGAAGGTGACGATGCCGGCTTCGGGGCGCGATCGGCTCTCTTTCAGTGCATGGACCTCGGTCTCGGCCCGCAGCGTATCTCCGATGAAGACGGGTCTGGGCATCGCCAGCTTGTCGTAGCCAAGATTGGCAACGAGCGTGCCCAGCGTCGTGTCTCCGACGGACAGGCCGACCATCAGCGCGAACGTATAGGTCCCGTTGACGAGGATCTGCCCGAACTCGCTCGCGCGCGCGGCCTCCGCGTCGAGATGCAGCGGCTGCGGGTTGTGGGTCATCACCGTGAACAGGAGATTGTCGGTTTCCGTCACCGTGCGGCGGATCTCGTGGGCGATCCGGTCGCCGACGGTCCAGTCGTCGAATGGGCGTCCGGCCATCAGTCCTCCGAGCGTTCGATGCGGGCGAGCAGCGTGCCCTCCGGCACCTGCGCGCCCCGCTCCGCCTTCAACAGGGCGACAGTGCCGGCAAACGGCGCCAGCAGCGCCTGCTCCATCTTCATCGCTTCCAATACGAGAAGCGGCTCGCCCCTGGCGACCGCCTGCCCCTCGCTCACATGCACCGCGATCACGGCGCCCGGCATCGGCGACAGGATCGCGCCGTCTCCCTCGCTTGCCGTGCCGCCGGCCTCGGCGCGGGGCGGGCCGAAGGCGAAGGCGTTGCCCCCGGAAAAGGCGACGCCCTCCACCACCGTCACGCCGGGGTGGCGGCGGGGAACGACGCGGTGGGCCGTTCCCCCGACCATCACGTCGACTTCCCTGTCGGGCGCGGCGTTGAGACGGAAGCCCCGGAGTGCGCTCCAGGGATCGCCGCCCGCTTCCGGCAGGAGGCCGGAGGCGGCCGCCTCGACCACCGCGTCCGGCGGCTCGGCAGGCGGGACGAGATCCGCGGCGTGGCGCTCGATGAAGCCGGTGTCGATCCGGCCCGCCACGAAGTCGGGATGGGCGGCCGCGCGCTTGAGGAAGCCGGCATTGGTCTTCAACGGCCAGACCTGCGTGCCCCCCGCCGCCTCCGACAGGCGCCTCGCCGCCAGCTCGCGCGTCGCGCCGTGGACGACGAGCTTGGCGATCATCGGGTCGTAGAATGGCGTGATCGTGCCGCCTTCAACGACCCCGCTGTCGACCCGCACGCCGTCGGGGAAGCGCAGGCGCTCGACCGGCCCGATCGAGGGCAGGAAGCCGGTCGCAGGGTTCTCGGCGTAGAGGCGCGCCTCCATCGCCCAGCCCTCGATCCGCAGCGCGCCTTGGGCGAGCGGGAGCGGCTCGCCGCTCGCCACGCGCAATTGCCATTCCACGAGGTCCTGGCCCGTGATCGCCTCCGTCACGGGATGCTCGACCTGGAGCCGCGTGTTCATCTCCATGAACCAGATCCGGTCGGCATGGAGGCCTTCCGATCCGTCGGCGATGAACTCGATCGTGCCGGCGCCGACATAGTCGACGGCTTTCGCGGCGCGCACCGCGGCATCGCAGACGGTGCGGCGCGTCGCCTCGTCCATGCCGGGGGCGGGGGCCTCCTCGATCACCTTCTGGTGGCGGCGCTGGAGCGAGCAGTCGCGCTCGAAGAGATGGACGACGTTGCCATGCGTGTCGCCGAAGACCTGCACCTCGATATGGCGCGGGGCCGTGATGTAGCGTTCCAGAAGCACGCGATCGTCGCCGAACGAGGCCGCTGCCTCGCGCCGGCAGCTTTCCAGGAGGCCGGGAAAATCCGCCAGAGCGTCGACGCGGCGCATGCCCTTGCCGCCGCCGCCCGCGACCGCCTTGATGAGGAGCGGCGTGCCGATCGTCTCGGCCTCGCGCGTCAGGCGCTCGAGGCTCTGGTCGGCGCCGAGATAGCCCGGCGTCACCGGCACGCCGGCCTCGATCATCCGCGCCTTGGCGGCGTCCTTCAGGCCCATGGCGCGGATCGCGGCGGCAGGCGCGCCGACCCACACGAGCCCGGCCGCGACCACGGCCTCCGCGAATTCGGCGTTCTCGGACAGGAAGCCGTAGCCGGGATGAATGGCCTCGGCGCCCGTCGCCCGAGCGGCCTCGAGGATGCGGTCCTGCCGGAGATAGCTGTCGCTGGCGGCGGCCGTGCCGATCAGGACGGCCTCGTCGGCTTCGCCCACGAAGGGCATGCCGGCGTCGACGTCGGAATGGACCGCGATGGTCCGGATCTTGAGACGCCTTGCGGTGCGGATGATGCGGCGGGCGATCTCGCCGCGATTGGCGATGAGGAGACTTTCGATCATCGTCACATCCGGAACAGGCCGGCGCGCGGGCGCTCCGGGATGGGGGCGTTGAGCGTCGCCGAGAAGGCGAGGCCGAGGATGTCGCGGGTGTCGGCCGGATCGATGATGCCGTCGTCCCAGAGGCGGGCGGTGGCGTAGTAGGGGTTGCCCTCGTCCTCGTATGTCTGGCGGATCGGCGCCTTGAAGGCTTCGGCTTCCTCGGGCGTCCACGTGTCGGCGTCGCGGTGGACGGTCGCGAGCACGGCGGCCGCCTGTTCGCCGCCCATCACCGAGATGCGCGCGTTCGGCCAGGAGAACAGGAAGCGCGGGCTGTAGGCGCGTCCGCACATGCCGTAGTTGCCGGCACCGAAGCTGCCGCCGATGAGGACCGTCACCTTCGGGACGCTGGCGGTCGCGACCGCGGTCACGAGCTTGGCACCGTTCTTGGCGATGCCCTCGCCCTCGTACCTGCCGCCGACCATGAAGCCCGAGATGTTCTGGAGGAACAACAACGGCACGCGGCGCTGGCAGGCAAGCTCGATGAAATGCGCTCCCTTCAACGCGCTCTCGGAAAAGAGGACGCCGTTGTTGGCGAGGATCGCCACCGGCATGCCCCAGATCCGCGCGAAGCCGCAGACGAGTGTCGTGCCGTAAAGCGCCTTGAACTCGTGGAACTCGGACCCGTCGACGAGCCGCGCGATCACCTCGCGCACGTCGTAGGTGGTGCGAAGGTCGGTCGGCACGATGCCGTAGAGCTCGGCCGGATCGAGGAGCGGCGGGCGCGGGGGCGCGCGCTCGATGTCGACCGCCTTCGCGCGGTTCAGCGTCGCGACGATATCGCGAACGATGAGGAGCGCGTGGGTATCGTCCTCGGCGACATGGTCGACGACGCCCGAGCGCCGCCCATGGGTCTCGGCGCCGCCGAGTTCCTCGGCCGAGATCACCTCGCCCGTCGCGGCCTTCACCAGGGGCGGGCCGGCGAGGAAGATCGTGCCCTGGTTCCGGACGATCACTGTCTCGTCGCACATCGCCGGCACATAGGCGCCACCCGCCGTGCACGAGCCCATGACGCAGGCGATCTGCGGGATGCCCGCCGCCGACATCTGCGCCTGATTGAAGAAGATGCGGCCGAAATGGTCGCGATCGGGAAAGACCTCGGCCTGATGGGGCAGGTTGGCGCCACCCGAATCCACGAGGTAGATGCAGGGGAGATGGTTCTCGAAGGCGATCTCCTGCGCCCGCAGGTGCTTCTTCACCGTCATCGGGAAATAGGCGCCGCCCTTCACCGTGGGGTCGTGCGCGACGATCATGCATTCGCGCCCCGATACGCGGCCGATGCCGGCGATCATCCCGGCGCCGGGCGCGGCGTCGCCATAGAGGCCGTTCGCCGCGAGCGCCCCGATCTCGAGGAAGGGCGAGGCGGGGTCGAGGAGCCGGGCGACGCGGTCGCGCGGCAGGAGCTTGCCGCGGGCGACATGCCGGGCGCGGTGCTCGGCCGATCCGCCGAGTGCGGTTCTGGCCGTCGTCTCGCGCAGCGTCGCGGCGAGCGCGCGGTTGTGGGCGTCCTGGGCCGCGAAGGCCGGCGAGGCGGTGTCGGCGAGCGAGCGGAGCGTCGGCATCGGCGGGGCCTACTGGACGCGCGGGGCGTCGTGCTTGATCAACTCGCGGCCGACCAGCATGCGTCGCATCTCGTTGGTGCCGGCGCCGATGTCGAGAAGCTTGGCGTCGCGCCAGTAGCGCTCCACCGGCCAGTCGCGCGTGTAGCCGGCGCCGCCGAGCGCCTGGATCGCCTCGCCGGCGACCCGCACCGCGCTCTCGGACGCGAACAGGATGCAGCCCGCCGCGTCGAACCGCGTGACGCGGCCGGCGTCGCACGCCCTTGCGACGGCGTAGCAGTAGGAGCGCGAGGCGTTGAGTGCGACATACATGTCGGCGACCTTCGCCTGCATCAGCTGGAAATCGCCGATCGGGCGGCCGAACTGTCGGCGCTCGCGAACATAGGGCACCACCACGTCGAGGCAGGCCTGCATGATGCCGACCTGGATGCCGGACAGGACCACGCGCTCGTAGTCGAGGCCCGACATCAGCACCTTCACGCCGCCGTTGAGCGGCCCCATCAGCTGTTCGTCGGGCACGAAGCAGTCGTCGAACACGAGTTCGGCCGTCGGCGAGCCGCGCATGCCGACCTTGTCGATCCGCTGGCCGATCGAGAAGCCGGCAAAGTCCTTCTCGATCAGGAAGGTCGAGATGCCCTTGGAGCCGGCCTCCAAATCCGTCTTGGCGTAGACCACGAGCGTGTCGGCGTGGCTCGCGTTGGTGATCCAGAACTTGGTCCCATTGAGGCGCCAGCCGCCGTCCACCTTGTCGGCCTTCAGCTTCATCGACACGACGTCGGAGCCGGCGCCCGCCTCCGACATGGCAAGGCTTCCGACATGCTCGCCCGACACGAGTTTCGGCAGGTACTTCGCCTTCTGCTCCGGGCTCGCCCAGCGGCGGATCTGGTTGATGCACAGGTTCGAATGGGCGCCGTAGGAGAGGCCGATCGCGGCCGAGGCGCGGCTCACCTCCTCGCAGGCGACGAGATGCTCGAGATAGCCTTGTCCGAGGCCGCCGTGCTCTTCCTCCACCGTGATACCGTGGAGCCCGAGCGCGCCCATCTGCGGCCACAGCTCGCGGGCGAAGCGGTCCTCCCGATCCACCTCCGCGGCGATCGGCTCGATCCTGTCCGTCGCAAAGCGCCGCGTCGTGTCGCGGATCGTGTCCGCCATCTCGCCGAGGCCGTAATCCAGGTCCGCCAACGCGCCCTCCCAAGCTTGTCGAAGCGCAAGACTACGTGGCTTCGCCCGTCCGGCAAAATTGAAAGATGCCGGGCTTCATCATAGGCGAGATCTATGATGAGATGGACGGTGCAGACGCGGCCCCTGCGCAGGCTTCCGCCAGCCGATCGGCGGTGCGTCCCGAGGTCAGCGACCGGGCGTCGGCATGGGGGGCGACGACAAGGCCGAGGTCGCGCCGGAAGGCGAAGTCCTCCATCGGCACCCTGGCGACGCCCGCCTCTGTGAAGCCGTCCGGCATCACCGTCAGCCCGAGGCCGGCCCGAATATAGGCGAGCGCCTTGTCGTCGCTGGTGGTGCGGGCGGCAAAGAAGGGGCGCACGCCCCGCGCTGTGAAGAAGCGGCTGGTCTCGGGCAGAAGCTCGCAGTGTCGGCGCACCAGCATCGGCTCGTGGAGGAGGTCCTCGGCGCGTAGGGCGGGGCGGCCGGACAGGGGATGCGTCGCGGCGAGAGCCAGGGAATAGCCTTCCGACACGACCGGGCGTCCGCTCGTCCGCTCGGCCTCCTCGCGCAGGATCGTCAGCGCCATGTCGATCCGCCCGCGCGTCAGGCGCGTGCGCAGGTCGCGCTCGCCGCCCTCCACGATCTCCAGCCGCTCGGATGCCCCGTCCTGCGTATGCCGCATGAGGAAATCCTCGGTCCAGCGGCGGGGCACGGTGGAGAGGATGCCGAGCCGGAGGACCGGCGCGGCGGCGCTGCCCGCGGCCTCCCGCTCGGCCGCCGCAAAGCCCGCCTCGATCGCGCGCGCATGGGCGAGAAGGGCGGCCCCCGCCGGGGTCAGTTCGACGCGCCGGTTGCTGCGATGGAAGAGCACGCGCCCGAGCCCCTGCTCGAGCTTGGCGATGCCGACCGAAAGGGTCGGCTGCGAGACGTGGCACGCGGCGGCCGCGCGCGAGAAGTTTCCCGTGTCGACCACGGCGAGGAAATAGCGCAGGTGATAGCGGTCGATCATAGCCGCAGTCTATGGAGCGCCCTCGCGCGCCGCAACGGGTGGCGCTTCGCGCCTCAGGCTTCGCCGTAGTGCTCGATCAGGCAGACGAGTTCGACGGCGGTCCAGCCGAGGAGACCGGCGAAGGCCAGCACCGCGCCGCCGGCGCCGATGGTCAGCGCGATGGCGATCGCCCCGAAGGCGGTCGGATCGGGTCCGGGCATGAGGGGCAGCATCGGGGCCTCCTGTGGCGTCGCGAGTGATATCGCGCGAGCGCGGCCGGCCGGCAAATGCAACGAAGGATTAACCCTAATGCGGCCGGCCCCCGCGACGCCGGCGCGGCCGGCCGGCGTCGCGGGGCGAGGGGTCAGTGACCCGGCGCGGCGGGCGCTGCGGGATCGGCCTTGCCGCGCTCTGCGAGGTGACTCGCGGTCCAGATCGCATCCGAGATCGCGCGCGCCGTCAGCTTGACGGGGACCGAATGGATGACGTTGGTCGGGACCATCGCGGCCTCGCCGACGCGGGCGATGTCGGCGGCGCCGGCGTCCTTCAGGCCGAGGTCGGCGAGCGTCGTCGGCAGGCCGACGTCGCGGCAGAAGGCGAGTGCCTCCTCGAACTCGGCCGGCGGCCGGTTCTCGAGGACGAGGAGGCACAGGACCCCGAAGGCGACCTTCTCGCCGTGTAGGAAATGGTGCACCGGCTCGAGGACGGTCAGCGCGTCGTGAATGCCGTGCGCGCCGGATACGCCGCAGTTCTCGAAGCCGAGGCCGGACAGAAGCGTGTTGGCCTCGATGATGTTCTCGACCGCGGTCGTCAGGCGCCCGTCCCTTGCCGCGACATAGGCCGCGCGCCCGTCGCGCATCAGCGTATCGTGGCAGGCGCGCGCGATCTGGTAGCCGCCGACCGTCGTGGCATAGCCGTCGCCGATGTAGTTGTTCGAGCGCGACTCGACGTTGGAGCGGGCCTCGTAGAAGGTCGAGAGCGCGTCGCCCATGCCGGCGGCGAGGAAGCGCGCCGGCGCCTTCACGATCAGTTCGCTGTCGACCAGCACCACGTCCGGGTTGCGCCCGCAGCGCACCACGCGGTCGTAGACGCCGTCCGGCGAATAGATCACGCCGAGCGAGCTCGTGGGCGAATCGGTCGATGCGATGGTCGGCACGGTCACGATCCGCGCGCCGATGTGGAAGGCGGTGATCTTGGCCGTGTCGAGCGCCTTGCCGCCGCCGATGCCGACGACGGACTTCGCGCCGGCCTCGCGGCCGGCGGCCACGCAACGCTCGATCTCGGCGTCCGACGATTCGCCGCCGAAGCGCACGAACTCGGCCGCGACCCCGGCGGCCGACAGCGCCGACTGGAGGTCTGGGCGCAGCGTCTCCCAGAAGAAGCCGTCGATCACCACTAGCGCCCGGTCGCCCAAGGGGGCGACGTAGCGGCCGAGATCGGAGGCGATGCCCGGGCCCTGGACGTAGCGAAGCGGTCCGCCGTATCCGCGTTGTGTCATGATGGGACTGTCCTCGAAGGGGTGTCAGCGCAGCGTCAGGCCGCCGTCGACCGTATGGATTTCGCCGGTGGTGAAGGAGGCGGCGTCGCTCGCGAGATAGACGACCGAGCCGGCGAGTTCGTCCACCGTCCCGATGCGGTTCTGCACCGCGCTCTTCGCCCAGTGGTTGTTGACGACGTCCGGGTTCTCGCGCAACACCTCCTCCGTCAGTTCGGTGAGGATGTAGCCGGGCGCGAGCGCGTTGACGCGGATGTTGTGCTCGGCCCACTCGGTGGCGAGGCACTTGGTCAGCATGTGCACCGCCGCCTTCGACACGTTGTAGGCGGAGTGCTTGAACGGCCAGTTGACGATGCGGCCGGACATCGAGCCGATATTGATGATCGAGCCGGACTTCTGGCGGATCATCAGGCGCCCGATCGCCTGGCTGACGAGGAACACGCCGTCGAGATTGGTCGCCATCGTGGCGCGCCAGTCGGAGAGAGCGTAGGTCTCGGCGTCGCCGGGATAGATGGTGCCGGCGTTGTTGACGAGGATGTCGGCGCGTCCCCAGCGCGCCTCGACGCCCGCTGCCAGCCGCTCGACGTCGGCGGGGTCGGCGACGTCGGCCTGGATCGCGAAGCTGTCGCCGCCGCCGGCATTGAGCTCGGCCACGAGTTCCTCGGCCTGGGGCAGCGTCGAGCGCACGACGACGCACACGTCCGCGCCGTGCGCGGCGAGCGCCTCCGCGAGCGCCCGGCCGATGCCGCGCGAGCCCCCGGTCACGATGGCCTTGCGGCCGGTCAGGTCGAACATGCGTGCGTAGTCACGCTTGGGCGCCATGGTGGTCCCCTTCCCTTGAAAAGTCTTCTGTCGTTCGATGCGGCGTCAGGCGGGCACGGTCTCGGCCACCCGCACCGGTGGGACGGGCACGGCCATCGGCTCGCCGAGTTCTCGCTCGATGTGCTCGGCGGTGCGCAGCGCCTGCGCCACGATGGTCAGCGACGGGTTGAAGCCCGTCGAGGACGGCAGGAAGGAGGCGTCGACGACGTAGAGATTGTCGACGTCCCAGACCTTGCAGTTCGTGTCGAGGACCGAGGTCTTCGGATCGTTGCCGAAGCGCGCGGTGCCGCACTGATGCATCGAGACCTTGATGTCCATCTTCTGCGTGATGATGAGGGGATAGCCGAGCGAGCGCATCACCTTCGACCAGACCTTCACCAGCTCGCCGTGGGATTTCAGGTTGTTCGACGTGTAGGACAGGCGGATGCGGCCGTCGGGATCGACGCTGACGCGGTTCTCCGGGTCGGGAAGGTCCTCCGACATCAGCCACCAGTCGACCGAGCGCTCGGCGAACAGGCCCATCGCCCATTCCGGCGCCCACTTGGCGTTGGCCGTCAGCATGCCGGCCTGCAGCTTGCCGAGGCCCTGGATGTTGCCGAGCGGGTAGGGCTTTTCGGAATTGGCGAGATAGAAGTCGTTGATCGCCATCGACTTCTGGAAGGTGACGCGGTTCTTCTTGAACGGCGAGATCGCCATCATCGCCGTGTTGTTGTGGGCCATGTAGTTGCGGCCAAGCTGGTCGGACGTGTTGTTGCCGAGGCCGCGCGGGTGCTTGTCGCTCTTCGAACGCAGGAGGAGGGCGGACGAGTTGATGGCGCCGGCCGACGAGACGAAGATCTGGGCCGCGACCGTGCGGCGCTCGCCCTGGTAGTCGAGCTCGACCGCTGTCACCCGCGCGCCCGACGGGTCGGTCATGAGGCGGTGGACGAAGGCCTCGGTGATCAGCGTCACACCGCCCTTGGCGAGCGCCGGGTTGACGAGACGCACCTCGGCGTCGCCCTTGGCGCCGATCTTGCAGGCGAAGCCGTCGCAGGTACGGCAGCGCGCGCAGGCGCCCCCGTCGTGGTAGTCGATCGCGATCGGCAGCGGGAAGGGGCGCAGACCCTTCTGGCGTAGCTTCCGCTCGAACCAGGCGATCTCCGGCTCGTGGCCGATCGCAGGATAGGGCATCGGTCCCGAGCGCGGCGGCTCGATCGGATCGACGCCTGCCTCGCCGTGCGTGCCCATCAGCTTCTCGGCGCGGGCGTAGTAGGGCTCGAACGCGTCGTAGCGGACCGGCCAGGCCGGGGCGACGCCCGCCTCGTGCTGCAGATCCTCGAAATCCTCCTTGCGGAAGCGCACGGTGGCCGCCCCGAAGAACTTCGAGTTGCCGCCGACATAGTAGTAGGTCGAGGGGTTGAAGAGCTTGCCGTCGCGGTCGCGCCACTCTTCCTTGGTGGCGTACTTCTTCTTGTGGAAGACGGCGTCGACGCTCCAGTTGTCCTTCTCGCGCGGCAGGCGGGGGCCGCGCTCGATCATCAGGATTTCGCGGCCGGGCGCGGCCAGGGCGTTCGCCAGCGCGCCGCCGCCGACGCCCGCGCCGATGATGACGATGTCGTAGCTGTTCTTGAGTTCGCTCATCTCTTCATTCCTCCCGGACGTCCGGCCGCTCGCCTCCCAGCGCGCTGGCGCGACGTCCCGTCCTCACATCACCGCGCCGACCTGTCGGGGCGTGAATTCGTTGTCGTCCACGGTCTCGGATGTCGGCGGCTCGGCGGATGCAGCCGCCGGAATCGCGGCAAAAATCCGGGCGCCTGTCCCGCCCTCTTTCCAGCGCCGAGCGCCGGCAGAAGCGACCGGCATCAGACCTCCTTGCGCCTGAAGTAGCGGCCGTCCTCGTACATCGCGCTCATCACCGCGAAGGAGGACTCCAGGTGGATCTTCATCGCAAGCTCCGCCTGGTCGGCATTGCGCCGGCCGAGCGCGCGCACGATCGCGGCGTGCTGCTCGGTCACCTCCGCGAGATGGCCCGGCAGGGGCGCCGAGAGCTGTCGCATCCGGTCGAGATGCGCCTTGACGAGGTTGATGAATTTCCAGATGCGCGGATAGCGGCTGATGCCGGCGATCGCCGCGTGGAAGGCGTCGTCCACCTCGATATATTCGTGCAGCGCCCCGCGCTCCAGAATGTCGCGCATCTCGCCGATCAGGCGCTCGAGCCGGCGGATGTCCTCGTCGGTGGCATAGGCGACGGCCCGGCGGATGCTCTCGATCTCGAGCGCGCGGCGGATCACGAAGCCCTCTTCCGCGACCTCGAAGGAAATCTTGGAGACGTAGGTCCCCGAGTGCGGAAACACGTCGACGAGGTCCTCGTCGGCGAGCCGCTTCAGCGCTTCGCGCACCGGCGTGCGCGACACGCCGTAGGCGAGGCACAGCTCCTTTTCCGAGATCACCGAGCCCGGCTCCATCCGGAGACGCACGATGGCGTGGCGCAGCACCTCATATATCTGTTCGGCCTTCAGCGTCGGCTTTTCCGCCGGCGAGCGCCTGTCTCTTGCGGCGCTAGTCCCTGCAATCATGGATCAATCCGACGGATCTGTTGAGGTGTTGACAACCTGGAACCGGTCTGGCTTCAATAACTCATATATCGGTTGACGGCGCAAGGCGCAATCCGATACGAGATCGAACAGCGGCGGAGGAGGCCGCCGACACGCACCGGCAGGGCCGGTCCGACCCGCCCGAACCATCATCGCAGACCCGATCGCGTGGGCCCTCCGGGCGAGCGCCGGCACCTCGTCGGCGAGCGTCCCGGCATGCCCCGACAAGACCCATCGCGCCCGATCGGCGCGGCCGGTTTCCCGGCCGCGAACGGTGCCGCGCATCCTGAATGTCGACAAGTCCGGAAGTGCCCGTCATGGCCCTGATCACCTACCTCACCCGCATCGAGTTCGACGAAGGCGCGATCGCCAGGCTGCCCTCCATCCTGGAGGGGCTGAACGTCTCGCGTCCGCTGGTCGTCACCGATCGGGGGCTGGTCGCAAGCGGTCTCGTGGAGCGGCTGCTCACCCTCTTCACTGAGCGTCCGGTGGTCTTCTCCGACACGCCCGCCAATCCAACCGAAGCGGCGACCGAGGCCGCCTTTGCCCTCTACCGCGCCGAAGGCTGCGACGGGATCGTCGGCCTTGGCGGCGGCTCGTCGATCGACCTCGCCAAGGCCGTGCGGCTTCTGAGCGGCCACGAGGGGCCGCTCGCGCAGTACACCGCGGTCGAAGGGGGAGCCGCCCGGATCCACGGCCGGATCTGCCCGCTGGTCGCCGTCCCGACGACGTCGGGCACCGGCTCCGAGGTCGGTCGCGCCGCCGTCATCATCACGGCCGAGGGGCGCAAGCTCGGCATCGTCTCGCCGCACATGCTGCCCTCGGTCGCACTCTGCGACCCCGAACTGACCTACGGCCTGCCGCCGTTTCTGACGGCGGCGACCGGCATGGACGCGATCTCGCACTGCCTCGAGACCTTCATGGCGCCGTCCGTCAACCCGCCGGCCGACGCCATCGCGCTCGACGGGCTGAAGCGCGGCATGGCGGCGATCCGGCAGGCCGTGCGCGACGGCTCCGACGCCCGCGCCCGCTGGGAGATGATGATGTGCGCGCTGGAAGGCGCGATGGCCTTCCAGAAGGGCCTCGGCGCGGTGCACGCGCTGACCCACCCGCTCGGTGCGGTGCGCGAGTTGAACCTTCACCACGGGACGCTGAACGCCGTCCTGATGCCCGCCGTCCTCCGCTTCAACCGCGAGACGATCGGGGAGAAGTGGCAGGTGCTGGCGGGCATCCTCGGCGGCGAGCCGGATGCGGTGATCGCAAGCCTCGTGCGCGACATCGGCATGCCGTCCGGCCTGCGCGCCATGGGCGTCACCGACGAGATGATGGAGCGCATCGCCAGCGAGGCGCTGAAGGACCATTGCCACGGCACCAATCCGCGCATCCCGACCCGCGAGGACTACCTCGAACTGCTTCGCCAGTCCGCCTGAGGGCGGCCGGCGCCATGCGCATCGGGGCGGCGGGGGGCCGCCTCGTCCATTCATCACTGGGAGGACCGACATGACCGACTTCGACGATAACAGCCCGGAAGCGGCCCGTCTGCGCCTGACGCGCCGCGGGTTCCTGAGCGGGGCCGCCGCGTTGACGGTGGCAACAGCGCTCGCCCGGCCGAACTTCGCCTTCGCGCAGGACGCGCAGTTCTGCGCCTCGCTCGGCTGGACGGTCTGGGAATCGGGCCGCCACATCGTGGCCGGCTACGAGGACGCCGTGAAGCGCCTCGGCGGCACGCTGACCATCGCCGACGCCAACTACGACGTGAAGAAGCAGGCCGACCAGATCGCCGCCTTCGTGGCGTCGAAGCCCGCCGCGATCTTCATCACGCCCGCCGACGCCGCCGCGATCGCCCCGGCCGTGCAGGCCGCGGTCGCCTCCGGCATCCCGATCTTCTGCGGCGACAGCTACGTGCCCAACACGACGGTGACCTCCACCGCCATGTCCAACAATTTCGGCCTCGGCTCCTACGGCGCGCAGTACATCGCCGACCGCCTGAAGGGGAAGGGCAAGGTCGCGATGGTCTGCCTGCCCTCCAACGAGTCCTGGGACCAGCGCACGCTCGGCGCGAAATCGATCTTCACGCGCTATCCCGATATCCAGGTCGTGTCCGAGATCGCCTTCGCGCTCGGCGGCACGACGACGCCGCGCCAGGTGGTCGACAACATCCTCACCGCCAATCCCGAGCTCGACGCCATCTGGTGCGCCTGGGACGGTGCGGCCTCCGAGGGCACGCTCGCCATCAAGGCGTCGGGCCGCGACGTCTTCATCACCGGCATCGACGGCGGTGCGCAGTCCTTCGAGTACATCCAGGCCGGCTCGCCCTTCGCCCTCACCATGGCGCAGAGCTTCTACGAGATGGCCTACATGAACGCGTTCTTCGCGCATGAGGTGATCGCCGGGCGCAAGGCGCCGCGCTTCGTCATCACCCCGTCCTACGCGGTGACGCAGGAAAGCCTCGCCGATATCGACATTCCCGACACCTACGACCAGCCCGGCGAGGCCGCCAAGCTCGGCTGGAACCGCGTCCTCTGATCGACGCCGACAGACGAAGGGAGGACGGGCATCAAGCCCGTCCTTCCCGCGCAAGAGGAGGGGAGCCCATGTCGAAAATCCTGACCATGAGCGGTATCGCCAAGCGGTTCGGGCCGGTGCAGGCGCTCGGCGGCGTCGATTTCGACCTCGACCGGGGCGAGATCCACGCGCTGCTCGGCATCAACGGCGCGGGCAAGTCGACGCTGATCAAGATCCTCTCCGGCGTCTACGTGAAGGACGAAGGCACGATCACGATCGACGGCGAGGCGGTCGAGCTGGGCACCCCGCGCGCGGCGATCGAGGCGGGCGTCGCCACCGTCCAGCAGCATCCCGAACTCGTGCCCGACTGCACCGGCGTCGAGAACATCTTCCTTGGAGGCGAGGGCGCCTCGCCCGGCCTCTTCCGCCGCATGAACCGCGCCGCGATGCGCGAAAAGGCGCAGAAGCTCCTCGTCCGCTTCCCGATCGAGATCGATCTCGACGCGCGGGTCGGCGAGATGCCGGCGGTGGACCGCGAGATCGTCGCGATCCTCCACGCGCTGCGGCACGACCATATCAAGATCCTGATCCTCGACGAGCCGACCTCGACGCTGACCGAGCGCGAGAAGGCCTCGCTCTTCCAAATGATGCGGGCGCTTCAGGCGGGCGGCATCTCGATCATCTACATCACCCACCGGCTGGAGGAGGTCTACGAGATCGCCGACCGGTTCACCGTGTTTCGCGGCGGGCGCAACGTGGCGACGATGACGCTTGGTGAGGCGCGCCTGACGGGCGTGTCGATCCCCGAGCTGATGCTCGACGAGGCCGCGGGCGACCTCTACCCCGCCCGCGACGGCCGCTCCGACGGCGACGTCCTCCTCGAGGCGAAGGGCCTTGGCTGCGGCGCGCACTTCTCCGGCGTCGACCTCGTCGCGCGGCGCGGCGAGATCCTCGGCATCTTCGGCCTTGTCGGTTCCGGCGTCGACGAACTGTCCAAGGTGCTCTACGGCGCGATGCGCCACGATGTGGGCGAGCTCGTCGTGAAGGGCGAGACGCGCAACTTCCGCGGGGCCCATGATGGTCTGGCCGCCGGCATCTTCCTCGTCCCGGGTGACCGGCGGACGGAAGGGCTGACGATGACCAAGGACGTCGTCTTCAACACCACCGTCGCCCATCTCGGCCGTGCCTCCTGGGTTGGCGGCCTCCTGCGCATGCGCGCCAACCGGCAGGCGAGCGAGCGGCTGGCGCGCGACGTCGGCCTTCAGCCCTTCGAGCTGGATCGTCCGGTCAGCGCCTTCTCGGGCGGCAACCAGCAGAAGATCGTCATCGCCAAGGGCCTCTTCCGCGACGCCGACATCTACATCTTCGCCGAGCCGACGGTCGGCGTCGACATCGGCGCGCGCGCCAAGCTCTATGCCCTGATGCGCGAACTCTCGCAGCGCGCCGCCGTGATCGTCGTCTCGTCGGACTGCGACGAGGTCCACGGTCTCGCCGACCGGGTGCTCGCCCTCTACAAGGGCCGCCCCGTGCATCCGGGCGGGGCCGAGCCAACCCGCGACCAACTTCTCGCCGCCGGCATCATGGGAGCGCGCGCAGCATGAAACGACGCACCAACCCGCTCGTCCCGCGCATCCTCGCCTTCGCAGTCTTGCTCGGCGTCGTCGCCGCGGTCTTCGCGAGCCTCAGCCCGGCCTATCTCTCGGCCGGCAACCTTCACGGCCTCTTCCGGCACATGGCGGTGCAGGGTCTCGCCGCGCTCGGCCTTACCTTCGTGATCGTCGTGCGCCAGTTCGACCTGTCGTTTCCAGGCGTTGCCTCGCTCGGGGCGATGACGCTCGGCTGGCTGATCGCGGGTCGCTACGGTCTGGGCATGGGCGTCGCCGGCGCGCTCGCCGTCGGGCTCCTGTGCGGTCTCGTCAATGGCTTCGCCGTCGCGTATCTCCGCCTGCCCGACATCGTCGCGACGATCGCGACCGGCGGGGCGGCCGTCGGCCTCTCCTACTTCTATTCCAACGGCACGTCGCTCTCGAAGAACTTCTTCTCGTCGGGGATCCTCGATCTCAACGACGCGAAGTATCTCGGCCTCGACGCGCCGGTCGCGATTCTCGCCCTCGCGGCCCTCCTGTCGGCCGTCGTGCTGCACGGCTCGCGCTTCGGGCGGGCCTTCTACGCGACCGGCGAAAACCGAACCTCCGCGATCTTCTCCGGCATCCGCGTCAGGCTCTACGTGCTGGCGGCCTTCGCGCTGTCGGGCATGCTCTCGTGCCTCGCGATCACGCTCCTCGTCGCCTCCTCGGGCGCGGCCAACGTCACGGCGGGCGCGCAGCTCCTGATGCCGGCCTATGCCGCGGTCTATCTCGGCGCCGCCCTCTTCGGAGCGGCATCGGTTCCCGCCACCGTCGCGGGCACGCTCCTGATGTCGGCGATGCTGAACGGCTTCACGCTGCTCGCGGTCCCCTACTACTACTCCGACGCCATCGTCTCGATCGTCCTCATCAGCGCCATCGCGCTCTTCGACCCGAAGATCGCGGAAGGCTTCCGCCGCTTCCGGGACGCCGGCAAACCCGCCTTCCGCGAGGCCCGTTCATGAGCGCCGTCATGCCCACCGCCTCCCGCCCCGTGCCGGCCGCCGGCTTCGACGTCAGACGCTTCGTGGTGCGCTTCGGCCTGTTCTTTCTCCTCGCGATCCTCGTCGTCGTCTTCTCCTGGCTCCGGCCGAGCTTTGCGAGCGCCGGCAACGTCACCGACATCCTGCGCTCGGCCTCGATCTCGGCCGTGATGTTCCTCGGGCTCACCTGGATCATCGCAGCCGGCGAGATCGACGTGAGCTTCATGTCGGTCGCCGCTCTGTCCACCATGATCATCGCCGGGCTCGTCTCGTCCGGTTTCGGCTGGCCGGTGGCGGTTCTGGTGGCGCTCAGTGCGGGCGTCGCGGTCGGCCTTCTCAACGGGCTTCTCGTCGCCGGCATGGGCCTGCCCGCCCTCGTCATCACCATCGCGACCGGGGGCCTCGCCGGCTCCGTCGCGGCGGCGATCGGCAAGGGCACCTCGATCCCGATGGCAACGACCGGCTTCGTCGGGCCGATCGTCGACGCCGATCTCGGCATCGTGCCGGTGATCGCGATCGTCGTCGCCGCGCTCTACGCGGTGGCCTGGGTGCTGCAGGACCGCACGACCTTCGGCCATTACATCTACGCGATGGAGCAGAACCGCCGGGCCGTGGTGGAAGCGGGCGTGCGCGCCAACCGCATCCTGATGATGCTCTACGTCCTGTCGGGCACGCTGTCGGCCGTGGCGGGCGCTCTTCTCGCCGCCGATCTCTCGTCCGGCCAGCCCTATATCGGCACGTCCTATTTCATCGACGGGCTGACGGCCGTGCTGCTCGGTGGCATGGCGCTGAAGATGGGCAAGCCGAACGTGATCGGCACCCTGGTCGGCGTCGTGCTGCTCGCCGTCCTTCTGTCCGGCGCGGCGCTCCTCGGCTGGACCGACTCGCAGCGCCAGATCGTGCGCGCCGCGCTCCTGATCGCCGGCGTCGCTCTCGTCGTCTGGACCCGCCGCAAGACGCGCGCGCATCTCTGACGCGGCAAAGCCGTCCCCCGATCGGCGACCGCGCGGTCGCCGAACCCTCACCCGTCGCATTTCGAAAGACACCCATGCTTAAGACCATCGACCCGCTTCTGAACGGCCAGCTCCTCGCGATCCTCGACGACATGGGCCACGGCAACGAGATCGTCATCGCCGACGCCAATTTCGGCGCGGCCAACGTCGCGCAGCGTCTGGTCGATCTGCCGGGTACCACCGCGACCGCGCTGGTCGATGCGATCCTGTCCGTGTTTCCGCTCGACGACTTCGTCGAGGATCCGATGGCGGTGATGAAGGCGCCGGACGAGACGCGGCCGATGTACGACGCCTTCCAGGCGAGCGCCGACCGGGCGGAGGGGCGCAGGATCACGATCGCCGAGATCGATCCGGCCGAGTTCGTCGAGCGCACCCGCCGCGCCTATGCCGTGATCGCCAGCGGCGAGCGGCGGCTGTATGGTAATGTCCTGCTTCGCAAGGGAGTGCTGCGTCCATGACATCCATCCACCGGCCGGCGACGATCGACAGTCACCAGCATTTCTGGCGCGTCGAGCGCGGCGACTACGGCTGGATGGGCGAGCATGTGAAGCCGCTCCTGCGCGACTTCATGCCGGAGGACCTCGCGCCGCTCCTGCACCGCGCCGGCATCGACCGGACGATCCTCGTCCAGGCGGCCGAGACGGAGGCCGAGACCGACTTTCTCCTTGAGCTCGCCGCCGCAACGCCCTTCGTGGCGGGCGTCGTCGGCTGGCTCGACATGGATGCGGACGGCTTTGCCGAGCGTCTCGCACACTACCGCGCGCAGCCGAAATTCGTCGGGCTGCGGCCGATGCTCCAGGGGCTCGACGACGACGCCTTCATCCTGCGCCCGCGCGTCCTCGACAATCTCCGTCGCGTCGCCGACAGCGGCCTTGCCTTCGATGTCCTGACCTTCCCGAAGCATCTGCCCCATGTGGCCGAGGCGCTGGCGGCGGTGCCGGGCCTCCGGGCCGTCGTCGACCATCTGTCGAAGCCGCCGATCGCGGCCGGCGATCTCGATCCCTGGCGTGACGACATCACCCGTATCGCCGCCTTCCCGAACGTCTCGTGCAAGGTGTCCGGCATGGTGACGGAGGCGAAGGCCGACTGGGCGTTGGACGATCTCGCCCCTTACGTCGACCACGTCGCCGCGTGCTTCGGCGCGGACCGGCTCCTGTTCGGCTCGGACTGGCCGGTTGCGACGCTGGCCGCCGAATACGGCGAGGTCGCCCACGCGGCGCGCGCCCTGCTCGGCCGCCGCTTCGGGCCGGAGGACATGGACAAGATCTTCGGCGGCAACGCCGCGCGCTTCTACGGCGTGGAGTCGGCGAGTTCGCCGAGATAGTTGTTGGCGGCCCGCGGCCCCGCGAAGGCGGCGGGGTCGAGGTCGGCGACGAGCATGGCCGGCTGCGCTTCGCCGCCCTGCGCCAGCGCCGCGCCGTCCGGCCCGGCGACCATCGACAGGCCCTGATAGGCGAAACGCGCGTCGCGCCCGCACCAGTCGGCATAGGACAGGAACACGCTGTTCTCGAAGGCGCGCGTCGGCACGAGGCTGCGGGCGATGAAGCGCGCGCCCTCGCCCGCCGGCAGCGCCGTCGGCACGAGGACGAGGTCCGCGCCGGCCTGTGCCAGCGCCCGCACGGTCTCGGGAAACTCGACGTCGAAGCAGACGAGAAGCCCGACCCGGAAGTCTCCGAAGGCGACGACCGGGGAGATGATGGTGCCCGGCGAAAAGGCGCCGCGCTCGTAGTCCCCGTAGAGGAAGCGCTTGGCATAGACGACCGGCGCCTCGCCGGGCCGAAGGAGCACGGCGGCGTTGCGCACCACGGGGCCGTCCGCGACGGGGAGCCCGAGCGCCAGCGCGACGCGGGTCTCCTCGACCCGTTCCTGAAGGCGCGCGATCGTCTCCGCCGCCCGCTCGGCCTCCGCCCGCAGGGCCTGCGCGCCGGCGCCGTAGCCGGGCAGGGCGAGTTCGGGCAGGTGGGCGAGATCGGCGCCGGCCTCGCGCGCCCGGGCAAGGCACCGATCGATCCCGAGGAGGCCGTCTGCCCCAGAGCGGGCCGCCGCCGCATCGAGCTGGAAGAGGGCGAGGCGCATCAGCGGCGCTCCCAGGCGCCGAGCAGCTTCGGCAGGTCGCCGAACCTCGCGACGAGGCCGAAGACGAGCGCGGCGAGCGCCACGAACAGCACCGAAATCGACGCCATCACCGGCGTGTAGCCGTAGCGAAGGGCGTTGAAGATCTTGATCGGCACGGTCTCCATCGTGAAGCCGACCGTCATGTAGGCGATGATGTATTCGTTGAGCGAGAGCACGAAGGCGAAGGCGAAGCCCGACACGAGGTAGGGCCGGATCATCGGCAGGACGATCGTGCGCCGCACGGCCGCCTCGCTGGCGCCCATCGTGCGGGCGGCTTCCACGATCTCGCGGTCGATCGAGGAGAAGCCGAGCGTCAGCGTCACGAGCGGCAGGCTGGTGAAGAAGATCGCGTGGCTGACGACGACGGTGAAGGACGAGCCGTAGAAGCCGACGGTCGACCAGAAGGCGAGCGCGCCGAGCGCGGTGATCACCGGCGGCAGCACGAAGGGCGAGACGCCCAGAAGCTGCACGATGCGGCCGGGAAGCGTCGCCCGCCGCCACAGGGCGTAGGCGATCGGCAAGGCGATGAGGACGGCGAGCGCCGCCGCCAGCACCGCGATGGAAACGGACGTGAACAGCGCGCCGCGCCAGTCCGGGTCGGTGAAGATCGCCTGATACCAGCGCAGCGACAGGCCCTTCGGCGGGAAGACGAGACTCTGCTGCGCGTTGACCGACACGCCCGCGATGATCGCGACGGGCGCGGCAAGGAAGAGGGCGACCAGCGCGAGGAACAGGCGGCTCATGTCGCGCTCCCGACGCGGCGCGCGCCGAACAGCGCCGTCAGCGACACGAGGAGGATGCTGGCCAGCACCAGGAACACGGCCATCGCCGCGGCGAACGGCATGTTGGACTGGTAGATCGCCTGGTCGGTGATGAGGACGGACAGCGTCCAGTGCTGCGGCCGGCCGAGAAGCTGCGGCAGGAGGTAGGAGCCGAGCGCGAACACGAAGACGACGACGAAGGTCGCGGCCAGCGCCCCGCGCAGCGCCGGCAGGATCACGGTGAGGAAGGCGCGCACCGGCGAGGCGCCGAGCGTTTCGGCGGCTTCTCCGAGCGAGGGGTCGAGGCGCGAGAAGGACGGGTAGAGCACCAGCACGCAGTAGGGCAGCGCCTGGTAGGACATGCCGAGAAGGACGGCGGCAAAGCTCGGCGTGAAGGCGGCGGGCGTCTTCATCAGGCCGATCGCGACGAGGAGGTTGGAGAGGCCGGCCGTGCGCGACAGGAGCGTCGACCAGGAAAAGCCGATGATCACCTCGGACAGGGACAGGACGGCGAGCAGGGCGACCAGCCAGGGCACCTGCGCGCGCCGGGGCAGGCGCGACAGGAGATAGGTGAAGGGTGCGCCGACTACGAGGCAGATCAGCGCCACCAGCGCCGACAGGCCCAGCGAGAAGAGGAGGATCTCGCCGAAGAACAGCGACAGGAAGCGCGCGTAGTTGTCGGAGGTCAGGACCGGCTCGTAGAAGCCGCCCTGGACGCGCTGGAAGAACGAGACGGCGATCATCAGCCCGAACGGCACGACGAAGAAGGCGCCGAGCATCAGGCCGGGAAAGACGAGGGCGCCCTGACCGCCGGTGGGGCGGGACGTGGCCGCGCTCATGCGGCCCCGGCGGGAAAGACGGTGGCAGCGCCGGGCTTCAGCGCCAGCGACACGGGCGTGCCGGCGGGCGGCACGTCGGCGCCGGCCTCGCGGTGCGCGATGATGCGGGCGTCGCCGGAGCGCAGGTAGATCTCGACCGCCGAGCCCATGTCGCGCACGAACTCGACCCTGGCCGCGATCGGCCCGTCGCCCTCGGGCAGCAGGACGACGTCCTCAGGCCGCACCGACAGGAGCGCGGCCTCGCCTGGCAGGGCGAGACCGGGCAGGAGGGCGCCCGACGCAAGGCGCGCGCCGCCGGCCTCGCGGCGGGCTTCCAGGAGGTTGGTCTGGCCGAGGAAGTCGGCAACGAAGGGCGTTGCGGGCCGGCGATAGACCTCGATCGGCCGGTCCATCTGGAGCACCCGGCCGTTCTGCATGACGACGACCTGGTCCGCCATGGTCATCGCCTCGCGCTGGTCGTGGGTGACGACGATCGTGGTGATGCCGAGCCGCTCCTGCAGGAGGCGCAGTTCCACCTGCATCGCCTCGCGCAGCTTGGCGTCGAGCGCCGACAGCGGCTCGTCGAGAAGGAAGAGGCGCGGCGCGACGGCGAGCGCGCGGGCGATCGCCACGCGCTGGCGCTGGCCGCCCGAAAGCTGCGTGATCGCGCGCCCCTCGACGCCGGGCAGGCGCACGAGGTCGAGAAGCTCGCGCACCCGCGCCTCCGCCGCGCCGCGGCTCGTCCCCCGAAGGCGCAAGGGATAGGCGATGTTGTCGCCGACCGTCAGGTGCGGGAACAGCGCCAGCGACTGGAACACCATGCCGAAGCCCCGCTTGTGGACGGGGACATGGGTGATCGTCTCCGACCCGAAGCGGATATCGCCGGCGGTCGGCGTCTCCAGCCCGGCGATCATGCGCATCAGCGTGGTCTTGCCGCAGCCCGACGGCCCCAGAAGGCACACGAAGGTGCCCTCCGGGATCGCGAGGTCGACGGCGTCCACGGCGGTCGCCGCGCCGTAGCGCTTCGTCACGCCGGAGAGCACGAGTGCGGTCATGGGCTGGAAAACTCCTGAGACGGGGGTGAGGCGGGCGCGGGGCGCTCTCAGCCGACGATCAGCTCCGTCCACTTCTGGTTCAGCCAGTCGGCCTTCGACACGTAGAGGTCGTAGCGCGGCACGATCGGCTCGGAGGTCGAGGAGACGGCCGCGAACTCGGCATCCGTCAGGTCGAGGAGCGAGCGCTGGATCACCGGCGCGGTGCCGACCTTGCGGGCGAGCAGCGCCTGCGTCGCGGGCTGCGTCATGTAGTCGATGAACTCGTGCGCGATGTCGAGCTTCGTCGAGGCCTTGCTGACGGCCCAGCAGCCCGAATCCGAGATGCCGCCTTCCTTCGGGAAGGTCGAGCGGACCGGCGCGCCCTTGGAGGCCGCAAGGCCCGTCACGTCGTGGTAGTACTGGCCCATCGGGATCTCGCCCGACTTCAGCGCCGCCTCGAACTGCGCCTCGTCGCGGTACCAGAGCTGAACGTTCGGCTTCACCTCGGCCAGCTTGTCCATGACCTTGAGGATGCCCTCCTCGGTGTCGAGCACCTGCGTACCGCCGAAGAAGGTCTTGGCCGTCACCTCGAGGAGGAACGAGTTCGAGACGAGAGCGAGGAGGCCGAGCTTGCCCTCGTTCGCCGGATCCCAGAAGGCAGCCCAACTGTCGGGCGCGGTCGGGTAGGCCTCGGTGTTGGTGACGAGGTTGATGTACCAGGCGACGGCGCCGACGCCGGCCACCCGCTCGTCCGGGTACTTCACGATGAAGGGCGGCAGGATGTCCTTGGCGTTCTTTATGCGCGCGAGGTCGAGCGGCGCCCAGAGCTCGGTCGAGAGGCCCTTGCGCATGGCGACCTGGCTGATCATCGACACGTCGGCCGGCGCGACGTTCGCGCGCGCCGCCTGCTCGAGCTGCACGAGCCAGGCCTCGCCGGTCGGCTCAGCGATGCCTTCCACCGCGATGCCCGTCGCCTTCGTGAAGGCGGGGAAGATGTTCTCGTCGAAGGAATCCTTGAAGTAGCCGCCGTAGACGCCGACCTTCAGCGAGCGGTCCTGCGCTCGCAGGATACCGGGCATGGCCAGCGTCGCGGCGCCGGCCGCCGCGCCCAGAAGCACCGTGCGGCGGGTCGGATGGGCGATGGAAGTCGTCATGTCGCGTGTCTCCGTTCGGTGGATCGTCAGGATGGGACGCCGGCGCGGCCGGGCGAGAAGGGCACGAGGCTCAGGATCTCGAACAGCATCTGGGCGCCGGCATGGGCGGTGTTGGTGGTGGCGTCGTATTGCGGGGCGACCTCGACGAGGTCGCCGCCGACGAGACGGATGCCGGCGAGCCCGCGCAGGAGGCTCTGGGCCTCGCGGGTCGACAGGCCGCCGATCTCGGGCGTGCCGGTGCCAGGCGCGAAGGCCGGGTCGAGGCTGTCGATGTCGAAGGAAAGATAGACCGGCGCGTCGCCGACCGTCCGCTTCGCCATCTCGACGATCCGGGGAATGCCGAGCTCGGTGATCTCCTCGGCGTGGATCACGGTCATGCCGGATTCGGCCGAGAACTCCCAGAGGTAGTCGGACGAGCCGCGGATGCCGATCTGGATGGTGCGCGTGGGATCGAGCACGCCGTCGAGGACCGCCTGGCGGAACGGCCCGCCGTGGTGGAACTTGCAGCCGTCGAAGGGGCCGCTCGTGTCGCAGTGGGCGTCGATGTGGATCATCGCGACGGGCCGCTCCCGCCCGAGCGCGCGAAGGATCGGCAGCGAGATCGAATGGTCGCCGCCGACCGAGAGCGGGATGACGCCGGCGCCCGCGATCTTGGCCAGCGTCGCCTCGATGTCCTCGTGCGAGGTGGCGAGGTCGAAGCGCGAGCGGAACGGCACGTCGCCGATGTCGGCGACGGCGAGGTCCAGCGTCGGCATCGTCTTCAGGACGTGGTTGTAGGGCCCGACGCGCTCGATCGTGCGCAGCGCCCGCGGCCCGAAGCGGCAGCCGTTGCGGTTGGTGACGCCGAGGTCCATCGGTACGCCGAGCAGCGCGACGTCGAGGCCGGAAAAGTCCGGCGCCGACCAGTCGGTCGGCCGGTGCGGCGCGTCGAGCAGCGTCGGCACGCCGGCGAACGGGGCGACGCGCGTGCCCTTCGGATCGAAGAGCTTCGAGGCGACGCGGGCAAAGCCCTCATCGTAGATGCGGCGTTCGTTGTCGCCGCCGAAGCGGGCGCGCAGGGCTTCGAGATCGAGGGTCATGCGGGGGCGTCCAGTGCGTCGGGAACGAGGGCGAGGCGGCGGGCGATCTCGGCGATCGACGGCGCCTCGACATTGGCGAAGGCGATGCGCAGGAACCGTTCCTGGCCGGGCCCGAAGAACGAGCCGGGCAGGGTGACGATGCCGAACTCGCGCGCAAGGCGCTCGGCGACGACGGCCGAGAGCGTACCCGCGAACGGGTGTTCGACGAAGGCGAAGTAGGCGCCGATCTGCCGGATGCGCCAGCCGGCAAGACCTGCGAACGCCTCGCGGAAGGCGCCGGCCCTCTCGGCGATCGCCGCGGCGCTGGCGCGGCGATAGGCGCCGAGCGCCTCGATCGCCCAGGGAAGTGCCGCCTGCGCCGGGCGCGGGGCGCAGATCTGGATGCAGTCGATCACCTTCTCGATGTCGGCCATCAGGGCGGCGGCCGCGATCAGCGCGCCGACGCGGTGGCCGGGAATCGCATAGCTTTTGGAGAAGGAATAGAGCGCGACGAGATGGTCTTTCGCCTCCGGCGCCGCGAACAGCGTGTGAGGGCGCGCGTCGTCTTCCAGGAAGTCGCGATAGGTCTCGTCGAGGACGAGCGTCACGCCGGCGCGGGCCGCGATTGCGAGGATGCGGGCAAGGAGCGCGTCCGGATAGACGGCGCCGGTCGGATTGTTGGGCGAGACGAGGACGATCGCGCGCGTGCGCGCGTCGATCATCGCCTCGAGGGCGTCCGGATCGGGCAGGAAGCCTGCGGCGGCGTCGAGCGGTAGCGGACGCGGCTCGATGCCGAGCATCTCCAGCGTCATCTGGTGGTTGAAGTACCAGGGCGTCGGCAGGATCACCGCGTCGCCCGCGCCCGCCAGCGCGACCATGGTGGCGAAGAAGGCCTGGTTGCAGCCGCTGGTGATCGCAACCTCGGCGGCGTCGATCGGGGTGCCGTAGCGCGTCGACACATGCGCCGCGTAGGCCTGGCGAAGCGCCGGATCGCCGAGAATGTCGCCGTAGCGGGCCTGCGCGGGCGCCCCCGCGGCCTCGGCGAGGCGCGCGGCGAGTTCGGGCGGCGGCGGCCGGTTCGGAACCGCCTGGCTGCAGTCGACGAGCGGCCCGTGGGCGCCGTCGTAGCGCGCGGCCCAGCGACCCGCCTGCGCGATCGGCGGCACTGCGACACGGGCGAGACGCGTCGTCGCCGCCGTCATGCCGGGCATTTCGTCGAAGGGAAGCGGGAGACCGTATGCATGCGGAATGATCACATCGAGGCGGTGGCGTGATGTTGACCATAGGATCGGGATCGACGCCCGCACCATAGGCTTCTATCAAGGTTCACCTTGATATTTGTCCATGAGAAGGCGGCTTCGATGCGTGTCTCGGGAAGTGACCTGCGCCTTCTCCAGGTGTTCGACGCCGTGGTGCGCGGCGGCGGCTACGCCGGCGCGGAGGCCGAGCTCAACATCGGCCAGTCGACGATCAGCAACCACATGACGGCGCTCGAGGAGCGCATCGGCTTCTCGCTCTGCCAGCGCGGTCGTGGCGGTTTCCGGCTGACGGAGCGCGGCCAGGCCGTGCACGAGGCCTCGCGCCGCCTCGCGCAGGCGCTCGGCGATTTCGCCGCCGACGTCGCGGCCCTGAAGGGGGAGCTTCGGGGCGAGCTGCGCGTCGCCATCCTCGATTCGGTGGCGAGCGATCCCGCCAACCGCATCACCGAGGTGATCGCCGCCTTCGGCCGCACGGCGCCCGACGTGCGGCTGGTGCTGGTGCAGGAGCGGCCGCAGGACATCCAGCCAAAGGTCGCCGAAGGGCTCTACCATTGCGGCATCGGCAGCCATCGCTCGCGCGTCGAGGGGCTCGACTACCGCCCGCTCTACGAGGAAAGC
Source organism: Aureimonas phyllosphaerae (assembly GCF_900113065.1). Lineage (GTDB taxonomy): Bacteria > Pseudomonadota > Alphaproteobacteria > Rhizobiales > Rhizobiaceae > Aureimonas > Aureimonas phyllosphaerae. The sequence goes on from NZ_FOOA01000006.1 coordinate 196,811, forward strand.
CACGGCCTCTACTGCGGTGCCGACCACCCGTTCTTCGAGCGACCCGATGCCGAGCTGACCGACGAGGTGCTGGCCGCCGCGCCCTATGTCCATCGCGGCTACTGGCGCGAGGAGGACGGCATGCGCCGCATCCGCTGGCGCATCGAGGCGACGGTGCAGCAGATCGAGCCCGAACTCATCCTGATCCGCACCGGCCGCTTCATCGGCTTCCTGCCGCATCATGCCGCCGAGGCCGATCTTGCCGCCGGCCGTATGCGCCGCATCCGGCCGGGCGATGTCGGCTATGTCTGCCTGTTCGAGCTCTACACGCCCCGCGCGCGGCGTGGCAGCGAGGTGCTCGCCGCGTTTCTTGCGAGCATCGAGACGGCCTGGCCCTCCAGCCCGTGACGGGCGCCGCGATCAGTCCCCGCGATAGGGCTGGAGCGCGTCGAGGAAGCGGGCGGCGTCACCGCGCATCGCCTCGACCTTCGCCTCGTCCATATGCCCGAGCGTGTAGACCGTCCGGCTCATGCGCGGATTGTCCTCGAAACGCTCGCGGTGGCGGGCGATGAAGTCCCAGTAGAGGTAGTTGAACGGGCAGGCGTCCTCGCCGATGCGCTGCTTCACGTCGTAGCGGCAATGGCCGCAGTAGTTCGACATCTTGTTGATGTAGTTGCCCGACGCCGCATAGGGCTTCGTCGCGAACACGCCGTCGTCGGCATAGAGGATCATGCCGACGACGTTCGGCATCTCCACCCATTCGTAGGCGTCGTGATAGACGACGAGATACCACTCCTGCACCTCCACCGGGTCGAGCCCGGCGAGGAGGCAGAAGTTGCCGATCACCATCAGGCGCTGGATGTGGTGGGCATAGGCGTTGGCCGCGGTCTCGCCGATCGACTGCTTCAGGCAGTTCATGTCCGTGTCGGCGGTCCAGAAGAAGTCCGGCAGCGGGCGCGCGGCCTCGAGCGCATTGCGCGCCCCGTAGCCCGGCATCTCGCGCCAGTAGACGCCGCGCACGAACTCGCGCCAGCCGATGATCTGGCGGATGAAGCCCTCCGCTGCATTCAGCGGCACCGTGCCCGCGCGATACGCGGCCTCCGCTGCCTCGCAGCATTCCCGCGGATCGAGAAGGCCGCAGTTGATCAGCGCCGACAGGTGGGAATGGAAGAGAAGCGGCTCGCCCTGGCGCATCGCGTCCTCGTAGGCGCCGAAGTCCGGCAGCGCCTTGTCGGCGAACCACGCGAGGTAGCGCTTCGCCTCGCTTCGCGTCACCGGGTAGTCGAAGTCGGCGAGTGAGCCGAAATGGTTGCCGAAGCGGCGCGCGACCAGCGCCAGCACCCCTTGAGTCGTCTCGTCCGGCTCGAAATGCGGCCGCCGGGGAACGATGATGCGTTTGGGCAGCGGCTTGCGGTTCTCGGCGTCGAAGTTCCAGCGGCCGCCCTCCGGCTTGCCGTTCGCGCCCATCAGGTAGCCGGTGCGCTCGCGCATGCCGCGATAGAACGCCTCCATCAGGAGCGACGACCGGTCCCCAGCGAAGGCTTCGAACGCCTCGTGCGAGCACAGGAAGCGGTCGTCGGGGCGGATTTCGACGGGGACGCCGAACGCGGCCTCCCATCCCTTCATCATCTCGAGGACGCGCCATTCGCCGGGCTCGGTGACGACGACGCGGCTCGCCTTGTGGCGGGCGATGGCATCGCCCAGCGCCTCGCCGAAGCTCGCGGCCTTCCGCTTGCCGTCGAGGCGGAGGTAGTCGACGTGGACGCCGTCCGCTTCCAGTTCGGCCGCGAAGTGGCGCATGGCGGCGAACAGGAAGGCGATCTTGCGCTGGTGATGGCGCACATAGGTCGCCTCGTCGTCGACCTCCGCCATCAGCACGATGTCGCCTTCTGCCAAGTCCGACAGGCTCGACAGGTTGCGCGACAGCTGGTCGCCGAGAACGAAGCGGATCATGGTCATCGGGGCGGCGGGATCCTCGGACGGCGGCGGTCACCGCTAGATGACCGCAGCGGCGCCCCCTTCAAGCCGTCCGCGCCGCAAGGCCGCACGAAGGACGGAGTGCTCCCTGGTCAGCGCACCAGCCCGAGCATCGGCCCGTAGCCCCCGTGCCACGACGTGTCGTCGCGCCCCTGCGCGGGATCGTAAAGCCCCGTGCCGTTGCCGCCGTCGAGGAACAGGGCGTCGGGGCAGCCGAGATGGTCGCGGAACAGCCGCGCGAAGTCGTGGAAGTTGACGCGGCCCTCGCTGATCGCGACGCGGACCGTACCGTTCTCGCACACGCCGACGCCGCTGCGCCGCGTGCGATCGCTGGAGCCCGGAATGAGGGCCGGGTGCAGCGCCCCGCCGATCACCAGCATCGGGCCGGACTGGGTGGCGAAGCGAACCGCGGGGCGCTGCGTCTCGAAGGCGTCGCTCGAAAGGATGCCCGCATCCGCCTCACCGAGGAAGAAGACGCCGTTCGGCTGCTTGTAGAAGTTCGGGATGCTGCCGGGCGAGCCGGTCATCACCGTCCGGTCGAGCGGTCGGAGTTCGCGTCCGTTCTCGACATAGAGGCCGATCGGCGAGAAGTCCGTGTCGTACATGCCGGCATTGACGGCAAAGACGAGCCGGTGCCCTTCGGCCTCCAGCGATTGCGCGACACGCTCGAAGCGGCGGAACGGTGCCTCGTCCGCGCCGCGCCAGAACAGGCGAAGGTCGGATGCGGCCGGGTCCACCGTGCAGACGAGATAGCGTGTGTCCTCGAACGCGTCGGGGGCGCAGGGACCCCCGGCCTCCTCGGCCGTTGCGGGCTGGAGCCAGAGCGCCTGGCACACGAGGCCGATCGCCGCCACTCGTCTCAGCATGTCCGAACTCCCGCCTGCGTCTGGAGCCGATCCATGCCCGATGCCATCAGGCGGGGCAACATGGATCGCAGGCGTTCCCTCCGGCCCGCGTCAGAGCCCCAGGAGTACCGTCGCGGGAACGGCCGCGCCGAAAACGAGAATGCCGGCGACGAGGAGGATGAAGGGAAGGTTCGGGGCTTTGGTCATGGGAGGTCTCCGAAGAAGCGGGCCGGATGCTGCCGGGCGTCCGCGGCGTCCTCAAAGCACGCGCCCGGCGGTCTGTAAGCTGGACGGATTGTCCAACCCGCCCTGATCAGCCGGCGGGCCTGCGAAGGCCGGTTCCCCGAGATCCGGCGCGCGGTCGGCGGAAGACCGCGACCGCGTATCGCCCGTGGCGGCGAGCGTGAACGCCCGTCAGGCGCGCCGCCAGCCGGCGGCACAGCCGGTCTTGCGCAAGCGCCGGCGGCTGCGCGGTGTCGTCGAAGGCGACGACGTGGTGTAGCACCACGATCCGGCCGCCCGGCGCCAGGGTGCCGGCGAGGCGTTCCGCCAGCCGGTCGAGATCGCGGGACGAGAGATAGTAGGCGATCTCCGACACCACGATGAGATCGAACGGACCCGGCGGCACGCCCGCCGGCAGGACGGCTTGGCGGTAGTCGATCCGCAGGTTGGGGGGTGTCAGGGCTTGCGCGGTCGCGAGCGCCGTCGGCGCGCCGTCGGTGGCGACCAGCGTCAGGCACCGCGAGGCGAGCGCCCGCGAGGTCTCGCCGATCGCGCAGGCGATTTCGAGGCCGCGCCCGAGCTTGCCCGCCCCACAGGCGCGGATGAGCACGGCGCGCTTCACCGCCTCGAAGTGCGAGGTCCGGTAGTCCCACGGATCGCCGAGGGCGCGGAATTTCGCCTCGAAGCCGGCAAGGTCGATCGCCTTGGTCACAGCGGGCGCCAGTAGAATTCCACGGGGCCGGTCAGGCGCTCGATGGTCGCCTCCGTCAGGCTGAAGGCTGTCGGATCGTCGTGGATGAGTGCGCCGCACTGGCTGCGATGCGCGGCCACGGCCCGTCGCTTGGCCGGCAGCGCATCCCCGATCGCGAAGCCGACGCGCTCCATCTCGCCGGGGCGGGGATGGTCGTCCGCCGCGCCGATCTCGTCGAGCCAGATCGCGTATTCCAGCGTTGCGGGCGCCATCCCGGCCTCGCTCAGCGCGCGGGTCACGAGGCTCCAGGCGTCGCGGTGGTCGCGATGCGGGTCGCGCCGCCAGGGCAGGAGCACGAGGTCGGGCGCGACCTCCCGCATGAGAGCCGTGACGCCCCGAAGCGCCGCCGCGTCGCCGGGCGATCCCGGCAGGGGCATGTCCGCGTCGGGCAGGCGCAGGAACGTGCGCGCGGCCGCGTCGAGGCCGAGTTCGCGAAGGGCGGCTTCCGCCTCCGCCTCCCGCGTCGCGGCCAGTCTCGCGCGCGGCCAGGTCGGCGAGTGGAGGTGCGAGGCGCCGCCGTCGGTCACGAACAGGACGTGGACGCGGCGGCGGAGGCGCGCGAGGTGCCAGACGAGGCCGCCGCAGCCGAGCGCCTCGTCGTCGGGATGGGGCGCCACCACGATGACGCGCCGGGCGTCGAGCGCGTGGGGGGCGAGAACCTCGGTCATCGGCATGGCCCGGCATCGAAACGCCGGCCGGGCTCCCAGCGGCCGTCGGCGATCGCCGCACCGAGGCCGGCCAGCGCGCCGTCGGGATTGGGCTGGCGGAGATAGGTGCGAAGGTCGCGCATGAGGCGCTCCAGCGGATGGGGCGCGATCAGGCCGGCGGCGCCGACCCCACGCTCGGCCTCTTCGAGCACGCCGAGCGCCGCCGCCTCGACCGCGCCGCGCGCGGCGTTGGCGGTGGCGACGAGGGGCTCGGGCGGGGCCCTGCCGGCGGCCACCGCGGCCCATTCGGCGGCGGTCCGGTCGAGCCAGCCGTAGCCGCCTTCCACCGCCGCGCCCATCCGGGCCACGCGTTGCGCCTGGTAGGGATCGCCGATCCGGCCGCTTGCCCGGAGATGGGCGACCGCGGCATCGAAGACGGCGTGCATGCCCCCGACCTGCACCGCCACGAAACGGATCGCGCCGGCAAAGAACCACGGCGCTTCGAGATAGGCGTCGGGAACGCCGAGGATCATGTCGGGCGTGACCTCGAGCCCGGTGAAATCGACCACGTGGCTCCCCGACGCGCGCATGCCCATCGGTTGCCACCAGGACCGGTCGACCGGGAGCCCGGCGAGCGGCACGGCGATCATCACCCGTCCCTGAGGCTCGCTGACCGTGACGATCGCATGCGACAGGCCGTCGACGCCTGAGGCATAGGTCTTGGCGCCCCACAGCCGCCCGCCATCGAGCCGCAGCGGGTCGTCCGGCTTGTCGGTGTTCCAGACGCCATAGAGGCCGCCGTCGCGCGCCAGCGCATCGAAACGCGCGCGCTGGGCCGGTGTGCCGTGCCGGCGCATCAGTGCGAGGGCGTTGACGTGGCCTTCGAAGATCCGCCCGACCGGCAGGTCCGCGCGGCCGACCGTCGCCAGCACGCGCAGGAGCGTGCCGATCTCCCCATCCCCCAGCGGCGGTTCGGCGACGAGGCCCGCGCGGCGCAGGGCCTCGAAGGCGCGCTCGGGAAACGCGCCGTCGCGGTCGCGCAGGGCCGCGTCCGCCGCGATGGCGCGGGGGAGGTCGTCGCCGGTCTCGCCGGCCTCGAAGCGGTCAGGCCGCACGCATCGCTCCCTCGCGAACGGCGATCATGCCGAGGATCGTCGCGATTGCCTCGCCGACGGGCACAAGCGCCTCGGCGTCCGGTTCGTCGGGCGCGAAGCGCTCCACAGCCCAGGCCCCCGCGTGATCGCGGGGTGCTTCGTTGAATGCCTGCGGGTCGAGGCCGAGCGCGCGGGCAGCCGCATCGCGCGCGGGCGCGGCGAGGGCGGCGAGATCGCGGACCGCCCGGCGTCGCGTCAGGCGGCGCTCGACCCGCGCCGGCGCCTCCACGAGGTGGGGACGCCCCTCGCTCTCGGCACGCATCCAGGCTTTGAGACAGTCGGCCATGCCCCCTTGCGCCCGACCGATAAGGCGTGCTGATACCTCGACGCGCACGTCGAGCGGGTGCACGAGCTTCGCTCCGGCGGCGCGGGCCAGATTGACGAGGGCAAGGTCCTCGCGCCGCGGCAGGGGCGGCAGGCCGCCGAGGGCGCGGTAGAGATCGGCGCGGATGGCCAGGCTTCCCCCCGTATGGTCGGCGTGGCGGGGCCACGGATCGTGTTCGAGCGGGTCGATCAGCGCCGCGAGGCGATCGCAATGCGTGGCATAGGCTGCCGCCGCGCCCGCCCGCGCGTTGAAGGCGGGACCGAGGCGATCCTCCTCCTCGCGGTTGCCCGTCAGCTTGCCGCCGACGAGGTCCGCGCCGCGGGCGAACGCGCGCACGCTGGCCGCGATCCAGTCTTGGTCGGGCACGGCGTCGGCATCCGTCGTCAGGACGATGCCGCTGCCCGGCGCACAGAGGTCGGCGGCGCGGTCCATCGCCATACGCCGCGCCGTGCCGACATGGGCGCTTGCAGTGGGCAGGTCGACGTCGATCACCTCGGCTCGCAAACGCCCGAGAGCGGACAGGGTCTTCTCGCAGACGGCCCGCGTGCCGTCCGTGCAGTTGTTGAGGACGAGGACCACGGGCACGGTGCCGGCGGTCCGGGCCCACGACTGGCCGTCCAGGGCGCGAAGCAGCGCCGCGATCCGCCGCGCCTCGTTGCGCACGGGAACGGCGACCACGGGTTGCCAGGAAACGGCGGCAGGGAGATCCGTCATCCGGCAACGCTCCTTCCATCGGCCGCGATGGGGCGCGGATCCTTATCCTTGAGGTGGCGTTAGCTTTGGGTCGGGACAGAGGTTTTGGGTGCGTAGATGGGCCAATGTTTCCCGTCGCCCCTAAGATCTGTGCGGCTATCGACCTCGCGTCCGGGGCTGTTTCGCCACCGGGTGGCGTCACAGAAGACGAGCGCGCCGTGGCGGGAAGCGGAGCTGCGATCTCGTGTTCGCCGCAGTCGAAACAGCGCTGTCGCAAGCCTCCGCAGTCGGCTACATACAGGCCCGAGCCCGATCATTTCGTGAGGAGCCGGAGATGATCCTCGCAAACGACGATGCCCTGCGCCTCCTGCAGTTGCGCCTCGGCGCCCACAAGCCGTTCGGTGTGGCGGAGCGCGAGCTTCTCGCCAGCCTCCCCTGGCGCGTCGAGGACATGCCGGCCCGCCGCAGCTTCGTGCGCGAGGGGGACAAGCCGAAGCACTCGTGCCTCATCCTGCAGGGGCTTCTGGCGCGCGCTCGCTATACGGTCGAGGGCCAGCGGCAGATCCTGTCGATCCACGTGCCCGGCGACATGCCCGACCTGCAGAGCCTGCAGGTGCCGCACATGGACCACGACCTTGAGACGGTGGTGCCCTCGCGCATCGCCTTCGTGCCGCATGCCGAGCTTCGCCGCGTCTGCGATGCCTCGCCGCTGCTCGCCTCGTCCCTGTGGCGCGAGAGCCTGATCGACGCGGCGCTTCATCGTGCCGCAATCTTCCGCAACGGCCAGCTGGAAGCCGAGGCGCGCCTCGCCCACTTCCTGTGCGAGATGTATCTGCGGCACAAGGCGGTGGGGCTGGCCGACGACGGCGGCTTCGATCTCGCCCTGTCGCAGCAGCTGATCGGCGACGTCCTCGGGCTGACCCTCGTCAGCATCAACAAGGCGATGCAGGCGCTGCGCGCGCGCGAACTCATCCGCATGGAAAAGGGGCACGTCGACGTCCTGAACTGGAATTCGCTGTCGCGTCTCGGCCAGTTCGACGGTGCGTTCCTGCACCTTGAGGAGAAGGACGCCTCGTTGGCCGCGACCGGCTGATCGTCGGGATCGGCGCCGTCAACCGCCGCCGCCCATCGTCACCGACATGAAGGCGCGAAACACGGCCGCCTGCGGCGGGATTTCGCGCGCGCGGGCCCAGGCAAGGCCGACGTCCATGCTGGGTATCGGCTCCACCAGCGAGCGCACCTCGATGCGCTGGCCCTCCAGCGACCACGGCCGGTAGACCATGTCGGACAGGATGGTGACGCCCATGCCCGACGCCACCAGCGAGCGCACCGCCTCGACGGAGGCGGTGGTCAGGACGGGTCGCGGCTGGAGGCCGGCGGCGTCCCAGTAGCGGACGGCGGTGGTCTTGGCCTCGTCCACGGTCAGCATCACGTAGTTTTCGGCGGCGACGTCGGACAGGGTGATCGCGGCCCGCGTCAGGAGGTGGTGGTCGGCCGGGAGCCAGAGGCGGCGGCGCGAGCGCACCAGGGTCTCGCATTCGATCTCGCCGCTGCGCTCGAGGTTCGAGACCAGCATCACCGCCATGTCGACGTCGCCGTCGACGACGCCCTTCTCCAGCGCGTCGCGCGGCAGTTCGGCCACCTCGACTTCGATCTGCGGGTGGAGCTTGCGGAAGCGGGCGTAGTAGCGGGACATGAAATAGCCGACCACCGTGTAGGTCATGCCGAGGCGAAGCGTGCCGGCCTGACCCTCGCGGTCGCGAAGCGGGCTCTGGATCGCGGCCGCGACGGCGCCGGTGATGGCGCGCGCCCGCTCCAGGAAGCGCGTGCCCTCCATCGTCAGCCGCACGCCCGAATGGGTGCGCTCGAAGAGCTTCACGCCGAGCTCGATCTCCAGCGACTTCACCGCGGCCGTCACCGCCGACTGCGAGATGTTGAGCTCGACCGCCGCATGGCTGACCTGCCCGCTGTCGGCGGTGGCGATGAAATAGTCGAGCTGTCGTAGCGTGATCGTCATCGAACCCCTTGCCCGCCTGCCGTATCTGATTTTTCGATATCACTTTCAAAAAATGACTATTTCACAACAAACCGAAGTTGCGCAAAAAAATTGCAACGCCAAAATTTTGGCAGTTGCGAAGGCGGGGGAGACGATGGGGGTCACACTCAACTGCGACATGGGCGAGGGCTTCGGCCTCTACGTCCTCGGCGACGACGCCGGGCTGATGCCGCTGATCGACGTCGCCAACGTCGCCTGCGGGTTCCACGCCTCGGACCCCGACCATATGCGCAAGACCGTGCGCCGCGCCAAGGAAAACGGCGTGAAGGTCGGCGCCCATCCCTCGCTACCCGATCTCGCGGGCTTCGGCCGGCGCGAGATGAAGCTCAGCCGTGATGAGGTCGCCAATCTCGTGATCTACCAGACCGGCGCGCTGAAGGGCTTCCTCGACGCCGAGGGCATGGTGCTGAACCACATCAAGCCGCACGGCAGCCTCTACGGCATGGCCGCCCGGCAGGAGGAGGTCGCGCACGGCATCTGCGACGCGGCGGCGGTGTTCGGGGTGCCGCTCTTCGGCATGACCGGCACCCTGCACGAGACCGTCTACCAGGCGCGCGGCATTCCCTTCGTGCACGAATTCTACGCCGACCTCGACTACGCGCCCGGCGGCAAGCTGATCGTGACGCGCGAGCACGACGCCAAGGACCCGGCGCTGATGGCCGAGTACTGCCTGCGCGCGCTGCGCGACGAAGAGGGCACCGCCAGCGACGGCAGCCGCTTCCCCGCCAAGGCCGAGACGATCTGCGTCCATTCCGACACGCCCAACGCCGTCGACATCGCGCGCGCCGTCCGCGCCGCGATCGCCTCCTGGCATTGAACTTGCAAGCCTTCGCCCGAAGCCCCGTTCCCCGGAGTTCCTGACATGCCGCAGATCCTCTCGCCGCTTCCCGGCACGTTCTATCGCAGCGCCTCGCCCGACAAGCCGCCCTACAAGGCCGACGGCGACGCGGTGGCGGTCGGCGACGTCATCGGCCTCGTCGAGGTCATGAAGTCGTTCCACGAGGTGCGCTCGGAGGTCGCCGGCGAGAACGTGCGCTTCGTCGCCGACAACGAGGAGCCGGTGATGGCCGGCGCGCCGCTCGCGGACCTCGACTGATGATCGGCAAGCTCCTCGTCGCCAACCGCGGGGAGATCGCGGTGCGCATCATCCGGGCCGCGAAGGATCTCGGCATCGCGACAGTCGCCGTCCACTCGGCGGCCGACGCAGACGCGCTTCATGTGCAGCTTGCCGACGAGGCCGTCGCGATCGGGCCGCCGGCGCCCAAGAAGTCCTATCTCAGCATTCCGGCGCTCCTGAAGGCGGCGGCGGACACCGGCTGCGACAGCGTTCATCCGGGCTATGGCTTCCTGGCCGAGAACGCCGAGTTCTCCGACGCGGTGACGGCCGCGGGCCTCGTCTTCGTCGGGCCGTCCGGGGATGCGATCCGCCTGATGGGCGACAAGGTATCCGCGCGGGAGGCCGCCGCGAGGGCGGGCGTTCCGGTGGTGCCGGGCTCCAAGGGCCGTGTCGAGGGGATCGAGGCGGCGCGCGAGGTTCTGGCCGAGACCGGCTTCCCTGTAATGATCAAGGCGGCGGCAGGCGGCGGCGGACGCGGCATCCGCATCGCCAATAGCCAGGCCGAGTTCGACCAGGCGTTTCCGCAGGCCGAGGCCGAGGCGCTCGCCGCCTTCGGCGATGGCGGCCTCTACATGGAAAAGGTGATCGGCCGCGCCCGGCATATCGAGGTGCAGGTGCTGGCCGACGGCCGGGATGCGATCCACTGCTTCGAGCGGGAATGCTCGCTGCAGCGCCGCCGCCAGAAGGTCTGGGAGGAGGCGCCCTCGCGCGCCTTATCGCCCGCGCTGCGCGAGGAGCTCTGCGCCTCGGCCGTCGCGCTCGCAAAGGCCGTCAACTATTCCGGCGCCGGAACGGTCGAGTATCTCTACGACGACGCGGCCGACCGCTTCTACTTCATCGAGATGAACACCCGCATCCAGGTGGAGCATCCGGTGACGGAAGCGATCACCGGCATCGACCTCGTGGCCGAGATGCTGCGGATCGCGGGCGGCGAACCGCTGCGGCTGAAGCAGGCGGACGTCGCGGTGAAGGGCCACGCGATCGAGGTGCGCCTCAACGCCGAGGACCCCGCGCGCGACTTCGCGCCGTTCCCCGGAACCGTCGAAACGCTTCGTATTCCCGGCGGGCCCGGCGTGCGCTTCGATTCGATGCTCTACCCCGGCTACGGGGTGCCGCCCTTCTACGACTCGCTTCTCGCCAAGCTTATCGTCCACGGCGAAACGCGCGAGGCGGCGATCGACCGGCTGGTCCGGGCGCTCCGCGAGACCGAGATCGGCGGCCTGAAGACCACCAAGCCCCTGTTCCTGGCGCTCGCCGCCGATCCGGCCGTCCGGGCCGGGGACGTGCACACCCGCTGGCTGGAAGGCTGGCTCACCGACAATGCGGCGGCGCTCGGCGCCTGACGGGAGGATCGATGTCGATACGCTTCAGCTTCGGCGGCGACGAACACATCTTCGGGGAAGTCTCCGAAGAGATGTCGCTCGCTTCCTTCTTCACCGGCCTGTCGATGACCAAGGCCGTGCGCGACGCCAACATTCCCGGCGTCACCGAGATCTGCCCGGCCAATGCCAGCTTCCAGATCCGCTTCGATCCCGACAAGATCAGCCCGCAGGACCTCCTGAAGGAGCTGCAGTCCTTCGAGGCGGCGGCCGCCCAGTCCGACGAGACGCTGGAGACGCGCATCATCGAGCTGCCGGTCTATTTCCAGGACCCCTGGACGCACGAGACCGGCCAGCGGTTCCGCGAGCGGCACCAGGACCCGTCCTCGACCGACCTCGAATATTCCGCGCGCATAAACGGCTACGCCACCGTCGAGGAGTTCATCGCGGCCTATTCCGGCCAGCCCTGGTTCGTCTCCATGGTCGGGTTCGTCGCGGGCCTGCCCTGGCTCTACCAGATGGTCGAACGCCAACGGCAGATCGAGGCGCCGAAATACCTGCGGCCCCGCACCGATACGCCCAAGCTCACCATCGGCCACGGCGGGTGCTTTGCCGCCATCTACTCGGTGCGCGGGGCAGGCGGCTACCAGATGTACGGCGTGACGCCGGCGCCGATCTACGACCCGACGCGGCAGGTGAATTATCTCCGCGACGAGATGTGCCTCTTCAAGCCGGGCGACATCGTGAAGTTCAAGGCGATCGACCGGGCCGAATACGACGCGACGCTGGAGGCGATCGAGGCCAACACCTTCGCGCCGACGATCCGCCCCTGCACCTTCAACCTCGCCGAGTTCAACCGCGACATCGCGGGCACAAACGCCAAGCTGATGGAGCTTCTCGATGGGCGTTAACGTCATTGCGCCGGGTCTCGCCACCACCGTTCAGGACCTCGGCCGCCCCGGCTACTACCATCTCGGCATCCCGGAAGGCGGCGGCATGGACCGCTTCGCGACGGTGATCGCCAATCTCCTCGTCGGCAACGACGCCAACGCGGCGCTGCTCGAGGCCACCTTCATGGGGCCCGAGCTCGAGTTCACCGAGGACGCCTCGGTCGCCGTCACCGGCGGCGAGCTGCCGCCTAAGGTCAACGGCGAGGAGCGCCCGACCTGGGAAAGCTTCCCCGTGAAGGCGGGCGACCGCCTGTCCTTCGGGTTCCTGAAAGGGGGCGCGCGCGCCTATATCGCGATTTCCGGCGGCATCGACGTGCCGGTCGTGCTCGGCTCGCGCACGACCTACGTGCTCGGCGCGCTCGGCGGGCTCGAGGGGCGGGCAATCAAGGCCGGCGACGTCCTGCCGGTCGGGCAGGGGGCGAACACCACCGGACGCAGCCTGCCGGCGCATCTTCGGCGCGCCCCCGCCAATCCGGCGGAGCTGCGCATGCTGCCCGGCATCTACTGGCACCGCATCACGGACGCCGCGGGCAAGCGCTTCTTCGAGGACACCTGGAAGGTCGCGCCGGAAGCCGATCGCATCGGCTACCGCTTCCGGGGCGGGGCGCCGCTGGAATTCGTGGAGCGCGAGCAGCCGTTCGGCGCGGGCTCCGACCCCTCCAACATCGTGGACGCCTGCTATCCCTACGGCTCCGTCCAGGTGCCGAGCGGCACCGAGCCGATCGTGCTCCACCGCGATGCGGTCTCGGGCGGCGGCTACATGATGCTCGGCGTCGTGATCTCGGCCGACATGGACCTGATCGCGCAGCTCCAGCCGCATACGCCCGCCCGGTTCCAGCCGGTGACGATGGACGAGGCGCTGGCGGCGCGGGCCGACGCCAGGACGGCGCTTCAGCGCGCCCGGGATCACGTCGCGGGCTGAGCGCCTGCCGATCAGGCGCGCCGGTGGGGGCCGGCGCGGGGAGCTCCACGAGGGATGTCCGGCCGCGGCCGGGCGTCCGCAGTGACCGGCCCGCTTGGCCGGTTCGAAGGGGGCCTTGGCGAATTGCCGACGGTCCGGCCATCCGGCCGGACGTCGCGCCCTTCCATCGCGATAGAAAGGGAATGGCGCATGCGAAGCTTGAGGGCGGACTCCGTCTCCGTCGCCTTTGCCGGGCTGAAGGCCCTGTCGGCGGTGGATCTCGAGATCGTGCCGGGGCGCATCACCGGCCTGATCGGGCCGAACGGCGCCGGCAAGACGACGCTCGTCAACGTCCTGACCGGCTTCCAGGCGCCGACCGGCGGCGCCGTGCAACTCGACGGCGCCAGCCTCTCCGGCCTCAAGCCCTTTCAGGTCCGCCGCCGCGGCATCGCGCGCACCTTCCAGGGCGGGCGGCTGTTCCGCGATCTGCCCGTGATTGACAATCTCGAGGTGACCGGCGTCGGGCTCGGCCTGTCGCGCCGGCAGGCGGTCGCCGAGGCCGAGGCGATGCTGCGCTGGATGGGCATCGCCGATCTCGGCTCCCGCATCGCCGGCACGCTCCCCTATACCGACGAGCGGCGGGTCGCGATCGGGCGGGCGCTGATGGGCCGTCCGGCCTTCGTCCTTCTCGACGAGCCGGCGGCGGGCATGAGCGGGCCGGAAGCATCCGAGCTCTCGGCGCTGATCCGGCGCATTGCCGCCGATCTCGGCTGTGGCGTCCTTCTCATCGAGCACAATGTCGGGCTGGTTCTCGGCCTGTGCGAGCACATCGTGGTGCTGGATTCGGGCGCCGTGATCGAGGAGGGGCCGCCCGCCGCCATCCGCGCGAGCGAAAAGGTGCGCCACGCCTACATGGGCACCGCCGCCGATGCCCCGGTTCCCGTCGAAGCGCTGGAGATCGCCCCGTGAGCCTTCTCGAACTCTCCGGCATCACCATCCGCTACGGACGCCTCACCGCCGTGCGCGAGGTGTCCTTCTCGCTCGACGAAGGCGAGATCCTCTTCGTCACCGGCCCGAACGGCGCCGGCAAGTCCTCGCTGATGCGGGCGATCGCGGGCGTCACCCGGCCCGCCGAGGGCACGATCCGGCTCGCCGGCACCGACATCACCGCCGAGAAGCCGGAAGGCATCGCGCGCCTCGGCGTCTCCATGGTGCCGGAAGGGCGCGAGGTGTTCGGCTCGCTCACCATCGAGGAGAACCTCATGGTCGGCACCGGCATGCGCGCCAGGGACCCCGGCGCCAAGGCGCGGGCGGCGGCCGAGCTCGAGGCGGTCTACGCGACGTTCCCGATCCTGAAGGAGCGCCGCCACCAGCAGGCCGGCCTCCTGTCCGGCGGCCAGCAGCAGATGCTGGTCATCGGCCGCGCCCTGATGACGGGCCCGAAGCTCATCGCCATCGACGAGCCCTCGCTCGGGCTCGCGCCCAACATCACCGACCAGGTCTACGAGCGGCTGATCGCGTTGCAGCGCGAGCGGTCCCTGACGCTTCTCGTCGTCGAGCAGAGCTCCACCCGCGCGGTGATGGTCGGCGGGCGGATGATCCTGATGCGCGGCGGGCGCGTCCTTCTCGACGGCGACGCGCGCGAGCTCGGGGACAGCGAGGCCATCAAGGCCGCCTATTTCGGCTACGAGGAGCACTGATCATGCTGCAGGTCGTCTTCGACGCGCTCTCGCTCGGCTCCCTCTACGCCCTTGGCGCGCTCGGCATCGCGCTGATCTTCGGCGTCATGCGCCTCGTCAACTTCGCCCATGGCGACGTCATCGCCTTCTCGATCTTCGCGCTGCTCTGGCCCTCGACGGATGCGATGGCGATCGTCTTCGCCGGCCAGCTGCCCTGGTATCTCCTCGTGCCCTTCGTGCTCCTCGTCGGCGCCGGGCTTTCGGTCCTGTGCGAGATCGTCGTCTTCCGGCGCTTCCGGCACGCCAGCCCCGCCACGATGATGATCGCCTCCTTCGCGCTCGGCTTCGTGATCCGCTACTTCCTCCTGATGCTCTTCACGAGCCGGCCGAAGTCGATCTCGTTGCTGCCGGGCCTGTCCCAGCCGGTCGAGATCCTCGGCGCACGCCTGCCGCTCCTCCAGCTCATCACGATCCTCGCAACGCTCGCGATCCTCGTCGGCCTCACCCTCTTCCTGCGCCGCACGCGCTTCGGGCTGGAGATGCGCGCGGCGGCCGAGAACTTCTCGATGGCCCGCATGCTGGGCGTGAAGGCCAACCGCGTGATCATGGGGGCCTTCGCCCTGTCGGGTGCGCTCGCCGCCGCGATCGGCCTGATCTTCGGCTCGCAGACCGGCACCGTCGACATCCAGATGGGCGCCTCGCTCATGCTGATGGCCTTCATCGCCACCGTCATCGGCGGTCTCGGGAGCCTGGCCGGCGCCGTGCTCGCGGGCTTCCTCCTCGGCGCCGCCTCGGTCGTCATGCAGGTCGCCTTGCCGCTCGACGCCCGCGCCTTCCGCGACGCCTTCGTCTACGCCGCCGTGATCCTCGTGCTTCTGTTCCGCCCGCAGGGGCTGATCGCCGCGCGCGGCACCAAGGAAAGGGTCTGATCCCGTGACCACGCCCTCCGCCTCGCTTCCCCTGACGGCCGCTCCGCTTGGCGAGGCGCGCAAGCCCGCGCGCTTCGCGCTCGCCGGCCGCACGATCCTGACGCCGGTCCTCCTGTCGCTGATCCTGATCGCGATCGCCGCCGTCACGGTCTGGACCGGCTCGCGGCCCTTCAACCAGACGGTGATCGACGTCTTCGTGCGCGTCATCTTCGTGGTCGGCCTCTACATCTTCATCGGCAATTCCGGCGTCCTCTCATTCGGTCATGCCGGCTTCGCGTGCCTTGGCGGCTACATGGCGGCCTGGCTCACCATCAACCCGGTGATGAAGGCGAGCGCGCTGCCGGGCCTGCCGGACCTCATCCTCGCCGCGCGCCTGCCCTACTGGCAGGCGGCCGCGCTCGCCGCGCTCTTCGCCGGCCTCGCGGCCCTCGTCTTCGGCCGGGTGCTGATGCGCCTGTCGGGCATTGCCGCCTCGATCGCGACCTTCGCGGTGCTCGCCATGATCAACACGGTCTACGCCAACTGGGACTCGGTGACGGGCGGCACCTCGTCGGTGGTCGGCATTCCGATCGTGCGCACCCTCTGGCCCTATCTCGTCGGCGCCGTGGTCGCGGTCTTCGTCGCCTGGGCGCATGCGATCTCGCGCTCGGGGCTGGCGCTCCGGGCCGCGCGCGACGAGCCGACGGCGGCCAGCGCGTCGGGCGTCGACATCCCGCGCGAGCGCCTCGTCGCCTTCACCATCTCGGGCGCGGTGATGGGCATGGGCGGCGCGCTGATGGCCCATTCCGTCGGCGTCGTCACGCCCGACACGTTCTATCTCGGCCTCACCTTCATCACCCTGTCGATGCTCGTCGTCGGCGGCATGAACAGCCTGACCGGGGCCGTTCTGGGCACCGTCATCCTCTCCGCCCTGATCCAGATCCTGCGCTGGTTCGAGGCGGGCGTGGCCGTCGGCGGCACCGAGATCGCCCTGCCGAAGGGCCTCCAGGAGATCGCCCTCGGCGTCATCATGATCGTGATCCTCGCGCTCCGGCCGGCCGGCCTCTTCGGTCGGGCCGAGATCACGCTTCGTCGAAAGTCCCGCAACATCTGATCCCGCCGGCATGACGCCGGACGGTCCAGCAAAGGAGACGTGCATGACAAAGACCCAGCACCTTGTCGCAGCCGCCCTGGCCTCGGTGGCTCTCACCGCGCCGGCCTTTGCGGCCGACGACACGATCAAGATCGGCTTCGCCACGGCCGAGTCCGGCTTCATGGAGGCCTACGACAAGCCGGCGACCGACGCGGCGCTCATCCGCATCGACGAGATCAACAAGGCCGGTGGCCTCCTCGGCAAGCAGATCGAGGTGGTGAAGGCCGACACCAAATCCGACCGCGCCGAGGGCGCCAAGGCGGGCCTGACCGTCATCGACGACGGCGCCGACCTCGTGGTCGTTTCCTGCGACTACGACTTCGGCTCGCCCGCCGCGCTCGCCGCCGAGGACGCCGGCAAGGTGTCGTTCTTCCTGTGCGCCGAGTCCGTCAAGGCCGGCATCCAGGGCGTCGGCCCGCTCTCCTTCTCGGCCTCGGTGCTCGCCCCGGTACAGGGCGCGGCGATGTCGGAATGGGCCTTCAAGGAGAAGGGCGCCAAGGACTTCTACAAGCTCCTCGACACCTGGACCGTCTACAACAAGGGCATCTGCGACGGCTTCGACTGGATGATGCCCAAGCTCGAGGCGCAAGGGGCCAAGCTCGTCGGCGAGGACACGTTCAAGAACGAGGACGCCTCGATCGCCGCGCAGATCACGCGCATCAAGTCGCTTCCCAAGGAGCCCGACGCGATCATGCTCTGCACCATGATGCCGGGCGGCGTCTCGGCGGTGAAGCAGATCCGGGCGGCCGGCATCAACTCGATGATCCTGACCGGCTCGGGCATGGACGGCAGCTACTGGCTGCCCGCGGTGCCCGACCTGTCGAACTTCTTCATCCCGGTCCAGGGCTCGATCTACGGCGACGACCCGAACCCGGACGTCAAGAAGTTCAACGCCGCCTTCAAGGAGAAGACCGGCGCCGACCCGTCCAGCCAGTACGCCTATCCAGGCTACGTGATGGTGGACGTCTGGGCGAAGGCCGTCGAGCGCGCCGGCTCCACCGACGCCGAGGCCGTGGTGGCCGAACTCGAGAAGATGAAGGACGAGCCGACCCTCTTCGGACCGCGCACCTTCACCTCCGAGCTGCACCACCAGAACAACGCGACCTATCTCGTGGTCGACGTCGAGAAGGGGAAGCCCGGCGTCGTCGGCAAGTGGACCCTGTCCGAGCCTGTGCCGATGGACGCGATCATGAAGTAAGGATGAGGGCGCCGTCCTCGGACGGCGCCCCGACGACCGAAAAAAGGCCTCGGCCGCGCGATGCGGCCGGGGCCTTTTTCGTCCGCCGATTGCGACCGGCCGTCAGGTCCGGTTCTTGCGATAGGAATCCTTCAGCGAGATCAGCTCGCCGTCGAAGTGGAAGATGTCGCAGCCGTCGACCTCGACACGCGCGCCCGCCGCCGACGTTCCGACGAAGCGCCAGGACGAAAGCCCCCTGTCGCCGGAGACAGCGTGGGCCCCTCGCGTCCAAGCGGCATCGGGGAAGGACGCGAACAGGGCGGCATAGGCGGCGCGCACCGCGTCGCGGCCCTCATGCCGCGCGCCGTCCGGTCCCGGTCCCGCCGAGCCGTGGAAGGCGCAGGCGTCCGCCATGCAGGCCATCAGCGCTTCAACATCATGGGCGTTCCAGGCGGCCATGAATCGGTCGAGCACGGCGAGGCGGCGCGCCGACAGGTCGCTGTCCACCGCCTCGACCTCCAGGAAGGAGAGGGGCCCGTCGCCACCGTTGACGACGTTGTGAGCGACCCCGGTGCGCCGGGAATAGGGCACGCCCTGCCGAAGCTCGGCGCTCGCCACTCCGCCGTCTGGCAGGCCGAGATCGAGGCGTCCGTCGGTGAGGGGGACGATGACGTAGTCGTGCCCGTGGATGTGCCAGCCGGTCTCGGCGCCCGGCTGGAACCGCCATTCCGTGACGCGGAACCGCCCGTCGTCGATATGGACGACGGGCTCGGCCTTGGCCCGGCTCACAGGAGCCCCTCCTTGTGCGCGGCGTCGGTCAGTCGGGCGAGCGTTCGTCCCATGCGGGTCATGATCTCGTCGACGTCGTCGGCCGTCACGATCATCGGCGGGCAGAGCGCCAGCTGGTCGCCGATGGCGCGGAAGATCAGCCCCTCGTCGTGGCCGATCACTGCGGCCATGCGCCCGACCGCGCCGACCGTCTCGAAGGGACGCTTCGTCGCCTTGTCGGCCACAAGCTCCAGCGCCCCGATCAGCCCGTCGCCGCGCGCCTCGCCGACCAGCGGATGATCGGCGAACGAGCGAAGGCCCCCCTGGAACTGCGCCTCCAGCCGCGCCGCGTTCCCCGCCCAGTCCTGCTCCTCCATGATGGCAAGGTTCTCGAGCCCGACGGCCGTCGAGACCGGATGGCCGGACGCCGTGAAGCCGTG
>NZ_FOOA01000002.1 GCF_900113065.1 Aureimonas phyllosphaerae
CTCTCTTTCTTCCGTTCTCTCTTCAATTCTCAAAGAACCCGGCAAACCACAAAAGTCCGCCGCTCGGGTGACCAACCTGGCCAGCCACCCTTCAAGCATGCCAGAAGCAAACTCGAAAAAACTCGTCCGACACTCACAAGAGGCGCAAAACCGAGCCAGCCAGCCATCCCCTCCCAGATATCCCGGAAGAACACAACCGCTAACCCAACTTCCCGGCAAACCAACCAGACCGCCTCAGCCGTCCAACCCGTCCGCCCCGGCGCCACCGCCGTCGTCGATGAGCGGCTTATAGGGGGAGATACGCAGGAAGGTCAACAGGGAAATGCAAGGGAAAGGGAAAAAAGCGGTCGGAGCTTCTCCATGAGGCCTCCTGGTCCTGAGCGACGCCCTCAGCGTCGGAATGCTCCCCTCGCCTCCTCGCCCTTGGCCCAGCCCTCGGTGGTCTCGGCGACGAAGTCGCCGAACCGTTCGGTTTCGATAGCCTGCCGAGCGCCCGCCATCAGCGTTTGGTAGTAGGCGAGATTGTTCCAGGTCAGCAGCATTGCGCCAAGTGTTTCCTCGGTGCGGACGAGATGGTGAAGGTATGCCCTCGCGTAGTCCCGCGATGCCGGGCAATCGGAATGCTCATCCAGCGGCGTGGCATCTTCGGCGTGCCGGGCATTCCGCAAGTTGATGCGCCCGTGGCGCGTAAAGGCAAGCCCGTGGCGTCCGGCGCGGGTTGGCATCACGCAGTCGAACATGTCGATCCCGCGCGCGATCGACTGAAGAAGATCGTCCGGCGTGCCGACGCCCATGAGGTAGCGTGGCTTCTCCACCGGCATCACCGGAACCGTTTCCTCGAGAATGCGAAGCATCACCTCCTGCGGCTCGCCGACGGCAAGCCCGCCGACGGCATAGCCCTTCAGCTCCATGGCTCGTAGGCGTTCGGCCGAGCGGACCCGGAGATCCACGACGTCGCCGCCCTGAACGATGCCGAACATCGCCTTGCCGGGTTGATTGCCGAAGGCGATGGCGCAGCGTTCCGCCCAGCGCAGCGAGAGCTCCATGGCCCGCTCGACCTCCGGACGCTCCGCGGGCAGACGGATGCACTCGTCGAGTTGCATCTGGATATCGCTGTCGAGCAGTCCTTGGATCTCGATCGAACGCTCGGGCGTCAACTCATGCACCGAGCCATCGACATGGGACCTGAAGGTGACGCCCTCTTCGGACATCTTCCGCAGGCTCGCGAGCGACATCACCTGAAATCCGCCTGAGTCCGTCAGGATCGGATAGGGCCAGCGGGCAAACTCGTGTAGCCCGCCGAGGCGTGCCACGCGTTCGGCGCCGGGACGCAGCATCAGGTGGTAGGTGTTGCCGAGAATAATATCCGATCCGAGATCGCGAACCTGATCGAGATACATCGCCTTGACCGTCGCGGCCGTCCCGACGGGCATGAAGGCGGGCGTGCGGATCTCGCCGCGCGGCATGCGGATTGTGCCGCGCCGGGCCAGACCATCGGTCGCGGATACGTTGAACTGGAACTCGGTCAAGCGCTGCGCTCCAGGAGACAGGCGTCCCCGTAGGAATAGAAACGATAGCCGCCGGCAATCGCGTGATCGTATGCGGCGCGCATTCGGTCGAGGCCGCTGAAGGCCGACACCAGCATGAAAAGCGTCGAACGCGGCAGGTGAAAGTTCGTCATGAGCGCGTCGACCGCCCGGAACTGGAAGCCTGGCGTGATGAAGATGTCGGTCGCATCCGAGAACGGTTCGATCCGCCCCGTCGCGCGCGCTGCGCTTTCCAGAAGGCGAAGCGATGTCGTGCCGACGGCAACGATCCGGCGCCCGTCGTCCCGCGCAGTCTGCAATCGCTCCGCGACGTCCTTCGTTACGACGCCGATTTCGCTGTGCATGCGGTGCTCGGTCGTATCGTCGGCCTTGACCGGCAGGAACGTACCCGCGCCGACGTGCAGAGTAACAAACTCCTGCATTACGCCGCGGTATTCGAGCTCCGCCAGAAGCTCCGGCGTGAAATGGAGGCCCGCAGTCGGGGCGGCAACCGCACCTTCCTCGCGGGCGAATACCGTCTGATAGTCGCGCAGGTCGTCGTCGTCGACCGCGCGCTTTGATGCGATGTAGGGCGGAAGAGGCAAATGCCCGACGACCGAGATCGCCGCGTCGAGTTCGGGGCCGGCCAGTGTAAACCGGAGGTTGACCTCGCCGCCCTCCCCTTTCTCGAGGACGACGGCTTCGAGGCCGGGATCTGTCGCGGTGCCGGACGAGAATACGACGAGATCGCCGACCTTGATCCGCTTGCCTGGCCGCATGAAGGCCTTCCAGCGATCGAGCGCGATGCGCATGTGTAGCGTCGCGTCGACTGCTACGCGGGACGATCCATCCGAGCCGGCCCTTATCCGCTCACCGGTCAGCTGGGCCGGGATGACCTTGGTGTCGTTGAAGACGAGGACGTCCCCTTCGCGCAGAAAGTCCGGCAGGTCGCCCACCCGGCAATCCGCGAATGGACCCGACGCGGGGACATAGAGAAGCCTGGCGGATTCGCGCGGAAGAGCGGGTCGCAAGGCGATCCGCTCTTCCGGCAGTTCGAAGTCGAAGAGATCGACTTGCACGGGAACCTTGTCAGATGTCCGCGGCGACGCGCATGGTGGTGATCGAGTCGGGATCGCGGACCGGCTCGCCACGCTTGATCTTGTCAACGGCGTCCATGCCCTCGACGACCTCGCCCCAGACCGAATACTGGCGATCCAGCCAGGGCGCGCGCTCGAAGCAGATGAAGAACTGCGAGTTGGCGCTGTTCGGGTTGGCCGTGCGCGCGGCCGACACCGTCCCGCGCTTGTGCGGCTCGGCCGAGAATTCCGCCTTCAGGTCCGGCTTGTCGGAACCACCGGTGCCGGTGCCCGTCGGATCGCCGGTCTGGGCCATGAAGCCGTCGATCACCCGGTGGAACACGACGCCGTCGTAGAAGCCTTCGCGAGCGAGCTCCTTGACGCGGGCGACGTGGCCCGGCGCGAGATCAGGCCGCAGCTTGATGACGACCTGCCCCTTCGTCGTTTCCAGAACCAGCGTGTTCTCGGGATCTTCGAAGGCCATTGTGCGTCTCCTATCAATGACGGAGGGCGATCCGACAGACTCGGATCGCCCAGATGCTTGCGTGAATGGATGAAGCGCCCTGCGGTTGCAAGGCCGATATCAGCGGGTCTCGACCTTCACCATCTTGTCGGGGTTCTCGACGGTGCCGTTGTTGGCCTCGTCACCCTTCTTGATCTTGTCGACGACGTCCATGCCCTTGGTCACTTCGCCGACCACCGTGTACTGGCCGTTCAGGAAGTCGCCGTCGGCGAGCATGATAAAGAACTGGGAGTTGGCGGAGTTCGGGTCCTGCGCGCGCGCCATGCCGACCGTGCCGCGCTTGAACGGCGTGTCGGAGAACTCGGCCTTGAGGTCCGGCTTGTCCGAGCCGCCCATGCCGGTGCCGGTCGGATCACCGGTCTGGGCCATGAAGCCGTCGATCACGCGGTGGAAGACGACGCCGTTGTAGAAGCCTTCCTTGGCCAGCGCCTTGATCTGCTCGACATGCTTGGGCGCCAGATCGGGGCGAAGCTTGACGTCGATCTCGCCCTTGTTGGTCTCGATGACAAGCGTGTCGCCAGCGGCGGTCTGTGCGTGCGCCGGAGCGATCGCGGACATCGCGACGGCCGCGAGAAGACCAAGGGTCGGAAGAAGTTTCATCGTCGAACTCCGGGCAGCCCTCAGGAAGAGAAGAGCTTGCGTTTCAGGGCGGCGGCGACGTGCTCCGGTACGAAGGAGGTTACGTCCCCGCCCATTTTGGCGATCTGGCGGACCAATGTGGCCGTAATGGGCCTCGTCGCAGGCGACGCGGGCAGGAAAAGCGTCGTCAGTTCAGGCATCAGGCTACGGTTCATCCCGGCCATCTGCATCTCGTAGTCAAAGTCCGTCGCATCCCGCAGACCGCGCACCAGCGCAGTCGCCTTCTGTCGACGGGCTTCCTCCACCACGAGATCGTCGAAGAATGAAATGCGGACCTGCGCAGCGTCCGGTCGACCAGCGAGACTACCGATCACCAGATCGGCTCTCTCCTGCGCCGAAAACAACGGTGTCTTGCCCGGGTGGACGCCGATCGCGACGACCACCTCATCGAAGAGCCGCGCTGCCGTCTGCAGAACGTCGACGTGCCCGAGTGTCGGCGGATCGAAGCTTCCAGCGTAGAGGGCGATCCGCGTCATGACGACTTGCTAACCATAGGGCACGATCGCTGTAGCGGGTTGAAACGGCACGGGGCGCGATACCAGATTGAGAAGGATTCACACCGCAAGATACCCATGAACGTTCGCGCGGCGTGAGCGCGAATCGGAGCGATCCAGCAATGGAACGATTCGTCAACCATTCACGTTATGGCGTTGTATTTCGGAGGGAAATCCATGCTGTTCCTCGCCCTGTCGCTCGCGATGGTCGCTTCTCTGTCCACCGCTACCGTGATCGCGATGCACAATGAAGCGAGCAAACAGCGCGCTCGCGCCTTCGCCCGCAAGCCGAAGATCCTCGGCTGACCGCAGTCTGCGGCAGGACGGCACCAAGCCGCCACCGCAGTCGACTCCCATCCTCACTCGCTGGACGGTTCCGGCGCCTCGCCTGAAGGTTCGGCCAGAGCCGGCTCTTCGGTCCCTTGGTCGGGGATGCGCTCTACGGAAACGACCCGCTCATTGTCGGCCGTGTTGAAGATCGTCACGCCCTTGGTCGCACGACCGGCGATGCGAATGCCTTCGACGGGAACGCGGATCATCTGACCTCGGTCCGAGATCATCAGAACCTGATCGCCGGATTCGACAGGGAACCCGGCCACGAGACGTCCGATATCGCCGACCCGCCCGAGATCCGTCGCGCGAATGCCTTTGCCGCCGCGTCCGCTGGTGCGGAAATCGTATGATGACGAGCGTTTGCCGAAGCCGAACTCGCTGAGCGTGAGGACGAACTCTTCGCGCGCGCCGAGATCGGCATAACGTTCCGCGGAAATCGACACGCTCTCCGCGGCTTCCTCGTCCGCCACGTCCTCGGCGACATCGCCTTCGACCGCGCGCCGCTTGCGCAGATAGTCTGCGCGCTCGGCCGGGGTCGCCTCGACGTGGCGCAGGATCGCCATCGAGATCAGGCGATCGCTGTCACCGAGCGCCATGCCGCGCACGCCGATCGAGTTGCGGCCCGTAAAGACGCGTACGTCCGTGACCGGGAAGCGGATGCAAAGTCCCGCCGACGACACGAGCAGAACGTCGTCGTCCTCGCCGCAGACGGCAACCGCCAGAATCTCGTCTTCCGCCTCTTCCAGCTTCATCGCGATCTTGCCGTTGCGGTTCACCTGCGTGAAATCCGACAGCTTGTTGCGGCGAACCGTTCCCTTGGTGGTCGCGAACATCACGTTCAGCCGCTCGGCCGCTTCCTCCTCGTTGGGAAGCGGGAGGATCGAGGTGATGCGCTCGCCCTTCTCCAGCGGCAGCATGTTCACGAGTGCCTTGCCGCGGGACTGCGGCGTGGCGAGCGGCAGCCGCCAGACCTTCTCCTTGTAGACAATGCCACGTGAGGAAAAGAATAGGACGGGCGTGTGGGTGTTCGCGACGAAGAGCCGGGTGACCGAGTCTTCCTCGTCCTTTAGCGACATGCCGGAGCGGCCCTTTCCGCCGCGCCGCTGCGCCCGATAGATGCTGAGCGGGACGCGCTTGATGTAGCCGCCGTGGCTGACGGTCACGACCATGTCCTCGCGCGGAATCAGGTCCTCGTCGTCGAGGTCGGCTGCGCCTTCGAGGAGCAGCGTGCGACGCGGGGTAGCGAACTCGTCGCGGACCGCCGTCAGCTCGTCCTTGATGATCTCGCGCACGCGCACCCGCGAGGACAGGATCTCGAGGTAGTCACGGATCTCATTCCCGATCGTGTTCAGCTCGTCGCCGATCTCGTCGCGTCCGAGGGCGGTCAGGCGCTGCAGTCGGAGGTCGAGGATCGCGCGCGCTTGCGTCTCCGACAGCCTGTAGGTGCCGGCGTCGCTGATGCGATGACGCGGATCGTCGATGAGGCGGATCAGCGGCGCGACGTCCCTCGCCTCCCACTCCCGCTCCATCAGCTGCTCGCGCGCCGTCGTCGGGTCGGGCGCATGGCGGATCAGTTTGATGATCTCGTCGATGTTGGCGACCGCGATCGCGAGGCCGACCAGGACGTGAGCCCGCTCGCGCGCCTTGCGCAGAAGGTACTTCGTGCGGCGTTGTACCACCTCTTCGCGGAACGCCACGAAGGCGGACAGCATGTCGAGGAGGTTCATCTGCTCCGGCTTGCCGCCGTTCAGCGCCACCATATTGGCGCCGAACGTCGTCTGCAGGGGCGTGAAACGGTAAAGCTGGTTCAGGATGACGTCTGACGAGGCATCGCGCTTGCACTCGATCACGACGCGGTAGCCCTCGCGATCGCTCTCGTCTCGAATGTCGGAGATGCCTTCGACGCGCTTTTCGCGCACCAAGTCGGCCATCTTCTCGATCATCGAGGCCTTGTTCACCTGATACGGGATCTCGGTGATGACGATCGCCTCGCGGTCGCCGCGCATTTCCTCGATATGCACCTTGCCGCGCATTAGGATCGAACCGCGCCCGGTAGCGTACGCGCTCTGGATGCCCGCGCGGCCGAGCACGATGGCGCCGGTCGGGAAGTCGGGCCCCGGAACGATGTCCATCAGGTCCGGCAGCTGCAGCGCCGGATTGTCGATCAGCGCGATGCAGCCGTCGATCAGTTCGCCGAGATTGTGCGGCGGGATGTTCGTCGCCATGCCGACGGCAATGCCGCCTGAACCGTTGAGAAGGAGGTTCGGAACGCGCGCCGGAAGCACGACCGGCTCCTGCTCGCGGCCGTCGTAATTGTCTTGGAAGTCGACCGTTTCCTTGTCGATGTCCGCCAGGATCGCGTCGGACACCTTCTCCAGCCGGCATTCGGTGTAGCGCATGGCTGCCGGCGGATCGCCGTCGATCGAACCGAAGTTCCCCTGCCCGTCGATCAGCGGCGCGCGCAGCGAGAAGTCCTGCGCCATGCGCACCAGCGCGTCATAGATCGAGGCGTCGCCGTGCGGATGATACTTACCCATCACCTCACCGACGACACCAGCGGACTTGCGATAGGACTTGTTCCAGACCAGTCCCATCTCGCTCATTGCGTAAAGCACGCGCCGATGCACCGGCTTCAACCCGTCGCGAACGTCGGGAAGCGCGCGGCTCACGATCACGCTCATCGCGTAGTCGAGATAGGAACGCTGCATCTCCTCGATGATGGAGACCGGCTCGATCCCCGTCGGACGCTCGGGCTGGATGGAATCGGGAGGAAGATCGGACAAGATGAAATCCTGGGCAGAATGTACCGTCCTTATATAAGGAACCGGCACCTTGACGCAAATCGGCGCGCTTGTAATTCGATCGTCGGATCAATGAGTTGGCAGGTGGCCCGCAAATAAACGTCGCACGTTTCGCACAATCCGCCGCGCGGCCGTCGCACCGGCATCCCGTCGACGCTATGAGAGGAGGATTTTCAGCGACGTGCGGGGCCTGCGAATGATCGAGACACTGCTCAACGGCTTCGCCACGCTGTTCGTCATCATCGACCCGATCGGGCTGGCTCCGATCTTCCTCGGGCTAACGGCCGGCCTGTCGCGAACCGATCGTGCGCGGATCGCGCGCAACGGCTGTCTCATCGCCTTCGCGATCCTTGCCATCTTCGGCCTCGCGGGCCTCAGCGTCCTGACGGCGCTCGGCATCTCGCTCGGCGCCTTCCGCGTGGCCGGCGGGCTGTTCCTGTTCTGGATTGCGTTCGAACTGGTGTTCGAGAAGCGGAAGACGCGCAAGGAAAAGGATGCCCAGACAGCCATGACCGAGCACGAGGCCGGGGAGATTGCGGCCGTGCCGCTGGCGATCCCGCTGATGGCCGGACCCGGCGCGATTTCCGCCGTGATCCTTCTTTCCGGCGAGTTGCCGTCCGCCGCGGGACAGGGGAGCGTGCTGGCGGTCGTCGCCATCACGATCTTTGTCGCCTACCTCTTCCTGCGCGCAGCCGATCGGCTCGAGCGCCTGATGGGGCATACGGGCCGCGCGGTCGTCACCCGTCTTCTGGGTGTTCTCCTGGCGGCGCTCGCCGTCCAGTTCGTCAGCGACGGGGTCAAGGCGTTGTTCCTCGTTCCCGCCGCCTGAGCGTTCGACGACCGATCAGAACGGAATCTCGTCATCCATGTCGTCGGACGGACGACCGCCGCCGCCCCCGCCGCCATATCCACCGCCGCCGCCCGAACTGCGGCCCCCGGCGCCACCGCCGCCACGGCCGTAGTCACCGCCCCCGCCAGAGCGTCCGCCCGAGCGCTCGCCGCCGCCGTCATAGGACGGGCCGCCGCCGTCGCCACCGCGTCCGCCGAGCATCTGCAGTTCGCCGCGGAACCGCTGCAACACGACTTCGGTCGTGTACCGCTTCTGGCCCTGCTGATCTTCCCAAGAGCGCGTCTGCAGCTGACCCTCGATGTAGACCGTCGAGCCCTTCTTCAGGTATTGCTCGGCGACCTTCACCAGGTTCTCGTTGAAAATCACGACGCTATGCCACTCCGTGCGCTCCTTGCGCTCGCCGGAGGCTTTGTCGCGCCAGGTCTCGGAGGTCGCGATCCGCAGGTTCGCGATCGCATCGCCGGAATTGAGGCGCTTGATCTCGGGATCGGCGCCGAGATTGCCGACGAGGATGACCTTGTTGACGCTACCCGCCATTCTTCTTCTCCGTATGAACTCTCGTCGCGCGGACACTAGTGATATTGCCGCCGGCACGATACCGCCGGAAACGTCGATCCCCAGCCTTCTCGGTGGCCGCAGCCGCCGACATGGATTGCCGCACTGCATGATTCTGTCTAGAACAAAATGGGAACTGGGCGAAGGCAAGGCCAATCCAGCAGACCCGGACCTTTGATTCTTCGCGTGCCTTCCCGATATGGGCTGTGGGCTGGAGTGGAAAACCGGAGCGGGTGGGCGAACCGAATCCGCCGGCTTTCCATTCAAGCCCTTGTATTCGACACAGTGCGGCGAACTCCATGAAGAACGTCATTTCCATTCGCGGCGCTCGCGAGCACAATCTCAAGAACGTCGACCTGGACCTTCCGCGCGACAAGCTGATCGTGATGACCGGCTTGTCTGGTTCCGGCAAATCGTCGCTCGCCTTCGACACGATCTATGCCGAGGGGCAGCGCCGCTACGTCGAAAGCCTTTCGGCCTACGCTCGCCAGTTCCTCGAGATGATGCAGAAGCCGGACGTCGACCAGATCGACGGTCTGTCGCCCGCGATCTCGATCGAGCAGAAGACGACGTCCAAGAACCCGCGCTCGACGGTCGGCACGGTCACCGAAATCTACGACTATCTGCGCCTTCTCTTCGCGCGCGTCGGCGTTCCCTACTCGCCGGCGACCGGCCTGCCGATCGAGAGCCAGACAGTCAGCCAGATGGTCGACCGGATCATGGTCCTTGAAGAGGGAACGCGGCTCTACCTGCTGGCGCCGATGATCCGCGGCCGCAAGGGCGAGTACAAGAAGGAACTTGCCGAACTTCAGAAGAAGGGCTTCCAGCGCGTTCGGATCGACGGCGAATTTCATGACATCGCCGATGCCCCGACCCTCGACAAGAAGTTCAAGCACGACATCGACGTCGTGGTGGATCGCATCGTCGTGCGCGGGGACATCAAGTCGCGTCTTGCCGACAGCCTCGAGACGGCGCTTCGGCTCGCGGATGGACTGGCGGTCGCGGAGTATGCGGACGGCCTCGGCGACGATGGCAAGCCGCGCCAGATCCTCTTCTCCGAGAAGTTCGCCTGTCCCGTATCGGGCTTCACCATCCCCGAGATCGAGCCGCGCCTGTTCTCGTTCAACAACCCGTTCGGCGCCTGCCCGCGTTGCGACGGTCTTGGGTCCCAACAGCAGATCGACCCGAAGCTCATCGTTCCGGACGAGAACCTGACACTGAAGGGCGGCGCCATCGCGCCCTGGGCGAAGTCGACCTCACCTTACTACGCTCAAACGCTGGAGGCCCTCGGTCGCGAGTATGGGTTCAAGCAGACCGAGCGCTGGTCGGCGTTGTCCGAGACCGCGCGCAATGCCATTCTGAACGGGACCGGCAAGACCAAGATCGAGTTCCGCTACAACGATGGTCTGCGGTCCTATTCCACGACCAAGACCTTCGAGGGGATTGTCCCGAACCTCGAGCGTCGCTGGAAGGAGACGGACTCCGCGTGGTCGCGCGAGGAGATCGAGCGCTACATGTCGGCGACCCCCTGCCCGGCCTGCAGAGGCTACCGGCTGAAGCCGGAGGCGCTGGCGGTCAAGGTCGCAGGGCTTCACATCGGTGAGGTCAGCGAACAGTCGATTCGAAATGCGCGCGACTGGTTCGAAGCGCTACCCGAGAAGCTGACGCAGAAGCAGAACGAGATCGCGGTCCGGATCCTCAAGGAAATCCGCGAGCGCCTGCGGTTCCTGAACGATGTCGGGCTCGAATACCTCACCTTGTCGCGTGCGTCAGGCACGCTGTCCGGCGGCGAGTCGCAGCGGATCCGCCTCGCCTCGCAGATCGGCTCCGGCCTGACGGGCGTTCTCTACGTTCTGGACGAACCGTCCATCGGCCTGCATCAGCGCGACAACGAGAGGCTTCTGGCCACGCTCAAGCACCTGCGCGACATCGGCAACACGGTGATCGTCGTGGAGCACGACGAGGATGCGATCCTAATGGCCGACCACGTGGTCGACATCGGTCCGGCGGCCGGCGTCCACGGTGGTCAGATCATCACCTCGGGCACGCCCGCCGAGGTGATGGCCCATCCGAACTCGCTGACCGGCGCCTATCTCTCCGGCGCCAAGGGGGTGCCGGTGCCCGGCAAGCGGCGCAAGTCGCAGAAAGGCAAGGCGATCAAGGTCGTCGGCGCGCGCGGCAACAATCTGAAGAACGTCACCGCCGAAGTGCCGATGGGTGTCTTCACCTGTGTCACGGGTGTGTCGGGCGGCGGCAAGTCCACGTTCCTGATCGAGACGCTGTTCAAGGCCGCGGCACGGCGGATTTCCGGCGCACGCGATGTGCCGGCCGATCACGACCGCGTCGACGGGCTGGAACTCCTCGACAAGGTGATCGACATCGACCAGTCGCCGATCGGTCGCACGCCGCGGTCGAATCCGGCGACCTACACCGGTGCTTTCACACCGATCCGCGACTGGTTCGCCGGCCTACCGGAAGCGAAGGCGCGCGGCTACCAGCCGGGCCGCTTCTCCTTCAATGTGAAGGGCGGCCGCTGCGAGGCATGTCAGGGCGACGGCGTCATCAAGATCGAGATGCACTTCCTGCCCGACGTCTACGTCACGTGCGACGTCTGCCACGGCAAGCGCTACAATCGCGAGACGCTGGAGGTCACCTTCAAGGAGAAGTCGATCGCCGATGTCCTCGACATGACCGTCGAGGAAGGCGTCGAGTTCTTCTCGGCCGTTCCGGCGGTGCGGGACAAGCTCGTGACCCTCAACGAGGTCGGCCTCGGCTATATCAAGGTCGGGCAACAGGCGAACACCCTGTCCGGCGGCGAGGCGCAGCGCGTGAAACTGGCGAAGGAGTTGTCGCGTCGGGCGACCGGCCGCACACTCTATATTCTCGATGAGCCGACGACCGGACTGCACTTCCACGACGTCGCCAAGCTTCTGGAGGTGCTTCACGAGCTCGTCGATCAGGGCAATACGGTCGTCGTCATCGAGCACAATCTCGAGGTCATCAAGACCGCGGACTGGGTCATCGATATCGGCCCGGAAGGCGGGGATGGTGGTGGCGAGATCGTTGCCACGGGAACGCCAGAAGCCTTGGTGAAGGTGCCCCGCTCCTACACCGGCCGTTTCCTGAGGGATCTGCTGGAGCGTCGGCCGATTGCGAAGGCCGAAGCCGCCGAGTGACGTCAACCGCGCCGCAAGGCGTCGAGTTCTGTGTGAACGCGGGACAGCATCTGCGGTAAATCCTCGGAGATGAGGCCCGGGCCGAAGAGTTCTGCCGCACGACCGTGCATCCAGACGCCCGCGCAGGCCGCCTCGAAGGTCGGTGTTCCCTGCGCCAGTTGTGCCGCGACGATGCCGGCGAGGACGTCGCCCGTTCCCGCCGTTGCCAGCCATGGCGTTCCGGTCGCGTTGATCGCAGCCCGGCCGTCGGGCGCGGCAATCACCGTGTCGGCGCCTTTCGACACGACGACAGCGCCGGATGTCCGCGACGCGGCTCGCGCGGCGTCGAGCTTCGAAAGCGACGGATCGGCCGCGATGTCTGGAAACAGACGCTTGAATTCTCCCGCGTGCGGCGTGAGCACGACGCCGCCCTCGCTTGCGTGGCATGCGGTAAAGAGCCGGTCCGGCTCCTGCGCGAACGCCGAAATTCCATCCGCATCGAGCACCAGATGGCGGCCAGCATGCAGGATCATCGTCGCGAAGGCCCGCGCCCGCTCGACGTCTCCAAATCCCGGGCCGAGGACGAAGGCGTTGAAGCGCGCGTCCGCCAGCAATGTTGCGAGATCGCTCTCGCCGTCGCACCCGCGCAGCATGATGGCCGTGACCTGAGCCGACAGACCCGCAAGCGAGCCGCGCTGACCGACAAGCGTAACGAGGCCCGCGCCACCGCGTAGGGCCGCCGCCGCAGCGAGACGCGACGCGCCGCTGTGCTCCAGCGGTCCGGCGAACACACCCACGTGGCCTCGGTCGTATTTGTGTCCGGCCGACGACGGATGACGCAGCCGGTCGAGCCAGAGACCGGGTTCGTTCGCATCAGCCGGAGCCGGCACGTCGGCCCAAACCTCATCAGGTATTCCGATCTCCGCGACGATCAGTTCCCCCGCATGAAGGCGGCCGGGCATAAGGAGGTGACCCAACCGACGCCATTCGAACGTTACGGTGCGTTGAGCCCTGACGGCCGCCCCAAGGATCGCGCCGGTCCGCGCGTCGATGCCGCTCGGAATGTCGATTGAGACGACCGGTGATCCGCTCCTCGCAAGACGTTGCACCGCTTCGGAGCAGACTGCGTCCAGCGGGCGACGGAGCCCGGTCCCGAAGAGCCCGTCGACGACAAGGTCAAACGCCGTGCCGTCATAAGCATCCAGCGGCAGACAATCGTCTCCATCGATGGCCCGGCCATACGCGAAGACCGTCACCGCGAACCGACCGCGCAGGAGTTCCGCCGCCTTTCGCGCATCGGCACCGTTCATGCCCGGGCCCGCCCAGACGGCGATCCGCGCCCCAGCGTGCAGACCCGTCGCCGCGACGTCCGCGACGCGAATTCCCACATTCGCAACGAGCGTATCGAGCGCGATGCCTGCCTTCTCTGCGAGGGCGTCCGCCCTTTTGACGCCGCTGTCGTCCAGAAGAGCGGTGGGCGATCCCGATACAAGCATAGTGCTCAAACCCTCATCAGATGACCATCAATTGAGCAGAACCTGCCGCGTGGATGCCCAGTCAGCCGGGACTGTTCGCTGGTTTTCGCGCCAGTCATCCGCTACACATCGCACAGGCATTTGCCGCATCGACTCGGCCGGGCAATCGGTCTACACGCTGCCTGGCCGGGAGCAGACGGTCACCCGTCCGAGGGCGGGTACGTAGGGGGAGACGAACTTCGGTGAAGAAGGTCGAAGCGATCATTAAACCCTTCAAGCTCGATGAAGTGAAGGAAGCCCTTCAGGACGTCGGTCTCCAGGGGATCACCGTCATCGAGGCCAAAGGCTTCGGACGGCAGAAGGGCCATACGGAGCTCTATCGCGGCGCCGAGTACGTGGTCGACTTCCTCCCCAAGGTGAAGATCGAGATCGTTCTCGCCGACGAGGCGGTCGAAGGCGCGGTCGAGGCGATCCGCAAGGCGGCGCAGACCGGCCGCATCGGCGACGGCAAGATCTTCGTCTCGCATGTCGAGGAAGCCGTGCGCATTCGCACCGGCGAGAGCGGCGTCGACGCCATCTGATTTCCGGCGACCAACCGGACAGCCACACGAGCACAGTCGTCCATTCGGAAAGGACTCTCATGACTTCGGGCAACGATATTCTGAAGCAGATCAAGGACAACGACGTCAAGTTCGTCGACCTTCGCTTCACGGACCCCAAGGGCAAGCTCCAGCATGTCACGATGGATCAGACCATCGTGGACGAGGACATGTTCTCGGAAGGCACGATGTTCGACGGTTCGTCGATCGCCGGCTGGAAGGCGATCAACGAGTCCGACATGACCCTGATGCCGGACCCCGAGACGGCGCACATGGACCCGTTCTTCGCGCAGTCGACGATGGTCCTTTACTGCGACATCCTCGATCCGGTTTCGGGTGAGAGCTACAACCGCGATCCGCGCGGTACGGCCAAGAAGGCCGAGGCCTACCTCAACCAGTCCGGCATCGGCGACACCGCCTATTTCGGACCGGAAGCCGAGTTCTTCATCTTCGACGACGTCCGCTACAAGGCTGACCCGTACAACACCGGCTTCAAGCTGGACTCGACCGAGCTGCCGTCGAACGACGACTCGGAGTACGAGACGGGCAACCTCGGCCACCGGCCGCGCGTCAAGGGCGGTTATTTCCCGGTTCCGCCGATCGACAGCTGCCAGGACATGCGCTCCGAGATGCTGACGGTGATGGCCGAAATGGGCGTCGCGGTTGAGAAGCATCACCACGAAGTGGCTGCAGCCCAGCATGAACTCGGCATCAAGTTCGATACGCTGGTCCGCAACGCGGACAAGATGCAAATCTACAAGTACGTGATCCACCAGGTCGCCAACGCCTACGGCAAGACGGCGACCTTCATGCCGAAGCCGATCTTCGGCGACAACGGCTCGGGCATGCACGTGCACCAGTCGATCTGGAAGGGCGGCAAGCCGACCTTCGCTGGCAACGAATATGCCGGTCTGTCCGAGAATGCGCTGTTCTACATCGGCGGCATCATCAAGCATGCCAAGTCGCTGAACGCCTTCACCAACCCGTCGACGAACGCCTTCAAGCGTCTGGTGCCGGGCTATGAGGCGCCAGTGCTCCTCGCCTACTCCGCGCGCAACCGCTCGGCGTCCTGCCGCATCCCCTTCGGCCAGTCGCCGAAGTCCAAGCGCGTCGAGGTCCGCTTCCCGGATCCGACGGCGAACCCCTACCTCGCCTTCGCCGCCATGCTGATGGCCGGTCTCGACGGCATCAAGAACAAGATCCATCCGGGCGCCGCCATGGATAAGGATCTCTACGATCTGCCGCCCGAGGAGCTGAAGGAAATCCCGACGGTCTGCCGTTCGCTCCGCGAGGCGATGGAGAGCCTGGACTCCGACCGCGACTACCTGAAGGCCGGCGGCGTGTTCGACGACGACCAGATCGACGCCTTCATCGACCTGAAGATGGCCGAGGTTCTGCGCTTCGAGATGACGCCGCACCCGGTCGAGTTCGACATGTACTACTCGGTCTGACCGGTTCCGATCGGCTTGCATCAGGGCTTCGGCGCTTCGTGCGCCGGGGCCCTTTTCGTTTTCGCGCGCAGGAGGGGGCGCTCCCATGGCACCGATCGTCGTCGATCCCGCACGCATCCACGCCTTCGCCTCGGCGGCGGAGTTCGAACGATGGCTCGGCGTGCATCACGCGATCGAGTCAGAGATTTGGATCCGCATCTTCAAGAAGGCCGGCGGCTACGCCACGGTGTCGCCCGCCGAGGCGATCGACGTCTGCCTCTGTTGGGGTTGGATTGACGCGATCCGCAAGGCCCACGACGAGATCAGCTACCTCCAACGCTACACGCCGCGCAGGCCGCGCAGTATCTGGAGCCTCGTCAACGTCGGCAATGTGGAGCGCTTCGCAGCGGCCGGTCGCATGACCGAGCGTGGCCTGCGGCACGTGGAGACGGCAAAGCGCGACGGACGCTGGGATCGGGCCTATGCGGGCAGCCGCGATATGGTCATGCCGGACGATCTTTCGGCCGCCGTCGCCGCCGATCCCGCTGCGCAGGCCACCTTCCAGGCCCTCAGCGCGCAGAACCGCTTCGCCTTGGCCTTTCGGCTTCACAATATCCGCAGGCCCGCAGCCCGGCGGCGCAGGATCGATGCCTTCGTGCTGATGCTACGAGAGGGCCGAATGCCGCATTCGCAGAAGCGATCGCCCAAAAGCGAAGCCTGAATGCGAAGAGGCTCGGCGGATCGCTCCGCCGGGCTTTCTCGCGTCCGTTGTCCCGTAGGCTCAGGCCGCCGCAGAAACCTGGGCGCCAAGCGGCACCTCGGAGATCGTCTTCAGAACCTGGCTGGCGATCTGGTAGGGGCAGCCCTGGGAGTTCGGGCGGCGATCCTCGAGATAGCCCTTGTAGCCGTTGTTCACGAACGAGTGCGGCACGCGGATCGAAGCGCCGCGATCGGCCACGCCGTAGGAGAACTTGTTCCAGGGAGCGGTCTCGTGCTTGCCCGTCAGGCGCAGGTGATTGTCCGGGCCGTAGACGGCGATGTGGGCTTCCAGATTCTTCTCGAAGGCGGCCATCAGCTGCTCGAAATACTCCTTGCCGCCAACCTCACGCATGTAGGCCGTCGAGAAGTTGCAGTGCATGCCGGAGCCGTTCCAGTCGGTGTCGCCGAGCGGCTTGCAGTGCCACTCGATGTCGATCTCGTACTTCTCGCAGAGGCGCTGCAGCAGGTAGCGCGCCATCCAGATCTGATCGGCCGCCTTCTTGGAGCCCTTGCCGAAGATCTGGAATTCCCACTGGCCCTTCGCCACCTCGGCGTTGATTCCTTCGTGGTTGATGCCGGCGGCGAGGCAGAGGTCGAGATGCTCCTCGACGATCTGGCGCGCGATCGAGCCGACGTTCGAAAAGCCGACGCCCGTGTAGTAAGGGCCCTGCGGCGCGGGATAGCCGCTTTCCGGGAAGCCGAGCGGGCGACCGTTCTTGTAGAAGAAGTATTCCTGCTCGAACCCGAACCAGGCGTTCTCGTCGTCGAGGATCGTCGCACGGGCGTTCGAGGCATGCGGCGTGACGCCATCTGGCATCATGACCTCGCACATGACCAGCACGCCGTTGGTGCGGGCCGGATCGGGATAGACGGCGACCGGCTTCAGAACACAGTCGGAGCTGCGGCCCTCGGCCTGCATGGTCGACGAGCCGTCGAAGCCCCAGAGCGGCAGCTCTTCCAGCTTCGGGAACTCCGAAAATTCCTTGATCTGCGTCTTGCCACGAAGATTCGGCACCGGGGTGTATCCGTCGAGCCAAATGTATTCGAGCTTGTACTTCGTCATCCCACTTCTCCAAAGCGCTGGCCGGTTCCCGAGCGCCTCGCATGGCGCACGGCCAGACCCAGCCTACCACCCATCATGCATATCCCGTGCCAGTTTGCCCGTGTCGTGCCGAGGGCTGGTAGAAAAGTCGTCGAAACACTCCAGGGCGACGCGTTTCTCCCGCTCGTCTCGACGTTTCCGGTCTGATCGAGCGGACGATGTCGGATGAAAGTTGATCTTCAACCCGTCGCCGCATCGTGACGGTTTTATGTAGCCAGCGTTCTGCGGCCCTTCCATCTGATGAAAATGAGTGCATAGTGCATAGGGAATGAGCAGGCCGCGATGCTGAAGAACGCGGCGCTCCGATAGGAGGAGATCGCAATGGAACGCAATTCGCTCTCTCCAACCGCGACCATTCTCGCATTTCCGGTGGGCGGCCGGCGGGAGGCACGGCTCTGGGGTGCCGCCCCCCAGGAAAGGGCCGCGGTTCGCGAGGTGATCGTGGATTGCGACGCCTGGTATCATCAGGCGGCGATGGACGAGACGGAGCCGCGCGGCAACGCCTGACGTCGGTCAGGCCCCGAAGATCGAGACGCC
This sequence comes from Aureimonas phyllosphaerae, assembly GCF_900113065.1. Classification (GTDB taxonomy): domain Bacteria; phylum Pseudomonadota; class Alphaproteobacteria; order Rhizobiales; family Rhizobiaceae; genus Aureimonas; species Aureimonas phyllosphaerae. The sequence goes on from NZ_FOOA01000002.1 coordinate 17,855, forward strand.
CGAACGCTTGGCGAAGGTCTCGAGTGCGATCCGCCCGAGATGGGAGTTGCCCGCGGCGTCGAGACCCGGCGACCAGACCGCGATCGATGCCTGCCCAGGGACGATCGCCAGAATGCCGCCGCCGACGCCGCTCTTTCCCGGCAATCCGACCCGATAGGCGAATTCGCCCGATCCGTCGTAGTGGCCGCACGTGAGCATGATCGCGTTGATGCGCCGCGCCCGTTCGGCCTGGATCACCGAGAGGCCGGTGCCGGGATGGCGTCCAGAGTGGGCGAGAAACCGGCCTGCGAGTGCGAGCTGCCGGCAGGACATGGCGATGGCGCAGTGGTGGAAGTAGACGCCGAGCGTGAACTCCACCGGGTTTTCGATCACGCCGAACGACTTCATGTAGTTGGCGAGCGCCATGTTGCGGAACCCCGTCCGTTGCTCGGACTCGGCCACCGCCTTGTCGATGGTGATGGACGGGTCGTCCGACAGGAAGCGCATGAAGCGCAGGATCTCGCCCAGCGCCTCGCGCGGCTTGTGACCCGACAGGATCACGTCGGTCACCGCGATCGCACCCGCATTGATGAAGGGATTACGCGGCACGCCCTTCTCGTTCTCCAGCTGCACGATCGAGTTGAAGGCGCTGCCAGATGGCTCGCGTCCGACCCTCTTCCACAAGCGATCGCCGGCAATGCCGAGGGCGAGCGTCAGCGTGAAGACCTTTGAGATGCTTTGGATCGAGAACGCCGTATCGGCATCGCCGGCTGCGGCCACCGTTCCGTCCGGCAGGGCGACAGCCATCCCGAAATAGCTGGGATCCACCGCTCCGAGTTCGGGAATGTAGTCCGCCACACGCCCGCGATCCGGCCTTGCCCGCATGTCCGCGGCGATCTCCGACACCAGCGACTGTAGCTCTGGTCCTGCAATCAAGGGATGCTCCGGCAGGGAAAGACGCACCGCGCAATACTAGCGCGCAGCGGTAGGGCTAGCGCTGGCCGCGATCCAATTCAACGTGTCGCGCCAGTCGACCATGCGGATCGGGGTGCCGTGATTGCCGTCATCGAAGCCGACGAAGCGGACGGGATCGGCCGGCCAGCGCTTGCGCACCGCTTCGAAAGCGGCGAGCTGCCGGTCGAAGGCGTACACCTTATCCCGCGTCCCATGGGCCATGAAGACCGGCAGCGCGTTTCCCCGCACGCGGCGCATCGCCTCGAAGCGCTGTGGCGTTGAATCGGACCCGAGGAGGACCATCGCATCGATGCTGGTGACTGTTGGGCTAATCGCGATTGACCAACAGATCTGGCCGCCCATCGACGCGCAGGCGAGGATCAGTTCCGAGGTTGCCGACTCGTTCTTCAACTGTGTCACAAGGGCGGCGACCTTCTCGGCATCCGCGTCGCCGAGTTGGCCGGCATCAACGGTGATGTAGCTGCCGCCGCCTCGAACCAGAAGATTCTTCAGCCGATTGAAGTTGCCTCCGAACGTCCAGTCGTTAAGCCCCAGCCGCCGATCGCCGTTGCGGCCATGAACGAACACCAGTATCGGCTGGCCCCCGGTTGACGCGCCGACCTGCGCGTAACGCAACGGCCCCTTCGGCGTCGCCAGCTGCTTCTCGTGCGCCTCCAGATCACGGCCGAGTTCGACGTACTGGCGCTTGACGCGTCGCTCGGGCACCTCGTCGCGGCGGTCGATGTCTCGGGCTTCATCGTAGGGCACATCAAGACGGCGTCCGCCATCGAGCGAAGCGACCGGCTCGGGGTAGCCGAAAAGATCGTCCTTGAAGGGCGGGAAGGAAGCCGCCGCGGCCGAGCCGGCGATCCCCAGTCCAAGGCAGGATCCTATGATCCGGATGATCTGACGCATGTACCCGCTCACCTGTCGTCGCCGAACGCATCATAAGCGGAACCGGCGTTCGCAAGCCGTTGCGGCAATGCGTCATGTGCGGGATAAACGCGCGTCGGCGTCGGTCCGCAACGGTGGCGGGCGTTGAGAACACTTGCAGAACATCGATCGAAAGGCTACCTCGACAGCATGCTGACACACGCCCGCGCGTGGCCTGTCGAAGGCCGGATGACCGTATGAGCCAGGATCTTTTTGCCGGGGCGCGTGCCGCGTCCCGCCCCGTTCCCGACCGCGCCGCGCGGACGCCCAAGGCAACGACGCCGCACGTCGTCCCGGCTCCATCGACCGACTACACCGCGGCCGACATCGAGGTGCTGGAAGGCCTCGAGCCCGTACGCCGTCGCCCCGGCATGTACATCGGCGGCACAGACGAGAAGGCGCTGCATCATCTCTTCGCCGAGGTCATCGACAACTCGATGGACGAGGCCGTCGCCGGGCATGCCAACTTCATTGAAGTCGCGCTGGAGGAAGACGGATCGCTCTCGGTGACCGACAATGGTCGTGGCATCCCGATCGATCCGCACCCGAAGTATCGCGATAAGTCCGCCCTCGAAGTCATCATGACGACGCTCCACGCGGGCGGAAAGTTCGACTCGAAGGTCTACGAGACGTCGGGCGGCCTGCACGGCGTTGGCATTTCGGTCGTCAACGCCCTTTCAGACCTGCTCGAGGTCGAGGTCGCCCGCAACCGCAAGCTCTACCGCCAGACCTTCTCGCGCGGTCTGCCGACCAGCCCGCTCGCCGAGGTCGGCGAGGTCCAGAACCGCCGCGGCACGCGCGTTCGCTTTCACCCCGACGCTCAGATTTTCGGAGCCGGGGCGAAGTTCGAACCCGCCCGCCTCTTCGCAATGGCCCGCTCGAAAGCCTATCTCTTTGGTGGCGTCGAAATCCGCTGGTCCTGCGCGCCATCGCTTCTGCCGGCGGATGGCAAGATTCCCGCACGCGCGAGCTTTCATTTCCCCGGCGGCCTGAAAGACTATCTTGAAGCCTCGCTGGAGGGGCAGGCACGCGTCACCGCGCAAAGCTTCGCAGGCCGTTCGGAGAAAGTGTCCGGCCACGGCGCGGTCGAATGGGCCGTCTCGTGGACGCAGGAAGACGGAGCCGTCCGCTCCTACGTCAACACCATTCCGACCCCGGAAGGCGGCACGCACGAAGCCGGCCTGCGCGCCGTGCTCCTGCGAGGCCTCAAGGCGTTTGCCGAATTGTCCGGGAACCGGCGGGCCGCGAGCATCACTGCAGAAGACGTGATGATCACCGCGTCGGCCATGCTCTCGGTCTTCATCCGCGAGCCGGAGTTCGTCGGCCAGACCAAGGATCGCCTGGCCACTGCGGAAGCCCAGCGCATCGTCGAGAATTCGATCCGCGATTCCTTCGACATCTGGCTGGCTTCCTCGCCGCAGGACGCCGCGCGCCTCATCGACTGGGTGGTCGAGCGCGCCGACGAGCGGCTGCGGCGCAAGCAGGAGAAGGAGGTCAGCCGCAAGACGGCGACACGCAAGCTGCGCCTGCCGGGCAAGCTTGCCGACTGTTCGCAGACGGGCGCCGCAGGAGCGGAGCTTTTCATCGTCGAGGGCGACTCGGCCGGTGGCTCCGCCAAGCAGGCGCGCGACCGCGCGCGTCAGGCCATCCTTCCGCTTCGCGGCAAGATCCTGAACGTGGCGTCCGCAGGTCGTGAAAAGCTCGGCGCCAACCAGCAGCTCGCTGACCTGACGCTGGCGCTCGGTTGCGGCACGAAGGCAAAGTATCGCGACGACGACCTTCGCTACGAGCGCGTGATCGTCATGACGGATGCCGACGTCGACGGGGCGCACATCGCCTCGCTCCTCATCACCTTTTTCTACCAGGAGATGCCGGACCTCATCCGCAACGGCCATCTCTTCCTCGCCGTGCCGCCTCTCTACAAGCTGACGCAGGGCGGGAAGACGATCTACGCGCGCGACGACGCCGATCGCGAGCGAATCGTCGCGCGTGAGTTCAAGGGCAAGGGAAAGGTCGAGGTGAGCCGGTTCAAGGGCCTCGGCGAGATGCTTCCCTCGCAGCTGAAGGAGACCACGATGGATCCCCGAAAGCGCACCTTGCTTCGCGTCGAGATCGATGCCTCTCCCGAAGCGGGAACCGCGGGGGCCGTCGACGCGCTGATGGGCAACAAACCCGAGGCGCGTTTCCGCTTCATTCAGGACCGGGCGGCCTTCGTCCGAGATCTCGACGTCTAGACCTGCCGTGTCGAAAGCCAGGGGCCGACCATGAACCGGATCATTCACAGCGCCGTCGCGATCGTGCTTCTCGCCGGCAGTGCGGCTGCGGCACAGGAGGTGACGGCGCCGGCCACGACGCCCGCCGAGACCTCGCCTGCGGCAGCTATGGCGCCCCCTGCCCCCGTCGCGCCGGGGACCGCGCCGGACGCCTCTCAACCGTCACCCGCTGCTCCGACGCCAGCACCGGCGGCAGGGTCGGCAGAGCGGAATGCCGAGGTGATGAGCGCCATCGCGGCGCTGTCGCCGATTATCGGCGATGTGCAGATCGTGGGTCCCTGGGCCGTTGATGGACGCAACGGGGTGTGGCGCACGATCATGACGCAGGCCCTCGGCGAGTCCAAGGGAAGCCGCTTCTTCTTCCAACAGGTTGAGGAGCGCGACGGCAAGCCGACGGTCGTCAGCAGCACCGAAGTGACGGAGATCGCCGAGGTGGATGGTGCGATCGTCGGATACCGCGCCGACGCGCCGGCCGAAGGTCAGGAAAGCAACCTGACGCTGTTCTTCGACATCGTACCGATGGACGGAGAGATTTCGGAAACATACGAGCTTTTCGTCGCGCCGGGCCAGCCTTATCGCTTCGGTCCCGCATCGAACTGAGACATCGGGTCCATTCGGTTTTTCCACCGATTGGATCCCTTCCGTGCCGTTCGAATAGTTCGGACGGCCAAGTCCAGCCTAGATTCGCCGCCGCCGGATTGGTTTCTGGCGGAGGATAACTCGCGTGCGCAAGTGTTCTCTGGTTGACAGAGGGGTGCGGGACGCCTATCGCCCGTCGAGGGATACGAAGCTCCTTCGGACTTGCTCCTAAGTCCGGCAGCAAGAGACATCCGATTTCATGCCGTTTTCCGATCTTGGTTTGAGTGCGAAGGTTCTGTCGGCTGTCGAGGCGGCTGGTTACACGGAGCCGACGCCGATCCAGGCGCAGGCCATCCCCCATGCGCTGCAGCGGCGGGATGTGCTCGGCATAGCTCAGACCGGAACGGGCAAGACCGCCTCCTTCGTGCTGCCGATGATGACGCTGCTGGAGCAAGGTCGCGCCCGCGCACGCATGCCGCGCACGCTGATCATCGAGCCGACGCGCGAACTCGCGGCGCAGGTCGAAGAGTCATTCATCAAGTATGGCGTGAACCAGCGCCTCAACGTCGCGCTCCTGATCGGCGGCGTGTCGTTCGAGGAGCAGAACAAGAAGCTGGAGCGTGGCGTCGACGTTCTCATCGCGACGCCGGGCCGCCTCCTCGATCACTTCGAACGCGGTCGCCTGCTGATGACCGGCGTCGAGATTCTCGTCATCGACGAGGCCGACCGGATGCTCGACATGGGCTTCATCCCGGACATCGAGCGGATCTGCAAAATGATCCCGTTCACCCGCCAGACGCTTTTCTTCTCCGCCACCATGCCACCGGAGATCACGCGCCTCGCCGACCAGTTCCTGCAAAACCCGGTCCGCGTCGAGGTGGCGAAAGCCTCCTCCACCGCGTTGACTGTCGAACAGCGTCTGGTTGCCACCCGCAAGGAAGACTACGAGAAGCGCGAAACCCTTCGCAGGGTGATCCGCGCGCAGGGTGAAGAACTGACCAACGCGATCATCTTCTGCAACCGGAAGCGGGACGTGTCGCTCCTGTTCCGATCGCTGGAGAAGCATGGGTTCTCCGTCGGCGCGCTGCATGGGGACATGGACCAGCGTGCCCGCACGATGACCCTCCAGGCGTTCCGGGACAACAAGCTGACGCTGCTGGTGGCATCCGACGTCGCGGCGCGCGGCCTCGATATTCCAATGGTCAGTCACGTCTTCAACTTCGACGTGCCGATTCATGCCGAAGACTATGTCCACCGGATCGGCCGAACCGGTCGGGCCGGGCGTTCCGGCAAGGCCTTCACGCTCGTATCTAAGGCCGACAAGAAGTATCTCGATGCGATCCAGACGATGATCGGCAAGGAGATCGAGTGGCTCGACGGCGACGTGTCGTCCCTTCCGGCTGTCGAGGAGTCCGAAGAGACCGCTACCAGCGATCGCCGCCGCGGTGGTCGCCGGAGTGAGACCGACGGGAAGCGTTCGTCGTCGCGTTCGGGCCGGACGTCGCGCCGTGGTCGCGATGCGACTGCGGAGGCCGTCATCGACGATGAGAACGCTCCCGAGACGCCGGCAGCAGTCGCCGTCGAAAAGGTAACTCCCGAACCTGTGGAAGCGATCCGTCGTTCGGAGTCTCGCGATGACAACCGCGGTCCTCGCCGCAACGATCGCCTGCAGCCGTCGTCGTCAGGGCGTCGCCCGAACGATCGCAACGGATCGGGCCGGGAGGAAGCGACGCCGGTCGGTTTCGGCGACGAAATCCCTGCGTTCATGCTGATTCAAACAGGCGCCTGATCGTTCAGTCGATCGATTTCGCTATTCTCGGAGCAGCCGGACGCTTGGAGCGTGTCGGCGACTTTTTCGTGCCGTGCCGCGAACGGCGGCCTCCATCGCGAGGCGCGCCCAGTCCGCCATGAGGTCCGGATCGTCCAAGGCCTCCTCCGGGACGGAGTGATAGGGCATCGCGACCGGAGCCGCGCCCTCGCGCTGATATGTCCAGCGTCGCGATCCCGCGGCTTCGAAGCGGGACGCCGTTTGCGCATCCGTCTTGAGGAAGAGTTCGTCGTTCAGCACGAGCGCGAAGATGCGGCCGTCGGCATAGATGCCCTTGCCGCCGAACATGCGGCGAATGCTGATTGGTTGGGGTACGGCGAAAAGCTCGTGGATCGTTTCGTCGTCCACGATGGTCTTTAGGCGGCCGAGCGGGCCGCCGCGACTTTCGCGCTGTCGGCAGGCTTGAGTTCGATCGACTCGCCGCAGCCACAGGCCGACGTCTGGTTCGGGTTCACGAATGTGAAGCCGGAGCGGAGCGTCGTCTCCTCGTAATCCATACGCGTGCCGAGAAGGAACAGCACCGCTTCCGGCGCCACGAAAACACGGGCACCGGCATGTTCGACCACATCCTCGCCCGGCTTCGGCTCGGTCACGAGGTCGATCGTGTACTCCATGCCCGCGCACCCGCCCTTCTTGACGCCGACGCGAATGCCCTCCGCTTCCCCGCCGCGCGCATCCACAATGGCGCGCACGCGTTCGGCGGCGGCGTCGGACATGGAGAGAACGGAAAAGCGGCCCATGGGAGGCTCCTTCGAAGCATGCTTGGCATAGATTTGGTACGGCTCGCGTGTCGACGCAAGCCGTACTGCAGCGTCCTAGAACCAGCCCACCGCCACTTGGGCTTCCTCGCTCATGCGCTCGGGCGTCCACGGTGGGTCGAAGACCAGTTCCACCTTGACGACCTGAATTCCTTCGACCGAGCCGACCGCATTCTCCACCCAGCCCGGCATCTCGCCGGCGACGGGGCATCCAGGGGCCGTCAACGTCATGTCGATATCGACGTTGCGGTCGTCGTCGATGTCGATCTTGTAGATCAGGCCGAGTTCGTAGATGTCGGCGGGGATTTCGGGATCGTAGACGGTCTTCAGCGCCGCGACGATATCGTCGGTGAGCCGCGAGAGTTCGTCCGGCGGAATCGCCGAGCCCTTGTCGGCGCCAGCGGTCTGGAGGTTGGCGCCGACGCGCTCCGCCTCGTCCGGCGTGGGCGACGGCACTGCCGCCGTGTCGTGTGTATCGGCCATCAGATGGCTCCTCAGGCGAAGAAGCGGTGCGCCTTTTCAAGCGCTTCGGCGAGGCGATCGACCTCGGTCATGGTGTTGTACATGCCGAACGACGCGCGGCAAGTCGAGGTCGCGCCGAAGCGCTTCAGAAGCGGTTGGGCGCAATGGGTGCCGGCCCGCACGGCGACGCCTTCGCGGTCGATCACCATCGACACGTCGTGAGAGTGGATCCGCTCGAGATCGAATGCGACGATCGCACCCTTGCCTGGTGCTTCGCCGTAGATACGAAGCGTCGGTACCGCCTTCAGGCGCTCGTGAGCATAGGCCCGCAGGCTCTCCTCGTGCGCCGCGATCTTCTCGCGGCCGACGCAGCGCATGTATTCGAGCGCCGCCCCCAAGCCGATGGCCTGGACGATCGGCGGCGTGCCGGCTTCGAAGCGATGCGGCGGGGCGTTGTAGGTCACGCCCTCCTCGCTCACTTCGACGATCATCTCGCCGCCGCCGTTGAACGGCTGCATCCGGTCGAGCATGTCGAACTTCCCGTAGAGGACGCCGATGCCGCTCGGTCCGTACATCTTGTGGCCGGTGAAGACATAGAAGTCGCAGCCGATCTCCTGCACGTCGACCGGCAGGTGAACGGCGCCCTGGCTGCCGTCGATGAGTACCGGGATCCCATGCGAATGGGAAAGTTCCGTTACGGCCTTCGCAGGCGTAACTGTGCCCAGAACATTCGACATGTGGGTGAATGCAACGAGTTTGGTGCGCGGGGTGATCGCGTGCTCGAAGTCTTCCAGCGTGATCGAACCGTCGTCCGCAACCGGCACGAAGACGAGCTTGGCACCCTTGCGCTCGCGCAGGAAGTGCCAGGGCACGATATTGGAATGGTGTTCCATGACGGTGAGAACGATCTCGTCGCCCTCCCCGATCTCCTGCATGCCGTAACCGTAGGCGACGAGGTTGATGGCCTCGGTCGCGGATTTGGTGAAGACGATTTCGTTATGACTTGCCGCATTCAGGAACGAGCGTACAATCTCGCGCGCCGCTTCGAAGTCTTCCGTCGACTTGTTCGACAAGAAGTGCAGGCCCCGGTGGACGTTGGAATAGTTGTCCGCGTAGGCGGACTGGATGACGTCCAGCACCTGACGCGGCTTCTGCGCCGAGGCGCCGTTGTCGAGATAGACCAACGGTTTGCCGTAGACTTCGCGCGACAGGATCGGAAAATCGCGGCGGATCGCCTCGACGTCGTAGCGTTCGGTCATGATCGTCTGGATGTTCATCGATCCGTTCTCCGCGTTTCCGGCCTGCGGCCGGCTCGGACGGTCGCGCGGGATCAGCGATCCCGCGCCAGCCAGTCGTCGATCCGCGTTTCGAGCGCCTCGACCACCGCCTCGTCCTCCAGGTCTTCCACCACCTCGTCGACGAAGGCTTTCACCAGGAGCGCCCGCGCGGGCGCTTCGGGGATGCCGCGACTCATGAGGTAGAAGAGGTGATCGGCGTTGATCTCGCCGGCCGTCGCGCCGTGCCCGCACTGAACATCGTCGGCGAAGATCTCGAGCTCGGGCTTGGCCGAGAAGTCGCCTTCGTCCGACAGGAGCAGTGTGTTGCAGGCGAGGCGCGCGTCGGTCTTCTGCGCACCCTTGGCGACGCGGATCATGCCCTGAAACACGCCGTGTCCGCCGAATACGACGTTTCGGAAGATTTCGGTCGAGGTCGTCTGCGCGACGTTGTGATTGAGCGTCGTCGTGACGTCGATGTGCTGGCCGGCCTCCAGAAGGTTCACGCCGCGGATCTGGATATCGGCACCCTCGCCGACCGTGACCGCGTGCACTTCCTGCCGGACGACAGCACCGCCCGCGTTGAGCACGAAGAGCTTGAGCTTTGCGTCCGCGCCGAGGCGCACGTTGAGCTGGCCGAGATGCGTCTCCGCTGCGCCCTTCTCCTGCACCACAATCCACAGCGCCTCGGCGCCATCGCCGATGTCGAGATGGTGGACGGCCGATGACAGGTCGCCCGCCGCGCCCGCGGGCGCCCGCTCGACGACGGTCGCGCGTGCGCCGGCGCCCACGTCGACGCTGGAATAGGAATGGCTCCCGCCGGCCGCCGGCTGCGGTCGCAGTTCCATGACGCCCTCGACCCCATCGGTCTTGGTGAGGCACAGCGCGGAGCCGGCGGCACCCATGGCGGTGTTGAGGAGGCGAATCGTATCGACGGCACGGTCGAGGTGGTTCACGACTTCGTCGAACGCCGCCGGGTTCGAAGCCTGCGAGACCGACACGCCCGGCGCCGGATCGTTGCCGGCGCCGGCCGATCCGAGCTCCACCACGGTGCTGTGCGGCAGGAACGGCGACAGGAACGTTGCGCCGCTCGCCTCGCTGCCTGCCTCGGCCTGCCGGCCGAGCAGAACGCGCAGGTCGGTGTAGTGCCACGCCTCGACGCGTCGGCTCGGCAGCCCCTCGCTGGCGAGAACGTCCAGCGCCCGGCGCTGCGCGTCGGTTGCCACCGACGTCTGGCCGCGTTCGATCAGCGCCAGTTCCGCCTTGGTGCGGGTCTGGTTGACAACGGACATCAGGCCGCCTCGCCGATGATCTGGGCGTAGCCTTCGTTCTCCAGCTGAAGCGCCAGGGACTTGTCGCCCGACTTGATGATCCGGCCCTTGTAGAGGACGTGGACCTTATCCGGCACGATGTAGTCGAGCAGGCGCTGGTAGTGCGTGATGACGAGGAACGAGCGGTCCGGCCCGCGCAGCGCATTCACGCCGTCGGCAACGATCTTCAGCGCATCGATGTCGAGACCGGAGTCCGTCTCGTCCATGACGCACAGCTTGGGCTCGAGAAGCGCCATCTGCAGGATCTCGGCGCGCTTCTTCTCACCGCCGGAGAAGCCGACGTTGAGCGGGCGCTTCAGCATGTCCGCGTCGATCTTGAGATCGGCGGCGGATGCCTTCACGCGGCGCATGAATTCGGGCGTCGTCAGCTCGCCCTCGCCGCGCGCCTTGCGCTGCGAGTTGAGCGCCGTCTTCAGGAAGGTCATCGTCGCGACGCCGGGGATCTCCAGCGGATACTGGAAGGCCAGGAACACGCCCGACGCCGCCCGCTCGGCCGCGTCCATCTCCAGGATCGACTCGCCGTTGTAGAGGATGTCGCCCTCGGTGACCTCGTAGTCCTCGCGGCCGGCAATGATGTAGGACAGGGTCGACTTGCCCGACCCGTTCGGCCCCATGATGGCCGCCACCTCGCCGTCCGCAACGGTCAGGTCGAGACCGCGCAGGATTTCGGTGTCGGTATCCGCCACGCGGGCGTGCAGGTTTCTGATTTCCAGCATCTTCGTTCTTCTTAAAGCGTTGGTCGGCGCCACCCCGGGCGCGGTCGAAATGGTCAGTCGCGGAGCGTCGGCCTCAGCCGACGCTGCCTTCGAGCGAGATGCCGATCAGCTTCTGCGCTTCCACGGCGAACTCCATGGGAAGCTGCTGGATCACGTCCTTGACGAAGCCGTTGACGATCAGCGCGACAGCCTCCTCCTCGGGAATGCCGCGCTGCATGCAGTAGAAGAGCTGATCCTCCGAGATCTTCGAGGTGGTCGCCTCGTGCTCGAACTGCGCCGTCGCGTTCTTCGCCTCGATGTACGGCACGGTGTGCGCGCCGCACTCCTCGCCGATCAGGAGCGAGTCGCACTGCGTGAAGTTGCGCGCGTTCGCGGCCTTGCGCATGGCCGTCACCTGGCCGCGGTAGGTGTTGTTCGAGTTGCCGGCCGAGATACCCTTCGAGATGATCCGGCTCGACGTGTTCTTGCCGATGTGGATCATCTTCGTGCCGGAATCGATCTGCTGGCGACCGTTGGACACCGCGATCGAATAGAACTCGCCGCGCGAGCCGTCCCCGCGCAGGATGCAGGACGGGTACTTCCAGGTGATCGCCGAGCCGGTCTCGACCTGCGTCCAAGAGATGCGCGAGTTCGCACCACGGCAGTCGCCACGCTTGGTCACGAAGTTGTAGATGCCGCCCTTGCCCTCCTTGTCGCCCGGATACCAGTTCTGGACGGTGGAGTACTTTATCTCGGCATCGTCGAGTGCCACGAGCTCGACGACGGCGGCGTGAAGCTGGTTCTCGTCTCGCTGAGGGGCGGTGCAGCCTTCGAGATACGAGACGTAGGAGCCCTTGTCGGCGATGATCAGCGTGCGCTCGAACTGGCCGGTGTTGCGCTCGTTGATGCGGAAGTAGGTCGACAGCTCCATCGGGCAGCGCACGCCCGCCGGAACGTAGACGAACGAACCGTCGGTGAAGACCGCCGAGTTCATGGTGGCGAAGAAGTTGTCCGACACCGGCACCACCGAGCCGAGGTACTTCTGCACCAGCTCGGGATGCTCGCGGATCGCTTCGGAGATCGGCATGAAGATCACGCCGGCCTTCGACAGCTCCTTCTTGAAGGTCGTCGCGACCGACACCGAATCGAACACGGCGTCGACGGCGACGCGCCCGCCATAGCTGCCCTCGGAGGGCGGCACGCCCGAGTCATCGTCGCTCTCGAACTGCGAGGGCTCGTCCGGCCGGCGCACGCCTGCCAGGATCTCCTGCTCCTTCAGCGGGATGCCGAGCTTCTCGTAGGTGCGCAGGATTTCGGGATCAACCTCATCGAGCGAAGCCGGGCCCGACATCGACTTCGGCGCCGCGTAGTAGTGGATATCCTGGAAATCGATCGGCGGATAATCAAGGCGGGCCCAGGACGGGCTCTCCATCGACTTCCAGCGCTCGAACGCGTCCAGACGCCATTGCAGCATCCATTCCGGCTCGTTCTTCTTGGCCGAGATCAGACGGATGGTGTCTTCGTTAAGCCCCTTGGGGGCCACGTCCATCTCGATGACGGTCTCGAAACCGTACTTGTACTGATCGACGTCGATCTGGCGGACCTGATCGATCGTTTCCTGGACTGCTGGCATCGTCTCTCTCCACACTCGCCGGATTCAAGGTCCGGTGGTTGGCTTGTGCCCTGCCCTATAGCGGCAGTTTACAACGGTTCAAATGGGGGGCCGCCCTCAAAAGTTGAAGAAGGGAGGCCACATTAGCTGCGGCTTTTCATGCGACCTGCTGAATCGGCGCTGTCCCGGCATGCCGTGCCCAGAAGCTGGCGAACGCGGCGAGGAACCGATCGATTTCGGCGGCGCCCGTCTCCCGGCCGAAGCTGACGCGAATGCCTCCTTGCGACGGATCGATCGCAGCGCCTCCGCGCGCCATCGCCTCCAGCACGGTCGAGCCACCGATCTTGCCCGAGGAACAGGCCGAACCCGCCGATACGGCAAAACCCGCGAGGTCCATGGCGATCTGCGCGGTCTCTGCCCGCAACGCGGGATGATGGATCATCACGGTCTGGGGCAGGCGCGGCGCTTCGGCGCCAAGGACGATGAACTCCGGCGCCAAAGTGAGCAGCCCCGTTTCCAGTTGCTGGCGCAGGGCGAGCATGTCCGCTGGCCGCGAAACCTCGTCCCGCACAGCTTGAGCCGCCGCCCCGAAGCCAGCGATCAGCGGCACCGCTTCGGTGCCCGCCCGCTGCCGTGTTTCCTGCGCACCGCCGGTGAGGAGCGGAGCCGGCCGCATCATCGGCGAGCCGAGGACGAAAGCGCCGATGCCTTTCGGCCCCCCGATCTTGTGGGCGGAGAGGATCATTGCATCCGCACCCCGGCGGAGCGCCTCGAGCGGCATGCGGCCGGCCGCCTGCACGCTGTCGCACACCACGACAGCTCCGGCCGTACGGCATCGCTCGACGATCGCCTCGGTGGGCTGAACCACGCCCGTCTCGCTGTTGGCCTCGCAGAACGCCATCAGTCCGGCCGACCCCGCGGCGAGCCAGGCGTCGAGTGCGTCCAACCGCAGCGTTCCATCCGACCGGACCGGCAGGCGCGTGACATCCGCGAAGGCGAAGCGCCCGCCTTCGCGGATGCAGGGATGGTCGGTGTCGACGACGGCGAGGCGCGGAAAAAGGAGACTTTGCCCGTCCCGCATCCAGTGCGGCGTCAGACAGGTCGAGGCAGCCTCGGTTGCTCCGCTCGTGAAGACGACGGCCTCTCCCTCCGCCCCCGCCAATGCGGCGACCTCGGACCGGGCCTTCGCGACGATGGACCGGGCGGTACGGCCTTCCGTGTGGACCGACGACGGATTACCGAAGACGCCGAGCGCGGCCACGATCGCGTCCCGCGCCGGCTGGAGAAGCGGCGCGCTTGCATTGTGATCCAGATAGACACGCATCTCGCGCACAGCCGACCTTCGTGCTTTTACGGTTGGCCCCTCGAAGGTTCGCCCAACGATCAACGCTCGAAAATGTTTGTGTTTCGAGCGCTCGGCAGACTACATAGCGCCCCTGTAGGAGCCGTGTAGTTTTGAATCGTTCTAAGAAAGAACTTTAAGAGGCTGCCCATCCTCCGTCAAGGTGTCCGGTCCCTCCGGTCATCGAGCCCCCTTGAGGTTTTGCAATGCCCGAAGTCATCTTCAACGGACCGGCCGGCCGACTGGAAGGTCGCTATCAGGCGGCGAAGGAGAAGAACGCGCCGATCGCGATCGTTCTCCACCCCCATCCCCGCTTCGGCGGCACGATGAACAATCAGATCGTCTACCAGCTGTTCTACATGTTCGTGGAGCGCGGCTTTACGACGCTGCGCTTCAATTTTCGAGGTATCGGTCGCAGCCAGGGCGAGTTCGATCACGGGGCCGGTGAGCTGTCCGATGCCGCAGCGGCGCTCGACTGGATCCAGGCCCTGCATCCCGATTCGAAGCACTGCTGGGTCGCGGGCTACTCGTTCGGCGCCTGGATCGGCATGCAACTCCTGATGCGCCGACCGGAGATCGAGGGTTTCATGTCGATCGCCCCGCAGCCGAACTCCTACGACTTCTCGTTCCTGGCGCCGTGCCCGTCGTCGGGCCTCATCATCCATGGCGACAAGGACAAGGTCGCACCGCCGAAGGATGTGCAGGGTCTGGTGGATAAGCTGAAGACCCAGAAGGGTATCCTGATCACGCAAAAGACGCTGGCGGGCGCCAACCACTTCTTCTCGGAGCAGACCGAGGAGCTGATGGCCGAGTGCGCCGACTATCTCGACCGCCGCCTCGCGGGCGAGCTGTCCGACGCGCGCCCGAAGCGCCTGAAGTAAGACGACAACGAGCCGGTCGGCGTGCGCTCCGCGCCGCCCCTGCGGAACGGACGATCATGAGCCGCTACAAATCCGACTTCCTGCGCGTTCTCGACGAGCGCGGCTTCATTCATCAGGTTTCCGATCCGGACGGCCTGGATGCGCTCGCCCACAAGGGGCGGATCACCGGCTATGTCGGCTACGACGCGACCGCGACGTCGATCCACATCGGCAACCTGATCTCCGTCACCATGCTCTACTGGCTGCAGGAGACCGGGCATCAGGCGATCAGCCTGATGGGCGGCGGCACCTCGATGGTCGGCGATCCCTCGTTCCGCGACTCGCAGCGCGGGATGCTGACTCCCGAGCAGATCCAGACCAACATCGACGGCATCCAGCGCGTCTTCGGCAACATCCTGCGCTACGAAGGCCCGAACGCGGCCATCATGGTGAACAATGCCGACTGGCTCTTGAAGCTGAACTACGTCGAATTCCTGCGCGACGTCGGCCGGCATTTCTCGGTCAACCGGATGCTCAGCTTCGACTCGGTCAAGCTGCGCCTCGACCGCGAGCAGTCATTGAGCTTCCTCGAGTTCAACTACATGATCATGCAGGGCTACGACTTCACCGAGCTGAACCGGCGCTTTGGCACGGTGCTGCAGATGGGCGGCTCCGACCAATGGGGCAACATCATCAACGGCGTCGATCTCAGCCATCGTATGGGCGGCCCGCAGCTTTACGCGCTCACAACGCCGCTCCTCACCAAGTCGTCGGGCGAGAAGATGGGAAAGTCGGCCTCGGGGGCCGTATGGCTGAATGGCGACCTCTTCAGCCCCTACGACTTCTGGCAATATTGGCGGAACACCGAGGACGCCGACGTCGGCCGCTTCCTGAAGATCTTCACCCGGCTGCCGCTCGACGAGATCGCGCGTCTCGCCGCGCTCGGCGGCGCCGAGATCAACGAAGCCAAGAAGATCCTTGCGACCGAGACCACAGCCATCGTCCACGGCCGAGAAGCCGCCACGCAGGCCGAGGCGACTGCCCGCACGACCTTCGAGCAGGGCGCGCTGGCCGATACGTTGCCGACCGTTCTGGTTCCGAAAGCGGAACTCGCGTCGGGGGTCGGCATCCTTTCGCTGATCGTCAAGGCGGGGCTTGCGGCCTCCAACGGCGAGGCTAGGCGCCATGTCGCAGGCGGCGCGGTTCGCTTGAACGACCAGCCCGTGTCTGACGAACGCTTGTCGGTGGATACCGCCGCGCTGAGCGATGGCGTCGCCAAGCTGTCGCTCGGTAAGAAGCGCCACGTTCTCCTGAAGGCCGACGACTGAACCGTCAGTCGAAGGCGAAGATCTGCCGGAAAATGCCCGGCGCGATTGCCGAGATCGGATTGACCACGAGCGTGGGCGAAGCCATCGCCCCGCTCAACCGGTAGGTGATCCCGATCAGGCCGCCCTCCTGCCCGTTGCCGAGGATCTGGCCGATGATCGGGATCGCGCCGAACACGCGGTTCAGGCCATAAGCCGGCATGAAGGAGCCGGTCACGTCGATCTGGCCGCTCGGGTCGTAGACGACACCTGCGAAGCTCGAGCCGAAGATCGGACCGCGCACGATTCCGTCGGCTACGCGCAGTGATCCCCTGTCGTAGCCGAGCTTGGCAGAGGCGTGGTCGAAGAAGGCGCGCTCGGTCCGTAGTTCCTGTCCGATCGCTTGCGAAAGGCTAGCTGCCCCCGGTGCCGGCGATGAGCCGACGATGCGCGACAGCCGCGGTTCATCGACCAGATTGAAGTTCGCGAGCTTCACCTCGCCACGGTAACCCGCATCCGATGAGCCGACCAGCGTCAGAGAGCCTTGCCCGCCTTCCATATGGCTGTAGAGGCCGGTGAAGCCGAGAAGCCCGCCGACATCGCCCGATGCGATGCGGATGCGACGATTGTCGTTCTGCGGCGCGAGATCGCCGGCCAGATCCGCACCGCCGATGGAGCCACCGAGCGCGAGAGCCGCAAGCCGTCCGTCGGCAGATGCGTAATTCAACGAGAAGCCGTCCACGCCGCGACCGTTGAAGCCGTCGATACGGCTCACGTCCATCGTGATGTCGAACGTCCCGCCCCCCACACGTCCCTTCTTGTCTCGGCCGATCCCGGCCCGCAATTCGGCGAGGATGGGACGAGCGTCGAAGCGATCGCCCTTCACCTGCACGCCGAAGCCTTCTCCGTGCCGTTCGACCTCGACGCGAACGTCATCGCCGGGATTGAGAGCCACCTGCGTCAGCGCCGCGCGGCGGAGGCCGCGCTTGTCGACCGAAAGAGAGCCCTGTGCGCGGAATCCGTCGCCTTTGAGGTCGAGATCGTCGAGTTCCGTTGTCTCCCCATCGCGGCGAACGACGAAAGCGAGGTTGGCCGGAATGCCGGCCCCCTTTTTCCAGGCGACGGCCGGCAGATCGAGTTCGGTTTGCGAGAGATCGAGCTTGGCACGCATGCCGTCCGCATCGTCCGTGACGCGCGCCGCGATTGGCCCCTTCACGACGCCGGATAGCGCAGGCACCAGATCCACCACCTTTGCGGAGGGGACCTTCAGTTCAGCTTCGAGGCTGCGTGATCCCACCGGGTTCGCACCGAACGGCAAGGCGAAGGTGAGCTTCGCCGGCATTCCGTCCATCGTCCCGTCGAGCGATCCGCTGGCTTGACCCGGAATAGCATGAAATAGGCCGCTCAACTTGTTGAAGGTACGACCCTCGATCGGCTGTCCTGGTTCCACATTCTCGAGTTCGGCTTCGACACTCCAGTCCCTGACCTGCTGGTCGCGAGGAATGCTATCGCCGAGCACCAACCGCGCGCCGACCTCGACCATGCCGCTTCCGCTGAAGGCGTCGGGCTTCAAGGACAGGTTGCGGAACGCGCGGATGGGATCGCGGTCGGCGATTGCCAGAAGCTCCGGCACCGCACCGGAAGCCTGGACGTTGAGATCGATTCCGAGATCGCGCAAACCGCCATCCGGCGGCCGCTGAAGCACCAGCGTCGAGGGCTTGATCTCAATTCGATCGAGGCCGACGACCTTCGCCTCGTCTACGGCGATATCCGTGCGGATCCCCCGGACGGTCACTGTTCCGTCTACCTGCATCAGGTCCGGCAGATCGCCGACGGTTGAGAGGTTGACGCCCCGCACCGGAATATCGAGCTGCAGTTCGGCTTCGGTCGGCGTTCCTCCGATCTTGAACGCATCTCCGATGCGGTCGCGCAGGATATCGATGGCGATCCGGCCTTCCGGTACGTCCCCGTCGTCGGCAAGGTGCGCCAGCACCCACCGGCGCGACTTGCCGGAGATGTTGAACGGCCAGAACGCCTTGACCGCCGAGGCGGACAGAGAGGTCGCTTTCAGGTCCAGGAATGTCCGCGCATCGGCGGCCGAGCCGTCGTATCGGGCCTGACCTTCCAATCGGCCGCCATCGGTGAGCACCACCGCCTTGTCCAGTGTCAGCCGGCGCTTGCTCGGCTCGAAGCTTCCGGCGAGCTCCAGGGATGCGGTGAGAGGACCGGCCTCCGCCATCTCTTCGCGACCGACCTTCGACCGCACGTCGGGCGATGAAACGGCGAAACCGTAGATCGGCACCTCGTCGGGATTGCCGCGGTTGGTCTGCTCGACTGTACCGGAAAGCTCGAAGGCGACGTCCCGGAAGCGGAAGGGACTGGGCTCGATGACGACGCGCTCTTCGCCCTGGCGATAGGTCAGATCAAGCTGCGCGTCCTCGACCCGTGTCCGGTTGAGACCGAGTTGCAGATGTCCAGCCCCGACATGCGCGCTCGCCCGCACGAAGGCCGGTTCGTCGGGGTCCTTCCGGTCGAGCGAGAGATTCAGCGACACCTCGGAGTCGCTGCCGAACGGTCGCTCGTCGTCTTCGTCGGCCTCGTCGGCCGGCGGCACGATGCTCCCAAGCGCGATGCGACCGGTACGCCCCTGGAGGCGCGTCAGACGGCTCGTGCTCGAATCGAACTCCGCAGTGCCGGACATGACGACCGGCACATCGCCGACTTCGATGCTGGACACGAGCCGCAACGTGCCGTCGAGAGCTCGGTGGAGGTCGGCCCGCTGAAGGGTCAGCTGCGTCAATGATCCGGACCGGACGGGAAGCCCGGTCACCCGAATGTCCTGAAGGCTCAGCGTATCGAAATGATAGGCCTGCAGGGCCTGGAGTTGGCGCTCCAGAGCTGAGATGCCTCCGTCGATCGTGCGGGCGAGAACCGAACGATCATCGACGTCGGTCGTCGACGCGGCAGGCATTGCAGGACGCACTCCGGCGAAGGCCGCCAGATCAAGGTCGGCCCCGACGATCTCGAGCCGGCCGAACTCCAGGCTGCCGCCCACCAGCGGCATCAGCCGCAGCGCGACAGAGATCCGCTCGACGCGCGACTCGAGTTCAGGCCGGTCTCGGCGATGCAGCGCCGCGTCGTACCAGTTCAGTGCGAGCGTACCGTCGCCGCGGAATTCCAACTGCTGTCGGCCAAGCGTCGCCTCGTAGCGAGGACCCAGCAGGCGCGAAAGCGCTGCCGTGGTCTGGGACTGGACAAAGCGCTCACCGGCCGGCGTCCCGAGCAGGAACATGCCGGCCCCTGCGATCGTGATCGCGAGGAGGAGGACGAAGCTCAGGATCGCACCGACGAGACGCCGAATCTTTCTCATCAAGTCCGATGGTCTCCCGCTGCACTGGCATGACGATGGATGCTCCGCCGCTTCCGGGGTGCAACAAACGGATCATAGCTTGCCTTCGACTTGCGGGCGCTATGATACAGGGCAGATACGTCAGACCTGTCGAAGCCGCGCCACATCGTGCCGCCTCGGCGCAGACGTGTCAGCGCAATGGGCCGAAAGGAGGGCCGAATGGCGACTTTGGCGATGGGGCAGACTTTTCCGCCGTTCGAGCTTCCGTCGTCCGCCGGAAGCACAATCTCAAACGCGCAGCTGCGCGGCCGGCCCTATGTCATCTTCTTCTATCCGAAGGACGACACCTCGGGTTGCACGCTCGAGGCGCTCGACTTCACGGCCTTGTCCAAGGATTTTCAGGCAGCGGGCGTATCGGTCTTCGGGGTGTCACCCGACCCGATCGACAAGCACTGCAAATTCCGGGACAAGCACGGCCTTCAGATCCCCCTTCTCGCCGACCCCGATCGCGCACTCCTCGAGCCGGCCGGCGTTTGGGTCCAGAAGAGCATGTACGGCAAGACCTACATGGGCGTGGAGCGGACGACCGTTCTGGTCGACGGCGAGGGACGGATCAGCCGGGTCTGGCCTAAGGTGAAGGTCGATGGTCACGCCCGCGAGGTTCTCGACGAGGCTCGCAAGCTGGCCGGCGCGTGAGCCGACCGGCGGCACAGACGCTGCGCAGCCTCGCCATCGAGGCCCTGCGCGAGCCCGATCTCGACGAGAAGCGGCGCCTAACGCGGCTGGCCGGTGAGCGTTGGGCCGAGCGAACGCTCGGCCTGTCCTCGCCGACCGACCCCACCCTTCCCTCGCGCCCCGGTCGTCCGGCAAAGCCCGACCTGGTCTCCCCCCGGAGCGTCCCAAGGCGCTCGGTCCATACGGTCGAGGGGCGTGTCGCCATGATTCACGCTCTCGCCCACATCGAACTCAACGCGATCGATCTCGCGCTCGACATCGTCGCGCGGTTCTGCGGCCAGCCGGTCCCGCGTTCGTTTTTCGACGGTTGGATGATGGTTGCGACCGACGAAGCTCGGCATTTCGGGCTGCTCTCGGATCGTCTTGCGGGGCTTGGCTCGCATTACGGAGCCCTCCCGGCGCATGACGGCCTCTGGCAGGCAGTCGAAGTTACCGCCCATGATCTGGCGGCCCGCCTCGCGGTCGTGCCTTTGATCCTCGAGGCCCGCGGGCTCGACGTTACCCCTTCTCTCCTGTCGAAGCTGAATGAGGTCGGCGATCCCGAAACCGCGGCCATTCTCGAGGTGATCTACAACGACGAGAAACGGCACGTCGCCGTCGGAGCGAAGTGGTTTCGATTCCTTTGCGCGCGCCAGCGCATCGATCCGGCGCGGCGCTTCCAGGAGCTCGTTCGAGAATGCTTCCGGGGCGAGGTAAAGGCGCCGTTCAATGACCGGGCCCGCGCTGAGGCCGGCCTCACGCCGACATTCTACCGGAGCCTGTCGCCGCTCTCGCAGTAGCGACCGGCATCCGTCAACGAGGCTTTAACCTTAACGGTTTCTAATTCCTCCATGCGGCCGAACGTCCGGCGCGCGTGGAGCGAGTGCATGAGTTCGCAGCTTCGCGGTTCCGTCTTCGGCAACCGGATCAAGTCCCATACGATCGTCATCGCGCGCGGCGAGCGCGTGCGTCACTGGACCGTACCGTCCTGGCTTCTGGGAACCGCCGTCGCAGGCTCCTTGATCTGCGTCGTGGGCGGCATCGGAGCGATCGCGCTGTCCTTCACTGGCGACAGCGTGGTCCGAATGATGATGGATCGCGAGGTCCGGGCGACGACCGTCTACGAGAAGCGGATCAGCGGGTTGCGGCAGGAACTCGACAAGCTCACGACCCTTCAGCACATCGACCGCGACCAGATTTCGAAGGAGTTGCAGGCGCTGCTGTCGCAGCAGGCGCAACTGGTCGGCCGCTTTCAGAAGCTTGAGCCCCTTCTGGATCAGGCGGCGGACGCCGGCCTCATCGACACCGCGACGACGGGTTCGACGACTGCGGACGGCGGCAGGGACTGGGACGTCATGGGCAGCATCGGAAAGGCCCTGTCGCCGTTCAAGGCGGCCCGGCCCGATTCGGTCGAGCATATCCGTGATGTCGTGCTTCCGTCGATCCGCGAGAGCGTCGGGCTCGTCGAGGGGCAACAGGCGGCCGGGGTCGCCAAGCTTTCGCAGGAGGCGTCCGAGAAGGTCGACCGCATGACCGATCTTCTCGGGCCGCTGGGTGTCGACCAAGGCGAAGGCGGCATCTTCGTGCCGCCGCCAGCCGATGCCGGCTTCGATGCCCAGCTTCGCCAGTTGGAGGACATGCTGTCCCGGATGGACGACCTGCGCGGCGAAGCCGAGCGCCTGCCGATCGCCGACCCGAAACCGGCCGGCACGGTGCGCACCTCGACGTTCGGCATCCGGTCCGATCCGTTCCTTGGTCGCGAGGCGATGCACACGGGCGTGGATTTCGCCGGGGCGATGGGGACACCGGTGCGCGCGACCGGCCAGGGCCGGGTCGTGTCCGCCGGAGATCAGGGCGGCTACGGCTTGGCGGTCGAGATCGACCATGGCAACGGTGTCTCCAGCCGCTTCGCCCATCTGTCCCGTATCGATGTCTCGGTCGGTCAGGCAGTCACGGCCGGATCGCGCCTCGGGCTGATCGGAACCACGGGCCGCAGCACTGGCCCTCATCTGCACTACGAGGTGCGGGTGAACGGCGAGCCCGTCAATCCGCAGCGGTATATTGACGCCGGACACAAGTGGGCGAAGCTCTGACGAGAAAGGCCGCCCGTTTCGGGGCGGCCTCGTCGGGTTCGTCCGGTTGTCTTAGTCGACGTCGCTGACGTCGGCGTCGCCTCCGAAGACGCGCTGCGCCAGTGCCGCCTCGATGAACGGATCGATCTTGCCGTCCAACACGTCGTCCGGCGCCGTGCTTTCCATGCCCGTGCGAAGGTCCTTGACCATCTGGTAGGGCTGAAGAACGTAGGAGCGGATCTGGTGACCCCAGCCGATGTCGGTCTTCGACGCGGCCTCGGCGTTGGCCTTCTCCTCGCGGCGCTTCAGCTCTTCCTCGTAGAGCCGCGCGCGCAGCATGTTCCAGGCGGTCGCCCGGTTCTTATGCTGCGAGCGTTCCGCCTGACACTGCACCACGATGCCTGTCGCAAGGTGCGTGATGCGTACGGCCGAATCCGTCGTGTTAACGTGCTGCCCGCCCGCGCCCGACGCGCGATAGGTGTCGATGCGCACATCGCTTTCGCTGACGTCCACCTCAATCGAATCGTCGACGACCGGGTAAACCCAGACGGACGCGAATGAGGTATGGCGGCGCGCCTGACTGTCGTAGGGCGAGATGCGGACGAGGCGGTGGACGCCGGACTCCACCTTCATTTTGCCGTAGGCGTTGTGGCCTTTCAGCAGGATGGTGGCGGACTTGATGCCGGCCTCTTCGCCGGAGTTGTTCTCCAGCATCTCGACCTTCATCTTCGCCCGTTCGCCCCAGCGCATGTACATGCGCAGAAGCATCGAGGCCCAATCCTGGCTCTCCGTTCCCCCGGCACCCGAGTGGATTTCCACATAGGTGTCGTTGGCGTCGGCCTCGCCCGACAGCAGCGTTTCGATCTGCCGTTCCGCGACGTCCTTCTCGAGTGCGCGGATCGCGTTCTCGGCTTCCGTCACGACCTCGGCATCACCTTCCTCCTCGCCCATGGCGATGAGTTCGATGTTGTCCTGAAGGCCCTGCTCCAGCGCGCGGATGCCGGTGATGGCAGTTTCCAGGCGCTGACGCTCCTTCATCAAGCGCTGCGCCTCGGCGGGATCGTTCCAGAGGGACGGATCCTCGGCGGCCGCGTTCAGGCGATCGAGTTCTCGGACCGATTGATCCCAGTCAAAGATGCCTCCTCAGCAGGCTTACGGCCTGCTTGATGTCGGAGACAATGGATTCAATTTCGGCACGCATGCCGGCATTCCTCTCGAAAACGGATCGGTGAATGGCGCGGACCATAGGGACGGGGCGCATGGGTGTAAAGCGGATCGGCCCCGCGCGGAGAGCCGCCGGGGCCGATCGGAAGAGTTGCGTCGGAAGCCGAACCTAAAACAGGCCGCCCGCTCCGCTAGCGATCGCCTGTGCGGCTTCCGGCGAGATCGACTGCTGCGCTGGGGCGCTGGCATAGGTGCCGCCGATCACCTCGTACTGGTCAGACGGACCCGTCCCCGGCTTGAATGCCTCGATGATCGAGCCGTCGGCACCCGGTGCAGCCGCCATGCCCGTGGCACGATTGACGGCGACCTGCGTCATGCCGTCGGGAATGCGGAAGTCGACCACCGGCTTTCCGGCGAGCGCCTGCTTCATGAACTCGTTGAACACCGGGGCCGCGAATCCGCCACCGGTCTGGCCATGGCCAAGCGGCTGAGGGTTGTCGTAGCCAAGGTAGACACCGGTCACGAGGTTCGGCGTGAAGCCGACGAACCACGCGTCCTTCTCGTCGTTGGTCGTCCCGGTCTTGCCGGCCACCGGCACGCCAAGTTCCTTGACGATCGTCGCGGTGCCGCGCTGGACCACGCCCTCCATCATCGAGGTAATCTGATAGGCAGTCATCGGATCGAGGACCTGCTGGCGTTCATCCACGAGTTCCGGCTCCGCCTGACCATCCCACGAGGCGGCGTTGCAGCCGTCGCACTTGCGGTTGTCGTGGCGATAGACCGTCCGACCGTAGCGGTCCTGCACGCGGTCGATCACCGAAGGCTCGATCGAGCGTCCGCCATTGGCCATCACGGAATAGGCCGTCACCATCCGCATCACCGTCGTCTCGCCCGACCCGAGCGCCATCGGCAGATAGGGTGCCATCTTGTCGTAGACGCCGAAGCGCTCGGCATATTCCGCCACGAGCTTCATGCCCATGTCGTCGGCCAGTCGCACCGTCATCAGGTTGCGGCTCTTCTCGATTCCGAGGCGAAGCGTCGAGGGTCCTGCGACCTCGCCCCCGTAGTTCTTCGGCTCCCAGAAGCCGCCACGGCCATCCGGGATCGAGACTGGGGCGTCCAGAATGACGGAGGCCGGGGTGTAGCCGTTGTCGAGCGCTGCCGCGTAGACGATCGGCTTGAAGGAGGAGCCCGGCTGGCGCATCGCCTGCGTGGCGCGGTTGAATTCCGACTGCGCGTAGGAGAAGCCGCCGACCATCGCGAGCACGCGGCCGGTATGCGGGTCCATGGCGACCAGCGCGCCCTGCACCTTCGGCGGCTGGCGCAGGACGTAGCCGTCGCCCTTCTTCTCGACATAAACGACGTCGCCGCGGGCGAGGACGTCGTCGACCGAGCGCGCCGTGCTGCGCTTGCCCTCGCGGTCCTGGCGCATGGCCCACTTCATGTCGGCGGCGCTCAGTGTCGCGATTTCGCGTTCCGAGCCGCGGCGGCCGGAGACATCGCGCGCCGGCTGGAGTCCGACGCTGGCCGAATTGGAGTCGGACGAGAGCACCACCGCCAGACGCCATTCCGGAACGTCTGCGTACGGCTCGATCTTGTTAAGCGCCGGTCCCCAGTCACCGCCGAGTTCCACCGTTTCGATCGGACCGCGATAGCCACGGGTCTGGTCGTACTGGACGAGTGCATGCTGCAGCGAGGTTCGTGCCTCGACCTGCATCTGCGGATCGAGCGTCGAGCGAACGGAGAGACCGCCCTCGTAGAGCGCCTTCACCCCGTAACGGGAGATCACCTGACGGCGGACCTCCTCGGTGAAATACTCGGCGGAGGCTAGGTAGGTGCCGCTCGGTCGCGGGTTGACGCCCAGTGGTTCGGCGATGGCCGCCAGTGCCTCGTCCTGCGTGATCGCGCCGTTCTCGGCCATGCGCTGGATCACCCAGTTGCGGCGGCCGATGGCCTCTTCGGGGTCGCGGAACGGATTGTAGTTCTCCGGCGCCTTGGGCAGCGCGGCGAGATAGGCCGCTTCCTGAATCTCCAGCTCGTTCACCGACTTGTCGAAATAGGCAAGCGAGGCCGCGGCGACGCCATAAGAGCCCATGCCGAGATAGATCTCGTTCAGATAGAGTTCGAGGATCCGGTCCTTGGAATAGGCCTGCTCGATGCGGAGCGAGAGAATCGCCTCCTTCACCTTGCGCTCCATCGAGCGCTCGTTGGTGAGGAGGAAGTTCTTGGCGACCTGCTGGGTAATCGTCGAGCCGCCCTGCATCGGGCCGCCGCGAACGTAGAGCAGCGCAGCGCGACCGATGCCTTCGAGGTCGACGCCCGGATGGTTGTAGAAGTTCTTGTCCTCGGCCGAGAGGAACGCATCCTTTAGCCGCTGGGGAATGGTCTGGATCGGCAGGTAGAGACGCCGCTCCTTGGCATATTCGGCCATCAGCGAGCCGTCGGCGGCATGGAGACGGGTCGTCACCGGCGGCTCGTACTTCTCGAGCACCTGATAGTCCGGCAGATCCTGGCTCATGTCAGCCACATACCAGGCGACGCCGCCCGCCACGATCAGCGCAAAGACGGTGCCGATGCCGAACAGGTAGCCGAGAAGTCTGATCATCGTGTCTCCATGGGCTACCGCTTTCGCGACCCGACGAGAGCCGCGCGGCATGGCCGGCCGGGCATAGCGGGACGGGCCCGCATCTCGGAAAGTCCTAACGCATCGTTCATGCGTGGAGAATGCGGCGGGCGAATGATGCCGGCGCGTTGCCCCGTCGAATGTTGCATAAGCGCAACGACCGCTTTGTCAACGAGCGCTGGTCAGCGGTGGGCGCTTCGCGAACTCCGCGATCGAGCGGGCCAGGATCGCGGCGAGCCTGGTCTGCCACTCCTTAGACTGAAGCGCCTGTTCGTCTTCGGGGTTCGAGAGATACCCCATCTCCAAAAGGATCGAGGGAACATCCGGCGCGCGAAGCACGCGAAAGCCCGCGGAACGGCGTGGATTGTTGATGAGGCGGATTTCGCCTTTGCCGAGATCCGCGACCAACTGGATGGCGAAATGCTCGGACAGCGCTTCCGTCTCGCGACGTACGAGATCGACGAGGATGTCGTGGATCTCCGGCGCATCCTGGTCCCACTCCGGCCCCGCGAAGCGGTCGGCCGAATTTTCGGTATCGGCCAGTTCGCGCGAGAGGCTGTCGGACGCCTTCTCGGACAGCGTGTACACGGTCGCGCCCCGCAGATCCTTGTAGCGGATCGAATCGGCGTGCAGCGAGACCATCAGATTGGCGCCCGCGCGCCGAGCGATGGCCGCTCGCTCGTTGAGGGGGATGAAGGTGTCGTCGTCGCGCGTCATCACGACCTCGACGCCCGGCAGCTTTTCCAAGGCGGATCGCAGCGCGAGGCCGAAGGAGAGGTTCACCGCCTTCTCCTCCGTCCTCTTCTCCCCGGTCGCGCCCTTGTCGATGCCTCCATGTCCGGGATCGAGAACCACCACGAACGGGCGTTCCTCCGCCGGTCCGTTGCCGGCTGAAGCGGTCGGCTTCGTTACCGCGGGAAGCATGAAGGCGGTTTCGTCGGCCGGCGTCAGCCGCAGCGAGATGCGCGAGCCGTTCGCGGTCTGCGTGACCGTCAGTTCCGGCTTGGCGGGCTTGGCAAGCGTCACGATCAGACGATACCGGTCGCTTCCGACGAGACCGTGCCGGATGTCGGTCACCAGCGCCGTCGCACCGAGCTTGGGAGGCTTGGCTGCCGCGAGGGTTTCATCGAGATCCAGAGCGACGCGATAGGGATTTCGCAGAAGAATGAGCTTCGGCTCGGCCTTGCCGTCGACGTCGACGGTCAGAGCGAAGCCTTCCGCCGTCGCAGTTTCATCGATCCCGGTGACGATCGAGGGACGATCGCCGGCATGGCTTGGCGATACCGCGAGCGCTGCAGCGAAAAAGGCGAGTGTCAGTAAGGCAAGAAGCGTTCTCATCACGGTTGTCGGCCGCCAACTTCTATGGGCATGCGGGTCGTCGGAGCGAGCAGGATCGCGGCAGTTCTCTAAGCTGCCGCTTTGACAGGCTGTCCCCTTGTTTGCCGGACTATAGCGCCTTACAAGCATAAATGAGGCTCCTGTGTCATCAGAACGGGTGCGTCGTCGAATTCGTCGGCTCCAACGGGCCGAAAGCATCGGCCGGCGCACGATTCCGTCCGACGCCGGAAACTCGCACAGATTTACGCCGGTCGGGTCTTACACGCTCACCGGTCTCTCCGCGGGCGAAGACAGGATCCAGTTTCCGCCGAGCTCGCGTCCTCGTCGGCTGCGCAAGTAGCCATCCATTGTTGCAGGTCGTTCACGCGTGTTTCCGGCATACCAGTTCCCTTCGATGCCTGCGCTCCGCCCGTTCGGGCCGGACGCTCGTGCGTCGGGGAGGCTCGGCCCGGCATGCCCCGAGCGCGCCATTGCGGACCCCCTCACGCCTGGCCCATGGCCGACCCTCGAGGTCGCGCATTCCGGGCTGCCGCGGGTCCCGGAGTTGAGATTTCATGGCAGACAAGATGCTGATCGATGCCGCCCACCCGGAGGAAACCCGGGTCGTCGTCGTCAAGGGTAACCGGGTCGAAGAGTTCGATTTCGAGTCCGAGCATAAGAAGCAGATCAAGGGAAACATCTATCTGGCCAAGGTGACGCGCGTTGAGCCGTCGCTGCAGGCCGCGTTCGTGGAGTACGGCGGCAACCGTCACGGCTTCCTCGCCTTCAACGAGATCCATCCCGACTACTACCAGATCCCCCATGCCGACCGTCAGGCGCTGATCGAGCACGACCTCGCGCAGGCCGAGGAGGACGAGGAAGCCGAGGAACGCAAGCCGGCCAAGGCTGGCCGCTCGCGTAGCCGTCGTCCGCGCGGCGGGGAGGCCAAGGCCGCCGAGGCCAGCGACGACAGCGTTTCGGAGGTCGTCGAGAGCGAAGCGTCCGAGGATGCCGCGCCTGCCGCCTCCGAGAATGGCGAAACGGTCGAGGTCGAAGCCGGCGACGCGCCGGTCGCCGAGGTCGTCGAAGCCGCCACGGGCGACGATGCCGCAGAGGCCGTCGAAGCGAAGGCGGATGGCGACGAGGACGGGAAGCCGCGCCGGGGTCGCCGTTCGCGTCGGTCGCGAGAGACCGAGGAAGAACCTGTCGCCGATGAAGCTGACGAAGTCGACGACCTCGGCAGCGAAGATGCGATGGAGGAGGTGCCGGTCCGCAGCAACCGCGCCCCCCGCAAGCAGTACAAGATCCAGGAAGTCATCAAGCGGCGGCAGATCCTGCTGGTGCAGGTCGTCAAGGAGGAGCGCGGCAACAAGGGTGCTGCGCTCACCACCTACCTGTCGCTGGCCGGCCGCTACTCGGTCCTGATGCCGAACACGGCCCGTGGCGGCGGCATCTCGCGCAAGATCACCAACGCGGCCGACCGCAAGCGCCTCAAAGAGGTCGCGCGCGACCTCGAGGTGCCGAAAGGCATGGGCATCATCCTGCGCACGGCCGGTGCCAACCGTACCAAGGCCGAGGTCAAGCGCGACTACGAATACCTGATGCGCCTGTGGGAGACGGTGCGTACGCTGACGCTTCAGTCGACCGCCCCTGCCCTCGTCTACGAGGAAGGCAGCCTCATCAAGCGGTCGATCCGCGACCTCTACAACAAGGATATCGACCAGATCCTCGTGGCCGGCGAGAGCGGCTACCGCGAGGCGAAGGACTTCATGCGCATGCTGATGCCAAGTCAGGCAAAGGTGGTGCAGCCCTATCGCGACCCGAGCCCGATCTTTGCCCGACAGGGCATCGAGGCGCAGCTCGACAAGATGATGCAGCCGCATGTGACGCTGAAGTCCGGTGGCTACATCATCATCAACCAGACCGAGGCGCTCGTCGCGATCGACGTGAACTCCGGCCGCTCGACCCGTGAGCATTCCGTCGAGGACACCGCCTATCAGACGAATCTCGAGGCGGCCGAGGAGGTCGCTCGTCAGCTTCGCCTGCGCGATCTCGCCGGCCTCATCGTCGTCGACTTCATCGACATGGAGGAGAAGCGCAACAACCGGAACGTCGAGAAGCGTCTGAAGGACTCGCTTAAGGACGACCGGGCGCGCATCCAGGTCGGACGCATCTCGCATTTCGGCCTGCTCGAGATGAGCCGCCAGCGCATCCGCGCCAGCGTCCTCGAATCGACGACGCAGACCTGCCCGATCTGCAGCGGCAACGGTTTCATCCGGTCCTCGTCCTCGCTGGCGCTTCAGGTGCTGCGCTCGATCGAGGAGCATCTCCAGAAGCACGGTACGCATGACCTCGTGGTCAAGGTGCCGACCGCGACCGCGCTCTATGTCCTCAACGAGAAGCGCTCGACGCTCGACGAGCTTGAGCGGCATTACGGGCTGCGCATCCTCTTGGAGGCGGTGGAAGGCTTCGGCCACCAGCATGTCACGATCGAGCACGGCGCCGAGGCGACCCGCCGCGTGAAGCCCGAGGCGATCACCACCCTGCCGGCCGTCTCGCCCGAGACCATCGAGATCGAGGATGTCGTGATCGAAGCCGAGCCGGACGCCGTTGAAAGCGCGCGGCCGACGGAAGCCCGGGAGCGTGGATCGGACGGCGAGGAGTCGCGCGACGGATCGCGCCGTCGTCGGCGTCGCCGTCGTGGCGGTCGCCGCGGCGACGAGACCGGGCACGGCGAGCATGCCGAAGTGTCGTCGGACGACGATGCAGCCGGCGAAGCCATCGCCGCGTCCGCCGACGTGGACGGCGAAACGGTGTCCGACGACGCCGGCGAGGGTGACGGCAACGGCGGTGACCGCAAGCGTCGTCGTCGCGGTCGTCGCGGCGGTCGGCGGAACCGCGACGAGGAGACCCGCGCGGACGGCTCGGCTGAGGCTGAAGCCGAAGAAGCCTCGGACGCAATCGCTGAAGACGTCGCACCGGAGCTTCCCGCGCTGGCGGCTGCCGAGGTCGACGCTTCGTTCGAGCCCGAGATGACCGATGCCGTCGAGGCGCTCGAAGCCGATCCGTCCGAGGTCGGCGAGGGCGAAGTCGGCGCGGACATCGCCGCGCCGGACGAGAACGAGGTCATGGCGGCGACCGCTGAGGCGAGCGCGGCCGTCGATGGCAACCCGCCGCTCGACGAGGTTTTCCCGGCGGAAGGCGGCGATGCGACGGCGGACAACACTCCAGCCGAAGAAGCTCCCGTACGCCGCGGCCTGCGCCTCATCGCCAATGGCGAGGAAGCCAGCGAGGACGCGGCCGATGAGAAGCCGAAGCGTCGCGGCTGGTGGTCGCGAAAGAGCGCCGAGTAGGAAAACAAGGGAGCGGCCGAACGGCCGCTCCTTTCGTTCGAGAACTAGGCGCTTAGACCCGGAACGTTTCGGAGCCTGCGAACCGCCTCCGCGATCTCCTCGGGATCGCCGGCGTAGGACATGCGCATGGTGCGGTGGCCCCGCTCCAGGTCGAAATCGAGCCCCGGCGTCGCAGCCACATGCGCCGACTGGAGAAGATGGTTTGCGAGTTCGGTTGCGTCCCCGAACCCTTCCGGGATGGTGGCGTAGGCGTAGAAGGCTCCGTCGATCGGCGCGATGTCTCCGAAGCCGAGCGTCGGCAGGGCCTCCATCAGAAGCGCTCGGCTTCTCTCGTAGCCGAGCTTCACGGTCTCCAATTCATCCGTCGCGTCGAACACGGCTTCCGCGCCCACCTGGCTGAGTTCGGGCGCCGAGATGTAGAGGCTCTGGCCGACCCGCTCGGCGGGCCGCACCAGATGAGGCGGCAAGACCAGCCAGCCGATCCGCCAACCCGTCATGCAGTAGTATTTCGAGAACGAGTTGACGATGATCGCCCGATCGGAAAACTGCAGGGCGGACGCCGTGTCGCGGCCGAAGGCGAGGCCGTGGTAGATTTCATCGGACACGAACACGATCCCAGCCGCGTCAGCGAATTCCACGAGCCTGCGAAGCTCGTCCGCCGGTGTGACGGTGCCGGTCGGATTCGCGGGGCTGGCGATCAGTACCCCCGTCAGAGGCTTCTCGCGGTGCGCCCGCTCCAGAGCTTCGGCCGTCAGGATGTAATCGTCATCCGGGCCGACGGGGATCTCGATCGGCTCGATCCCGAGCGCTTTCAGGATGTTGCGATAGGCGGGGTAGCCGGGCGTCGAGATCGCCACGCGGTCGCCGACGTCGAAGGCGGTGAGAAAGGCTAGATTGAAGCCGGCGGATGATCCGGTCGTGACCATCACGCGCTCGGCCGGAACGTCGACGCCGTAAGCGTCGGCATAGTGGCGCGCGATGCGCCGACGCAGAGACGCCCGACCGAGGGCGTCGGTGTAGCCCACCCGTCCCCGCGCAAGAAAGGCACCGACTGCCTCGGCGACGACGCTCGGCACCGGCGCTGACGGCTGGCCGACCGCCAACGAGATCACATCTCGGCCTTCCGCGATCATGCGGTTGGCCGCGGCCATGACGTCCATCGCGCGGAACGGGTCGACGTCGGATCGGCGGGATGCCTTCGGCGGCGGAATGTCGAACATGGAAGCCTCATAAACGCCGGAAAAAGATGACCTTGCAGACGGAAGGGATGGCCGTCCGGGAAGCCGCGTTCTAGAAGTGCGTGCACAAGCCTGGGAAGACTTGGGGTGGATTTTTTGTTGAAGGGCATCTTTGCCAAGGCTGTCGCGGCTGCGTTGGTGGTTGCGGCCGCGGTCCCTCAGGTCCAGGCGCAGACGGCGCGCCGCTCATCGCTTCCGGTCGTGCGCGATGCAGAGATCGAAAGCCTCATCAAGGATTATTCGCAGCCAATCCTCCGGGCCGCCGGGCTGTCGCCGGCGCGTGTCGAGATCGTGCTGGTCAACGACCTTGGCTTCAACGCCTTCGTGGCCGGCCGGCGCATCTTCATCAACACCGGCACGATCCTCGAATCCGAGACGCCGAACGAGACCATCGGCGTTCTGGCCCACGAGGTCGGCCATCTGGCTGGCGGCCATCAAGAGCGGCTGCGCGACCAGATCGAGCGCGCCAAGACGATCGCGGTCGTTGCCGGCCTTCTTGGCGCTGGCGTCGCGGCAGCGGGCGCAGCCAGCGGTTCGGGATCGGTGGCGGGCCTCGGCGGCGGCCTGATGACCAGCGGCGGCAACATCGCGCAGCGCGGCCTCTTCGCCTACCAGCGCACCGAGGAGACGACCGCCGATAGGTCCGCCCTCACCTATCTTCTGAAGACCCAGCAGTCGCCGAAGGGGCTCCTCGAGAGCTTTGCCGGACTGATGCGAAAGAACATGCTGTCCGGCGTTTCATCCGACCGCTACGTCAGTTCGCATCCGGCACCGCAGGAGCGCATCGGCTTCCTCCAGACGGCAGCGAAGGAAAGCCCCTACTTCGACAAGAGGGATCCGCCCGAGCTGCAGCTCCGCCACGATCTCGCACGGGCCAAGATCGCCGCCTACAACGGTGGCGCAGGGCAGGTCCGCCGGACGTTCGGTAGAAACCTTACGAGCCTGCCGGCGAGATACGGCGATGCGATCGCCACCCATCTGGCAGGATCTCCGAGTGCGGCACTGCAGAAGATCGATGCGCTGATCAAGGAGGCACCGGGCAACCCGTGGTTCCAAGAGGTGCGCGGCGAGATCCTGATGGCGGCCGGGCGGTCCGACGAATCGGCTGCAGCCTTCGCCAAGGCCGCCAAGCTCGATCCGTCGAAATCGGGCATCTTGGAAGCGGCCGTCGGCCAGGCGCTGGTCACCGGCGGAAAACCCGAGCGGATGAAGGACGCCATCGCCCAGATTCGCAAGGGACTGGAAGACGATCCCGGCAACTCGACGGCCTATCAGTTCCTCGCGATGGCCTACGGCAAGACCGGCGACATCGGCGCAGCGGAACTGGCGACGGCAGAGGGCTACTGGGAAGCCGGCAATTTCCGTCAGGCCAAGATCTTCGCGGCCCGCGCCCAGCAAAAGTTCCGTCCGAACTCGCCGCAGTGGAGGCAGGCTCAGGACATCATCACGACGAAGGTAAGCCGCAAATGATGCCTGATCCGGTGTTGAAAATTCTCGCGCTGGGTCGGCGTCTGGTCGTTGCGGCAGTTCTAGGCGTGTCGCTTCTCGGGTCTCCCGCCTGGGCGTTCGACGACGCGCAGACGCGTGAAATCGAGACCATCGTGCGCGACTACCTCATCGCCAATCCCGAGGTTCTGCTCGAGTCCATACAGGCACTCGAAGCGAAGCGGACCGCGGAAGCCAAGGCTGGACAGAATGAAACGATCGCCAGCCTGCGCGACCGGCTGGACGCTTCCCCGGCCGGGACGGTAGCCGGAAACCCGCAGGGCGACGTCACGCTGGTCGAGTTCTTCGATTACAATTGCGGCTACTGCAAGCGAGCGGCGAGCGATCTTCAGGTGCTCCTGGAGAGCGATCCGAAGCTGAAGGTGGTCTACAAGGAAATCCCGGTTCTGGGGCCGGCATCCGAAGCCGCTGCGCGCGTCAGTCTGGCGTTTCGCGAGACGAAGCCGGACAGCTATCCGCAGTTCCAGAAAACGTTGCTTGCCTCGCGGACGCAGGTGGACGAGGCGCGAGCGCTCGAGGTGGCCGCACAGCTCGGCGTTGAAGAGGCCATGCTGCGACCGCTTCTCGGCGGCCGAAGCGTCACCGCAGCGTTGAACGAGAGCGCCGAGCTCGCGACGGCTCTCGGGATCAGCGGGACGCCGAGCTACGTGATCGGGGACGAGCTCGTTGCTGGTGCCGTCGGTGCCGATGCCCTCGCCGAAAAAATCGCGAACGTGCGCGCCTGCGGCTCGGCGAGTTGTCCGCCCACCGCGAACTGAGTTCGGCCGCCTCACCGTCGCCTTCCGGCTTTGCGTGCCGCTCGCAAGTGTTTATACGGCACGGATCGAACGGATGCGCCACTTCGGCGTTCGATCCGTCAAGCAACTGTCGGCAGGCTTACGCCTGCCTCGTCCGGGGCCGGGATCGTCGTGATCCGGGCTTTTCGTCGCATGAATGACCGAGGCCGAACGGGTAGTCCCGCATTGCAGCCCCGGCGAGTTCGAAGGACCATTATGGAAAAGGATTCGACTGTGGACCGTTCGCTGGTGCGCGAGCTCGCCGACATCCTCAACGACACGGATCTGACCGAGATCGAGATCGAGCAGGGCGAACTGCGCATCCGCGTCTCGCGCCAGAAGGAATATATGGCGTCCGCCGGCTACAGCTATGGCGCTCCGGCGCCTGCGCCGATGCACGCCATGCCGGCGCCGCAGGCCCCTGCCGCCGCCCCGGCCGCGCCGGCGACGTCGAGCGGGCCGGAAGTCGGTTCGGTGCCCTCGCCCATGGTCGGCACGGTGTATCTGGCGTCCGCGCCAGGCGCCAAGCAGTTCATCGAGATCGGCCAGTCGGTCAACGAGGGCGACACGCTTCTGATCATCGAGGCGATGAAGACGATGAACCAGATCCCGGCACCGCGCTCGGGCACCATCAAGCGCATCTGCGTCGACAACGGCCAGCCGGTCGAATACGGCGAGGCGCTGGTCGTCATCGGTTGATCCTCTCGGGATCGTCGAGGCGAGTTCGCGGGCGGGCGAGGAAAGGCATATATGTTCAATAAGGTTCTGATCGCCAATCGCGGCGAGATCGCGCTCCGCGTCCTGCGGGCCTGCAAGGAACTCGGCATCGCGACCGTGGCCGTGCATTCCACCGCCGACAACGCGGCGATGCACGTGCGGCTGGCCGACGAAAGCGTCTGCATCGGTCCCCCGCCGGCTCGCGACAGCTACCTGAACATTCCGCAGATTCTCGCGGCTTGCGAAATCTCGGGCGCTGACGCCGTTCATCCCGGCTACGGCTTCCTGTCCGAGAACGCGCGTTTCGCCGACATTCTGGAGGCGCACAACATCGCCTTCATCGGCCCGACCGCCGAGCATATCCGTGTCATGGGCGACAAGATCGAGGCCAAGCGGACCGCGAAGGCGCTCGGCATCCCCGTGGTGCCGGGTTCGGCCGGCGCGGTGACCGACGACGGCGAGGCAATGCGGGTCGCTCAGGAGATCGGCTTCCCGGTCCTCGTCAAGGCGTCGGCCGGTGGCGGCGGACGCGGCATGAAGGTAGCCCATACGCCTGCCGATCTCTCCATGGCCCTTTCGACGGCCCGCGCGGAGGCAGGAGCAGCCTTCGGCGACGACGCGGTCTATCTCGAGAAGTATCTCGGTAAGCCGCGCCACATCGAGGTGCAGGTCTTTGGCGACGGCATGGGCAAGGCCGTGCATCTCGGCGAGCGCGACTGCTCGCTGCAGCGTCGCCACCAGAAGGTCTGGGAAGAGGCGCGCTCGCCGGCGCTCGACGACGCACAGCGTCTGCGCATCGGCGAGATCTGCGCCAATGCCATGGCCCAGATGAAGTACCGCGGCGCCGGCACGATCGAGTTCCTCTACGAGAACGGCGAGTTCTATTTCATCGAGATGAACACACGCCTGCAGGTCGAGCACCCGGTCACGGAGGCGATCACCGGCCTCGACCTCGTGCACGAGCAGATTCGCGTCGCCGCCGGACTCGGGCTTTCGGTGACGCAGGACGACGTGAAGTTCAACGGCCACGCGATCGAGTGCCGCATCAATGCCGAGGACCCGCGGACCTTCGCGCCCTCGCCCGGCCAGATCAGCTACTACCACGCCCCCGGTGGTCTCGGCGTGCGCGTCGACTCGGGCGTCTACCAGGGCTACTCGATTCCGCCATTCTACGACTCGCTGATCGGCAAGCTGATCGTCCACGGCCGTACCCGCAACGAGTGCTTGATGCGGCTTCGGCGGGCGCTCGATGAGATCATCGTCGATGGTGTCAAGACGACGCTGCCCCTGTTCCAGGACCTCGTCGAGAATCCGGACATCCAGGCCGGCGACTACGACATTCATTGGCTGGAGCAGTATCTCGCCGCCGCGGCGAAGGCTGCCTGACACACCATTGGCGCGCAGCGGACGGTACGGCTCCGAGCCGCTGATCACACCCGAGATCCTGCTGCGCGCCTACGCGGCCGGCATCTTTCCGATGGCGGAAGATGCCGACGACCCGTCGATCCATTGGGTCGACCCGACGTTTCGCGGCATCCTGCCGCTCGACGGCTTCCACGTCCCTCGGTCGCTGCGCAAGACGATCCGGCAGCAGCCCTTCGACATTCGGTTCGATACCGCGTTCGCAGCCGTCGTCGACGCCTGTGCCGAACCGGCGCCCGGTCGCGACCAGACCTGGATCAACGCGCAGATTCGCGACCTGTATCTCGGGTTGTTCCGGATGGGTCATGCCCACTCCGTCGAGGCCTGGGCGGACGGCGAGCTCGTCGGCGGCCTTTACGGCGTCAGCCTCGGCGCGGCCTTCTTCGGCGAGAGCATGTTCTCGCGGCGCACGGATGCCTCGAAGGTGCCGCTGGTCTATCTATGGGACAGGCTGCGGCGTGGCGGCTTCACGCTGCTCGACACCCAGTTCATCACCGGACATCTTCAGCGCTTCGGGGCTATCGAGGTCCGCCGCGCGCAGTATCGCGAGCGGCTGGCCGACGCACTTGAGCGACCGGCCGACTTTCACTGTGCCGGCGGCACGCTCGCGTCGGTTTTGCAGTCCTTGAGCCAGACGTCGTAGACGGGGTGCTCGACGGCGTTGAGGCCGGGCGAGTCGGCAAACATCCAGCCGGTGAAGATTCGGCGGATTTCGCGGTCGAGCGTGATCTCGTCCACCTCGACGAAGCCATCCGTCTTCGGGGCCTCCTCCTGCGTGCGGGTGAAGCACGCCCTGGGCGTCACCTGCAGCGCGCCGAACTGCACGGTCTCGTTGATCCTGACCTCGAAGGAGGTGATCCGGCCCGTGATCTTGTCGAGCCCGGAGAACACGGCTTCCGGATTTTCGATCCGGGCGGCATGTGCGCTATGCGATGGGACGCATGCCAGCGCCAGAAGCGCCGCGAGCCGCGCGGCGGATGAAGCGAGACGCATCGAGCGAGCGGTCCCGATCAGGGTGTCCAGGCGTCGTAATCGCCCGTCACGCGCGGCCGCTCGGCGGTGTTGAGGAGCGAGCCCTTCGGGCGGTAGGCGAAGCGCGTGCCGGTCTGGTTGGGCACATGCGGCTTCTGCCAGTCGCGCGGCTTGTAGTTCTCGTCAACCGGGGGGGTGTCCACGCGGTGATGCATCCAGCCATGCCAGCCGGGGCCGATCTGGCTGGCTTCCGCCTCGCCCGCGTAGATGACCCAGCGACGCTTGCCGTCGGCCGACTGGTAGTAGACGTTGCCGCGCTCGTCCTCGCCCACCCGCTTGCCGAAGCGCCAGGTATGGAAGCGCGTTCCGATCGTCTGGCCGTTCCACCAGGTGAAGATCTGCAGCAGCCAGGGTTTCATCGCATCGTGTCCGTAAATGCCGTGGCTGGGTTATGCTGCCGCGGCCGGTAAAAGTCTAGGCGTCGAAAGCTCCCAGCGGGCGCTCGAAGATGAGGACGGTCGAGCCACCCTCGCTCTCGGAAGCGCCGACACGCGCAAAGCCCAGCCCGGTGTAGAAGCCGATCGCACGGGCGTTGGTTTCATCCACTTCGATACGCATGCGGGTCGCCTGGGGGAAGCAGCCGGCGATCTCGGAGAATAGTTCCGTCCCGATGCCCTGCCCTTGTGCGTCCGGCCGGACGTAGAGGTCGTGCAGGATCAGGAGGGTCCGGTCGTCGCGTGCAGCGCGAGCGAAGGCCATGCCGCCAAGACGCGTCCCATCGTCTGCGACCAGGAACTCGGTATCCGGTTGTCCGAGACGGCCGCGGAGCGCCGTCTCGTCATGCGACGTACCCGTCACCTCCCGCAAACGCTCGGCGTCATGGATCGCGCCGTAGGTTGCCTGCCAGGTCTCGACCAAGAGCTGACGAACGGCCGCCATGTCGCGGGCAGTCGCAGTTCGGATGAAGTAGGTGCTCATTCCAGTCCGAGCTTGGCCTTCACGAGGTCGTTGACCGCCTGCGGGTTCGCCTTGCCGCCGGTCGCGCGCATGACCTGACCGACGAACCAACCGGCGAGCGTCGGCTTGGCGAGCGCCTGTGCCACCTTGTCGGGGTTGGCCGCGATGACCTCGTCCACCGCCTTCTCGATCGCGCCGGTATCGGTGACCTGCTTCAGCCCGCGGCTTTCGACCAGCTCGCGGGGGTCCCCGCCTTCGTTCCAGACGATCTCGAACAGGTCCTTGGCAATCTTGCCGGAGATCGTGCCCTCGCGAATGAGGTCGAGCACGGCGCCTAGCTGGTCGGCCGAGACGGGCGTCTCCTCGATCGACTTGCCGCTCTTGTTCAGCGCGCCGAGAAGGTCGTTGATCACCCAGTTCGCGGCCTGCTTGGCGTCGCGCCCTTTCGCCACCTGCTCGAAGAAGTCGGCGATCGACTTCTCGGATACGAGGATCGAAGCGTCGTAGGCCGAGAGCCCGGCCTCGCTCATCAGGCGCTGGCGCTTGTCGTCGGGGAGCTCCGGCAGCTTCTCCCGCAGCGCTTCGACGAAGGCGTCGTCGAACTCAAGCGGCAGGAGATCGGGATCCGGGAAGTAGCGGTAGTCGTGCGCGTCCTCCTTGGAGCGCATCGCACGCGTCTCGCCCTTGGCCGGGTCGAACAGGCGCGTCTCCTGGTCGATCGTGCCGCCGTCCTCGATGATCGCGATCTGCCGGCGGGCTTCCGACTCGATCGCCTGTCCGACGAACCGGATCGAATTAACGTTCTTGATCTCGCAGCGGGTACCGAACTCGCCGCCCGGACGGCGCACCGAAACGTTGACGTCGGCGCGCATGGAGCCTTCGTCCATGTTGCCGTCGCACGTACCGAGATAGCGCAGGATGGTGCGCAGCTTGGTGAGATAGGCGCGCGCTTCATCGGCCGAACGCATGTCCGGCTTCGAGACGATCTCCATCAGCGCCACGCCGGAGCGGTTCAGGTCGACGAAGGACATCGTCGCGTGCTGGTCGTGCAGCGACTTGCCTGCGTCCTGCTCGAGATGCAGGCGCTCGACGCCGACTTCGACCTCCTCGAACTGTCCCTTGGAGTCCGGACCGACCGACACGATCACGGTCCCTTCGCCGACGATCGGCTGCTGGAACTGCGAGATCTGGTAGCCCTGCGGCAGGTCCGGATAGAAATAGTTCTTCCGGTCGAAGACGGAGCGATTGTTGATTTGCGCCTTCAGGCCTAGGCCCGTCCGCACGGCCTGTCGCACGCATTCGACGTTGATGACGGGCAGCATGCCGGGCATCGCCGCATCGACGAGCGACACGTTGTCGTTGGGCTCGGCGCCGAACTCGGTCGACGCGCCCGAGAAGAGCTTCGACTCGGACAGGACCTGGGCATGAACTTCCATGCCGATCACGATCTCCCAGTCCCCGGTCGCGCCGGGAATCAGCTTCTTCGGATCGGGGGTGCGTGTATCGACGAGGGGCATCGGGCGAACTCGTTCATCTCGGGGCGCAGCCGGGCTGCAGTCATTCGATCACGTCGGCGCGACGGAGCGCGCCGAAGCGTCCTACCACCAGCGCTTCGGAGCGAAGCGGCCGGCGCTCTTCTCGATCACGGAGGCCGTGGCGAAGAGCGTCTCTTCGTCGAACGGACGACCGATCAACTGGAGACCGAGCGGCGTGCCCTCACCGGACAAGCCGGCCGGCACCGCAATGCCCGGAAGACCGGCGAGGTTGACGGTGATGGTGAAGACGTCCTGCAGGTACATCGCCACGGGGTCAGCCGCGAGCTTCGCATCGCCGATGGCGAATGCGGCGGAGGGGGTCGTCGGCGTCAGGAGGGCATCGACGCCGTCCGCGAAGACGGTCTCGAAGTCGCGCTTGATCAGGGTCCTGACCTTCTGCGCCTGAAGATAGAAGGCGTCGTAGTAGCCGGCCGAAAGCACGTAGGTGCCGACCATGATGCGGCGCTTCACCTCGCGACCGAAGCCGGCGGCACGGGTGTTCTCGTACATCTCGGCAATGTCCTTGCCGGGCACGCGAAGGCCGTAGCGCACGCCATCATAGCGCGCGAGGTTCGACGAGGCTTCGGCGGGCGCCACGATATAGTAGGCCGGTAGGGCGTACTTCGTGTGCGGCAGCGACACGTCGACGATCTCAGCCCCGGCTTCGCGCAGCGTCGCAATGCCCTTCTGCCATAGCGCCTCAATCTCGGCCGGCATGGCCTCGACGCGATACTCTCGCGGGATGCCGATGCGCAGTCCCTTCACCGACCGACCGACGGCGGCCTCGTAATCGGGCACCGGGCGATCCACGGACGTCGTGTCCTTCGGGTCGCTTGAAGCCATCGACGTCAGGAGAATCGCTGCATCGCGGACGTCGCGCGCGATCGGACCCGCCTGGTCGAGCGACGAGGCGTAGGCAACGATGCCCCAGCGTGAGCAACGACCATAGGTCGGCTTGATGCCCACGGTTCCCGTGAAAGCCGCCGGCTGACGGATCGAGCCGCCGGTATCGGTGGCCGTCGCACCGGCACAGAGGCGCGCGGCAACCGCCGCCGACGAGCCGCCGGACGAGCCGCCTGGCACGAGAGCGACGTCCGAACCGGTGCGGCGCCATGGGTTCACGACCGGACCGTCATGGCTCGATTCGTTCGACGAGCCCATCGCGAACTCGTCCATGTTGAGCTTGCCGAGCATCACAGCGCCGTCGGCCCAAAGGTTGGCGGTGATGGTCGATTCGTAACGCGGCTTGAAGCCGTCGAGGATGTGAGACGCGGCCTGCGTGCGCACGCCCTCGACGGCGAAGAGATCCTTGACGCCGAGGGGAATGCCTTCGAGCGCCCCGCCCTCGCCCTGCGCCAGTCGAGCATCGGACGCGGCCGCCATCTCGCGCGCCTTGTCTGCCGTTACGGCGACATAGGCGTTCAACGCGCCGTTCGCCGCTTCGATCGCGCCGAGATAGGCGTCCGTCAGCTCGCTTGCCCGGAAGGTCTTGGCCTTCAAGGCGTCGCGTGCTTCGGCGATGGTGAGTTCGGTCAGATCGGTCATGGTCTCGCAACGTCGAATGGTCGGGACGCGGCCGGATCGGCTTCGCGAACCGCGAGGGTCTTCCGATAGAATGCGGCGTAGCCGCTGTCGGGATAGTCGGCGAAGGGTCCGCTCAGCTCGAAACCGGCCCGCTCGTAGGAGCGGCGGGCCGCCTTGAAACCGAGGCCGGTCTCGAGAGCCAGCGTCTCGAGCCCGAGGCTTCGGGCTTCGGCCTCGATCCGATCGAGGAGACGGGCGGCCAATCCTTGCCCGCGCACCGCCGGTCGAAGGTACATCCTCTTGACCTCGCCGAGCGACGCGTCGTGGCGCTTGAGGGCTCCGCATCCGACGGCCATGCCGTCGATGCGGACCAGGAACGTCGTCGTGTCGGGGCGCGCCATCTCCTCGGCGCTCATCCAAAACTTGAATTCGTCCGGCGTCTCCGGCTCCTGGCTGTCGATCGCGTCGTTCAGTTCGGCGATCAGCACGCGCAGGTCGTCCTGCAGCGGGGTCTCGGCGCGGATTTCGACGCGGCCGCCGCTCATTCCACGACCTTGGGCACCATGAAGAAGTGCTCCTGCGTGGCCGGCGCATTGGCGACGATGTCCTCGGCCTTGTGGCCGTCGGTCACGGCGTCGTCGCGCTTCTTCATCTCCATCGGCGTGACCGAGGTCATCGGTTCGACGCCGGACACGTCGACTTCGCCGAGTTGCTCGACGAAGCCGAGGATGGCGTTCAATTCGCCCTGCATGGTCGCGACGTCGTCTTCCGACACCGCAATGCGGGCGAGACGGGCGACACGACGAACGGTGGCGGTATCGACGGACATGCGGATTCCCGAACTGGTGGTCGAGACGGTGCTATAACGGCGGGGTTGACCGGAGGCAACGCCGCCGCCTGTCCGCGAAAGAGGCTCGTCAGATATCGAAGGGCTGACCGACTTCGGGTAGGAGCACGCGGGAGGACTCGTCTTCCATCGCGTCCATGAAGCGCTGCGGATCGGCGTCGAGAATCGGCATCGTACCGTAGTGCAGCGGGATGATGGTCTTGAAGTTGAAGTACCGGCGGCAGGCAAGCGCAGCCACCGCCCCGCCCATCGTCAGCCGGTCGCCGATCGGCACGAGACCGATCTTGGGCTGGTGCAACTCCTCGATCAGCGCCATGTCGCCGAAGATGTCGGTGTCGCCCATGTGATACACGCTGCTGCCGTCGTCGAAGTGAATGACGATGCCGTTCGGCATGCCGAGATAGGTGATCTTGCCGCCTTCCTCGACGCTCGCGGAGGAATGGAAGGCCTGCGTGAGGGTGACGGAGAAGCCGTCGAACTTGACGGTGCCGCCGGTATTGGCTGGCTCGATGGTCTCGACACCCTTGGACGCCAGCCAGTTGACCAGTTCATAGGTTCCGAGGACGCGGGCGCCCGTACGCCTGGCTATCTCGACCGTATCGCCGACGTGGTCGCCATGACCGTGCGACAGCAGGATATGGGTGGCGCCTTCGGTGGCCTTTGCGACGTCGCCCTTGAAGTGCGGGTTCCCCGTCAGGAACGGGTCGATCAGGATGACCGCGCGTCCCGTGTCGATGCGAAATGCCGAATGGCCGAAGTAGGTCATCTT
The DNA here is from genome assembly GCF_900113065.1 of Aureimonas phyllosphaerae. GTDB lineage: Bacteria > Pseudomonadota > Alphaproteobacteria > Rhizobiales > Rhizobiaceae > Aureimonas > Aureimonas phyllosphaerae. The sequence goes on from NZ_FOOA01000002.1 coordinate 60,894, forward strand.
CATGCTAGGGGATCTCCGATGATGCGGTCGCGGGAAACCTAGCGCCGGAAGCCCCGTATCAAGGAGGCAGGATGCTGATCGCTGATATCGCTGATGTGGTCGACATGAGGGCGGCAGGAGGCACGGCCGTCGGGCTGGACCTCGGGACGAAGACGATCGGCGTCGCGGTGTCCGATCTCGGATGGGGGCTGGCCAATCCGCGTCCCGTCATCCGCCGCGCGAAGTTTCAGGCGGATGCCACCACCCTGTCTGCATTTCTCGCCTCGGTCGATGCGCGGCTCGTGGTCATCGGGCTGCCGCTCAACATGGACGGCAGCGAAGGCCCGCGGTCGCAGTCGACGCGGGCCTTCGTGCGCAATTTCCAGCGGATCGACCCGCGTCCGTTCGTCTTCTGGGACGAGCGCCTGTCGACCGTTGCGGCCGAGCGCAGCCTTCTGGAGATGGACGTATCGCGGCGTCAGCGTGCCGAGCGGATCGACTCGGCCGCCGCGTCCTTCATTCTTCAGGGCGCCTTGGATAGGCTGTCGAGGCTGACCGAGCTGCGCGACGAATAGCGGTCGCGAAGGAAACCGACGATCGCCTTGCGACGACGCAATGCGTAGAGCGCCAGCACGATCAGGCTGTCGAGGATCAGTGCCCTCACCACCAGCGGCGGCAACGTTTCGGGCGCCACGCCCAGCACCTTCGCGTAGACGCCGAACACGGTGTCGTACATGTCGCGCGAGAAGAAATGCAGGCCGAGGCTCCAGTCGTTGGAGGCGAGCACGAGCCAAAGCACAAGGAAGCCGATCGGCAGGAACCAGAGAGACAGCAGCCAGCGCATCACGCGTCTCCATCGCGGCGCACGTCGGTCTGGCGCGGGATCGAGGCGCTGATCGCGGCGACCGTCCGGCGGAAGGCCATCTCGTCCATCTCGTCTTCGTCGTCCGGCGCAAAGATGCAGGCGTCGAACGCGAGCGCCACCAAGCTGAGGCCGAGGGACCAGAAGGCGAGGTCGAGGCGGTCGAAGACCGCCGCGAACGGCTGACCGAAGAGGGTGGCCGCGATCACCATGGCCGAGCAGACGCCGATCCCGGCAAACGACAGGAGTTCGCCCTGCCCGATCTCGGCATCGTCGCGCCCGTGCAACCGGATGAGGCCGACGGCCAGAAGCGCCGCTGTACCAATGCAGAGAAGCGCGACGCCCCAGCCGACGGGACCGGTTCCGACCGACGGTTCGAGCGCGAAGCCGCCGAGGGCGGCATGACCGTTCAGATGTAGAATTTCGTTGGCGCCGGTGACGGCGAGAAAGCCGGCCCAGGTGGAAAGAGCGAAGGTCGTGGGTATGCGCTTCACGGGCCAGCCCTCCGAAGAGTTAACGAAAACTTAACGCCAACATCCGCGCTTCGCTCCCACCCCGCAACGCGAACTCTTCGGCATGGTTAATTGCGGAGGCGCATCGGCGGACGGCGCGCTTGTGGCCCCTCCCCGTTTCTCCTATAGGCGGTGCTCGCCATGACAGCGCTGACACCCCCCTCCGCCGCTCCCCGACGCCATCTCCTCGGCATCGCGGGCCTGTCGCTTCCCGACATCCACATGCTGATGGACCTCGCCGAGCGCGAGATCGCGGTCAGCCTCGGGCGCGACAAGAAGAAGGCTGCGCTGAAGGGCCGAACGCAGATCAACCTCTTCTTCGAGGCTTCGACCCGAACGCAGGCGTCCTTCGAACTTGCTGGCAAGCGCCTGGGCGCCGACGTTATGAACATGTCGGTCGCCAATTCGTCGGTGAAGAAGGGCGAGACCCTGATCGACACGGCGATGACGCTGAACGCCATGCGCCCCGACATCCTCGTCGTGCGTCATCATGCTGCGGGCGCGGTCGCCCTTCTGTCGCAGAAGGTCGGCTGCTCGGTCGTGAACGCGGGCGACGGCGCGCACGAGCATCCGACACAGGCGCTCCTCGACGCCCTGACGATCCGCCGCCGCAAAGGCCGCGTCGCGCGCCTGTCGGTCGCGATCTGCGGCGATGTGCTCCACAGCCGCGTCGCCCGCTCCAACATCCTCCTCCTCAACGCGCTCGGCGCCGACGTGCGCGTCGTCGGTCCCTCGACCTTGCTGCCCAATGGCATCGAGCAGATGGGCGTCCGCGTCTTCCACGACATGGACCGAGGGCTCGAGGACGCTGACGTCGTGATGATGCTGCGCCTCCAGCGTGAGCGGATGGAAGGTTCCTTCGTGCCCTCGGTGCGCGAGTATTTTCGCCTCTTCGGCCTCGACGGGCAGCGCCTGTCGCGGGCCAAGCCGGATGCCCTCGTCATGCATCCCGGCCCGATGAACCGCGGCGTCGAGATCGCCTCGGAAGTCGCGGACGGCCCCCAGAGCGTCATCGAAGAGCAGGTCGAGATGGGCGTCGCCGTCCGCATGGCGGTGATGGAATGGATGATGGGCAACGAGGAGACCGCATCGTGACCGGCCTCGACAGCGCCCGCCCCCTCATCGTTCGCAACGCCCGCATCCTCGACCCGTCGCAGGGGTTGGACGAACGCGGAGACCTTCTCGTCGAAAACGGTGTGATCTCCGCCGTCGGCGCCGCCTCGGCCAACGAGAACGCGCCCGACGACGCCGAGGTGATCGACGCGTCCGGCCTTCTCCTGATCCCCGGCCTCGTCGACATCCGCGTCCACATGGGCGAACCCGGCAGCGAGCATCGCGAGACGATCCGCTCGGTGAGCCGCGCGGCCGCGGCGGGCGGCGTGACCTCGATCGTCACCATGCCCGACACCGATCCGGTGATCGACGACGTCGCGTTGGTTCAGTTCGTGATGCGAACGGCGCGCGAGACGGCCTCGGTCAACGTCTTCCCGGCCGCAGCCCTCACCAAGGGGCTGAAGGGCAAGGAGATGACCGAGATCGGGCTTCTCGCTCAGGCCGGCGTCCGGGCCTTCACCGACGGGCGACGGACGCTGCGCGACAGCGGCCTCATCCGACGCATCATGACCTACATGCGCGATTTCGATGCCCTGTTCGCGCATGACACGCAGGACGCCGATCTCGTCGGGTCCGGCGTGATGAACGAGGGACTGCTCGCCTCGTGGCTGGGCCTGCCCGGCATTCCGAGGGAGGCCGAGCTCATCCCGCTGGAGCGCGACCTGCGTCTCGCGGCGTTGACGGGCGTTCGCTACCATGCGGCGCAGATCTCGACCGAATTGTCCGCCGAGGCGATGCGCGCTGCCAAGCGTCGCGGCGTCGATGCTACCGCTGGCGTGTCGGTCAACCACCTGTCGCTCAACGAGAACGACATCGGCGAGTACCGAACCTTTTTCCGGCTTTCGCCGCCGCTCCGCCACGAGGACGATCGTCAGGCGATGATCGACGCGCTCGCCGACGGCACGATCGACGTGATCTGCTCCGCGCACGATCCGCAGGATGCCGACGGCAAGCGACGTCCTTTCGCCGAGGCCGAAGCCGGTGCGATCGGTCTCGAAACCTTGCTGCCGGCCTCGCTGCGCCTCCATCACTCAGGCCGGGTGGACCTCGCCCGTATCGTGGAAGCACTGACCGTGGCGCCGGCCCGGCTCCTCAAGATCGACCGCGGCACGCTGCAACCCGGGCGCCCGGCGGACTTCGCGCTGGTCGACCTCGACGGCCCTTACGTCTTCGACAAGAGCCGCATCCGCTCGCGATCCAAGAACACCGCCTTCGAGAACGCGCGGTTCCAGGGCGAGGTCGTGAAGACCTTCGTCGCCGGGCGCGAAGTCTTCTCCATCCAGAATCAGGGACACTGAGCCGATGAACCTGGCCGTGGGCGTTGACCCGACGATCCTCGTGGCCGCCCTCGTCGTCGGCTATCTCTTCGGCACCATCGCGTTCGGGCTGATCCTGACGAAGCTGTTCGGACTCGGCGACCTTCGGTCGATCGGCTCCGGCAACATCGGCGCGACCAACGTCCTGCGGACCGGCAACAAGAAGGTCGCGGCGCTGACGCTTCTCGGCGACCTTCTCAAGGCGACCGTGCCGGTTCTGATCTTCTGGCGCTGGGGTGCGCCGGCGGCTGCGTTCGCGGGCTTCGGCGCCTTCATCGGGCACCTCTTCCCTGTCTGGCTCGGCTTTCGCGGTGGCAAAGGGGTCGCGACATATATCGGCGTGCTCCTCGGCTTCGCGCCGATCGGGGTTCTGGTGTTCGCCGCGGTCTGGCTCGGGGCCGCGAAGATCTGGAAGTTCTCGTCACTGGCGGCGCTCCTCGCCACGCTGGTCGTGCCGGTCGTCTACCTCACCCTCGGCAACACGATGGCCGCCGGCCTCACGGCCATTCTGACGGTCCTCGTCTACATCAAGCACGCGTCCAACATTCGCCGGCTCCTGGCCGGCACGGAAAGCAAGATCGGGTCCAAGGGGTGACGTCGTCGCCGGCGGCCGCTTCGCCGCTCCTGCTTGACGCCGAGCGCCTTGCGGCGCTGCGGCTGATCCGCAGCGAGAACGTCGGTCCCGTTACCTACACGAAGCTGGTCGCCCGGTTCGGAACACCTTCCGCCGCGCTGGCCGAGCTGCCCGACCTCGCCGCGCGGGGCGGCGCCCGGCGACAGGTCGCAATCGCTCCCCTCGCCTCGGTCGAGACGGAACTCGCCGCAGCGCAGCGCATGGGCGCCCGCTTCGTAATCCGGGGAGAAGCCGACTATCCCGCCATGCTCCTGCGCACCGATGCCGCGCCGCCGGTTCTGGCCGTGATGGGCGAGACCGCGCAGTTCGAGCGGCCGGCGGTCGCCATCGTCGGCGCCCGCTCGGCGACGGCCGCGGGCGGCAAACTCGCTCGGCTCTTCGCGGACGGTCTCGGTCGCGAGGGCTATTGCGTGGTGTCAGGTCTTGCCCGCGGCATCGACACGGCGGCGCACGAGGCGAGCCTCGGCACCGGCACGATCGGGGTCTTCGCCGGCGGTCTCGACCGCCCGTATCCGCCCGAGAATCGACCGCTCATGCGCCGCATCGCCGACGGCGGCGGTTGCCTCGTCACGGAGATGCCTTTCGGCTGGGAGCCGCGCGCCGTCGACTTTCCTCGTCGCAACCGGGTGGTCGTGGCCCTGTCGCTCGGCGTCCTCGTTGTCGAGGCCGCGATGCGCTCGGGAACGCTGATCAGCGCCCGGCTCGCCGGCGAGCTCGGCCGCCTCCTGTTCGCTGTGCCGGGCTCGCCGCTGGATGCGAAATCGGCGGGCTGCAACGCGCTGATCAAGGACGGCGCGATGCTGGTGACGGAGCCGGCCGACATTCTCGACGCGCTCGCGCCGCTCGATGGTCGCTCCAACGCGCGTCCTGGCATGTTTGCCGAGCCTCCGCCGTCCGATCCGTTCGAGGAGCCGGGCGACGACGAACGATCGCGTCTCGTGCGCGCGCTCAGCACGACGCCCGTCTCGCTGGACGATCTCATCGTACATGCCGAGGTCGATTGGAGCGCGGCGCAGGTCGTGCTCCTCGAATTGGATCTCGCCGGGCGGCTCGAACGCCACAGTGGCGGACGCCTCAGTCTCCTGCCCTGACCCGCGAGGGGTTCGGGGACCAGGGCGGGGTTGACCCACGCGTCCGGCCTGTCCATGTGAGCGAAGCTTGAAGTTTTCGGCGGTCCCCGTTCGCGCCCGCCCCGTTCCCCAGGACCGTCCGCTCATGGAAGTCGTTATCGTCGAGTCGCCGGCCAAAGCGAAGACGATCAACAAATACCTCGGCAGCAACTACAAGGTGCTCGCCTCTTTCGGCCATGTGCGCGACCTGCCGCCCAAGGACGGTTCCGTGCGTCCGGACGACGACTTCGCCATGGACTGGGAGGTCGACAAGCCCTCGCAGAAGCGTCTGACCGAGATCGCGCAGGCCGTAAAAGGGGCCGATGGGCTGATCCTCGCGACCGACCCGGATCGCGAAGGCGAGGCCATTTCCTGGCACGTGCTGGAGGTTCTTCAGCAGAAGAAGGTCATCAAGGACAAGCCGGTCAGCCGCGTCGTCTTCAACGCCATCACCAAGAAGGCGGTGCTGGACGCAATGGCGAACCCGCGCGAGATCGACGTGCCGCTGGTGGACGCCTATCTCGCCCGCCGCGCCCTCGACTATCTCGTCGGCTTCACGCTCTCCCCCGTCCTCTGGCGCAAGCTGCCGGGCGCGCGCTCGGCGGGCCGGGTCCAGTCGGTCGCGCTGCGCCTCGTTTGCGACCGGGAAGCGGAGATCGAGCGCTTCAAGACCGACGAGTACTGGCAGATCGCGGCGCGTCTCTCGACGCCGCGGGGCGAGGATTTCGTCGCGCGGCTCACCGCATTCGACGGCGAGAAGCTGCAGCGCCTGTCGATCGGCAACGAGGCGCGGGCCTTCGAGATTCGCGACATGCTGAACGGAGCGTCGTTCAAGGCCGTCTCGGTCGAGGCCAAGCCCACCCGTCGCAACCCCTCTCCGCCGTTCACGACGTCGAGCCTCCAGCAGGCGGCGTCCGCAAAGCTCGGTTTCGGTGCGTCGCGCACGATGCAGATCGCCCAGCGTCTCTACGAGGGCATGGACATCGGGGGCGAGACGGTCGGTCTCATCACCTACATGCGAACCGACGGCGTCCAGATGGCGCCCGAAGCGATCGACGATGCGCGCAGTGCGATCGGCAAGACCTTCGGCGGCCGCTACGTTCCGGAGAAGCCGCGCCTCTATTCGACCAAGGCGAAGAACGCGCAGGAAGCCCACGAGGCCATTCGCCCGACGAGTTTCGATCGCCATCCGAAGGACATGGAGAAGTTCCTCGACCGCGATCAGGCGCGTCTCTACGACCTGATCTGGAAGCGGGCGATCGCCAGCCAGATGGCGTCGGCCGAAATCGAGCGGACCACCGCCGAGATCGAGGCGACGGGTGCGGGGCGCAGGGCGATGCTGCGCGCGACCGGCTCGGTGATCCGTTTCGACGGCTTCATCGGGGCCTATCAGGACCACCGCGACGACTCCAAGGCGCCGACCGAGACGCCCGAAGAGGAGGACGAGAGCGCGCGCCTGCCCGAGATCGCGGCGAACGACACGTTGAAGCGCCTGTCGGTCGACCCGACGCAGCATTTCACCGAGCCTCCGCCGCGCTACTCCGAAGCCTCGCTCATCAAGCGGATGGAAGAGCTCGGCATCGGTCGCCCGTCGACCTATGCCGCGACGCTTCAGACGCTGCAGGACCGCGAGTACATCGTCCAGGACAAGCGCAAGCTGTTCCCCGACTCGAAGGGCCGGTTGGTGACGGCCTTCCTGCACAACTTCTTCGAGCGCTACGTCGAGTACGACTTCACGGCCGATCTCGAGGGCAAGCTCGACGGCATTTCGGCGGGCGAACTCTCGTGGAAGGACGTCCTGCGCGACTTCTGGCGTGACTTCTCGGCGCAGGTCGACGGCACGAAGGAGCTGCGCGTCACCGATGTCCTGGACGCGCTGAACGAAGAACTGGCGCCGCTCGTCTTCCCGGACAAGGGCGACGGCACGGACCCTCGCGCCTGCCCGCGCTGCGGCGAAGGCCGGCTCAGCCTGAAGCTCGGCAAGTTCGGGGCTTTCGTCGGCTGCTCGAACTATCCCGAATGCGGCTTCACGCGTCAGCTCGGCTCCAACCTTCAGGCCGAGGGCGTCGAAGGTGACGGCGGGCTCAACGAGCCGAAGAACCTGGGAAGCGACCCGGAGACCGGCGAGCCGGTCACCCTCCGCTCGGGCCGCTTCGGACCGTATGTCCAGCGTGGCGACGGCAAGGAGGCCAAGCGTTCGTCCCTGCCCAAGGGCTGGCAGGTCGCGGACATCGACTTCGAGAAGGCGCTTCAGTTGCTGTCGCTTCCGCGCGAGGTGGGTCTGCACCCGGAAACCGGCAAGCCGATCCTGGCCGGTCTCGGGCGATACGGACCGTTCCTCCAGCATGACGGTGCCTATGCCAACCTCGAATCGATCGAGGACGTCCTCACCGTCGGGTTGAACCGCGCGGTGACGGTGATCGCCGAGAAAAAGGAGCGCGGGCCGCGCGGGCGGTCGACGCCGGCAGCGCTCGCGACGCTCGGCGAGCATCCGACGATCGGCGGGCCGATCACCGTGCGCGAGGGGCGCTTCGGTCCCTACGTGAACGCCGGCAAGGTCAATGCCACGCTGCCGCGCGGCAAGGACCCCGCGAGCGTGACGCTGGAGGAGGCGATCCAGATCCTGAACGAGCGCGCCGAGAAGACCGGCACCAAGGTCAAGAAGGCACCCGCCAAGAAGGCGACGAAAGCCGCCAAGCCGGACGGCGAGGACGGTGCGAAGAAGCCCGCCGCGCGCCGAACGGCGGCGGCCAAGACCGGCGAGGCGAAGAAGCCCGCCGCAGCGAAAAAGCCGGCCGCCAAGGCCAAGGCGAAGGCGGACTGAACGAGATGGCAAAGCGAGCGAAGCCCCATGGAGAAACGCGCTCGCTGAGCCGAGAGGCGGTCCTCCGCTTCCTCGCGGAAAACCCGGGTCGCGCCACCAAGCGCGATCTGGCCAATGCGTTCGGGGTCAAGGGAGACGACCGTTACGTCCTGAAGGACATCCTCGCAGACCTTCAGTCGGAGGGACTGCTGGAGGGCGGGCGCAAGAGCTACCGTCGTCCGGGCGAGTTGCCGACGGTCGGGGTCCTGGAGATCCGCAGCCGAGATGCGGACGGCGGCCTCCTCGGCGACCCCATAGGCTGGGACGAGGACGAGCGCGGCCCCCGTCCCCGCTTTGCGCTGCGTGGGGAGTCGTCCGGTCCGGCCGTCGGCATCGGCGACCGGGTGCTGGCCGAACTTACCTACGAGGGCGACGCGGGACCGAGCGCCAAGGTCATCCGCAAGCTTGAGCGCCGCACCGCTCGCGCCATCGGCGTCTTCCGGAAGACGCCGGGCGGCGGAGGCCGGGTCGAGCCGGTCGAGCGCCGGCAGCTGGAATACATGATTCCGCCGGGCGCGACCCGCGATGCCGAGGACGGCGATCTCGTCGAGGTGGAACCGGCCGAGCACCAGCGTCGCGGACTGCCGACAGGCTCGATTGCCGACGTGATCGGATCGATGGCGACGGAGCGCGCGATCTCGACGATCGCGCTGCACGCCCATTCCATTCCGCACGTCTTTCCGCAGGCCGTCATGGCGGAGGCCGAGCGCGCAGGACCAGCCACGATAGAAGACCGCGAGGACTGGCGCGATCTCCCCCTTGTGACCATCGACCCGCGCGATGCGAAGGACCACGACGACGCCGTGCACGCGAGGTCCGACGAGGATCCTGCCAATCCGGGGGGACATGTCGTCACTGTCGCGATTGCGGATGTCTCCTGGTACGTGCGGCCCGGCACCAAGCTCGACGCCGAGGCGCGGTTACGCGGCAATTCGGTCTACTTCCCCGACCGGGTCGTCCCGATGCTGCCGGAGCGCATTTCCAACGATCTGTGCTCGCTGCGCGAGGGCGTCGACCGCCCTGCGCTCGCCGTGCGGATGGTGTTCGATGCGCAGGGACAGAAGCGTTCACACACGTTCTTCCGTATCATGATGCGCTCGCACGCAAAGCTCGCTTACGAAGAGGCGCAGGCGGCGATCGATGGGCGCGACAACGGGGTAGCGGCCGAGATTCTCGAGAATGTCCTCCGCCCGCTATGGGCCGCTTACCGGGCATTGGTGAGTGCGCGCAGCGACCGCCAGCCGCTCGACCTCGATCTTCCCGAGCGCAAGATCCTGCTCAACGGTGAGGGCAAAGTCGATCGCGTCGTGGTGCCCGACCGGCTCGATGCGCATCGCCTCATCGAGGAGATGATGATCCAAGCCAACGTCGCCGCGGCCGAAACGCTCGAGCGGCACAAGCAGGCGCTGATCTATCGTGCCCACGACGCGCCTTCGCTCGCCAAGATGGAGTCCTTGCGCGATTTCCTGCGCACGCTGGATCTGCCGCTTGCCAAGAGCGGCAACCTTCGGCCGGCGCATTTCAACGGGATCCTCAAGGCCGTGCGCGGCACTGAGCACGAGAGCCTCGTCAACGAGGTTGTCCTTCGTTCGCAAAGCCAGGCGAACTACTCGCCCGAGAATATCGGCCATTTCGGCCTCAACCTCATGCGCTATGCGCACTTCACGTCGCCGATCCGCCGATACGCCGATCTCGTCGTCCATCGCGCGCTGGTGAAGGCTTTGGGGCTGGGTGCGGGCGGTATCACGCAGGTGGAAGAGGCCGAGCTCGAAGAGACCGCCGAGGAGATCAGCCAGGCGGAGCGCCGGGCCATGGCGGCCGAGCGCGACACGGTCGACCGGCTCATCGCCCAGCATCTTGCCGGGCGTCTCGGCGAGGAGTTCGAGGGCCGCATCACCGGTGTCACGCGCGCCGGCCTCTTCGTGCAATTGCCGAGCTATGGCGCCGACGGGTTCGTGCCCATCTCGACGCTCGGACGCGACTACTTCCACTATGACGAGGCCGCTCACACGCTGGTGGGCGAGCGGACGCGGCTTGGCTACAGGCTAGGCGATACGGTCGAGGTGAAGCTCGTCGAGGCCGCGCCGCTGTCGGGTGCGATGCGCTTCGAGATGCTGACCGAAGCCCGCGAACTGCCGGGCACGACCGCCTCGTTCCACAAGGCGCGCCCCCGGGCTCGCAGGCCGGATCGTCCGTTCCGGGTCAAGAACGTCGCTGGCAAGGTGAGAGGGAAACGATGAGCGCATCCGGTGATCCCGTCGAGCTTGAGCCCCGCGGTATTCTCCTTTCGATGGCGCGCGGGTTTCGCATGCGCTGCCCGCACTGCGGCAAGGGCAAGCTCTTCCGCGGGTTCCTGAAGAGCGTCGATCGCTGCGACCGGTGCGGCGAGGAATATTCGCATCACCGCGCAGACGATCTCCCCCCGTATCTGACCGTCTTCATCGTCGGTCACATCGTCGTCGCCCTCTTCATGGGGGCGGAGACCTGGGCAGATCTGTCGCTCGCCGCCCATTTGGCCATCTGGATCCCCGTGACGCTCGTTCTGTCGCTAGTCCTGCTGCAGCCGTTGAAGGGCGCGACCATCGGGTTGCAATGGGCGATCCGCATGCACGGGTTCGGCGGCGCTCCAGCCGAAGCCGACCATTGAGCGACCCTGCGAGGCGGGTTCGGCCGAAGGACGCGGCCTCGCTTCTCGTCTACGATAGCGTAAAGGGCGAAATCCGCTTCCTGATGGGGGTCCGGGCGGCCAGTCATCTCTTCATGCCGGGCCATCTCGTGTTCCCCGGTGGCCGACTGGAAGCGTCTGACATGGCTCTGGCGCGGCATCTTGCGGTCGACGCGGCTGTCGCCACCCGATTGATGGCTGGAAGCCCGAAACCGCGCATAACATGTCACGCCGCGGCCCTCGCGCTCGCCGCGATCCGCGAGACGCAGGAGGAGACCGGCCTTCTCGTTGCAGAGTTGGGCCGGCCCCTCGCCATGCCGGCCGGCTGGGAGCCCTTCGCGGCGGCCGGTGCCGTTCCGACGCCTCGCGCCCTGATGCCGCTGGCGCGGGCGATTACGCCGCCCGGCCTTCCTCGTCGGTTCGACGCGCGCTTCTTCCTCGTGTCAGCGGACCGTCTCCTCGACCGACGATTACCTGCCCGGCCACCCACCGACGAATTCGACACCGTCATATGGGTGGGACCGGAACAGCTTAAGAACTTCCGCGTCGCCGAGATAACGGCACGGGTTCTGGACGCCGCCTTTCGGCGGCTCGAAGCTGGCACGCAGGACGATCCATGGGCTCCGATCCCCTTCTTCCGGCGGCGTCGGGGCGAGCACACCGTCGAGTACCTATGACCGCAGGCGCACAGGTGTCCGACAGTCCTGCCCCGACGAGCGATCGCGTCGCCTGGTCGGGCGTGGTTGCGGCGATCGCCTCGATTGGCGCTGTCGGCCTCGCGCTCGGGCTCGGGCTCCCGCTTCTCAGCGTCGTCCTCGAAGCCCGCGGCATCTCCTCCACCCTGATCGGCCTGAACACCGCGGTCGCCGGTCTCGCCTCGCTTCTGGCGGCTCCCGCCTCACCCTACCTCACCGCTTGGTTCGGCATCCGCGGCACGCTGTTCCTCGCCATCGCGGCGGCGGCGATGTCGGCGATCGGCTTCTATGTCTTCGAGCCGTTCTGGACATGGTTTCCGCTGCGTCTCGTCTTCCATTTCGCGGTCACCGTCATGTTCATCCTGTCCGAGTTCTGGATTAGCGCCGTTTCGCCGCCATCGCGCCGCGGATTGATTCTCGGCATCTACGCGACCGTACTCGCGCTCGGCTTCGCACTCGGGCCCTTCGTCTTCTCGCTCGTCGGCAGCCAGGGCTTTCTGCCCTTCGGGATCGGTGCGGCGATGATCCTCTCGGCTGCCGTCCCGCTTCTCTTCGCTTCGCGCAGCACACCCGTCCTGGACGAGTCGCCGACGGCGCCGTTCCATCGCTATCTCTGGGCCGTGCCGAGTGCCACCTGTGCCGTGTTCGTCTTCGGCGCGGTCGAGTCGGGCGGGCTTGCCCTGTTTCCGCTCTACGGGCTGTCGATCGGGTTCAGCGAAGGCGGTGCCGCGCGGCTGCTGTCCGCGATCGGCCTCGGCAGCGTCGCTCTGCAGATTCCGCTCGGACTTCTCAGCGATCGGGTCAGGGATCGTAGGCATCTCCTTCTTGCGTTCGCCGCCATCGGCCTCACAGGCTCACTGATCATGCCTCTGCTTCATGCGAACTGGGTGCTCCTGGCGATCGTCCTTTTCCTGTGGGGCGGTGTGGTCGCCGGTCTCTACACCGTCGGTCTCGCGCATCTCGGGTCGCGTCTCGCCGGTGCCGATCTTGCGGCCGCCAACGCGGCCTTCATCTTCTGCTATTCGCTCGGCATGCTCGTCGGTCCCCAGACGCTTGGGACTTCGATGGATCTGTTCGGTCCGAGCGGCTTTGCCTATGCCCTCGCCGTCTTCTTCGCGGCTTATATCCTGGCGATCGGGGTCCGGACGCTGCGGCGTCCCTCTTGACTTGAGCGCCGCCATGCGTAGTGTCCGCCGCGATAGTCGAGGCGGCTCGTTCGCCCCGTCGAGCATCGAGCCCGAAGCCCGGTCCGGTACTCGAATCTTCTCGAACCCTGTCCTGCATGCCTCTTGCGACGCTCACCCGTCGCATCGCTCGGCGCAGGAAACCACAATTGATAGACGGACGGACCGAAGACCATGGCCAAGGCAACCACCATCAAGATCAAGCTGCTGAGCACGGCGGACACCGGCTTCTTCTACGTGACCAAGAAGAACAGCCGTACGATGACCGACAAGCTCACCAAGACGAAGTACGATCCGGTCGTGCGCAAGCACGTCGAGTTCCGCGAGACGAAGATCAAGTAAGCCGCTTCCGGCCGAACGACGATCTGCAGCGCCGCCCTTCGGGGCGGCGTTTTGCGTTTACGGCATGCGTGACGCAGCAACGTACGAAGGATCGGTTGTCGGATAGACAGGAAAGTGGCCGGCCGGCAATCCGATCACGGTACGAGGAAACCGCTTGAGACCAGATGCCGGCCGACCGCCCCACGGGACCCAGGAGATGCGGCGGACCTGAGCATTCCATGGGGAAACTCGAAGGGAGCGGCTTGCCTGCGCCCTTTTTCCCACGCTCCGAGAGTTGCCGAGAATCGCCCGAGAATCAATCCGGTGGACTGATCCCGTCCACGAAGATTTCACGAATGGTTAACCTTGCGGCGGTCGAGCGCGACTTGATGGACCGTCACCCACGGTGACTCACGCGTCGCCGAGGAACGACTTGATCGTCTCGATGAACTTGGTGACCGCGATCGGCTTCGAGATATAGGCCTCGCATCCGCCCTGACGGATCCGCTCCTCGTCGCCCTTCATCGCAAAGGCCGTCACCGCGATGACGGGAATGCGCTTGAGATCCGGATCGGCCTTCAGCAGCTTCGTCACCTCCAGCCCGGAGATTTCCGGCAGCTGGATATCCATGAGAATCAGGTCCGGCTGGCTCTCGCGCGCGAGATCCATCGCCGTCAGGCCGCTGCGCGTCTGAACGGTGCGGTAGCCATGGGCCTCGATGAGGTCGCGGAAGAGCTTCATATTGAGCTCGTTGTCCTCGACGATCATGACGGTCTTGGTCATTGACGCAACCTTCGTGGCGGAATCGGGCAGCATCCGTTTCCTGTGTCGGTTCGCGAAAGTACCCGCAATTTGATTTAACAAAGGTAGATATGCACTCGCCGATCGTGCGAGGCATCATCGTGGTTAAGAAAGGCTGAGACATGCAACGCGCAAGCGAAGATGATGCGTCGACATTGGCGATCGAGGCCTTGTCCTTCGTCGCATCCGATACAGTCCTCTTCAATCGCTTCCTGCGGCTGACGGGACTGGAACTCGAGAACCTGCGCGAGGCTGCCACCGAGCCCACGTTCCTGGCGGGCGTCCTTGACTTCGTCATTGCGGACGAGGCGACGCTGAACGACTTCGCCGCCCACGCCGGCATACGTCCGCAGGACGTAGCGGCCGCCCGGCGCTCGCTCGGAGACACCTACGCCGAGTCCTTTTCGTGACGGTGACGCATGCGACGCGGGGCCCGCAGATCGCCGAATTGTCGAAGCGACACGAAGCCCTCTTCGTTCTCGACATCGACGAAGTGGTGCTGCATTTCATAGCGCCGTTCTGCGAACTCTTGGCAGAGTACAGCGCCAAACTTCACTTCGACAGTTTCAAGCTGACTGGCAACGTTCGTTCGATCTCGACAGGCGCCGCCCTCACCGGCCACGAACTCGACGGTGTGACGGAGCGGCTTTATGTCGAGCAGGGCGAGCGTCAGAAACCCGTCGAGGGCGTCGCGGCGGCGCTTTCACGTTTGTCCGCCGTGGCCGACATCGTGTTCCTCACGGCCATGACCCCGACCTTCTACGATCAGCGCCGCGATCTCCTCGATGCAGCTGGCCTTCACTGGCCGATGATCGCGACCGAACGTTCCAAGGGCGGCGTTGTGGCCGAACTCAAGCAGCGCTGGCGCGGGCCGGTCGCATTCGTCGACGACCTGCCACCCAATCTCGAGGGGGTGCGGCGGAGCGCGCCAGACGTCCACCTCGTTCACCTGATGGCGAACCCGGACTTCCGGCCCCACCTTCCCGCGATGCCGACCGGTACGGTCCGCGTCGGGAACTGGGTCGAGGCGGAAGCCGCACTCCAGCAGATCGCGACAGGGGCCTGAGCCTCCGATCAGACGAGTTCGACGTCGACGACACCCGGTGCCGCCTTGATCGCACTGGCGATCTGCGGCGAGACGCGAAAGCGACCCGGCAGGTCGATCTCGACCTCGCGCTCGCCGTCGTTGCGCAGGAGGATCAGCGAGACTTCGCTGTCGCCTCCCGGCCGAAGCTGACTGCGCACCGACTGCAACGGCTTGGCGTCCCGCAGGAAGACGCGCAGTGCCTTCTGCATCTTCTCCGCCTCGCCTTCCAGCGACTGAACCCCGGAGGCCCGAAGCGAAATTCCTTCTGGTCGATCTTCGGCCGACACAGTGACGATCACCGACGCGCCCGGCTCCAGCATGTCGCGGAAGTTGATCAGCGTCTCGGTGAACAGGACGACCTCGTACTGGCCTGAAGCATCGGAGAGCTGGACGATGCCGATCTTGCCGCCCGACTTCGTCTTGCGCTCCTGACGCGAGGTGACGGTTCCAGCGAGGCGTCCGGCCGTCTGGCCACGCCGCACCCCCGCGACGACCTCGGCATAGGACTGGACCTTCAGGCGCTTGAGGGCAGCCTTGTACTCGTCCAGCGGATGCGCCGACAGATAGAAGCCGATCGCCTGGAATTCCTTCAGCAGTCGCTCGGCACTGGTCCAGCCCTGCACGTCTGTGAGGCGCAGCGGTTCCGGTCCGGCATTGGCACCGCCGAACATGTCGTGCTGGCCCGACGTGCGTCCCGACTGGGCCATGGCCGCATAGCCTGCCAGACGGTCGAGGTTGCCGCACAGCTTCGCCCGATCATGACCGAAGCAGTCGAGCGCGCCGGCGCAGATCAGGTGTTCCAGCGTGCGCTTGTTGACGATCTTCGGATCGATCCGGGCGCAGAAGTCTTCGAGGCTCTCGAACCGGCCGCCCTCCTGCCGCCGCTCGACGATGTGCTCGACCGCCTGCTCGCCGACGCCCTTGATCGCCGCCAGCGCGTAGATGATCTTGCCGTCCTCCACCTCGAACGGCTTGAACGAGGTCTGGACGGATGGCGGTACGACCTCGATGCCGAGCCGCTTGGCATCGAGGCGGAAATCGTTGAGCTTGTCGGTGTTGCCCATATCCAGCGTCATCGACCCGGCGAGGAACTCGACCGGATGATTCGCCTTGAGATAGGCCGTCTGGTAGGAAACCAGCGCGTAGGCTGCTGCGTGGCTCTTGTTGAAGCCATAGTCCGCAAACTTGGCCAGGAGGTCGAAGATCGTGTTCGCCTGCGCCTTCTTGATGCCGCCCTTCTCGCAGCCTTCCACGAAGCGAACGCGCTGGACGTCCATCTCGGCGCGAATCTTCTTGCCCATGGCGCGGCGCAGGAGGTCGGCTTCGCCGAGCGTGTAGCCCGAGAGGACCTGGGCGATCTGCATCACCTGTTCCTGGTAGACGATCACCCCTTGGGTCTCGCGCAGGATGGGCTCGATCATCTCATGGATGATCTCGACCTCTTCCTCGCCGTGCTTGCGCGCGTTGTAGACCGGAATGTTCTCCATCGGCCCCGGACGGTACAGCGCGACGAGGGCGATGATGTCCTCGAAGCAGTCCGGTCGCATGCCGATCAGCGCCTTGCGCATGCCGATCGATTCCACCTGGAACACGCCCACGGTCTCGCCGCGCGTCAGGAGCTGGTAGGTCGGCGCGTCGTCGAGCGGCAGGGCGCCGAGGTCGATCTGAACCCCGCGGCGGGCGATCAGATCTACGGCGGTCTTGAGGGTCGTCAGTGTCTTTAAGCCGAGGAAGTCGAATTTCACGAGGCCGGCTTGCTCGACCCACTTCATGTTGAACTGGGTGACGGGCATGTCCGATCGGGGATCGCGATACATCGGCACGAGCTTCGACAACGGCCGATCACCGATCACGATGCCGGCCGCGTGGGTCGAGGCGTGACGATAGAGCCCCTCCAGCTTCAACGAGATCGTCAGCAGGCGGTCGACGACCTCTTCCGCCTTGCGCGCCTCCTGAAGCCGCGGTTCGTCCTCCAGCGCCTGCGCCAGCGTCACCGGGTTGGCCGGGTTCTGCGGGACGAGCTTGCAGAGCTTGTCGACGTGGCCGTAGCTCATCTCGAGCACGCGGCCGACATCGCGCAGCACGGCGCGGGCCTGCATCGAACCGAACGTGATGATCTGAGCGACCTGCTGGCGGCCGTACTTTTCCTGGACGTAACGGATCACCTCTTCGCGCCGGTCCTGGCAGAAGTCGATGTCGAAGTCAGGCATCGACACGCGGTCGGGGTTCAGGAAGCGCTCGAACAGGAGCGCGAAGCGCAGAGGGTCGAGATCGGTGATCGTCAGCGAATAGGCGACCAGCGAGCCGGCGCCGGAGCCGCGGCCCGGGCCGACGGGAATGCCATTGGCCTTCGCCCACTTGATGAAGTCCGACACGATCAGGAAGTAGCCCGGGAACTTCATCCGCTCGATGACGGACAGTTCGAACTCGAGCCGCTCGCGGTAAATTTCGACGGTCTGTCCCGGAGCCGGCCCGTGAAAGGCAAGCCGCGCTTCCAGACCGGCCTCTGCCTGCCGGCGCAACTCGGCGGCCTCCGCCCGTTCCGCCTCCGCAGCGTCGGCATCCGCACCGGCAAAGCGCGGCAGGATCGGCTTGCGCGTGCGCACGCGATAGGAGCAACGGCGCGCGATCTCGATCGTGTTTTCCAAAGCCTCCGGCAGATCGGCGAAGAGCTCCGCCATCTTGTCCTGGCTTTTCAAACAGTGATCGTTCGTCAGCCGACGACGGTCCTCGTGGCTGACGAGCCTGTTCGACGCCACCGCGATCAGCGCATCGTGGGCGTCGAAGTCCTCGTCGCAGAAGAAGAACGGCTCGTTGGTGGCCACCAGTGGCAGGCCGAAGTCATAGGCGAGAGCCACCGTCTCCGGTTCGGTCCGCCGCTCGCGCCCACCGTGGCGCTGAAGCTCGACATAGAGCCGGTCGCCGTAGAGGGCAGCAAGCCTCTCCAGACGGGCGCGTGCCAGACCACCCTGCCCGGCCGCGATCGCCGTGCCGATCGGTCCCAGCGGACCGCCGGTGAGGACGATCAGCCCCTCTGTGCGACCTTCCAGCCAAGCGACCGGGACGTGCGGTCGAACGTTACCGTCGTGCGCGAGGTAGGACAGGGAAACGATCTCGACAAGATTCTCGTAACCCTGCTCGGTCGCGGCGATGAAGGCGACCGGGGCCGCAGGACCGAAGCCGGAGCGGTCACGCGGATTGATCTCGGCGTCACCAAAATCGACCTCGAGCTGGCAACCGATGATCGGCTGCACGCCGGACTTCGCCGCCTTCTCCGAAAACTCGAGCGCCCCGAAGAGGTTGTTGGTGTCGGCAATGCCGATCGCCGGCGCGCCATCACCCTTGGCGAACTTGACGATCTGGTCGATCCGCAGCGCGCCTTCCAGAAGGGAGAACGCGCTGTGCACCCGCAGATGAATGAAGCGTGGCGGCGCAATCGGCTCGACAGGGTCGGACACGGCGATCTCCTCGATCGTCGGCGCGTCGTCATCGAATGACTCGCCGACCGGCCGCAGATAACCGAGATCGTCGTAGAACGACTCAGGGCCGCTTGCGGCGTCAGAAGCTTCCTCAGTGTTCCAATCCATGGGGCAGAGTCCAGCCTGCTATTTCAGGATGCGCCCGCCCCCGAGAGCCCATCCCCAGATAAGATGCAGCTGCCGCGACCGCCAGCAGTCGGCGCGGCTTCGGTGTTCGTCAGAGGATATGGACGATGAGAGCGAAGCTCGCAAAGAAGAGGCAGAGAGCGGTCAGCGAAGCGAGTTCCTTCAGGATCAGCATGTCGTTCCCCTTTCGTTCCTATGTTCCTTTTTTGTTCCATCTTTGGGTGAAGATCAAGAGGCCGCAACGCGGATAGTGAATCAATCCTTGATTCGGTCGTGCTACTGCCATTTCGAGAGGGTTGCTGGGAACTCGGACAGCGATCGGGCAGGTCGTCCGCCACGCCGGTAGACAGGCGATGAGTTGGGAAACGAAAATGCTCCCTCGGGGACAGCCATCACCCGGTCAACGGTCGTCCCAGGCCAAACGAACAGAGCAATGCGTCCGCGGCGCTCGAGTCGCGGCGGGAAAGCCGGTTCTATCGATGGGCGAGAACGACGCTGAAGCGTCGCGCTTTGACCTCGTCACTCAACGATGAGCACACGGACATTCGGAGACCGGCAGAGCCATAGAGACCTTCTCGCGTCCCGAGGTATTGACGGATAGGTCTTCCGGTAACCGTGCGCGTCCCCATGGGTTCGCGGTCGCCCACTGGCCGCTTCGAACCATCCAGCCCGGACGAGCTAACCAGATCGCTGCCTAGACCAGCACGTGGTCTATGATCTTGCCGTCACGAAGAGTGATCGCCCGATCCATTCGCTTGGCCAGGTCGTGATTGTGCGTGGCGATCAACGCTGCGACGCCGGACTGACGTACGAGGGCCGTCATGGCGTCGAAGACGTAGTTCGACGTCAACGGGTCGAGGTTGCCGGTCGGCTCGTCGGCGAGCAGGACGTAAGGGTTGTTGGCGACGGCGCGCGCGATGGCGACGCGCTGCTGTTCGCCGCCGGACAACTCCGCCGGACGGTGGGTCACCCGTTGGCCGAGGCGCATGTATTCGAGGAGCATTCGGGCTCGGTCGGCTGCGACCTTGCGCGGCAGACCGCGGATCATCTGCGGCAGCATCACGTTCTCCAGCGCCGAGAACTCCGGCAGGAGATGGTGAAACTGGTAGACGAAACCGATCGATGACCGGCGCATGTCGGTCCGCCCGGCATCGTCGAGACCTTTGCAGGACGTGCCGTTGACGAAGACGTCGCCCCCGTCAGGCTTCTCGAGCAGACCGGCGATGTGAAGAAGCGTCGACTTGCCGGCACCTGATGGTGCGACCAGCGCGACCATTTCGCCTGCACGGATTTCCATATCGGCGTGGTCGAGGATCGTCAGGCGCGACTCGCCCTGGACGTAGTGTCGCTCGACCTGCGCCAGGCGAATTGAGGAATTTGTGCTCATTCGTAGCGCAGGGCCTCGACGGGATCGAGTTTCGATGCCTGCCAGGACGGGAAGATCGTCGCGAGGAAGGACAGTCCGATGGCCATGGCGACCACCGTGACGACCTCGCTCACGTCGATCTCGGCCGGCAGGCGGGACAGAAAATAGAACTCCGGATTGAACAACGTGGTGCCGGAGACCCAGGAGAAGAACTGCCGGAGGTTCTCGATGTTCAGGCAGAACAGCGTCCCGAGGACAAAGCCCGCGAGCGTACCGGCGACGCCAATCGACGCGCCGGTAATCAGGAAGACGCGCATGATTGAGCCGCGCGTCGCGCCCATGGTCCGCATGATGGCAATGTCGCGGCCCTTGTCCTTCACGAGCATGAAGAGACCGGAGATGATGTTCAGAGCGGCGACCAGAACGATCAGCGTCAGGATGATGAACATGACGTTCCGCTCGACCTCGAGCGCCGAGAAGAAGCTCTCATTCATGCGCTGCCATGTCACGGTGTAGTTCGGACGCTCCGCAGCCTGTTCGATCGGCCCCTGCCGGGACACGACCTGATCCGGATCGTTCAGGAAGATCTCGATCGACTGCGCCTTGTCCTCGGAATTGAAGAAAAGCTGGGCCTCGCTCAGCGGCATGTAGATGTAGGACGCGTCGTACTCCGACAGGCCGATCTCGAAGACCGCGACCACCGGATAGGCCTTCACGCGCGGCGTGACGCCGAGCGGCGTGACGTCTCCCTCCGGCGAGACCAACGTGATCGAATCTCCGAGTCCAAGGCCGAGGGACTGGGCCAGTCGCGAGCCGATCGCCACGCCTTGGCTGGTGTCGAAGTGGTCGATTGAGCCCAGCTGGATATTGCCGGCGACGGGTGTCAGCTTCTGGAGGTCGGCGCCACGGACGCCCTTTACGAGCGCGCCCGTCGACGCCGTGCCGGAGCCCGAGCCCGTTGCGAGGACCTGCCCCTGGACGAGCGGCATCGTGTAGGCGACGCCGGGCACCGCAGATATGCGTTTGGCGACTTCGTCGAAATCCGTCAACGGACTATCGATCGGCTGCATGATGACGTGGCCGTTGACGCCGAGGATGCGCGTGAGCAGTTCGCCTCGGAAGCCGTTCATCACCGACATGACGATGATGAGCGCCGCAACGCCCAGCATGATGCCGATGAAGGAGAAGCCGGCGATCACCGACACACCCGCATCGCGGCGGCGCGAGCGCAGATAGCGCCCGGCGATCATCCACTCAAAACGGGAGAAAGGGCGGGTCTTGCCGGCCGCCTGCCCGCCGTGGACGGCGTCTTCCAGGGTCTCGGCCGACGTCACGCGGACAGACGCGCCAAGATGTCGCCGACCGGTAGCGTCTCCCGCTCGCCGCTCGCACGATGCTTGATCTCGACCTCGCCTGCCTTCGCCCCGCGCGGACCGACGATCACCTGCACGGGCAGGCCGATCAGATCCATCGTCGCGAACTTCGCTCCGGCGCGCGTGTCCTCGTCGTCGTAGAGGACGTCGTGCCCGGCCGCCTGAAGTTCGGCGTAAAGACGGTCGCCGACCGCGTCGCAGTCGGCGTCGCCCGGCTTCATGTTGACGAGGCCGACGTCGAACGGCGCAACGCCCTTCGGCCAGATGATGCCGTTCTCGTCGTGGCTCGCCTCGATGATCGCCGCGATCAGGCGGCTTGGACCGATACCGTAGGAACCCATCTGCACGGGTACTTCCTTGCCGTCCGGACCCGTGACGGTAGCGCCCATCGGCTCGGAATACTTGGTGCCGAAATGGAAGATGTGTCCGACCTCGATGCCGCGCGCGGCGAGGCGATCGCCCTCGGCGACGGCGTTCCACGCGCTCTCATCGTGCATCTCCTCGGTCGCGGCATAGGGCATCGTCCAGGTCTGGACGATCGAAGCCAGCGACGCCGCATCGTTGAAGTCGATCCCCTCGCCCGGCACCGCCATGTCGAGGTAGTCCCGATGACAGAACACCTCGCTCTCGCCGGTCGACGCGAGAATGATGAACTCGTGGGAGAGTTCGCCGCCGATCGGGCCCGTGTCGGCACGCATCGGGATCGCCTTCAGGCCCATGCGCGCGAAGGTGCGAAGATAGGCCACGAACATGCGGTCGTAGGCGGTCTTGGACGACTCGTAGTCGATGTCGAAGGAATAGGCGTCCTTCATCAGGAACTCTCTGGAGCGCATCACGCCGAAGCGCGGGCGCACCTCGTCGCGGAACTTCCACTGGATGTGGTAGAGGTTCAGCGGCAGGTCCTTGTAGGAGCGCACGTAGGACCGGAAGATATCGGTGACCATCTCCTCGTTGGTCGGGCCAAACAGGAGGTCGCGCTCGTGCCGGTCCTGGATGCGCAGCATCTCCTTGCCGTAGTCGTCGTAACGTCCGCTCTCTCGCCAGAGGTCGGCCGACTGGATGGTCGGCATCAGAAGCTCGATCGCACCCGAGCGGTCCTGCTCCTCGCGGATGATCTTCGTCACCTTGTCGAGCACCCGCTTGCCGAGCGGCAGGAACGAGTAGAGCCCCGCTGCCTGCTGGCGGATCATGCCCGCTCGCAGCATCAGCCGGTGCGACACGATCTCGGCTTCCTTCGGGGTTTCCTTCAGGATCGGCAGGAAGTAGCGGGACAGGCGCATGGAAACTCGTGCGGTTCGCGTTCGGACTTACGACGTGTCGTCAGCAAGCTCTTAACCACTCGCCGAAAGCTTGGGAAGCGAGGCGCGGAACTGGCAAGCCGCAGCGCAGGATTGATGCAAGGTCGGCGCAGATAGGAATTTGCCGAAAACGCAGGCAGCGTGACGAAAAACTGTCACAAAAGTCGGAATTTGAGTCGACAAGGCTCGGGATTCGTCGATAGATACGCACCGTCAAGAGGAACGCCCCGACGGGCGCAGATCGCTTGGTTCAGTCATGGGAGGACGTGGTTTCCGGCGCGCGAGAAGCGCCGCCCCGGTCTCGACACCGGAGCGGAACCCGGACCAGGCACCTTAAAATGCGAAGCGAAAGCTTCGCATTTTTTTTGGGCGCCGTTCGGCTCAGGTTCCTGGGACGATGTGCGGGAACGATCCTGGTCCGATGCCCAAAACTTCCGTCACGAGATAGAACAGCGCGAACACCGCAGTCGCTAGCAGAGTATTGTGGAATGCGACCCGCGCCACGCTGAACCGCGCGGGGGCGCTGTGCGTGGTGCCGAGCACCACTTCGCCTTCGTCCGCCTGCGAGCGCATGCGGATCGGAAGGACGATGAAAAGCACGGTCCACCAGATCACGAAGTAGATGGCGACCGAGGTCAGGATCCCCATGATGCTTCTCCAGGCTCTGTCAGGCCGTCCGAAGGTCCGGGCGCCTTCCCGGACCTCACCTTACGCAGGGATGCGGCGTGAGCGAGGCGCGACGTCAGCCGCGGGTCACGAAAACCGTCACCGCCGGCTTCTTGCCCCAAACATCGTAGGCCTCGCCGCGCACGGCGCGGCGAACCGCCTCGCGCACGAGTTCGAGATCCTTGCGACGCCCGCGTGGAATGCTCTCGACGGCACCGGCGGCAACTTCCATCAGGACGTCGACGAACTCTTCGCCTTCCTCGTCCTTCTCCGGCAAGCCCATCGCGACGACTTCGGGGTCGATGTCGAGTTCAAGCTTCTCGTCGAGCTCGACCAGCACCGAGACGTGTCCCGCAAACGAGAGGCGCCGGCGCTCGCCGATGCCCATCTGCTCCGCGGTCCCCACGAGGTGACCGTCCTTGTAGATGCGTCCGAACGGCACCTCGTCGATCACGGTCGCCGCACCTGGCGCCAACCGGAGGAGCTTGCCGTTGCGGATCGTCACGACTTCCGGCACGCCGAGTTCGCGTGCGAGGCCCGCATGGGCCATCAGGTGCGCGGCCTCGCCATGCGCCGGCACGGCGATCTTCGGGCGAACCCATTCGTACATCTGACGAAGCTCGCTGCGACGCGGATGGCCGGAGACGTGCACGAGCTGGTCGTGATCCTCGATCACCTTCACGCCGCGCTCGATGAGCGCGTTCTTGATGTCGAGGATGGCCTTCTCGTTGCCCGGAATGGAGCGCGAGGAGAAGATCACCGTATCGCCCTTCGACAGCGCCACGGTCGGGTGCTCGTCGCGCGCCAGCTTGGCGAGTGCGGCGCGCGGCTCACCCTGGCTTCCCGTGAGGACGATCACGGCCTTGTCGCTCGGGAGGTAGCCGAAATCCTGCTCGCTCACGAACGGCGCAATGCCTTCGAGGTAGCCGAGTTCTTCCGCCACATCGGCGACGCGCTTCATCGAGCGCCCCAGCAGAAGAACCTGCCGGTCGGCCTCGGCCGCCGCCTTCGCGATCGAACGCACACGGCCGACATTCGACGAGAAGGTCGTGATCGCCACGCGACCCTTCGCCTCGCGGATGATCTGCGACAGCGACTGCGTCACATCCTGCTCGCTGGGCGAAACACCCTCGCGCATCGCATTGGTCGAATCGCAGACGAGCGCGAGCACGCCCTCGTCGCCGATCTGGCGAAGGCGCGTCTCATCGGTCGGGTCACCGAGGGCCGGCGTCGCGTCAATCTTCCAGTCGCCGGTATGAAGAACCGTGCCGGCGGGTGTCCGGATCGCGAGCGCCACCGGCTCCGGGATCGAATGCGTCACGTTGATGGCCTCGATCGAGAACGGCCCGATATCGAAACGGTCCCCAGCCCGGAAGATCTCGAGCGGCACCTTGGGCGCGCCGGGCTCGCCTTCCCGCTTTGCCTGAAGCAGAGCCGCAGTGAAGGGAGTCGCGTAGACCGGGGCCTTCAGCCGGGGCCAAAGGGTAAGCACGGCACCGTAGTGATCTTCGTGAGCGTGGGTGATGATGATCGCCTTCAGGCGATCCAGCCGTGCCTCGATGAAGGACAGGTCCGGCATTACGAGGTCGATTCCGGGGAACTCAGGCCCGGCAAACGAGACGCCGCAGTCGATCGCGATCCATTCGCGCTGGCCGGGAGGGCCGTAGCCGTAGAGGCCGAAGTTCATTCCAATTTCGCCGATGCCGCCGAGCGGCACGAAAACCAGTTCGTTCAATGTCGTCATTCTTTCGTTCTTGGCATGCCTCAGCATGCAGCCTTTCCGTCATTCATCAGCCGGGGGTCGCCCGGAATCGGTTTTGGCGTGAGCTGTGCTCAAACGCCTGCGGTCTGGCGGAGGAAGAAGAGATCCCCCGCCGAAAAGTGTCGGCGCTCGCCGTTCGGCAGTCCGAGAACGAGGCGGCCGCCCTCGTCAAGATCCACGAAAATGCCTTCCACCGACGATCCATCGGGAAGGTTGACACGGCACATCTCGCCGCGGCCCACCGAGTGACGGAGCCACTGCGCCCTCACCTCGTGAAACTGGCGACCCGCGTCCCAAAATTCCAGTGCCGCCTCGACGCCTGCGGCGACATGCTCGAAAACCGTCGGCAGATCGCCTCGATATCCGGCGTCTCGGAGACTGGTCACGGAATAGGGCGTATCGCCTGCCCCCGTCGCAACGTTGACGCCGCAACCAATGGCGACCGCTCGACGCTCACCGGTGCTGCGCTCGCTCTCCAGTAGAATACCGACCGCCTTCGCGCCGCTGAGCAGGATGTCGTTTGGCCATTTGATGCCCACCAGCGCGGGATCGATCCCAGGGAGCCGAGCCAGACCGTTGCGGACGCCTAGGGCCACCACCAGCGGAAGATCGATGACATGCTGGTCGCTCGACGGATCGACGATCAGGAGCGTGGCGAACAGATTGCCGCGCTCGGAGAGCCAGGACCGTCCGCGACGTCCACGACCTGCCGACTGGCGGGCCGCCGTGATCCAGAGAGGACCGGGATCGCCTGCTCGAGCGGCCTCGAGCGCGACGGCGTTGGTCGAGCCGACTTCGTCGAGCGCGAGATGACGCCGCGTGCGATGAGGTCGGCCGGCCATTCGCCCGTCAGAAGAAGGTATGGGCCGCTGCCGCGGCGGCCGCGAACAGCGGACCCGCGAGAACGATGTAGGCGGGGAAGATGAAGATCGTTGCGGCGCCCGCCACGAGCTTCAGCTCCATGCTCATCGGCTCGAAACCGGCGAGCGGCTCGTCGAACCACATCACCTTCACTATCCGCAGATAGTAGAACAGGCCGATCGTCGATGCGATCACGCCGATCACCGCCAGCGGCACAAGCCCCGCGCCGACCGCGGCGATGAAGACGTAGTACTTGCCCCAGAAGCCGAGCAGCGGAGGCAGGCCTGCCAGCGACAGCATCAGCACCGTCATTGCCAGCGCCATCATCGGGTTCGTGCGCGACAGGCCGGCGAGCTCGTAGACATCCTCCACCATGCCGTCGCGGCGACGCATCGCGAGAATCAGGGCGAAGGTTCCGAGCGTCATGGTGACGTAGGTCGCCATGTAGATCAGGACGCCCTGGACGCCAGCCTCGGTGCCGGCCGCAAGACCGACAAGCACGTAGCCCATGTGGCCGATCGACGAGTAGGCCATCAGGCGCTTGATGTTGCGCTGACCGATCGCGGCGAAGGAGCCAAACAGCATCGACGCGATCGACAGGAACACGACGACCTGCTGCCAGTCCGGCGTCATCGGTCCGAAGCTCTGGACCGTGAATCGGGTGAGAAGCGCTACCGCCGCAACCTTCGGCGCACCAGCCAGCAGCGCCGTCACCGGCGTCGGCGCGCCCTCGTAAACGTCGGGCGTCCACATGTGGAACGGCACGGCCGAAATCTTGAAGGCAAGGCCAGCCAGCACGAAGACGAGACCGACGATCAGGCCGAGCGATCGGGCGCCGTCCTGCGCGACGGCCTCGGCGATCGCACGGAACTCGATTTGGCCCGTGAAGCCGTAGACGAGCGACGCGCCGTAGAGGAGCATGCCCGACGAGAGCGCGCCAAGGACGAAGTATTTCAGGCCCGCCTCGGTCGACTTGACGTGGTCGCGGTGGATCGCGGCGATCACGTAGATCGCGAGCGACTGGAGCTCGAGACCCATGTAAAGCGCGATCAGGTCGCCTGCGGAGACCATGACCAGCATGCCCGTCGTGCAGAGCACGATGAGAACCGGAAGCTCGAAATTGGCGAAGCGCTCGCGCTCCGCGTAGCCGGTCGACATCAGCACCGCAGCCGCCGCACCGATCAGCACCAGCGCCTTCATGAAGCGAGCGAACGGGTCGAGGATGATCGAACCGCCGAACGCTAGGCCGGTTGGCGTGGCGAACAGCAGCCAAACCAGTGCGAAGAGCAACGTTCCAACCGTCAGTGACGTCACCAGCCTGGCGCTCTTCTCGCCGAGGAACGTCCCGACCATCAACAGGCCCATCGCACCGACGCTGAGGATCAGCTCGGGGCCGACGATGGGGAGGCTTTGCGCCACGAATTGCGAAAACATCGGTTCGCCCTGCCCGTTCTTTAGTTCTGGATCGAGGCGACGCTGGACGCGGCCTCGATAGCGGCCGTGTAGCTCGACAGGAGCTGATCTACGGATGCCGTCGTCACGTTGAAGACCGGCATCGGATAGACGCCGAAGAAGACCGTCAGCACAGCTAGCGGATAGAGCAGCGCCTTCTCGCGTGGCGTCAGGTCGAGGATCGACTTGAGGTTGTCCTTGTCGAGCGCCCCGAGAATGACGCGGCGGAAGAGCCAAAGCGCATAGGCCGCCGACAGGATGACGCCCGTCGCCGCGAAGATCGCGACCCAAGAGTTCACGCGGAACACGCCCATCAGCGTCATGAACTCGCCGACGAAGCCCGACGTGCCCGGCAGGCCGACATTGCCCATCGTGAAAAGAAGCATCATGGCGGCGTAGGCCGGCATGCGGTTCACGAGACCGCCATAAGCAGCGATATCGCGGGTGTGCATGCGGTCGTAGACGACGCCGACACACAGGAACAGCGCACCCGAGATCAGCCCGTGGCTGAGCATCTGGAAGATCGCGCCCTGAACGCCCTGCTCATTGGCCGCGAAAATGCCCATGGTGACGAAGCCCATGTGCGCGACGGACGAGTAGGCGATCAGCTTCTTGATGTCCTCCTGCATCAGCGCAACCAGCGAGGTGTAGATGATGGCGACGACGGACAGCACGAAGACGAACGGGGCGAAGTCGGCCGACGCCAGCGGGAACATCGGAAGCGAGAAGCGCAGGAAGCCGTAGCCGCCAAGCTTCAGAAGGATGCCTGCGAGGATCACGGAGCCGGCCGTCGGTGCCTCGACGTGCGCGTCGGGTAGCCAGGTGTGGACCGGCCACATCGGCATCTTTACCGCGAACGAGGCGAAGAAGGCGATCCAGAGCCACGTCTGCATCGACGCCGGGAACTGGTAGGCGAGGAGCTCCGGAATCGAGGTCGTGCCGGCGGTCCAGTACATCGCCATGATCGCGACGAGCATGAGGACCGAACCGAGGAACGTGTAGAGGAAGAACTTGTAGGACGCGTAGACGCGCCGCTTACCGCCCCAGACGCCGATGATCAGGAACATCGGGATGAGGGAGCCCTCGAAGAAGAGGTAGAACAGCACGATATCGAGCGCGCAAAAGACGCCGACGACCAGCGTCTCGAGTACGAGAAACGCGATCATGTACTCCTTCACCCGAACCGTGATCGCGTCACGGCTGGCAAGGATGCAGATCGGCATCAGGAAGGTCGTCAGGATGACGAACAGCATGGAGATGCCGTCGACGCCCATCCGGTAGGCGATGCCCCCGGTCAGCCACTCAGCTTCCTCGACGAACTGGAAACCGGCGACGGACTTGTCGAAGCCGATCCAGATGAACAGCGAAAGCAGGAAAGTGAAGACCGAGACGAGCAGCGCGACATTGCGGATGTTGCGGCGCGCCAGCTCGGAGTCGTCCCGCGTGAACAGGATGATCAGCACGCCGACCAGCGGCGCGAAGGTGATGGTCGATAGGATCGGCCAGCCGGACATCAGCGCATTCCCCCGAACATCATGAAGGTGACGAGCGCCGCGACGCCGATCAGCATGACGAAGGCATAGTGGTAGAGATAGCCGGTCTGCAGGCGGACGACCCAGCCGGTCACGTCGAGAGCGCGGGCCGAGATGCCGTCCGGGCCGAGGCGATCGATGACTGCGACGTCACCCTTCTTCCACAGGAAGCGGCCGAGCCACTTGGCCGAGCGTACGAACAGGACGTCGTAGAGTTCGTCGAAGTACCACTTGTTGAGGAGGAATTTGTAGAGGCTGGGGTTGCGCGCCGCCACCTGCGCGGGGCGCTGCGGCTGCCGGATGTAGAAGATGTAGGCGACCACGAAGCCAAGAACCATCGCGATGGTTGGCGACCAGACGACCAGCGCCGGGACCTCGTGGGCCTCGTGCAGGATGTGGTTCTCCGGGCCCGCGAAAAGCGCCGTATGCCAGAAGGTCTCGTAGCTGCCGCCCAGGAAGAACGGGTAGAAGACGATACCGGCGAGCAGCGCTCCGGCCGACAGGATGAACAACGGCGTCGTCATCACAAGCGGCGACTCGTGCACATGGTGCATGACCTCGTGGCTCGCGCGAGGCTTCCCGTGGAAGGTCAGGAAGACGAGGCGCCAGGAATAGAAGCTCGTGAGCGCCGCCGCGATGACCGTCATCATGTAGCCGTACATGGCGAAGGCGTTTTCGCCCGCGAACGCGCTCTCGATGATCGCGTCCTTTGAATAGTAGCCGGCGGTGAACGGGAAGCCGGTCAGCGCCAGCGTGCCGATCATCATCGTCCAGTAGGTGATCGGGATGTGCTTCCGCAGGCCGCCCATGTGACGCATGTCCTGCTCGCCGTCGACCGCATGGATCACCGAGCCGGCGCCGAGGAACAGGAGCGCCTTGAAGAAGGCGTGGGTGAACA
Source organism: Aureimonas phyllosphaerae (assembly GCF_900113065.1). Classification (GTDB taxonomy): domain Bacteria; phylum Pseudomonadota; class Alphaproteobacteria; order Rhizobiales; family Rhizobiaceae; genus Aureimonas; species Aureimonas phyllosphaerae. The sequence continues at coordinate 90,848 of NZ_FOOA01000002.1, forward strand.
GGTGGAAGATCGCGGCCCCGTAGGCTCCGACGCCGAGGGCGACGAACATGTAGCCGAGCTGGGAACAGGTCGAATAGGCGATCACGCGCTTGATGTCGTTCTGCACGAGGCCGATCGTGGCCGCGAAGAACGCCGTTGTCGCGCCGATGAACGTGACGAAGGTCAGCGCGGAGTGGCTGAGTTCGAATACCGGGGACAGCCGGGCGAGCATGAAGACGCCGGCGGTGACCATCGTCGCCGCGTGGATCAGCGCCGACACCGGGGTCGGGCCTTCCATCGCGTCCGGCAGCCAGGTGTGCAGGCCGATCTGCGCGGATTTGCCCATCGCGCCCATGAAGAGCAGGAGGCAGATGGCGGTCATCGCGCCGGCGGCGGGCAGCGAGTAACCGGCAAAGTTCAGGATCGGAGCGGCAGCGTTGGCGGCCGCCCCCCCGCCTTCGGGATAGATCGTCCCGACCATCTGGCCGGCGCCGGCGAAGATCGTGTCGAGGTTGGCGGATCCGAACACCATGAACAGGCCGAAGATACCGAGGAGAAAGCCGAAGTCGCCGACGCGGTTGACGACGAAGGCCTTCATCGCCGCGGCGTTGGCCGAGGGCTTCTGATACCAGAAGCCGATCAGAAGATAGGACGCGAGGCCGACGCCTTCCCAGCCGAAGAACATCTGAACGAGGTTGTCGGCGGTCACCAGCGTGAGCATCGCGAAGGTGAAGAGCGACAGGTAGGCGAAGAAGCGCGGGCGCGAGTCGTCGTGGTGCATGTACCCGATCGAGTACACATGCACGAGCGCCGACACCGTGTTGACGACGACCAGCATGACAAGCGTCAGGCGGTCGATCCGCAGCTGCCAGGAGATATCGAGCGTGCCGGCCTTCATCCACTGAAGGACCTGCACGTGCTGCGTCTCGCCGCCGAACGACAGGAAGCCGATCCAGGACAGGAGCGCCGCCGCGATCAGGAGACCGCTCGTGACGTATTCCGAGGCCTTGGCGCCGATGCGGTTGCCAAACAGGCCGGCGACGATGAAGCCGACGAGCGGCAGAAGGACGATCAGGGTATACATCGCCGCGCGCTCAGCCCTTCATCGTGTTGACGTCATCGACGGCGATCGAGCCGCGATTTCGGAAGAAGACGACCAGGATCGCCAGGCCGATCGCCGCTTCCGCCGCGGCGACCGTGAGGATGAACAGGGCGAAGACCTGTCCGGCCAGATCGTTCAGGAAGGCGGAGAACGCCACGAGGTTGAGATTGACCGACAGGAGGATCAACTCGACCGACATGAGGATCGTGATGATGTTCTTGCGGTTCATGAAGATGCCGAAGACCCCCGTAACGAAGAGGATCGCGGCGACCGTGAGGTAGTGTCCGAGGCCGACAGCCATGGTTCGTGTATCCCTATCTGCCTCAGATGCCCTTGCCACTCTCGACCTTGCGGATCTCGATGGCGGTGGCCGGGTTGCGGGCGACCTGAACGGGGATCGACTGGCGCTTGAGGCCCGGCTTGTGGCGCAGCGTCAGCACGATGGCGCCGATCATCGCGACGAACAGCACGAGGCCGGCCATCTGAAAGAAGAAGACGTAGCGCGTGTAGAGAACGTGCCCGAGCGCCTGGATGTTGGAGAGCTGCTCCAGCGGCGGGGTCGGCATCACCGTCTGCGCGCTGAGCTGCGGGGAATAGTAGCTGCCGGTGACCGCGATTATCAGCTGCGCGAGAAGAACCAGACCGATCACGGCGCCGATCGGGGCATACTGAAGGGCGCCCTGCTTGATGCGACCGAAATCCAGATCCAGCATCATAACGACGAAGAGGAACAGGATCGCCACCGCACCGACATAGACCACGATCAGGATCAGTGCGAGGAACTCCGCCCCGGTCAGCAAAAACAGGCCCGCGGACGCCACGAATGTCAGGATCAGGAAGAGGACCGAGTGGACGGGGTTCCGGGAGAGGACCACCATCATCGCCGAGCCGACGGAGACGATGGCGAAGACGTAGAAGAAGAAGGCTTGCAGCCCCAACATGTCGGGCTCCCCCTGAAATCACGGTAGCATCAAAGGGCGGACGAACGATGACCTCGTTCGCCGCCGGCAGATTCGGTTCGGAGCGTGGCGCGACAGGGCGCCACGGGGTGCGGATTAGCGGTACGGAGCGTCGAGCGCAATGTTGCGAGCGATTTCACGCTCCCAACGGTCGCCGTTCGCCAGCAGCTTTTCCTTGTCGTAGTACAGTTCTTCACGCGTCTCGGTGGAGAACTCGAAGTTCGGCCCCTCGACGATCGCATCGACCGGGCAGGCTTCCTGGCAGAAGCCGCAGTAGATGCACTTCACCATGTCGATATCGTAGCGCACCGTGCGGCGCGTTCCGTCGTTGCGCCGCGGCCCGGCTTCGATCGTGATGGCCTGCGCAGGACAGATCGCCTCGCAGAGCTTGCATGCGATGCAGCGCTCTTCGCCGTTGGGGTAGCGGCGAAGCGCATGCTCCCCCCGAAAGCGCGGGCTCACCGGTCCCTTCTCGAACGGGTAGTTCACGGTCGCCTTGGGGGCAAAAAAGTACCGCATCGACAAGCGGAACGCCTTTAGGAACTCGACCAGGAACAGGGATTTGACGGACTGGGCCAGGGCACTCATCGAACGATCCGATCTCCGGTAAAGGAGGCTTCGGGCGGCACGATCACCGCCCTCGTTGTGTCTTTATGGCTTACCAGGACAGGGCCGCCGCCTGGCGAGCAGCGTCCGCGCTCTGACCGTCGCCCCAGCCGGTCAGCTGAAGCACCAGGGCGACCAGCACGACCATCGCCAGCGACAGCGGAAGGAACACCTTCCAGCCGAGGCGCATGAGCTGGTCGTAACGGTAGCGCGGCACGAAGGCCTTCACCATCGCGAACATGAAGAAGCAAAGCGCTACTTTCGCAAGGAACCAGATGACGCCGGGAACCCAGGTGAACGGTGCGAAGCCGAACGGCGGAAGCCAGCCGCCCAGAAACAGGATGGTCATCAGCGAGCACATCAGGGTGATGGCTGCATACTCGCCGAGCATGAACATCATGTACGGCGTCGAGCCGTACTCGACCATGAAGCCCGCGACGAGTTCGGACTCCGCTTCCGGCAGATCGAACGGCGGCCGGTTCGTCTCGGCGAGTGCCGAAATGAAGAAGATGACGAACATCGGGAAGAGCGACAGCCAGTGCCAGTCGAGAAAGCTGGCCGGCAGGCCGACCATCGTGCCGACACCGGTGTTCTGCGAAAGAACGATCTGGGTCAGGTTCAGCGAGCCGGCACACAAAAGGACGGTGACAATCACGAAGCCGATCGAGACCTCGTAGGACACCATCTGGGCCGCTGAGCGAAGTGCGCCAAGGAAGGCGTATTTCGAGTTCGACGCCCAGCCGCCCATGATGACGCCGTAAACCTCGAGCGACGAGATTGCGAAGATGTAGAGGATGCCGATGTTGATGTCGGCGATCACCCAGCCGTCGGAGACGGGCACAACCGCAAAGGTCGCCAGGGCCAGCGTCACCGCGACCAGCGGCGCGAGGAGGAAGACGACCTTGTCGGACGAGGCCGGAATGACCGGCTCCTTCAGAACGAACTTCAGAAGGTCGGCGAAGGACTGAAAGAGGCCGAAGGGGCCGACGACGTTGGGGCCGCGACGCATCTGCACGGCTGCCCAGATCTTGCGATCGGCCAGAAGGATGTAGGCGATCAGGACCAGCAGGACCACCAGGAAGAGAAGGCTCTGACCGATAATGACGAGGGCTGGCCAGATATAGGCGGAGAACAGCTCCATGGGTTCGTACCGTCCTTACTCGGCCGCTTCGAGATGCTCGGCATGCGCGAGGCGCGAGCACTCCGCCATGACCTTCGAGGCCCGGGCGATGGGATTGGTCAGATAGAAGTCGCTGATGCCGGACTTGAACCCCGCCCCCGACGGTGTGCCCGCACGGTCGGCAAGATGCGTGATCGCGTTGGGATCGGCAGCCTGCAACTCGGAACCGACGAAGATCGGATGAGCGCCCGCAAGGTCGCGGCGCAGCGCACCGAGTGAGTCGAATGGCAGGGCCTTGCCCAGCACGGCGGACAGGGCGCGGAAGATCGCCCACTCCTCGCGCGCGTCACCTGGCGGGAAGCCGGCGCGCGAGCCCGTCTGCACCCGGCCTTCGGTGTTGACCCAAGTCCCGGACTTTTCCGTGTAGGCCGCACCCGGCAGAATGACATCGGCGCGATGCGCACCCTTGTCGCCGTGCGTTCCCACGTAGACGACGAAGGCGCTGGGCCCGATGTCGATCTCGTCGGCTCCGAGATTGAAGAGGACGTCGACGCCGTCCGATACCATCTCGGCCACCGCCTTGCCGCCCTCGCCCGGCACGAAGCCGATATCGAGGCCGCCGACCCGGCTTGCCGCCGTGTGGAGGACGTTGAAGCCGTTCCACTCGTCGGACACCGCGCCGATCTCACGCGCAAGCGCTGCGATGCTGGCAAGAACGTCGGCGCCGTTCTCGCCGCTGATCGCGCCCTGCCCCACGATGATCATCGGGCGGGCCGCATTCTTAAGGGCGTCGAAGAACTCGCCGTTCGCGGTCTCGATGTCGGACAGCGTCTGCGGTCCCGCACCGAGGTAGGTGACGGCATAGCGCAGGTCCGACTTCTCGCCGATGAAACCGACCGGGAAGTCGCCGCGGCGCCAGCGCTTGCGGATGCGCGCGTTCAGCACCGGCGCTTCGAAGCGCGGATTGGAGCCGATGATCAGCAGCGCGTCGGCCTGCTCGATGCCGGTGATCGTCGTGTTGAAGACGTACGAGGCGCGTCCGTCGGTCGGGTCGAGCTTTGCCCCGTCCTGACGGCAGTCGATGTTGGCGGATCCGAGCTGACCCATCAGGCGCTTCAGCGCCCACATGTCCTCAACGGCCGAGAGATCGCCTGCGATCGCGCCGATCCGGTCGGACGAGACACCAGACACCTTCAGTCGAATGGCCTCGAAGGCTTCGGGCCAGGAAACCGGCTGGAGACGACCGTCGCGGCGAACATACGGGCGGTCCAGGCGCTGGGTGCGCAGGCCGTCCCAGACGAAGCGGGTCTTGTCGGAGATCCACTCTTCGTTGACGAGGTCGTTGATGCGCGGAAGGATGCGCATCACTTCGCGGCCGCGCGTGTCGACACGGATCGCCGAACCGACCGCGTCCATCACGTCGACCGACTCCGTCTTGGTCAGTTCCCACGGACGGGCCTGGAACGCATAGGGACGCGAGGTCAAAGCGCCGACCGGGCACAGGTCGATCACGTTGCCCTGAAGCTCGGAGGTCATCGCCTGCTCGAGATAGGTCGTGATCTCGGCGTCCTCGCCGCGACCGACGAGCCCGAGCTCGGAGATGCCCGCCACCTCGGTCGTGAAGCGAACGCACCGCGTGCAGTGAATGCACCGCGTCATGATCGTCTTCACAAGGGGGCCGATGTATTTGTCCTCGACCGCGCGCTTGTTCTCCTGATAGCGCGACGAGTCGACGCCGAAGGCCATCGCCTGGTCCTGAAGATCGCACTCGCCGCCCTGATCGCAGATCGGGCAATCCAGCGGGTGGTTGATCAGGAGGAATTCCATGACGCCCTCGCGGGCCTTCTTCACCATCGGCGTGTTGGTGAAGATTTCCGGCGCTTCGCCGTTCGGGCCCGGACGGAGGTCGCGCACGCCCATGGCGCACGATGCGGCTGGCTTCGGCGGGCCACCCTTCACCTCGATGAGGCACATGCGGCAGTTACCGGCGACCGACAGGCGCTCATGGAAGCAGAAGCGCGGAATCTCGGCACCCGCCTCCTCCGCCGCCTGCAGCAGCGTGTAGTGGTCGGGAACCTCGATCTCGTTTCCGTCGACTTTGATCTTTGCCATTTTCAGACCCGATCGAACTTGGCTTTCAAAGTGCGACGGCCGCCGAACGCGTGGCGACCATTGTCACTGGCCAGATATCCATTACCACGGCGGACCGTCCGGCCGGCTTCCAATCGGAAGCTATCCAGTCGTCCGCCACCTTGCCGGCCGAACTCCGATCCAGACCGGAGCTGACCGACCACCAAGACCCTATTCCGCCGCTTGCAGGATCGGCTTGCGACCCATATCGGCATTGCGCGAGAACTCGTCGATGCGACGCTCGATCTCCGGACGGAAGTGGCGAACCAGACCCTGGATCGGCCATGCGGCGGCGTCGCCGAGCGCGCAGATCGTGTGGCCTTCGACCTGCTTCGTCACGTCGAGAAGCATGTCGATCTCGCGCTTCTGCGCGTTGCCGACCACCATGCGTTCCATGACGCGCCACATCCAGCCCGTGCCTTCGCGGCAAGGCGTGCACTGACCGCAGCTCTCGTGCTTGTAGAAGTATGCAAGGCGAGCGATCGCCCGGACGATGTCGGTCGACTTGTCCATGACGATCACGGCGGCTGTGCCGAACGAGGACTTCACCTCGCGCATGCCGTCGAAGTCCATCGGCGCGTCGAGGATCTGCTCACCCGGCACTAGCGGGCAGGACGAGCCGCCCGGAATGACGGCCAGGAGATTTTCGTAGCCGCCGCGCACGCCGCCGCAGTGACGGTCGATGAGCTCCCGGAACGGAATGCCCATCGATTCTTCGACCGTACACGGCCGGTTCACGTGGCCCGAGATCGAGAAAAGCTTCGTGCCCGTGTTGTTCGGACGGCCGATGCCGGCGAACCAGCCACCGCCGCGGCGCAGGATGGTCGGCGCGACGGCGATCGACTCGACGTTGTTCACCGTCGTCGGGCAACCGTAGAGGCCCATGTTCGCCGGGAACGGCGGCTTCAGGCGCGGCTGGCCCTTCTTGCCTTCGAGGCTTTCGAGCAGCGCGGTCTCTTCACCGCAGATGTATGCGCCGGCGCCGTGATGGACGAAGATATCCATGTCCCAGCCGCACTCGTTGTCGCGTCCGAGTAGCCCCGCCTCGTAGCATTCGTCGATGGCGAGCTGCAGCGCTTCCCGCTCGCGGACGTATTCGCCGCGGACGTAGATGTAAGCCGTGTGCGCGCCCATCGCGAAACCGGCGATCACGCAGCCTTCGACCAGCGTGAACGGGTCGTTGCGCATGATCTCCCGGTCCTTGCAGGTCCCGGGCTCGGACTCGTCGGCGTTCACCACGAGGTAATGCGGCCGCTCGCCGACTTCCTTCGGCATGAACGACCACTTGAGACCCGTCGGAAAGCCGGCCCCGCCGCGACCGCGCAGGCCCGACGCTTTCATTTCGTTGATGATCCAGTCGCGACCCTTGCCGATGATGTCGGCCGTACCATCGAAATGGCCGCGCTTCATCGCGCCCTTCAGGCTTTTGTCCCGAAGGCCGTAGATGTTGGTAAAGATCCGGTCCTTGTCCTGAAGCATGTTCCGATCTCCGCCTATTCCGAGGCCTTCGGCTTCGTGCCGCGACGACCCTTGGCCGGTTCGCCCTTGCCGACGTCCGGACCAGGAAGAACGTCATCCGTGTCGGTGCGCTTGCCTTCGAGCGTGCCGGTCGCGGTATGGTCCTTGCCCGACAGATCTTCCTTGCCGGTTGCGGCAGAGCCCCGATCGCTATCGTCGACGAACTTTTCTTCCAGAACGACGGCGCTCTGAGCGCTGACGCCCTTTGTCGTAAGCGGCCCATCCGTGCGGGCCTCGCCCGACATGGTTTCGGCCTTCTTCTGCTCTGCAGCAGCATTGGTCTGCTCGGCGCCGGTCGGCCCCTGCTGCGTGCCGCCTGTCCGTCCGGACGTGGCGGAATGGTTCGTCAGGTCAACGCTGGTCGCTTCCTCGGCCGCCGGATGTGTCTTGGCGACCCCGTCCGGACCCTTGATGGTGGGATCCGTTTCCGGTGCGTGCGTATCAACACGACCGGCCTGCGAGGGTGCCGAGCCGGCTCCGCCATCGCTCGGCGCGGACGTGCCGCCGGTCCGCGGCGCCGTGCGGGCCTCGTCGGTGCCACCGTCGTCGTCGTCATTGAAGGTGTTCAGAGTCGTCAGGCCGCCAACCGGGACCGAGAGATGTCGGTCAATCTGAGGGCCTTTCTTGATCGCAGCGCCCTCGCCGCGGTCGAACGCGTCGATGATCTCCGCCAGCCGATCGGCCGTCAGGTCCTCATAGGTGTCCTTGAACACCATCACCATCGGGGCGTTCACGCAGGCACCGAGGCACTCGACCTCTTCCCACGACAGAGTGCCGCTCTCGTTCAGGTGAAACGGCTGCGGATGGATCTTCTCACGGCAGACGCGCTTCAGATCGTCCGACCCTCGCAGCATGCACGGCGTCGTCCCGCACACCTGGATGTGGGCGCGCGTGCCGACAGGGGCGAGCTGGAACTGCGTGTAGAAGGTCGCGACCTCGAGCACGCGGATCATCGGCATGCGAAGTCGCTGCGCGACGTGCTCGATGGCGGCTTTCGTCACCCAGCCGTCCTGCTCCTGTGCACGCATCAGGAGCGGGATGACGGCAGACTGCTGACGGCCTTCGGGATATTTGCGGATCGTCGCCTCGGCCCATTCGGCGTTCTGCGCCGAAAAGGCAAAACATTGAGGCTGAACGGCATCTTCCGCAAGACGTCTGACGGACATCGGACCTCGACTTCAGAACGGTTCCAACACACCCGTGTTGCGGCGCGTTCTAACACATTAAGCATGAAAGACCAGCGCCCGAACCCGTGCCGGACGCCGTGTCGTATCGATTTTCGATCGCCCACCAGCGAGGCGATCGGGACAATTCCAGCTGGTCGTTACCGGTCTAGCGGTCGACCTCGCCGAACACGATGTCGCACGATCCGAGAATCGCGGAGACGTCGGCCAGCATGTGATTGCGGCACAAGAAATCCATGGCCTGCAGATGGGCGAAGCCAGGCGCGCGGATCTTGCAGCGGTACGGCTTGTTGGTCCCGTCCGCCACCAGGTAGACCCCGAACTCGCCCTTCGGCGCTTCGACGGCCGCGTAGACCTCGCCCTCGGGCACATGGAAGCCTTCGGTGTAGAGCTTGAAGTGGTGAATCAGCGCTTCCATCGAGCGGCGCATCTCGCCGCGCTTGGGCGGCACGACCTTGCCCTCGGTCGAGGCGAAGGGGCCGGCCCGGTCGCCGCCGGCGAGACGCTCAACGCACTGCTTCATGATCGCGACCGACTGACGCATCTCCTCCATGCGGATGAGGTAGCGATCGTAGCAGTCGCCGTTCTTGCCGATCGGAATGTCGAAATCCATCTGGTCGTAGCACTCGTAAGGCTGCGACTTGCGCAAGTCCCACGCGGCGCCCGAACCACGGACCATGACGCCCGAGAAGCCCCAAGCCCAGGCATCCTCCAGGCTGACGACGCCGATATCGACGTTGCGCTGCTTGAAGATTCGGTTCTCGGTCAGGAGTTCGTCAATGTCGGCAAGGCGTGGCAGGAACTCGTCGCACCAGATGCCGATATCGTCGACGAGCTGCGGCGCCAGATCCTGGTGTACGCCGCCGGGCCTGAAGTACGCGGCGTGGAGGCGAGCGCCGGACGCGCGCTCGTAGAAGACCATCAGCTTCTCGCGTTCCTCGAAGCCCCAGAGCGGCGGGGTCAGCGCGCCGACGTCCATGGCCTGGGTCGTCACGTTGAGAAGGTGCGAGAGAATGCGCCCGATCTCGCAATAGAGAACGCGGATCAACTGACCCTTGATCGGGACCTCGACCCCGGCAAGACGCTCGACCGCAAGGCAGAAGGCATGCTCCTGATTCATCGGCGCGACGTAGTCGAGCCGGTCGAAGTAGGGCATCGCCTGAAGGTAGGTCTTCTGCTCGATCAGCTTCTCAGTGCCGCGATGCAGCAGGCCGATATGGGGATCGACGCGCTCGACGTTCTCACCGTCGAGCTCGAGCACGAGGCGGAGCACGCCGTGCGCCGCCGGATGCTGGGGGCCGAAATTGATGTTGAAGTTCCGGACGTCGATCTCGGCCACGGTCAGGCACCCTGCTCGTTTGCGAACTGCGCGACGGTCTGCGCGCCCGCGATCCTACGGGCTTCGTTCGCGAAGGAATATTGCGACGACTTGTCGTCGACGGACCTGGGACTGCTGATCGACGGACCTCGGCAACCGAGGCCGCCGGACGGCAAAGCGCCCTCGCCCGTCATCCTCTCAGTTCGCCTTCGCCTTCTCGTCGCCGGGCAGCACGTAATCCGTGCCCTCCCACGGCGACAGGAAGTCGAACTGCCGGAACTCCTGGCGCAGCTCCACCGGCTCGTAGACGACCTGCTTCAGCTGCTCGTCGTAGTGCACCTCGACGAACCCGGTCAGCGGGAAGTCCTTCCGCAGCGGATGCCCCTCGAACCCGTAGTCTGTCAGGATGCGGCGAAGATCCGGATGCCCGGTGAACAGGATGCCGTAGAGGTCATAGGCTTCGCGCTCGAACCAGTCGGCACCGGGAAATACGCTGGTGATCGAGGGAACTGGATCGTCCTCACCGGTCAGCACCTTCACGCGGATGCGCTGGTTGAGGTGCGGCGAAAGGAGATGGATCACCACCTCGAACCGATCGACGCGCGCCGGGTAGTCCACGCCGCACAGATCGACGAAGGACTTGAACTGGCACTGCGGATCGTCGCGCAAATGCGTGACGACCTCGACGAGGTGCTCCGGAGCGACCGTCAACGTCAGTTCATCCAGTCGGAAGTCCGACGCGACAAGCTTCTCGCCGAACAGCGGGACCAGATATTCCGAAAGCTCGTTCATGCGTCCCTCAACGCTCGATCGTTCCGAGACGACGGATCTTCTTCTGCAGAAGAAGGACGCCGTAGAGAAGCGCCTCGGCCGTCGGCGGGCAGCCCGGCACATAGATGTCGACCGGCACTACGCGATCGCAGCCGCGCACCACCGAATAGGAATAGTGGTAGTAGCCGCCACCGTTAGCGCAGGACCCCATCGAGATCACGTAACGCGGCTCCGGCATCTGGTCGTAGACCTTGCGGAGCGCCGGTGCCATCTTGTTGGTGAGGGTGCCGGCGACGATCATCACGTCGGACTGGCGAGGTGACGCACGCGGGGCGAAGCCGAAGCGCTCGCCGTCGTAACGCGGCATCGACATCTGCATCATCTCGACCGCGCAGCATGCGAGGCCGAACGTCATCCACATGAGCGAGCCCGTGCGCGCCCACTGGATGAGATCCTCGGTCGAGGTGACGATGAAGCCCTTATCGGCCAGTTCGTTGTTGACCTCGGTGACGAACGGATCGGCCGCAGGAGGTACCTGCAGGTCGGACCGCGCGGCAAACGGGGCGGTACCGGGGTTCAATCCCATTCGAGGGCACCTTTCTTCCATTCATAGACAAACCCGACGGTTAGAACGCCGAGGAAGACCATCATCGACCAGAAGCCCGCCCACCCGAGATCGCCGAAGGAGGCAGCCCAGGGGAACAGGAATGCGACTTCGAGATCGAAGATGATGAAAAGGATCGACACCAGATAGAATCGGACGTCGAACTTCATGCGCGAATCGTCGAAGGCGTCGAAGCCGCACTCGTAAGCCGACAGCTTCTCGTCGTCCGGCGCCTTGAAGGCGAGCAGAAACGGTGACACGAGAAGCGCGATACCGATCAGGAGCGCGACGCCGACGAAGATGACGATCGGTAGGTAGGATCCAAGAAGCTCGTTCACAAGCGGGTCTTCCTCTGAGCCGGGTGCGCCAAGTCCGCACACCGGCCGCGGCAGTGCGGCTTTGAAAACCTGACGGGGACATGAGCGATCGGAGGACGTATTCAATGCGTCCAACGGCCACGGCTCACGCCCTTCGCATTGCGGCGAGGATTAGACCCTTCCTAATGTGGACGCAAGCAGCATCCCCGCCCATTGGGCGTGCTTGAAGCAATCTTCGCAGACAGGCAAACGAAGCCGGAACAGCGCAGCAGCGTGGGCTGAAGACGAGTTCGATCATAGAACATATAGGAAGAGAGATGGCGCGAGTGACGGGGCTCGAACCCGCGACCTCCGGCGTGACAGGCCGGCACTCTAACCGACTGAGCTACACCCGCGCATGTCGTTGCCTCTAGTCAGAGGCAACGTAAAAAGTCGAAATACAATGGCGCGAGTGACGGGGCTCGAACCCGCGACCTCCGGCGTGACAGGCCGGCACTCTAACCAACTGAGCTACACCCGCGCATCGTATTGTGTCGCTGGCGTGTCCGTCAGCGGCATGAGCGGTCGTTTACGGGCTCCCCTTCCGTCTGTCAACGCGCTTTCGCACGTGATTTGAAAACCCATTCCGATCAGTGCGTTCGAAGCGCCTGTGCTGAAGAATCGGCTCGGAGGATGCGCGCTCGAGGGCCCGGACTTCCGGGGCGTGCCCGCGAATCTCGTCACTCAGTGCTATCAGCGGGGAGGCGTGCCCGTGGCCTCTTGACCGATGGTCGGCCAAACGCGTAATCGGTGGCCCCGGAGGGCGATTAGCTCAGTTGGTAGAGCGCCTCGCTTACACCGAGGATGTCGGCAGTTCGAGCCTGTCATCGCCCACCAAGGACTGCACCCAGCGCCACGTGGGGGTTGCACCTTCCGGCCGCTCCAGTCCCTATTCTGATCAAACTAGGCTTCCGTCCCTGTTCACCGACGTTGCGCCGGCCGTGAAGGTCAAGGACGATCGGCTGCTTGTGAATCGAGATCGAGGGATCGAGAAGATTCCGCAGTGGGAATTTCGGTGGTGGTTCGAAGGTTGCGGGTCGACCGTAGAAAGATCGACCGATCGAAAGCCTGAAGGATCGCCCGTCAGCCATGATTTGCGGCCGTCCTTCGGCAGCCGAAGACCCTTCCGATCCGGACCCAGTCTGCATTGTCCGTTATTAAGGTGTAAGTCCGTCCGGAGCGATCCGTCACGGAAACATTCGGACGATGCGGCGCATCACACAGCGAAACCAACCGACGAGCGGCTGTTCGTGGGTCGTCAAAGGAATTCGACGGACCAAGAAAGCATCCGCTCGCGGTTGCTTTTGGCCATCAAGCCAACTCGGAAAAGCAAGATGCCGTCCGGTCAGCCCCGGCCCCTGATCATCCAGGCGGCGGGTCGCGCGACGGCTTGCTCGAATAGCCTCTCCCCGGCTGAGGTGAGATTTCTGCCGAGCCGCCGGTCGATCAGGATGGCGAGGCATGCCGCTCCGGCCGCAATCACCATCGCACCGAACATGTCCAGCGGAAAATGGATGCCGAGATAGACGTGGGACCAAGCCACGATCAGCCCCGCGCAGCCGATGCAGAGCGCATGGCACCAGTGCCGCAGGGCTAACATCACCGCGGCATATGTGAACATGGCGAGCCCATGATTGCTGGGGAAGGAAGGGCTGCCGCGGTGTTCGATGAGTTGGTTGCCGAGAGGGATGAGGAAGGGGCGCTGCGTCGGAACGATCATCCCGATCGCGAAGCTGGCAAGGGCAGCAAGGAGAAGAGCGATAGCGAGGATCGCCTGCCGGCGGACGTCGTGCGTCCCCGTGATCCAAAGAAGCGCGAGGTGGCAGGGAATGACCAACACGACGTAACGGGCGGCGAACTAGGCGAACCAGGCCGTTGCGCCCCATGTGGGCGATCCGGCGTTAATGGCGGAAAAAAGGGTCTGATCGAGCGCGTTCATCGGTGAACGTCCTCCGTGTCGGCTGGGTCTGTCGAAGTGTCGGGAGGGTAGATGAAAATCCGGCCTAGACGCCGAGACGAACGAAAGCGAAGCCACCGAGGAGGGCGACGATTTCCGCCTTGAAGATGATACCCAGTCGCCTCTCGATGAAAGCTCGAACGGATGGTCCGAAGCGATAGAGCAAGCCGGCCACTGCATAGAAGCGGATGCCACTCGCCACGATGCTCGACGAGACGAACACCGCGGGATCGAGCCCGGTCGCGCCGCTCGCGATCGCGACCATCATGAGAGGAAACGGAGTGAGGCCCGCTATGAGGACGATCCAGGCACCCCATTCGTTGTAGGTCATGGCGAACTCGGCGAAGCGGTCACCATAACCGTAGATCGCAAGAAGCGGCTTGGCGACCTCGTCGAACAGGAGCGCCCCGATGAGGTAGCCAAGGATCGCGTCGAGAACCGACATCGTGGTGCAGATGAAGGCGAGCCGCCAAGCTCGGCGACGCTCGGCGACGATCATGGGAAATAAGAGCGCATCCGCGGAACGGGAAAGAATGAGCTTTCCGCAAAAGAAACTAGGCTGAGGGCGTATGTGGCTCGCGGCTTGGCGGACAGACGCAAGGTCGAGTCATAGAGGATTCGGAGCATCGGGCCCCCTTCTGAAATTTCTCAGTCTGCCTTATCACGAGAACCGCACAAGGTGACCCGACGCCTGCGATTTCGACCATGGTTTGCAACCAGGCACCGAACTTGCAGTTTCTTGACCATCTTCCTCTTGCCCCCCCTGCCCCTGCAGCCCCATACCCCGTCCGGGTGCGCGTCCGTACCGGAGGCGCAGGTGTACTCACGTTGGTCGGGCCGCCAGCGATGAGAACCTGTGGACGCCCATGAGTGAACGCTTCTTCGCTGCCATCCCACCCTTCCTCGCGTGGACCAGTGCCGCTCGCCGCGTCGTATCGGTGGCAGCGCGTGGAGGGCCAAATGGGCGACGGCGCACAGCGCGTGGCGTGGTCCGAAATGTCCAAGGCATCGAGCTGCCCTCCCGAATGACCGGTATGACGGCGGGAGGCGGCAGGACGGCGGGATTCAAACGCCGATCCGCTGCGAGGGCGCGCCGACCGCATTTCACCTCTGCAGACGGGGCGGCGCTCCGGTTCGCCGGAATCGAGGTCGATACCGCATGCCGCTGATCGCCTGCATCGCCGTCGCCATCGCTTCCGCCTTGGTCGCGCGGGTCACGGCCCCGCATCTGCGCCATCCCGGATGGGCCCTGGCGACTGTTCCCGCCGCCCTGTTCTGCGTCTTTCTCGGATTGGGATTGAGGCTCGAAGGCGAGGCGTTCCTCACCGAGCGCGTCGAGTGGGTGCCGGCGCTTGGCGTCGCGCTGGGTTTCCGGCTCGACGGCTTCTCGCTCCTGTTCTGCCTGCTGATCACCGGCATCGGCGCACTGGTGACGATCTATGCCGGCGCCTATTTCGCCGATAAGCCACGGGACAAGGGGGCGCGCTTCCTGGCGCTGATTCTTCTGTTCATGGCGGCGATGCTGGGCACGGTCCTGTCGGACAATCTCATCGGCCTCTATGTCTTCTGGGAGCTGACGAGCCTCGTCTCGTTCCTGCTCATCGGCTTCGATTCCCATCAGTCCGCCGCTCGGAAGGCGGCGCTGCAGTCGCTGATCGTGACAGCCGGCGGTGGCCTCTGCCTGTTCGGCGCGATCCTCCTGATCGGTTCCGCGCTCGGCACCTTCAGCCTGTCCGAGGTCGTCGCCCGGGGTGACGAACTGACGGCCTCGCCGCTCGCGCCCGCGATCCTCGTGCTCCTGTGCCTCGGCACGTTCACCAAGTCCGCGCAGGTCCCCTTCCACTTCTGGCTGCCCAATGCGATGCAGGCCCCGACGCCCGCCTCGGCCTATCTCCATTCGGCGACCATGGTGAAGCTCGGCGTCTATCTCCTCGCCCGCTTCGATCAGGCCTTCGCCGGCATGCCCGCCTTCGGCATGACCCTCGTCGTCTTCGGCACGGCGACGCTTCTCGTCGGCGGACTGCGGGCGATGATGCAGTCGGGCTTCAAGGGCGTCCTCGCGCAGTCCACCGTCGGGTCGCTGGGGCTTCTGGTCCTTCTGATCGGTCTTGGCGGCGAGACGGCGGCCGTGGCGACGGTCGGCTTCATCCTGGCGCACGCGCTTTATAAGGCCGCCCTGTTCTTCTGCGCCGGCAACGTGATCCATGCCACGGGCCGGACGCAGATCACGCAGATGGCCGGACTGGGGCGCAAGCTGCCAATGACGGCTCTCGCCGCCGCGGCCGCTGCCCTCTCCATGGCCGGCCTGCCGCCGATGGTCGGCTTCATCGCCAAGGAACTGGTCTTCGAGGCGCAACTGGCCGATGCCGCCGGCACGCTTGCCCTCGCCTTGGCCGTCGTCGGCAACGCGGCCTTCGTCATGGTCGCTCTCCTGTCGGCCATCGATCCGTTCTGGAAGCGGCGCGGGGTCCCGAGCGAGGTGCACCACGCCGACACGCCGGGGCTCGTGGTCGGGCCGCTCGTTCTCTCGGCGCTCGGCCTTCTGTTCGGCCTCGCGCCCGGTCTCGTGGCAAATTCGCTTGTCGTCCCGGCCGCGAGCGCTTTGGCCGGCCGACCGATCGAGGCGTCCTTCTCTCTCTGGCACGGCTTCACGCCGATGCTGGCGCTCAGCGCCGCCGTGGTCGCGCTTGGTGCCGTCCTCTACGCCCTCTGGCCCCGCGTCCACTGGCGCCTCGGCGAATGGCCACCGCTCGTCGCGCTGCTCGGAGACCGCGGCTACTACAGCGTCTTCAACGGCATCCTCAATCTCGCCGAGCGGTCCACGCGCATCCTGCAGAACGGCGACCAGCGTGCCTACACGGCGACGGTCGTTGCGGCGACGCTGACGATCCTAACGCTGGGGCTCGTCTTCGACACTCCGGGCCTTGCCGTCGACATCGACCTCTCGGACCTGCGGATCGCGCCCGTCGCCGTGCTCGCCTTCATGATGATCGGGGCCGTGGCCGCCACGCGAACCCGCTCGCTTCTCACAGCCCTGGTCAGCGTCGGCATCGTCGGCTTCGGCTCCGCGCTCGTGTTCCTGCTCAACGGCGCGCCCGATCTCGCGCTCACGCAGTTCTCGGTCGAGGTTCTCGTGGTGGTGATCCTGACCGCCCTTCTCCTGCGCATTCCGCTGCGGCCGGCCTCGACGCGGACGACGGCGGAGCGCCGCTTGGACCTGGCATTGGCGGGAGGCTTCGGCATCGTCGTCTTCGTCGCCCTCATCGCGATGACGGCCGTGCCGTTCGACCCTCGCCTGTCGGCCTTCTTTGCTGCAGCGAGTTACCCGGAGGCCTGGGGCCGCAACGTCGTGAACGTCATCCTCGTGGACTTCCGCGCGATCGACACACTCGGCGAGATTGCTGTGGTTTGCTTTGCCGCCCTCGGCGCTTGGGGCCTACTGCGCCGCACCGGAAAGACTGGAGGCGCCCGATGAACTCCCTCGTCCTCTCCGCCTTCGCGCGGATCTTCTTCTGGCTGATGATCGCTGTGTCGCTCTACATCCTCTATCGCGGCCACAACGAGCCGGGCGGCGGGTTCGTCGGCGGGCTGATCGGTGCGTCCGGCTTCGCCATCCTGGTGCTCGCCGAAGGCGTCGAGGCGGCGCGTGCCGCGCTGCGCATCCATCCGGTCGCCGCCATGGGAGCCGGGCTCGTCCTTGCGCTCCTGTCCGGTCTGCCGGGCCTCCTTCTGGAGGGGGCGTTCCTCACGCACTGGTGGCTGCATATCGGCAGCTTCCATACCGGGACGGCCCTCCTGTTCGATATCGGGGTCTATCTCGTGGTCGTGGGCGGCATCCTTGCCCTCGTGCTCCGCTTCTACGAGGAGGATGCCCATTCATGAGCCTTGTCTATGCCCTTGCGATCGCGGTCATCTCGGCCTGCGGCGTCTATCTCATGCTGTCGCGCCATGCCGTGCGCATCCTCTTCGGCGTGGCTGTCCTGTCGGCCGCCGTCAACCTTGTGATCCTCTACGCCGGACGGATCGTGTCGACCGTGCCGCCGGTCATTCCCGGCGGCGAGACGGCGCTGGCGGTCGAGGCCGCCAACCCGCTGCCGCAGGCGCTGATCCTTACGGCGATCGTCATCGGCTTCGCCCTGGTCGCCTTCGTCGCCGCTCTCGCCCTCCGACTGCATCGCTCCACCGGAACGCTCGACAACCGCGCCCTCGACGACGCCGAGCGCCTCGGAAGCCCCTTCGTTCCGACGGAGGATCGGCCATGATCGGCGTGCTCGCGAGCAACGCCGTTCTCTGGCCCGTCGCCGTGCCGCTGGCGACGGCCGCCGTGTGCGCTGCGCTTTGGGGGCGGATCGAGGCGCAGCGCGTCGTCTCCTGGATCGGCACGATCCTCCTCTTCGCGGTCTCGCTCGCGCTTCTGTCGCGCACCGTCATGGACGGCATCCAGGCCATCCAGTTCGGCAACTGGGCAGCGCCCTTCGGCGTCACGTTCGCGGCAGATCGACTGGGCGCGGCGATGGCCGCGATCACCGGCCTCATGGCGCTCGCCACCATGATCTTCGGGCTCGCCGACATCCGGCGGCGCGAGGAAGAGGCGGGCTTCCACGTCCTCTTCCACGGCATGCTGGCCGGGGTGAACGGCGCCTTCCTGACGGGCGACATCTTCAATCTCTACGTCTGGTTCGAGATCATGCTCATCACCGCGATGGGCCTTCTCTCCATCCGCCGCACGCGGGCGCAACTCGACGGCACGCTGAAATACGCCGTTCTCAACCTCTTCTCGACGCTGCTCTTCCTCCTGGCGGTCGCGCTCCTCTACGGGGCCGCTGGTACGCTCAATATGGCCGATCTCGGCCGCGTCCTGCCAACGCTGCCGCCTTCCGCGACGCTCACCGTCTCGGCGCTCCTGTTCCTGGCGGGGTTCGGCATCAAGGCGGGCTACTTCCCGCTGTTCTTCTGGTTGCCGGCCTCCTACCACACGGCCTCGATCACGATCGCGGCGATCTTCGCCGGCCTTCTCACCAAGGTCGGCGTCTACGCCTGCTATCGCGTCTTCACGCTGATCTTCGCGGTCGATGGCTCGGGCCTGCGGGACATTCTCGCGGTCATGGCGGCCGGCACGATGCTGTTCGGCGTCTTCGGTGCGGCCGTGCAGTGGGATGTCCGGCGCATCCTGTCGTTCCACATCGTCAGCCAGATCGGCTACATGCTGCTCGGCCTGGCGCTCGCTACGCCCGCCGGGCTCGCGGGCGGCGTCTTCTACATCGTCCACCACATCGTGGTGAAGGCGAACCTCTTCCTGATCGCGGGCGCGATCCACCGCGCGTCCGGCACCTTCGACCTTCGGCGCTCCGGCGGGCTCCTGAAGCGCTCGCCGCTGCTTGCCATGCTCTTTCTCGTTCCCGCCCTGTCGCTCGGCGGCATCCCGCCACTGTCGGGCTTCTGGGCGAAGTTCATGGTGATCGACGCGGCGGTGAAGGACCAGGCCTGGTGGCTGGTCGGCGTCTCGCTCTTCGTCGGCATCCTGACCCTCTACTCGATGACGAAGATCTGGATGGAAGCCTTCTGGAAGAGCCCCGTCCTACCCCGCGAGGCGGCACGGCCAGTTCCGCGTCCGATGCTGGTTGCAATCGCTCTCCTGTCCGCCGTCACGGTCGTGATCGGTCTCGTGGCCCAGCCCTTTGTCCTCTATGTCAACGAGGCGGCAGCCGGGCTTGCCGACCCCGCCGGCTACATCGACGCCGTGCTCGGGCCGGGCATGGCGGCGCGCCCGGGAGCGACCCCATGAGATCATCGCTCGTCACCCGCGCCTGGGATTGTGTGGTCCTAGCAGCCGTCTTCCAACGAGAGCTTCTCAAATCGTCGGTCGCGGTGGCCCAGGCAGCCTTCGCCCGCGAGCCACGCACGGCCTCGGCCATCATCGCCATGCCGATCCGCCTTCGCACCGAATTCGGCATCGCGGTGCTCGCCAACATGGTCACGCTGACGCCCGGCACCTGCTCGCTGCACATCAGCGACGACCGGCGCACCCTGTTCATTCACAGCCTCGATGCCGACGATCCGGAGGCGATCGTCGCCGACATCCGCTCGACGTTCGAGGACCGCATCCGGAGGATCGAGGGATGATCGAAACCCTCTCGAACGCCCTCGACTGGCTGAGCGCATCCTTGGTCGTCGTCCTGATGGTGCCGCTGGCGCTGACCTTCTGGCGCATGGTGCGCGGGCCCGGCTATGCCGACCGCTTCATCGCGATCGACATGCTGACGGGCATCGCGGTCGCGATCGCCGCCTTGACGGCGGGCACGACGGGGCGGCGGGAGTTCCTCGACGTCGCCTTCGGGATCGCGCTGATCTCCTTCGTCGCGACCTGCGCCCTTGCCGCTTTTCTCGAGCGCAAGGGAAGCCGCCGATGATCGTCCTGTCGCTCGCCTCCTTCATGTCGAAGCTCGTCGGCGTCGTCTTCCTGTTCGCCGCCGCCGTCGGGCTGATCCGTTTCTCCGATCCGCTGCAACGGATGCACGCGGCCACGAAAGCGGGAACGCTGGGCGCGGGATTCATCGTCCTCGGCGTCGTTCTCCAGCTCCAACGGTTGGACGTAACGCTGACGGGGCTCGCGGTCGTCCTGTTCCTGCTCCTGACCATCCCGGTTGCCGGCCACCTCCTCGGTCGGGCCGCCTATGTCTCGGGCGCCGACATCGGCGGGCTGAGAGGCGGCGATGCGCTGGAGGGCGTGCTCGATCGTCATCCGGGGGCGCTCGAAGCCCGCATCGGAGAGACGGCAGCACAGGTCGAGGCGCAATAGACGACGCAGCGTTGATGGACTCACGCGGCTGGCAGAAAGCCATTCAGCTTGTTCGTCTGCCGCAGATCTCTGGGAGGTAGCGACGAAGTTCAGCTTTCAGCGAACCGGTGTCGGATCACGGACGAAGGTTCGCCGCAGAGCCGGTTGGGCTCCGCGGCGACAGACGGTTACGTGAACCAGAGGCGGAAGACGCGTCAGCTGCGCGGCTTGACGTTCTCCGGATCGTACAGGGGCTTGTAACCGACCGCAGCGACCTCGACCGGGAACGTGTCGCCGAAGTACTCGACGTCGAGCTTGCGTCCGATCTCGCAATGGCTCCACGGCAGGTAGGCGAGTGCAATGTTCTTTCCGATCGTCGGTCCGTACGCGACCGACGTCGTGAAGGAGCGGCGACCGAGTTCGTCGACCAGCGTCTCGCCCGTCTTCGGATCGAGAACCGGCATGGTACCGACGGGGTAACGCGCGATGCCCTTCGAGTCGTTGTTGTCGGTCATCACCAGCGTGCAGAGCATCGCCGGCTGGTTGGCGCGGGCCCGATACTCGATGTGCTTGGCCTTGCCGCGGAAGTCGGCTTCCTTGACCTTCGGGCGGGCAAGGTCGGCTTCGAGAAGATTGTACTCGGTGAGGAGGTCCGCGTTCTGCAGGCGCAGGCTCTTCTCCATGCGACGCGTGTTCGCATAGGTCTCGACCCCGACCGCGATCGCGCCGGTGGACCGAAGAGCGTCCCAGACGGCCAGCCCGTCCTCGTAAGCCATGTGCAGTTCCCAGCCCTGTTCGCCAACATACGAGATGCGGAACGCCGTGACGGACTTGCCGGCGATGGTGATCGGCTTGATCGCGGCGAACGGGAAGTTCTCGGGCGACAGGACGGACGGGTCCTCCAGCAGCTTGCCGAGGTTCTCGCGGGCGTTCGGACCCCAGATGCCGATCGTGATGTACTTTTCGGAGACGTCCGTGATCGTCACGTCGAGGCCGCGGTCGGCGGCGGTGCGCCGCATGTACTGGAAGTCGCGCGGCCCAGCGTCGGCGCCGTTGATCATGCGGATGCGGTCAGCCATGCGGATGACCGTGAAGTCGGCCCGTACCATGCCCTCGTCGTCGAGGAAGTGGGTGTAGATGCCCTTCCCGATATTGGCGTCGCCCCCGATCTTGGCGGCGCACAGCCACTCCATCAGCTCGACGTGGTCCAGACCCTCGATGTCCGTGATCGAGAAGTGCGACAGGTTGATGATGCCGCAGCTCTCGCTCATCTCGAGATGCTCGGCGTTCGAGACGCGCCAGAAATGGCGGTTGTCCCACTCGTTCTCGCGAACCGGAATGCGGTTGCCGTGCTTCTCCAGAAGGTGCTCGTTCGCGGCGTAGCCATGGGCACGCTCCCAGCCGCCGAGCTCCATGAAGTAGCCGCCTAGTTCCTTCTCGCGCTCGTGGAAGGGTGAGCGTCGAATGCCGCGGCCGCCCGCGAAGGGCTCGCGCGGATGCACGGGCGGATTGTAGATCTTGCGCGCCGTCTCGGTGCAGCGCTCCTCGATGAACTTCTCGTCGAGCTGGAAGCTGGCGAAGCGTGCGAAGTCGATCCGGTTGTGATCGATTGCGGTGCGCCCGTCCGTCATCCAGTCGGCGATGAGCTTGCCCATGCCCGGGCCGTCCTTGACCCAGATGCCGACGCAGTACCAGAGGCCCCGCACCTTCTGGCTCTCGCCCATGGACGGGCCGCCGTCGGTGGTCGTCTGGAGAAGGCCGTTGAAGGAGTGGCCTTCATTATAGCCGAGCTCGCCGAGGATCGGCGTCAGTTCCATCGCGCGCTCGAGTGGCTCGATGACCTGCTCCATGTCGAGGTCACGCTGCGAGGGCGAAAGCCGGGCCTGATGCTTTTCGAGGAGCTCGCGCGGGTGCACAAGACGAACGTCGTTCTCCTCGTAGTAACCCCATTCGATCTGGCCGCCCTCGGCGGTCTTCGGATCGCCGGTGTCGCGCAGGTAGGCCGAGTTGCCCTGATCGCGGAGCAGCGGATAGCCGATCTCCTTGCCGCTGCCCGCGAACTCCTCGTAGGGACCGAAGAACGTCAGAGGGTGGTCGACCGGCATCACCGGCAGGTCCTCGCCCGCCATCTCGGCGATCAGGCGGCCCCACAGGCCCGCGCAGACGACGACGCGGTCGGCCATGATCGTGCCGCGGCTGGTGACGACGCCCTTGATGCGACCGTCCTCGATCACGAGGGACTGGGCCGACGTATTGGCGAAGGCCTGCAGCTTGCCCGCGTCGACCGCTTGGTCGACGAGCTTGCCGGCGACCGTCTGCGAGCGCGGAATTACGAGGCCGGCGTCGGGGTCCCAGAGCCCACCCTGCACGACGCTTTCCTCGATCAGCGGCATCTTCGCCTTGATCTCGGCCGGCTCGATGAGGCGCGCACGCGTGCCGAAGGCCTTGGCCGAGGCGACCTTTCGCCGGATCTCGTCCATGCGCTCGTCGTCGCCGACGCGCGCGACCTCGAGACCGCCGACACGAGCGTAATGCCCCATCTTCTCGAAGAAATCGATCGAGTAGAGCGTCGTCCAGCAGCTCAGGAAGTCATGGCTGGTCGTGTAGCAGAAGTCGGACGCGTGGGCGGTTGAGCCGATGTCGGTCGGGATGCCCGACTTGTCGATGCCGACGATATCGTCCCAGCCGCGCTCGACGAGGTGATGCGCAATCGAGGCGCCGACGATCCCGCCCAGTCCGATGATGACGACCCGCGCCTTTTCGGGGAAAGCAGCCATGTCCTTCTGTCCTTCAGTTCGCTGAGCGGAGGCGCGGCGCGCCGATGGCGTTCTGCGAGAGATTCACGGCGTGAAAACGACCGTGCGATGATGATTGAGCATGACGCGGCCTTCGAGGTGATACTTCACGCCCCGCGCGAGTACGCGAGACTCGATGTCGCGTCCGGCGGCTACGAAGTCGTCGCCCGTCATCGCATGCGTGACGCGCTCGGTTTCCTGCTCGATGATCGGCCCCTCGTCGAGATCGGCCGTCACGTAGTGCGCCGTCGCACCGATCAGCTTTACCCCGCGCTCATGCGCCTGATGATAGGGTTTGGCGCCCTTGAAGCTCGGCAGGAAGGAATGGTGGATGTTGATCACCATGCCGAACAGCCGGTTCGACAGATCGTTGGAGAGCACCTGCATGTAGCGGGCGAGAACGACGAGTTCGGCGCCGGTCGTCTGAACGAGCTCGATCAGCTGCACCTCCCGTTCGGCCTTGTTCTCCTTGTTGACCGGCCAATAGTGGAAGGGAATGCCCTCCTGCTCGGCGGTGCGGCGTGAGTCCTCGTGGTTGGACACGATCGCCGCCACCTCGGCGTTCAGCCAGCCGACCTTGATCTGGTAGAGGAGGTGCAGGAGCGCGTGGTCGAACTTCGAGACCATGATGATGATCTTCGGCCGCCGCGACAGGTCCTCGACCTTGATGCGCATGTCGAAGCGGTCGACCGACGGCTTCAGCGCCAGATCGAGCACCGACTGCGTGGTGGCTTCGGGCGCCGCCACCGCGATGCGCACGAACAGCTGGTTCGTCTGGCGATCACAGAACTGGTTGGCTTCGACGATGTTCGCGCCGCGCGAGGCGAGCGCGGTGGCCAGCGCCGCCGTGATCCCCGGCTGGTCGAGACAGCTGAGCTTGAGGATGAACTTGTTCTCGGCCATCACGGACTACTCGACTGGAGGGGAACAAATGCCTCGAGCGCTGTCCCGGCGGCATGCCTGAAGGGCGGGTCCGGCTCGTGAGGGGTAGCATTGCGACAGCAGATGCGGCCCGGACAGGATGTTTGCGTCAAAGCCGGATTAGCAGTACGACAGCCGGGGCGAGAGCGCGCGGCGAGGTAGAGCTGATGGACGCTAAGGTGGGCGAAATCCGCACAAGTTCGCCGGCTTCTGCGGTCTACAAGCCGCGAAAGTCGACGGCGCGCCTGTCCGTCGGTTTCATCCTCGCCAAACGCTTCACGCTCTGCGCCTTCGCCAACTTCGTCGACGTCCTCCGCCTTGCGGCGGACGAGGGCGACCGCAGTCGCCCCATCATGTGCAACTGGAACGTCCTGTCGGACACGATGAGCGCGATTCCGTCGAGCAGCGGCGTGTCGGTGCAGCCGAACGAGCGCCTCGGGGATCCGACGAAATTCGACTATCTGGTGGTCGTCGGCGGCGTCATGGACGACCTGACGGGGCTGGGGTCCGCCTACGTCTCCTATCTCACGCAGGCCGCCGCCGCGGGCGTTCCCTTGATCGGGTTGTGCACCGGCGGCTTCCTCCTGCACAAGGCGGGGCTGATGAAAGGCTACCGCTGCTGCGTCAGCTGGTTCCATCACGCCGACTTCCTCGAACAGTTCGACGGGCTGGATCCCGTCTCCGACCAGATCTTTATCGACGACGGCGAGCGCCTGACCTGCTCGGGCGGTGCCAGTTCGGCGCATCTGGCGGCCTATCTCGTGGAACGCCACGTCGGCCGGGCGCAGGCGAGCAAGAGCCTCCACATCATGATCATCGATGATGCCCTGCGGCCGGAGAAACCCCAGCCCGGCGTGTCGATGGATATCTCGACGCGCGATCCAATGGTGATGCGTGCGCTGCTCCTGATGCAGCAGAACATCGACACGCCTCTGTCGGTCGCCGAACTCGCCAAGCGGATGGGGCACAGCAAGCGCCAGCTGGAGCGGCACTTCCGCTCGGCGCTCGGGGCCTCCCCGCAGGCGGCCTTCCTGCAGATCCGGCTGACCTTTGCGCGCCATCTTATCGAGACGACCGACAAGCTCGTGGCTTCGATCGCGGTCGAATGCGGCTTCTGCGATTCCTCGCATCTCAGCCGCATGTTCCGCCAGCGCTTCGACATGACGCCGCAGGAGGTCCGTCGTCACGCGCAGCAGTCCGCTTCGATCGGTGAAGCGCAGGCCGCCTGATTCCGTCGATCGACAGCGCCGTCGCGTTCCCCGCCTTCCGTTCCCGGCCGCCTCGACTGGGGCGCATTGCTGGTTCTTAAAGTGCGACCCGATTGACGCAAATGTCCTGTCTCCGGCAGGGCATTGTCGCAATGATACCCCGGCAATGGTCGTTTGAGGTTCGCGATGACCCGCTTCTCCTTCCCTTCGCTCGTGGCGAATGCGCTGTCCGGCCACAAGAACTGGAAGCCGCAATGGCCTGATGCCGAGCCGAAGGCCGAGTACGACGCCATCATCGTCGGTGCCGGCGGCCACGGGCTCGGCGCGGCTTACTACCTCGCCAAGGAGCACGGCATCACCAATGTCGCGGTGATCGAGAAGGGCTGGCTCGGCGGCGGCAACACCGGCCGCAACACGACCATCATCCGCTCGAACTATCTCTATGACGAGAGCGCGATGCTCTATGAGCATTCGATGAAGCTCTGGGAAAACCTCACCCAGGAGCTGAACTACAACGTCATGTTCTCGCAGCGGGGCGTGATGATGCTCGCGCACAACGTGCACGACGTTCAGAGCTTCAAGCGGCACGTCCATTCGAACCGCCTGAACGGCATCGACAACGAATGGCTGACGGCGGAAGAAGCCAAAGAATTCTGCCCGCCGCTCGATATCTCACCGAACGCGCGCTACCCCGTGATGGGCGCGGCGCTTCAGCGTCGCGGCGGTGTGGCGCGGCACGACGCGGTCGCCTGGGGCTACGCGCGCGGCGCGGCGGCGATGGGCGTCGACATCATCCAGAACTGCCCGGTGACGGCGATCCGCCGCGATGCCGCCGGTCACGTGTCCGGCGTCGAGACCGCGCGGGGCTTCATCAAGGCGAAGCGGGTGGGCGTCTCCGCCGCCGGCAACACGTCGGTCGTCATGGAGTCGGCTGGCGTCCGACTCCCGCTCGAGAGCTATCCGCTCCAGGCGCTGGTGTCGGAGCCGGTTAAGCCGATCTTCCCCTGCGTCGTCATGTCTAACACGGTGCACGCCTACATCTCGCAGTCCGACAAGGGCGAACTCGTCATCGGCTCAGGCACCGATCAGTACGTCTCCTACAGCCAGCGCGGCGGCCTGCCGCTGATCGAGCACACGGTCGCCGCGATCTGCGAGATCTTCCCGATCTTCACGCGCATGCGGATGCTGCGCAAATGGGGCGGCATCGTCGACGTCACGCCGGATCGCTCGCCGATCATCGGCAAGACTCCGGTTCCGGGCCTCTTCGTGAACTGCGGCTGGGGCACCGGCGGCTTCAAGGCGACGCCGGGTTCGGCCAACGTCTTCGCCCACACGATCGCGCGCGGCGAACCGCATCGGATCAACGCGCCATTCACGCTGGAGCGCTTCGGCACGGGCCGGCTGATCGACGAGGCGGCCGCGGCCGCGGTCGCGCACTAAGAGGGGGTCCGGACCATGCTTCTCATCCGTTGCCCCTACTGCCGCTGCGAGCGGCCCGAGGTCGAGTTCGCCTATGGCGGCCAGGCGCATATCGCGCGCCCCGAGAACCCGTCCGTCCTCTCCGACGACGAATGGCGCGACTTTCTTTACATCCGCGACAACCCGCGCGGTAAGCACCACGAGCGCTGGCGCCACATCCATGGCTGCGGACGCTTCTT
Organism: Aureimonas phyllosphaerae; assembly: GCF_900113065.1. Classification (GTDB taxonomy): domain Bacteria; phylum Pseudomonadota; class Alphaproteobacteria; order Rhizobiales; family Rhizobiaceae; genus Aureimonas; species Aureimonas phyllosphaerae. Next base: position 117,812 of record NZ_FOOA01000002.1, read on the forward strand.
CAACGCCATCCGCGACACCGTCACCGACAAGTTCCTGACGACCTACGAGGCCGGCAAGCCGCGTCCCGAAGACGCCGAAGCCGAGGAGATCCGGGCATGAGCGATTTCCGCGTTGCCAATCGCGGCCGGGTGAACCGCAACCGGCGCGTCAGCTTCTCCTTCAACGGGCAGACGTTCAACGGATTCGAGGGCGATACGGTCGCCTCGGCCCTGCTCGCCAACGGCGTCCACCTCGTCGGCCGCTCGTTCAAGTACCATCGCCCGCGCGGCATCCTCTCGGCCGGCTCGGAAGAGCCGAACGCGCTGCTCGGCGTCGCCCGCGGGCCGGGCCGCTTCGAGCCGAACACGCGCGCGACCGTGCTCGAAATTTCGAACGGGCTGAAGACGTCGAGCCAGAACCACTGGCCGTCGCTGAAGCGCGACGTCGGAGCGGTGAACGACGCCCTGTACATGCTGTTCTCGGCGGGCTTCTACTACAAGACCTTCATGTGGCCGAAGTCCTTCTGGAACAAGGTCTACGAACCGGTGATCCGCGGCGCCGCAGGCCTCGGCAAGTCTCCGACCGAGCCCGATCCCGACCGCTACTCCAGCCGCTTCGTGCATTGCGACGTGCTGGTTGTCGGCTCCGGTCCGGCGGGTCTCGCGGCCGCGCTCGAAGCCGGGCGCTCGGGTGCGAAGGTGATGCTGGTCGACGAGCAGGCCGAGTTCGGCGGGTCTCTCCTGTCCGAAACCGACGCGTCGATCGATGGCGGGACGGGCTGGACCTTCCTCGAGAAGGCGGTCGGCGAGCTTTCGGCGATGCCGAACGTCACGCTCCTGCCGCGGACCACGGCCTTCGGCTACTACCACCAGAACTTCGTCGGCCTTTGCCAACGTTTGACCGACCACCTTCCGTCCGCTCCCGACGGCGCCCCGCGCGAGCGCATGTGGAAGGTGCGCGCCAAGCAGGTCGTCCTCGCTCAGGGGTCGATCGAGCGCCCGCTCGTCTTCCACGGCAACGACAGGCCCGGCGTCATGCTCGCGGGCTCCGCGCGCAGCTACCTCAACCGCTACGGCGTGAAGGTCGGCAACGAGGTCGTCGTCGTCACCAGCCACGACAGCGCATGGCTTGCCGCGCTCGACCTCGCAAGGGCCGGCGTGAAGGTGTCGGCGATCGTTGACATCCGGTCCATCGTCGACGCCGAACTGAAGGCGGAAGCGGAAGCGGCCGGAATCGAAGTCCTGCAGGGCTGGACCGTGACCGGAACCAAGGGACGCCTGCGCGTCGAGTCGGTCCGCGTCACGCCGGTCAACGGCGGCGCGGCCCAGGCCCGCACCCTGTCCTGCGACGCGCTGCTGATGAGCGGCGGCTGGACGCCGAGCCTTCACCTCTTCTCCCACACGCAGGGCAAACTGGAATGGCGCGAGGACGGTCAGACCTTCCTTCCCGCCACCCAGAAGGAAGAGTGCCGCTGCGTCGGTGCCGGAAACGGCGATTTCGGCCTGGCCAACGCTCTGGCGGGCGGCGCCAATGCCGGTGCGGCGGCGGCCTTCGACGCAGGGTTCCCCACCCGCTCGAGCACCTACGAGGTCGGAGGCGAGCGCCGCCTGACGGGCGTCACCAGCCGTGAACTGCCGACCGACCTCAACCCTTCGAAGGCGAAGGCCTTCGTCGACTTCCAGAACGACGTGACCGCCAAGGACATCCGCCTGGCCGTGCGCGAGGGCTTCCGCTCCATCGAGCACATCAAGCGCTACACCACCAACGGCATGGCGACCGACCAGGGCAAGACGTCCAACATCAACGGTCTCGCCATCGCGTCCGACGCCGTGCAGCGCCCTGCCCCGGCCGTCGGTCTCACGACCTTCCGGCCTCCCTACACGCCGACGACCTTCGGCGCTTTCTGCGGCTACAACCGTGGCCGCCTGTTCGACGTGACGCGCAAGACCGCGATCGACGCCTGGGCGGAGGAGCACGGCGCGGTGTTCGAGCCGGTATCGCTGTGGCGGCGCGCCTGGTACTTCCCGAAGACCGGCGAGGACATGCACACCGCTGTCGCCCGCGAATGCAAGGCGACGCGCGAGTCCGTAGGTATCTTCGACGCTTCGACGCTCGGCAAGATCGAGATCGTGGGTCCCGACGCGGCCGAATTCCTGAACCGGATGTACACCAACCCCTGGACGAAGCTCGAGCCCGGCCGCACGCGCTATGGCGTGCTGCTCGGCGAGGACGGCTTCATCCGCGACGACGGCGTGATCGGTCCCCTGTCAAAGGACCGCTTCCACGTGACGACGACGACGGGCGGTGCCGCTCGCGTGCTCAACATGATGGAGGACTATCTCCAGACGGAGTTCCCCGAGCTCCGGGTCTGGCTGACCTCCACCACCGAGCAGTGGTCGGTGATCGCGCTGAACGGCCCGAACGCCCGCAAGCTCCTGGAACCGTTGATCGAGGGCATCGACCTGTCGGATGACGCCTTCCCGCACATGTCGATCGCCGAAGGCAAGATCGCCGGGGTACCGACGCGCCTCTTCCGCATGAGCTTCACCGGAGAGCGCGGCTACGAGGTCAACGTGCCCGCACGCTTCGGCCGCGCGATCTGGGAAAAGCTGATCGAGGCCGGCAAGCCCTATGGCATCACACCCTATGGCACCGAGGCGATGCACGTGCTGCGCGCCGAGAAGGGCTACATCATCGTCGGGCAGGACACGGACGGCACGTTGACGCCGGACGACGCGGGCCTCGGCTGGGCCATCGGGAAGGCAAAACCCGACTTCGTCGGCAAACGCTCGCTGAGCCGGCCCGACATGCTGAAGGCCGATCGCAAGCAACTCGTCGGCCTCCTGACCGAGGACCCGAAGACGGTCCTCGAGGAAGGGGCGCAGATCGTCCTCGACCCGAACCAGCCTGTGCCGATGAAGATGGTCGGACACGTGACGTCCTCCTACTGGAGCGTCGCGCTCGGCCGGTCCATCGCACTCGCGGTGGTCGAAGGCGGCCAGGGACGCATGGGTGAGACCGTCCACATCCCGATGCCGAACGAGACGCTTCGTGCGACGGTGACCGGCACGGTCTTCTTCGATCCCGACAACTCGCGCCTGAGCGCCTGAGTAGGACGCCACGATGTTTCAGGAACGTCACCCTCTTGTCGGCCGCGAACTCTCCGTCGCCCGTCGCACCTCCGTCGCGATCCGCGCACTCGACAATTGCTCACGTTTCAACCTGCGGATCGCACCGTCCGATCTCGCTGCGGCCGCTGCGGCCTGGGGCTCCGACCTTCCCGCGGCCATCGGTGAGGCCACAGCCACGTCGTCGGGCCGTCTGGCCGCCTGCATCGGTCCGGACGAATGGTTCCTGATCGCGCCGCTCGCGGACCAAGACGCGATCGAAACGGCGTTTGCCGATCTCTACGCGACGACGATCCACAGCCTCGTCGATGTCGGTCATCGCGAGGTCGGGATCGCCATCGAGGGACCGGAGGCCGCCGCGGCTCTTCAGTCGTGTATCGCGGCCGAGGTCGCCCTGATGCCCGTCGGCAGCGCGCGCCGGACGATCATCGACCGCGTGCAGATCATCCTCTTTCGCGAGGCCGAGGACCGCTTCCGGATCGAGGTCTGGCACTCATTCGCCGATCACGTCTGGCATCTTCTCGCCGGCATCTGCCGCGAGTTCGAACTCGGGCTCTGACACCGCCGGAGGCCGGTGCGCGGCAGCGCTCCGACCGGTTGCCGACACCGACGACGGCCGGCGCGCCGGGAGGGCGCGCCGATCGGCTTTCCTCCGAAGCGTGAGCGGCCTTCGTGTTCCTCAGTGTTTTCGACGTCTTCAAGATCGGGATCGGACCGTCCTCGTCTCATACGATGGGGCCGATGACGGCGGCCGGCGCCTTCCTCGACCTCCTGCGCCACTCTCCGTCGGCGCAAGCCGCCGCATCGCTCAAGGTCAGCCTGCACGGCTCGCTGGCCTTCACCGGCAAGGGCCATGCGACCGATCGGGCCGTGGCGTTCGGTCTTCTCGGGTGGGTGCCCGCGGACATCGACATGACACGGGCCGAAGGCGAGCTCGCCGCGCTCGCTGAAGAGTGCGTCCTGCGACATGCCGGCCTGCCGCCGCTCGCCTTCGACCCGGCTCGCGACATCGTCTTCGATTTCGGGCAGCCGCTCCCTGGCCATGCCAATGGTCTGATCTTCGCGGTTCACGACCGTGACGGGCGCGAACTCTTCTCGGAGACCTACTATTCGATCGGCGGCGGCTTCGTCATGACGGCGGCGGAGCGCGATCGGCCGAAAGCGATCGATCCGTATGGGAGTGTCGCCTGGCCATTTCCCTTCCGCAATGCCGCCGGCATGCTGAGGATGGCGCGCGAAAGCGGCCTGACGATCGCGGAGATGAAGCGTGAAAACGAGGCGCAGCTGCGCCCCCATGCGGATGTCGATGCCGATGTGAACCGCATCTGGGCCGTCATGAGCGACTGCATCGACCGTGGATTGTCGATCGACGGAGAACTGCCGGGCGGGCTGCGCGTGCGTCGACGAGCCCGCCGGATCCACGAGCAACTGCTCGCCGAAAAGCTGCGCAATTTCAGCCAGCCGCACGGGGCCTCGGACTGGCTGAGCGTCTATGCGATGGCCGTCAACGAGGAGAACGCGGCCGGCGGGCGCGTCGTGACCTCTCCCACCAACGGCGCGGCCGGCGTCGTGCCGGCGGTCCTGCGTTATTATCTCGACAACTGCCACGGAGGCTGTCGCTCGCGGGTTCCCGACTTCCTGTTGACCGCTGCCGCCATCGGGGGTCTGATCAAGCACAATGCGTCGATTTCGGGCGCGGAGGCCGGTTGCCAGGGCGAGGTCGGCTCTGCCGCCGCGATGGCGGCTGCGGGCCTTTGCGCGGTTCTAGGCGGAACGCCGGAGCAGGTCGAGAACGCGGCGGAGATCGCGCTCGAACACCATCTCGGCATGACCTGCGACCCCGTCGCGGGTCTTGTGCAGGTGCCCTGCATCGAGCGCAACGGCATCGGGGCGACCAAAGCGGTCGCCGCCGCTTCGCTGGCCCTTCGCGGCGACGGTTCGCACTTCATGCCGCTCGACAACTGCATCGAGGCGATGCGGCAGACGGGCGAGGACATGAACCTGAAATTCAAGGAAACCAGTCTGGGAGGACTGGCCGTCAACCTGCCGGAGTGCTGAACGCTCTGGGCAGGTGAACTCTGGGAGGAGACGAACATGAGTAGCAATCGAGGCGTGGTTTATCTGGAGCCTGGCAAGGTCGAGGTCCGCAACATCGACGACGCCAAGCTCGCGGCGCCCGACGGCCGCCGCATCGAGCACGGTGTCATCCTGAAGGTCGTCTCGACCAACATCTGCGGGTCCGACCAGCACATGGTTCGCGGGCGCACGACCGCCGAGCCGGGGCTGGTGCTCGGTCACGAGATCACCGGCCAGGTCATCGAGAAGGGCATCGACGTCGAGATGCTGGAGATTGGCGACATCGTCTCCGTGCCGTTCAACGTCGCGTGCGGACGGTGCCGCTGCTGCAAGTCGCAGGACACGGGCGTCTGCCTGACGGTCAATCCCTCGCGGGCCGGCGGCGCCTACGGCTATGTCGATATGGGTGGCTGGATCGGCGGCCAGGCGCGCTACGTCACGGTCCCCTATGCCGACTTCAACCTCCTGAAGTTCCCGGACCGCGACCGGGCGATGTCGAAGATCCGCGACCTCACGATGCTGTCCGACATCCTGCCGACGGGCTTTCACGGCGCGGTCAAGGCAGGCGTCGGCGTCGGATCGACGGTTTACGTCGCCGGTGCCGGGCCCGTCGGTCTCGCAGCCGCGGCTTCGGCCCGGATTCTCGGCGCGGCCGTCGTGATGATCGGCGACTTCAACAAGGATCGGCTCGCTCATGCCGCCAGGATGGGCTTCGAGCCGATCGATCTCTCGAAGCACGACAAGCTCGGCGAGATGGTCGCGGAGGTCGTGGGCACCAACGAGGTCGACAGCGCGATCGACGCGGTCGGCTTTGAGGCACGCGGGCACTCTGGCGGCGAGCAGCCGGCGATCGTTCTCAACCAGATGATGGAGATCACCCGCGCCGCCGGCTCGATCGGCATCCCGGGTCTCTACGTCACCGAAGATCCGGGCGCCGTCGACAGCGCGGCCAAGCAAGGCAGCCTGTCGCTTCGCTTCGGTCTCGGCTGGGCGAAGGCGCAGTCGTTCCACACCGGCCAGACCCCGGTGCTGAAGTACAATCGCCAGCTGATGCAAGCGATCCTCCACGATCGCCTGCCGATTGCCGACATCGTCAACGCCAAGATCATTCCGCTCCACCAAGCCGCTGAAGGCTACGAGACGTTCGATCAGGGCGCGGCCGTGAAATTCGTCCTTGATCCGCACGGTGAACTGGCCGCCTGAGCGGGTCTCGGCGGGGCGGACGGCTCGACGCCGCTTCGTCTCGCCTTGTTCCTTCGGGCCACTTGCGTCACGCTGCCGCAGACGGAATGATCCGTTCGATCGAAACTGGTCCGGGCCGCCGGGGCCCAACTCCTTCTCCTCCACGGGGATCGAGGAAAGTCGCTTGCCTGATTACAAAATAGCCAGCGTCGATTGATGCGGTGCTGGTGCTCAGTTCGTCGCAATAAATCTATTCAAGCGTCGCAATAGTCCTATTGGTTGCCCCGTGCGCCGATAGTCTCATGGTCGAAGCGGCCGAAGTCGCACCGAGCATCGAGGTGGATTCAGGTCTCCCGCCCTCATCCGTCTCCTTCGTTCGCGGGATCGAGCCCGAGCCGCGATCGGATCAGGACCCCAGCATATCCCGGCACATGGCGCCGCCGGGTAGGCCCCGTTCTCGCGCCGCAGGAGTATCGACTGATGAAGCATCTCTTGGCATCGACCGTTCTTGCGCTGGCGTTCAGTTCGGTGGGCACCCTCGCCGCTCACGCCGCGGGTGACTGCAGCGAGGTCACCGTGGCTGCGATGAACTGGCAGAGCGCCGAAGTGCTCGCCAGCCTCGACAAAATCATCCTGGAAAATGGCTACGGCTGCGAAGTCTCGATCATTTCGGGGGATACCGTGCCGACCCTGACGTCGATGGCCGAGCGAGGTCAGCCGGATATCGCCCCGGAAGGCTGGGTCGATCTTGTGCCCGAGGTCATCAACCGCGGTCTGGCCGAGAAGAAGCTCGTCGCCACCGGTCACGCCCTGTCCGACGGCGCGCAGCAAGGGTGGTTCATCCCGAAATACGTCGCGGACGCCCATCCCGACATCAAGACCATCGGCGATGCGCTGAAGCACCCGGAACTCTTCCCGAACCCGGAGGACTCCAGCAAGGGTGCCGTCTTCAACGGACCGCAGGGATGGGGCGGCACGGTCGTCACCGCGCAGTTCTTCAAGGCTTACGATGCCGCCAACAAGGGCTTCACGCTGGTCGACACCGGCTCGTCCGCCGGTCTCGACGGATCGATCGCCCGCGCCAACGAGAACAAGCAGGGCTGGCTCGGCTATTACTGGGCCCCGACTGCGATCCTGGGACGCTATCCGATGGTTCGCCTCGGCTTCGATGCCCCGCACGATGCCGCGGAATGGAAGCGCTGCAACTCCAACGCCGACTGCCCCGATCCGAAGCTCAATGAATGGGTGGCCGACAACGTCGATACGGTAGTGACCGCCAAGTTTGCCGAGCGCGCGGGCGAGCCGGTGATGACGTATCTCGGCAAGCGGTCGTGGTCGAACGCGACGGTCAACGAGCTGCTGGCATGGATGACGGACAACCAGGCCAACGGCGACGATGGCGCGAAGCACTTCCTCGAGACCAAGAAGGACGTCTGGACGAAGTGGGTCACGCCGGAAGCGGCTTCCAAGATCGAGGCGGCTCTCTGACGCTTGATCCAGACCTCCGGTTGGCACCCGCGCGAATGGCGCGGGTGCTCGGCCGATGATGAGACGAACAGACGACGGGGGACGCGATGGACTGGTTGTGGACCTTTCCGCACATGGACGACAACCATCTGCGAATGCTTCGCTCGACCATCGACGATAGCTTTCGCACGTTCACCCGGGCCTGGGGCGATCCCATCCAGGCGCTGTTCGAGCCGCTCCGGATCCTCCTGGTCTGGATGGAATGGATCATGCTGAACACGCCCTGGCCGGTGATCATCCTGGCCGTCGCCGCCCTCGCCTGGGCGGCAAGCCGCCGTTGGCCCATCGTGATCGGCTCGGTCGTGACGCTGCTGCTGATCGGCTATTTCGACATGTGGGAAGACACGATGCGGACGATCTCGATGATCATCGTCTGCACGCTGATCTCGCTGGTCGTTGGCATTCCGGTCGGCATCGCCATGGCGCGCTCGCGCCGCGTCCGCAGTGTGATCAGTCCTATCCTCGACGTGATGCAGACCCTGCCGAGCTTCGTCTATCTCATCCCGGTGGTGATGCTGATGGGCATTGGACGCGTGCCGGGGCTGATCGCCGTGGTGATCTACGCCATTCCTCCGATCATTCGCCTGACCGATCTCGGCATCCGGCTGGTCAACAAGGAAGTGCTGGAAGCTTCGGACGCCTTCGGGTCGTCGTCCTGGCAAAAGCTCGTCAACGTCCAGCTGCCGTTGGCGATGCCAACCATCATGACGGGCATCAACCAAACCATCATGATGGCGCTCGCGATGGTCGTCATCGCTTCGATGATCGGTGTGCAGGGACTCGGACAGCCCGTGCTGCGCGCCATCAACAACCAGTACTTCACGATGGGCATCTTCAACGGTCTGGCGATCGTCGGCATTGCGATCATCTTCGACCGCATCAGCCAGGCATTCGGCCAGCGTTTGCAGCGCCACAAGGAGCTCGGGCATGCTTGATACCGCGACGCCCCTCCAGCGCGCGGCTCCTGCCCGCCGCGAACAGACGCAGGATCACGCGATCGAAATCCGCGGCCTCTCCAAGGTCTTCGGCAAGACGCCTGAGAAGATCGTCCCGCTGTTGAAGCAGGGCGTGACGAAGCAGGAGATCATGGATGTGCACAAGCACGTCCTTGGTCTCAACGACATCAACATCTCCATGCCGGCCGGAGCGATCCAGGTGATCATGGGCCTCTCGGGCTCCGGCAAGTCGACCCTGATCCGCCACATCAACCGCCTGATCGACCCGAGCGTCGGCGAGGTGCTCGTCGCGGGGGTCGACGTCTGCAAGATGTCGCCGAAGGAGCTGCGCGAGTTCCGGCGCCATAAGACGGCGATGGTGTTTCAGCAGTTCGGTCTGCTGCCGCACCGGACCGTGCTCGACAACGCCGTCTACGGGCTGCAGCTACAGGGTGTCCCCCGTGCGCGACAGGTCGACGCGGCGATGCACTGGCTCGGCCGGGTCGGCCTGTCCGGCTTCGAGAACCACTATCCTCACCAGCTGTCCGGCGGCATGCAGCAGCGCGTGGGCCTTGCTCGCGCCCTCGTCAACGATGCGCCGATCCTGCTGATGGACGAGGCCTTCTCCGCCCTCGATCCGTTGATCCGCGTCGACATGCAGTCGATCCTGCTCGAGCTCCAGAAGGAGATTCGCAAGACCATCGTCTTCATCACGCATGACCTGGACGAGGCGCTGCGCCTTGGCGACCGGATCGCAATTCTGCGGGATGGGGAGGTCGTCCAGCAGGGTACGGGCCAGGAAATCGTCCTCTCACCCGCCGACGAATACATCATGGATTTCGTCCGGCATGTGAACCGCGGCAAGGTCGTGCAGCTGTCCGCCGTCGTGGAACGGCAGGCGATCCCTCCGGACGTCGACGGCATTGAACTGCCGTGCAGCACGCTCTTGGAAACGGCGGTTTCGAGCCTCCTGGCCTCCGGCAAATCGATGATCGTCGTGCGGGATCCGTGGGGAGAGGCATTGGGCTGCCTGTCGCTTCCAAAAGTCGTCGCTGCGATGGTCGGTCCCTGACCCTCCGTGCGGTCGACCGACGTCTTCGCTCGCCGAGGATGTGACCACGCGTGCAGTCGACGGCGCGTGCTGCTAGAGCCGGACGTCGAATTCCGATCTCGGCGCGCGGAACGAGCGCCCAGGCAATCGAATGGTGTCCATGTCCGACGCACGTGCAGAACTCGCAGCCATCTTCAATCGCCTTGGCATCCAGCCCGTCGAGATCGAGCATCCGCCCGTCCACACGGTGGAAGAGGCCCTGCCCTTCTGGAACTCGCTGGACGGCGTCCACACGAAGAATCTGCTTCTGAAAGGCGCGAAGGGGGGCCTTTGGCTGGTCTGCGTTCCGACGGATCGTCGGCTTGACCTGAAAGCTCTAGCAGCTCACCTCGGCGCGAAGAAATTCTCCTTCGCCAGCGCCGACACCTTGATGGAGTCGCTTGGCGTCGTTCAGGGTTCGGTCAGTCCCCTCGCCCTCGTGAACGACAAGTCCGGAGCGGTGCAACTCGTGCTGGCGAAAGACATGCTGGCGCATCGGCGCATCACCGTCCATCCCCTCGTCAATACGGCCACGATGTCACTCGCCAGTGGTGATCTGCTTCGCGTGGTCGAGGCGACCGGTCACAAACCCGAGATGATCGATTTCGACGCCCTGGCCAGCGGCTGAGCGTTACGCCGGCGTGACCTTGCGCTCCGCTCGAGGAGAGTGGCCGAACCGCTCGAGATAGCTTTGCGAAAAGTACGACGCAGAATTGAAGCCGCTCGCCATCGCCACGTCGAGAATGCTCATCCGCGTTTGCCGCAGAAGTTTCCGAGCATGCTCGAGCCGAATGTTGACGTAGTGGCGCGTCGGCGACACCGCCACGTGTTCCAGAAACAACCGTTCGAGCTGACGTGACGACAACGCGACGCTCCGAGCGAGCTCATCGATGCTCGTCGGACGTTCGATCGATGCCTCCATGAGCGTCAGAACGCGCTGGACCTTCGGATGGGGGTTGAGGGACCGCGTTCCCAGATCGGGGCGCTGGGGTTCGTCGGCGTCGCGGATGCGCTTGTGGATCATCTGATCGGCGACCGCCCGTGCAAGCGCATCGCCAAAGTCGCGGCGAATGAGTGACAGCATCATATCGGCCGCCGCCACGCCCCCGGCGCAGGTGAAGCGATCTCTATCGATCTCGAACAAGTCGTCCCCGACGTCGAGATCAGGAAAGTCCGCCCGCAAACCCGGGCGGTTCTCCCAGTGGATCGTGCAGCGATAGCCGTCGAGCAGCCGCGCCTTCGCGAGCACGTAGGCACCCGTGCAGACCGCGCCGGCCTTGACCCCGGATTTCGCGAGCTTGCGCAACGTCGGTATCAGGTCGTGATGGTCGTGAAGGTGAACGTTTACGCCGGCGCAGACGACCACGGCATCCAGCCCCAGGGCATCGCGAAAGGATCCGTCGACGGCAACCCGCACGCCGTTCGAAGCTTCGGCCGCAAGGCCGTCAGAAGCAAAGAGCTTCCAATCGTAGAGACGACGATCGGCAGCCCGGTTGGCGAGTCTGAGCGGCTCGACGGCCGCGGTGAACGCGATCATCGAGAAGCTCTCGGTCAGCATGAAACCGAAGAGTTGGGAATCCGAACCGACCGTCACGGTGCACCAAGCGAGCGCGATGTCGCAAAAGCTAAATTAGCTGTCGTCGTCGTTCAAGACGGACGATGCGAAAGCGAGAATTCTTCCAAGCTGAAGAGGCTGCTAGCCTTGCTGCGGGGAGTCGCGGTCGGTCATGCTCAACAAGTTGGATACGCTGGAGTCTTTGGTCCTGGGGCGCCGCCTCGGACACAGCCTCGACGCGCCCTTCTACACCTCGCCGGAGGTGTTCGCGGCGGATATGGAAGCGATCTTCTACCGCCACTGGATCTATGTCGGCGTCGAGCCCGACGTGTCCGAGCCCGGCGACGTCGCGACGGTCGAAATCGGCAAGGCGTCGATCCTCATCGTTCGCGACGACGACAATGAGGTTCGCGCCTTCTTCAATGTTTGCCGGCACCGCGGCGCCCGTCTCGTGGACGAAGAGAAGACGACGGTGGGCAACCTCGTCTGCCGCTATCACTCCTGGACCTACGGTCTCGACGGTCATCTCGTGCATGCGCCGCACATGGGGTCGGACTTCGATCCATCCTGCAAGGGATTGAAGCCGGTCAATCTCCGCTCGCTGGAGGGGCTGCTCTTCGTCTGCCTCGCGGACAACCCGCCTGAGGACTTCGACCAGCTCGCCGCCCGCATGGCGCCCTACATCGCACCTCACAACGTGCGCGGCACCAAGATCGCCTACCAGAGCGATCTGATCGAAATGGGCAACTGGAAGCTGACGCTCGAGAACAATCGCGAGTGCTACCACTGCGAGGCCAATCATCCCGAGTTGACGGTCCCGCTTTTCGCCTACGGCTTCGGCTTCTCTCCGGAGGAAATGGACCCGATCGATTTGGAGAATGCTCAGCGCTACGACGCGCTGCGGGCGACAAGCCATGACGAGTGGGAGAAGATGGGCCTCCCCTCGCGCGAGATCGAGGAACTCGACACCCGCGTCAGCGGCTTCCGCACCGAGCGACTGCCGCTCGACGGCGATGGCGAGAGCCACACGATGGACACGCGGGCGGCGTGCAGCGTCCCGCTTGGGCGCTTCAGCACCGCCAAACTTGGCGGCCTGTCCTTCTGGACGCAACCGAATTCCTGGCATCATTTCCTCGGCGACCACATCGTCACCTTCTCGGTCCTGCCGCTCGATGAAGGACGCACGCTGGTCCGCACGAAATGGCTGGTCAACGAGGACGCGGTCGAGGGCGTGGACTACGAGATCGATCGGCTGATCGAGGTCTGGACCGCGACCAACGCGCAGGATGCAGCTCTTGTCGAGATGTGCCAGCAGGGCGCGCTCAGCCCTGCCTACGAGCCCGGCCCCTATTCGCCCAATACCGAAATGCTCGTGGAGAAATTCATCCGTTGGTACGTCGCCCGCATGACGGACTACATCACGAAATGAGCGAGGCCGCGGGTGGAGGCAATTCGGGTTCGGCCTCGATCGAGCTCGCCGACGGGCTGTGGGACAGCGAGGCGGACGATACTCTCGTCTGCCAGGCGGTGCGCGATGAGACCCATGACGTCAAGACGTTCGTCCTGAAGCCGGCGGCGCCAGGCCGCTTCCGTTTCAAGCCGGGTCAGTTCATGACCTACGCCTTCGAGATCGATGGCGAAACCATCTATCGCTGCTACACGATCTCTTCGGCTCCGACGCGTCCCGACCGCATCAGCTTCACGGTCAAGCGGGTTCCGGGCGGGCCGGTCTCGAATTGGCTGCACGACAGCTTCAAGCCCGGTATGCGCATTCGTGCTGTCGGCCCGATGGGTGACTTCACCTGCGCCGATCTGCCCGCCTCCAAGTACCTTTTCCTCTCCGGCGGCAGCGGCATCACGCCGTTGATGTCGATGGCGCGAACATTCCACGATCTCGGGCAGCGAGAAGACATCGTCTTCATCCACAACGCGCGATCGCCCGCCGACATCATCTTTCGCGAGGAACTGGAGGGAATGGCGCGCGTCGACGACGCCTTCCGCTTCGTTCCGATCGTCCAGAACGTGTCCCCGCTCGCTCCGTCGAGCGGGCTGAGAGGCTTCCTCACGCGCGGCATTCTCGATGTCGTCGTGCCTGATTTCCGCGAGCGCGAGGTCTTTGTCTGCGGTCCGGCCCCGTACCTGGCGGCCGTAAAGGCGATCCTGGCCGAAGCCGGCTACGAGATGGCGCGCTACCACGACGAGAGCTTCAACTTCGAGACGCTGACGGCGTCGGAGAAGGCAGTCGCGACCGAGGCCGAGCTACAACTGGAAACGGAAGCCGGGCCCACGGTCCGGACCTATACGGTCGAGTTCACGAAGACGCGGCGCAGCGTCGAGGTCCCGGAGACCATGACCGTGCTCGAGGCGGCCAAGCGAGCGGGCATGCGGCTGCCGTCATCCTGCTCGAAGGGGATGTGCGGCACGTGCAAATCGAAAAAGGTCTCGGGGACGGTCGCGATGACGCATCAGGGCGGCATCCGACAACGCGAGATCGATGCGGGCATGGTGCTCTTGTGTTGCTCCAAGCCGAACAGCGATTTGGTGATCGAACGCTGAGGCAGTCGAGCCCTTTCGAGGGCCCGTCTCTCCTTACCGATTGACGAAGCTGCAGTTGCCGAGCCCGGTCCCCATCGTGACGGCAGCCCAGCGCTCGACATCCTTCATCCGGGGCCATTCGCTCAGCGCCTGAATCACCGCGTCGTTGTGAAGCGCCACGATTTTTTCGCGTATGTCCTTCTGTTTCAGGCGGTCATCGATTTCCTGCGGTAGCGAGAAGGACGGATCGCACCACGCGCCCGGCAGGTTCTGGCAGCCGTCCGAGAATTTGCCGTCGGAGCGCATCACGCCTGGGCAAGAGATACCGATGAGCGCTGAAAGATGCAGCCCGTCCTGCTCGGCCCGGCGCGACATCTCGGCGATGCCGTCGACCAGTCGGTCCAGAAGAGCCTCGCGATCGACACCCTCCTCGGCGTGGCCCCACTTCTGGTGGTGAACGACTTCCGGCTCGGCTGACGACGCCGGCGCGCCATTGTGGCGAACGGTGCTCCAGCGGATGTTGGTTCCACCGATGTCGACAGCAACGAAGCCTGGGGCCTCCTGGATGACGGACGAAGGGGCCGCGTAGGCCCAGCCGATCATTCCGGCCTCGTCGGGGGCATGATGCAGTCGGCTGAGCGGAACGGGCTTTCCGCCTTCTTGCAGAAGCCGTGTCGTCCGCTCGACGATTTCAGCCCCGACCAAGCCTTCCATCAAACCGCCGCCGCAGGCGATCCGTTGTGTTCCCTCCCAGTCGGCCGTGTCGAGAAACCGGACCAGAACATCGGCCAGATGTCGGGAGAAGGTTTGGATCGCCTGATCGATGATTCGCCCCTCGGGCGTTGTCGCCCGCTCCAATAGCGCGGCATCGAGTTCGTCGCCCCCGATCTCGTGAGTTCGATCGTGCCCGAATGGAGGCGCTCCGCGAACTTCGATCCTGTGCCTTTCTTCCCGCAGAAGCTCACGGAACCGCGAACCGCTGGCCAAGTCGCCGAGGAAGGCATTGCCGGCTTGCAACGGAAGACTGTGTCCCCTGACCTCGACGAGCGGCAGCGTCTCGCCGCCGTGGCGAATTGCCGGACTATCCGGGATCACGTTCATTCATGGCATTCCGAACTGTTTCGTCCGAAGCCAAAACCGGTCCGAGCCCGACAGTTCCAAAAACTTTCCGCGAGGTGAGCTGCAGCGGCGCACGCTGGATGATGGAGGGCTTCGGCGACGTGTCCTACCGCGAGCCCGTCAGCTGATCTGCGAACCAGGGGCAGCAGGGAGTCAGACCTCTCCTGGAGAGCTCACGGCGTTGATCTAAGCAAGGTCGATCGCCAATCTGGTGGGCATCAGAGACTAGTCCGTCGAGAGCACATGATCCCGCGCCCGCAGGTCACTGCCGGCGACTCCTCGAACTCGGATGGACAGAAGTCTCTAGTGGACTCGGCACCAATGGACGCTGGCGACCCCGGCAGGATTCGAACCTGCGACCATCGGCTTAGAAGGCCGGTGCTCTATCCTCTGAGCTACGGGGCCGAACGCGCCGGACCGGTCAATGCGTCCAGGGCTGTGCGCGATCGTATCGGAAGTTGTCGGAATAGGAGACCTTCGGGCGTCCGGCGATATGCTGTTCCTCGACGCGATACGGGATCCCGTTGCGCTCGGCATACTCGATCGCGAGTTCCTTGGTCTCGAACGAGAGGCGCACCTGCGAGCGCATGTCGCGCGAGGACGTATAGCCCATCAGCGGCTCGACGGTCTTCGGGTCTTCCGGCTCGTAGAGGAAGAGCCACTCGCGGGTTCTTCCCTTGCCCGACTGCATGGCCGTGCGGGCCGGACGATAGATGCGGGCCACCATGTTCTCGCCGTCTCCGAATACGTTGTCCTGCGGTGTTCCAGATATGGTCGGAGCGGCAGGATTCGAACCTGCGACCCTCTGGTCCCAAACCAGATGCGCTACCAGACTGCGCTACGCTCCGACGATCCGGAACAATCCGAAACACAGGGCTTCTAGACGAACCGCTCCGGGCACGCAATGCGGCGTTCGCGGCCCGAACCGCCAATTTAGCGTCCCTTGATCAAGGAATGCTCGAGTTTATCGCCCGCCTTCGCGCCATACGTCGCTGCTGCGCCGCCGTTGATTTCGACAACGAAGCGTACGGTCTTCCCAGACGGGATCGTTTCCAGCGAATGCGGCTTCGCGTTGCGCGCGATTCGCACGATCGTCCCGTCCTTGTCGACGAACAGCATGTCGAGCGGGATGAGCGTGTTCTTCATCCACATGCTGACGGGACGGCTTTCGCGAAAATCGAACAGCATGCCGGTGCCCTCCGCAAGGGACTCGCGATTCATCAGGCCGATCTCGCGCTCCGATGGCGTGTCGGCGACCTCGACCTCGATCGCGTGTGCTCCCGTTTCGGTTATCAAGGTTGCCGTATCGGCAAACGCGGCGGATGCGAGCATCAGGACCATCGCAGCGGCCGCTCCGCCAACCTGTGCTGCCCTTGCGAAGAACGTCGACATCAGTGGGCTCCCGGCCGGACGGGCCCGGTCAAGGGGTGGATTTCCGCCGCCATGAGACCCTTGTCGCCGTTGCCGTATCGCACGAGCACCTCCTGCCCCGGCCGGAGTTCCGCCATGCCGTAGCGACGCAGCGTCTCCATATGGACAAAAATATCTTCGGTGTCCTCCCCGCGCGAAATGAAGCCGTAGCCCTTGCTGCGGTTGAACCACTTGACAGAGGCCCGTTCCAGATCGCTCGTGGGTACCACCTGCACATGGGTACGGGCTGCCGCCGTCTGGGCCGGTGCGACGGCAGTGGAGGTATCCATGCTGAGCACACGGAAAGCCTGAAGGCCGCGCTCGCCACGCTGGATCTCGCACACGACCGTCGCGCCCTCGAGGGCGGTGGAGAAGCCGTCGCGGCGCAGACAGGTGACATGCAGAAGCACATCGTCGCCGCCTCCGTCCGGAACCACGAAGCCGAACCCTTTGGCGACATCGAACCACTTGATCCTGCCGGTGACGGTTTCGAGATCGAGCGGCCGCGTCGAACCGTCAGCTTCATGATCCATCGCGCTGGGTGCACGCACTGTCATCGAACGTTCCGCCTCGTTCGTCACTTACGCCCGCCGCGAAGACGGCCTGACGCCGACCGTTCCAACATTCGTGCAGGACGCGTCAGCATTCGCGATCCGTCACCATTCGTCAAACGATCACCTGAGTTTTCAGAATAGTTTGAATAGTGAGTTTGGGAATCCTCAAGCGCCCCGTTTTTCCCGTTCCGCGCAAAAAACATCGCCCGGACCCCGTGCCGCAAGCTTCGCAAAAAGTCGCAGACGTAGTGGCTGTTCCAATGGGTCGCACATTGGCGGATCGCTTCGTGCCCCTAAGTCGCAACGGAACGACGTTCTGAGCAGGATCCCATGCGATATCTCCATACGATGGTCCGCATCGCCGACCTCGACAAATCCCTGGATTTCTACTGCAACAAGATGGGGATGGTCGAAGTTCGCCGGACCGAAAGCCAGGCCGGACGCTTCACGCTCATCTTCCTCGCTGCGCGCGACGACGAGAGCGCGGGTCGCTCGAACGCTGCTCCCCTTCTCGAGTTGACCCACAACTGGGATCCTGAGGACTACACCGGCGGCCGCAATTTCGGGCATCTGGCCTACGAAGTCGACGACATCTACGAGACCTGTCAGCGGCTGATGGACCAGGGCGTGACCATCAATCGCCCGCCGCGGGACGGTCGCATGGCCTTCGTAAAGTCCCCCGACAACATCTCCTTCGAACTGCTGCAGCGTGGCGAAGCGAAACCTGCGGCGGAGCCCTGGTCCAGCATGCCGAACACCGGAACCTGGTAGCATTCACTGTGAACTGAGGCCGGGCTAGCCTCGGAAACGACACAGTGCTAACGAAATAGTCATACTTCGCGGTGGGCCCCGGTATCGGGCCCGCGCTTTGGGGAAGCGAACGCGATCGAGGCGGCAGTCTTCCGAAGACCCGATCCCGGGCTTCGGTCATGGCTTGGGTGAACGGCCCTACGAGCTGACACCGAGAGGGTGGACGACCGGTTGACCGAACGATTTTTCTCCGCACGCGGCCTGCTGCCGCGCAAGGCACTCCTTGCAGCAACCATCTTGTCGCTGTCGCCTCTCTTGGGCGGATGCGTGTCGGCGGTGGACGAAAGCAGCGCCTTCGGCTTCTCTCAAGCGCCCGAGCCGAAGTCGGTCGAGGATGCCATCGCCCAAGCGGCAAAGGAGGGAGAGCCCGGAGGGAAGGGCAAGGAGCCCGCCAAGGTCGCCGAGGCGAATGACAGCACGCCGGCGGCATCGCCGGCCCCCCTCGATCCGACTCTGACGGCGCGCGTCGCCGAGGCGGGCGCGTCCGAAAAGACCGAAGCCGTCGTCGCTGCGGTTGCGGGAAACAGTGATACAGCCGGAGGCATCCAGCCTGGGCGCCTTCTGACTCGAACGACAGGCCCTGCCATCGCGGCCTTTGCCGCGCCGAAGAAATCGGCCGAGGCCGACCGGTCCCTCTACGCTTCGCTCTACAACCAGTCGCAGGCGAAGACACCGTTGCGAAACGCCGAGGCTGGCAAACCCGGCCGTGTGATCGTCCATCAGCGCAACGACGCCGAAACCGATATCGGCGCCAACTCGCTGCCGGGTGTCGATCCGAAGTCTCTGTTCGAGATCGGACAGCGCGCATCGGTCGATTCGGAACTGATGGACGACATCGGCAGCAGCTATCAGCTGGCCTCGCTCTCCGGCATCGCGCGACTCGCACCCAGCGGCCTCCTCATCCAGCGCGAGGATGTGGTCACCAACTGCTTTGATTCGAACCTGATGTCGCTGATCAGCCAGATCGAGCGCCGGTTCAAGCAGAAGGTCGTGATCACCTCCGGCTTCCGTTCGCCGCAGCACAATCGCCGCGTCAATGGCGCGAAGGCTTCGATGCACATGGCGTGCAAGGCGGCGGATCTGCATGTGCCGGGCGTCAACGGACAGGACGTCGCCCAGTTCGTCCGCGCCCTTCCGGGTCGAGGCGGTGTCGGAACCTACTGCCACACGGCGGCTATCCACATCGATGTCGGCAAGATGCGCGACTGGAACTGGCCCTGCCGCCGTCGTCAATCGACCTGAACCCGGCGCGCGTAGCGCACCCTCTGGCGGCGCAGCGTGCGCCGCGGCGAAAGCGTCGCCAAGGGTCACATTTCGGGTTGCACCACCAAGCGACTCGCCGTATAGACCCACTCGTCCGCGCCCGTCGTCTATCGGTTAGGACGCCACCCTTTCACGGTGGAGAGAGGGGTTCGATTCCCCTCGGGCGTACCACTCCCTTCCGTACTCGCTATGCAGTCGTAACGGCGGTCATTCGCTGCCCACGGGTCGTTGCTGCGGGCATCATCAGATCGCGGGAAGCGCCAGATCGATGATGCGGAAGGTGACCTTCTCGCTGCCCTGGTAGCGGTCGATGGAGACATTCCCGGCGACGTGGACATCCTCGCCTCGACGACCCATCAGCGCGTCGCCGAGCGGCGTTCCTGCCGCGCGAAATGCGATAGCCGACGTCGTCGCGCCGTCCGCACCCCGGAGCGTGGCGCGGATGTGGCCCCCGGAGCCGACGGCAGCGGACGACACCAGTCGATGACGTGGCATCGCAAGGATCGGCGCCGCGTGACCCGAGCCGAAGGGCCCTGCCCGCTCGATCGTGCGGACCATGTCCAGCGTCAAGCCGCGAGCGGCCAAGGCGCCGTCGACAGCCAGCGTATCCTCGGCGCGCAAGGCGTCGACGGTCGTGCGGGCGTAGGTTTCCGCGCGCAGGCGAAAGTCCGCGAGCCTCGACCGCTCGATGGTCAACCCGGCGGCCATCGCGTGTCCGCCGCCGCGGACCAACGTGCCGTCTTCGACCGCATCGCGCACGAAGCGTCCGATATCGAACCCTGCGATGGAGCGTCCCGAGCCGGTTCCGCGACCGTTGGCGTCGAAGGAGATGGCAAAGGCCGGGCGTCCGAACCTTTCCTTGAGGCGCGCGGCGATCAGTCCGACGATGCCGGGGTGCCATGTCGGTCGACCAACGACGAGGATCGGAGGTCCATCTCCTGTCCCGATCTCGGCATGGATTTCCTGTTCGGCCTCGGCGAGCATCTCACGCTCCATCGCCTGCCGTTCGGCATTCAGGAGTTCGAGTTCCGCCGCGATGTCTCGCGCTTCGACCTCGTCGCGCAAGGTCAGCAAGCGGCTTCCCAACGCGGCGTCGCCGATCCGGCCGCCGGCGTTGATGCGGGGCCCGAGCAGGAACCCGAGATGAAATGCCTCGACCGGCCCCTGTAGGCGGGCAACCTCGGCGAGAGCGCGAAGACCCGGGTTGCGCCGAGCACGCAGAACTTCCAGACCGCGAACGACCAGAGCCCGATTGAAGCCGATAAGCGGCACCACATCGCAGACGGTCGCGAGGGCTACGAGGTCGAGATCACCGAGAAGGTCAGGTAACTGCGTGGTCGATTTGCCGCGTCGACGGAGTTCGCGTGACACTGCCACAAGCGTGAGGAAGACCACGCCGGCGGCGCAAAGATGCCCCTGTCCCGACAAGTCGTCCTGACGGTTCGGATTGACGATAGCCACCGCCGGCGGAAGATCCACACCAACCTGATGGTGGTCGAGCACTACGACGTCGGTCCCGTCGCCGGCGGCGGCCGACAGGGCGTCGAGGTTCGTCGATCCGCAGTCGACGGTAATGATCAAGGTCGCGCCCGCATCGGCCAGATCCCGCAGGGCCTTGGCGTTCGGGCCGTAGCCTTCCGTGATGCGGTCGGGAATGCGGATGTCGCAGCGCAGGCCGAAATGCGCGAAGTAGCGCTGCACCAGCGCGGCGGACGCGGCGCCGTCCACATCGTAGTCTCCGAAAACCGCAACGTTCTCCCTCCGCTCGACCGCATCGGCAATGCGTGCGGCCGCCGTATCCATCGCGGTGACTGTCGAGGGATCGGGCATCAGGTCGCGGATCGTGGGCGTTAGGAATTCCGCAGCCGCTTCGGGTGCGACGCCTCGCGCTGCCAGGATACGAGCCACGAGATCCGGCATTCCCGAGAGCTGTGCCATGCGTGCGGACGCCGCTTCCGCGCGGGGATCGAGTGCGTGGATCCAGCGGCGAGCGCCGACGGAACGTTCGACGCCGAGGAAGGTCCGTTTCAAGTCAGGCATTCAGGGTCGACGATGCGTCAGCTATCGGAAGCGGTCGACGTGAGATGGCGGGTACGCATGTCACGCAACGTGCCGTTGCGCGAATCCATGACGAGCGAATGCGTCACCGTCCGACTAGCGTAGAATCGCACACCATCGAGAAGGTTACCGTCGGTGACACCCGAGGCCGCGAAGATCACCTCGCCGCGCACCATGTCCGACAGCTTGTAGATGCGCTCGGGGTCGGTCAGGCCGAGCTTGTCCGCACGATTGCGTTTCTCGCCCGTGTTCAGTTGCAAGCGGCCCTGGATCTGGCCTCCCGTACACCGGATCGCCGCCGCCGCCAGGACGCCCTCCGGCGCGCCGCCGATGCCCATGTAGATGTCGATGCCGGTGCTCTCCGGGTCCGTCGTGTGGATCACTCCTGCCACGTCGCCGTCGCCGATCAGACGGATCGCGGCGCCGGTGGCGCGGATATCCTCGATCAGTTTGGCATGGCGCGGACGATCGAGGATGCAGGCGGTGATGCGATCCACGGGAACGCCCTTTGCGCGGGCAAGCGCCTCGATATTCTGGCGCGGGGTCCGGTCGAGACCAACGATCCCTTCGGCGTAACCCGGTCCGATCGCGATCTTTTCCATGTAGACGTCCGGCACCACCAGCAGCGAGCCGCGCGCCGCGACCGCGATCACCGTCAGCGCGTTCGGCAGGCTCTTGGCGCAGATCGTCGTACCCTCCAGCGGATCGAGCGCGAGATCCACTTCCGGTCCTCCCAGCCCGAGGCGTTCGCCCACGTAGAGCATGGGCGCGTCGTCGCGCTCGCCCTCGCCGACCACCACCGTACCATCGATGGCCATCGCCTGCAGTTCGCGGCGCATCGCATCCACGGCCGCCTGGTCCGCCGCTCGCTCGTCACCTCGACCGCGAAGCATCGCTGCCGCGACGGCCGCCCGCTCGGTGACGCGGGCGATCTCGACCGACAGGACCCGGTCTAGCGGATCGGAGAGCTTCGAAACGTCGCTGGCCATCGTGCTCTGTCGCCATCCTCTACCGACGGTCGCCGCGCATACGCAGCACCGAAGGCCATCCTTGCTCGGGTTAGTCGAGCGCCTCGATCCGGATCATCCGAGGCGCTTCCTTGAGGTGCCCGTCCTTTGACACCGCGTCCAGCGCCTTCTTCACAGCCGCCTCGGTGGTCTCGTGGGTGATGAGGATCACCGGCGCCGTATCGATCGCGTCCTGGCCGTCCCGTTTGCGCTGGACGATCGACTCCAGCGAGATGTCGTTCTCGGCCATCCGCCGCGCGATCGAAGCGAAGGCTCCGACGCGATCGAGCACGCTGAGACGGATGTAATAGCCGCCCTCGTGGGCGCGCATGCGGGCGCGCTTGTAGGGCGCGAGTTGTTTGGCATCGACCGCGAAGGTCGGCAAGCGAACGCCCTTCGCCATATCGAGGACGTCGGACAGGACAGCAGACGCCGTCGCGTTGCCGCCGGCGCCCGGGCCGACGAGCAGGATCGAACCGAGAAGGTCGGTATCAACGGCAACCGCGTTGGTCACGCCGTCGACCTGCGCCAGCGCCGAATGCGCCGGGATCATCGTCGGATGGACGCGCTGCTCGATCCCGCTGTCGGTGCGCTGCGCGACCGCCAGGAGCTTGATGCGATAGCCGAGCTCCGCCGCGGCCTCGATATCGGCATTCGTCACCGACGAGATGCCCTCGATGAAGATCGAGTCGAGGTCGATCTCGCAGCCGAAGGCCAGCGAGGTCAGAAGCGCGAGCTTGTGCGCGGCATCGAAGCCGCCGATGTCGAAGGTGGGATCGGCTTCCGCATAGCCGAGCCGCTGCGCGTCGGCGAGGCAGTCGTCGAAGGCGATGCCCTCCTTCTCCATGCGAGTCAGCATGTAGTTGCAGGTGCCGTTGAGGATGCCGTAGACGCGGTGAACGGCGTTGCCGCGCAGCGCCTCGCGCATCGTCTTGATGATCGGGATGCCCCCCGCCGCCGCCGCCTCGAAGAAGATCGTCGCGTTCTTCTTCTGGCCGAGCTTGGCGAGTTCGACACCGTGGTGCGCAAGCAGCGCCTTGTTGGCCGTGACGACCGGGATACCCCGGTTCAGCGCCGCCTTGACGCTGGCGAGCGCCGCCCCTTCCGATCCGCCGACCAGTTCGACGAAGAGATCGATCTCGGCCTTCGAAGCCAGCTCTACCGGATCGTCGAACCAGGCCATCGCGGACAAGTCGACCCCGCGGTCGCGCGAGCGATCGCGGGCCGACACGGCGACAATCTTGATCGGCCGCCCCGCCCGCAGCGCATAGGTCTGCGCCCGGGTCGACAGAAGGCGAGCGAGCGAAGCGCCCACCGTTCCCAATCCGGCCAAGCCGATCCGCAGCGGGCTATCCATGGCTATCCTTGAACCTTGATCGTCGGAGTGTGACGCTGGGCCGATCGACCTCAAGCGTCCGCAGATGCCGCCTTTTGAACGGGATCGTTGCCCGACGCAAGGAAGCGGCGAATGTTGCGCGCCGCCTGACGGATGCGATGCTCGTTCTCAACGAGAGCGATGCGCACGTAGTCGTCGCCGTATTCGCCGAAGCCGATACCCGGCGCGACCGCGACATCGGCCTTCTCGATCAGGAGCTTCGAGAACTCCAGCGAGCCCATGTAGCGGAAGCGCTCCGGTATCGGCGCCCAGGCGAACATGGTCGAGGACGGAGGTGGCACCTCGAAATGCGCGCGCCCGAACGATTCGACGAGCACGTCGCGGCGATGGCGATAGACGGAACGCACCTCTTCGATCGCGGCGTCGCCCGCGTTGAGTGCCGCGGTCGCCGCCACCTGAATCGGCGTGAAGGCGCCGTAGTCGAGATAAGACTTTACGCGCGCCAAAGCCGAGATCAGCCGCTCGTTGCCGACCGCGAAGCCGACACGCCATCCCGGCATGGAGAACGTCTTCGACATCGAGGTGAACTCGACCGTCACGTCCATCGCGCCCGGAACCTGCAGCACGGAGGGCGGTGGCGCACCGTCGAAGAAGATTTCGGAATAGGCGAGATCCGACAGGATGACGATCTCGTTTTCCTTCGCGAACTTCACGACCTCGGCGTAGAAGTCGAGGTCCGCCTCGTAGGCCGTCGGGTTCGACGGGTAGTTGAGGATGATCGCGATCGGCTTGGGGATCGAGTGCCGCACGGCGCGATCGATCGCCCGCAGAAAGTCCTCGTCGGGCTTGGCTGGGATCGAGCGGATCGCGCCGCCCGTCATCAGGAAGCCGAAGGCGTGGATCGGATAGGTCGGGTTCGGGCAGAGAACGACGTCGCCCGGCGCCGTGATCGCCTGCGCCATGTTGGCGAAGCCTTCCTTCGAGCCCAGCGTCGCGACGACCTGAGTGTCCGGGTTCAGCTTCACCCCGAAACGCCGCTCGTAATAGGCGGCCTGCGCGCGGCGAAGGCCCGCGATGCCCTTCGAGGCGGAATAGCGGTGCGTGCGCGGGTCGCGGATCGCCTCGCACAGCTTGTCGACGACGAACTTCGGCGTCGGCAGGTCGGGATTGCCCATGCCGAGGTCGATGATGTCGACGCCTCGGGCGCGCGCGGCCGCCTTCTTCTTGTTGACCTCCTCGAAGACGTAGGGCGGGAGGCGGCGGATCTTGTGGTATTCTTCGCTCATGGATGCGGGCCTTCGGCTGGACGCATGAAATGGGCTGGCGGCATGAACCGGCAGCCGAACGGGCTCATTCGCTGAGCGTCCGCTGGTGCCGGGCGCATCGACCGCGTCTGGCGGTCGGCGGCGCTCTACTGCGCCCGGCTGCTGGCTGCCGCGTCCGCCGGCGCCGCGCTCGTCGCCAGCACCCTGTCCGCTTCCGCCCGTTGACTGGCAGCGATCGCTTCGAGTTCCGACACGTCGCGACGGTAGGAGGCCTCGGAATTGCCCGGCGCTCGCGCGCCCGCGTTGGCGTAGCGCTGCTCGGTCCGCTGCACCGCTTCGTCCGTCGCCTGCGGCTTTGCCGCGCGCGGCATGCGGCCGATGATCGGATAGCCGTTCTCGTCGAGCTTCTGGCCGGACGATGACACGCCGGGCGCCGCCGCGAGCGGCGGAAGGGTCACCGGGGCCTCATCGCGCGGTAGGAACGACTGGCAGGCGGACAGGCTCAGCACGAGCAGGAGGCTCGTCACCGTCGATCGCACCGCTCGCACACCCAAGATCATGAAGGCCTTCCCCCGAACGCGACCTTCTTAACCGAAGGATTCCGGCTTGGGAATGGCGCGTTGCCGCGCATCCCGATGTTGCGGCGCGGCGACGAAAGTCCGGCGCAAGACGCTTCACGCCGCTGTCGTGGCGGCGACATAATGCTTTAAGGGAGGATCAAGGAGGACCGGCCATGGCGGAATCGACATCCACGAGCGGCGGCCCCGCCGGGGAGATGCCCTCCTTCTCGGATTACGCGGTGCGGGATCCCGAAGCGTTCGCGCGCAACATGGCAAGAATGCTGGAGCAGGTCGGCAAGGCCGCGTCGGCTTGGGTCGAGCCGCGCGAGCGCGGCGAGATCAAGGATGGACCGCTCAGCTACTCCGACATGGTCGCGACGCTGTCGCGCGTCGGCGAGTATTGGCTGACCGACCCTGCGCGCTCGCTGGAGGCGCAGAGCGCACTGATGATGCGTTTCATGGTGCTGTGGGCGGATTCGATCCGCAAGGCTTCCGGCGCACCGCCGGCTGAAGCGCTGGCGGGTCGGCCGGACAAGCGATTCACCCACGAGGACTGGAGCCGAAACCTCTTCTTCGGCTTCCTTAAGGAAGCCTATGTCATCACGTCGGACTGGGCGAACATGCTGGTCGAACGGTCCGATGGGCTTGACCCGCACACGCGCCAGAAGGCTGCATTCTATGTGAGGCAGATCGCCAACGCGATTTCGCCCTCCAATTTCGTTCTCACCAACCCCGAGCTCTACCGCGAGACGGTCGAGCAGAACGGCGAGAATCTCGTGCGCGGCATGCGCATGTTCGCCGAGGACATGATGACGGGGAAAGGCCAGCTCAAGCTACGCCAGTCCGATCCGACGAAATTCGCGGTCGGCGAGAACCTCGCGATGACGCCCGGCAAGGTCGTTGCCGAGAATGAGGTCTGCCAGATCCTTCAGTACGCGCCGCAGACGGAAGCCGTTTTCCGGCGACCGATTCTGATCTCGCCGCCCTGGATCAACCGGTTCTACATCCTCGATCTCAACCCGGAGAAATCGTTCATCCGCTGGATGGTCGAGCAGGGGCACACGGTCTTCGTCATCTCCTGGGTTAACCCGACCGAAGCGCACGCCGACCGGAGCTGGAAGGACTACATCGACGAAGGCATCGCCTTCGGGCTCGACACGGTCGAGCAGGCGACCGGCGAGCGCGAGGTCAACATGGTCGGCTACTGCGTCGGCGGGACGCTGCTGGCCGCCTCGCTTCCCTACTTGAAGGCCCGCGGAGACGACCGGATCGCCTCGGTCACGTTCCTGACGACCCAGATCGACTTCAAGCACTCGGGCGATCTGAAAGTCTTCGTCGACGAAGGCCAGCTCGCCGAGATCGAGCGCACGATGGAGAAGGGCTATCTCGACGGCTCCCAGATGGCGACGGCCTTCAACCTTCTCCGATCCGGCGACCTGATCTGGCCGTACTTCGTCAACAACTACCTGAAGGGCAAGGAACCCCTGCCCTTCGATCTCCTGTTCTGGAACGCCGACGCCACACGCATGGCGAAGGCCAACCACCTCTTTTACCTGCGCAACTGCTATCTGGAGAATCGGCTGTCGCGCGGCATGATGGAGATCGGCGGGGTCAGGCTCGACCTGTCGTCGATCACCCTGCCCGTTTACAACCTCGCCACCAAAGAAGACCACATCGCGCCGGCGCTCAGCGTCTACGAGGGCAGCCAGGCTCTCGGTGCACCGGTCACCTATGTCGTGTCCGGCTCGGGCCATATCGCGGGCGTCGTCAATCCGCCTGCCAAGAACAAATATCAGTTCTGGGTCGGACCCTCGCCGTCGCGCGACCTGTCCTTCGACGACTGGTGGCGTCAGGCCCGAGAGACGAAGGGGTCGTGGTGGCCGCATTGGCAGGCGTGGCTTGAGGCGCAATCGAACGAACGGGTGCCGGCCCGCGAACCCGGCGCCAACGGCTTGCCGGTGATCGAGGACGCGCCGGGGCGATACGTCCGCCAGTGACCCGCCGGACTTGAAGCGATGCGCCATCGGTGCGACATCACGCACAAGCTCTTTCTCTCCCGTCGCGGGCACGCATCGCTGCAATCATGACAGTCTACCTCGAAGCCGAAGCCAATCCTCTCCGCAACACCGGCTCCATCCGGCTCTACGACGCGGAGGCCTTCGAGGGGATGCGCCGCGTCAGCCGGCTCTCGTCAGAGGTGCTGGATCAGCTGGCCGAGATCGTGAAGCCGGGGATCACGACCAACGAGATCGACCGGTTCGTCTTCGAGTTCACTCGCGATCACGGTGCGCTGCCGGCGCAGCTCAATTATCGCGGCTACACCAAGAACGTCTGCACCTCGATAAACCACGTCGTCTGCCACGGCATTCCCAACGACAAGCCGCTGCGCGAAGGTGACATCGTCAACATCGACGTGACGCTGATTCTCGACGGCTACTACGGCGACACGTCGCGCATGTATCCCGTCGGTCAGATCAAGCGCGCCGCCGAGCGGCTGTGCGAAATCACCTATCGCTCGCTCCTGATCGGGATCGAGGCGGTGAAGCCCGGCAACCACGTCGGCGACATCGGCGCCGCGATCCAGGCCTACGCCGAGGGCGAGCGCTGCTCGGTTGTGAGGGATTTCTGCGGTCACGGGATCGGCCGCCTCTTCCACGACGCGCCGAATATCCTGCACTACGGGCGTCGCGGCGAAGGCGTCGAGATGCGACCCGGCATGATCTTCACCATCGAGCCGATGATCAATCTCGGACGCCCGCATGTGAAGGTACTTGCCGACGGCTGGACTGCGGTCACGCGCGACCGCTCGCTCTCGGCGCAATACGAGCATACCGTGGGGGTGACCGAGACCGGATGCGAAGTCTTCACGAGGTCTCTCAACGGGCACGACATGCCGGGCTCTCCCGCTTCGGCTTGGGCCGAAGCCGAGGCCTGAACGGATCATGGCGCAGGGGGACGACGGCCTGAAGGAAGCGCCGCAGCCCGACTGGACCGCTGCTGTCGAAGTGCCCCTCCCGAAGCCGCGCGCGGCTGCGAAGGATCACGACGGGCATCGCGACCGGTTGCGCGAGCGCTTTACGTCGGCCGGGCCCGACGCGCTGGCCGACTACGAACTTCTCGAACTCCTGCTGTTCCGCTTCATCCCCCGCCGCGACACCAAGCCGATCGCGAAGGCTCTTCTGAAGCGCTTCGGGACGCTCTCCGACGTATTGAACGCGCCCGCAGATCTGCTCACGGAGATCGACGGGATCGGCGCTGCCACGGCACTCGATCTCCGGATCGTGACCGCGGTCAATCAAAGGGCATTTCGCGCTTCGATCCGTGGGCGCGAGATGCTGTCGTCTTGGTCGGCGGTCTTGGACTACTGCCACGCCGTGATGGCGCACGAGACCCGCGAGCAGTTCCGCATCCTGTTCCTCGATCGGAAGAACGCTCTCATCGCCGACGAGGTGCAGCAGGTCGGCACGGTGAACCACACGCCGGTCTACCCGCGCGAAGTGATGGGACGAGCCCTCGCCCTGTCGGCGAGCGCGCTGGTGCTCGTTCACAACCACCCGTCCGGCGATCCCAGTCCGTCGCGCGCCGATATCGACATGACGAAGACGCTGGTCGACGTCGCCGAAGCACTCGGCATCAAGATACACGATCACGTCATCATCGGCCGAAACGGCCATTTCAGCTTCCGCGCCGAAAGTCTCATCTGACGCGTCAGTTGAGGTAGCCGACCTCGCACACGAGCTTGATTTCGAGCGGCTGGATCAGGCCCTGGTGCATCACGCGGACAGAGTGGATCTTCGCCTCCACGTCGCGCTCCCAATGGTCGAGGAAGCGTCGGAGGCGCGGATAGTCCGGCGCGATGTCGTCGAACTGCCAGGAGAAGGTCTGGAGGAAGGCCGGGTGATCCGGCATGCGGTAGAGGATTTCCGCGAACGTCAGGCCGTAGCCGGACAGCATCTTCAGGAACTGCGGATCGGGCGTACGTGCGGCAGGCATGTCGGCTCCTTCTGCATCGGGCCGAGGAAGCGGCCCTCGGTCTCAAGGCTGCGCCCGCATGTTTAACGAAGTCCTAACCGGGTCAGCTCTTCTGCCGCAAAAGCCATCGTGTTCCGGTGGTGCAACGAATCCGTGCAGCCTTCCGCTAATCCCAGACCCCGCCCGCCTCTCGCATCACATCCGGCGTATCGACGTCCAGCGACGCCGCTCGTCCGAGTTCGACCTCGCGAACGAGCTCGCCGCTCGACTGAACTATGGCGCGTGCGCCGACATCGCCTTCGATGGTCGAGATGGCATTCGCGAAGATCGATGAAAGGATCACGGGATTGGCCCTGCGGCCGTCGTCGGTCGCGAGAACGATGGAGCCGATCCCCGCGGGGCGAAACGCCTCGATCATCCGATCGAGATCGGCGCTCGTCAGCAGCGGCTGATCAGCCAGGAGCACCAGGACACCGTCTGAGTCCTGGCTCGCTACCGCGAAACCACGCCGCAATGACGTGGACAGTCCGGCGGCAAAGTCCTCGTTGTGCACTATTCTGGCGCTCGTACCTTCGAGGGCCGCGCCGATCTCGTCGGCCATGTGGCCCGTCACCACCGTGACAGCGCATGCACGGCTGGCGAGCGCGGTCTCGACAGTCCGCCGGACCAGCGGCTCGCCTCCGAACCGCGCCAGGAGCTTGTTGGGCCCGCCCATTCGGCTGGAGCGCCCGGCGGCCAGCACGAGCGCATGGACTCGCGGCGTCGACGCTCGGACCGAGACGACGTCTTCACGGGCTTGCGGTCTCGTCGCGATTTCCATCAGTAGCCCCCCGACGCCAAGGCCGACGATCTCCTCGCGCCCCACCTGAAGATCCGCCATGAGACGAGTGAGAACCCAATCGAAACCGTTCTCGATGGGGCTTCGTGCGCAGCCGGGTGCACCCAACACGATACGCGGTCCGATCTGGCCGAGAAGCAGAAGGTTGCCGGGGTCTACCGGCATACCGAGATGTCGGACCTCACCCCCGGCCCGCCGGATCGCGTCCGGCACCACATCGGCCTCGTCGATCACGGCGGATGCGCCGAAGACGATCGTCAGTTCCTCGTCTGCCGTCGCGTCGCTCAATCGGCGCGCGAGTTCGCCGGCGTCATGCGGGCATCGGACTTCGCGAAGCAATATCGAACCCGACGGAGAGAGCCGTCCCTCTAGGATACGCCGGGTCTTGTCGAGCGTGGTGGCCTTGATCGTCGGCAGTTCGGTCTGGACGAGCCCGACGCCGCGAGCTCTGTACCGCTTCAATCGAAGCGCCGTCCCGCCGGACAGAACCCGTTCCGCCTCCGCGACGGCGGCTCCCGGTACCGCGAGCGGTATGATCTTGACCGTCGCGAGCATGCGATGAGCTTCGACCGATGTATACTCCGCAAGGGTCGCCACGGTGATGCCTGGATGGATGCGGTTGACGGCATCGATCAGCGATCGGTCCGGCAGGAAGACTCCCGATGCCTCCGCGTGAAGATTGGCTCGACCGGTCCCAGGCGGCGCGACGGATATGCCGTCGGCAGCCAGCGCGAGGGCGATCCTGGCAGCGGCATCGTCTTCCGTCACATCGTCCGGGTCCAGCCGGGCGACGACGACCTCGCTGACGCCTTGGTCCTGAAGTTGCCGCAGGTCGTCGCCGGAAAGCGCGTGACCCTTTGCGAGCCGGCGTCCGTCGACGGTCAGGGCGTGCGCCAAGAGGCCACCTCGAGCCTCGGCCGTCGGCACAGGGCCGAACTTCATGCGCCTCCCGCCTCGCCCCAACGTTCCGCGTGCATCTTACGACCGCGGAAAGCCGCAATCACCGATGCCAGAACCGCGACAGCAATTTCTGCTGGCGTCGATGCGCCGATATCGACGCCGACCGGCGCCTCGATCCGGCCGATCCGATGCTGCGGCACGCCGGCCGACAAAAGTCGCTCGATCCGACGCACATGGGTCTTTCGACTGCCCAATGCCCCGACATAGAAGCAGCCGACTTCAAGAGCCTCGATCAGCGGATGGTCATCGATCTTCGGATCGTGCGTGACCGCGACAAGCGCTGTATAGGCATCGAGTGGCCGTTCCTTCAGCGCATCTTCCGGCCATTTCGCATGCAACGGGACGCCGGGAAACCGCTCCGGTGTCGCAAAGGCCGTGCGCGGGTCTATGATCGAAATGTCGAAACCGGCGATCGACGCCATCGGAGCCAGCGCCTGGCTGATGTGGACCGCGCCGACAACCACGATCCGTGGCGGCGGCAGATAGACATTCAGAAACGTCTTCGTTCCCTCGAGAATGCCTGAGCGTCCAGCGCGGAGCGCTCGCTGCACAGCCTCGCCTTGCGTCTCTGCATCACCCTCACGCACCAGTCGCTGGGAACCGGTGGCCAGATCGGTCAGGACGAGACATCCGCGGCGTGCCCGTCGCTCGGCGTTCAACGCCCGGAGAAGATCCGCTCGCATTAGCCCACGCGCTCGACATAGACACGAATACGGCCGC
The DNA here is from genome assembly GCF_900113065.1 of Aureimonas phyllosphaerae. Classification (GTDB taxonomy): domain Bacteria; phylum Pseudomonadota; class Alphaproteobacteria; order Rhizobiales; family Rhizobiaceae; genus Aureimonas; species Aureimonas phyllosphaerae. The sequence continues at coordinate 149,692 of NZ_FOOA01000002.1, forward strand.
CGCAGGACAGGCCGACGCGCCAGGCGGTCTCGTCGGCGACACCAAACTCGAGCATCTTCGGCTCTCCGCTGGCGATCACGTCCAGAGCCTCGGAGATCACCGCACCTTCGACGCAACCGCCCGACACGGAGCCCTCGAACCCGCCGTCCTCGTCGATGACGAGGTGGCTGCCGACCGGTCGCGGCGCCGAGCCCCACGTCTCGACCACGGTCGCCAAAGCCGCACGTCTCCCCTCGGAGGCCCAGCGTTCGGCGGTAGCCAGGATATCCGTTGCGTCGCTCATTTCGCGTTCCTCAAGCGGCCTCGCCGGCTTTCAGCCAGGTGCGCGGCTCCATATCGCGACCCGCCCGCGTGCGAGAGAGCGCAACGCAAAGATCGGCGAGGGAATCCAGCGAATGGGCGGACCGGAACTCGTCGACATGCGGCAGCAAGGCACGAACGCCGCGAGCGCGGGCCGAGAATCCATCGAACCGCAGCAAGGGATTGAGCCAGATCAACCGCCTGCACGAGCGATGAAGGCGATCCACCTCACGGGCAAGCCGCTGCATGTCGTCCCGCTCGAGACCGTCCGTCACCAACAGAACGATCGCGCCACCGGACAGGACGCGGCGCGACCAGCGTCGATTGAACTCTTCGAGCGCCGCGCCGATGCGCGTCCCTCCCGACCAGTCCCGCACCAGATTGCTGCACGCGGCAACGGCCTCATCGGGATCCTTGCGGGCGAGTTGTCGCGTGATGGGGGTCAGCCGCGTGCCGAACAGAAAGGCTCGAACCCGACGCTCCGCCGACATCGCATGCATGAAATGCAGCATCACGCGGCTGTACTGGCTCATGGAACCCGAAATGTCGGCGATCACCACCAGCGGGGGCAGCACGGTACGCGGGCGATCGAACCGCGGCAGAATGAGATCGCCACCGGAGCGGATCGAGGCCCGCAGCGTGCGCCGTGCATCGAAACGTCGCCCGTGGCCGTCCGAGCGAAAGAGGCGCGAGACGACTCGGTCGTCGGGCGAGACTAGGCGGCGGATCGCCGCCTTCGCCTCCGCGAGCTCCGCCGCACTCATCTGAGCGAAGTCCTTGGCCCGAAAAACCTCATCCGCCGAGACCGTGAGCCGCGCATCGACATCGAGCGTCGGACGTTCCTCAACGCGGCGGGCATCGGCGCGGCCTTCCAGCGCGTCGGATACCCGCCGGGCACCGGCCTTCGCCGGGGGCGGCTCCGCCTTCGCAGGTGTCTTTGCCGAGAACATCGCCAGCATGCGCTCGACCAGTTGTCGTGAACGCCAGAACAGTCGGAACGCCTCGTCGAAGACCGGCGTGTCTTCGCGGCGAGCTACGAGGACGGCGTGCAGCGTCCAGTAGAAATCGTCGCGCGATCCGATACCCCCGGCGCGGATGGCCTCGATCGCGGCAAGCGTATCGGCCGGACCGACACGCAGTCCCGCCCGTCGCAGCGCGCGTGAAAAGTGCGTGACGTTTTCGGCGAGGTGCCCTCCCGCGATCATGCGGAAGCGTGCTCCCTGCGAATGGCCCTCAGCATCTCGTCCGCCTCGCTTTGGCCGATCCGCGCGATGTCGTCCTGGTACTTCAGCAGGACGCCCAACGTATCGGTGATCAGTTCGGGGTCGAGCGCGACGGCATCGAGTTCGGTCAGGGCCGTCGCCCAATCGAGCGTTTCGGCAACGCCGGGCGCCTTGAACAGGTCCTCACCCCTCAGGCGCTGAACGAAGGCGACGAGTTCGGCGCTCAAGTCGGCGCGCGCCGTCGGCACCTTGCGGCGCACGATCTCGAGCTCGCGCGCGGCGTCGGGGTAGTCGAGCCAGTGATAGAGGCAGCGGCGCTTGAGGGCGTCGTGGATCTCGCGGGTACGATTGGTCGTCACGATGACGATCGGAATCTGTGTGGCGCGGATCGTGCCGAGTTCCGGGATCGTCACCTGAAAGTCCGACAGGACTTCCAGGAGGAACGCCTCGAACGCCTCGTCGGCCCGGTCGAGTTCGTCGATGAGGAGAACCGGCGCGCGTCCGGGGTCGCCTTCCAAAGCCTGCAGCACCGGGCGACGGATCAGGAACCGTTCGGAGAAGATGTCGGAGCGCATCGCATCGCGCGCCGTGTCGCCACTTGCCTCGCGCAGGCGGATCTCGATCATCTGCGCGGCATGATTCCACTCGTAGAGCGCGGTGGAGACGTCGAGACCTTCGTAACACTGGAGCCGGATCAGGGGACGTCCCAGCCGATCCGCCAGGACCTTGGCGATCTCCGTCTTGCCGACCCCGGCTTCCCCTTCGAGAAAGAGCGGACGCCGCATGCGCAGTGCCAGGAACAGGACGGTGGCGAGCGAGCGGTCGGCGACGTAGCCCCCTTCGGAAAGGAGGGTCTCCGTCTCGTCGATGCTGCGGGGGACTTGGGTCAACGCATGATGTCCGCTGGCGTGGGTCTCAACAAGATAGGCCGAACGCCCCGCGTCACAACCATGTCATTCCGGGTCGAGGTGCTGCAGCGCATGATATCGCCGCGCACGGTACAGCAAGCTGTGCCCCGCTCTCGGGACCGACAGCCCGACGACCTGACCGATCGTCACCTGATGGGTCGCGACCGTCCGGCTTTCGAGGATGCGGCAGTCGAAGGATACGATCGAATCCTCGAGAATCGGCGCACCGGTCTCGATGGTCGTCCAGCGCCCCGACGCGAACCGCTTATCGAGGTCGAGCTTGCCCTCGCCTGCAAAGGCGCGCGCCACCGTCTCGCTGCGATCGGCAAGGACATTGACCGCGAAGACACCGTTCTCGGCGAACCGGGCGTTGGCCGCGCTGGATCGGTTGAGGCAGACAAGAAGCGTTGCGGGATCGTCGGAAACCGAGCAGACCGAGGTGACCGTCACGCCGCGCCGTCCGGCCGGACCGTCCGTCGTCACGAGGCTTACCGCGGCGGCGAAATGGCTCATCGCCTCGCGGAAAGCCGTCCGGTCGATTTCGGCGTTGGTCAGAAGCAAGATTCGTCCTTCGGGCTGTCACGTCGTTTGCGAGACGCCCTCTCAACATGGGGCGCAGGCCGACGGTGCGCACCATAGGCCCTGAAAGTTTTCGAGTTCGTGAGCGACGCGAACGTCAACGCGTTTGACATCGCAGCTGCAAGCCTTCAGGACGTGCCCGCTCCCGCGGCGCCGCGTTCGTGCGCCGCTTCGGGAAATGTTTCAATGCGATAGGAAGCCGACATGGCGCCGATCCTCGAGGTCAGGGACGTAACGCGCCGGTTCGGCGGCTTCACCGCAGTGAACCGCTGTTCGCTGACGGTGGAACAGGGCGGCATCACCGGACTGATCGGGCCGAACGGCGCGGGAAAGTCGACGCTGTTCAACATGGTCGCCGGCAATCTGGCGCCCTCGTCCGGACAGATCCTGTTCGAAGGGCGCGAGATCCAGGGCCTGAAACCGCATCAGCTCTTCGACCGCGGGCTCCTGCGCACGTTCCAGATCGCCCACGAGTTCTCGCATCTGAGCGTCATCGAGAACCTGATGATGGTGCCCGGCGGCCAGCCCGGCGAGAACCTTCTGGAAGCCTGGTTCCGAGGCCGGACGGTCCGCGAGTTCGAGGTGCAGGTGCGCGAACGGGCGCAAGACGTGATCGACTTCCTCAAGATCGGCCATGTCGCGCACGAGCTTGCAGGCAACCTTTCCGGCGGCCAGAAGAAGCTCGTCGAGCTTGCCCGCACGATGATGGTGGATGCCAAGATCGTACTTCTCGACGAGATCGCGGCGGGGGTAAACCGCACGCTTCTCAATGACATCGCGGCCAACATCGAGCGCCTCAACCGCGAACGCGGCTACACCTTCTTCGTGATCGAGCACGATATGGACCTGATCGGCCGTCTTTGCGACCCGGTGATCGTCATGGCCGCGGGCGAAGTCATGCGGACCGGAACGTTGGCCGAGATCCAGGCGGACGAAGCCGTGGTCGAGGCCTATTTCGGAGGCTCCCCCACCGGCCATGCGACCACGGGCGTGGGAGCGAGCGCATGAGCCTCCTGAAGGTCGAGAACGTCGTCGCCGGCTACGGCGAGGCGATGATCCTGAACGGGGTGAACCTCGAGCTCGAAGCCGGCGAGATCGGCGTCATCGTCGGACCGAACGGGGCCGGCAAGTCGACGACGCTGAAGGCGATCTTTGGACTGCTGCGCGTCTCGTCAGGCCGGGTCATGTTCGATGGGCAGGAGATCACCAATCGCCCGACCGACAGCCTCAGCGCCCTGCGCATGGCGTTCGTGCCGCAGGAGCACAACGTCTTCAAGACGCTGAGCGTCCACGAGAACCTCGAAATGGGGGCCTATGTCCGGCGCGACGACGTGTCGGGGTTGCTCGATCGCGTCTACGACATTTTTCCACCGCTCAAGGACAAACGCCGGCAGCCGGCGGGCGAACTCTCGGGCGGCCAGCGCCAGATGGTGGCGGTGGGACGCGCTCTGATGATCGACCCGAAGCTGATCCTTCTGGACGAGCCGACGGCTGGCCTCTCGCCCCGCTACATGAGCGAAATCTTCGACCGCATCCTCGTGGTCAATGCCTCAGGCGTCACCGTCGCGATGGTCGAGCAGAACGCCAAGCAGGCACTCGGGATCGCCCACAAGGGGTTCGTGCTGGCTGGCGGGCGCAACCGCTTCACCGACACCGGCGCGGCTCTTCTGGCCGATCCGGATGTCGCAAAATCCTTCCTGGGCGGCTGAGCCGACGCCTCGCCCCTTGATCGAACTCTTCGAGACAATCCGTTGGACGAGCTAGTTTTCTTCATCAACCGTGGCCTGATGGGCGGGCTGATCATCGGCTCCATCTACGCCCTCGGCGCCGTCGGCGTGACGCTGATCTTCGGCATCCTGCGCTTCGCCCATTTCGCCCACGGCGACATGATGACGGCGGCTGCCTTTTTCGCCTTTATGCTGGCCAGCCTGTGTGCCGCCTTCGGCATATCGTTGCCCGTCCCGTTGGTACTTTTACTCCTGCCGGTCGTGATGCTGCTGACGTCGGTCTTTGCGATCGGGCTCGACAAGGCGTTCTACAAGCCGTTGCGCGAGCGCGGCGCACGGCCCGTCGTGATGGTGATGGCGTCGATCGGCGTGACGCTGATGCTGCAAGGGTTGATCCGCCTCTTCGCCGGCACGGGCTCGCGCGATATGTATCTGGATGCACCCAAGCAGATTTTCCGCATTCCGACGGGTGGTCGACCGATCGTCATCACCGAGCCGCAGCTGGCGCTGATCGTCCTGACCGTCGTGTCCGTCGTGGCTCTGCACGTCTTCCTCACGCGTTCGCGGTTGGGCAAGGCGATGCGCGCCGTATCTGACAATCCGGACCTCGCCCGCGTGACCGGCATTCCGCTGGATACAGTGGTCAAGGCGACGTGGGTCATCGGCGGTTCCCTGGCCGCCATCGCCGGTACGATGCTCGCGATGGACGTGCAGCTGAAGCCGGACCTCGCCTACAACATCCTGCTGCCGATTTTCGCCGCGACGATCGTCGGCGGCATCGGCCAACCCTACGGTGCCATCGCCGGAGGCTATCTCATCGGCTTCGCTGAGACGCTGTCCGTGTTCAATCTGTCGGTGCTGCTACGCCCCTTCCAGGGACTGCTGCCCGCAGGGCTCGAAATTCCCGCAAACCTCGCCTTCGTGCCGACCGAATATCGTCTCGTGGTGCCGTTCTTCATCCTGATCGTTGTGTTGATCTACCGGCCGACTGGTATCTTCAAGGGGCGGGTGTTCTGATGCGCGGCGGATCCGTCTCCTCGAACCGCAACCGCGAACTCGTCCTGATCCTGGCGCTCTGTGCGCTGGTCGCGCTCGTCTTCTGGCTTCAGGGTTCGGCCTATGCGACCCGCATGCTTGTCGAAGCCGCGGCCTATGCGATCATCGCGATTGGGCTGAACATTCAATGGGGTTACGCCGGCCTCTTCAACGTCGGCATCATGGGCTTCATCGTGGCTGGTGCTTTCGCCTCCGTGCTGATGACCTTCCCGGTCAACGAAGCGTTCTGGGCGTCGCGCGGAGCGCCGATGCTGGGTGAAGCTCTCGTGTGGCTGGTCGGCGCAGTTGTCGTCGTGGGGCTCATATCGCAGACACGCCGGCTAGGTCTGCCGCAGGGACTCGTCACCGCCCTCACCGTGATCTCCAGTGCGATCGCCTTCATGCTGGTCACCGCGAAGTTCGATCCGGCGACCACCGCTATCGAGGCCGAGGCAGGCTTCATCGGCGGCTTCGGTCTGCCGGTCGGCGTCGGTTGGGTCGCGGCTGGCGTCGTGGCAGGCGCGATCGCCTATGTCATCGGCAAGATCTGCCTCGGACTGCGAGCCGACTATCTCGCCATCGCCACGCTCGGAATCGCGCAGATCATCAAGACCTTCCTGCGGAACGCCGATTGGCTGACGCGCGGCACCCTCACCGTCTCGCCGCTGCCGTGGCCGGTATCCACGCCGGCGGAGGTCGGCTTCCTCTGGGGCCGGAGCCTGTATCTCGCCGTCACCGCCGTGATCCTCCTCGTTGTCTACCTCCTGATGGAGCGCGCTTACCGAGCGCCGTGGGGCCGCATGATGCGTGCCATCCGCGACAACGAGGCGGCCGCGGCCTCGATGGGCAAGAACGTGGACGGGCGCCGGCTCGAGATCTTCGTCCTCGGCGCCATGCTGATGGGCCTTGGTGGAGCGATCCTCGTCCATTTCACCTCGATCTTCGATCCTTCGGGCTTCGTCGACCTGAACCACACGTTCCTGATCTGGGTGATGGTGATCCTGGGAGGCGCCGGAAACAATCGCGGTGCGATCTTCGGTGCAGTTTTTGTCTACATCGTGTGGACGATGTCAGAACCGGCTGCGCTGACGCTCTTCTCGCTGGCGCGCGACTGGGGCCAAAGCCTCTTCGGATGGGTCGCCCCCGCAGACCTCGATTCGCGTGCGTTGCAGATGCGCGTGTTCGTGATCGGCCTTACGATCACGCTGGTCCTGCGCTTCGCGCCCCGCGGCGTGCTGCCGGAACGGCGTCTGACCGACTGAACGGTTTTCGCAGGAACCGTCCACAGGAAGGAGTCGTTGGGCGCGCAACCACAGCGGGAGCGCACCAATGGACGACGACAAGCGAGCCGAGGTCTATGCAGAGTTCAAGGACCTCGTGAACATGACGCCGAAGCAGCTCGAAACGTGGCTGGAGACGGACGAGTCCAAGGACGTCGGAGCCAAATCCGGCGGCAAGGGGGAGTCCGTTGGACACAAGTCCGGCCGCGAGATCATCGAGATCAAGGGCATGAAGAAGTCAGATCTCACCGACGCCGAGTACGAGCACATGCAGAAGGTCGTCGGCTACATCAAGCGGCACATGAAGCAGAAGCCGAAGGGCGAGATCGAGGACACCCCCTGGCGGTACTCGCTGATGAATTGGGGACACGACCCCATGAAGAAGCACTGACACGAAAAAAGCCCCGGAGCGCGAACTCTGGGGCTTCGTCGTTTCGAGTGCGCTCGCTCGGCTTACATCGCGGGCCCGACGACCACGATCTTGCCGTCCTTGACGGTGACCTCGTCGTATGAGCCGGGAACGTCGCCCTTGGCGTCGAACTCGAGTGCGCCTGACGCACCCTCGTAGTTGATGTCGGTGCCGGCCTCGATCAACTGCTTCGCCTTCGTCCACTCGCCCGGCAGGATCACCTCGCCAGGCGCCGAAGCCACGTCGCGCAGCGCTTGGCTCAGGCCCTCGCGCGAGCCGCCCGTCTTTTCCAGCGCCAAGAGCAGCGCGAAGGCAGCGTCGTAGGACGTCGAAGTGTAGGTCGCGGCGGGATCAATGTTTGCAGCCTTGGCCGCGGTCGCGAACTGCTCGGCGCCCAGCGCCGCCGTGCCGCCCGGACGCGTCAGGATCAGCTTCTCGTCACCTCCGGTGACGTTGGTCAGGTTGCCGCCGACCATGCCGTCGCCGCCGACGAAGGTCGAGAAGTCGCCCGTTTCGCGCGCCTGCGCCACGATGCGCCCGCCCGAGCCGTCGACATAGGCGAGCACCACCAGCGCATCGGCGCCCGACGACGCGAGCGAGCCGATCTCGGCACGGTAGTCGGCCTTGCCGTCCTCGTGTGCCTGCGAGACCGTCACCGTGCCGCCGTCCGCCTCGAAGGCCTTCTGGAAGGCCTGCGCGAAACCGGTTCCGTAGTCGTTGTTGACGTAGGTGATCGCGACGTTGTCGATGCCGTTCTTCTTGACGACGCGCGCCAGCACTTCGCCCTGGTAAGCGTCGGACGGCGCGGTGCGGAACACGAGGTCGTTGTCGTTGAGATCGGTCACCGCCGGCGAGGTCGAGGCGGGAGACACCATCACGACGCCGCCTGGGATCGCCGCGGCGTTGGCGGCGGCGATCGTCGCGCCGGAGCACATGGCGCCGACGATGCCCGCCACCTTCTCGGAATTTACCTGACGGTCGGCGGCGTCCGACGCGCGCGCGGCATCGACGCAGCCGTCGTCGCCGATCACCATTTCGACCTTCGCGCCGCTCTTGCCGATGCCGCTGGCTTCGTTGACCTGCGCGACCGCGAGCTTCGCTGCATTGGCGATCGGCGGCATGAGGCTCTCGATCGGGCCGGTGATGCCGCCGATTAGGCCGACCTTGATCCCGGCATCCTGCGCCCACGCGGCGGAAACGCCGAGCGCGAGAAGAGAAGCCGTCAGGCCCAGAATGGCTTTGCGTCCGCCGATCATGCTTGAACTCCCGAAACAGTTTGGGACCATCGGCCTCGATGCCGGGTCCGATCTCCCGTTGCGCGCCGGTTTCGGCGGCCCGCGGCGACTTAAGCGGCGCGTGCGCGAAGGGTCAAGCGAAGCCACCTCGCTCCCGGTCCCGGAAGGCGCTAGAAGAAGGCATGCCACATGCCGTCCGCGCCCTTACCCTTGCCGCTCTCCTCGCAACCGTGCCGATAGCGTCGGTTCGGGCGCAATCCGGTGACACGCTCGTGATCGGCATCGCGGCCCCCCTCAGCGGCCCGAGCGAGATTCTGGGCCGCCAGATCGAAGCGGGTGCCAAGCGCGCCGCGGAGGAAAACGGAGCAACGACCGTATCGGTCGACACGTTCTGCTCGGCAGATGGCGGCCGCGAAGCGGCGGATGCGTTGATCGCTGCACGGGCCGCGGCAGCGGTCGGCTTCCTCTGCACCGTCGCACTCGAGGCGGCCCTGCCGAAACTGACCGCGGCGGCGATCCCGGCTCTCGACGTCGGTGTGCGGGCGGCGCGCATCCAGCGACAACGGCAGCAGGACGGTGCCCTCGTCTGGCGACTTGCGCCGGCAGCAGGTGCGGAGGCGCGGGCGCTCGCCGGGTTCGTGCGCGAAAGATGGTCCGACACGGCGTTCGGAATCGTCGAAGACGGTTCACCGCAATCGCGCGATCTCGCCGACAAGGTGCGTCAGGCGCTGGAGGCCGATGGCCTGCGTGCAGCCGTAACGGAAAGCTACCGACCAGCGGAGGAAAAACAGTTCCCCGTCGCCCGTCGTCTTCAGCAAAGCGGGGTGACCCGTGTCCTGTTTCTCGGGGCACGCAGCGATACGGCAGTGATCTTGCGTGACTCGGCGGAGATCGGGTCGACGCTCGAGGCGGCAGGGGGCGAATCCCTGATCGATGCCGAAGGCGCCGTGGCGCTACCCGCCGGTGTCGTGGCGCTCGCCAGCGGCTTCGATGTCGACTGGGTGCCGTCCGAAACGCCCCCGGAAGACGAGGGCTATGCGCGGATCGCGCGAATCGGCGCCGAGATCGCCATCCAGGCTGCGACGCGGGCTCGAGCCGAAAGTCGCAGCGTGGTCGACCTCCTGAGCTACGAGACGTTCATCACCACCGCCGGTCTCGTGCGCTTCGATGGCGAAGGCGCAGCCGATGTGGCGCCCTTCCGCGCCTATCGCTGGGACGGGCAACGCTTCGTGCCGGAAGCTGAGGGTTGAGCTGAATGGCCGCCATCTGGCAGACGGGTCCGCGCAACCTCCTGACCGATATCGCAGGGGTGCGCGTCGGAAACGCACAGGATGAAAAGCTGAAGAGCGGCTCGACGGCGATCCTTTTCGATGCGCCGTGCGTCGCGGCCGTGGAGATTCTCGGCGGGGCGCCCGGCACACGCGAGACAGATCTGCTCGCGCCCGACAAGCTCGTTCCCGGTATCGACGCTCTCGTCCTGTCCGGCGGCTCCGCCTTCGGTCTCGATGCCGCGTCCGGCGTACAGGCCTACCTGCGCTCCGTCGGTCGAGGTTTCCTGGCCGCCGGCCACCGCGTCCCCATCGTCCCGGCGGCGATCCTGTTCGATCTCGCCAATGGTGGTGCAAAAGACTGGGGCCTTCACTCGCCGTACCGCGAACTGGGCTTCGAGGCGGCGTCTGCTGCGAGCGAACGGTTCGAACTGGGAAGCGTCGGCGCGGGAACCGGCGCAACGACGGCGGTGGTCAAGGGGGGCCTCGGATCGGCCTCCGTCAGGCTTCGGTCGGGCGCGACGGTCGCGGCACTCGTGGCGGTGAACGCGCTCGGCTCGCCGCTGGTCGGCTCCGGCCGGCACTTCCATGCCGCGCCGTTCGAGATCGATGGCGAGTTCGGCGGCATCGGGCTGCCCGTCCCTCTTCCAGTCCTCTTGGGGGCGCCGGTCACGAAGCTCGACCCTCGACCGGGTGGCGCCACCACGATCGCGGTGGTGGCCACCGACGCGGTTCTCGACAAGGGGGCGGCTCGCCGCCTCGCGGTCGCCGCGCATGATGGCTTCGCGCGCTCGCTCTGGCCGGCCCACACCGACTTCGATGGCGACCTGGTGTTCGCTGCTGCGACGGGCGGCAGCGGCTGGCGGCCGGAAGGCGCCGAACGCGTGGAACTCGCGGCCGCCGCAACCAGCGCGATCGCGCGCGCGGTCGCCCGCGGGGTCCATGCCGCCCGTTCCGCACCCGGCGACCTCAAGCGCTGCTGGTACGACTTGCCGGCCTGAGACGCGGGGTTCGATTGAGGCGCGGCGGCGCGTCTGTTACAGCGCGGCCGAGCCCCCGTTTGCCGTCCGCCAGAAAGGCCCGCCGATGATCCCCCGCTATTCCCGCCCCGAGATGGTCTCCGTCTGGTCGCAGGAGACCAAGTTCCGGATCTGGTTCGAGATCGAGGCCCATGCCTGCGATGCGCTGGCCGAGATCGGCGTGATCCCGAAGGAGGCGGCGAAGACGATCTGGGAGAAGGGCGGCGCGGCGCAGTTCGACGTCGACAAGATCGACGAGATCGAGCGCGTCACCAAGCACGACGTCATCGCCTTCCTGACGCATCTTGCCGAGTTCGTCGGCCCCGATTCCCGCTTCATCCATCAGGGCATGACCTCGTCGGACGTGCTGGACACGTGCTTCAACGTTCAGCTCGTGCGGGCGACGGACATTCTCCTCGCGGACATGGACGCGCTGCTTGAAGCTCTGAAGCGTCGCGCCTTCGAGCACAAGGACACGGTCACCATTGGCCGCAGCCACGGCATCCATGCCGAACCGACGACGTTCGGTGTCAAGCTCGCCCTCGCCTATGCCGAGTTCGACCGCTGCCGTGACCGCCTCCGCGCGGCGCGCGAAGAGGTGGCGACCTGTGCGATCTCAGGTGCGGTCGGCACCTTCGCCAACATCGATCCGCGCGTCGAGGAGCATGTGGCGAAGGCGCTTGGGCTGAAGCCGGAGCCGGTGTCGACGCAGGTCATTCCGCGCGATCGCCACGCCATGTACTTCGCGACGCTCGGCGTCATCGCCTCCTCCATCGAGAGGCTCGCCACGGAAATCCGCCACCTTCAGCGGACCGAGGTGCTGGAAGCCGAAGAATATTTCTCGCCGGGGCAGAAGGGCTCGTCGGCGATGCCGCACAAGCGCAACCCGGTCCTCACCGAGAACCTGACGGGCCTCGCCCGGATGGTCCGCTCCTTTGCCATGCCGGCGATGGAGAACGTCGCTCTCTGGCACGAGCGCGACATCTCGCATTCCTCCGTCGAGCGCTACATCGGCCCGGACGCCACGGTGACGCTCGACTTCGCGTTGGCACGCCTCACCGGCGTGATCGACAAGCTGCTGGTTTATCCCGAGCGGATGGACCGCAACCTCAACCAGTTCAAGGGTCTCGTCCATTCGCAGCGCGTGCTGCTCGCTCTCACGCAGGCCGGCGTCAGCCGCGAGGACGCCTATCGTCTCGTCCAGCGCAACGCGATGAAGGTGTGGGAGCACGGCGCCGACTTCCTGACCGAGCTCCTCGGCGACGCCGAGGTCACGGCCGCTTTGTCGGAAGCAGAGATCCGCGAGAAGTTCGACATCGGCTACCACACCAAGCACGTCGACACGATCTTCCGCCGCGTGTTCGGCAAGGCCTGATCGCGCTCAGGCGGCTTCGGCGTCGGCGGCGACGAGGACGGGTGTGTTCAGCGGTCCTGTGCCCTCCTCGTCTGCGCCTTCGATATCCAGCTGGATCATCTGGTGGTCCGAATATGGCTGGTCGAGGATCGCGATCTTGCAGCGGTCCTCGAGATCCTTCGTCAGGAGGCAGATGTCGAGCGCAGCGCGATAGGGCCCGAGCCGAAAGGTTGGGCCCGAATGTGCGTTGGCGTGCACCAGCCGTCCATCGGCGAGGAGCGGTCGCAACTCGTCCACGCCGCGAAAGAGGTTGAAGTCGCCGATCACCACGGTTGGGACCTCGCGCTCCTTTACCCAGCGCGAGAGTTCGGCCATCTGCAGACATCGGACATGATAGCGCAGCGAAAGATGCGCCATCAGGATCCGAATGCCCGAAATCTCGATGTCGTAGACCAGCCGCTTCTTGCCTGACGACAGATAGCGCGCCGTGTAGGTCAGCGGTCGCGACGCGAGGAACGCGTTCGACTTGCCGCGCGAGACCGACAGGCGTCGGAAGTGCCGCCCGGCGCCATACTTGTTGTCGATCCGCACGGTCGTGTGATGCGCCTCGGCCAAGGCGCCGACCTGGTCGAAAAAGCCGTTGTTGAGCGAGCCCTTGTCGACCTCGGCGAAGCAGGAAAGGTCCGGCTTCAGTTCTCGAAGCCGCTCGCGAACGAGCCCGAGGCTTCGCAGTTGCACGCTTCGGGTCGTGAAGACGTGGTGATGCGCCCGGCGGACATGGTGCTTCAGGGAGCCGTCGATGTCGCGGCTGTAACCGAGGTTGGCGTAGACGATCCGCAACATGCCCTCACCGTTCCGTACGGAACACCCCTCGCCAGCGGCCTCGCCTTCCAACGTCGGAGGGATCGAGGCGTTCCGGCAAACGAATGTTTCCCGGGCGTCTCGCCCGGTGCCCGGCTTCGCCCATATCGCCGGGTAGGAACCCGCGCAAGGCGCAGCCGACGGCACGACGATCGAGGTCGAGACACGTATGATCGAATTCGTCGACGGCACAGTCTTGCCGATGGCCCTCACCTTCATGAGTTGGGCCATCCTGATCGGTGCCGTGATCTACATCCCGTTCCGCCGCAGCCCGGTGGCGGCGCAGGCTTGGCTTCTCCTTTTCTTCTTCCTGCCGTGGGCGGCGCTGGTTGTGTATCTTGCGGTCGGCAATGCCCGCCATCCGAAGTGGCGTCAGGACCGTCTGAAGAACGTGCCCGACATCATCCGCCGCGCGATCGCCCACATGACGCTGGAGGGCACGGGCGGAATGCGCACGCTGCGACCGCAGCACCGGATGACGGCGCACCTTGTTCACCGGATCGGTCGCTTCCCTTGTCTTGCCGACAACCGGATCGTGCTGGATGCAGACTACAATCGCGTGGTCGACCGCATCGCCGCCGATATCGATGCCGCGCGGCACCATGCGCATGTGATGGTCTACATCCTGCAGAACGATCAGGCCGGCAACAAGGTGCTGAGCGCGCTGCAGCGGGCCGCCAAGCGTGGCGTGAAATGTCGCCTCCTGATCGACGCGGTCGGTTCGTCGCGCGATCGCAAGGCGATCGCAAAACGGCTGAAGAACACCGGCGTCGAGCTACGTTTGATCCTGCCGCTTCGGTTCTGGAATCAGGCGACGCGCATGGACCTGCGCAACCATCGCAAGATCGTCGTGGTGGACGGCAAGGTGGGGTGGGTCGGCTCGCAGAACATGCACCGCATCGAGTACGAGCCGAAGACCTTCTACCGCGAACTGATGGCACGCGTGGAAGGCCCGGTCGTCTTGGAATTGCAGGCGATCTTCATCGGTGACTGGTACCTCGAAACGGCCGAGGACATCGGCTCGCCCGAGCTGATGCCAGCGCTCCAGCCGCCTTCGGCGGAGCGGACGGCGACCGCGCAGGTTCTTCCGTCGGGGCCGGACTACCCGGAAGCCGGCGTCGACATCCTCTTCACAGATCTGATCTACAGCGCACACCAGCGCGTGGTCCTGGCGACACCGTACTTCATTCCCAACGAGCCGTTGTTGCTGGCGATGCGCACGGCGGTCGCCAAGGGCGTGCGGGTTACGCTCTTCGTGACGTCGACGACCAACAGCTTCCTGATCGATCACGCCCAGCAGTCCTACTACGACGAGTTGCTGGAAGCCGGCGTCGAGGTGATGCTCTACCGCGAGCGTTTCCTGCACGCCAAGCATCTGTCGATCGACGACGACATCGCGATCATCGGCTCGGCCAACATGGACCGCCGATCCTTCGAGCTGAATTCGGAGGTGACGCTGATCACCTACAGCGAGGATACGGTACGCGATCTGCGCGCGATCGAGGACGACTACCGAACGAAGAGCCGCAAGCTTCATCTGGAGGAATGGAACAAGCGAGGGTTCTTCGTCCAGCTCGGCGAGAACGTCACCCGCCTGATCAGTCCGCTGCTCTAGTTGCGCTGCTTGACAAGCCGGCGCCCCCTTCGCATCTGCGGGCGATGCGAGTTTCCGACGTCGATATCCTGATCATCCCCGGTCTCAACGGTGCCACAGAGCAGCACTGGCAGTCCCGCTGGGAATCGAAGCTTTCCACGGCGCGCCGTGTTGCTCCGCCCGCCGCCGAACAGGCTGACGCCGTGCGATGGACCGCCGATGTCATGAAGGCCGTGGATGAGGCTACACGCCCCTTGATCCTTGTGGCTCACGGTCTGGGGGTCGCCGCGGCCGTCGAAGCGGTGCCGCACCTGTCGAAGCCGGTTGCCGGCGCATTCTTCGTGGCGCCGCTCGACCTCGGCGACGGCGCGCACGGCTTCTCCGCCTATTCGCGCGATCCGCTGCCGTTCCCTTCCGTTGTCGTCGCAAGCCGGGGCGAACCCGATCATAGCTTTGACGCGGTCGAGGATGTGGCAGCGGCTTGGGGTTCCCTCTTCGTGGATGCGGGCGAGTCGGGGCGGCTGGACGAGGCCAGCGGGCACGGTCCCTGGCCGGAAGGTCTTCTGACCTTCGGCAAGTTCCTCGCCCGCCTGCCGGCGCCCCAGCCGAGGTGAAGCATCAGCGACGGAACTCCGTGTTCAGCCGCTCGCATCCTGCCTTGAGGATGGCAACATCGGAGGAAATGCCGATGAGCTGGCATCCCATCCCGGCGTAGCGCCGGGCGTCGTCGGCATCCAGCGCATAGATCGCCACTGCCTTGCCGGCGGCGCGTGCCCGCCGGGTCACGTCGGCCACCGCTGCATCGGTCGCCGTACCCTTCGGATCGAGCGCGCCGTTGCCGATCGCGATCGAGAGATCCGAAGGTCCAAGGAAGACGCCTCCGAGTTCCGGAACGGCGAGGATCGCATCGAGGTCGGCTATCGCCCCGGCCGTCTCGATCATCGCAAACGACAGGACCGCCTCGTCGGCTGCAGCGAAGTAGTCGCGCGGCGTCAGTCCGAAGAGGTCCGCCGCTCGCGTCGGCCCGAATGATCGCGTGCCGCCGGGCATGTAGCGGAGGGCCTTCGCGAAGGCTTCGGCTTCCGAAGCGCTATCGACCATCGGCAGGATGACGGCCGATGCGCCGAGATCGGCCATTCGCCCGGCAAGCGCGAGGTCGCCGGGCGCGACGCGCACGATCGAGGGCTTCCCGAGAAGGGCGGCACGTGTGCATCCCTCGCGCAAATCCGCCATATCCTGAAGCCCGTGCTGGCCGTCGAGGATCAGGGCATCGAAACTGCGCAGAAGGATTTCGTGAACGACCGGATTGGCAAGGCTGGACCAGCCGCACAAAGCGGGCTCCGGCCTGTCGAGGAGCGTCTTCAGGCTTCCGATCGGCATCAGGATGCCGCGACCTGCTTTTCGGCCTCTTCCAGGCATTCGGTGCGATGGCGCTCGATCTGGTGGTCGGACTGCTGGACCCCGGCGGCGTCGAAGTCGGCCCGGATCCTGGCGAACACGTCCTGCGGTCCCGCGGCGCCGAGGTCGAGATTGACGAGTTGCGCCGCGTAGGCTTCACCGTCAGTGCCGGTCTTTCCGAGCTTGCCGGCGGCCCAGAGACCCAAAAGCTTCGTGGCGCGCGCTTCGATCCGGAACTTGCGCTCCTCGTCGTGCGCGTAGCGGCCCTCGTGATCGTGACCCCGGTCGTTCAGCGACATTCCCGTATCCTTTCGCTGGCTGCGTAGCGTGTCTGCGGGAATGCTAGCGGCCTGCTCGGGCTTGTCCAGCGAAGCTCCGGCGCGTCCCGCAAGGGACGCATGTCTGGTTTGCGATTGTTTAGGCGGGGCGTTTGGTCTATTCACCCGCGGGAGACATATGGTTTTCGCGGGTCGCCGTTCGACTCGCCCCTTACGCGATCAGGCATCATCCATGACACGTCGCCGCCGTATCTACGAAGGCAAGGGCAAGATTCTCTATGAAGGCCCGGAACCTGGCACGCTGGTTCAGTTCTTCAAGGACGATGCGACCGCCTTCAACAAGAAGAAGCACGAGGTCGTCGACGGCAAGGGCGTCCTCAACAATCGCATTTCCGAATACATTTTTAGCCATCTGAACCGGATCGGCATCCCGACGCACTTCATCCGCCGGCTTAACATGCGTGAGCAGCTGATCAAGGAAGTCGAGATCATTCCGCTCGAGGTCGTGGTGCGCAACGTGGCGGCGGGTTCGCTCGCCAAGCGCCTCGGCATCGAGGAGGGCACCGTGCTGCCCCGTTCGATCATCGAGTTCTACTACAAGGCGGACCAGCTCGACGACCCGATGGTGTCGGAAGAGCATATCACGGCCTTCGGCTGGGCGACGCCGCAGGAAATCGATGACATCATGGCGCTCGCCATCCGCGTCAACGACTTCCTGTCCGGCCTCTTCCTCGGCGTCGGCATCCAGCTTGTGGATTTCAAGATCGAGACCGGCCGCCTGTTCGAGGGCGACATGATGCGCATTATCGTGGCCGACGAGATTTCGCCCGACTCGTGCCGCCTCTGGGACGTCCAGACCCAGGACAAGCTCGACAAGGACCGCTTCCGCCGCGACATGGGCGGCCTCGTCGAGGCCTACCAGGAAGTTGCGCGCCGTCTCGGCATCATGAACGAGAACGAGCCGCCCCGCCCTTCCGGGCCGGTGTTGGTCAAGTAGCACGGCGTCCCGTGTCGCAGCCGGCTCCGGCTCTCCGATTGGTTCATTCGCAAGGCAGGCAGACAACGTGATCAAGGCGCGCATCGTCGTCACCCTCAAGAACGGCGTCCTGGATCCCCAGGGCAAGGCGATCGAGGGGGCTCTCGGCACGCTCGGCTTCGACGGCGTGTCCGGCGTCCGCCAGGGCAAGGTCTTCGACGTCCAGGTCGACAGCGCGGACCGCACGAAGGCGGAGGCGGATCTCAAGGCCATGTGCGAGAAGCTCCTCGCCAACACGGTGATCGAGAACTACGCGATCGAGCTCGCCTGAGGGATCAGTCCATGAAGTCCGCTGTCGTCCTCCTGCCGGGTCTTAACCGCGATCGCGACATGATCGCGGCGCTGACGAAGATCTCCGGTCAGGCGCCCGTCACCGTCTGGCAGACCGAGACCGTCATTCCCGACGTCGATCTGATCGTCGTTCCCGGCGGGTTCTCGTATGGCGATTATCTGCGCTGCGGCGCCATCGCCGCGCGCTCGCCGGTGATGAGGGCGGTGGCCGAGAAGGCGTCGGCGGGCGTGCCCGTACTCGGCGTTTGCAACGGGTTTCAGATCCTCTGCGAGGCAGGGCTGCTTCCGGGCGCGCTGATGCGCAACACGACCTTGAAGTTCGTGTGCCGCGAGGTGAAGCTCAAGGTAACGAACGCTGGCACGCGCTTCACCGCTGGCTATGCACAAGATCAGGTCATCCGCTGCCCGGTCGCCCATCACGACGGCAACTACTTCGCCGATGCTTCGACGCTCGATCGCGTCGAGGGCGAAGGTCAGGTCGTGTTCCGCTATGCGGAAGGCACCAACCCGAACGGCGCCATCAACGACATCGCCGGTATCGTCAACGATCGTGGCAACGTCCTCGGCATGATGCCCCACCCGGAAAACCTGATCGAGCCCGAGCACGGGGGCAGCGATGGGCGACCGTTGTTCGAAGGGGCGCTTGGGCTTCTCGGACGGGGCCTCGCGGCTTGAACGTCGCGCGCGTCTCGACTCTGAGCCTCGCTCTAACTGCGCTTTTGATCGCGGCGGGGTGTGCGTCCCGCGCTCCGGCGCCCGAGAAGCCGGCGCCGCGACGTGCGGATACCGGCCTCGATCGGATGGAGCGGCTGACGCTGACCGCCAACCGCTGCTGGTTCAAGTCGAAAGACCCGGCCTTCGCGAGCTACAGCATCGCCCCGGAGCTCTCGTCCTTCTCCGGACGTCCGCGCTTCCTTCTCGTGCCGCGCGGCCGTCTCGAGGCCCGTCCGCTGCTTGTGGTCGAAGGCGCGGCGGGATCGACCGAGGTCGAGACCTACGGGCCGCTTCTCGATACTTCGCTGCGCACACGACTGGAAGGCGACCTCGCCCGCTGGCGTGCAGGCTCGACCGCCTGCAATGCCTGAACCGCTGGCCGCCTTCCGGACCGTGGGCTTCGGCCTGCTCGTCCTGGCGTCGACCGTTCTCGGCGGTTGTCGCACCGATGCAGCGCCCTTCGCCGAGACTTCAGGTCCCGCCCCGAACGCTGCGGAAATTCGCTACATCCGCGAAACAGGGTCGGCCATCTACCGCCGCCAGCCGTTCGAGCGGACACGCGGCTTCGTGACAGGCGTTGCGGCGTCCGGCTACGCCATCTGCCTGCGCGCGCCGATGCGGGACGGTCGCCTCGACCACACGCTGCTGATCCTGCAGCGCCGGATCGAAGGCGCGGTCAGCCAGGTCGAGGACGACGCGACGATCCTGCGCGCCAGTGCCGATGTCGGCCCTTGCCGCAACCGGTCGGATTGGGTACCGGCCAGATGACACGCAGCTTTCCCGCCCGATAGGCGGCGAAGGCTATTCGCCATTCCTGAAGACGGTTTCGGAGTCTCCATGGCCGACATCCAGATCACCCCGGAGCTCATCGCCGGCCACGGCCTCAAGCCGGACGAGTACCAGCGGACTCTCGACCTGATCGGGCGGGAGCCGACGATCACCGAGCTCGGCATCTTCTCGGCGATGTGGAACGAGCACTGCTCCTACAAGTCGTCGAAGCGCTGGCTGCGCACGCTGCCGACGAAGGGCGAGCGGGTCATTCAGGGACCGGGCGAGAACGCCGGCGTCGTCGATATCGGCGACGGCGACTGCGTTGTCTTCAAGATGGAGAGCCACAACCACCCCTCCTACATCGAGCCGTATCAGGGCGCAGCGACGGGCGTCGGGGGCATTCTGCGCGACGTCTTCACCATGGGCGCCCGGCCGATCGCCGCGATGAACGCGCTTCGCTTCGGCGCGCCGGACCACCCGAAGACGCGACACCTCGTATCGGGCGTCGTCGCGGGCGTCGGCGGCTACGGCAATTCCTTCGGCGTGCCGACGGTCGGTGGCGAGGTGAACTTCCACCCGCGCTACAACGGCAACTGCCTCGTCAATGCGTTCGCTGCGGGCCTCGCGAAGTCCAACGCGATCTTCCTGTCCAAGGCCGAGGGCGTCGGTCTGCCGGTGGTCTATCTGGGCGCGAAGACCGGTCGTGACGGCGTTGGCGGCGCGACGATGGCCTCGGCGGAGTTCGACGACACGATCGAGGAAAAGCGCCCGACCGTTCAGGTGGGCGACCCGTTCACCGAGAAATGCTTGCTGGAAGCCTGCCTCGAACTCATGCAGACCGGCGCCGTCATCGCGATCCAGGACATGGGCGCGGCGGGCCTGACCTGCTCCGCCGTCGAGATGGGTGCCAAGGGCGACCTCGGCATCGAACTCGACCTCAACAAGGTGCCGGTGCGCGAGGCGCGCATGACGCCTTACGAGATGATGCTGTCGGAAAGCCAGGAGCGCATGCTCATGGTGCTGCGTCCGGAGAAGCACGAGGAGGCCGAGGCCATCTTCGTGAAATGGGGCCTAGACTTCGCGGTCGTCGGCAAGACCACCGACGACCTGCGCTTCCGCATCCTGTTCGACGGCAAGGAGGTTGCCAACCTCCCGATCAAGGAACTCGGGGACGAGGCCCCGGAATACGACCGCCCATGGGTCGAGCCGAAGCCGGCCGCGCCGGTCTCGGCATCCGATGTGTCCGAGCCGAAGGACTATGGTGCCGCGCTTCTCCAGATCATGGGTTCGCCCGACATCGCTTCGCGCCGCTGGGTCTTCGAGCAGTACGACACGCTGATTCAGGGCAATTCGATGCAGCGTCCCGGCGGTGATGCCGGCGTCGTGCGGGTCGACGGTCACCCGACGAAGGCGCTTGCCTTCTCGTCCGACGTGACGCCGCGCTATTGCGAGGCCGATCCCTACCAGGGCGGCGCGCAGGCCGTTGCCGAGTGCTGGCGCAACCTCACGGCCGTCGGCGCCGAGCCCTTGGCGGCGACCGACAATCTCAACTTCGGCAATCCCGAGAAGCCTGAGATCATGGGCCAGCTCGTGAAGGCGATCCAGGGCATCGGCGCGGCTTGCGAAGCGCTCGGCTTCCCGATCGTGTCGGGCAACGTCTCGCTCTACAACGAGACGCTGGGCCAGGCGATTTTGCCAACGCCCACGATCGGCGGCGTCGGCCTGATCGACGACCGCACCAAGACCGCGACCATCGGCGGCTGGAAGGATGGCGACGTCCTCTTCCTCGTCGGACAGGATGGGACGCATCTCGGCTCCTCCATCTTCCTGCGCGAGATCGCAGGTCGCGAGGAGGGTGGCGCGCCGGTAGTCGATCTCGAGGCAGAGCGGCGTCACGGCGATGCGGTCCGCGCCCTCATCCGCTCGGGACGTGTCAGCGCCTGCCACGATCTCTCCGACGGCGGCCTTGCGGTTGCGCTCGCCGAAATGGCCATCGCGTCGAACATCGGCGTCAAGGTCTCCGTCGGCGAGGGCGCGCGTCATGCGCTGCTCTTCGGCGAGGATCAGGCGCGCTACGTCGTCGCCGTACCGGCTGAAGCGGCGGAGGCTGTTGCAGCCGAGTTGGGTTCCCTGCCCCATCGTCGCCTCGGAACCATCGGAGGCACGTCGCTCGAGGTAGACGGCGTCCTGTCGGTCGCGGTCTCCGACCTCACGGTGGCGCACGAGAGCTGGTTCCCCAACTTCATGTCGGGCACCCTCCCCGTGGAAGCTGCTGCGGCCTGACACGAGCGGCCGGGTTCGATTGATCAGACCCGGCCTTCGCCCTATCCTCGGCGTTGCGACAACGCCTTCCGATCGTCGTCGCCGGCAGGAGATTACCGCATGCCCATGAACGCGCACGACATCGAGGCGATGATCAAGGACGCCATTCCGGACGCGACGGTCACGATCCGCGACCTTGCGGGCGACGGTGACCATTACGCTGCCGAGGTCGTGGCGGAATCGTTTCGCGGCAAGTCGCGCGTCCAGCAGCACCAGATGGTCTACAGGGCGCTGCAGGGAAACATGGGCGGCGTCCTCCATGCTCTTGCGCTGCAGACGAGCCCTCCGAAGTAGCGACCGTCGCAGGTGACCTTTAAAGCGCGACCTGGACATCGTATGTGATCGGGAACGCACCATTGCCCGTCCATCGGCGGGCTCGACATCACGGGATTTGGCCATGGCCGGCATCATCGACTGGATCGACAACGAGGTGAAGACGAACGACGTGATCGTCTTCATGAAGGGCACGCCGGACTTCCCGCAGTGCGGCTTTTCCGGTCAGGTCGTCCAGATCCTCAACTACCTCGGCGTGCCCTACAAGGGCGTCAATGTCCTGAGCTCCGACGAGCTTCGCAACGGTATCAAGGAATACGGCGGCTGGCCGACCATTCCGCAGGTCTACGTAAAGGGCGAGTTCGTCGGCGGCTGCGACATTCTCCGCGAGATGTTCCAGGCGGGCGAATTGCAGGATTTCATGGGCGACAAAGGCATTGCCCTGAACGCCCCGGCAACGGCGTCGTGACCGCCAACTTCTGACTGTGACAGGGCCCGCTCACCCGAGCGGGCCTTTTTCGTTTGCGGACCTGCCGCAGCGTTCGTCAGTCGACCTTGCTTTTTGTACCGGTCGGCTTAGAACGAACGCGACCAACGAAAGACCGGACCTCATGTCGAGCGCGCCTAAGACCGTGCGCGGGATCCCCTATTGGGAACTCGTGACCCTGATCGCCTGCATCATGGCGCTGAACGCGGCGGCCATCGACATCTTCATTCCGGCGCTCACCAACATCACGCAGACGCTGGAACTCGCGAACCCGAACCACGCGCAGTTCGTCATCACATCCTATGTGATGGGCTTCGGCATCTCGCAGATCTTCTACGGCACGCTGTCGGATCGCTTCGGGCGACGGCCGGTCCTGCTCTTCGGGCTGTGCGTCTACGTCCTCGCGTCGGTCACCGCGATCTTCTCGACGAGTTTCGCGATGCTGCTGGCGCTGCGTGCGATCCAGGGCATCGGCGCGGCCGCAACGCGCGTCATCGCGGTGTCGGTGGTGCGCGACTGCTTCGGCGGCGCGCGCATGGCAAGCGTCATGTCTCTCGTGATGATGATTTTCATGGCGATCCCGGTGATCGCGCCGAACCTCGGCCAGCTCGTCCTCTTTGTGGGGGACTGGCATGAGATCTTCATCGCGGTCGCGGCGTTCGGCGCGTTCGTGACGCTCTGGACCTACTTCCGCCTGCCCGAGACGCAGCATCCCGAGGACCGCTTGCCGTTGACAATCGCGCGCGTCGGGCAGGCGTTCCGGGTCGTCGTAACCAACCGCACGGCCTTCGCCTACACGCTCTCCACCGCGCTGACCTTCGGCGTCCTCTTCGCCTTCATCAACCAGGCGGAACAGATCTACGTCTCGATCTACGGCATGGGTCCCGAGTTCACGCTCTACTTCTCGGCCGGCGCAATCTTCATGGCCTTCGCGTCGTTCTGGAACTCGCGCCTCGTCGAGCGGTTCGGCATGCGGCATCTGTCACACGGCGCGATGTGCGTGTTCCTGGCGCTGAACGTCCTGCACCTCGTGATCGCGCTTCTGAACGGCGGCGTGCCGCCCTTCTCCGTCTATCTGCCGATGACGATCCTCTCGCTCTGCATGTTCGGCTTCATCGGCACGAACTTCAACGCGCTGGCGATGGATCCTCTCGGCCACGTGGCCGGCACGGCCTCGTCCGTACTCGGTTTCATGCAGACCTTCGGCGGCGGCGTGCTCGGCGGGATCGTCGGCTATATGTACGACGGAACGCTGATCCCGCTTTTGATCGGCTACGTCGTCCTGTCGCTCGGAGCCTTCGGCTGCGCGCTGATCGCGGAGAACGGAAAGCTCTTCAACGAGCGGCCGAGCCCGCGTGATGGCGGCCCGCGGGTCGTGGAGCCGGCGGCGGCCGAGTAGGCCGCCGCCAAACGGTTCAGGCGGTGATCTCGGGGCCGACGAGCTCGCGCACCGCCTTCCAGGTCGCCGCGTCCGGGGCGGTCAGAAGGCCACCGTCGACGTCGGTCGGCAGGTAGGGCGAGCCGTCGAGTTTGCGCACGTAGCCGCCGGCTTCCTCGATCAGCAGCGACCCGGCGAGGTGATCCCACGGCATGAGCTTCAGATAGAACTGGAAGTGGACGTGGCCGGACGCCGCGAGGCGGTACTCGTGGGCGGCCGTGCGGTAGTTCGCGAAGACCCGGATCTCGGCCATGCGCTGCAGGAGCTGGCGGCGCTCTTCTCGCGGCAGGAAGCTCGATGAGGCCACGCCGAACAGTTCCTCGACCGGAGCGGGTGCTGCGACCTGCAGGCGCTGGCGCTCACCGTTCGGGCGAACGAGGAACGATCCGGCACCGCGCTCGGCGATCATGAAGTCGTCGCCGAGCGGATCGTAGATGATACCGCCGATCGTCTGGCCCTTCGAGACGACCGCAGCCATGACGCCGAACAGCGGCACGCCCATCGCGAAATTGGCCGTGCCGTCGATCGGGTCGACGATGATGGACAAGTCCGCGTCGCCGATCTTCCGCAGGAGCGCCGGATCGGCCGCGACGCTCTCCTCCCCCACGAACAGCGCGTCGGGAAAGGCGCCGCTACAGGCCGCCTTGATGAAGCGCTCGGCGCTCTCGTCGGCTTCTGTCACGAGGTCGATCGCGGACGTCTTCTCGCGGATGTCCCCCTCGTCCAGGCGCCGGAAGCGCGGCATGACTTCCGCCTTGGCGGCGTCGCGCAGGATGGTGGCGAGCGTGTCGATGTCGAAGGTCACGGTGTCTCGTCCGTTCGGGGCTGGAGGTTGGCGAAGTCGAAGAGCGTGGAGTCGAGGAGATGGCTCGGACGCACGTTGGCGAGCGCCCGGCCGATCGTCTCGCGGCGGCCGGGAAAGCGCGCTTCCATGTCCGACAGGAACGCCTTCATAGCGTTGCGCTGCAGCCCGTCCTGGCTGCCGCAGAGGTCGCAGGGAATGATGGGAAAGCGCATGGCGCTCGCGAAGCGGGCGAGGTCGTCTTCGGCCGAGCGGATCAGGGGGCGCAGGACGAGGAGGTCTCCCTCGTCGTTCAGAAGTTTGGCCGGCATGGCGGAGAGCTTGCCGCCATGGAACATGTTGAGGAAGAAGGTCTCGAGACTATCGTCGCGATGATGCCCGAGCACCAGCGCCTCGCAGCCTTCCTCCCGCGCGATGCGATATAGGTTGCCCCTGCGCAGGCGCGAGCAGAGCGAACAGTAGGTCCCGCCCGTCGGCACCTTTTCCTTCACGATCGAGTAGGTGTCGCGATACTCGATGCGATGAGCGATGCCGTTTGCGGTGAGCCAGTCCGGCAGGACGTGCTTCGGAAAATTCGGCTGGCCCTGGTCGAGGTTGCAGGCGAGAAGCTCGACCGGCAGGAGGCCCCGCCATTTCAGGTCGAGCAGCAGGGCGAGGAGCGAATAGGAGTCCTTGCCGCCAGAGATCGCGACCAGCCAGCGTGCGCCGGGCCGCGCCATGGCATGGGCCTCGATCGTCTCGCGCATGTCGCGCAGCAGGCGCTTGCGCAGCTTCTTGAAGGAGACCGCGTCGGGCGTATTCCGAAACAGCGGATGCGCACCACCGGTGTCGGCTTCGTCAGCCGTCTCGTTGTTGGGCTGGTTCGGAACGTCGTCCAGCATCGGGCCATGTCCTCGCTTCGAGCCTCGATTAACAAGGGCGGCCCCAAAACAAAAGGCCGCCCGGAGGCGGCCTTCGCATTCGATAGCTTTCGACGAACCGATCAGCGCGAGTAGAACTCGACGACCAGGTTCGGCTCCATCACGACCGGGTACGGCACATCGCCGAGGCCCGGAACGCGCTGGAAGGTCGCGACCATCTTGGAGTGATCCGCCTCGATGTAGTCCGGCACGTCGCGCTCGGCGAGCTGGGTCGCCTCGATAAGGACGGTCAGCTGCTTCGACTTCTGGCGAACCTCGATCACGTCGCCGGCCTTGCAGCGGTACGAACCGATGTTGGTGCGCACGCCGTTGACGTTGACGTGGCCGTGGTTGACGAACTGGCGGGCGGCCCAGATCGTCGGCACGAACTTCGCGCGGTAGACGATCGCGTCGAGGCGCGACTCGAGCAGGCCGACCAGATTCTCCGAGGTGTCGCCACGACGACGGGCGGCTTCCTCGTAGGTCTTGCGGAACTGCTTCTCGGAGATGTCGCCGTAGTAGCCCTTGAGCTTCTGCTTCGCACGGAGCTGCGTGCCGAAGTCGGACATCTTGCCCTTGCGGCGCTGGCCGTGCTGGCCCGGGCCGTACTGGCGGCGGTTCACCGGGGACTTCGGACGTCCCCAGATGTTCTCGCCCATGCGGCGATCGATTTTGTACTTGGAAGACTCGCGCTTTGACATCGCATTTCCCAAAGGATGAGGCGCACGGACCATCCGCAACGCCAGGAAACGCGCCCTCCTTTGTCCTGCCTTTTAGGGCGGGACCGACAGGACTACCGAACGAAGCGCACGGTGAGTCCACGGGACACGTAAAAATGAAACCGGCGGACCTTTCGATCCGCCGATGCGCAGTCCCTATTGGCCGGGCGAAGATAAGTCAAGCCGTGACGGTCACCTGCGGGCGATCACCCAGATCGCGTGCACGATACCCGGAATGTAGCCGAGAAGGGTCAGGATGATGTTGATCCAGAAGTGCTTGCCGAGGCCGACCTCCATGAAGACGCCGAGCGGCGGTAGCAGGATGGCGAAGATGATCTTGATGAGGTCCATGGATCGGTCCGTTGGTTTCGCGTCCGCCTAACGAACGATGATGCGCTGCAACCGTTCCGTTCGCGAGCCTCCCGCGTTCGATACGAAGATCACATTCACGCGCGCTAGACGGAGATACTCGATGCGGATCGCTCACCTCCTCGCCATCGCTACGTTGGCCTTTCCGACCGCTGCTGCCGCCGATCCGGGTTTTCTCGAACGGTTCGACGGATCGTTCCGAGGAACCGGAAGCGTCCAGCGGGAGCAAGATACCTCGCCGCGTCGCGTCACCTGCCGGGTGGAGGGATCACAGGTCTCGGAAAACCGGCTGCGGATCGCTGGGACCTGCCGGGCCGCCGTTATCGTGCGTCGCGAGATCGGCGCCGACATCCGCTTCGATCCGGCCAGCGGACGCTTCGCCGGATCCTACACGGGATCGACGAAGGGCATCTCCCGCCTGACCAACGGTCGCCTGCAAGGCGACACGCTAACGTTCACCCTGACCTATCCGGTGACCGTTCACGGCGACCGGACCGCGACGATGACCATCCGAAACACCGGCGGCGGCACGTTCTCGCTGGTGGTCACCGACGATGTCGACGGGACACCCCGCCGGACCTCCGACATCACGCTTCGCCGCGGCTGATACGCTCAGGCCGCGAGCCCGAAGCCCCGGATCAGCGAGCGCGTCGCCGCGTCCGGCAGGCCTTGGGTAAAGAAGGCCCGGTCGGGACCGGTCGGAACGTTGCCCGACGGTGCGGGAAGAAGCGACAGGGCACGACGTGCGATCGCCTCGGCCGGATCGAGCCAGTCCACCGGCCATGGCGCCGTCTTGCGCATGCGGTTGGCGAGGAACGGATAATGCGTGCAGGCGAGCACCACGATGTCGGTGCGCCGACCAGCGCGCTCCACGAAGCACGGCGCGATCTCGGCCGCGACAGCCTCCTCCTCGACGAAGCCGTGCCGCATGTAGGTTTCCGCCAGCGCGGCAAGCCGTACGCTGCCGACGAGATTGACCTCGCACTTCGTGGCCCATTGCGTGATGAGATCGCGCGTGTACTGGCGCTCCACGGTACCGGGCGTCGCCAGGACCGAGACGAGCCCGGACTGCGTGCGTTCGGCCGCCGGCTTGATCGCCGGCACGGTGCCGACGAACTGCATGTGCGGGAAGGCCGCCCGAAGGTCGCCCAGCACCAGCGTCGAGGCCGTGTTGCAGGGGATCATGCAAAGCGCCGGGTCGTGCTCGGCGAGAAGATCGCCGAACAGGCCGACGATACGGGACCGCAGGGCCTCCTCTTCCCAGTCGCCGTAGGGAAAGGCCGCGTCGTCGGCGACGTAGATGAAGCGACGCTCGGGCATCAGGACGCGCGCCTCGCGCAGCACCGTCAGCCCGCCGATCCCGGAATCGAAGAGAAGGACCGGCTTGTCGTTCACGGCTGATCCTTCTCGATTCGGTATTCGAAAGCGCGCAGCACGCCGCGCAGCATCCGCACCTCGGCATCCGAGAACCCGGCCCGCGTCAGCATGATCCGCAGATTGTGGACCATCGATTCCCGCTTCTCCGGCGGGAAGAAGAAGTTTGTCGTGTCGAGCGCGCCCTCCAGATGGTCGAAGAGGCGGTAGAGGTCTTCCTTGGCGGCGGGCACGACATTGGGCGCCTGAAAGCGCGGCGCGGCACCCTCGCCGAGACCGGACTTCATCCACTCGTAGCTCATCAGAAGTACAGCCTGCGCGATGTTCAGCGAGGCGAAGGCCGGGTTGACCGGGAAGGTCACGATCTCGTCGGCAAGATCGACCTCCTCGTTGGAGAGACCGAAGCGCTCGCGCCCGAAGAGGATACCCGCGCCCTGCCCGGCCGTGATCCGCGCGCGCAGTTCGCCGCCGGCCTCCTCCGGCCCGCGAACCGGCTTGATCGAGTAGCGCGGACGGGCGGTGGTGGCGAGGAGGTAGGCGAGGTCGGCCGCGGCGGCCTCGACGGTATCGAACAGCTGCACCGCGTCAATCACGTGGTCGGCGCGCGAGGCGCTCGCCCTCGCTTTCTCGTTCGGCCAACCGTCGCGCGGGTTGACGAGGCGCAGATCGTCCAGGCCGAAATTGGCCATCGCGCGCGCCACCATGCCGATGTTCTCGCCGAGCTGGGGTTCGACGAGGATGATCGCCGGTCCGCCGGTCCGGTTCTCGTCGCTTCTGTTGGTGCCGGCCAAGTGCGCCCGTCCTCGCTGATCCGTGTTGGCCGGCACGATTATCCGAACGAAGCGGGCGGCGCAAAGGCCGGCGCGGCTTTGCGCGGCAGGGGGGCGATGCTATAGGCCCGAGCACCGTGCCGGGGGCGCACCAGCCCCCATCGTTCGAAAGCGCCCGTCCCCTCCGGCCGGGCGCGTCGTAAGGGGAAGACAGCGATGGCGAAGATCAAGGTCCAGAATCCGGTCGTGGAGCTCGACGGCGACGAGATGACCCGGATCATCTGGCAGTACATCAAGGACAAGCTGATCCACCCCTACCTCGACATCGACCTCGAGTACTACGACCTGTCGGTCGAGAACCGCGATGCGACCGGCGACCAGGTGACGATTGACTCCGCCAACGCGATCAAGAAGCACGGCGTCGGCGTGAAGTGCGCCACGATCACCCCCGACGAGCAGCGCGTCGAGGAGTTCAAGCTGAAGAAGATGTGGAAGTCGCCCAACGGCACGATCCGCAACATCCTTGGCGGCGTGATCTTCCGCGAGCCGATCATCATGAAGAACGTGCCGCGCCTCGTGCCGGGCTGGACGCAGCCGATCATCGTCGGCCGCCACGCCTTCGGCGACCAGTACCGCGCGACCGACTTCAAGTTCCCCGGCAAGGGCACGCTGTCGATCAAGTTCGTCGGCGAGGACGGCCAGACGATCGAGCACGAGGTCTATCAGGCACCCTCTGCCGGCGTCGCGATGGCAATGTACAACCTCGACGATTCCATCCGCGAGTTCGCCCGCGCCTCGTTCAACTACGGCCTGCTGCGCGGCTACCCCGTGTACCTTTCGACCAAGAACACGATCCTCAAGGCCTATGACGGCCGCTTCAAGGACATCTTCCAGGAGGTCTTCGACGCCGAGTTCAAGGCTGAGTTCGAAAGCCGCAAGCTGACCTACGAGCACCGCCTCATCGACGACATGGTCGCCTCCGCGCTGAAGTGGTCGGGCGGCTACGTCTGGGCGTGCAAGAACTACGACGGAGACGTCCAGTCCGACATCGTGGCGCAGGGCTTCGGCTCGCTCGGCCTGATGACCTCGGTGCTGATGACGCCGGACGGCAAGACGGTCGAGGCGGAAGCCGCGCACGGCACGGTGACGCGCCACTACCGCCAGCACCAGAAGGGTCAGGAGACGTCGACCAATTCGATCGCTTCGATCTTCGCCTGGACGCGCGGCCTCGCGCATCGCGCCAAGCTCGACGACAACGCCGAGTTGAAGCGCTTCGCCGACACGCTGGAGAAGGTCTGCATCGACACGGTCGAGGCCGGCCACATGACCAAGGATCTCGCTCTCCTCATCGGTCCGGATCAGCCTTGGCTCTCGACCACCGGCTTTCTCGACAAGATCGACGAGAACCTGCGCAAGGCGATGGCCTGAGCGGCCGAATGACTTTCTGAATGGAGCCGGCGCGTCTAACGCGCTGGCTTTTTTCATGCGCCAGCGAGCGGTCTACGGCCTCGCTTAGACGAATCTCTTGAAGATCGGTTTCTGTCGGCAATCCAGAAGACCATCAGACTGCCCCGCTTAGCGAAAAAATCGACCTTAGAAAACGGGGCGAACCTCCGGCAAAAATCGGGCGGTCTGGCAGATGATTGACGGTGGACCTTCCCAACCTCCCTGAGGATGAGGACATCGCTTTCACGCGCCCGCGCCGACGTCGTGACCAAACTGTGACAAAAACTCGAAGAAGCAAACTCCGCTCCCATCGAACGCGATAAAATCGCGGAACCGCATTCGAAATGCTGTCGTTAGGCGTGCATCCATCATCAAGGAGTGCATCAAATGCATCGCATGATTCTCGCCGCCACCAGCGTTCTCCTTCTCTCCGGCGCCGCCGTTCAGGCCCAGCAGGCCGCCGTCGAGGTGAACGAGAACGTCATGCTCACGCCTTGGAACAAGTCGGTCGACGCTGTCGAAGGCGCCAAGGTGCTGAAGAGCGGTGACGGCGTCGAGCTTGGCGAAGTCGAGGCGGTTCTGGGCACGGATGCCAACACCCCTGTTGCCCTTGTGGTCGACTTCAAGGGCACGACCACCGGCTTCACCGGCTCCAAGGTAATCCCGATCGACCGCTTCTCACCGGACGGCAACCGTCTGACGCTGACGACCTCGGCCGCCGAGATCGCTTCGTTCCCGAGCTACAACGGCTGACGAAAATGAAAAGGGCGCCGAGAGGCGCCCTTTTTGTTCGAGATGTTGGCCGGCGGGTCGCCGGTCAGGCTGCAAGCCTGGCTTCAATGGCCGCGATCGCCTCGTCGGCCTTGTCCGCATCCGGACCTCCGGCCTGCGCCATGTCAGGACGGCCGCCGCCGCCCTTGCCTCCCATCGCCTCCGAAGCGGCACGGACCAGATCGACTGCGCTGACGCGCTCGGTGAGATCGGCCGTGACACCGACGACGACGCTCGCCTTGCCGTCCGTGACGCTCACGAAGGCGACGACGCCGGAGCCGAGGGCGGCCTTCGCATCGTCCACCATCCCCTTCAGGTCCTTTGCGGCGATACCGTCCAGCACGCGTCCAATGAACGAGATGCCGCCGATGTCCTTCGGGGCGGACGACGACGACGAACCGTCGCCGGCCAGCGCCAGCTTCTTCTTCGCCTCGGTCAGTTCGCGCTCCAGGCGCCGACGCTCCTCGACCAGCAAGTCGATGCGATCTGCGATCTCGGCTGGGCCAACCTTCAGCGAGGCGGCGATCCGGCGGACGCGCGCATCCTGCTCCAGGAAGTAATCTCGCGCCGCCGCGCCAGTCAGCGCTTCGACGCGGCGCACGCCGGCGCCCACCGCGCTCTCGGAGACGACATGGACGAGGCCGATGTCGCCCGTCGCCCGTGCATGGGTGCCGCCGCAGAGCTCGATCGAGTAGGCCGCCTTCGTGCTGCCGTCCTTGGCCCCACCCATGGACACGACGCGGACCTCGTCGCCGTACTTCTCGCCGAACAGCGCCATCGCGCCCAGCGCGATCGCGTCGTCGACCGCCATCAGCCGTGTCTCGACCGGCGTGTTCTCACGGATCACGTCGTTGGCGAGCGCCTCGATACGAGCGAGTTCGTCCGCTTCGACGGGCTTGGGATGCGAGAAGTCGAATCGAAGGCGGTCGGGCGAGACCATCGAGCCCTTCTGTGCGACGTGCGTGCCGAGCACTTCGCGCAGGCCTTCGTGCAGCAGATGAGTCGCCGAATGATTGGCGCGGATACGGGTGCGGCGCTCGTGATCGACGACGAGCCCCAGCGGTGCACCGACCTTCAGCGTGCCCTCGACGACCTTGCCGCGATGGATGAAGAGGCCGTCGGCCACCTTCTGGGTGTCGGTCACCGCGAAGCGAACGCCCTCGCCCTTCATAAAGCCGGTGTCGCCGACCTGACCGCCGGACTCGGCGTAGAACGGCGTCTGATTGAGGACGACCGCAACCTCCTCGCCTGCCGCAGCGCTCTCGACTTCCTTGCCGCCTTGCACGATCGCGCGGACCTGGGCTTCGGCGGTCTCGGTGTCGTAGCCAAGGAACTCGGTGGCGCCCTCGCGCTCGCGGATCGAGAACCAGATCGTTTCCGCCGCGGCTTCGCCGGAGCCGGCCCAGCTGGCCCGCGCCTCGGCCTTCTGGCGCTGCATGGCGGAGTTGAAGGCGTCGAGATCGACGCCGACGCCGCGAGCGCGCAGCGCGTCCTGCGTCAGGTCGAGCGGGAAGCCATAGGTGTCGTAGAGCTTGAAGGCCGTCTCGCCGTCGAGCATGTCGCCCTGGCCCAGCGAGCCCGACGCGTCGTTCAGCAGCGACAGGCCGCGGTCGAGGGTGACGAGGAAACGCTTCTCCTCGAGCTTCAGCGTCTCGGAGATGAGGGCCTCGGCGCGGGTGAGTTCCGGATAGGCGCGGCCCATCTCGGCCACCAATGTCGGCAGGACCTTGTAGATCACCGGCTCGCGCGCGCCGAGCAGCTTCGCGTGGCGCATGGCGCGGCGCATGATGCGACGCAGGACATAGCCGCGACCCTCGTTCGACGGCAACACGCCGTCGGCGATCAGGAAGGCCGTGGCGCGCAGATGGTCGGCAATGACGCGATGCGAGGCGAGCGCATCGCCTTCGGCGCGCGACCCGATGGCTTCCTCGACCGCTGCGATCAGTCGACGGAAGAGGTCGGTCTCGTAGTTCGAGGTGACGCCCTGGAGGATCGCGGCCATGCGCTCGAGGCCCATGCCGGTGTCGATCGACGGCCTCGGCAGGTTCAGGCGCTCGCCCGGCGAGACCTGCTCGAACTGCATGAAGACGAGGTTCCAGAACTCGAGGAAGCGGTCGCCGTCCTCCTCCGCCGAGCCCGGCGGTCCGCCCCAGACGCTCTCGCCCTGGTCGTAGAAGATTTCCGAGCAGGGGCCGCAGGGCCCGGTCTCGCCCATGGTCCAGAAGTTGTCGGAGGTCGGAATGCGGATGATGCGATCATCGGAGAAGCCGGCGATCGACTTCCACAGCTTCGCCGCCTCGTCGTCCTCGGAATAGACGGTGACGAGGAGGCGCGACTTGTCGAGCGCGAACTCCTTGGTGACGAGATTCCAGGCGAGGCTGATCGCCTCCTCCTTGAAATAGTCGCCGAAGGAGAAGTTGCCGAGCATCTCGAAGAAGGTGTGGTGCCGGGCGGTGTAGCCGACATTGTCGAGATCGTTGTGCTTGCCGCCAGCCCGCACGACCTTCTGGGCGGTCGTGGCGCGCGTGTACGGGCGCTTCTCGAGACCCGTGAAGACGTTCTTGAACTGCACCATGCCGGCGTTCGTGAACATCAGGGTCGGATCGTTGCGAGGGACCAGCGGCGAGGACGCGACCGGTTCGTGCCCGTTCTTCGCGAAGTACTGGAGGAACGTCGACCGGATCTCGTTCACGCCGCTCATGGAAAACCTTCAAGGCTTGGATAGGATCGCGGCGCAGGAACGCCGCAGCGCCAGCCTTTTAGCGAGGGGCCGAAACCCTGTCCATGCTCGCGCGCGACGGCCTACGGGCAACGCGCAAGCGACGCCGAGTTCCGGCAATCTGCTGACGATCAGAGACGGAACACGAGTTCCATCCGGTCGGCAGGAAAGCGCGAGCGCATCGCCTGCACCGGGCGATCCTCGGCATCGACGTCGACGGCGCTGGAGACGAGGACGATGCTGTCGGGGGGCAGGTCAAGATGCTCGGCATCCACCGGATGCACGCGCTCGGCCGTGATTCGGGTCTCAAGCCGACGGTAGTCCGGCAATCCGTGCCGCCTGAGAGCCTCGGTGATCGATCCGGTCTCGGCATAGTCGCGCACGATGTTGGGAAAGCGATCCGCCGGGAAATACCCGGTCGAGACCGAGAGCGGCAGGCCGCTGGCGACGGACAGCGTGTCGAGCCGGGCCAGCGCCGCGCCGAGCGGGCAGTTCAGCAAGGCGGCCAGCGCCTGATCCGCGCGCACCGTTTCGGATCGGATCAGACGTCCGGCAGGCCGCTGACCCTGCGCCGTGACGTTCTCGGAGAAGCGCGTTCGCAGGCCGACCGGGTAGGCAAGACGCGGAGCAGATGCGTTGACGAAGGTGCCGCGCCCCCGCTCCGACCGAAGAAGCCCTTCGGCCGCCAGCGACTGGATGGCCCGACGAACAGTGTGCCGGTTGACCGCATACCGCTCGGCAAGTTCCGTTTCGGGTGGAAGTTGATTGGAGACCGAACCGTCGGCGATGCTGGCGCGAATGCGGTCCGCCACGCGTCGCCAGCGCGTCACCCCCTCGTCCGCATCGTTCATTCCGTCGGGCTCCGTTTGACCGCGCGCCGCCGTCATAGAGGTGTCACCATCGAGGCGCTATACCTTCCCCGTTCAGATCGGTAGTCTAGACAAATAGACAACTGGAAGCGGGTCGTACTTGATGCCTCAAACCGCCACCCCCTCGCACATGCGAACTGAGGATGCCCGCAAGCGCGCCATAAACGCGCTGGCGCTCGCACCGCGAAGCTTCCTGAAGGATCGCTTTGCTGGTTTCGCGAAGGAGGTGCCGCCGGCCCTGCCTGTTCGCGGGCCGGAGGTCGGCCTCGTCATGCTGCGCGGACGCGCCGGCGGCGGTGGTGCGGCATTCAATCTCGGAGAGGCCAGCGTCTGCCGCGCCACGGTGCGGCTCGCGACCGGCGAGGTTGGGCACGCGATGATCCTCGGGCGTGATACCGAGACTGCCCGCATTGCCGCTCACCTCGACGCCCTCTGGCAGACCGATGCCTGGCGCGACCGGATCGAGACCGAGATCGTGACACCGGCGCTCGCCGCCGATGCCGAGGCGCTGGAGCGCCGCGCCGAGGAGACGGAAGCCACCCGCGTCGATTTCTTCACCGTCGCCCGAGGCGAGGATTGATCGTCATGTCCGCTGCGCTTTCCACAACCGCCGTCTCCGGCGGCTTCAACGATCCGGTCCTCGGATCGCAGGCTGCGTTCCGACGGATCATGGGCGCCTTCGCGGAGCCCGGCACGACGATCGACCTCGGCGGCTTCGTTTCCGCGCCGAGCCCCCTGTCGCCCGCGATCGCGACGCTTCTGGCGACGCTCGCCGACGCGGACGCGCCCGTCTTCCTCGAAACCGACGACGCTGCCGAAACTTTGGCGTGGATCGCCTTCCAGACCGGCGCGGCCGTGCTGGCCGATCCGGCCGATGCCGCGTTCGCGGTTCTGTCGCCAATGT
This sequence comes from Aureimonas phyllosphaerae, assembly GCF_900113065.1. GTDB lineage: Bacteria > Pseudomonadota > Alphaproteobacteria > Rhizobiales > Rhizobiaceae > Aureimonas > Aureimonas phyllosphaerae. Next base: position 185,134 of record NZ_FOOA01000002.1, read on the forward strand.
CGGATCCCAAGCGGTGGGAGCGCTATCCGCTCGGCACCGACGTCTATCCCGACCGCTCCGCGACCCTGATCCTGCCGGTCGAGGCGCTAGAAGGCGGAGCGTCACTGACTTTGTCCGGCCCCGGCATCGAGACGACGCGCCGCATCGCCCCACTCGGCCTGCCCGCCGGCTTTATCGCCGCCCGCGCGGCCAATCGCGCACTGTTCCCCCGGGGGCACGACCTCGTTCTGGCTGCCGGCGCGCACTGCCTCGTGCTCCCGCGCACGACCTGCGTCGAGGAGGCTTGAGATGTACGTAGCCGTCAAAGGCGGTGAAGCCGCCATCCAGAAGGCGCACCGGCTGCTCGCCGACCGTCGCCGCGGAGACCGGAGCGTGCCGGCCCTGACGATCGAGCAGATCGCGTCGCAGCTTGCGCTCGGTGTCGACCGCGTAATGGCGGAAGGCTCGCTCTACGATCCCGACCTCGCGGCGCTAGCCATCCGCCAATCCCGGGGCGACCTCATCGAGGCGATCTTCCTCCTGCGGGCGTTCCGGACAACTCTTTCCCGCTTCCGCGCCGCCGAGCCGCTCGACACCGGCGCGATGCGGCTGGAGCGACGCATTTCGGCGACCTACAAGGACCTTCCCGGCGGCCAGCTTCTCGGTCCGACCTTCGACTACACCCACCGTCTGCTCGACCCGGCGATGGCGCGCGACGAAGACGTCGCGGAGCCGGAGCGCCGCGCCGCACCGACCGCCGTCGCGCCCCGCGTGACCGATCTCCTCGGCGCGGAAGGCCTGATGGAGGACGATGGCGAACCCGGCGGCGAGCCCGGCGACATCACGCGCGATCCGCTCGATTTTCCGGCCGGACGCGACCTGCGGCTGCAGGCGCTGGCGCGCGGCGACGAGGGTTTCCTCCTGGCGCTCGGGTATTCGACGCAGCGCGGCTACGGGCGCACCCATCCCTTCGTCGGCGAAATCCGAATCGGGCTGGTGGAAGTCGAGGTCGAGCTCCCCGAACTCGGCTTCGCCATCACCATCGGGCGCGTTCGCGTCACGGAATGTCAGATGGTGGCACAGTTCACCGGTGGTCCCGACGAGCCTGCCCGCTTCTCGCGCGGCTACGGCCTCGTGTTCGGGCAGTCGGAGCGAAAGGCGATGGCGATGAGCCTCGTCGACCGCGCGCTGCGCGCGGACGAGTACGGCGAGGAGCGGCGCAGCCCGGCGCAGGACGAGGAGTTCGTGCTCGAGCACTGCGACAACGTCGCCGCGACCGGCTTCGTCGAGCACCTCAAGCTGCCCCACTACGTCGATTTCCAGGCCGAACTCGACCTCGTGCGTCAGCTCAACGCCGAGCGCGACGCCCGTCAGGAGGCAGCCGAATGAGCACCGAGCTTCCCGAAATCAACTTCGCCTATCTCGACGAGGCGACCAAGCGCATGATCCGGCGCGCGCTCCTCAAGGGGATCGCGATCCCCGGCTATCAGGTTCCTTTCGCCAGTCGCGAGATGCCGATGCCCTACGGCTGGGGGACGGGCGGCGTGCAGGTCACCGCAGCGGTGATCGGTCCGGACGACGTTCTGAAGGTCATCGACCAGGGCGCCGACGATACGACCAACGCGGTGTCGATCCGGGCATTCTTCCAGTCCGTCGCGCGCGTCGCCACGACGACGAAGACGGCGCAAGCCACGATCATCCAGACCCGCCACCGCATCCCCGAGGTGCCGCTCCGGGCCGGACAGATCCTCGTCTATCAGGTGCCGATCCCCGAGCCCCTGCGCTTCCTCGAACCGCGCGAGACCGAAACACGGACGATGCACGCGCTCGAGGAATACGGGCTGATGCACGTCAAGCTCTACGAGGACATCGCGCGGCACGGCCATATTGCGACCACCTACGCCTATCCGGTGAAGATCGAGGGTCGCTACGTCATGGACCCCTCGCCGATCCCGAAGTTCGACAATCCGAAGATGAACCGCTCGCCGGCACTCCAGCTCTTCGGGGCGGGCCGCGAGAAGCGCATCTACGCGCTGCCTCCCTACACCGAGGTCGTCAGCCTCGACTTCGAGGACCATCCGTTCCGCGTCCAGAGTTTCCGCACGCCGTGCGCCCTGTGCGGCTCGACCGGCGTCTATCTCGATGAGGTCCTCACCGACGACCGGGGCGGACGCATGTTCGTCTGCTCTGACACCGATCACTGCGAGACGCAGCGCGAAGCCGGCGAAACCGGTCTCGCGCTCGGGGAGGCCGCGGAATGACCATGGAAACACCTCTCCTCCAGGTCCGCGACCTTGAAAAGCGCTACGGATCGCGCGTCGGCTGCATCGGCGTCTCGTTCGATCTCTGGCCCGGCGAAGTGCTCGCCATCGTCGGCGAGTCCGGCTCCGGCAAGACCACTCTCCTGTCGTGCATCTCCGCGCGCCTCGAGCCGACCGCCGGCAGCGTCTCCTATGCCATGCGGGACGGTGTGACCCGCAACCTCGCGACCCTCACCGAAGCCGAACGGCGGCTCCTGATGCGGACCGACTGGGGCTTCGTACACCAGAACCCCGCTGACGGGCTGCGCATGCGTGTCTCCGCCGGGGCGAATGTCGGCGAGCGATTGATGGCGGTCGGCCAGCGTCACTATGGGACGTTGCGCGAGACGGCGCAGGATTGGCTCGGACGCGTCGAGATCGCCGGAAGCCGCATCGACGATCGGCCGACCGAGTTTTCCGGGGGCATGCGCCAGCGTCTTCAGATCGCCCGCAACCTCGTCACGCACCCGCGCCTAGTCTTCATGGACGAGCCGACTGGCGGGCTGGACGTGTCGGTTCAGGCGCGCGTGCTCGATCTCTTGCGCGGCCTCGTCGCCGACCTTGGCCTGTCCGTCATCATCGTGACTCACGACCTCGCCGTGGCGCGGCTCCTGTCGCAGCGGATGATTGTGATGAAGGAAGGCCGCGTCGTCGAGGAAGGCCTGACCGACCGGGTGCTGGACGATCCGCACCACCCGTATACCCAGCTTCTCGTCGCCTCGATCCCGGAGTCCTGACCGTGACCGCTCCGCTCCTGTCCGTCGAGGGCGTCGCCAAGTCCTTCACCATGCACCTGCTCGGCGGGCTGACGCTGCCCGTCGTCGAGAACGTCCGGTTCGAGCTCCATCCCGGCGAATGCGTCGTGCTGGGCGGTCCGTCGGGCGTCGGCAAGAGCTCGATCCTGCGCATGATCTACGGCAACTACGCGGTGGATCGCGGATCGATCCTCGTCCGCGACGCGGTCGATGGGCAGATGCGAGATCTCGGCGCCGGGGACCCGCGTACCGTGCTGCGCCTTCGCGAGCGCTCGATCGGCTATGTCAGCCAGTTCCTGCGCGCGGTGCCTCGCGCGTCCGCTCTTGAGGTCGTGGCAGACCCCTTGGTTCGGCTCGGCGTGCCGCGCGAGGCCGCGAGCCAGCGTGCGGCCGCCATGCTGCGCCGATTAAATCTGCCCGACGCACTCTTCGACCTGCCGCCCGCGACCTTCTCCGGCGGCGAGAAGCAGCGCGTGAATATCGCCCGCGGTTTCCTGACCGATCACCCGATCCTGCTTCTCGACGAACCGACCGCGTCGCTCGACGCCGCCAACCGTGATGTCGTGGTGGCGATGATCCGCGAAAAGCTCGCCGACGGTGTCGCCATCCTCGGCATCTTCCACGACGAGCCCGTGCGCGCGGCCGTCGCCACCCGCATCCTCGACGTCTCAGCTTTTTCAGCCCGGAAGGCCGCGTGATGCCCAAGCTCAGCGAGCGGACGCCGTATATCCATCCGACGGCCGAGACCGAGACCACCTCCTTCGGCCGATACACCGAGGTCGAGGCGCGGTCCGTCCTGACCGAGACGGTCCTCGGCGACTATTCCTACGTCATGCAGGACTGCCGGATCTTCGCCGCCCGCATCGGCAAGTTCGTCAACATCGCGGCCTCGGTGCGCATCAATGCGACGAACCACCCGGTCTGGCGCGCCACGCTGCACCACTTCACCTACCGCGCCGGCGACTATTTCGAAGGCGCCGAGGACGAGGCGGACTTCTTCGAGGCCCGGCGCGAGAACACCGTGAATATCGGTCACGACGTCTGGATCGGCCATGGCGTGACCGTGCTGCCGGGCATCACGATCGGCAACGGCGCAGTGGTGGGCTCCGGCGCCGTAGTGACGCGTGACGTCGCGCCGTACACGATCGTCGGCGGCGTGCCGTCCCGTCCGATCCGAGACCGGTTCGGTCCCGGCGTCGGCGAGCGGATGGACGCGCTCGGCTGGTGGGACTGGCCGCACGACACGCTGCATGCGGCGCTCGAAGACTTCCGCACCCTCGACGCGAGTGCCTTTCTCGACCGCTACGAAGGCGTCACGGAACCTTCATCGGCCCGTCACGCGAACCGCATCGCTTCCTGACACTGTCCGCGAAAACCGGAAGGACGACCGCCATGACCGCGATCTCCGTGTCTCGCCTGTCGAAACGCTTCGGAACGACGCAAGCCCTCTCGGGCATCGACCTCTCCATCGGTTCGGGGGAAATGGTCTGTCTGATCGGCGCCTCCGGGTCCGGGAAGTCGACGCTGATCCGCCATATCGCCGGGCTGGAGTTCGGTGACGGCGGGGACAGCCGGGTCTCGATCTTCAACGTGCCGACACAGGCGGGTGGGCGCCGACTGCCGGGCGCGCGCACGATGCGTCGCGACGTGTCGATCCTCTTCCAGCAGTTCAACCTCGTCTCGCGCCTGTCGGTCCTCACCAACGTTCTCGTCGGCAAGCTCGGGCGCATCCCGCGCTGGCGCGGCACGTTCGGCGTCTTCAGCGCGAGCGAGAAGTCGGAAGCCAGAAGCGCCCTCGCCCGCGTCGGCATCGAGAAGGTCTGGCGCCAGCGCGCCTCGACGCTTTCCGGCGGCCAGCAGCAGCGTGCGGCGATCGCCCGGACACTGGTCCAGAAGTCGCGCATCCTGATCGCCGACGAGCCGATCGCTTCGCTCGATCCGGCATCGGCCCGCCGGGTGATGGACATCCTGTCCGACATTAACCGCACCGACGGCATCACGGTCCTCGTGTCGCTTCATCAGGTCGAGTACGCGCGCCGCTATTTCCCGCGCACGATCGCCATGCGGGACGGCCAGATCGTTTTCGACGGTCCGTCCTCGGCGCTGACCAACGCCTTCCTGTCCGAGCTCTACGGCGCAGCTTCGGAAGAATTCGTCCTGCCGGAAGCCCCGGCAGCGCATCCCGACCACCGGCCCGAGCCGGCGGTTACCAAGCGGCTCGGAGCCTTCGAGGCCGCCTGAACCCATCCAACCATCGGAGACGACAATGAACGCGATCCTCAAGGGTCTGGCGGCGCTCGCGCTCGCCTCGACTTTCGCTGGCTCGGCCATCGCCGAGACCATCAACTTCGGCATCATCTCGACCGAGTCGCAGCAGAACCTGCGCACGAAGTGGCAGCCGTTCCTCGACGACATGAAGAAGGAAACCGGTCTCGAGATCGAACCCTTCTTCGCCACCGACTATGCCGGCGTGATCGAGGGCATGCGCTTCGGCAAGGTCCAGATGGGCTGGTTCGGCAACAAGTCGGCGATGGAAGCGGTAGACCGCGCCAAGGGCGAAGTCTTCGCCCAGTCCGTGCCGGTCAGCGGCGAGCCCGGCTACTACGGCTTGATCCTTGCGCCGAAGGATTCCCCGCTGAACAGCGTCGACGACCTCCTCAAGTGCGACAAGACGCTGAACTTCGGCCTCGGCGATCCGAACTCGACCTCGGGCTACCTCGTGCCGATGACCTTCGTGTTCGGCGCCCGGAACATCGACCCGAAGTCCTGCTTCAAGACGGTGACCAACGCCAATCACGAGACCAACGCGATGGGCGTGGCCAACGGCCAGCTCGACGCCGCGACCAACAACACCGAGAACCTCGCGCTGATCGAGAAGAACCAGCCGGCCGCCTTCCAGAAGGTCAAGATCATCTGGAAGTCGCCGCTGATCTCGTCCGACCCGCTCGTCTGGTCGAAGGACCTCTCCGCCGAGACCAAGGAAAAGCTTCGCACGTTCGTGCTGAACTACGGCACCGACCGCACCAAGGGCGATAAGGCCGAAGAGCTGAAGACGCTCGCCGGTCTGACCTGGTCGCCGTTCCGCGCCTCGAGCGACGACCAGCTCCTGCCGGTCCGCGTGATGGAAGTGTCGAAGGCGATGGCCGCGACCCGCAGCGACGCCTCGCTCTCCGCCGGTGCCAAGGCTGCCAAGCTGAAGGAGCTGGAGGACAAGAAGGCCGGCTACGAGGCGAAGCTCGCCGCGGCGCCGCAGGGCTGAAGCCGGATTTGAAACGTCCACCGCCGCGCCGGATGCGCGGCGGTGAACCGTCCGTCGAGGAGACACCGAGATGACGAACGCTCCCACTGTAGAGGCCGCGGCCGCCACGGCAACTGATGGCGCGCCGAAGCGCTCGCTCGGCAGCCTTGCCGTCTGGCTGGGATTGGCGCTCCTTCTCGTCTGGAGTTGGGGCCCGGCCGACATGGGGCGCTGGACCTACCTCTTCACCGATTCCGCCAACATGGCCGAATACGCGAAGGGCTTTCTGTCGCCGAACTTCGCGGACTGGCGCTACTACCTCTCGGAAATGATCGTGACGGTGCAGATCGCGGTCTGGGGAACGTTCCTGTCCGTCCTCCTGTCGATCCCCTTCGGCATCCTTTCGGCCGCCAACGTCTCGCCGTGGTGGGTGCATCAGCCCGCGCGGCGTCTGATGGACCTCTTCCGTGCGATCCACGAAGTCGTCTTCGCGGTGCTCTTCGTCGTGGCCGTCGGCCTCGGGCCGTTCGCCGGCGTCATGGCGCTCTTCATCCATACGACCGGCATTCTCGCCAAGCTCTTCTCGGAAGCCGTCGAGGCGATCGATCCACGGCCCGTCGAGGCGATCCGCACCACCGGCGCCTCGCGTCTGCAGGAGATCGTCTACGGCGTTATCCCGCAGGTTCTTCCGCTGTGGATCTCGTTCTCGCTCTACCGTCTCGAGTCCAACGTGCGCGCGGCCACCGTGCTCGGCGTAATCGGGGCCGGCGGGATCGGACAGGTGCTGTTCGAGGCGATCCGCGGCTTCTATTATCCGCAGGCGTCGGCCATCCTCATCATCGTGGTCGCAACGGTCACGGTCATGGACATCATCTCGCAGAGCCTTCGAAAGCGCGTCATCTGATGCGCGCAGCCATCTACTTCACGCCGCCGCGCGACGCGCCTCTGACCCGCCTTGCCGCCGCATGGCTCGGCCGCGATGCCTTCTCGGACGGCCCCGCTCCCGAGCCCGCGCCGCTCGTCGCAGAGCCCGCCCGTTACGGGTTCCACGCCACGATGAAGCCGCCGTTTCGGCTCGCCGAGGGTCGGACGCTGGATGAGCTCGACGAGGCGCTCGCCGACTTCTGCCGTCGGCACCGCCGGGCCGAGATCGCGCAACTGGAGCTTCGACGCATCGGACGCTTTTTCGCGCTGGTACCCGGCGCGCGCGAGCCAGCCCTTCACGCGTTGGCCGACGAGACCGTGCGAGAATTCGAGCGCTTTCGAGCGCCGCTCGACGCGGCCGAACTGGCTCGCCGCGCGCCGGACCGGCTCACCGTACGGCAGCGCCAGCACCTCGATCGCTGGGGCTACCCTTATGTCTTCGACGAATTCCGTTTCCACATGACCCTGACCGGCCCCGTCGCAGATGAGGATGCGGCAGCGGTCGAGGCACGACTTCAGGAACGCTTCGCGCCCCCGGTCGGGCGGCCGTTGGCGGTCGACGGGCTTGCGCTGTTCGTCGAACCGCGCCCCGGCGAGCCGTTCCGCGTCCACGCCCTCCACTCCCTGTCTTCCGACACCGCAACGAGCCCGACATGAGCAGTCCAGCGACCGAAGAGGTCTTCCACAACGCCCGAATCGTCCTGGCCGACGAGGTGATCGAGGGCAGCATCCTCGTTCGCGACGGACGGATTGCCGACATCTCGGCCGGCACGTCTAATGTTGGGACGGACATGGAGGGCGACTACCTTCTGCCCGGCCTCGTCGAGCTTCACACCGACCATCTGGAAGGCCACTACCTCCCCCGCCCGAAGGTGCGCTGGAACATCGACGCCGCGCTGCAGGCGCATGACGCGCAGGTTTCGGCCTCCGGCATCACCACCGTGTTCGACGCCCTTCGAGTCGGCATGGACGAGGATGCCGCGCTCGGCTCCACCGACATGTCGGCGATGGCCGACGCGATCCTCGAGGCGACGCACGACGACCGGCTGCGCGCCGAGCACTTCATCCATCTGCGATGCGAGGTCTCTGCGCCCGACGTCGTGCCGGCCTTCGAGACCATGATCGGTAACGAGCGCGTGCGCCTCGCCTCACTGATGGACCACGCGCCCGGCCAGCGCCAATTCGTCGATATCCAGACCTATCGCACCTACTATCAGGGCAAGATGCGGATGACGGATGCCGTGTTCGACGCGTTCTGTGCACGGCGCGTGGCAGAGTCGGAAGCGAACTCGCCGGGCAACCGGCGCCAAATCGCGGGGCTCTGCCGCGACGCCGGCATCACGCTCGCCAGCCACGACGACGCCACGGCTGCGCATGTCGAGGAAAGCCGCGAGCTGGGCATCGCGCTGGCCGAGTTCCCGACAACACTTGAGGCGGCACGCCTGTCGCGCGATTCGGGGCTGTCGGTCTTGATGGGGGCGCCCAACGTCGTGCGTGGCGGCTCGCATTCAGGCAACGTGTCGGCGAAGGACCTCGTCGAGATTGGAGTCCTCGACGTCCTGTCGTCTGACTACGTGCCGTTCAGCCTCATCCAGGCGACCTTCGTGCTGGCGGGATCGATCGGGCTGCCCGCGGCGACTGCGATGGTCACGCGGACACCTGCGCGCGTGGCCAGCCTCGACGACCGTGGCGAGATCGCCGTCGGCCTGCGCGCCGATCTCGTGCGCGTGCGCGCGCAAACGGGTGCCGCCAAGCCGCCTGTGGTGCGGAGCGTCTGGCGCGAGGGACGGCGCGTTGCGTGACGATCGAAGGCCGCAAGGGCTCCTTGTGGCCGTGGTCGGCCCGAGCGGTGCCGGCAAGGACACGTTGATCCGTCTTGCGTTCGAGGGTCTGACCGACGAGCCCCGCATCGAACTGGCACGGCGCACGATCACCCGGCCACAGGACGGCGAGACCGAGGATCATGAGAGCCTCGACGCGGACGCGTTTGCAAACGTCGAGGCTGCCGGCGGCTTCTGTCTGACCTGGCGGGCCCATGGCCTCGCCTACGGACTGCCACTTGCGATCGAGGACCGCGTCCGGTCCGGTCGGATCGTGGTGGCGAACCTCTCCCGTCGGTCCCTCGCGGATGCCGTCGCTCGCTTCGGGCGGATCGCAGTGGTCGAGATCACCGCCCCTCGCGCCGTCCTCGTCGAACGCATCGCCGCGCGCGGCCGGGAGAGCGCCGACGAGATCGAACGACGGCTCGCCCGCCAAGTCGGCCTCGACATTCCGGCCCGCTGCGAAAGCGCGCTAAGGATCGACAACAGCGGGCCGCCGGGCCCGAACGCAAAGATCTTGCGGGACCATCTGCGCGGCCTCGTGGCATCCATCCGGCATCCCGACTGACGGCCCGCGGCAGTCGTCTTGACGTTGCGACGCCGTTGCGGTGGAGGATGCTCCCGCCAGACGGAGCGCCGCACCATGAAAGCCATGATCTTCGAGACGTTCGGGACCGAACCGGACATCCGGCAGGTTCCCGATCCGACCCCGGCCCCGGACGGCGTGGTGATCGAGGTCATGGCCACGGGTCTCTGCCGCAGCGACTGGCATGGCTGGATGGGGCACGATGCCGACATTCGCCTGCCGCACGTGCCCGGACACGAGTTCGCTGGCGTCGTCGCCGCCGTCGGGCGGGACGTGCGAGGTTTCAGGCCGGGCGAGCGCGTCACCGTCCCCTTCATCGCGGCATGCGGGCACTGCCGGGAATGCTATGCCGGGCACCAGCAAGTCTGCGAGGCGCAGTTCCAGCCCGGCTTCACGCATTGGGGTTCGTTTGCCGAGTTCGTGGCGATCGAGCGGGCGGACAACAATCTGGTGCGCCTGCCGGAGAGCATGGACTTCCGGACGGCCGCCAGCCTCGGCTGCCGCTTCGCCACCTCCTTTCGCGCCGTAGTCGATCAGGGGCGTGTGCGCGGCGGCGAGTGGGTTGCGGTGCATGGCGCAGGCGGTGTGGGACTGTCGGCCGTCATGATCGCCTCGGCGCTCGGCGCGCGCGTCGTGGCGATCGACGTTGCCGACCACAAGCTCGAACTGGCGCGGAAGATGGGCGCGACTGCAACCGTCAACTCTCGCGAAGTTCCCGCCGTCGTCGAGGCCGTCCGCGACATCACCGGGGGCGGCGCGCATGTCTCGCTAGACGCGCTGGGGCATCCCGAGACCTGCTTCAACTCCATCGCCAATCTCCGTCGCCGGGGCCGTCACGTGCAGGTCGGCCTGATGCTTGCGGACAACGCGAAGGCGTCAATCCCCATGGCGCAGGTCATCGCCCACGAGCTGGAAATCTACGGCAGCCACGGCATGCAGTCATGGCGGTACGACGCGATGCTGGAGATGATCCTCGCGGGCTCCCTGCGTCCCGATCGGCTGATCGGCGAAACGCTGTCGCTGGAAGCGGCGGTTCCCGCCCTCGTCGCGATGGGACGGAGCGCTCCGGACGGCATCGCCATGATCGATCCGAAGATCTGAACCGTTCCTGAAGCGGAAACGAAAAGGGCGCCTTGCGGCGCCCTCTCTCGTCCCGATCACTCGGCGTCGTCGTTCGGATCCGGACCGCCGTTCTGCAGCAGCTGCTCGGCGATCAGTCCCGCGTTCTGACGGATCGCGCTCTCGATCTCGGTGGCCACCGCCGGATTGTCGCGCAGGAACTGCTTGGAGTTCTCGCGGCCCTGACCGAGGCGCTGCGAGTTGTAGGAGAACCAGGCGCCCGACTTCTCGACGATCCCGGACTTCACGCCGAGGTCGACCAGCTCGCCGACCTTCGACACGCCCTCGCCGTACATGATGTCGAACTCGACCTGCTTGAACGGCGGTGCGAGCTTGTTCTTAACCACCTTGACGCGGGTCTGGTTGCCCGTGACCTCTTCGCGCTCCTTGATCGAACCGATGCGGCGGATGTCGAGGCGCACCGAAGCGTAGAACTTCAAGGCGTTGCCGCCCGTCGTCGTCTCCGGCGAGCCGAACATCACGCCGATCTTCATGCGGATCTGGTTAATGAAGATGACCATGCACTTCGAGCGCGAGATCGAGCCCGTCAGCTTGCGCAGCGCTTGGCTCATCAGGCGAGCCTGCATGCCGGGCAACGAGTCGCCCATCTCGCCCTCGATCTCGGCGCGCGGGGTCAGCGCGGCGACCGAATCGACCACGAGCACGTCGATCGCACCGGAGCGGACCAGCGTGTCGACGATCTCCAGCGCCTGCTCGCCCGTGTCCGGCTGCGAGATCAGGAGGCTGTCGAGATCGACGCCGAGCTTGCGGGCATAGACCGGATCGAGCGCGTGTTCCGCGTCGACAAAGGCGCAGACGCCGCCGCCCTTCTGGGCCTCGGCGACCGTGTGGAGCGCCAGCGTCGTCTTGCCCGACGACTCGGGGCCGTAGATCTCGACGATACGACCCTTCGGAAGACCGCCGACGCCGAGCGCGATGTCGAGTCCCAGCGAGCCGGTCGAGATCGTCTCGATGTCGAGCTTCTCGGTGGCACCGAGCCGCATGATCGAGCCCTTGCCGAAGGCCCGCTCGATCTGCGACAGGGCTGCGTCGAGCGCCTTTGTTTTGTCCACCGATGTATCCTCAACGAGACGGAGTGAATTCTGGGCCATGGGGCAGGACCTTATTCCATGAGCGATGGTGGGGTGCAACGTCGTTACCGTGGTTCTCCATGTACTCTTTTTGTTCTCGTTTCGCAAGCGATGATCCCGATTTGTTCTCGCAAATCGCCAGTGATTCGCTGTTTCGCAAACGCGTCCAATGGTTGACGAAGCGTTGACAGATACGGGCCACCGCAAACCGCCTTCGGTCCTCCTGTTGGGAGCAGCTCACCTCGATCGCATCGCGGTTTCCAGCACCCCGTTCCGGCTGGGGTTCTCGAATCCTGGCCGCGTCGTCGAGCGTCTTGGCGGCGCTGCGTTCAATGCGGCTCTCGCGCTGAAGCTATTCGGGAGTGCGGCGACCCTCGTCAGCGCTTGCGGCGGCGACGATGTGGCGGAACGGGTCGGTGCGGAGCTCGATCGCTTCGATGTCGTCGACGGCCGCATCGCGTGGCTCGACCGCCGCTCCGCCACCTACACAGCCCTTGTCGATGCCGGTGGCGATCTGGTCGGCGGCGTTGCAGATATGGAGATCTACGATCGTCTCACACCGCGCGTTCTGTCACGTCGGCATCTCCTCGATCGAATCGCCGAAGCGGATGGCGTTCTTGTCGACGCCAATCTCCCGCCTGCGGCGCTAGAGCAGCTCGCTTCGCTTCGGCCTCGAAGACTCGGCGCGATCGCCGTCTCCCCGGCCAAGATAACGCGCCTGCCGACAATCCTTCCGAAGCTCTCCGTCCTCTTCGCCTCGCGCGTGGAGATCGCGACGCTCTTGTCATTGCACTCGGACGTCGGTGATGCCGACCTCGTCCGGTCGATCCGGAACGGAGGGCTTGAGCGGGCTATCGTGACCGACGGCCCCAGGTCGGTCCTGGTCGTCGACGCGGACGTCGCGTTGCGGCAGGCACCCCCGATGGTCGCGGCTGTAACCGATGTGGTCGGTGCAGGTGACACGTTGGCCGGCGTGGCATTCGGCGCCTGGCTCGATGATCGTCCATTCCTAGATGCCGTACGCCTCGGTCTTGCGGCGGCATCGCTGCGGATCAGCACCGGCCTCGATGGCAGTTCGGCAGAGGCTGCCGCGGCAATCGCGGCATCGCTTCCCCCACCCCAATTCCTGCAGATCTGACGGAGGCTCCCTGTGGCCCAAACCTTTCAATGTTCCCCGGCTGTCCAGGCGGCTCTCGATGCGGGGCGGCCCGTGGTCGCACTGGAGTCGACCATCATCACCCACGGCATGCCGTGGCCGCAGAATGTCGAGATGGCACGCGGCGTCGAGGCGTTGATCCGCGACGAGGGCGCCGAGCCTGCGACCATCGTCGTCCTCGATGGTGTCCTGCGGATCGGGCTGTCGGACGATGAACTCATGAGGCTCGCGCAGACCGCCGGCGCCATGAAGCTGTCGCGTGCGGATCTCGCCTTTGCCATGGCGACCGGGCGCACGGGATCGACCACCGTGGCGGCGACGATGATCGCGGCTGCGCTGGCCGGAATCCGTACCTTCGCTACCGGCGGGATCGGCGGCGTTCATCGCGGCGCCGAGACGAGCTTGGACATCTCGGCCGATCTCGACGAACTGGCTCGAACGCAAGTCATCGTCATCTGCGCCGGCGCGAAGGCAATACTCGACCTTCACAAGACGTTCGAAGTGCTGGAAACCAAAGGCGTTCCCGTCGTCGGGTTCGGGGTCGACGAACTCCCGTCCTTCTGGTCTCGCGGCTCCGGCATTCCCGCCCCGCTTCGCCTCGATACGCCCGAGGAGATCGCCGCCTTCCAATCCGCCCGCGAGGCGATCGGCCTCGACGGCGGAATGCTCATCGCCAATCCGCTGTCACCCGAACTGGAGATCGACCGCGAGACGGTGGGCGATTGGATTGAGAAGGCCCTGCGGGATGCGGAGGCGGCAGGCGTTCGCGGCAAGGCGGTGACGCCGTTCCTTCTTCAACGGATCTTCGAACTCAGCGGCGGTCGCTCGCTGGAGGCCAACATCGAACTCGTCCGCTCGAACGCGCGGCTGGCAGCCCGGATCGCCGTCGCGAGCGCCTGCGCCTGACCGCCTATTCTTCCAGCGCTTCCTTCACCGCCACGGCCAACTCACGGAGAGAGAAGGGTTTCGGCAGGAAGCCGAACTTCTCCCCTTCGGGCAGGTTTTTGGCGAATGCGTCCTCGGCATAACCCGAGACGAAGATGAACTTCAGGTCCGGCCGCTGCTTGCGCATCTCGCGCAGAAGGGTCGGGCCATCCATTTCCGGCATGACGACGTCGGACACCACAAGGTCGACCTTTCCGCCGATCTCCTCCATCACGTCGAGCGCCTCGAGACCGCTCGACGCTTCGTGAACCTCGTAGCCGCGCATCTTGAGGGCACGAACATTGCCGGCGCGCACATTGTCCTCGTCCTCGACCAGGAGGATCGAGGCGGTGCCGGACAGGTCCTGCTTGGCGTTGGAGGCCGCAGGAGACGGCAACTCACCCTTGGCGGCAGGGACCTCAGCCGGAATGTGCCGCGGCAGGAAGATGCGGAAGGTCGTACCTTCGCCGGGCTTCGTCTCGACGAAGATCGATCCGCCGGACTGCTTGACGATGCCGTAGACCATCGACAGGCCGAGGCCCGTCCCCTTTCCGATCTCCTTCGTCGTGAAGAACGGCTCGAAGATGCGCTCGGCGACGTCGGCGGGCATGCCCGATCCGGTGTCCGACACTTCCATCAGCACGTAGTCGCCCTCGCCGAGTTCGCTGTAGCCGAACTGCGCAGCCTCTTCGGCCGGAACGTTGCGCGTCGAGATGATGACGCGACCGTTCGTCGACATGGCGTCGCGCGCGTTCTGCACGAGGTTGGTGACGACCTGCTCGAACTGGCCGATATCCGCCATGACAGGCCAGAGATCGCGCGCGTGCTGCCGCTCCAGCTTCACCAGATCACCGGAAATGCGCTTCAGGAGAAGGTGCATGTCGGCGATCACGTCTGTCAGATTCAGCATCTTGGGACGCATGGTCTGGCGACGGGAGTAGGCCAGGAGCTGGCGAACCAGCGAGGCGGCGCGGTTGGCGCTCTGCTTGATCAGCAGGAGGTCCTGGAACGAGGGATCGCCGGTCCTGTGGTTGAGAAGCAGGAAATCGACCGACGCGGTGATGATGGTCAGGACGTTGTTGAAGTCGTGCGCGATGCCGCCGGCGAGATTGCCGATCGCCTGCATCCGCTGCGACTTGGCGAACTGGTCCTCCAGCGTGCGCTGCTGCGTGATGTCGACGCCGTAGAGGATCGCCACCTCGCCCGACCCGTCGCTGACGTCGGCATTGGCGCTGAGATAGAGGCGGGCCGAGCGGGTCGGCTCGCTCATAAGGTCGACGTCTAGCGACGGAATGCCCGCCTGCCCGCGCATCGCCGCCGACACGGCCTGGCGCAGCGCTTCGCGGTTCTCCTCACGCAGGCATTCCGAGACGGCGCCGCGCGCCATGGCGGCCTCGTCGCCGAAAAGGTTGGCGAACGCGGCGTTCGCGCGGGTGACGCGCCCGTTCGCATCCATCGCCGCAATCGCCATGGGCGACGAGTTGAAGAAACGGGTGAAGCGGATTTCGGCAGCGCGCAGCGCGTTCTCGTCGTCGCCCCGCGGGGCGCGGTCGAGGACGAGCGTGCGGGTGAGACCCGGCGCGCCGTCGGCGGTCCGGGTCGCATTGCGCAGGAGGCGGACCGGCAGTCGCTGGCCGGCGGACGTCACGAGGTCGAGATCGAAGCTTTCGACGCTTCCGGGCGTCCGCTGGTCGCCCGCCCGCCGGAGGAAGCCGGCCGCACCCTCGCCGAGATAATCCTGGATCGAGCGCGAATAGGGTTTGAAGGTTGCGAGGTCCAGCGACAGCCAGTCGGCGAGCGTTGCATTGATGTAGGCGATCCGGCCCTGCTCGTCGGCTGCGAAGAAACCCGCCGGCGCGTGATCGAGGTAGTCGATCGCGTGCTGCAGGTTCTTGAAGAACGACTCCTGCTCTTCGCGCTCCGGCGTGATGTCGGCGATCTGCCACAGCTGCAAACCGGCCGCCGCGTCGCCGAACGGGCCGACCGAAGCGCGATACCAGTGCGGCGACGACGGCCCGGCGCTGCCGAGGCGTCGGGTCAGCCGAAATTCCTCCTGCCCGGACTTGTTCTCGCGCGCGAGGTTTGCCAGCCGGTAGATCGCCTCCGAAGCCTCCGCCTCGCGCGAGAGCAGACGCTCCAAGCTACGCACGGACGAAGCGCCCGCGGCACCGGTCGCCTCGCCATAGGCGCTGTTGGCATAGACGATGCGGCCCTTGCGATCGGTGACGAGCATGCCGACCGGCAGCGAGTTCAGGGCATCGCGCGCGATGTCGGCATCGGCGACGCGGGGCCCGACGTGCAGGAAGCCAAGTGCAAGGCCGAACACGGCGGCAATACCGCACATGGCGAGGATGCCGAACATCACGAGGAGCGCGAGCGCGCCATAGGAGTGGCCGAGCAGCGCCAGTGTGGCTGCGAAGACGAACACGAAGCCTGCGAGGAACAGAAGACGGCGGACACCGCTCGGATCGGTCCGTCCGTCGATCAGCGGCTTATCGCTCATATGCGTGGCGGAAGCGGGCGTCTGGTCCACAGCAGATGTTCCATATGCGATCGATCGACCCTTCCGAGGCAAAGCCGAACAGATTAATGCGGGACGGCACGGGCACGAGAATCTGTCGAATTTGCGCCAGTCGCAATCTCTCGACATGATGGCACGGCACTATGTTCCGAAGCTGACCCGGCGCTGGAGCCCGGCCGGCGGAACTCTACATGGCAGGCAAGGCGTCGTCCGGTGTAACCATGGGGTTTCATCGCATACGAAGGCCTAGGAGGATATGGTAAATGCGTGAGTGGCTCGCGAGCATCGTTGGCGAAAGCCTGGCCCCGATCATGACGGTGATTCTGGCGGCCGCGCTGGTGGTGCTCCTGGCGCTCGTGCTGATCGGGCTGGCAAAGCGCGTGTTTGCAGGCAGCGGCGGCATTGGAGGGCGCTCGCGCGCACCACGGCTGGCTGTTCTCGACATGGCGCCGGTGGATCCCAAGCGCAAGCTCGTGCTGGTGCGGCGTGACGACGTCGAGCATCTCATCCTGATCGGCGGGCAGAACGATCTCGTGGTCGAGCCGGGGATCGTCCGCGGCCAGCAGCGACGCGTCCGCCAGGAGCCCGGTTTCGCCGAGCCCGAGCAGCGCGTTGCTCCTCCGCAGCCGCCGTTGCCGCATCGGCGCTCCCCGCGGCCGACGGTTCAGCCCACTCCGAACGACGGACAGGATCCCGGAGAGCATCCCGCTCTAGCGCCCGTTGCGGAAACGCCCGTAACGGCTCCGCCCGAGCAGCGTGTGCAGCCCGCTGTTCGCAATCCGGTCCCCGCTTCCGAGCGGCAGCGCCCGATGGAACCGCGCGCTGCTGAGCCGACGCCCACACCAGTGGCATTGCCCGAATCGGAACCGCTCGTTGAGCCGGCAATGGCTCCGGCAAAGCCCGCCGCTCCGGTCGCTCCGCCTCCCCAAGCGATCGTGCCGCCGGTCGCGCCGCCGGTACGCGCCAACGAGCAGCTTCCCGCCACGCGCCCCCCCAAGCACGATCTACCGCTCGAGCCGACGACGCCTACGCGTCGCGCAACCGATATGCCGTCCCAGCCGCCGTTCACCGCTCCGCCATCACCGAGCGTCCCGATCACGACATTCGTCGAGCCGCTGGAGCGCAGGGCCGAGCCCGCGCAACCGTTGGTGGAACGTCCGATCCCGGCCAGCCCGACCTACGAGCCGCCGCGTCAATCGCCGATCCCGCCGGCTCCCATGCCGCGACCGCCGGTCCAGCCTGCCGCGATCGTCCCGCCGATCGCCCCTTCGACGACTGCGCCTGCTTCTCCTTCCGGCGCGAGCGCCCCGCGTCCGCCGGTCTTGCCGCCGCAGCCGCAAGCCGCACTGCAGCCTCCCGCGACGCCCCCCCGATCGATGGCGACGCCCACCCTGCCCCAGCCGTCGCGCGCAACGCCGGTCGTACCACCGGTTCGCAACGAACCCGAAGTCGCTCCGGCGCGGTCGTTCTGGTCCACGACCCCGGCGAGTTCGGGGCCTCATCAAACGGCTGGCAATCGGGACGGCGAGACGTCGCGCAACGATGCCATCGAGACCCGTAATGAAGCTCCGGTACCGCCGCTGCCGGAGCGCATCCCGGTGCGTTGGCCTTCCGCGCCGGTCGCGCCTCGTGCCGACGCCAATGCGGACGCGGAGGTCGGGTTTGCCGGGCCGACGGCAGAGCCCGAGACAGCCACGCCCGCACCGCTGTCGGTTCGAAGCTTCGCGTCCACGATCCAGGATCGGCGAACGCCGCAGGCTGCCGAACCGTCGTCCCCCCCGGTGCAGCCTCAGCGGACGCCGACGCCGCCGCAGCCCGCTGCGCCGCCCGTCTATGCGGCAGCCCCGGTTGCGGCGGCTCCCATTGCAGTCACTCCTTCGTCGGCAGACGACGAGATGCCGTCTTCGGCTGACGAGCGCGCGGAACGGCCGCTGACGTTGGAAGAGGAGATGGAGCGCCTGCTCCACGACTTCACGATCGACGTCTCGGAACGCCGATAAGCCAAAGGCAAGCGCGAAAAAGGGCCGCAGAAGCGGCCCTTTTTTGGGGGATCAGGATCGTAAGCGCGTCGCACTTACTCGTCGCGATAGACCTTCTCGCGCCGCTCGTGCCGTTCCTGCGCCTCCAGCGACAATGTGGCGATCGGGCGGGCGTCCAGGCGACGAAGGCTGATCGGCTCGCCGGTCTCTTCGCAGTAGCCGTAGGTTCCGTCGTCGATGCGCTCGATCGCGGCGTCGATCTTAGCGATCAGCTTGCGCTGGCGATCGCGGGCGCGCAATTCGATCGCTCGGTCGGTTTCCGACGAAGCGCGGTCTGCAGCGTCCGCGAGGTTCGCGTTCTCGCTCGCCAAGGCTTCCAGCGTCTCGCGCGACTCGCGAAGGATATCCGCCTTCCAGCCCAGAAGCTTCTTGCGGAAGTACTCCTTCTGGCGGTCGTTCATGAAGGGCCCGTCTTCCGGCAAGCCGGTTCCCAACGGAAGGGTTTCACTCATGCGGATCCTCCATCTGCACCTTGCGCGGGCTTATAGCGACCGTTCGAGAACCGGACAAGTTGCCAACACGCCCTGCAGCCTTTGCTTCCTCGAAGGCTAAACTGCGAAAATCGCAGCGAATTTGTGACGCGACAAGTCGATCGCCGTGCTCGGCATCAGCCCCGGACCAGCCCGGCGCCAAGCGGGCTTCCGTGATGGAGCTACGCGCAGCGGTTGCAGACGGTCTCATGTGCCACCTAGCGATTCTCGACCTTCGCTCCGGCTTGTCCTATCGAGGGAACATGACGTCTGAACGCACGGTCCACATTCTGCGCCACGCTCACTCCTCATGGGCGGTCCCCGGACAACGGGACCACCAGCGCGTTCTCGACGACCGGGGTCGCGCCGATGCCGTACGCATGGCGGAAGAGGCGCATGCGATCGGATCGCGTGTTGGAATGGTGGTCTGTTCCACAGCGGTGCGTGCGCGGCAGACGCTGGACCTTTTTCGAAGGGCGCTGCCGCAGGACGTGCCGGTCCGCTTCAGCGACGAGCTCTATGCGCTCGGCCGCGCTGCATATGTCGGCGAGATCGACGCGTTCGCGGGACCCGGCGAACTGCTGCTCGTGGGGCACAATCCGACGATCGAGGATCTCGCGCTTCACCTTTGCGAGGGCGACGAGACTTCGCAGCGACTGCTTCGGTCCGGTGTCGGCACCTCGAACTGGCTCACGATCGATCTGAACGCCGGGACCAGCCAGCGCGGACGTCTGCGCGTGTTGCTCAAGCCTTAGCGATCCGACCTGTCGAGGGTGGCGAGCGCCGACTATATCAGCGTCTCCTGTTCGCAGATCCCGAACCCGATCGGTTGACCATGCCCTCCATTGCCGACGAAGCGCGTATTGTCTTCGAAAACATCGCGGATCGGGGAGCCGGGCTGTTCCATCCCACGCTGCGGCTTGGCGTCGCCGGGCTTTCACGCGCCGGGAAGACGGTCTTCATTACGGCTCTGGTCCACAATCTCCTGCATGGCGGTCGCCTGCCGGTGTTCGAAGCCCAGAGCTCCGGGCGCATCTCGCGTGCCTATCTCGAGGAGCAACCGGACGATGCCGTGCCGCGCTTCCAGTACGAAGAGCACCTGCGCGCTATTCTGGAGGACCGGGTCTGGCCGCAATCGACACGAGCGATCTCGCAACTGCGCCTGACGGTCGAATACGAGTCCGCCTCAGGCTGGATGCGCTTCCTGTCACCGGGAAAGCTGTCGATCGACATCGTCGATTATCCCGGCGAATGGCTGCTCGACCTTCCACTTCTCGAGAAGGACTTCGCCACCTTTTCCGCGGAATCGCTGGAGCGAGCGCGCCTGCCGTCGCGGGAGAGGATGGCACAACCGTTTCTCGACGTGCTGGCAACGATCGACCTCGAAGCGGTCGCCGACGAGACCACGAGCCAGCGGCTCAGTTCGACCTTCGCTGACTACCTGAGGGCCTGTCGGCAGGATCGCACGGCCCTTTCGACCCTGCCGCCGGGACGCTTCCTGATGCCGGGCGATCTCGAGGGATCGCCCGCCCTCACGTTCGCGCCTTTGCCGGTCGAACCGGGGCGCGTCTATCCGAAGGGCAGCTACGGGGCGATCCACGCGCGTCGGTACGAGGCCTACAAGACCGTCGTCGTCCGACCATTCTTTCGCGACCACTTCGCGCGCCTCGACCGCCAGATCATCCTGATCGACGCGCTGCAGGCGATCAACGCGGGACCGGAAGCGGTTCAGGATCTGGAGACCGCCCTCAGCGACATCCTCGCCTGCTTCCGGCCGGGCCGCGCGTCCTGGCTCGGATCGCTGCTCACACCGCGGATCGATCGTATTCTTGTGGCCGCAACCAAGGCCGACCACCTGCACCGCACCAGCCACCAGCGCCTCGAAAACATCGTCAGGCGGCTGGTGGACGGGGCAGTCGAGCGTGCGAAACTATCGGGCGCCCAGACCGATGTCGCCGCGATGGCTGCGGTGCGCGCGACCCACGAGGCCACGGTTTCGGACAAAGGCGAGACGCTGCCGGTCATCGTTGGCACCCCGATCGAAGACGAAGAGATCGCCGGGCAACGCTTCGACGGCCGAACCGAAACGGCGGTCTTCCCGGGCGATCTGCCGGAGGACCCCTCGCGCATCCTGCGCGCGCGGGAGGACGGCATCGGTGCGCTCGATCCCCTGACCTTCGTCCGCTTTCGTCCGCCGAGGCTGGAGCGCACCGCCGAAGGGGCGACGCTCTCCCTGCCGCAGATCCGCCTCGACCGCGCCCTTCAGTTCCTGATGGGAGACCGTCTGGCATGAGCGACACACCGTCCCGCCGCCCATCGGCTTTCCCGGTCGATCCACCGCTGCCGCAGCCCCCTATCGCAACGGCGCGAGCGCCTCGCAGCATTTCCGACCTCGCCCGCGTGCAGATCGAACCCGACGAAGCGCTCGAGGCTGAAGCCGCCGCGCGGCTGGACGCGGAACCGGCGACCCGCCGCCGCCGCACGTTCTCGTTCGGCAAGCTCGCCATGGGCGCGCTCGGTGCGCTTGCATCGCTGGCCTTCGGGCTGGCGATCGATAGCTTCGTGCGCGATCTCTTCCAGCGCTCGGACTGGCTCGGCTGGACGGCTCTCGGTCTTGCCGTGCTGCTGCTGGTGGGGTTGCTCGGTGTCGTCGGTCGCGAAGCCCTCGGCATCATGCGGCTCAACGACGTGGAGCGTGAGCGCAGCGAGGGGCGCCGGGCCTTCGAAACCGACTCCGCAAAGGACGCCCAGGCCGTCGTCGCCAAGCTGACAAAGCTCGTGTCGGCGAGACCGGAGACGGCCGCAGGTCGCGAGCGCCTCCATGCCTCGCGCGACGACGTCATCGACGGTCGGAACCTGATCACGCTCGCCGAACGCGAACTCCTCCTGCCGCTGGATGCCCGCGCGCGTGCGCTTGTGCTCGCTTCGTCCAAACGGGTGTCCGTTGTGACGGCGGTCAGTCCGCGCGCCTTCATGGACCTCGCCTTCGTCCTCTTCGAAACTGTGCGCCTGATCCGCTCGGTATCGTCGCTCTACGGCGCCCGACCGGGCGCTATCGGGCTCGTTCGGCTGGTGCGCGACGTTCTGGCGCATCTGGCTGTCACCGGGTCGATCGCGGTCGGCGACGGGATCGTGGGGCAGGTCGTAGGCCATGGGCTGGCGGCGCGACTGTCCGCGAAGCTCGGCGAGGGCCTCGTCAACGGCCTTCTGACCGCCCGGATCGGCATCGCCGCCATGGACCTCTGCCGACCCCTTCCCTTCCTCAGCGTCCAACGCCCGAGGATCGGCGACTTCCTCAATGAACTCAAGCCTATGGGCGGCGAGAAGCCGTGACCCGAGTGCTGCGGCTTGTCGCTCGCGAAAGGTTCGGTTAACCGTTCCCGGCGATAGATAGGCCCATGTCCTTGCCGCTCCGAAGGCTCCCCATGTTCCGTCCCGTCATCGCCGGATTGTCGCTTCTCTCGATCGCTCTTGCAGGCGCGATGCCGGCGCGCGCGGCCGATGTCGACGAAGCCTTCTTCAACTCGGTTTTCGGGCGCTGGTCGGGCCCGGGCGAAATCGTCGCCGGCAAGTACAAGGGCACGAAGTTCGTGTGCGACCTGTCGGGTCTCCAGCCCGAAAAGGCCGTCGGCATGTCGCTCGACGGGGCCTGCCGCGTCGGCATGTTCTCTCAGCCGATGAACGCGACCTTCACCAAAGGCGGCTCGTCCTACAAGGGCACGTTCCTCGATGGCTCGGGCGGCAAGGGCCTCGACATCGTTTCGGGCGACGTGTCGGGAAACAAGGTCGTCGTGGGTCTCGACCGCAAGCAGTTGAAGGGCGCTATGGTCGCCCGGCTCGAGGACAAGAACAAGCTGATGATCACGATCTCGGTGCAGGTCGCGGGCGAGCTCGTTCCCGTCATCGGCATGACGCTGAAGCGCGACGAGAGCGTGAAGCGCGCCGCGTTGGCGGACTGAGCGTCAGGCGGTCCGCCACCAGTCCGGCTCCGTCGGCCGACGTTCGATACCCGTCGTATCGAGCGTCTTCAGCCGCTCGACGATCGTCACGCCATCCAGAATTAACTGTGGCGCGATCTCGACGAGCGGGACAAGTACGAAGGCTCGCTCACCCATGCGTGGATGCGGCAGCGTCAGTGTCTCGCTCCGCATGCTGACACCACCGAAGTCCAGGATATCGAGGTCGACCGTCCGCGGACCCCAGCGCACGCTGCGATCGCGATGAAGCTCGGTTTCTACAGCCAGGCAGAGCGACAGCAGGCCATCCGCCGAGAGGCTGGTTTCGACACTCGCGCAGGCATTCAGGAATGTGGGCTGCACGATCGGCCCCCAAGGCGGAGTTTCATAGACCGACGATACGGCGACCACGCTCGTGCAGAGATCGCGGTCGAGGGCACGCAGCGCCAGCGCCATTGAGTGGACGGGGTCCCCGATATTCCCGCCAAGCCCGAGATAGGCGGTGATCATTGCCCTCGCTCCCGAAGCGCGGCGTCGACCAGCGCCAGCGCGTCTCGTGTCGGGCCGACGGCATGGACCCGGAAGATCGAGACGCCCCGCTCCCGCATCAGAACGCTCGTCGCGGCCGTGGCCACGTCGACGTCCCCGCTGTCCCGGTCGAGAACGCTCCGCACGAAGCGCTTGCGCGAGGTGCCGGCGAGGATCGGGTAGCCGAGGGGGGCAAGTTCGCCCAGCCGCATCATCAGTTCGAAGTTCTCCCTCGCATCCTTCGCGAAACCGAACCCGGGATCGAGGACGATCTGGTCCTCGCTGACGCCCGCGTCGCGCGAGATCCCGACGGAGCGCCGGAGAAACGACCGCTGATCCTCGATGACGTCAGGCAGTTTCTCGCGCTCTCGCCCCGTGTGCATCAGGCATAGGCCTGCCCCGGTTCGGGCCGCGACTTGCGCGATCTCCGGCTCGCGTTGCGCGCCCCAGACGTCGTTGACGATCGATGCGCCGGCCTTGACCGCAAGGGCCGCGGTCTCGGCGCGGTAGGTATCGATGGAGATCGCCACGTCGCTGTGAGCCCGTAGCGCGCGAATGACCGGCAGGACCCGGTCCTGCTCTTCCGCCGCCTCGACGGGTGCGGCGCCCGGCCGGGTTGACTCGCCGCCGATGTCGATGATGTCGGCGCCCTCTGCGATCATTGCGAGCGCGGCCTCGACCGCCCGCTCGGTGCTGCCGTCGAAGCGACCGCCGTCGGAAAAGCTGTCCGGGGTGACGTTGAGGATGCCCATGATGGTCGATCGCCGCCCGAGACGGATCGTCCGGCCGTGGGCCGTTCGCCAGATGCGCTCCAGTGTCACGGGTTCGCCCGATCTCATCCGTATTTCCCAAGCCCGTTACTGACGACCGCAATATTTCCGCAATCGTCCCTTGTATCTCTTTCGAACCCGCGTAGCGTAGGGGTCAGGTGTTTCAAGGGTCGAGGCCAGCGACGATGCGGCGACTTCTGATCTCCAGCCTTGCGGCCGGATGCATGTTCACCGGCTCGGCCCATGCCGCCGAGATCACCGAGCGCACCACGTATTTCATGGTGCGCGGAGCGACGTTTGCCGAGCTGGACAGGGCGCTCGGAACAAACGGTCCGCTTCTGGGCGGCGGCGAGCGTCACGCGGGGGCCACGAAGGTCACCTTCACCCGCGACCTGCAGTTCGACATTCAGAAGACCGGCTGCCGCATTGCCCGCACCAACCTCCGCCTCGATCTCGTGACCACCCTCCCGCGCTGGAACGCACCGCGTGGCGCCGACGCGAGGACGCGGACGATGTGGAAGGTGCTGCAGCGGGACATCGCGGAACACGAGGCGAAACACTCCACGATCGCCAAGAACTGGCTCGACCTGATGAACCGGGAACTCTTGGCCCTGCCCCCCGAGCCGAGTTGTGCCCGTCTGGAGGTGAAGGCCGCGCATCTCTCGCAGCAGATGCAGATGGCCCATGCCAAGGAACAGAACGGGTTTGATCGTGCGGAGACGCGCGTCGTGGACTCCCGTCTCAATGCGAAGCTCGCGGCGGCCACGAAACGCGCGGCGCCTTGAAAAGGCAGGGCTTCGGCTTACGCCTGACGTGCAGGAACCGTCAGCGTCAGTCCGTCGAGGTCCGGCTTGACCCGGATCTGGCAGGACAGGCGCGAGTTCGGGCGTACGTCGAGTGCGAAGTCCAGCATGTCTTCCTCCATCGCTTCCATTGGCGGAATCTCCACGAGGCGAGCCTCGTCGACATAGACATGGCAGGTCGCGCAGGCGCAGGCTCCGCCACAATCGGCATCGATGCCGGGCACATCGTTTCGGATCGCCGCCTGCATGACGCTCGCCCCGTCGGCAGCATCGATATCGTAGCGGGTTCCGTCGGGCGTGATGAAGCTGATCGCGGTCATGCCCGCGGGTAGAACGACTGCGGGCGGCCGTCAATGGTCGCCCGGACGACCGCAAGGCGTCGAAGCGTTCGGTTATCAACAACCATGTCCGCACAAGCCGACGTATGGTGACCGGCTTCGACGATCGACGCAACGCGACAAGCGGACGCCGCGGGTTGGTGCGACGAAAGCAGACCAACTGACGATTCGAAGCCGGAAACCTCGCTGGACGCGACGTCAACGCAAGCCCGCGGCAAGCGCAGCGCCCTCGGATCGCAGTCAAGGGATCGATACCGCCGAAAGCTGCATTTCGAAATCGGCGTTAACCAAATGTTTAAACTTGTATCAAAGCCCGGAATTGCGGGTTTCCTTCCGCCCTCCGCGCCTCTAATTTGGTCGAATGTAAAAGGCCCGCCATCCGTGTTCTGGTGGCGGCCTTCCGATGGCGGGATGGTTCGGGGCGCGCGACAGGGCGGCGCGTCGGCGGCCACCCCGCGAGTAAACGAGTACGGGGCGGCGGGTCATGTCGAAGATCAAGACGGCTGAACAGCTATCGGACGAAGCAGTCACCGAGCTGGAGGCGGCGCTTCAGGACACGGATTTCCTGGGTGCCGATCCCGATCAGCCTCAGGTGAGCGGGACGGCCGAAGGCCATGTCGAGAGCGATACGCTCGCCCCGTCCGAGATCAACATCGAGTTCGCCCTCAATGAATTCGATCGCTCCGTGGAGGAAGCGACGAGCGCCCTCCGTGAGGAATCGATCGCCGAGCCAGTTGCGCAAACCGATCCGCTGAAGGCCGACGGGGAGGTTCCGCCCGAGCCGGACTTCCAGATCGCCGAAGAGGAACTGATCGCGTCGCTTGGCGATCTCGACCGCGTCGACCCGCCTGCGGCGGCCGATCGCCTCGGAAGCGCCGTGCCGCCGGTGGCGGCCGCGATCGCGGCAGGAACAGCCAGCACAGCGCGTCAGGATGCTCCCCCTCCTCGTGCGGAACCTGCGGCTCGGCGCCCGGAGCCGAGCGTCGCCCCCGAGCCCGTTCGTGCGTCGCGCACCCGCGACTTCAAGGCCGCTGTCGCCAATGACGAGCAGCGATCCGCCGCCGTGCGCGCCGATGCGCTGCTGACCCGCCGTTCATCGCGCCGCACGGTGGTCATCGGCGGCGTCGTCGCCGCCGCTTGGGTTCTCCTGGCTGGTGCGGCCGCCGCCGCTTTCATCAATTCCGGCACGTCGTCCGCCCCCGAGGCCGTCACGCTGGCCTTGGCGGCTTCTGCCGTGGTCCTGCCTGCCCTTCTCATCATGGCATTCGCCGTGATGGTGCGGCGTTCGCAGGATCTGCGCCTCATGAGCCGCTCGCTTGCCGAGGTCGCTCTTCGGCTGGCGGAACCTGAAAGCATTGCTTCCGAAAAGGTGGCGAGCGTCGGCAATGCCATTCGTCGTGAAGTGGCCGCTCTCGGCGAAGGCGTCGAGCGCGCGCTTTCGCGCATGGGCGAGCTGGAGGGCATCGTCCACAACGAAGTGTCTTCGCTCGAACGGGCCTACGCCGACAACGAGGTGAAGATCCGCTCGCTGGTGACCGACCTGTCGTCGGAGCGCGAGGCGATGCTGACGCATGCCGAGAACCTTCGCTCGTCGGTGGTCGGTTCGCACGATCGCCTGATCGGCGACGTCGACACGGCCTCCACCCGGATCATCCGCCAGGTCGAGGACGCGACGCAGCGGTTCCATTCGCTCCTCGACGAGCGCGGTGCCGCCCTGTCGCAGGCCTATGAGGAACGCAGCCAGGCGCTGACGGCGATGTTCGATACGCGCAGCCGCGAGATCGAAAGCGAACTGACCGGCAGCAGCACGACGGTGATCCTGCGGATCGGCGAAACCGCAGAGGAGACGACGCGTCGGCTGGCTCAGACCGGCGAGGAACTCGCCCGGTCGCTGCGAGCGCAGGCCGAGGAACTGCAGGCGCGATCCGACGAACTGGTGCAACGCGTCTCCTCGATCGGCGAGGAAGCGGGTGAGCGCCTTCGCCAGTCGAACGATACCGTGCTGCGCCAGTTGGCGGAGCGTACCGAGAATCTTGCAACCGGCTCGGAGACCTTCGACCGACGCCTCGCCGAAACGCTCGACGAGCGTTCCTCGCGTCTGATCGGCGAGAACGAAGCGCTGATCGCTTCGCTGGCCGGTAGCCTGGACCAACGGCTCGCCAACCTGACGACCGAGACCGAGCGTCTTCTGGCGCGTCTCGACGAGGCCTTCGACAGCCGGATCCAGAACGCGACCACCCTCCTCGGCTCGCGCAACGACAATGTTCTCAGCCGCTTCGACGAACGTCTCGCTCAGCTGGAAGCGGCTCTTTCTGGCAAGGGTGCGCAGCTCGTGCAGACGATCGAGGGTCAGGCCCTTGCGATCGACCGCACGGCAGACCGCCTCGCCGTCACCCTTTCCGAATCCTCCGGTAGCTTCGCGCGGACCGTGGCCGAGCGCGCCGACGAAATCCGTCAGGCGATCGACAGTGGCCGGGAGAATCTTACCGCTGCCGCAGACAGCGCTCGTCAGGGCATCGACGCCAGCTTCAACCAGCATTCCGATCATTTGCGCTCGACCTTCGACGCGCAGATCGGCTCGCTCGGGGCCGTTCTCAGCGATCGCGCGGCCGACATCGACACGTCGCTCGCTTTCGCGCAGCAGGCGCTGATCGCCCAGTTCGAAGAGCGCGGGACCGCCCTCACGCACTCCATCGAGAGCAACGTCGCCCGTATGGAGGCGATCATCGGCGGCGCCGAAGGCCGCCTGGTCTCCGGCGTGGAAGAGCGGGCCGGACGGCTTGAAGCTGCTCTCGTCGCGGCCGACTCGCAGGCGGACGATCGCTTCCAGACCCGCCTCGACCGCATGAACGCGCTTCTTGCCGAGCGCGGATCGGCGATCGAAGTGGCGCTCGACCAGCGCACCCAGCTCCTGTCGAACGAATTCGAGACGCGTCTGGCTTCCCTCGACCGCATGCTTGCCGATCGCACGGAGCGCTTCGTCACCGACTTCGACGAGCGGAACGAGGCCTTGACCACCGGGCTTGCGGACCGCATCACCGCCAGCGAGGCCTTCATGCGCGACAGCGGCGAGCGGCTGTCGACCTCGCTCGACCTTTATACCTCGCGGGTCGGCGACGACGTCATCGGGCGCCTGGAAGCGGCGTTGATGATGGGCGACGACCGCCGGCAGGAATTCCTCGCCAATCTGGAAACGCGCACGGCCGGCATCGAGGCGAGCTTCGAGCAGTCCGTCGAGCGCGTCGTCAACGATCTCGCCGTCCGGGTCCGCGAGCTTTCGGATGCGGTCGACACCTCGCATGCCGGTCTCACCGAAAGCCTGGACGAGCGCACTGACCGCTTCGCCCGCGATATCGACCAGAATGCCGGCACGGTGCTCTCGGCTGTCGAGAACGCCCTGTCGCTCCTGATTCAGGGTCTCGACGGTCGTGGCGCGACGCTCCGCGAAGCGGTCGAGAACGCGCGCGGCGCCATTCTCGATGGCCTCGACGATCGCGTCGTCTCCATGCGCCAGATGGTCGACGCCTCGGAGAGCTCGCTGATTTCCGACCTCGATGAGCGGACCACCCGTATCGCCGCCACGCTCGACAGCGGCAACGCGGCTATCCTCTCCACGTTGGAGACCCGCATCACGGCCCTGCGTCAGGCGCTCGTGGAATCCGACGGCTTCCTCGCCACCGCGATGGACGAGCGTCGCGACAACCTCACGTCCGCCATCGAGGACGTTGCGGGATCTCTGGCCGCCACGCTCGGCGACCGGGCGGACGACGTGCGCCGCGTTCTTGAGCAGAGCGCGGGCAACGTCACCACCGCGCTGGAGACCAAGCGCGAAGAGATCGTCGCCGCACTCGCCGCAGGCACCGTCAGCCTCGCGGCCGCGGTCGACGAGCGGACGAACGCCATCAATGCCAGCCTCGAGCGCGGCCTCGGCAATGTCGAACGCACACTCTCGGGTCGCACGGCAATGATCGCCGACACCCTGCGAGAGTCCATCGTCGCCGCGTCCGCCAAAATGGGCGAGGAGGCCGACCGTGCCCGCGCCGGTCTGGAAACCGAGACCCAGAAGATCGCCATCATCATCGGCGAGCTCGGCTCGACCTTCCGGTCGTCCTCTGCCGAGGCACAGGCCGAGTTCGTCGCCGAGGCCGGCCGGTTCGAGGAGCGCATCCGCGCCGTCGTCCAATCGGTTCAGGAGACCAGCCAGACGGCTCGCGAGGAGCTGACCGGCCAGAGCGCGCAGATCGCCGAGGGCATTGTGCTTTCCGCCGACTCGATCCGCCGCATTGGCCAGGAGGCGCAAGAGCGCTTCGCCGCAGAGGCTCAGCAACTCGGCCGTCAGGTCAGCGACGTCGCCGGGCGCATGCGTGCCGACGCCGAGGAACTGCGCGAGGCGCTCGCCCTCGAAGGCGACGCTTTCACCACGCAGATCGGCGGAGCCTCGCTCGCCATGCGCAGCGAAGCCGAGGCGGCGCGTGAGCGACTTTCGGAGGTCGCCAACGAGTTCGCAGGTGGGCTGGAGGCGATGGCCGACCGCCTGCGGCAGGACGCCGAGTCGGCGCGCCAGATCGTTCAGGACCAGGCGCAGTCCCTCTCCGGCGATATCTCGGAAGCATCGGACCGTCTCCGCCTCATCGGCGATCGGACGCGCCAGCAGTTCGCGACCGACGCCGCGCAGATCCGCGAGGAAGTTGCTGCAGCGGCCGTTCAGGTTCGCGAGCAGTCGGACGTGCTGCGCCGAGAGGTTGCCGAGCAGACCGCTGCGATCGGCGCCGAGTTCACCGATGCGAGCGCCCATCTGCGGGAAGCCGGCGAGCAGTCGCGCCGTAACCTGCTGGACGATGCGGGTCGCATCACCGGCGAGGTCGCGCGGGTGGTCGAGGCCATGCGCGGCGAGACCGATCGCGTCCGCGAGCGGATCGGCGAGACGGCGGGTCAGCTGGTCGCCGAACTCACCGGTGCGACCGACCGCTTCGAGGCGAGCTCCGGCGACGTTCGTGAGCGTTTCGCCGCCGATGCCGCGCGCGTCGTGGGCGAAATCGACGCCGTGGTCCTCTCGATGACCGAGCAGGCCGAAAGCGCCCGGCAACGGTTCCTTTCGGATGCCGAAAGCTTCGCCGAACGCGTTCGCGGCGCCTCGACGCTCATCCGGGACGAGACGGGTCGCAGCGTCACGATGCTGGGAGAGCGGGCCGACGGCTTCGTCGGAGAACTGGCGACCTTGTGGGATCGCCTCGCCACCCTCCTCTCCAACACGTCCGGTGGGCTCAACGAAAGCCTGTCGCGTTCGATCATGGACCTGCGGGCCGAGATCGACGGCACGTCGGAGACGATCCGTAACGACATCCTGTCGGTTGCCGCCAACATCCGCGACGAGACGGCCAACGTCTCGGGCGAGATCCTTCGCGAGGCCGAGCAGGCGCGTACGGCGCTGAGCGCCGAAGGCTCGCAGGTCGTGCTCGGCCTGTCTGCGGCGGCAACCGCCCTCCGTCTGGAGGCCGAGCGCGCCCGCGATCAGATCGCCGAGGTGACGACGGGATTCGGCGCGGAGATCGCCGATCGCGTCTCGTCGTCCGAGCGCGAGCTGACGCAGAGCTCGGATCGTGTGGCGGAACGGATGGCGGAGCGCACCCGCGCCCTGTCGCAAATCCTGACCGATCGCAACGCCGAGCTTGCCACCCTGATCGAGACACGCACCCAGCCCATCGTCGATGCGCTGTCTCAGACGGGAACCGCGGCGATTGCCGCCCTGGAAGGCACATCCGACCAGGTGGCGGAGCGGCTGCGCGCCGAGAATGCGGCCGTGGTTGCCGATTTCGTGCAGCGGACGGAGGAGCGCGTTCAGCGCCTCAGCCGTTCGTCGTCCGAGCTGATTGCCGCGCTCGACCAGCGTTCGGAAGAGGCCGCAACCCGTGTGTCCGGTATTCAGGGTCAGCTCGGCCAGGAGGTCACGCAGCTTCTCGATCGGCTCGACAACAGCAACGAGACGCTTCGCACGATGCTGGAGGACGCCAGCGGCTCGATCGGCCGCGTGGAGACCTCGCTCATCGATACCCGCGATCGCTTCCGGACCGAGGCGCTGCGTGTCGAGGACGAGATCACGTCCTCGTCCGACCGCCTGGAGCAATCGATCGCCCGGATGGACGGTGTCACGTCGTCCGCCTTTATGCAGATCGGCGGTATGACCGAGAAGTTCGCCGAGCACGGGCGCCTTCTCTCCGACGCAGCACGTCTGCTCGACGAGACGCAGACCAACCTTCAGTCGACGCTCGAAGAGCGTCACGAGGGCCTGACGCTGCTGGCCGGAACGTTGGCCGACCGCTCGCGCACCATCTCCGAGACGCTGAACGCGTTCGAGGGCGTCGTGGATCGTCTCTTCACGCAGGCCGAGGAGCGCGCCCGCGCCGTGGCTGCGACGGTCAATGGCGAACTTGGGTCGAGCCTCGGCGACGCCGAGCAGCAGCTGGAGGAGACCGAACGCCGTTCGCAGGCTGCCGCCGAGCAGATCCGCGAGGCGATGCGCTCGGTGATCGAGGAGGCGTCCGAGAAGTTCGCGGGTGCGACATCGGAAATGCGCCGCGCAGCTGGCGACATGCGTCGCGAGCTGGAAACGGCGCGTACGGAAATCCGCCGCGGCGTCTTCGAGCTGCCGGAGGAGACTCGCGAGAGCACCCGGGCGATGCGCCGGGCGGTGTCGGACCAGATCCGCGCCCTGCGCGAACTCAGTGACATCGTTTCGACCTCCGGCCGTGCGATGGACGTGCGCAAGCCCTCGACCGACGACCGCGGTTCTCGCTCGGCCGGCTCGAGCAGCGAGAG
The DNA here is from genome assembly GCF_900113065.1 of Aureimonas phyllosphaerae. Classification (GTDB taxonomy): domain Bacteria; phylum Pseudomonadota; class Alphaproteobacteria; order Rhizobiales; family Rhizobiaceae; genus Aureimonas; species Aureimonas phyllosphaerae. Next base: position 217,267 of record NZ_FOOA01000002.1, read on the forward strand.
CGAGCGTCGCGTGGCACCGCCGGCCGTCAGCGGCAACCTGGCCTATGACGTGCGTGGCAATGCCGACGCCTCGCGCATGCTGACGCAGCAGCCTTCGGCAAACCCGGTCCAGACGGGACGGACGGGCGAGTTCTCGCCGCTTCGCCCGGCTGCACCAGCGCAGGTCCCCGCTCCGATCGCCACGCCTGCAGCCCGTCCGGCGGCTGGTGAAAGTGATGGCGGCTGGGTGTCCGATCTCCTGCGTCGCGCCTCCCAGGATGAGGACGAGGGTGTGGAGCCTGCATCGGCTCCGGCCGCTCCCTCAGAAGCGGCGCGCACCGAGCGCAGCCAGGCGCACGTGGTCGACTCCTTGAACTCGCTGTCGGTAGATATCGCCCGTGCGATCGATCACAACGTGTCGGTCGAACTGTGGGACCGCTACCGCAACGGCGAGCGCAACGTCTTCACTCGTCGTCTCTACACGATGAAGGGGCAGCAGACGTTCGACGAAATCCGTCGCAAGTACCAGCGCGACGCGGATTTCCGTCATGCGGTCGACCGCTACATCGCGGACTTCGAGTCGCTGCTTCAGGACGCCTCGCGACGCGACCCGGACAACACACGCAGCAAGTCCTACCTGACGTCCGATACGGGCAAGGTCTACACGATGCTGGCGCACGCTTCGGGCCGCTTTGACTGACCGGATGCTAGAGAAACCTTCGAACTGAGAAAGGGCGGCAGCTAAGGGTGCCGCCCTTTCTTGTGATGCCAAGCGCCCCATGCAACCCGCCCTGACGTCATCGACTGCACGCGGTCCGTGCCACAGGACGCGAGAGAGCGCTGACGGGGCTTCTCCGTTCCGGTCGTCTGGACTGAGACTTCAAGCGGAGCGTGGAGAGCAATCGTTCGAAATCAGCAGCCACTTCGACCACGATTGCGGTGTCCATATCCGTAGAAAGGCATTCGCAGTCCTGCCTTCTATGGAACATGACACCGCTACGGTCAGGAGGCTAATTCCACCGCACGTTGGCGCCGGTGCCGACCGGACACGAAAGACTAGGAACATGTCCGAATGCCTTGACTGGCCGCCCTGCTCCTCCCACTCCCGTCGCGCGGACGAGCGCTTTCGCTCTGCAGGGTCCACACTCGTCGCGCACGATGCGACGACATCGCATCCTCGTTATGCCTTGAGAAAATCCGTCATCAGACCCTCGGGCTATCCGACCCGGTCGAACGAGCGCCGATACAACGCAGGCTCATTCCAGAGTGTGGTCGGTTTTGTTTGCGAGACGCTAGTGGTCAGCGCTGCCTCCCGATCTTCATCCACGTGCGAGGCAAAGGCGAGCGTTCGGCGAACGTCCGCAGTTTAAACTGGCCGACGAATTCTTACCAAACCTTCAAAACAGCCGTCGGCAGGTTCGGCTATAGCATGAGCCTTCGCGGACAGAGTGTGCGCGAGCGAAGGCCAAAGAAAAGCCCGCCGAAGCGGGCTGTTCAAAGCTGATGAATTCGCTGGGAGAGCGTGCTCAGACGAGCCGGATCATCCATGCCACGATCTCGTCCGCCACGGAGCCGAAAGCCTGATCCAGCGCGGACACGTAGCCCGAGGGCTGGCCGTTTGCGACCGGCACGTCGGCGCGGAAGATACGAGTGCCCCGAACGACGCCCGTTCGGTCGTTCAAGGCTTTCACGGAAATCTCGACGACGGCCGTGGCCCCGGGCTCGAAAGCGATCTCGAAACGCCGAAGCTCGGTGACGACCTGATAATCGATCGCGAGGCCCTGTCCCGGCACGCCGGCTGCGCCGATGCGGCCCGTGTTCTGGAAGGCCTGCAGTAGGCGCAGCTGAACGAGACGCGGAAGGCGGTCGCTCCACTGACTGTCGGCGAGGTTCTCGATGGTCTGCGGTGTCGGCTTCACGACGATCCGCTGGCTGTCCAACGTCTGGGTTGCGGTGGGCTCCGGCAGGAGGATTTGCGACCGCGTCGAAGCGGACCCGACCGAGGCCGGGCCGGGAGGCGAGAGTTCGAAAGTGGCGGGCGGGGTCTTCAAGGACGCGCAAGACGAGAGCGCGAGCGCTGCCACCATGAGGCCGGACCATCTTGCCGCAGCGTTTCGTGCCATTTCGATCCTCGACGCATTTACTGACGGAAAGCCGAAGCTGGCGCGCTTCCCGCGGGTTTCAAAGTGGCGAAGTGCCTGACGGCAGCGCTTCGCGCGACGTATGTTGCCGGCTGGCCACCCGGCCCGCCGAGGAAGCTCGCCTATCGCCGGACGCGACCGTCGAACTGGCGGACCTCGCCCGATCCGTCGCCGCCATAGATGACGCGGCTCGGATTGTTCGCGAGATCGAGGATGGCCCGCTCGATCCGCGACACCGCCTGCGTCGTCTCGCGGATGAGGTTGCGTGCGTCCTGCAGTCCCTGCCCGGTGAAATTCTGCAGATTCGCCGCGATCGGTCCGACCGAACGCTGGATCGTCTCGGCCGTCGCGCGCACGCTCTGCAGCGTTGCCCTCGCCTCCGCGGTCAGGCCCTGCCCGTCCGGGCTGTTCACGAGGCCGTTCACCGAATTGATGAGCGTCTGAACCTGGTTCGAGGCGACCTTCAGCGCGGCGCTCGTGTCCTCGACGTTCGTGATGATGTCGTTGATGTCCTGGCGGCGCGAATTGATGTTGTCGGCAACGCCGCGCACCGAGTCTGCCGCCGCCGCGATGTTGTTGGTCGCGGACGAAACGTTGTTGACGGCCTGGTTGATGGTCGAGGCGCTTACGGCCGACAGAAGCGTGTCGATCCGGGCGCGGGTACCGTTCAGACCCTCCAGCGCACCGTTCAGGGTCTGCAGCATCGTGTCGGCGCCAGCGACGACCGAACCGACGCGGCCGGACTGGGCGTTGAGCGCATCGGTGAAGCCGGAGACGCTGTTGATCGTCGAGCGCACCTGATCCGGATTGACGGCTGCGGTGATCTGAGAGACGTCGGCGAGCGTCGAGTCGAGGCGCGTCGCCACGCTCGTCGCGGTCTCGGAGATCGGGCCGAGCCGCTGGAGGAATGCCTGAACGCTCGGAAGATTCTGGGTGATCGTGTCGCCCACCGAGCCAAAGCCGGCGACCGCCGAGGAGACGGACTCGATCGCCCGCGTGAAGTTTCCGGTCTGATCGCGCAGCGACTGCGAAATCGCCGCGACGTTCTGGATCGACTGGTTGACGGCCGCGACGTCGAGCGCGCCGATAAAGTTGCTGGCGCGGCTCATGAGGTCGGGAAGCTGCACCGCGACGTTGTTGGCGCTGCGCGAAAGGTCGGCGAGACTCGCCAGGAAGTCGTCGATCTGGTCGGCGTTGGCGGCGAGGCTGTCGGTGAACGTGCGGACGTTGGTCGACGTCTGCGCGACGTTGTCGGCCGTCGTGCGCACGGCAGGACCGATCGCCTGCACGATGTCCTCGAACTGGCCGAGAATGTTGTTGGCGCGGTCGGCGATGTCGCGCGCGGTGGCGAGGATGTCGGTCACATCCGACGGGTTGGCGGTGATGACCGGCGTCGCGCCCTGCTCCAGCGCCGACTGGATGATGTTGCGGTCGTTGACGTTACCGCCCGTAAGTCCGATGAACCCGATACCGGTGAGGCCCTGGAAGCCGATCGTCGCGGTGGTCGAGGTGGTGACCGGCGTCGTGCGATCGATCTGCGTCGTCGCGATGACGACGCGCGGATTGTTCGGATCGATGCGCAGGTTGGTGACCGAACCGACTGCGAGGCCGTTAAACAGGACCTGGCTGCCCTGGCTAAGACCGGAGACGGAGCCTTCGATGCGCACGAGTAGCGGGACGCGGGAGTCGCGGTCAGACACGTTCGCGGACCAGTAGACGAAGCCGAAGCTTGCCAGGAGCACCGCGACGGTGAACACACCGACGAGGATGTAGTTGGCTCTGGTTTCCATCACTCGTTCCCGCTGAAATACGGATTCTCGTCCTTGGGCACGACGTATCGCGCCCGCTTGCCGTGAAAGTACGACTTCACCCAGTCGTCCTCGAAATCCAGCATGGTCTGGAGCGGCCCTTCCACAAGGACCTTCTTCTTGCCGAGCACCGCGATCCGGTCGCAGGCCTGGAACAGGCTGTCGAGGTCGTGCGTCACCATGTAGACCGTCAGCCCGAGCGTGTCGCGAAGCGTCATGATGAGCTCGTCGAAGTCGGCGGCGCCGATCGGATCGAGGCCCGATGTCGGCTCGTCGAGGAAGACGATGTCGGGGTCGAGCGCGAGAGCGCGGGCCAGCGCAGCGCGCTTGATCATGCCGCCGGAGAGCTCGGACGGGTACTTGTCGGCGGCGTCGGCGGCCAGACCGACGAGATCGATCTTCAGCCGTGCCAACTCGTCCATGAGCTTGGGCGAGATGTCGAGATACTCGCGCATCGGAACCTGGATATTCTCCAGCACCGTCAGCGACGAGAACAGGGCGCCCTGCTGAAACAAGACGCCCCAGCGCTGCTCGACGCTCAGCCGCGCGGCTTCGTCGGCGCGCTCGTAGTCGACGCCGAACACCTCGATCGTGCCCGACTGCTTGGCGTTGAGGCCGAGAATGGTGCGCAGGAGCACGGACTTGCCGGTGCCCGAAGCACCGACGAAGCCGAGGATCTCGCCGCGACGCACGTCGAGCGACAGGCCGTCCAGAATCGTCTTCGAGCCGAAGCGGACCGTCACATCCTTGGCGCGGATGATGACGTCGTCGTCCCGGTTGCGAGGCGTGGTGTCAGTATCCGATGGCGGCATAGAAGATCGCGAATACGGCATCCAGAAGGATGACCAGGAAGATGGATTTCACGACCGAAGCCGTGACGTGGCGGCCGAGGCTTTCGGCGCTGCCGCCGACCTTGAGCCCTTCGAGCGAGGCGACGACGCCGATCACGATCGCCATGAACGGCGCCTTGATCAGGCCGGCGAAGACGGTGCCGATGTCGATCGCGCTGCGCATGCGCGTGATGAAGGCATCGGGCGTTATGCCGGAATAGATCCAGGTGACGACGATGGCGCCGAGGAGGCCGGCGATGTCGGCGATGAAGGCGAGGAGCGGCAGGACGATCGTCAGGGCCACGAGGCGCGGAAAGACGAGGACGCCGATCGGGTTGAGGCCGATCACCTGCAACGCGTCGACCTCTTCGCGCATGCGCATCGAGCCAATCTCGGCGGTGATGGCGCTGCCCGAACGACCGGCGATCATGATCGCGGTCAGAAGTACGCCGATCTCGCGCAGCTGCAGGATGCCGACGAGATCGACGACGAAGATTTCGGCGCCGAAGTTGCGAAGCTGGAAGGCGCCCTGCTGCGCGATGACAGCGCCGATCAGGAAGCTCATCAGGGCGATGATGGGCACGGCGCGCACGCCCATGCGGTCCATCTGGCTGACGATGGCCGCGGGCCGCCAGCTCTGCTTGCCGGTGATGCGCCGACCGGCGCCGTAGAGCGACGCGCCGACGATGTTAAGGCCCATCATCGTCTCGCGGCCGACCGCAAAGACGTTGGCGCCGATCGCGGCGAAGAAATCCGCGATGGCCGAGGTCTTCTTTGTCTTGGTCTCCGGTCGAGGCGTGTCCATCGCCTTGCGCACCGCGCCGAACAGCTTCGTCTCCGCGTCGCCCAACCCCTCGGAGCGCACCTCGGCACCCTTCTCGGCGAGGGCCCGCTGCAGACGCTCCATCAGAAGCGCGCCCGACGTGTCGAGGCGCCCGACCGACGATAGGTCGAAGGTTACGGACTTGCCGAGGTCGGCCTTGCGCGTCTCGTCGACGACGCTTTCAACATGACCGATGGTACGAGCCAGCCAGTCGCCAGAGAAATGGAGGACGACGCCGCCCTTGCCCTTCTCCGCCTCGAGCGAAGGCGAGGCGCCGTCGGGGCGACCTTCCTTCTTCGGAGCCCCTTCGGGGTGCGGAGTATCCAGCATGCGATCGCTCGGGTCGTGGGATGGCGGTATAGGAAAAGGCCGTAACACCGCTCGGCCGGCTTAAGGTCTTAACGCCAGAGTTAGCTTGCGTCGTGTGCGATGCAATGCCCGTTAAGTTTTGCGAAGGAAATATGCCGATGCGTCGTCTTTCGGTCACAGTGGACCGCTTCCCGCTGGCGCGACGCTTCACCATCGCGCGCGGCTCGAAAACCGAAGCCGCGGTGGTCACCTGCACGTTCGAGGCCGGCGGCTTTCGCGGTCGCGGCGAGTGCGTCCCCTATGCGCGTTATGGCGAGAACGTCGAAACGGTGTGTGCCGCCATCGAGGGCGTGCGCGAAGCGCTGGAGGCGGGTGCGGATCGCGTGGCGCTTCAGTCGCTGCTGCCGGCGGGCGCGGCCCGCAACGCGGTGGATTGCGCGCTCTGGGATTTCGAGGCCAAGTCGGCCGGGACCAGCGTAGCGCAGCTCCTCGGCATCGGGACGCCGCATCCGATCGATACCGCCTTCACCATCTCGCTCGACACGCCCAACGAGATGCACCGGGCCACCGCTGCCGTCGCGAACCGAACCGTCCTGAAAGTCAAGGTCGGCGGACCGGACAGCGACGCTGAGCGTATGCGTGCCGTCCGCGCGGCGTCGCCGGCGGCGCGTCTCATCATCGACGCGAACGAAGGTTGGCGGCCCGAGACCATCCGCGACCATATGCTCGTCGCTGCATCGATCGGAGCGTTCGTCGTGGAGCAACCCTTGCCGGCCGGTCAGGACGAGATCCTCACGCGGATGCCGCGTCCGGTGCCGGTGTGTGCCGACGAGTCGGTGCACGGTAGCGACGACCTCGCCGCGCTCGTCGGACGCTACGACTACGTGAATCTCAAGCTCGACAAGACCGGTGGCCTCACCGAAGGAATGCGGTTCCTGGCCGAGGCGCGGCGGCTCGGATTCGGAGTGATGGCCGGTTGCATGGTCGGCTCGTCGCTCGGCATGGCGCCCGCCGTTCTCTTGGCGCAGGAGGTCGAACTCTGCGATCTCGACGGACCGCTGCTTCTGGCCGAGGACCGGCCGGACGGCCTGCGCTACGAGGGCTCGACCGTCGGCGTCCCCCAAGCGGCGCTTTGGGGCTAGCCGCGCGTCAGGCGGCGCGGGCTGGCTCCAGCGCGCGGGCATCCTCCAACACAGGTTTCTCCACGATCTGGGGGACCGGCATCTGCGTGCCGGTCCAGGTCAGGAGCTCGAGCGTCCCATCGTTCCGCTCGGCGATGGCGGAGCAGCTTTCGACCCAGTCGCCGCTGTTGACGTAGAGGATGCCCGAACGCTCCGCGATCTGCGGGTGATGGATGTGCCCGCACACCACGCCCTCGCAGCCCATGCGATCGGCCTCCGCCGCGAGCAACGTCTCGAAGGCGCCGATGAAGGATACGGCGTTCTTCACCTTCAGCTTCGCCCAGGAGGAGAACGACCAGTAGCCGAAGCCGAAGCGGCGGCGAAACCGGTTGAAGACGAGGTTGATGGCGATCGCCGCGTCGTAGGCCCAGTCGCCGAGATAGGCGATGAGCCGCGCGTTGCGGACCACGACATCGAACTCGTCACCGTGCATCACGAGGAGCTTGCGGCCGTCCGCCGTCTCGTGGACGTCGGTGAGGCGCACCTCGATGCCGCCGAAGTGCTGGCCGGGAAAGCCGCGCAGAAACTCGTCGTGGTTGCCGGGGATGTAGACGATCTGCGTGCCCTTGCGCGCCTTGCGCAGGAACGCCTGCACGACGTCGTTGTGCGACTGCGGCCAGTGCCACGCCCGCTTCAGGCGCCAGCCGTCGACGATGTCGCCGACCAGATAGATCTTCTCGGCGTCGTGGACCGCAAGAAAGGCGAGGAGCTGCTCGGCCTGCGCCGCCTTGGACCCGAGATGGACGTCGGAGATGAAGAGGGTGCGGAAGTGCCGGTGCGTGCGCGGCTGACTCGTCGGCGTCATGGGCTTCGGCCCCTTCGATTGCCAATGCGGGCAAAATCGCCGGTTTGCATTGCATCCATGTGACGGCAGGGCTTCGGGTCGAAGGTTGTTTACCACCTGCCCGGCTGGCATTAGTCGATCGAAGCCCATCGTTGCCGACATGCCTCAGCGCGTCGGCGCGATTCGAACGACTGGAGAGCCAAGCATGTCGAGCGCCGACGAAACCAGAAACACCTCCGCCAAGCGGGATCTGGACGAGCAGGCGCTCTTCTACCACCGCCATCCCAAGCCCGGTAAGCTCGGCGTCCACGCCACCAAGCCGCTCGGCAACCAGCGCGATCTCGCGCTCGCCTATTCGCCGGGCGTCGCCGCGCCCTGCCTTGCGATCGCGGACGATCCGTCGGTGGCCGCCGACTACACCAGCCGGTCCAATCTCGTGGCCGTGGTGTCCAACGGTTCGGCGGTGCTGGGCCTCGGCAATATCGGCCCCCTCGCCTCTAAGCCGGTGATGGAGGGCAAGGCCGTCCTATTCAAGAAGTTCGCCGACATCGATGTCTTCGACATCGAGATCGACGCAACCAGCATCGATCGCATGGTTGACGTGGTCTCGGCGCTGGAGCCGACCTTCGGCGGCATCAACCTCGAGGACATCAAGGCGCCGGAGTGCTTCGAGGTCGAGGAACAGCTTCGTGCCAAGATGGGCATCCCCGTCTTCCACGACGACCAGCACGGCACGGCGATCATCGTCTCGGCGGCGGTGCGCAATGCGCTGCTCCTGGCGGGCAAGCGCATCGAGGACGTGCGGATCGTGACCTCAGGCGCGGGAGCGGCTGCGCTCGCCTGCCTCAACCTCCTCGTGTCGCTCGGCGCGAAGGTCGAGAACATCATCTGCACCGACAAGGAAGGCGTCGTCTACGAAGGCCGCGAGAAGGGCATGGACCGCTGGATGGCGGTCTATGCGAAGAACACCGAGGCGCGCACGCTCGCCGACGTGATCGCAGGCGCCGATATCTTCCTCGGCCTGTCGGCCGGCGGCGTCCTCAAGCCCGAGCTTCTCGAATCGATGGCCGAGAAGCCGCTGATCATGGCGTTGGCCAACCCGACGCCGGAGATCATGCCCGACCTCGCGCGGGCCGTCCGCAAGGATGCGATGATCTGCACCGGGCGCTCGGACTTTCCGAACCAGGTGAACAACGTCCTCTGCTTCCCTTACATCTTCCGGGGCGCGCTGGACTGCAGCGCGACCTCGATCAACGAGGAGATGAAGATCGCCGCGGTCGACGCGATCGCGGCGCTCGCTCGCGAGGAAGTGTCGGAAGTCGCGGCCAAGGCCTACGGCTCCGAGACCCCGGTCTTCGGCCCGGAATACCTGATCCCCTCGCCCTTCGATCCTCGACTGATCCTGAAGATCGCCCCGGCGGTGGCTCGCGCGGCCGAGACGACCGGCGTCGCGCTGCGTCCGATCGCGGACTGGGACGCCTATCTCGATCGCCTCAACCGCTTCGTCTATCGCTCCGGCCTCGTGATGAAGCCGATCTTCGCCTTCGCCCGCAATTCCGAAAAGCGGGTGATCTTCTCCGACGGAGAGGACGAGCGCGTGCTTCGGGCGGCGCAGGTGCTCCTCGAGGACAAGGTCTGCCGGCCCATCTTGATCGGGCGCCCGAGCGTCATCGAAACGCGTCTGCAGCGGTTCGGACTGCGCATCCGGCCGCACCAGGACTTCGAGGTCGTGAACCCAGAGGACGATCCGCGCTACCGCGACTATGTCGACCACTACTTCTCGAAGGTCGGCCGCCGGGGCGTGAATCCGGACACGGCGCGCGCGCTGGTGCGCACCAACACGACCGTGATCGGTGCGGTCTCGGTCTCGCGCGGCGACGCCGATATCCTGATCTGCGGTCTCGCCGGTCGGTTCTCGCGCCAGATCCGGGATATCCGGCAGATCATCGGCGTGGCGCCGGGCGTCGGTCGTCTATCGGGGCTGAGCCTCCTGATCTCGCAGAACGCCACGACCTTTTTCGCCGACACCTACGTGCAGGACAGCCCGACGGCCGAAAACCTTGCCGAGATCGCGCAACTCTCGGCGCGAATGATCGAGCACTTCCGCATCAAGCCGCGCGCCGCGCTCCTGTCGCACTCGAACTTCGGTACGGCCGACACGGCCGACGCCCGCAAGCTACGCGCCGCTCTCGCTCTCGTGCGCGAGCAGATGCCGGATCTCGAGATCGACGGCGAGATGCACGGCGATACGGCGCTCTCGCGTGAACTGCGCCAGCGCGTCATGCCGAACTCGACGCTGACCGAGGACGCCAACCTCCTGCTGTTCCCGACGCTTGACGCGGCCAACATCACGATGAACGTCGTGAAGACCATGACCGATGCGCTGCATGTCGGGCCGATCCTGCTGGGTACCGCCAAGCCGGCCCATATCCTGACGCCGTCCGTCACCTCGCGCGGCGTCGTCAATATGGCCGCGATCGCCGTGGCCGAGGCGCTGCAGCGCGACGAGGAAGCGAAGGGCTGAAGACGCTCCTTCAGCCGGCGTCCGTCAGGGACGCCGGCCAGCAGCCCGCTCGGGGCCGATCAACGGTAGGAGATCGGCGAGCTCCGGACCGTGTTCCAGCCCGGTCAGGGCCAGTCGAAGCGGCATGAACAAGGCGCGGCCCTTGCGGCCGGTTGCCGCCTTCAAGCGCTCCGTCCACAGCTTCCACGTTCCGGCATCCCACGGACATTCAGGCAGGAGGTCGAAGGCTTCGCGCGCGAACGCCAGATCGTCCTCCTTGAGAGGGGGCTTCTCGATCGCGGCACCGAACACGATGTCCCGCCACGCCTCGGCGTCTCGCACGCGCTCGCAATTCCGACGGACCGCCATCCAGAACTCCTCGGCCCGATCATCCGGCACGCCGAGGTCGCGCAAGCGATCCGAAACTGCCGCATAAGGCATTGCGTGGACGAGTTCGGCGTTCAGGCGGTGGAGTTCGGCGGGGTCGAACTTCGAACTCGACGCCGACACGTGATTGAAATCGAGGCGCGCCTCCAGAGCCGTCAGGTCCGACATCGCCTCGATCGAGCCAGACAGGCCGGTCAGCACCGCGAGCGACGCGACAGCCATCGGCTCCAGTCCGTCGTCGCGGAGCGACCGAAGCGACAGGGCGCCCGTGCGCTTTGAGAGCCCCTCGCCGTCGATCGTGGTCAGCAGGTTGAAATGCCCGAAGGCGGGCACGGCATGACCGAGCGCCTCGAAGATCGCGATCTGAACGCCCGTGTTGGTGACATGGTCGTCACCCCGCAGGACATGGGTGATCCCCATCTCGCCGTCGTCGACCACCGAGCAGAACGTGTAGAGGTAGGTTCCGTCCTCGCGGATCAGCACCGGATCGGACAGCGAAGCGAGATCGACGGTCTGGCGGCCGCGAACGACGTCGTCCCAGTGGACGTCCGTCCGCTCCGGCTTCAGCGGGTCGCTGGCGAAGTTCGGCAACCGAAAGCGCCAGTGGGGCCGCAGGCCCTCGGCTTCGAGCCTCAAGCGATCCTCGGCCGTCAGCCGCAGCGCCTCGCGACCGTAGACCGGCGGCAACCCGCGCCCCATGCGCCGCTTGCGCATGCGCTCGAGTTCCTCGGCCGTCTCGTAACACGGGTAGAGAGCGCCGCTGTCACGCAGGAGATCGGCCGCTGCATCATAGTGCGACAGGCGATCGGACTGCCGGGCCACCGCATCGGGGCGAATACCGATCCATGCCAGGTCCTCTGCGATGGCCTCGGCATATTCGGTCTTGGAGCGCTCGCGATCGGTATCATCGTATCGCAGGAGGAAACGGCCGCCGCGACGCTGCGCGAACAGCCAGTTGAAGAGGGCCGGACGCAGGTTGCCGATATGGAGATAGCCCGTCGGGGACGGGGCGAAACGGACGAAGACGGTCATGCCTTCCGCGATAAACGTCGCGCGTTCCCGTTGCAATCATGCGGACGCGAACGGAACCGGCCAACCGAAGAGCGCGGCACCGCCGAGCCACAGAGCGAGAATCGCGGCCAGCGCGAGGCAGACCATCCCGACGCCGAGCTGCCGCATGGCATGCCGCCGGTCCGGCTCCATCGCTTCGCCGAACGCCAGCGGACGCGTAGCGCCTCGCCAAGCTTGCGGTTCGCTCGGCCACCGGGCGCCGAGTTCGAGACGAATGCGACGCAGCGCCAGCATGAATCGAACGAGAAACAGCACGCCGACCGCGAAGGCGGCCGCCAGAAGATCGGTGGGGGCCGGTGTTTCCATGCAGATCGTTCCCTGTCCTTTCCGGCCCATACCCCACGATTACCACGGGGAGTGTCGAAGACCGCCAACGCAGGCCCGCGACCGCAGGTCACAACGCCTCACGCAACGGAGAGATGCGCGTCTGACGCTTGCCTCGCAATTGCAAATCGCGCATTCCGCCCGACATAGGACGCGAGGGAGATGCCTCGCACGACGAAGACGCCTGCGGAGACCGCGTGTACGAAATCCTCTCTCTGATCGACCGGTTCGGTCCCGGCATCGTGTTCGCCGGGACGTTCTTCGAAGGTGAGGTCTTCGCCATCATCGGCGGTTTCCTCGCCTATCGCGGGTCGTATCCAATCGAACTGATGGCCACGCTTGCCTTCATCGGGTCGTTCTGCGGCGATCTCGCGGTGTTCCTGTTCTCGCGCTACTTTTCCGACAGCCGCTGGGTCGTGCGCTGGAAGAAGAAGCCGAAGTTCGCCAAGGCCCTGCGCCTCGTCGACCGGTATCAGGCCTATTTCGTGATCGTGAACCGCTATGTCTACGGGCTTCGGATGCCCGGGCTGATCGCGCTCGGCCTGTCGTCCATCACGATCCCGCGCTTCCTCGTGCTCAACTTCATTGGCGCCGGCATCTGGGCCGGCCTGTTCACAACGATCGGCTATGTCTTCGGATACTCCATCACTTCGGTCTTCCAGTGGCTGGAACAGATGGAGCACGGGGTGATGATCGGTCTCGCCGTCCTGTTCGTGCTGCTGGGGCTCTTCTTCGCCTGGCAGCAGGGTGGCTCGGTGATCCGCGACAAGATCCTTTCGCGCGGCCGCGAGGACGGGGCCGGCGAGACCCTCGAGCCGGTCGCCTCCCGCATTTCGGGCTCCGGCGATCGCAAGGCGAAGGACTGAGACGCCGCTGACTCCTCCAATCGAAAAGGGCCGGATGCTTTCACATCCGGCCCTTTTCATTGCGCAATCGTCTCGACCCGTCTCAGAAGCCGACGGCCTGCGGCGGCCGGTAGGCTTCCTGCTCCTTCTTGATCCGCTCGGCGGTCAGGAAGGCGAGTTCCAGCGCCTGGTTGGCGTTGAGGCGCGGGTCGCAATGCGTGTGGTAGCGATCCGACAGATCCTCCGCGAGAACCGGACGCGCGCCGCCGGTGCACTCAGTCACGTCCTTGCCGGTCATCTCGATATGGATGCCGCCGGCATGCGTTCCCTCGGCACGGTGCACGTCGAAGAAGGCCTCGACCTCGGACAGGATGCGATCGAACGGTCGCGTCTTGTAGTCGTTCACCGTGATCGTGTTGCCGTGCATCGGATCGCACGACCAGACGACCTTGCGGCCTTCCTTCTGCACGGCGCGGATGAGGCGCGGCAGATGGTCGGTGACTTTGTCGTGGCCGAAGCGCGTGATCAGCGTCAGGCGCCCCGCCTCGTTCTGCGGGTTCAGGATGTCGATGAGGCGGATGAGTTCGTCCGCCGACAGCGACGGGCCGCATTTCAGGCCGATCGGGTTCTTGATGCCGCGGCAGTACTCGACATGCGCGTTGTCCGGCTGACGCGTGCGATCGCCGATCCAGATCATGTGGCCCGAGGTCGCGTACCACTCGCCGCTCGTCGAATCGACGCGCGTCAGCGCCTCTTCGTAGCCGAGAAGCAGGGCCTCGTGACTGGTGAAGAAGTCGGTCTCGCGCAGCGATGGATGGCTCTCGGAATTGATGCCGATCGCGCGCATGAAGTTCATCGTCTCGGAGATGCGGTCCGCGAGTTGGCCATAGCGCTCCGCCTGCGGGCTGCCCGACACGAAGCCGAGCATCCACTGATGGACGTTGTCGAGGTTGGCGTAGCCACCCTGCGCGAAGGCACGCAGGAGGTTCAGCGTCGCGGCGGACTGCCGGTACGCCATCTCCTGCCGCTCGGGCGACGGGATGCGCGAGGCCTCGTCGAAGTCGATGCCGTTAATGATGTCGCCTCGGTAGGACGGCAGCGTCACGCCGCCCTTCGTCTCGTTGCCGGACGAACGGGGCTTGGCGAACTGACCGGCGATCCGGCCGACCTTCACCACAGGCGAGGACGCCGCGAAGGTGAGCACGACGGCCATCTGGAGGAACGCGCGGAAGAAGTCGCGGATGTTGTCCGCGCCGTGCTCGGCGAAGCTTTCGGCGCAGTCGCCGCCCTGAAGCAGGAAGGAACGCCCTTCGGCGACTTCGGCCAGCGCCTTCTTCAGCTTGCGCGCCTCGCCTGCAAAGACGAGCGGCGGAAAGGAGGCCAGACGCTTCTCGGTTTCCCCGAGCGCCGCGAGGTCGGGATACGCCGGCACCTGCTCGATGGGCTTTGCGCGCCAGCTCGACGGGGTCCAATCCTTGGCCATGACATCTCCTCAGCCGATCGTGCGCCCGGTTCTTGTTTCTCGTTCGGGCAGAATGTTCGCGGGCACGAAGGCACCCGGAGCGATCGGTGGCGGCTTACTGACACGAACCCGGCCGTTTGTCACCAAAGGGTTGACGTTGACCGTTCAACCGGGGCCGACGATCCGTGCACCCCGATCGCACACGAGACGATCGAACAGATCCGCTTCGCCGGCGGAGAGAACGACGGATCGCGGATAGCGCGGGGCCGCGCGGTCGGCCACGATCCGGGTCGCGAAGCCTTCGGTTTCCGTGACGAACCGGCGGACGCCGGTCTCGCCGTAGAGCGAGAGAAAACCCTGCAACACCGCGTCGAGATAGGACTGCAGGATAAAGGCGCCGACATCCGCCGCGTCCGGTTCCACCGGCGATGCCTCGTAGATGAACAGCGGCACGTCGGGTGCGGGCGCATCCTCGATCGTGACATGCAAGGGCATCACGACGCGCCTGATGTAACCAGCTTCGCGCTCGTCCACGGCGGGCAGATGGTCGGCGAGGTCGTAGACGACGACGCCCTGCGTCTCGAAACCCTCGGTGGGACGAACGGACAGAAGCGCCGCTTCGGGCGTCCGGCGCGGCATCCAGAAGCGTCGCCAGCCCGTCACGCTCGCCCGGCGGATGCCGAGAAATTTCGTGCGCAGGGTGGCCCGGTTCACCAGCGAGCCATAGCCGAAGTAGGCGACGATCCGCCCCTCCGCGGCGAGCGCAGCAAGGTTCGGATCGTCGGGATGAACGGAGCCGCCGAGCGGCAGCTCACCCATCGACGCGCTGCCCGCTTCGAAGCCGATAGCTCGGCTCGTAGAGAGTCACCAGTTCTTCGGCTGCACTCGGATGCAACGCCATCGTGCGGTCGAAGACATCCTTGGTCAGGCGGCCCTTCACGCAGACGCCGAGGATCTGCACCGTCTCGGCCGAATCCGGACCGAAGAGATGCGCCCCGACGACCCGGCGCGACGCGCTGTCGACGAGAAGCTTCATCAGCGTCCGGTCCTGCCGGCCCGACACCGTGTTTCGCATCGGGCGGAACGTCGTGCGGTAGACCTCCACCTCGTCGAACGCCTTGGCCGCTTCCGCCTCGGTCAGACCGACCGTGCCGATCTCTGGCTGCGAGAAGACGGCGGTCGGAATGTCGTCGAGATCGGGCTTCGTCGGTCGATCGCGATAGACGGTGTCGACGAAGCACATGGCCTCGTGGATCGCCACCGGCGTCAGCTGGACACGATTGGTGATGTCGCCCAGCGCCCAGATATTGTCGGCCGTCGTCTTCGAGTAGTCGTCGACCTTCACCGCGCCCTTCTCGTCGAGCTCGACACCGGCCTTTTCGCAGCCAAGATCGATCGTGTTCGGCATGCGCCCAACCGCAAGCATCACCTCGTCCGCGTCCAAAAGCCCGCCGCCCTTGAGGTGGGCCTGAAAGCGGCCGTCCGCCTTCTGGTCGACCTGCACGATCGTATCCTCGGTCAGGACGCGGATGCCCTTGGCGACCATCGACGCCTGTAGCGCGTCGCGCAGGTCGTCGTCGAAGCCCTGCAGCACTCTCTGGCCGCGATAGACCAAGGTCACTTCGGACCCGAGGCCATTGAAGATGTGAGCGAACTCGATGGCGATGTAGCCACCTCCGAGGATCACGATCTTCTCGGGCAGGCGCTTCAAATGAAACGCCTCGTTCGAGGTGATGCAGTGCTCGGCGCCGGGAAGGCCCGGGAAGGGATTGGCGCGACCGCCCGCAGCCAGAACGATGCGTTCGGCGGTGACGACCTTGTCGGTGGCGAGAAGCCGGATCTCATGCGGGCTTTCGAGAACGGCCCGAGACTTCAGGATCTCCGCGCCGGCATTCTCGACGTTGCGGGCGTAGATCGCCTCGAGGCGCTCGATCTCCCGGTCCTTGGCGGCGATGAGTTCGGACCAGTCGAAGCTCGGCTCACCGAGGGTCCAGCCGAAGCCCTTGGCGTCCTCGAAGTCCTCGGCGAAGTGCGAGGCATAAACCATCAGCTTCTTGGGAACGCAGCCGCGGATGACGCAGGTGCCACCGAAGCGATATTCTTCCGCGATCGCGACCTTTTGGCCGAGTGCTGCCGTCTTCCGGGCGGCCCGGACGCCACCGGATCCTCCACCGATCACGAAAAGATCGAAATCGTATCCGCTAGACGCCATGATCGCTCCTGTTTCCATGGAAAAGGGCGGCTCGAGGCCGCCCCTTGCATTCGATTATAGAGCTACGGCGAGACCCGTCACTGCGTCGAGGTGGCCTGCGCCGGCGGGGCGAGCTTGGCCGCGCCATTGATCGAGGCGTTGCGCAGATCGCGCACGATGCCGCTCGCCCAGACGTCGGCCGCCGACATCATCTCGCGCGAGGCCGTCGGGCCCTGCGCCAAGAGCTTCTTTCCGGCTTCTCCCTGATAGAACTCGGCGATCTCGCGCAGCTCCTGCTCGGTGAAGAGCTTGGCATAGATGCGCGCGATCTCGTTCTCGAGGTCGCCGCGACGAGGGGCGAGCTTCAGCGCCTCGTCGTCGACCATGTTCGAGATCTCGGACTGGAGGTTCGGATTGTTGACGATCAGCTCCGCCTTGATCTGCGTCGCCGCGTTCAGGAGGATCTGGTCGAACTGCTCGGTGGTGTCGAGAGCGTCCACAGCCTGACGCGCAGCCGCGATGTGCGACGGGCTGGCGTCCTGCGCGAAGGCCGGAGCCACGGACAGGCCGAGCAGCGCGACGGACACGCACAGTCCGCGACGCAGTGTTTCGCTAGGAAGCTTCAAGTTCCCACTCCATTGATCTCGATGGGGCTATTGCGGCCCAAGTGCCAAACTCTGAATTGCGCCGCAAGCCCTGCCAGGCTTTCGCGAGGGTCCGTCAGCGCGGCGCGACGTGTTCGATCCCGTCCGGTCCAGCCAGGATCGCCGCGCTCGCCAGCCCCAGGAACAGCCCATGCTCAACCACGCCCGGAATCGCATGAAGGGCGGCCGAAAGCGCTTCTGGATCGGGAATACGGCCAAAAGATGCGTCCACGATGAGGTGTCCCCCGTCCGTGACGAAGGGGCTTTCGCCGACCTTGCGAAGCGATAGGTCGCCGGTCAGTCCGAGAAGCTGCCCGGCCTTTTCGATCGCGATCAGCGAGGCGACGATGCCGAAGCCGTTGACCTCGACGGGTAGCGGAAAGGCGCCGAGCGTCTCCACCTTCTTCGAAGCGTCGGCGATGACCAGCATCCGGGCCGAGGCGGCCGCAACGATCTTCTCGCGAAGGAGCGCGCCGCCACCGCCTTTCACGAGGCGAAGCTGAGGGTCCATCTCGTCCGCGCCGTCGATCGTCAGGTCGAGTTCGGGGATCTCTTCGAGCGTTGCAAGGGGAATGCCAAGGTCGCGGCACAGCGCCGCGGTTCGCTCGGACGTCGGCACTCCGACGATCCTCAGCCCCTCCTTCACGCGGACGGCGAGCGCGCGCACGAAGGCCTCCGCCGTGGAGCCCGTGCCGATGCCGAGGCGCATCCCGGTCTCGACCTCGGCCGCAGCCGCCTGCCCGACCTTCTCCTTCAACGATGCCGCGTCCATGACTGCCTTCCTGATCGTCTGCATCGGTCGGCTCTAACCGATAGCCGCGCGAGGTCAAAGCCGAACGGCGCGGAGGCGATGCAACTCTTTGTTGGTGAATACAGGCTTAACCTGTGACCCCAATGTTTCAGAGCGTCAGCAAATCCGTCGATCTGCGGGTCCGATGTCGCTCCGGAGCGTTGGCTCGCTTGACCGATCACCGAAGGTCCCCAAAGTCCGTAACGATGAGTGTTGTCCGTTCCGTTCCCCTCGCCCGCCCGGTCACCGGCCCGCCGGCACGCAGAACTCTGGCGAAGCACGAGCGGGCGCTGGACGGTGCGACCGTCGTGTTCGACCTCGACGGCACGTTGGTCGACACGGCGCCCGATCTGACCGGTGCACTGAATCACTGCCTCGCTTCGGCCGGTCTTTCCGCGACGACGCTGGATAGCGTTAGGCCGCAGGCCGGCCACGGTGCCAAGGCGATGTTGACGGCCGCGTACATGCGGGCCGACCGGCCGCTGGGCGATGCCGAACTCACCGAGCAGACCGCGCGGTTCCTCGCCTACTACGGCGACCATATCGCCGTGTCCTCGACGCTCTTTCCGGGTGCTCTCGCAACGCTCGATCGCATGGCCGACGCCGGTGCGACGCTCGCGGTGTGCACCAACAAGACCGAGGCGCTGGCCATCCGGCTGCTGCGCGAACTTCGCCTCGCGGACCGGTTCGCCGCCATCTGCGGCGCCGACACGTTCATGGCCCGCAAGCCCGATCCGGTCCACCTGTCCGGCACGATCGCGCTGGCCGGCGGCCGGATCGACTGTGCCGTCATGATCGGCGACACGGATACGGATATCGAGGCGGCCAAGCGGCTCGGCCTGCCCTCCATTCTCCTCGGCTTCGGCTATGACGCCGACCGGATCGCACGGGAGAAGGCGACGGCGGTCGTCTCGCATTTCGACGAGATCGACGTCGCGCTGGTCGACCGGTTGATCCGCTGATCGACCACGTTTGGCGGATTGACGAGCCCGGCTCGGGCGACTATAGGCAGTCTCGTTCGCAGCCGGCAACGCCCGGGGCGACGGGCGATTAGCTCAGCGGGAGAGCACTGCATTCACACTGCAGGGGTCACTGGTTCAATCCCAGTATCGCCCACCATTTCCGAACGAACATGACGCGCCGATGACGATGGGCCGGGTTTGACCGGCCCTTTTCGCGTTCACGAGTTCCAGTCGGGCTCTTGTGTCGGGATCGCCGCCAGATCGGCCGTCCAGGCATGCGGGACGGCGTCGGACGGTGCGCGCCAGTCTCCACGCGGAGACAGGCTGCCACCTGCGGAAACCTTCGGGCCGTTCGGCATCGCCGTCCGCTTGAACTGCGCCGTCTGGAAGAATCGGATCAGGAACTTCTCCAGCCAGCGACGAATCGTCGGGAGGTCGTAGGCGTTCTTCCCGGCGTCCGGAAAGTTCGCAGGCCAGCGCCCAGCCGACGCGTCGCGCCAGGCATGCCAGGCGAGGAACGCGACCTTGGCGGGCGGTTGGCCGTAGCGCATCGTATGGAACAGGAAGAAGTCGTTGAGCTCGTAGGGGCCGATCTTGGCCTGTGTGCTCTGGATCGCACCCGACGCGTCGGCCGGCACGAGTTCCGGCGAGATTTCGGTCGAGAGAATCGCCGTCAGCACCCGGCCCGTCGCCTCGTCGAACTGGCCGCTCGCGACCGTCCAGCGGATCAGGTACTGGATCAGCGTCTTCGGCACCCCGGCGTTGACGTTGTAGTGGCTCATCTGGTCGCCGACGCCGTAGGTGCACCAGCCGAGCGCCAGCTCCGACAGGTCGCCCGTCCCAATCACGAAGCCGCTGCGCTGGTTGGCGAGACGAAACAGGAAATCGGTGCGAAGGCCCGCCTGCACGTTCTCGAACGTGATGTCGTAGACAGGCTCCCCCTTCGAAAAGGCATGTCCCATGTCGCCGAGCATCTGGCGGGCGGTCGGCTTGATGTCGATCTCGGCGGCTTCGATGCCGAGCGCTCGCATCAGCGTCCAGGCGTTGGCCTTTGTGTCGTCGCCCGTCGCAAAGCCAGGCATCGTGAAGCCGAGGATCGCGGTGCGCGGAAGCCCGAGCCAGTCGCAGGCCTTGGCGGCCACGATTAGCGCATGGGTGGAATCGAGCCCGCCGGATACACCGATGACCATGCGGTCGCCGGGCGTCGATTCGAAGCGTTTCACCAGCCCGTGCACCTGGATGTTGAAGGCTTCGTAGCAGTCCGCATCCAGCCGATCTTGAGCGTTCGGCACGTAGGGAAAGCGCCGCAACGGGCGACGGAGGCCAAGCTCTTTAAAGCTCGGCCGGTGCTCGAAGCGGATGCGCCGGAATTCCTGCTCGGGATGCCCCTCGAACGCCGCTGCATCGTTGAACGTCGGCGTGCGCATGCGCTCGAGCCGCAAGCGCTGCAGATCGACGTCCGCGACCGTCAGTTGCGGCTCGCGGGCGAAGCGCTCCGATTCGACGAGGAGATCGCCGAGTTCGTAGATGACCGCCTGCCCGTCCCAAGACAGGTCGTTGGTGCTCTCGCCCGCACCGGCCGCCGAGTACATGTAGGCCGCCATGCAGCGCATCGCGTGTGCGGACGTCAGGACGTGTCGATCCGCCGATTTGCCGACAACGATCGGTGACGCCGAGAGGTTGCAGAGGAGAAGCGCTCCGGCCAGCGCGCCCCGGATCGAGGGCGGGTTCGGAGCCCAGTAGTCCTCGCAGATCTCGATGTGGAAGATGAAGTCGCGGAGGTCCTCGGCCTGGAACAGGAGATCCGTCCCGAACGGGACCACGTCGCCGGCGATCGTCAGGTCTTCGCCGACGATCCCATGGCCGGATGCGAACCAGCGCTTCTCGTAGTACTCGCGATAATTCGGCAGGAAAATCTTCGGCACGACGCCAAGGATGCGCCCGCGCGAGAGAGCGACCGCGCAGTTGTAGAGCCGCCCGTTGCGTCGGATCGGAGCCCCGACGAGGAGAACGGACGGGAGGTCGGCGGTCTCGTCCCGAATGCGCCCGAGCGCCTCCTCGACGCGATCGAGCAAGGCGTCCTGAAGATGGAGATCGTCGATCGCGTAGGCCGATAGGGAGAGCTCCGGATAGACGAGAAGATCGACGCCCTCGCCTGCCGCACGCCGAGCCTCCGCCAGGATCGCGTCCGCGTTGGCGGCCGGGTCCGCCACGTGGACGCGCGGCGTCGAGACCGCGACGCGCACGAAGCCGTGCGTGTGCAGCGACGCGAAGCGCCGCGCTCGCTCTTCGGGTTGGGTCGGCGACATGGCCACGGGCAAGCTCCGATGTTCAGGCGCGACCAGTGGGTGTCGGCCTCGGCAGAGAGGTTAAGTCCGATTCGCAGGCCGCGTTCCAGAGGTCGCCTCCCCTTAGCCGCCTCCCTGTTTCGCCGGGAACTGCGGGGTTGCGGCGCGCGTCCTTCCCAGAAGAAGGACTGCACCATGACCGATGATCTCAAGCTTCGACACGGACCGATCGGGCCGAACTGCGTGCATCTCTGCGTCGACATGCAGCGCATGTTCGCGGAGGACACGGAGTGGCGCACCCCATGGATGGAGCGTGTCCTGCCGCGGGTCGTGGCTCTCTGCGAGGCAGCGCCGGACCGGACCATCTTCACGCGCTTCATTCCGGTGGACAGGCCGGGACAGGGCGAAGGCACGTGGCGGCGCTATTACCAAAGCTGGCAATCCATGACGGTCGAGCGGATGGGCGCCGAGATGGTCGACCTTCTCCCCGCGCTCGCGCGGTTTCACCCGCCAGCGGAAATCATCGACAAGACCGTCTACTCACCATGGTGTGAGCCGGATCTCGACCGGAGGCTTCAGGCGTGGAACGTCGATACGCTGATCGTTTCAGGCGGCGAAACCGATGTCTGCGTTCTCGGCACGGTGCTTGGCGGCGTCGATCGCGGATACCGCGTGATCGTCGTCATCGATGCGCTCTGCTCCTCGTCGGACGAGATGCACGATGCGATGCTGGCGGTCTATCGTCGGCGCTACGGCCAGCAGATCGAGACGGTCCTGACTGAGACCACCATCGCCGAATGGACCGGCATTCAACCTTCGATATAGCTGGCCCGGACGTCGGCTCCGGGCATCGCCTGGAATGCGTGAAGGCGATCGAGCGCCTTGTCGCGCGCCAGAACGAGGTGGCGCTTCATCTCGACGGCCGCTGGTGCGCCTTCGCCCCGGCGCAGACATTCGATCACCGAGAGATGCTCGTCCACGAAGCGATCGACGGTCGCCGTCGGGCCGATGGCGCGCTGGACGTGCTTGCCGGACAAAAGCACCGTCCGGCTGCGCCGCAGTGCCTCCGTGATCTCCGGATTGGCGGCGTAGCCGAGGCAGGTCACGTGCAGATCGGTTTCGAGTTGATCGAGCGTTGCGGCTTCGGTCGAGGTCCATGCGGCGGCGGCCATGCGATGCCGCTCCTCGATCTCGGCAAGGGTCGCGTCAGGGATGCGCCCAGCGGCCTGTGCGATAGCCGCGGGTTCGAGGAGCATCCGCAGTTCGTAGAACTGCTCGATCCGCTCGGCGCCGAGTTCGCGGATCACCCAGCGGGAGTTATCGCCCTTTTCGAGGATGCCCGCCGCCTGCGCCCGAAGCAGAATGTCGTGGGCAACCGACCGCCCGATCTGCAAATGACGCGAGAGGGCCAGTTCGTTGACGCGCGAGGGGCCGCGAAGCGAGCGCAGGATCAACTCGCGCTCGACGCCGTAATAGAGAGCGTCGGCCGGGCGCGCGTGCACGAGGCCGATCGTGTCCGCGCATAGACCAAGCATCGAGGGCGTGACCTCGACCCGGCTCGGTGCTTCCTGCCCGACGAGGAATCCGCGGCCGTCGAAGCGGCTCACGAGCCCGTCCGCCTCGAGGCGCCCGAGCGCCTGACGCACGGGGGAGCGACCCGCGCCAAACAGCCGTGCCAGCGGAACCTCCGACAGCACGGTTCCCTGCGGCACGCGCTCCGCCTCCAGTGCTGCACGCAGTATCTCGGCGATCCGCTCGTAGGTCGGGCGCCGGGCGCCTGACTCGGCCGGCTCCACCGGCGTCAGGTGATCGCGCCGAGCTGCCAGGGGACGAATTCGTTGTCGCCGTAATCGTAGATCTCGCTCTGCGTCCGCTTGCCGGACGCCACGGCCAGAATGGTCTCGAACATCCGCGTGCCGGACTCCTCGATCGTCTCCTCGCCAGTGACGATCCCGCCGCAGTTGATGTCCATGTCGTCGCTCATATGCTCGTACATGGCGTTGTTCGTGGCCACCTTGATGGTCGGCACCGGCTTCCAGCCCGACACCGACCCCCGGCCGGTGGTGAAGACGAGCATGTTGCAGCCGCCCGCAATCTGTCCGGTCACCGCGACGGGATCGTAGCCTGGCGTATCCATGAAAACGAAGCCCGTCCGGTCGATCGGCTCGGCGTATTCATAGACGGCCTCGAGTGGCATCGAACCGCCCTTCGCCACGGCGCCGAGCGACTTTTCGAGGATCGTCGTCAGGCCGCCCGCCTTGTTGCCATGCGAGGGATTGTTGTTCAGTTCGGCCCCGTGGCGCGCGGTATAGTCGCGCCACCAATCGATGCGGTCCATCAGCTTCTGCGCCACCGCCGGCGTCGCCGCGCGGCGTGTCAGCAGATGCTCGGCGCCATAGATCTCGGGCGTTTCGGCAAGGCACGCCGTCCCTCCGTGGCGAACCAGGAGGTCGGACGCGTAGCCGAGCGCGGGGTTTGCCGAGATGCCGGAATAACCGTCCGAGCCGCCGCATTCGAGCGCCAGCTTCAGCTTGGAGACGGGCTGCTCGGTGCGCTCGACCGCGTTGATGACCGGGAGCATCTCGTTGATGATCGTGCTCGCTTCCTCGACGGTGCGCCGCGTGCCGCCGAGCTGCTGGATCGTCATGGTCCGCATCAGCGGCCCCTCCTCCAGCCCGTACTTCTCGGTGATGAAGGAAATCTGGTTGGTCTCGCAGCCGAGACCGATCATCAGGATGCCGCCGAAGTTCGGATTGCGCGCGTAGCCGCTGAGGGTGCGCGCGAGGTAGGTGTATCCCTCGGTCTTGAGGTTCAGCGCGCAGCCTTGACCGTGCGTCAGCGCCACGACGCCATCGACGTTCGGGAAGCCGTCGAGGCCGCCCTTGCGGTTGAAATGGTCGGCGATGGCGCGCGATACGGTGGCCGAGCAGTTCACCGACGAGACGATGCCGATGTAGTTGCGCGTCCCTGCCTGACCGTCGGCTCTGGAGTATCCCAGGAAGGTCCGCCGCTCGCTCTCGGGCAGAAGCGGCGTCGGCCGGGCATCGGCGGCGAACTCGTGATGGACCTCGCTGTCCAGCATTCCGAGGTTCTGAAGGTGCACATGGTCGCCCGGCAGGATCGGCGCCGTCGCATACCCGATCACCTGCCCGTATTTCAGAACCCGGCCTCCTTGCGCGACCGCCTGAACCGCGACCTTGTGCCCGCTCGGAATGTCGGCCCGGGCGACGATGCTTCCGACGCCCACGCGCTCGCCCACTGCGATGGTCCGCCGAGCCACGACGACGTTGTCGTCCGCATTGAGACGGATGGTAGGCGAGACGTCGAGCACGTCCGACATGGCAAGCTTCCGAACAATGGAATGGATATTGTCGGCAATGATCATTTCGGGCCGGAGGCTCGAAGTCAATCGGTTTGATGTCTCTGCCCGCGCATCGCCTTGGAGACGATTGGCTCGCGCGCGGCGTACGGAGGCACTGGTTCACGATGCCGGCGAATAGAGAGCGCATCGAAGGGAACCCTTCATTCCGGGCATCCACTGTCGGCGAACCGCAACAGGCCGACTCTCATGAGCCTTTCGATTCCGACCCTGCAGTTCACGGACTCCGTCGTCTTCCTGACGTGCGGCGTCGTGTTCGTCAGCTGCTGGCTCCTGCATCGCGAACGGCTCCATCACCTCCTGTTCGGTCTGAGCTTCCTCCTCTGCGCCAGCATGTCGATCGGCTTCGTCGACTTCGGCCGGTATGGCAGCGTCTGGTCACCGCTCGGGTGGTCGACCGCAGGCATGCTGTTCTGGGTCGGCTTGCGCCTCTTCGATCAGCGCAGCGCGATGACAACCTTCATGATGGTCATGGCGGTCGTGCCGGTCGCAACGCACGTGCTGCTTGACCTTGCCACCTTCGACGAGGAGGCCGTCAACACCGGCAGCACCATCGCCTATGCCATTCACGAGGCTGCGATGGCCGTCTACGTGCTATCGATGTCACGCGGACGCTCCCCGATCCGCAAGGTCATCGGCCTGTCGCTCCTGGCGATCTCCATCGCACTCTGTCTGCCGTTGTTGTCGCCAGCAATTTTGCCGCCCAACGTGCCGGTCATTCTGATCTTCGTCGTCGACCATGTGTCCTCGATTCTGCTGACGACCGCGATTCTGGCGCTCGAAGCGGACCGAGCGAACCTTGCGCTCGCCCGGCAGGCCCTGCGGGATCCGCTGACGCAAGTTCTCAATCGGGCGGGACTGGTGGCGCAGACGCAGCATGTGACGGGACCCGCCGGCGTCGTGGTCGTGGACCTCGATCACTTCAAGCGGGTCAACGACGGGCACGGCCACACGGCAGGTGACCATGTGCTCGGAACCTTCGCACGACGCGCAGAACTCCTTCTTCCGTTCGGTGCCCACATCGCACGGTTCGGCGGTGAGGAGTTCGTACTGGTGCTTCCCGGTGCGGGACGCGCCGAGACAGCCGTTTTCGCCGAGCGCTTGCGGCGATCCATCGGTGCACAACCGATCGACTGGAACGGCGCCCAGATCGAGATATCCGTCAGCGTCGGTGTCGCGATCGCCCTCGGCGGCCCGGACATTCCTGCTGCCGTGGATCGTGCGGACAAGGCGCTCTACGTCGCCAAGACGAACGGCCGGAATCAGGTCCGGGTCGCTTAGCAGCGAAGCGGCTTCGGAAGGTAATCGGTTGTCCGGTTAGTGGTCGGAGCGAGAGGATTCGAACCTCCGACCCCCTGAACCCCATTCAGGTGCGCTACCAGGCTGCGCTACGCTCCGACACGAGCTTCCCTAATCAATGCGCACGGCGGATGCAAGCGCGAACGCGCGTCCCAGCCGGTCAACGAACCTGATCGAGCAGCCGTTTCAGTTCCAGAAGCTCGAGAATCACGCCATTGAGGCGATCGACGCCGTCGCGCGACAGGGCGTTGCCGCCCGCATGGCCTGCCCCTTCACGGTCGCGCCGCAGAAGATTCGACAACGGTCCGCGCCGCTGTTCGGGAACCGGATGATCGATCTCGTCAGCGGGCAGCTCGTCGACCTCTTCGATTTCGGCTGCGGCTTCGGGCTCGACGCGCTGACCCTTGCCGGACTGAAGACGTTCGAGCCCGGAGAGATCGCCGGCACCGATCGCCATCACGGCGCGATGCCCGCTTTCCTTCAGGATGCGCTGGACACCCCGGATCGTGAAGCCGCGAACGTACAGGAGATAGCGAATGCCCTTCAGAAGCTCGACATCGTCCGGTCGATAATAGCGGCGTCCGCCGCCCCGCTTCATCGGCTTGATCTGCGGAAACCGCGTCTCCCAGAAGCGCAGGACATGGGGCGGTAGATCGAGCTCCTCCGCCGCTTCGCTTATGGTGCGGAACGCGTCCGCGCTCTTCTCGCCGCTCAACCGCCGACGGCCTTCATTCCGCAGCCTTCAGTGCCGGTTCTACGTCCGGTCCGCGCGCCTCGTGGGCTTCGAGAATGCGGTCCTTCATGACGTTCGACGGCTTGAACACAGCCACACGTCGCGGCGAGATCGGAACCTCTTCGCCGGTCTTCGGATTACGCCCGACGCGCTCGTTCTTGGCCCGAACGAGGAATGAGCCGAACGACGAAATCTTGACCGCCTCCCCGCGAGCGATCGTCGTGCAGATCTCCTCCAGGATCGACTCGACCAGATAGGCCGACTCGGACCGGGAAAGACCGATCTTGCGGAAAACCGCCTCGGCGAGATCGGCCCGCGTCACCGTCCTGTCTCCCATGCAAAACCCCTGCTGAAACCGAACCGGAACCCCCGCCCCGAGCGACGACGCGCTTCGGCTAGGCCTCGGAAAATACCGAAAAGAAAGGGTGAATCAAGCGCGCCCGTTACCAGCGAACGACGACGGCGCCCCAGGTAAAGCCACCACCCATCGCCTCGAGAAGCACGATGTCGCCGGTCGAAATCCGCCCGTCGCGCACCGCGACGTCGATCGCCAGCGGAATCGAGGCGGCCGACGTGTTGCCGTGGCGATCGACCGTGATCACGACCTTCTCGATCGGAATCCCGAGCTTCTTCGCCGAAGCCTCGATGATGCGTCGGTTCGCCTGATGCGGCACGAACCAGTCGATCTCGGCCGCAGAAAGGGAAAGGGCCTGAAGCGAATCCTCGACGACGTCGGTGATCATGCCCACGGCGTGCTTGAAGACCTCGCGGCCTTCCATCCGAAGATGCCCGATCGTACCGGTCGAGGATGGGCCACCGTCCACGAACAGCTTGTCGCCGTGCGATCCATCCGCCCGCAGCCGCGCGATCAGAACGCCCGGATCGCTTGCCTCACCCTCTTCCCGTTCGAGGACGACCGCGCCGGCTCCGTCTCCGAAGAGGACGCATGTCGTTCGATCCGACCAGTCGACGATTCGGCTGAACGTTTCCGCTCCGATCACGAGGGCCCGGCGCGCCATGCCGGCCTTCAGATAGAGGTCGGCCGTCGTCATCGCGTAGACGAAGCCACTGCAGACAGCTTGGACGTCGAACGCGAATCCTTTGGTGATGCCGAGGCGGCGCTGCACCTGCGTCGAGGACGCGGGGAACGTGTTGTCGGGCGTCGCGGTGGCCAGGATCACGAGGTCGATGTCGTCGGGCACGAGGCCCGCAGCCTCCAGCGCCTTGCGCGCCGCCGCCTCGCCGAGCGAGACCGTAGTCTCGCCCTCGCCCGCAATGTAGCGCTGCTTGATGCCGGTCCGCTGCTGGATCCACTCGTCGCTCGTCTCGACGCGCGTCTCGAGGTCCTGGTTGGTCACGACTTGGCGGGGCAACGCCGAGCCGGTGCCGCGGACGACCGAGCGAAACATGGTCATGGCGCGACCTCTTCCGAACCGGCCGCTTCGCCTTCGAGCGGCACCGAAACCTCGTTCGCATACACTCGACCGAGATCGCTCTCGATCTTCGCGAGCAAACCGTTGGCGGCCATGGCGTAGGCGACGTCGATCGCGGCTGCCGTGCCTTCGGCGTCCGAACCGCCATGGCTCTTGATCACCACGCCGTTCAGCCCCAGGAACACGCCGCCGTTGACCTTACGCGGGTCCATCTTATCGCGCAGCCGGTCGAAGGCGCTCTTGGCGAGGAGATAGCCGAGTTTGGCCATCCACGTGCGCGTCATCGCTGCTTTGAGATACGAGCCGATCTGGCGGGCGGTGCCCTCGGCGGTCTTCAGCGCGATGTTCCCGGTGAAGCCTTCGGTGACGACCACGTCGACGGTGCCCTTGCCGAGATCCGTGCCTTCGACGAAGCCGCGATAGTCGAGGCCGTCGATCGGCGTCTCCTTCATCAGGCGACCCGCTTCGCGAATGTCCTCCTGACCCTTCACCTCTTCGACGCCGATGTTGAGGAGGCCGACCGTCGGCCGGTCGATCTGGAACAGGGCGCGCGACATGGCCGCGCCCATCACCGAGAAGTCGATCAGCTGCTGCGAGTCGGCCCCAATCGTCGCGCCGACGTCGAGAACGATGCTCTCGCCGCGAAGCGTCGGCCAGATGGCGGCGATCGCCGGGCGTTCGATGTTGGCCATGGTGCGAAGGCAGAACTTCGCCATCGCCATCAGGGCGCCGGTGTTGCCGGCCGAGACCGCCACATCAGCCTCGCCGGTCTTCACCGCCTCGATCGCCTTCCACATGGACGACTTGTAGCGCCCCTGCCGAAGCGCCTGTGACGGCTTGTCGTCCATGCGGATCGAAACATCGCAATGGTGAAAGGTCGACCGTTCGCGCAGCTTCGGCAGGCCATCGAGCACCGGGCGCACGGCGTCTTCCTGCCCGAACAGCACGAAGCGCATGTCGGGGTGACGCTCCAGCGCCGTCTGCGCCCCCGCCAGCACGACGGCGGGACCGTGGTCGCCGCCCATCGCGTCCAGGGCGATCGTAATGGTGCTTTTCGACAACAAAGAGTACCTGCCTTCAGATCGATGCGATGCCCGGACCGGCGCGGCCCTTGCCGTCAGCCGCCCGCCGGCTTCAGGCGTCCGAGAGCGGCGAAGGGCGAAACCTTGCCGCCGGACGGATCGGGGTCCGTGTCGAGCTCGGAGAATTCGACGCCGGGCGCTCTTGGATAGGGGTCGAGCGACAGGCCGACAAGCTCTTCGATGAAGGGCCCGAGATCGATCGTGTCGCCGCGGAATGTTTCGGGAATGTCGGCGCCCTCGGGGTCGAGATGCAACTCGCCGTCGCCTTCCGGCTCGATGCGGGCGAGCTTCGAGGTCTCGGGAACGAAGATGAGATCGACCGCCTCGTCGACGATCTCGCGGACGGGATCGAGCGTCACGACGCAGGCCTGGTCCAGCGATCCCTTGATCCGCCCTTCCACCATCACGCCATCGCGCTTCCAGCGGCGGACGAGAAGGTCCGCGGCGAGATCGTTCACGGCCAGAATGCCTAGCCGCTCGGCGACGCCGGCCCGTTCGTCGGCAGTCGTATCGAGGCGCAGCGGCATTCCCGCCTGCGGAAGGCGAGCGACATGGACGACGAGGCTCAAGGGCGCCTTCGGATCGGCCTTCTTCATAGGGTCTCCGTCTCCGGCGGCTCGAGGAGGCTCCCCGCCAGGATCTGTTCGTTGGCGAGCGCGACGTAGCGGGCCTGCTGCCGGATCATATGGTGCGCCAGAGCTGCGGCCGCATCTGGGCGGCCGCCGACGGCTTCCGCGAGGACGGTCCGCGCCAGCGCGTCGGCGAGGCGTTCCTCGTCGCCTTCAGCCATCGCCGGCTGGCAGTCGCGAACGCGGGTGTAGAAGCGAGCGGCGAACTTGCGCATGCGCTTCGGGACAGCAAGGTAGCTGATGCCGACCTCGCGCATGGAATGGTCGATGTCGGTCATGAACCGGTCCACCAGGTCCTGGGATAGGGCCTTGAGGTCCGGCTGGCCGGACAATCGATTCAGAACCGCGATCATCTCCAACGACAAGGCCTCGAAACGGCCTTCCAGCGTATCGGGCAGCCCGCCTTCGGTGAAACGGACCGGATCGCGCGCGGCGGCGACGACCTGATCCCAAAGCTGGTCGACGATCTGCCGGTTGAGGCGATCCCGTCGGAAACGGGCCAGAATTCCCACGTCGTTTTCCCCTGTTTCGGATGCCCGGTTCGCACGCATGCGGCTGGATTGCAACGGTTGGCAGGTTGCTTTACCAAGTCGCAACCTTCAGGGCGGCGGCGGTGCCTCACTTTCCGACCAATCCGCACCTACGGAACGCAAAACCGATTCCCTCGGGAGGAGTAGCATCCGCGTGATCGAGATCCATCGTCCGTTGCGCCGCGTGGTCATGGCGACCAGCGTCGGCGCCATGATCGTTCTGGCTGGCTGCCAGACGGCGGAAGTCTACAACCAGGGTTACATCGTCGACGAGCAGGCGCTGGCGCAGGTTCCGGTCGGCTCAAGCCGCGATCAGGTTCTCCTGGCACTCGGCTCTCCGTCGACCACCGCGACGTTCGACAACGAGGTGTTCTACTACATCTCGCAGAAGCGCGTGCGCCCCGTGGCTTTCATGAAGCCGCGCCTTGTCGAGCAGCGTATCCTGGCGGTCTATTTCGGACCCGACAACACCGTGCGTCAGATTGCCAACTACGGCCTCCAGGACGGCAAGGTTTTCGACTTCATTTCGCGCACGACGCCAACCGGTGGCCGCGACTCCAGCTTCCTCGGCTCGATCCTCTCCGACGAAGGTCCGGGCTCCGGCAACATCCTCGATACGATGGGCGGCATGGGTCGCTCCGGTGGCGTCTCAGCCGGGCGCTGACCGATCTCACGAAAAAAGGCCGGCATTGCCGGCCTTTTTTATGCGCGGTGGAAGCCGACGCCATGACGTCGTCAGTCCGCTTCCTTGGGATCCTGGCCGCGCCCCTCGCCGCGCGAACGGCGGGCGACCCGATCGAGCACAGCGTTCACGAGACGCGACTCGTCCTCGTCGTAGAATGCCTTTGCGATATCGACATACTCGCTGACGATCACCGCGACGGGCACGTCCTTGCGGGCCGTGACCTCGTAGGTGCCCGCGCGCAGGATGGCGCGCAGCGTGGTGTCGAGGCGAGCCAGCGGCCAGTCCGTCGTCAGCGACGAGTGGATGAGCGGGTCGATGAAGGTCTGTCCGCGGACGACGCCGGAGACGATGTCGCGAAACCACGCGGCGTCGGCTTCGCGATAGGTGTCGCCGTCGACCTCCTGTCCGAGACGGAACGCCTCGTATTCCGCGACCGTCTCAAGAAGGCCGGTGCCGCCGACGTCCATCTGGTAGAGAGCCTGAACGGCTGCAAGGCGGGCTGCGCCGCGCTTGTTGGCGGGGCGGAAGTTGCGGAGGGCTGCGTCGGCCATGTCAGGCTCCGAGACGCTTGCGGACGGCGATCATGGCCAGCGCGGCGGCGGCTGCGTCGCCGCCCTTGTTCTTGCGATCCGGCATCGCCCGCTCCAGCGCCTGTTCCTCGTTCTCGACCGTCAGGATCCCGTTGCCGATCGCCAGACCTTCGTGAACCGAAAGGTCCATCAGCGCCCGGCAGGACTCGTTGGCCACGATGTCGAAATGATAGGTCTCGCCGCGGATCACGCAACCTAGCGCGATGAACCCGTCGTACTCGGTCGCGCCCTCGTCGGCACCGCTGAGCGCAAATCCGACCACCGCCGGAATTTCCAGCGCGCCGGGAACGGTCACGACGTCGTAGGTGGCACCTGCCGCATCGAGATGTGCCTTCGCCCCTGCCAACTGATGGTCCGCGACGTGATCGTAGAACCGGGCCTCGATGATGAGCAGATGCGGAGCGGACATGACAGCTTTCCAAAACGGGACGGCACGCGATTCAGCGACGCGCGGAGCGCCGGGTCATGCGAAGCCAACGAACGGGAACGAGTGGGCGCGGTCGGCCTTCCGAATTACTCGGCCTGTCCGGGCCCGAACAGACGCTCCGCATAGCGTGCAATCTGATCGACCTCAAGGTTCACGTGGTCCCCCTCGCCCTTTTCGCCCCATGTCGTCACCTCCAGCGAGTGGCGGATGAGGAGAACGTCGAACTGGTGGCTCGAAACGCCGTTGACCGTCAGCGACGTTCCGTCGAGGCAGACAGACCCCTTCGGGGCGATGTAACGGGACAGTTCCGGCGGCGCCTCGAGCGTGAAGCGGACGGCCTCGCCCTCGTCCTTGCGCGAGACGATGCGCGCCTGCCCGTCGACATGGCCGGACACGAGATGCCCGCCGAGTTCGTCGCCGAGCTTCAGCGCACGTTCCAGATTGATGCGGCTTCCCTCCACCCACTGCCCGGCGGTCGTGAGCCGCAACGCCTCTTCCCAGGCCTCGACCTCGAACCACGCCGCGTTGGCGTTCTGCTCCGGCAGGCGGGTTACGGTGAGGCAGACGCCGGAACAGGCGATGGAGGCGCCGATCAGGATCGTCGCCGGATCGTAAACGGTCTCGATCCGAAACCGGCGACCTGCGCTCAAAGGTTGGACGCTGGCAACGCGTCCAACGTCGGAGACGATTCCGGTGAACATGGCTCGATCCTTTCCCATTCGCTCCAGTCGTCGTCGCCGAACCGCTCGCGTCGGGCAAGACGGAAATTGTTCGGGGCAAGAACGCCGTCCGGCGCCGCGACCCCACTGGACCTGATCTCGACCGGCGAGCGGATGACGACGATCCGGTCCACGAGTTCGGCCTCGAGGAACGCAGCGGCCAGCACCGGACCCCCCTCGACCATCAGTGTCTGCACGCCCGCGGAGGGCATCGCGTGGAGGAGTCGACGCAGGTCATCCCGATCGTAGCCGGACAGACGAAGCAGCCGACAGCCAGCACGGCGATAGGGCACCGCTTCCGCACCGTCAGGATTTCGCGTCGAGGCGATGAGCGTCGGAACGGAGCGGGCCGTCGTGACGAGCTGGGCGTCGAGCGGCAGCCGAAGCTGCGGATCGACGACGATCCGGATCGGCGATCGTCCGGAAAGGCCCGGCAGGCGACAGGTCAGGAGTGGATCGTCGGCCACGGCCGTGCCGACGCCAACCATGATGGCGTCGGAGTTCGCCCGCAGGAGGTGAACCTGTCGATTGGCGATCCGCCCGCTGATGCCGATCCGCTCGCCGCCCAATCGTCCGACGAACCCGTCGCGCGAGACCGCCATCTTGAGCGTCACGAACGGACGCCCGAAGCGGAGGCGCTGGAGAAACCCCTCGAACGGACGAGTCACCACCCCCTCGCCGCTCAGGCAGCGCACCTCGATGCCCGCAGCCCGCAGGATCTCGACGCCGCGCCCGTTGACCCGAGGATCGGGATCGGGCGCGCCCACCACGACGCGGGAGACGCCGGCCTCGACGAGTGAATCGGCACACGGGCTCGTGCGCCCGTGATGCGCGCAGGGCTCGAGCGTCACGTAGGCCGTCGAACCACGCGCATCGGCCCCCGCATCGGCCAGCGCCACCCTCTCGGCGTGGGGTCGCCCACCCCAGGCGGTAACACCGCGGCCGACGACGCGCGCCGTCGCGCCAGATCCCTGAACGAGTAAGGCGCCGACCGACGGGTTTTCGGCCGTCAGGCCGACATGGCGCAGCGATAGCCGACGAGCGACGGCCATGAAGCGTTCGTCGTCGGCATGCTGCCGGTCCGTCGAATCAGCCACGGTCTTCGGTCTGAGTTTCAGGCGCTGCGGTCAGTTCGCTGATGATGGACTCGAAGTCGCGCGCTTCGCGGAAGTCGCGATAGAC
This sequence comes from Aureimonas phyllosphaerae, assembly GCF_900113065.1. GTDB lineage: Bacteria > Pseudomonadota > Alphaproteobacteria > Rhizobiales > Rhizobiaceae > Aureimonas > Aureimonas phyllosphaerae. The sequence continues at coordinate 251,277 of NZ_FOOA01000002.1, forward strand.
CGAGGCGAAGCGAACGAAGGCGACGTCGTCGAAACCGCGCAGGGCTTCCATCACCAACCGTCCAATGGCCTCGGAGGGAATGTCGGATTCACCCGTCGATTCTAGCTGGCGCACGATCCCAGAGATCATCCGCTCGACCCTCTCTTCCTCCACCGGCCGCTTGCGCAGCGCGGTGTGGATGGATCGGGCGAGCTTGTCGCGCTCGAAGGGAACGCGACGCCCGGACTTCTTGACCACCATCAGGTCGCGAAGCTGCACGCGTTCGAAGGTCGTGAATCGCCCGCTGCAGTCCGGACAGATCCGGCGCCGACGGATGGCCCCGCCGTCCTCGGCGGGGCGCGAATCCTTCACCTGGCTGTCCGGCGACCCGCAGTAGGGGCAACGCATGCGGCTGGATCAGCCGAGATTGGCGTAGATCGGGAAGCGACCGGTGAGTTCCAGCACCTTCTCCTTCACGCGCGCTTCGGTGGCGGCGTTGCCCTCGTCGGAGTTCGAGGACTTCAGGCCGTCGAGAACCTCGACGATCAGACGTCCGACCTGACGGAACTCTTCCGTGCCGAAACCGCGGGTCGTGGCCGCCGGGGTGCCGACGCGGATGCCCGAGGTGATCGCCGGCTTCTCCGGGTCGTTCGGCACGCCGTTCTTGTTGCAGGTGATGCCGGCGCGGCCGAGCGCGATCTCGGTCGCCTTGCCGGTCAGCATCTTCGGGCGCAGGTCGACCAGCATCAGGTGCGTGTCGGTGCCCCCCGAGACGATGTCGAGGCCGCCTTCGCGAAGCGTCTCGGCCAGAACCTTGGCGTTGTCGGCGACCGCCTTGATGTAGGAACGGTAGCCCGGCTGCAGCGCCTCGCCGAAGGCCACGGCCTTGCCGGCGATGACGTGCATCAGCGGCCCGCCCTGCAGGCCCGGGAAGATCGCCGAGTTGATCTTCTTGGCGATGTCCTCATCGTTGGTGAGGATCAGGCCGCCGCGGGGGCCGCGCAGGGTCTTGTGCGTCGTCGAGGTCGCGACGTGAGCGTGCGGGAACGGGCTCGGGTGCTGGCCACCCGCCACCAGACCGGCGAAGTGCGCCATGTCGACCCAGAGATAGGCTCCGACCGCATCGGCGATCGCGCGGAAGCGCGCGAAGTCGATGATGCGCGAATAGGCCGAGCCGCCGGCCACGATGATTTCCGGCTTGTGCTCATGCGCCAGACGCTCCACCGCGTCGTAGTCGATGAGGCCCGTCGACAGGTCGAGGCCGTACTGCACGGCATTGAACCAGCGGCCGGACAGGTTGGGCTTGGCACCGTGCGTCAGATGTCCGCCCGCATCGAGGCTCATGCCGAGGATCGTCGCGCCGGGCTTCGTCAGGGCGAGAAGAACGCCCTGGTTGGCCTGGCTGCCGGAGTTCGGCTGGACGTTCGCGAAACCGCAACCGAAGAGCGCCTTGGCGCGGTCGATCGCCAGTTGCTCGACGACGTCGACGAACTCGCAGCCGCCGTAGTAGCGGCGGCCGGGATAGCCCTCGGCGTACTTGTTGGTGAGGACCGAGCCCTGCGCTTCGAGAACGGCGCGCGAGACGATGTTCTCGGAGGCGATCAGTTCGATCTCGTGCTGCTGACGATGCAGCTCGTCGCGCATCGCGCCGAAGAGGTCGGCGTCGACGGCGGCGATGCCGTCGGTGAAGAAGCCACTATGAGCGGTCGTCGTGTCGAGAACGTGAGCATGCGACATGACCGGTTTCTCCTCGCGTCGGCGGCGCTCGGGGCCGCGATTGGGCGGCGCCTTAACACGTTCCCGCCCGAGGCGCCACAGACGGGAACGAAACGGGAAAGGGCCCGGCGTCGCCGCCGGGCCCTTTCGAAATCAGTCCGCGCCGATCAGTACGGCAGGTCGGCGTAGGCCTGCTCGCCCTGAGCATAGGCCGTCGGGCGCGCATCGGTCATGACGAGCTGATCCGCACCGTCGCGAGCGTAGATGTCGTCGCGGAACTGCACCACGGTCGGGTCGGTTGCCCAGGCCGTTAGGTAGGTGAAGTGCAGCGGCACCGGGTTCGTGAAGTTCACGTCCTGACGCGTGCGGGCAGCGATCGTCTTCTCGATCGCGGCGCGGTCCCAACCCGGCGTGTCGCGGGCCAGCCAGACGATCAGGTCGCGCACGTTCTGGACGCGAACGCAGCCGGACGACTCGAAGCGCATAAGCTGCGAGAAGACGCTCTGCTGCGGCGTGTCGTGCATGTAGACCGAGTACGGGTTCGGGAAGTTGATCTTCACCGACGACATCGCGTTCATCCGGCCCGGATTCTGGCGGAATAGATATTTGACCGCCTCGTCCGTCTGCCAGTTGATCGTCTCCGGCGGCACGACGCTGCCGTCCGCCGCGTAGATGATGATGTCGTTGCGCTGCAGATAGGTCGGGTCCTTCTGCATCAGCGGGATGATGTCCTTGCGGACGATCGACGCCGGCGCGTGCCAGTACGGGTTGAGGTTGAGGTTGGTGATCTTCGAGTCGAGGATCGGCGTCTGACGGTCGATCTTGCCGACGACCGCCGTGTGACGCTGCACGACGCGGCCGTTCTCCACAGCCTCGATCGAGGCCGCGGGGATGTTGACCATCACGAAGCGACCCGGATCGAGCTGGATTGCCGACAGGCGCTGGATGTTAGTGTTGAGCTGCGCCAGACGCACGTCCGCCGGCACGTTGAGCGCCTTGAAGGTGTATTCGCCAACGGCGCCGTCGGCCGGCAGGCCGTGGCGGGCCTGGAAGCGCTTCACCGCGGCGTCGACATAGGTGTCGAAGGCCTGCGACGCACCGGCGGAGCGGTCGAGATCGCCCGAAGCGACGAGACGTTCGCGCAGATAGGGAACGGCCGCGTTCTGCACGCCGAGTTCCAGCTTGCCGCTGTCCGGCACGCGCTGCCAGCCGCCGGCCATCGCGATCTGCTGGTACTGGCCGACAGCCTGCTGCATCGCCTGCAGCGTGTTCGGCGAGAAGACCGGCTGGTTCGAGGCGACATTGCGCACGCTGGCCTGACGCGTGTCGAACTGATCGTTCCAGCCGCCGCGGTTCGGCGCCGCGAGGACGCCTTCCAGCGCCGATTGCGCGCGCGCGGAGCCGGCGAAAGCCCCTGCCCCCAGCATGGTCGCCGCACCCGCCACGAAGCGCCGGCGGCTCATGCGGATCGAACGGTTGTCTGCGCCCTCAGTCATTCTCGAACCCCTTGGCAAGTCTTGCCCACTTGCGCCGCAACATAGGGGCGGCTTGGTAAACCAAAGCGTAACGGGCAATCACGGAAGCGAGTGGACGCGTGCGCCCGTCGCGTGAAGGCTCGAAAGGCCATTGGAATGCGGCAAAAAGGGGGATCGCGCGTACCTCAGTTGGCAAGGCGCCGCGACTTTTGGATGCTGTGTTGCAAAAAGCCCCACGAGCGGAACGACGCTCGCAGGGCTTGGGAGGACCGCGCACTGGAGGACGCGCGATCAGCCGATGGGGATGGGCTTACAGGCGATACATGATCGAATCGTTCCAGAAGCGATCGAGGCGCTGGAGAGACTTGTTGAGCTTCTGGAATTCGCCCTCGTCGAGCCCGCCGACCTTATCGATCGAGCCGATGTGCCGGTCGTAGAGTTCGGCGACGATCTCGGCGACCTCGATGCCCGACTTCGTCAGGGAGACGCGGACGGCGCGGCGATCGACACGGGAGCGCTGGTGATCGATGAAGCCGAGCTCAACGAGCTTCTTGAGGTTGTAGGAGACGTTGGAGCCGAGATAGAAACCACGGGTGCGAAGCTCGCCGGCCGTCAGCACCGAGTCGCCGATGTTGAACAGGAGCAGCGCCTGGACCGCGTTGATATCGGTTCGACCGGCGCGGTCGAACTCATCCTTGATGACGTCCAGCAGGCGGCGGTGCAGACGCTCCACCAGTTGCAACGTCTCGAGGTACAGCATCTTCAGCTCGGGCTTGTCTTCCTTCACAAGCTCTGCAGGGCGCTTGGCGACCGTATTCTTCATGATCGATCCCACTGTTGCTTCCCGAGGTTCTTCATGACCTCGTCTTGTCCTGCAACTTAGGGGCTGCGTCTAAAATTCGTTTTAAAACGCAGGCTTAACGCGGAGTTTAAACATTCGAAGCGCTTTCGTGCTGAACGCGAAGTGAACAGCACGACCCGAATTGGAACCGTTTCGGCCTCACCGATCGCCGCGCAGGCGCCGGTGACGCTCCACCGCGCCGACGATCCGAAGCGCCGCGAGGAGCGCGAGCCCGAAGGCATGACCGCCGAGCAGCAGCGGGTCGGTGCCGAAGAGATGCGGGAAGCCCAGCCGCATCACGCCCTCGCAGGCGGCGACGAGAATCCAGATCACGCCGCCCCACGACGTCGCGAGCCACAGCCCGGTGCCGGCCACAGGATAAAGGACAGCCAGCGACGGACAGGCGATGCGCCACCAGACCGGCATCAGATCGAACCGCCAGAGCGGCCCGTCGAAGACGCCGATCAGACGGATCCAGTAGACGAGGCCCATGCCGAACATCGCAAGGCCGGCGATGCGGCACAGCCAGACGATCAGCGTGCGGTTGAGCGTCTCGTCGCGGTCCCGTTCGAAGATTTCCAGCGTCATGGATGCCGCAACGGGTCGCCGGTGCGGCAGGGCGCGAACGCCGGGATCGAAGGGGTCATGCAGGGTCCTGACTGAGGCGCGCGGAGGACCTTCAAAGGATGCCGCGCGAGGGACAAAGGCTATGCACCTCGCCCTTCGCCGTCAATTGCGAGGGTTTCGCGGCAGGATCGACGGGGGTTGAACAAGGGCTTGCGCCGGGGGCATACCAGCGCCGAGATCGAGACGAAGGAACTGCATCATGGGCGAGCGCACCGCGACGAGCACCCGTATCGACCGGGCCACCGGCGGCACGCGCCTGCGGCGTCTGCGACAGAACGACTGGACCCGGCGGCTCGTCCGCGAGACGGACGTGCGCGTCGACGACCTGATCTGGCCGATCTTCGTGCGCGAAGGCGATGGCGACGCGCATCCCGTCGCCTCGATGCCCGGCGTCTCGCGCCGCTCCGTCGCAGGATGCGTCGAGGCGGCGCGTCGGGCTGCCGACCTCGGCATCCCGGTCGTCGCCCTGTTCCCCTTCACCGATCCGTCGCTGCGTGACGAGACCGGCTCGGAGGCGCTGAACGAGAGCAATCTCGTCTGCCGCGCGACACGCGCGATCAAGGACGCCGTGCCGGAGATCGGCATCCTCTGCGACGTCGCGCTCGATCCCTACACGAGCCACGGGCATGACGGGATCGTGCGCGACGGTGTGATCGTCAACGACGAGACGGTGGACCTTCTCTGCCGCCAGGCGCTGGTTCAGGCGCGCGCCGGATGCGACATCATCGGGCCGTCCGACATGATGGACGGCCGCGTCGCCTGCATCCGCGAAGCGCTCGACGCGGACGGTTTCGGGGACACGATGATCATGTCCTACGCCGCAAAATACGCCTCCGCGTTCTACGGACCCTTCCGCGATGCCGTCGGCTCGGCCGGCGCCCTGCGCGGCGACAAGCGCACCTACCAGATGGACATGGGCAACGCGCTGGAAGCCCTTCGCGAAGCAGCTCAAGACATCGCCGAAGGCGCGGACATGATCATGGTGAAGCCGGGTCTTCCCTATCTCGACATCCTCGCCCGCCTCGTCGACGAGTTCCGTATGCCGACGTTCGCCTACCAGACGTCCGGCGAGTACGCGACGATCATGGCGGCGGCCCAGAACGGCTGGATCGACGGCGAGAAGGCGATGTTCGAATCGCTGCGCGCGTTCAAGCGCGCCGGCGCCGCCGGCATCCTCACCTACTTCGCACCCCGCGTGGCGGAGGCGATCCATAAGGGCTGAACCGGGATTGCGAAGCCGCGACCGCGACACCATGTCCTCGACGCGCCGGCTGTTCCGGCGGGACAGGAGACGATGACGCGATGGTCGATGCAACGGTTCTCAATGGCGCTCCGACGACCTGGCTCGACGAGCCGCGCGCTTACGAGGGCGTACGGTCGCGCCGCATCCTGGCCTTCCTCGTCGACTACACGATCGTCCTGCTTCTCTGCATTCCCGTCACGTTGATCATCGGCGTCCTCGGGATCCTGACGTTCGGTCTCGGCTGGATGCTCTACGGCGCGTTGTTCCCGCTGGTCGCGCTGCCCTACGTCGCCTTCACGCTCGGCGGTCGGTCGCAGGCCACCCCCGGCATGCGCCTCTTCGGCATTCGGCTGGAGCGCCTCGACGGGCGACCGACCGATCCGGGCCTGGGTGTCGCCCATTCCGTGCTGTTTTGGGTCGCCGGCGCGCTGACCTCGGGCTTCATCGTGCTCGTCGGCCTGTTCACCGCGCGCAAGCAGCTGATCCAGGATCTCCTGCTCGGAACCGTGGTCGTTCGCCGACGCTGACGCGGCAGCGGTCTCCGCGGATTTTTTGGTCGTGGTCGTCAGGAGAGCTTCCCAAGCGAGACTGCGACCATCACATTGAAGTGGCGCGCGCGGATCGGAACCGCGCGCGAGCCGAGGCGCCGACCGCATGACTGCTCATCCCCAGAGCCCGCAATTCTTCCTGACGGCGCCCTCACCCTGCCCCTATCTCGACGGGCAGTTCGAGCGCAAGGTTTTCACCCATCTTGCAGGCGCACGGGCTCCGGCGCTGCTCGACCTTCTGACACAAGGCGGCTTTCGCCGAAGCCAGAATATCGCCTACCGCCCCGCCTGCGAGCGCTGCCGCGCCTGCGTCTCCGTGCGGATTCTCGTGGACGAGTTCGAGCCGACGCGGTCGATGCGGCGCGTCCTTCAGACGAATGCCGACCTCTTCGGCCACATGGCGGCAGCCGAGCCTACGTCCGAGCAGTTCGCCCTGTTCCGTCGCTATCTCGAAGCTCGTCATGCGAGCGGCGGCATGGCCGAGATGAGCGCGATGGACTACGCGATGATGATCGAGGACAGCCAGGTCGATACGCGGCTGATCCAGTATCGTCGCAAGGGGCCGGATTACCGGATCACGGGGCGTTCGGACGAGGGCCTGATGGCCGTCGCGCTCAGCGACGTGATGGCTGACGGCATGTCGATGGTCTATTCGTTCTACCGGCCAGACGATGTCGATCGCAGCCTCGGAACGTTCATGATCCTCGATCATATCCGTCGGACGAAGGAACTCGGGCTCCCCTATCTCTATCTCGGCTACTGGGTCGAGGGCTCTCGGAAGATGCAGTACAAGATCCGGTATCAGCCGCAGGAGCATTTGATGGCGAAGGGCTGGGAGCGCTACGCCTCGCCCGAAGCGTAGTCGCCGCCTCGCGCCAGGCGCTCAAGCCAGTCCAGCCGCCGCGAGACCAGTCAGCCGAAGCGACCACTCTTGGGAAAGCCCTTCGGCACCAGTCGACCGGCTTGGGCCCGATCGCCGCGCCATTCCATCAGCTCCGCGTCCGACCGCATGAAGACGCGACCAGCCGGATCGGTCCAGGTCAGCCCCTCGGCCAGCTTGAACACCTTGATGTCGAGCAGCCCGCCGTCCTTGAAGCGCTGCAGCCGGACGCCCTTGCCACGGACCATCTCGGGCACCTGCGCGAGCGGGAAGACGAGCATCTTGCGGTTGTCGCCGACCGCCGCGACGGCATCGCCGCCATTGATCCGTTCAGCCCGCAGGAGGCGCACCGCGCCCGCGACATTCAGGATCTGCTTGCCCTTGCGGGTGGACGATAGGAGCTCGCCCTCGGACACGATGAAGCCGTTGCCGTCGCTCGACGCGACGAGGCGCTTGGCCGCCGGATCGGGCACGAAACCCATCGCGATGTCCTGATCGTCCTCGAGTTCGATCGCAAGCCGGATCGGGTCGCCGTGTCCGCGTCCGCCCGGCAGCTTGTCGGCGCCGAGCGTGAACGCACGACCGTTGGTCGACAGGAACACCAGCTTGTCGGTCGTGAGAGCAGGGAACGCGAGCTTCAGCCCGTCGCCTTCGCGGAAGGTCAGACCGGACAGATCGGTGAGATGCCCACGCATGGCTCGAAGAAAGCCCTTCTGCGACAGGACGATCGTCACCGGCTCCTTCTCGATCAGGGCGACGGCGATATCGTCGGATGAATGTTCCGGGGCGTCTGCGAAGGTCGTGCGGCGTTTGCCGAGCTTGGTCTTCTTCGAGAAGGCCTCCCGAACCTCGCGCACCTCGCCCGCGACCGTCGACCACTGCAGTTCCGTGGAGCCAAGCAAGGCCTGCTTCGCGTCGCGCTCTTCGCTGAGCGAATCGAACTCACGCTTCAGCTCGAACTCCTCGAGCTTGCGCAGCGAGCGTAGGCGCATGTTCAAAATGGCTTCCGCTTGAACGTCCGACAGCTGGAACGTCGCCATCAGGACGGCCTTCGGCTCGTCCTCCTCGCGGATGATCCGGATCACCTCGTCGAGGTTGAGGAAGGCGATGATGTAGCCGCCGAGGATCTCCAGCCGCCGCTCGATCTGGTCAAGACGGTACTGCGAACGCCGGACCAGCACTTCGCGCTGATGCGCCAGCCACTCGACCAGCACCTCGCGTAGGGACAGGACCCTCGGGACCTTGCCGCCTGACAGGACGTTCATGTTCAGCGGGATGCGTGATTCCAGATCGGTCAGGCGGAACAGCGACTCCATGAGGAGCACCGGGTCCACCGTCCGGGCCTTGGGCTCGAGGACGATGCGCACGTCCTCCGCCGATTCGTCGCGGATGTCGGCGAGCAACGGCAGGCGCTTGGCGGTCAGAAGGTCCGCGATCTTCTCGATCAGCCGGGACTTCTGCACCTGATAGGGAATCTCCGTGACCACCACGACGTAGCCGCCGCGACCCTGCTCCTCCCGCTCCCAACGCGCGCGAACGCGGAAGGAACCACGCCCTGTGGCGTAGGCTTCGCGGATCGTCTCGCGTCCGTCGACCACGATGCCGCCGGTCGGGAAGTCGGGGCCCTGCACGAACTTCAGGAGCGTATCGACGTCGGCATCGGGCTGCTCGATCAGCTTCAGCGCGGCATCGCAGATCTCCGCCGCGTTGTGGGGCGGAATGGAGGTCGCCATGCCGACGGCGATCCCTGACGAACCGTTGGTCAAAAGGTTGGGGAATGCGCCCGGCAGGACGACCGGCTCCTGATCCTCTTCGTTGTAGGTCGGACGGAAGTCCACGGCGTTCTCATCGATGCCGCGCAGGATCAGCGTGGCGACATCGGTCATCCGCGCTTCGGTGTAGCGCATGGCCGCCGCGCTATCGCCGTCGACATTGCCGAAGTTGCCCTGGCCGTCGATCAGCGGATAACGGATCGAAAAGTCCTGCGCGAGCCGCACCAGCGCGTCGTAGATCGAGGCGTCGCCGTGCGGATGAAACTTGCCCATCACGTCGCCGACGATGCGGGCGCACTTCTTATAGCCTTGGCCCGGATCGAGCTTGAGCACGCGCATCGCGTGGACGATGCGTCGATGCACCGGCTTCAACCCGTCGCGCACGTCCGGCAGCGCACGTCCCATGATCGTGGACAAGGCATAGGCGAGGTAGCGCTCCTCGAGCGCTGCCTTGAGGTCGATCGGTTCAATGTCGCCGCTGCTCGGCGGGGTGTCCACTGGCTTGCCCATGGCCTCGGCCATAGCCGAAACTGCCAAATGGAACAAGAGGAGAACAAAGCGCGATCATTCCCGTCAGTCGACTGTCCGCTCCCTTTCCTCCTCAGCGGAAACAGCCATATTAGCGGCGTTCTCTACGGGTTCGGTCGGTGCGGTCGAATCGGCTTCGGTCTCGTCACCGTCAGAAAGGTGTTCTCATGCGCGTCCTCCCGTCCCGCCATATCCTCGCGGGCTTCGCGCTCGTCCTCGCGAGCACGACGTCGTCGCTGGCGGCGGACGCCCAGGCATTCGCGGAACGCGTCAAGGCGGCGATGGCCAGCCAGCAGGTGGTTCTGGACTATTCGAGCGCCACCAGCGACGGGAACGACGTCATCCTCACCGCTGCGAATCTGCACGGGGGCGCGCCGGGCGACAGCCCGCTTCCGCTCGGCGATCTCCGGTTCCAGGGTGTCACCGGTTCGACACCCGAGGGTTGGCGGGTCGAGCGCGTCGCCCCGGCCGACATCGACCGCACGGAAGGACCGACTCGCACCCGTGCATCCGGCATCGTGATCGAGGGCATGCAGATCCCTCCGGCGAACAGCGGGACCGCCGCCTCGCCGGTATTCTTCGATCGCATGGCCGTTGCGAACGTGACGGCTGAGCATGAAGGCCGTCAGGTGCTTGGTGTGGATGGCGTCGAGTTGCGCACCGGCGGCGGCAACGGCACCGCCTACAGCGGCACGTTCGGCGTTCAGCGGTTTACCGTCGATACGCTGGCGACGGGCGGCGAAGGCGGATCCGCCGTGATGGCCGATCTCGGCTACCAGAAGCTTGTGGGGACCATGACCGGAAACGGCTCGTGGAACCCGCAGTCCGGCGCCTTGACCCTCGACCCGCTGCAGATCGCGGTCGATAATGCCGGGACGTTAAATTTTGCCTATACGATCACAGGTTACACGCCGAGCTTCATCCAGTCTCTGAGCCAGCTCAGCCAGCAGATGCAGTCGAGCGGCGGGCAGAACGAGGCGAGCGGCATGGCCGTGATCGGGCTGATCTCGCAGCTCTATCTCCAGTCGGCCGAACTGTCCTTCACCGACAACTCGCTGACAAACCGCCTCCTAGAGTACTACGCCAAACAGAACAACCAGACGCGCGAGCAGATGGTGTCGGGTCTCGTCGGGTCGTTGCCGCTGGCGCTGGCCTACATTCAGAACCCGGATTTCCAGGCGCAGGTCAGCGGCGCGGTGAAGGACTTCCTCGAAAACCCGCAGTCGCTGCGCATCTCGATCGCCCCGGCGGCACCGGTGCCGGCGACGCAGATTCTCGGGGCCGCGATGGGCGCGCCCCAGACCCTGCCGCAGGTCCTCAACCTTTCGGTTCGCTCCGGCAATTGACGGCGGCCAGATCGGCGTGGACGTAGACCCGTTGATCCTGACGCTGCGGTTCGACGCGGCGAGCTTCGAGCGTTTCGACGCCATGCGCCGGCGGTACTTCCCGCCTGCGCGCAACATGCTGCCCGCGCATCTCACACTCTTCCACAAGCTTCCCGGCGAGCGTCTGCCGACGATCCATCGCGATCTGGCCGCGCTGGCCGCGGAAACGCAGCCGCTGCAGCTGGTCGCGGAGGGTATCCGCTTCCTCGGCTATGGATCGGCCTACGAGATCCGCTGCGACGCTCTGAAAGTTGTGCGCGCGCAGCTCGCCGAGCGCTGGGCGGACGACCTTTCGCGTCAGGATGCCTCGGGGTTCTCGCCGCATGTGACGATCCAGAACAAGGCTCCGGCGCGAGAGGCCAAGGCGCTCTGTGCAGACCTGAAGGCTGCGTTCTCGCCGTTCGAGGCGGAGGGCACGGGACTCCTCCTCTGGCATTATCGCGGGGGGCCGTGGGAGCTTGCGGGCGAATACGGCTTCGAGCGGCGGCCATAGAAAAGGGCGCCGCAGCGCCCTCCTCGTTGTCTCCAACGGTTTTCGGCTCAGCCCTTCGGCGGCTGCGGGATCGGACGAATACCAAGCTCGCGAAGCTGCGCGGGGCTCGCCTCGGCCGGCGCGCCCATGAGGAGGTCGTGCGCCTGCTGGTTCATCGGGAACAGCGCGATCTCGCGCAGGTTCTTCGCGCCGCAAAGGAGCATGACGATGCGGTCGACGCCCGCCGCCATGCCGCCATGCGGCGGCGCGCCGTACTGGAACGCGCGGTAGAGACCGCCAAAACGCTCCTCGACATCGGCTTGGCTGTAGCCCGCGATTTCGAAGGCCTTGACCATGACCTCGGGCAGCTGGTTGCGGATGCCGCCGGACGCGATCTCGAAGCCGTTGCAGACGATGTCGTACTGGAACGCCTTGATCGACAGCGGCTCCTGCCTCTGCAGCGCCTCCATGCCGCCCTGCGGCATCGAGAACGGGTTGTGGGCGAAGTCTACCTTCTTGTTGTCCTCGTCCCACTCGTAGAACGGGAAGTCGATGATCCAGGCGAGCTCGAACCGCTCACGGTCGACGAGGTTCAATTCCTCGCCGACGCGCGTGCGCGCCGAGCCGGCGAAGGCGTAGAACTTCTCCGGGCGTCCGGCGACGAAGAAGCAGGCGTCGCCAGCCTCGAGGCCAAGCTGGGTGCGAACGGCTTCGGTGCGCTCCTCGCCGATGTTCTTGGCAAGCGGCCCGGCGCCGCCGAGTTTGCCGTCTTCCTCGCGCCAGAAGATGTAGCCGAGGCCGGGCTGCCCCTCGCCCTGCGCCCAGGCGTTCATGCGGTCGCAGAAAGCGCGGCTGCCGCCGGTCTTCGCCGGGATCGCCCAGACCTCGACGGCCGGATCCGATGCGATCATCCTCGCGAAGACCTTGAAGCCCGAGCCTGCGAAATGCTCGGTCACCGCCTGCATCTCGATCGGGTTGCGCAGGTCGGGCTTGTCGGAACCGTAGCGCCGGATCGACTCGGCGTAGGGGATGCGGCGGAAGGTCTGCGAGACGGGCTTGCCGTCAGCGAACTCCTCGAAGATCCCGCGGATCACCGGCTCCATCGTCTGGAAGATGTCTTCCTGCTCGACGAAGCTCATTTCGAGATCGAGCTGATAGAATTCGCCGTAGAAGCGGTCCGCGCGGGGGTCCTCGTCGCGGAAGCACGGCGCGATCTGGAAATAGCGGTCGAAGCCCGACATCATCAGCAGTTGCTTGTACTGCTGCGGCGCCTGCGGCAACGCGTAGAACATGCCGTTGTGCAGGCGCGACGGCACAAGGAAGTCGCGCGCGCCCTCCGGGCTCGAGGCCGTCAGGATCGGCGTCTGGAATTCGTTGAAGCCGATCTCGTTCATGCGGCGGCGCATCGAGGCGACAACCTGCGTGCGGCGCATGATGTTGCGGTGAAGCGTCTCGCGGCGAAGGTCTAGGAACCGGTAGCGAAGGCGCACGTCCTCCGGGTATTCCGGCTCGCCGAAGACCGGGAGCGGAAGCTCCTTGGCCGGCCCCAGCACCTCGATCTCACGCGCAAAGACCTCGACCTCGCCCGTCGGCAGCTTGGCGTTGACGGTCTCAGGCGTGCGCGCCTTCACCTCGCCGTCGATGCGGATGACCCATTCGCCGCGCACCGTCTCGGCCGTCTTGAAGGCTGGCGACTCCGGATCGACCACGATCTGCGTCAAGCCGTAGTGATCGCGAAGGTCGATGAAGAGCAGGCCGCCGTGGTCTCGGATGCGATGCGCCCAACCCGACAGGCGTACCGTGTTCCCGACATGCTCGGGGCGAAGCTGAGCGCAGGTATGGGAACGGTAGCGATGCATGGCGGTCTTCTCTCGGCTGATCCGGCGGGTCAGGGGTGGGGACGGGACGTCCGCCCCCCACCCGAAATTCGCGGGGACAAGCGCATGCAGGTGCCATCCTGTCAAGAATCTTGGGAAATCCGCGCTTCGTGGCGCAGCAGCGCGCGAGGAAAATGGTGGAAAGGCATCGCTCGCCGGGTCAGCCGGTGCCCAGCCAGCGCAAGTCGGCCTATAAGAAGGGATGGAGCCCATTACCACGACCGCCGCGCTGCAAGAGGCGTGCAACACCCTGTCCCGCGCCGAGTTCGTCACGGTCGACACCGAATTCATCCGTGAGACGACCTTCTGGCCGGAGCTCTGCCTCATTCAGATGGCCTCGGACGATCTCGCCGTGCTGGTCGATCCGCTGGCGGACGGCATCGACCTTGCGCCCTTCTTCGCGCTGATGGCCGATGACAGGGTCATCAAGGTCTTTCACGCCGCTCGGCAGGATGTCGAAATCATCCACAAGCTCGGCGGCCTGATTCCCGTCCCGCTATTCGATACGCAGGTCGCTGCCATGGTGTGCGGCTTCGGCGAGTCGATCGCTTACGACCAGTTGGTGGCGAGAACGTCGAAGGGGCGGATCGACAAGACGTCGCGCTTCACCGACTGGCGCCGTCGCCCTCTGTCGAAGGACCAACTCGAATACGCGCTGGCGGACGTGACCTACCTCCGCGACGCCTATCGCTTCCTGAAGGCGGCGCTGGCAGTGGAGGGGCGCGAGTCGTGGCTTGCCGACGAAATGTCGGTCCTCACTGATTCCGCAACCTACGACATTCACCCGGACGATGCGTGGAAGCGATTGAAGCTTCGCGTGAGGAAGCCGATCGAACTGGCTGTTCTGAAAGAGGTCGCTGCGTGGCGTGAGCGGGAAGCACGCCAGCGCGATCAACCGCGTTCGCGTATTCTTAAAGATGACGCCGTCTACGAGATCGCCCAGCAGCAGCCGCGCGACGAGACGGCTCTCTCGCGCTTGCGGACCGTTTCGAAAGGGTTCGAGCGGTCTAGTGCGGGGCGCGAGATTCTCGCCGCCGTCGGCCGTGCGCTGGCGATCCCGAAGAACGAACTTCCGGCCATCCCTCGCCCACCTAACCAGCCGGAAGGAACGGCTTCGGCGGTCGAGTTCCTTCGCGTGCTCCTCAAGATCGTCGTCGACGAGCGCGGCGTCGCCGGCCGTCTGATTGCTTCCGGCGACGATCTGGAGAAATTGGCCGTCAAGGGTGCGGACGCCGATGTGCCGGCGCTCGAGGGCTGGCGCCGTGAGTTGTTCGGAAACCGCGCGCTGGAGCTTCTCGAAGGCCAGTCCGCCCTCGTCTACCGCAATCGGCGGGTCGAGGTGGTGAAGCTCTAACCGTTACGGCCGAGCCAATGGGTCCGACCGGTGGTTGCTGCTGACGCCCTCGGCGTCAGCGCGCTTCCATCCGCAAGGTGCGCTCAACGATGCGGGCGAACGCCTGGAGCCGGGCTTCGGGGCGCTCGCCGATCAGGCCAGCGAGATCTTTCGGCACGACCAGCGTGAAGCCGCCTCGCGGATCTTGAGCCCACCGCAGACGCTCCAGAACACCCGGCATTGCCGCGGTCAGGAGATAGGTGACGCGGACGAGGCCCGCAAAAACCCTCGCAAGGTGGATCATCCGCGCGTCGACGATGCTGCTCAGCCGCTGAACGTCAACGGGGTCGAACTCGCCCTCGTAGCGGTAATAGTTCGCAAGGCTGAGATAGGCTCGGCCCGGATGATCGACCGCCGGGAACGCGGCGTTCAGCACCAGCGAGTAGGCCTGCGTCCCGCGATAGTCGGGGTGCGCGCGCCAGGCGATGTCGGTCAGGAGACAGGCCGCTTTCCTCAGCCGCTGCTCAGCCACCGACTCGGCGATGCCGAGCGCGGTGAACGTGCGAGTCGACCAGTCGATCAGCTCCTCGTTGTGACGTGCCGAGCGCGAACGCAGGAACGACAGCTCGTGCGCGGCTTCCAGAAGCGGGTCCTTCGCCTTCTCCTCGTCGCTCAGCCGTTCGTGGAGATAGCCCTCGCGCACGCCATAGGCGGACATGATGATCTCGGAGGGCTTCAGCGTCTGAATGACCGCCTGCAGCGCGACGGCCCCGAAGGCCAGCAGCGAGCGACGGTTGCGCGAGATCGCGGCGATACCCGGCAACTTTTCCGGGTCATTCTTCACGACAGCGGTCAGGAACTCGCCAAGATCGGCCGCCTTGACGGCGTAGCCGTGCATGACGTGGATCGGATAGCCCGTCTGCTCCATGTGAAGCTTCATCAGGTTTCGCCACGTGCCGCCGACAGCATAGAACGGGCGCCCTGCCGCGATCGGGGCGAAGCCCGTCGCGATCATGTGGCTGTCGGCGATCTGACGCGCCTTGGCGAGATCGCCGCTCGACATGTCCTGCAGCCGCAGGCCACCGAGCGGCATGGTGACGCCATTTCCAATTCGGCCATCCGCGACATCGACGATCTCAAGGCTGCCGCCGCCGAGGTCCCCGGTGATGCCGTTGGGCGCGTGAAACCCGGCGATCACGCCCTCGGCCGCGTACTTCGCCTCGTCGGCGCCCGAAAGAATGGTGATCGGGCAGCCGATCGCGGCTTCCGCCGCCCGCACGAAATCGGGACCGTTGGTCGCCTCGCGCGCTGCCGCGGTCGCGATCGGATGGATCTCGCCGACACGGAATTGGTCGCACAGAGCCCGGAAGCGTGTCAGCGCCGCGATGGCGCTGGCGACGGCCTTGTCGTCGAGGCGGTTGGTCGCGGCGAGGCCGCGACCGAGGCCGCTCAGCACCTTCTCGTTGAAGAGCATGGTGGGGGCGCGGCTGTTGCCCTCATAGACCACGAGGCGCACCGAGTTGGAACCGATGTCCACGACGGCGACCGGTACGCGGCCGGGCATCCGCCCATGTGCCGCTTCGTCAGTCGTAGCGGGAATGCTCCGCACGTTGTCTCGCGATGAGCTTGGGAGCATTCGTCTTCAGGGCCTTTCCGCGTCCCGACAGGCTTGGATTGGTCATGAAATAGCGTTGGGCGTTGAACGGCTGCTCACCCTCAGACGGAGCGATCCGCCGCGAGGTTCCATCGGAGAGAACCGACCAACTCTGCTGGTTGTCCAGGATGTTGGCCAGCATGATCTGCGAGAGGACCTGGCTGTGGACGGTGGGCGTCGTGATAGGCACCAGCGTTTCTACCCGCCGATCCAGATTTCGGGGCATCATGTCGGCGGAACCCATGTAGACGATCGCCTTTTCCGAAGGCAAGCCATGGCCGGCGCCGAAGCAGAAGATGCGGCTATGCTCGAGGAAGCGGCCGACGATCGACTTGACGCGGATATTGTCCGATAGGCCGGGCACGCGCGGCTTCAGGCAGCAGATGCCGCGCACCACGAGATCAATCTCAACGCCCGCCTGGCTGGCACGGTAGAGCGCGTCGATGATCTGCGGATCGACGAGCGAGTTCATCTTGAACCAGATCTGGCCCTGACGGCCCGCCTTCTCGTGCGCGATCTCCTCGTCGATCATCTGCAGGATGCGCTTGCGCAAATTGAGCGGCGAAATCGCGATCTTGCGCAGGTCCGTCGGCTCGGCATAGCCGGTGATGTAGTTGAAGATCAGCGAGACATCATGGGCGATGTCCGGATCGGCCGTGAAGTACGACAGGTCCGTGTAGATCTTGGCCGTGATCGGGTGATAGTTGCCCGTGCCGATATGGCAGAAGGACACGATCTTCCCCTCCTCGCGGCGCACGACCAGCGAGAGCTTGGAGTGGGTCTTCTTCTCGATGAAGCCGAAGACAACCTGAACGCCCGCGCGCTCGAGATCGCGCGCCCACTTGATGTTCGCTTCCTCGTCGAAGCGCGCCTTCAGCTCGACCAGCGCCGTGACCGACTTGCCGGCTTCCGCCGCGTCGATCAGCGCGCGCACGATCGGTGAGTCGTTCGAGGTCCGGTAGAGCGTCTGCTTGATCGCGACGACGTTGGGGTCGAACGCAGCCTGCCGCAGGAACTGCACGACCACGTCGAACGATTCGTAGGGGTGGTGGACGACGATGTCCTTCTCGCGGATGGCCGCGAAGCAATCGCCGTTGTGCTCGCGAATTCGTTCGGGAAAGCGCGGGATGTAGGGCGAGAACTTCAGGTCGTCCCGCGGCAGCTTGACGATCTGGGACACCGCATCGAGCGCCAGCATGCCGTCCATGATCGAGACGCGCGATTCGGAAACGTTGAGTTCGCTGGCGACGAAGTTCCGCAGCCCTTCCGGCATTACGTGGTCGAACTCGATCCGGATCACCGATCCGCGGCGACGGCGCTTGAGCGCGCTCTCGAACGTGCGGACGAGGTCTTCAGCCTCTTCCTCGACCTCGATGTCCGAGTCGCGGATAATGCGGAACGTGCCCTGCCCGCGCACCCGGTATCCCGGGAAGAGCTTCGAGATGAACAGCGCGACCACGCTTTCCAGCGGCACGAAGCGCGCGACGCCAGCGTCCGTCAGCGGCATCTCGACGAAGCGCTGAAGCGCCGTCGGCAGGCGCAGGAGCGCGTTCATCGTCTGCGAATCGCGCTCGCGAATGAGTGACAGCGCCATCGAGAACCCGAGGTTCGGGATGAACGGGAACGGGTGCGCCGGATCAACCGACAGCGGCGTCAGGACCGGGAAGATCGCCTCGTCGAAATGGCGCTCCAGCCAGACGCGGTCGTCCTTCTTCAGTTCGCCCGCGCCGACGATCAGGATGTTCTCGGCGCGCAGCGCCTTCACCAGCTCGGCGAGCGAAGCCTGCTGCTCCTCCTGAAGCTGGCCGACCTCCGTAAGAACGCGGTCCAGCTGCTCCTGCGGCAGGAGGCCGTCGTCGCTGCGAACCGACAGGCTGGCGCGCACCTGCCCCGCGAGCCCGGCGACGCGCACCATGAAGAACTCGTCGAGATTTCCGGCCGAGATCGACAGGAAGCGTACGCGCTCGAGCAGCGGATGGTTGAGATTCTGCGACTCTTCGAGGACTCGGCGATTGAACTGGAGCCAGGATACCTCGCGGTTGACGTAGCGATCGGCGGGAAGCTCTTCGACGGTCGAGACCTGAACGGGAGGAACGGGCGCCGGCAGGATACCGACGGCTTCCATCAGGGGCTGATCCGGCTCCGGCTCGTCGCTTTCGACCTCAACCTGTGTCGCCGCATCAGACACCGCCTCCGTCCCGCCGTTGGCGCGCACCGCATCGCGCGCCGGGCTCCTGCGACGGGTCGCCGGGCGGCTGGGCTTGGACTGATCGGTCGCGCTGGTCTCGCTCATCGGATGCTCTGTCGGTTCGGAACGCACGGGGGTCACGGTCGCTTAGCGGGGTCGCGCGACTGTTTCATGACGCTCGATTCGTTTCCAATGCCATTTCTTCGAGGACTCGCTGCGCCAACGTGCGCCCGATCCGAAGCTTGCCGGCGAGCGACGCCTGATCGAGCCGACGTACGAAGTCGGACGCCGCCTCGAACGAGCGCTCCATCCGGGGCAGCGCGAACTCCACGACGCGCGGGTCGAGTTCGATCTGCCGGTCTGCGGCAACCTTCATGACCACCCCTACGAGCAGGGATTCGTCCGGCGCGCGCAGCTCGACCGCGGTTGCGGCCCGGAGACGCGAGCGGAGATCGGGAAGCTTCATGTCGAGCGCGCCTGC
Source organism: Aureimonas phyllosphaerae (assembly GCF_900113065.1). Lineage (GTDB taxonomy): Bacteria > Pseudomonadota > Alphaproteobacteria > Rhizobiales > Rhizobiaceae > Aureimonas > Aureimonas phyllosphaerae. The sequence goes on from NZ_FOOA01000002.1 coordinate 270,276, forward strand.
CGGCAAGCGCGAGGTTAGGAGGACGGTGCCGCCGCCGAGCCGCGCGGCATTCAGGAGCGCAAACAGCGCCGGTTCGTCAAAGTTCGCGCGATCGATATCCTCGACCAGAGCAGCGAAGGATCCGCGCGCTGCGGCCGGATCAAATGCATCGTCCGGCCAAACGGTGGCGCCGGACAGCTCGCACCAAGCCGAGGCGAGATGAGTCTTGCCCGAACCGGGGGGTCCCGAGATCATGACAATTGGGTGCGACCAGTCGGGCCAACGGTCGATCGCCTCCACTGCGAGTGCGTTGGCCGACCCGACCACTAGATCGTCGCGCGCCATGGAGGAGCGCGCCGGAAGGTCCAGCGGCAGCTGCTGGGGCCTGCGCATCCGCTCAGTCGCCCTTGCCGCCGCGCGGGTCGAACTGGCTGCGCAGGGCGGCGTTGAGCCCGTCGCCCTCGATCTGGATCGGCTGCGGGGTCGCTGCCAGCTCGCGGCCGAAATACATCTCGCTCTCGAGGTACTTCTGCAGCGCGAAGCGGACGAGCACGCCGACCGCTGCGGCGGCCGGCACGGCGATCAGGAGGCCGACGAAGCCGAAGATCGCGCCGAAGGCGAACAGCGCGAACATCAGCCAGACCGGATGCAGCCCGACGGACGCACCGACGAGCTTCGGCTGAAGGATGTTGCCCTCCATGAACTGGCCGGAGAAGAAAACGCCCGCGGCTGCCGCCACCCAGATCCAGTCCGGCGAGAACTGGACGAGCGCGACGCCGAGCGCGATCACGAGACCTACGGCCGAGCCGACATAGGGAACGAACGAGATCACACCGGCGAAGAAGCCGATGAGAAGGCCGAAGTTGAGCCCGACGAGCGTCAGGCCGACCGCATAGTAGGTTCCGAGAATAAGGCAGACGCTGCCCTGACCGCGGACGAAGCCCGCAACAGACCGATCGATCTCCCGCGCCAGGCGCCGGACCGTCGCAACGTGCTGGCGCGGGACCAGCGCGTCAGTCTTGTCGATCATCCGATCCCAGTCGAGGAGGAGATAGAAGGCCACGACCGGCGTGACGACGAAGAGCGACAGGAAGTTCACGACCGCAAGGCTGGATGTCCACAGCGACGAGACGAAGGAGGTGACGAAGCCCGATAGCTGACGGACCAGCACCTGGAAATCCTGCTGCACCGACTGCTGGTCGTTCTCGATGAAACGCGACAGCGGCCCCTGCCGGAGGTCGTCGGCCAGTTCCTGGAGACGGCCGAGATACTGCGGCAGGCGGGCGACGAAGCCTGCGATCTGGCCACCGATGACCGGGACGAGCACGAGCAGGACCAGGGCGATGAGGATCACGAACGTGACGAGGATGACGATGCTGGCGGCCAGCCGCGACATGCCCCGCCGCACCAGCCAGTCGGCGATGGGATCGAGGAAGTAGGCCATCACCATGCCCAGCACGAAGGGCAGAAGGATGCCGCGGAACAGCCAGAGAAACAGGACCACCCCGACTGCGGCGAGGCTCCAAAACAGGACCTGACGCTTGAGAAGTCGGCTACGATCGCGGACCATGTCATTCCTCCGTTCGCACGTGCGGGATATTTCGGGCGCGCGCGAACGAAATCGAGATAGGCAGGCCCGCCGGAACCGGTCAAGGGTCGGAGCGGGAGTCGGAGGTCACGGCTGGAATGGAAACCCATGGGGCTTGTCGGTGTGGCCAGCTGCGAATTCGCGTTCACGGGAAGCCGCTGGTTACGATGGCCTGCCATTGCACGGGCTGCCAGAAAATGACGGCGAGCGCCTTCTCTCTCTCGGCCCTGTTTCCGGCCGCAAGCTTCGCTGTCTCCGCCGGAGAGACCGCCATCGGCGGACTGCATGGCGGCTCCAAGCACCATTTCTGCGCGCACTGCCTGACATGGACCTTCACCCGCCCCGAGGGCATGGACGATTTCGTCAACGTCCGCTCACCGATGCTGGGCGCCTCGCTTCTGCTCGACCCGTTCATGGAAACCTGCACGGCCGAAAAATTGCCGTGGGTTCGCATGCCTGCAACCTTCAGTTTCGAGAAGTTTCCGCAGCCCGACGCTTTTCCATCGATTCTCGCGTCTTACGCCGCTCAAAACTCGACGATCGAGGGTCGTGGCGTCTTGCCCGCATAGTCCGATCATGCGAACTCGCGACCCAAAGAGGGCCCTGCCATGACCGCTGATCCCAAGACCGGTTTGACCTATGCCGAAGCCGGCGTCGACATCGACGCGGGCAACGAACTGGTGCAACGCATCAAACCTCTGGTGCGCTCGACCCGACGTCCCGGTGCCGACGGCGAGATCGGCGGCTTCGGCGGATTGTTCGATCTGAAGGCAGCCGGTTTCACCGACCCGGTGCTGGTGGCCGCCAACGACGGCGTCGGCACCAAGCTCAAGATCGCGATCGACACCGGTCTGCACGACACGATCGGCATCGACCTCGTGGCGATGTGCGTCAACGATCTCGTGGTGCAGGGCGCCGAGCCGCTGTTCTTCCTCGACTATTTCGCGACCGGGAAGCTCGACCCGGCGCAGGGCGAGGCGATCGTAGCCGGCATCGCCGAGGGCTGTCGCCAAGCGGGCTGCGCGCTGATCGGCGGCGAGACAGCCGAAATGCCGGGCCTCTATGCCGAGAAGGATTATGATCTGGCGGGCTTCGCGGTGGGTGCCGCCGAGCGCGGGCGCCTCCTGCCGAGCGGCGAACTCGCGTCCGGCGACGTGATCCTCGGGCTCGTATCGTCAGGCGTCCATTCCAACGGTTATTCGCTGGTGCGCCGCGTGGTGGAGAAGGCCGGTGCGCGTTACGACGCCCCGGCTCCCTTCGAAGCCGAGGGCCGCAGCCTCGCCGAAGTCCTGATCGCTCCGACGCGTATCTATGTGAAGCCGCTGCTCGCCGCGATCCGCGAGGGCGACGGCATCAAAGCGCTGGCCCACATCACGGGCGGCGGCTTCCCGGAGAACATTCCGCGCGTGCTGCCGGAGCATCTGCGCGCCGATCTCGACCTTCACGCCGTTCCGGTGCCTCCCGTCTTCTCGTGGCTGGCCAGCGAGGGCGGCATCGCCGAGGCCGAGATGCTGCGCACCTTCAACTGCGGCGTCGGCATGATCGTCGTGGTGAGCGAGGCGGAAGCCGCGGCCGTGGCCGCGATCCTCCAGAGCAAGGGCGAGACGGTGGTCCCGCTCGGCCGCATCCTTCCGCGCGAGGCCGAGGCGGCGGTCACCTTCAACGGGCAGCTCGCGCTGTGAGCGAGGAAGACGCCCGCAAGCGGGTCGCCGTCCTGATCTCGGGACGTGGCTCCAACATGAGCGCGCTGATCGGCGCGGCCATGGACCCGTCCTACCCGGCCGAGATCGTCGCGGTTCTCTCGAACAAGCCGGACGCCGGCGGCCTCGCCACCGCGGCGCGGTACGGCATTCCGGCCGAGGGGGTCGACCAGCGACTCTTCCTCGATCGAGCGGCCCACGAACGGGCACTGATCGAACGGCTCGATGCCTACCGCCCAGACATCATCTGTCTGGCGGGCTACATGCGGCTGCTGACGCCGCTCTTCGTCGGACACTACGCCGGGCGGATGATCAACATCCACCCGTCACTCCTGCCGCTGTTTCCGGGGCTGCACACGCACGAGCGCGTGCTGGAGGCGGGCATGCGCATCCACGGATGCACGGTGCACTTCGTGACCGACGACATGGACGAAGGACCGATCATCGCGCAGGCCGCGATTACGGTGGAGCGCGGCGACACGCCCGACAACCTCGCCAACCGGCTGCTGCGGGCCGAACACCGCCTCTATCCGCACGCGCTTCGCCTCGTCGCCGACGGCACCGTGCGCCAGGACGGCGGACGTGCGGTCATTGCGGAGTCGCGCGGCGGGACGCCGCGCCCGGCAACACCGACGGTGCTCGTCGCACCCGACGGCCGCGAGTCCTGACGCTCGACCACCGGACAGAGAGCTGGATTGGCCGCGGTCGCCGCGGCCCCTCCATCAAGCCGGGCGCATCCAGACCTTGTTGTCGTGGAAGGCCGCGCCGCCGAACGGCGCCGCCGGGTCGGCCCCGGTCAGGACGTTGATCCCCTCGCCGCGCTCGAACGCGCCGTTCGGCCACAGACCTTCGTGGATCAGAACGCCGGGCTTGGCGCCCGTGTCGATCTTGACCGGCAAAACGATCTCGCCTCGCCTGTTGCCGATTTCGACCCGCTGACCGTCGGTTACACCTTCACGCGCGGCATCGTCCGGGTGCATCCGCAATTCCGGCCGCCCCTCGCGCTTACGGGATCCTTCCGTCTCGGCGAAGGACGAATTGAGGAACTGCCGTGCGGGCGGGGTCGCCAGCCGGTAGGGATGCTCCGCGTCGATATCCTCGATCAGGTCGGCATGGTCGGGGAAGCTCGGAAGCCGTTCGACGGGGCCGAGCAGGCCCATCGACGGCGGCGGCCGGTTCGGCGCCACGAGGCCAGCCCAATCGACGCGGAAGCGGAACTTGCCGCCAGGCGCCGCGAACCCGTCGAGGTAATGCGCCGTCGCGAAGTCCGGCTGCACGTCCAGCCAGCGATCGCGCTCGAGCGACTCGAGGCCGTCGTAGCCGCTGCGGATCAGGAGATCGTCGATCAACTCGCGCTCGGTCATCCCGAAGCCCGGCCTATCGGCCACGCCAAGCCGCTTGGCCAGTTCCTCGATGACGAAATGATTGGTTCGCACCGTGTCGGGATGCTCGATGAGCTTGGGTCCGAACAGGATGTGGCTCTGCCCGCCGCCCCGGTAGATGTCGTCATATTCCATCGAGGTCGCGGCAGGCAGCACGAGATCGGCGAGCTTCGCCGTGTCCGTCATGAACTGCTCATGGACCGCGACGAAGAGATCCTCGCGCATCAAGCCGCGTACGACGTCTCGCTGCTCGGGCGCGACATTGGCGGGGTTGGTGTTCTGCACGAGCATCGCCGTCACCGGCGGGCCGCCCGCGAGGGCCCCGGCATCGCCGGTCAGGACCGCGCCGATCCGAGACTGGTCGAGATGGCGGATCGAATGGTCGAGATCGCCGAGCCCCTCGATCAGCGCCTTGTCGAAGCGCCAGAGGGCGCCGTTGTTGTGGAAGGCGCCGCCGCCCTCGTGCTGCCAGTGGCCGTAGACGGTCGGCACCGACAGCGCGGCGTGCATGGCAACGGCCCCGTTGCGCTGGCGCGAGAAGCCGTAGCCGAGGCGGAAGAACGTGCGGGGCGTGCGCCCGATGAGGGCCGCGAAGCCTTCGATCTCGGCGACCGTCAGCCCCGTGATCCTGCTCGCCCATTCCGGCGTGCGGCTGGCAAGATGCGCCTCGAGCCCCGTGGGATCGTCGCCATAGCGATCGAGATAGGCGCGATCCGCCGTCCCGTCCCGGAAGGCGATGTGAATGAGCGCGCAGGCGAGCGCGCCGTCCGTGCCGGGCCGAAGCTTCAGGGCGATGTCCGCCTGCTTCATCGTCGGATTGTCGTAGATGTCGATCACGACGATCGGCGCGCCGCGCTCTTTTCGCGCGCGCACCGCGTGGGTCATGACGTTGACCTGCGTCGCGACCGCGTTGGTGCCCCAGATCACGACGCAGTCGGACTTCGCCATCTCGCGAGGATCGACGCCGGCCAGCTTCCCCGTTCCGGCGACGAAGCCGGTCCAGGCCGTGTTGGTGCAGATCGTGTCGAACTCGCCGGAATAGCGCTTGGCGTGTCGCAGCCGGTTGATACCGTCGCGCTGCACCAGCCCCATCGTTCCCGCATAGTAGTAGGGCCAGACCGCCTCGGAACCGTAACGCGCTTCCGCCTGCAGGAACTTTTCGGCGACAAGGTCGAGCGCATCGTCCCAGCCGATCTCGCGCCAGCCGCCCGCCCCCTTGGCGCCCACGAGCTGCAGCGGCTTCAGCAGGCGATCGGGATGGTGCACGCGCTCGGCATAGCGGGCGACCTTGGCGCAGATCACGCCCGCGGTGTAGCTGTTGTCCTCGGCGCCGCGCACGCGGCCGATCGTGCGCTCATCGATGATCTCGACTTCGAGCGCACAGGTCGACGGGCAGTCGTGCGGGCAGGCGGTGTAGCCCTTACGGGTCTGGACGTGCTGGTTCATGGGCGCGACCATAATCGAGCCGACGGGCCCTCGACCATTCTTTTTCGCAATGCGATCGATGCAGCCCGTTGATCGAAACCGAAAAGGCCGGGCACCCGGCCCGACCTTTCGCGACAGTTGATCAGGCGGCCTGCGCGTAGCGCGCCCGCTCTTCCGGCGAGAGGGCGGGATAGTCGGTGTAGCCGTGCTCGTCGCCGCCGTAGAACGTGTCGTTGTCCCACTCGTTGAGCGGTGCGCCGACCTCGATGCGGGTCACGAGGTCGGGGTTCGAGATGAAGAGCTTGCCGAAGCAAGCTAGATCGATCTCGCCCTTCTCGATCTGCTCGATCGCGAACTGCGGGTCGTAGTTGTTGTTGCCCATGTAGACGCCATCGAAACGCTGGCGAAGCGCCGCGTAGTCGAAATTGTCCTTGTTCCGGTCGCCGCCGGTCTGGCCCTCGATCACGTGAAGGTAGAGCGGCTTGCGCTTGTTCAGCTCCTCGACATAGGCGTTGAACAGGCCCTGCTGGTCGCTCTCGCTGGAGCCGCCCATCACCGTCACCGGCGAGATGCGGACGCCGACATGGTCATGGTCCCAGGCCGCAATCACCGCGTCGAGCACCTCGAGCGGGAAGCGCATGCGGTTCTCGATCGAGCCCCCGTAGCGGTCGGTGCGCGTGTTGGTGCCGTCACGCAGGAACTGGTCGAGAAGGTACCCGTTCGCCGAATGGACCTCGACGCCGTCGAAGCCGGCCGCGCGCGCGTTGCGCGTCGCCTTGACGTAGTCCTCGATTACGCGCGGCAGTTCGCTTTCGTCCAGCGCGCGCGGCGTCTCGTGGTCCTTGAAGCCCTCCTCGGTGAAGGCCTTGCCGCTCGGCTTCACGGCCGAGGGGGCGACCGGGGGCTGGTTGCCAGGCTGGAGGTCCGGATGCGAGATCCGGCCGACATGCCAGAGTTGCAGCACGATCTTGCCGCCCTCGGCATGGACGGCGTCCGTCACCTTCTTCCAGGCCGTGACCTGCTGGTCGTTGAAGATGCCGGGCGTCCAGGCGTAGCCCCGCCCTTCCTCGGAGATGTTGGTGGCTTCCGTGATGATGAGGCCGGCGCCGGCGCGCTGGCGGTAGTATTCGACATGCATGTCCTTGGGTACGCCGTCGCTCGTGGCGCGGCTGCGGGTCAGCGGCGCCATGACGGCCCGGTTCGTGAGGTGAAGCGGTCCGAGGTCGAACGGCTGGAAGAACTTCTTGTCGGCCATGGGTCTGTCCTCATTCTGGGTTCGCGGCGCGCCGCGTTTCGCGCTACCAACGCCCCATATGGGCGCGGGTTCGCGCTGCAGCATCCCCCTCTTTGCGAATGCTGCGTTCACGGAGCGTCGGACATTGAACTATCGGCATGCCTTTCACGCCGGAAACTTCGCGGATGTCGTGAAGCACGCCCTGCTGTCTCGGCTGATCGAGTACCTGAAGCGCAAGGACAAACCCTTCCGCGTGATGGATACACATGCCGGACGCGGCAGATACGACCTCGACGCCGACGAGGCGCTGAGAACCGGTGAGGCCGAAGCCGGTATCGAGGCCGTGCGGCGGTCGGACGTCTGGCACCACGCGCTGCTTGCTCCCTACCGCGAAGCCGTCGAAGCGGCGGGCGCGGAACTCGGACCGCAGAGCTATCCCGGCAGCCCGTGGATCGCGCGGCACCTTCTGCGCCGGCAGGACCGCCTCTCGGCCTACGAACTGCACCCGGTCGATGCGAAGGCCCTCGCCGAGACCTTCGCCGGCGACGTGCAGGTAAAGACGATCGAGCTCGACGGCTGGCTGGCGCTCGGCGCCCACCTGCCGCCGAAGGAGAAGCGCGGGCTTGTGCTTATCGACCCCCCGTTCGAGGAGGTCGGCGAATTCGAGCGGATCGTCGCCCGCGTCGGCGACGCGTGGCGGCGGTGGCCCGGCGGGACCTATGCGATCTGGTATCCGATCAAGCGACGGGCACAGTACGAGGCCTTCCACGCAGCGCTGCGCGACAGCGGAATGCGCAACATCGTGACCGCCGACTTCTTCCGCGAACCCTTCAGCGCGGACGAGCGGCTTGTCGGCACGGGATTTGCCGTCGTCAATCCGCCCTTCACCTTCGGGGCGGAGGCCCGCGACATCCTCCATGCGCTCGTCCCCGTCCTCGGCGTCGCGCATCGCGGCAATTGTGGCATCATTGCGCTGGTCGCCGAATGATCCGGGTGCAATATAACCGCATCTGACGATGCTTCGCCGGCCGAAGCATTCCTAGCCATCGCAAGGATCCGACGCATGCGCCCCTGCCTCGCCGCCGTCTCCGCCCTGATCGCGGCCTCCATTGCCGGCCCTGCAGTCGCCGCCGACTATGTCGAGACCGCCCCGGCCATGATCGTCACCACCGCCAAGGTGCCGGCCTGCGATGACGCCCGCGTCATGGCGCAGGTGGAAGACCAGTTCGAGTATGGCGCGCCCAACACGATTCCGGCCTCGCTTGCGGTGGTCGAGTTCAGCGGCCTCTTCGAGAAGGCCTATCAGCCGAGGGGCGGCCACAGGGAAATCGAGCGGCGCTACTGCCAGGGAACCGCGCTGATCTCCAGCGGCGAACACCGCACCGTCTACTACGTCATCGAGTATCCCATGGGCTACGCGGGCCTCAGCTGGCGGGCCGAAGGCTGCGTGCTCGGCCTCGACCCCTGGAAGATCTACGGTGCCAACTGCGAATCGCTGCGCCGTTTCTGAAAGGGCCGAGCCTCGCCATGCGCCTCCTCTACTCGAAGCCCTCGCCCTATTCCTCCAAGGTGCGCATGGCCGCGCATCTCTGCGACCTCGACATCGAGCTCGTTCCGACGAACACCGCTGACGAGGGTGTCGAGCTCACCCAGTCCAATCCAATCGGCAAGATTCCGGCGCTGATCCTCGACGACGGATCGACGCTCTACGACAGCCGGGTCATTTGCGAGTATCTGGACCGCCTCGCCGGCAACCCGATCATTCCGCAGGCGCCCGACGCCTGGGCCGCGACGAAGCGGGTCGAGGCTCTGGCCGACGGCATGACCGAGGCGGCGATGGCCGCGCTCTACGAGAAGCGCTACCGGCCCGAGCCCATGTGGTACGAGCCCTGGATGGACAAGCAGTGGCGTAGGGCCCATCGCGCGCTGGATGCGCTTGAGCACGAGGTCGAGGGACTGCCCGAGACGCCGACGCTGGCGCATCTTGCCGTCGCATCGGACCTCGCCTGGGTCCAGCTGCGCTTTCCCGAAGAGCTGAATGGCCGCCACCCGGCCCTCGCCGCATGGCTCGACCGCTTCTTCGAAAGCCATCCGGATCTCGCGGCGCTCAAGCCCGTCGCCTGAACCGGCACGACAACGCAAAAAGGCGGCGTGCCTGGCACGACCGCCCTTTTGATTGCCGCGACTTGCGAAGTCAGAACTTAAGGGCGAGGCCCGCACGGATCGAGTGCTCGTCGAAGCCGGACGAGACGGTGACGTTGCCGAGATCGTAGTCCTTCGCCTCGAAGTCGGAATACCGGTACTCGACGCGGGAGGTGACGTTGTCCGTCACCTTCGCCTGAACGCCGGCACCCACCGTGTAGCCGACATGGGTCTGGTCGTCGGACACGTTGCCGAGCGACAGTTCCTTGTTGGCGACGGCGACACCGCCGGTCGCAAACAGCATGATCGGGTCGTAGGCGACGCCGATGGTAGCGCGCAGCGAGCCGAAGGCGGTCGAGTCGGCGGAGATCGGGACGCCCGTCGCGACGTTGAAGCCGCCGGCCGACAAGTCCGACGCACCGACATCGGCTTCCGCGCCGTAGACGAGGCTGCCGGTCTGCAGCGAGTAGCCCGCATAGACACCGCCGACCACGCCCTCGCCGTCGAACTTGGCGCCGCCCGTCTGGTCCATGTTGGCGAAGTTGTAGCCGACGAAGCCGCCGGCATAGGGACCGGACCACGTGTAGACCGATGCCTCCGGCGCGATCAGCGGCGCGGGCTCGGCCACGACCGCGTCGGCCGCGATGGCGTTCGCCATCGGCGTCAACATCAATCCACTCAAGGCCAAGGTGCGAAACACCTTCATGGTCCAACTCCGCGAAAGGCGCTGCTGCCCTTCAGAAAACTCTTGCGACCCCAACGCCTTCGATGGTCCGGCGTTCCGACGCCAGCCAACCGTTGCTTCAGGAGGCAGGCCAGCTTTCGTTGCTCATCATGTAATCGTCATCGGAGGCGCTCGCCAATTGCACGGCGGTGACACTCGCCTTTTTCTAGGGGCGCTCTATCGGGGATTCCGCCTTTCTCGTGCCGGATTACCCCTGCAAAGCGCGGACATGGTGAATCATATAAGGGGAAGCAAAGCGCAGGACGCGGCCCGCCGGGCAGCTCCGTTCCGGCGCAGGCGTCGCCGGCTCGTCCGGCAGGGCCGAGGCATCCAACCCCGCTTTCCCGGCGAAGACGACATGGCTGACGAACTGACACCCGAGATCGACGACGACTTCGACACCGACGAGGATTTTGCGAACGAGACGATCGAGGCGGGGGCCGACGTCGATACGAGCGCTGTCGCCTCGCTGGTCGCGTCGATCGAATGGGCGGACGGCGGTCGCGACGTCGACCAAACGCTGACCGGCGCCGAACTGATTTCGGAGTTCCAGAAGCGTCTGCCGAACAGTCCGGGCGTCTACCGGATGTTCGACGAGGCGAACGAGGTCCTCTACGTCGGCAAGGCGAAGTCGCTGAAGAAGCGGGTCGCGAGCTACACACGCCTCGCCGGCCATAACAACCGCATCATGCGCATGATCCGCGCGACGCGGCACATGGAGTTCGTCACGACGCGGACGGAGACGGAAGCGCTCCTTCTCGAAGCCAACCTCATCAAGCGGCTGCGACCTCGCTTCAACGTCCTGATGCGGGACGACAAGTCGTTTCCCTACATTCTCGTCACCGACGATCACAAGGCGCCGGCGATCTTCAAGCATCGCGGGGCGCGCTCGCGAAAGGGCAGCTTCTTCGGGCCCTTCGCGTCCGGCGGCGCCGTCGGCCGCACAGTCGCCTCGCTGCAGCGCGCCTTCCTGCTGCGAACCTGTACCGACAGCGTCTTCGAGACGCGCACCCGTCCGTGCCTTCTCTACCAGATCAAGCGGTGCTCCGGGCCCTGCACCGGCGAGATCTCGCTGGATGGCTACCGCGAGCTCGTCGACGAGGCCAAGGGCTTCCTGTCCGGGCGTTCGGGTCAGGTGAAGCAGTCGATCGCCAAGGCGATGCAGGAGGCGTCGAACGACCTCGATTTCGAGCGCGCGGCGGTCTATCGCGACCGCCTGTCGGCGCTGTCGCACATCCAGTCGCACCAGGGGATCAACCCTCATGGCGTCGAGGAAGCGGACGTCTTCGCCATCCATCAGGAAGGCGGCCTGACCTGCATTCAGGTCTTCTTCTTCCGCACCGGCCAGAACTGGGGCAACCGCGCCTATTTCCCGAAGGCCGATCCGTCGCTCGAACCCGGCGAGGTGCTCGGCGCCTTCCTCGCCCAATTCTACGACGACAAGCCGCCCGCTTCGCTGATCCTGCTGCCGGTCGACGTGGAGGACCGCGAGCTCTTGGCCGGCGCGCTAGGCGCCAAGGCGGAGCGGCGCGTCGAAATCGCGGTGCCGAAGCGCGGCGAGAAGAAGGACCTCGTCGACCACGCGACGAGCAATGCGCGCGAAGCCCTCGGGCGGCGGCTGGCCGAAACCTCGTCCCAGGCACGCCTGCTGGCGGGGCTGAAGGAAACCTTCGGGCTCGCCGAGATCCCACGCCGCATCGAGGTCTTCGACAACTCCCATATCATGGGGACCAATGCCGTCGGCGCGATGATCGTCGCCGGGCCACAGGGGTTCGCGAAGAACCAGTATCGCAAGTTCAACATCCGCGGCGCGGACATTACGCCGGGTGACGACTTCGGGATGATGCGCGAGGTGATGACGCGTCGCTTCTCCCGCCTCCTGAAGGAGCATGGGGATGCCGGGCCGCAGCCCGCCCCGGCTGCGGAACCCGACGAGCCGGTCGATACGGCCGATATGCCGGCTTGGCCAGACCTCGTCCTGATCGACGGAGGCAAGGGCCAGATCTCAGCCGTGCGAACCATCCTGTCGGACCTCGGCATCGCCGACAAGGTGACCACGATCGGCGTCGCCAAGGGTGTCGACCGCGACGCCGGCCGCGAACGGTTCATCGTTCAGGGGCGTGAGCCCTTCTCGCTGCCACCGCGCGACCCGGTCCTCTACTTCCTGCAGCGACTGCGCGACGAGGCGCACCGGTTCGCCATCGGCACACATCGCGCCAAGCGGAAGAAGGAACTGACCAAGAACCCGCTGGACGAGATCGGCGGGATCGGCCCCTCGCGCAAGCGGGCGCTCCTCCACCATTTCGGCACGGCCAAGGCGGTGTCGCGCGCCGCCTTCGACGATCTTCTCAAGGTCGAGGGCATTTCGGCCGCGATGGCGCGGACGATCTACGACCATTTTCACGAGCGCCAGTGACGCATCGGGCCCTGACCGGTCCTTTTTCCCCGCACGATGTTGACGGGGGCGTCATGCCGCGTTTGAACAGCCTTCATCGAACGCGCGCAACCCTCGGCCGACTCGTCCCTCCAAACGGACCGAACCCATGGCATCCCAGGCGTACAGTCTCCCCAACATCCTGACCTACGCCCGGATCGCCGCCGTTCCACTCGTAGTGCTGTGCTTCTTCGTGGAAGGCCGCCTGCATGGCTCGGACGCCGCACGCTGGTCGGCGCTCGGGCTTTTCGTTGCCGCCAGCGTGACGGACTGGCTCGACGGCTATCTGGCGCGCGCGTGGCAGCAGACGTCCACGATCGGGCGGATGCTCGACCCGATCGCCGACAAGCTGCTTGTGGCCGCCGCCCTCCTCCTTCTCGCCGCCGACGGCACGATCGCCGGCTGGACGATCTGGGCCGCGATCGTGATCCTGTGCCGCGAGATCCTGGTTTCGGGCCTGCGCGAATACCTCGCCGAGCTGAAGGTGTCGGTTCCCGTAACGCGCCTCGCCAAGTGGAAGACCGCGACCCAGATGGTCGCGATATCCTTTCTTCTTGCGGGTCCCGCGGGCGATCAAATCGTGCCCCATGTGACACAGGCGGGCATCGTTCTTCTGTGGATCGCCGCGATCATCACGCTTTATACGGGCTACGATTACTTCCGCGCCGGTCTGCGCCATATCGACGTGTAACGGCGCCGAAGAGCCGCCGGCAGATCGGGAGGCCCGTCATGAAGCTCGTTTATTTCGCCTGGGTCCGCGAGCGGATCGGCGTCGGTGAGGAAGAGGTGGTGCTGCCCGCCGGTGTCGTCACCGTGCAGGATCTCCTGCATTGGCTGAAGGGTCGCGGCGACAACTACGACGCCGCGCTGCAGGCACCTCAGATGGTGCGCGTGGCAATCGACCATGAGCACGTGCCCCACTCCCAGCCCATCGGCAACTGCAAGGAAATCGCGATCTTCCCGCCGATGACGGGCGGCTGACGTGAGCGACGTCAGCATCGCCGTCACGTCTGACCGGATCGATTTCGGCGCCGAGGCCCGCCTCGCCTCCCCCGGCGGCCGTGCCGGTGCGGTCGTGACCTTCGCAGGCTACTGCCGCGACGAAGGCGGGCGACTGTCGGCGCTCGAGATCGAGCACTATCCCGGCATGGCGGAGCGGGCGATCCGCGAGATGGCCGACGAGGCCGCCCGGCGCTGGCCGCTGCTCGGCGTCCACTGCGTGCATCGTTACGGGATGATCGCGCCCGGCGAGGAGATCGTCTTCGTCGCTTGCGCATCGGAGCATCGGCACGCCGCCTTCGAGGCGGCCTCGTTCCTTATGGACTACATGAAGTCCATGGCTCCATTCTGGAAGCGCGAGCATCTCGTCGACGGCACGGCCGGAGGCTGGGTCGAGGCAAAGGACACCGACGACGCCGCTGCGGATCGCTGGCACCGCCTGTAGCGGTCAGGCCGAAGCGAGGGCGGTGGTCCGCTCGTCGGGCAACTCGTCCATGTTCGCCACGAGCGAAGGCGCCGCGAGCGGACAGGCCGGGCGCCGCAGACCGTAGAGATCGAGTTCGAAAAGGAGGCTTTCAGCCTCCGCGCGGGCACGGTCGAGCCCCGGCGCGTCACTGTTGCTCAAGCTGTGCACCGTGCCGCCGACGAGAAACGGAGCCTCGAAGGCGGCGCGCAGAGACAGCCCGGCAGGGAGCCGGACCGTGCGGCTTTCACAGAGTTCCTTTTCGAGCGTGCGCGCGATGCGGCTCGAAATTCGGGTGATGGCCGTCGCGACGAAGGCCCTCCCGCCGGAGCGGCGACGGTTGATCCCATCGATCAGGCGATCCGTCTCGACTGCCGCCGCGACGGACAGCGGAGAGAATCGAACCGGGATGAGCGACATCCATGCAATTTCGAAGGCGGCCCGAAGGCGATCGCGCTTGAACCCGGCATCAATGACGACGGTACGCCCCTCGCGTCGACCGAGATGCGTCAGCTCCCGCAACCCTTCATCGTTGGTCGGCCGAGCCACGGAGATGAGGTCGGGGCACCCCGGGCGGTGGGACCAGCGGACGAGGTCCGGGTTTCGCGCGGCGTCGATCAGAAGGACCGATCCGCCAGCGTCGGCGATCGCGCCGGCGAGCGTCAGGGCAAGCGTCGAAGTGCCGCCGCTGCGAACGCTTCCGATGGCGATGACCGCCATGCGCCGTCTCTCCCACTGTGGCGCTGCGGCCGATGCCGGCCATGCCCGGCGTCCTGAATCGCACCGTCCATCCGCGCCTGCGAGCTCCCATTCATCGACACGTCACATTCGGTCGCAAGCCGTTCCGTTCGCTGAGAGACTTGCTCTTTCCGCAGTGGTGCGAGCTGGCAACAAAAAGGGCGGCGGACCTTACGATCCGCCGCCCCGTGTCACGTCTTCTACGCTTCAGTTCAGCCGACGATTTCGGTCTCGGAGAACCAGTAGGCGATCTCTTCCTTGGCGGTCTCGGGAGCGTCCGAGCCGTGCACCGAGTTCTCGCCGATCGAGAGGGCGTGCGCCTTGCGGATCGTGCCCTCGGCGGCCTGCGCCGGGTTGGTCGCGCCCATCAGCTCGCGGTTGCGCGAGATGGCGTTCTCGCCCTCGAGCACCTGCACGATCGTCGGGCCGGCCGACATCGACTCGACGAGCTCGCCGAAGAACGGGCGCTCCTTGTGGACGGCGTAGAAGCCCTCGGCCTCGCGGCGGCTCATCCAGACGCGCTTGGAGGCGACGACGCGCAGGCCACCCTCTTCCAGCATCTTGGTGATCGCGCCGGTGAGGTTGCGACGCGTCGCATCGGGCTTGATCATGGAGAAGGTGCGTTCGATCGCCATTGGCCGTTATCCCAAAGTCAAAGGGCTGAAGATGGCGCGCTCTATAGCCGTGCCCCCGCCCCGCGGCAAGGCGGGGAGCGCTCAGGCGGCGGCCGGAACCTGACGGCCGAGCGCGCCATGCAGGTCGAGACAACGCTCGAACCAATCCGCGATCGGGTCCCCGTCATCGAGCAGTTGGAACGTGGAGAGCACCCGCAGCCATTGGAACCCGCCGAACACGATGTAATCCGCGAACATCGGACGCTCGCCCGCCAGGAACGGCTGGTTGCGAAGGGTGGCACGCAGCGGCTCCAGGGACTTCGACGCCGCAAGCCGCTTCTCTTCGGTCCGCCCGTCCTGCACCTGCTCCAGCGGCTTGCCGAAGGCCTTCTCGCGCTTGGTACGGAAGAAGGCCTTGTTCTCGTCGTCCTGCGCGGCGTGGATATCGAGAATCGTGGCGCGCACGATGGCAGGGTGCAGGGTGCGCTGGCTCCAGCTTTCGACGAATCGAGCGAGCGCTCGTCCGCTCTGGCGCTCGAAGAGCGGCGGCCGGTCGGGATAGGTGTCGTCGAGATATTCGGCGATCGCGAAACTGTCCTGCACCACCGCGTCGCCGTCACGGATCACGGGCACTGTCCGTCCGCCGCCACCCTCGACCTCGGCGACTTCTGTGAAGCGCGTCGGCAGGGCGTCGAACTCCAAGCCCTTGTGCGCGAGCGCCATACGCGCCTTCCAGCAGTGCGGCGAGAACGGGCGCGAGGGGTCGCTGCCGACGAGGTCGTAGAGCAGTATGGTCACGATCGATTCTCCCGAAAGCTGAGGCATTGCCTTGTATCAGGAACAGTTCGTCACCTTTGCGGCTTATAACGAATGGGCCAATCGACGACTTTTCGAGAGCGCGAGCAGCCTGACGCCCGCACAATTCGCCGAGGATCGCGGCGTCTTCTTCCGCTCCCTTCTCGGCACGCTCAACCACATCCTGTGTGCCGATCGGATCTGGCTAAGACGTTTCACCGGAGACGGATCGGCGCCGGACCGGCTTGACGCGATCCTTTACACGGAGGTCGACGCGCTGCGCGCCGCACGCGAGGCTGAAGACGCGCGTCTGGCCTCCTATGTCGGTTCGCTGTCCGAAAGCGATCTCGCCATGACCATCCACTACTCGCCCCTGACGCAACCGGGCGTCATCGAAGCCCGTCTCGGGCCAACGCTCCTGCATGTCTTCAACCACCAGACCCACCATAGGGGCCAGGCGAGTGCCGTCATCACGGGGCTCGGCCTCCCCGGACCCTCGATGGATCTGGTCGCGTTCCTCCGGGACACGGGTCGCGGCTGAGAGCCTAATCGTCGGACTTTCGCCCCTGGGGCAAACATGGCAAAAGCCGGCCATGCTTCAGATCACCGACCTGTCCGCCCGCGTCGCGGGGCGCCTCCTGATCGATCACGCGAGCCTTTCGATCCCAGCCGGAACGAAGGCGGGTCTCGTCGGTCGCAACGGGGCCGGCAAGTCTACGCTCTTCCGCGTCATCACAGGCGATCTCGCGTCCGAAAGCGGCGGCGTCTCAATCCCGCGCAACACCCGCATCGGTCAGGTCGCTCAGGAGGCGCCGGGCACGGAGCAGTCGCTTCTGGAGGTGGTTCTCGCGGCAGACCTCGAGCGCGTCGCGCTGCTCGAGGAAGCGGAAACCGCCACCGATCCGCAGCGGATCTCGGAAGTGCACCTGCGCCTCGCCGACATCGAAAGCCATTCGGCCGAAGCACGGGCGGCCGCGATCCTCGACGGTCTCGGCTTCGATGCGGTCGCGCAGGCGCGTCCCGTCTCGTCATTCTCCGGCGGCTGGCGGATGCGCGTGGCGCTGGCAGCCGTCCTGTTCTCCCGGCCCGATCTTCTGCTTCTGGACGAGCCGACGAACTATCTCGACCTCGAAGGCACGCTCTGGCTCGAGAACTTCGTCTCGCGCTACCCCTACACCGTCCTCATCATCAGCCACGATCGCGATGTCCTGAACAACGCGGTGAACGCGATCATCCATCTCGACCAGAAGAAGCTCGTCTTCTATCGCGGCGACTACGACAGCTTCGAGCGGCAGCGCACCGAAAAGCTGGAGCTTCTCGGCAAGGCGATCGCCAAGCAGGACGCCGCCCGCAAGCACATGGAGGCCTTCGTCGAGCGCTTCCGCGCCAAGGCGTCGAAGGCCCGGCAGGCGCAGTCCCGACTAAAGGCGCTGGAGCGGATGAAGCCGCTGCAGGCCATTGTCGAGGAGCATGTGACGCCGTTCGTCTTCCCGAAGCCGGAAAAGATCCTGGCGTCCCCGATCATCCGCATGGAAGGCGTTTCGGTCGGCTACAGCGCGGAGCGCTCGATCCTGCGCGGCCTCGACATCCGTATCGACGCGGACGACCGCATCGCGCTGCTCGGCGCCAACGGCAACGGCAAATCGACCTTCGCCAAACTCATCGCCGAGAGGCTTACCGCACAGCGTGGCTCGGTCACGCGCGCGCCGGGCCTCAAGATCGCGATGTTCGCGCAGCACCAGATCGACGACCTGCGCCCGAACGAGACCGCCGTACAGCACGTGCGGCGCTTCATGCCGGATGCGCCGGAAGCCAAGGTGCGCGGGCGGGTCGCCCAAATGGGCCTGCCAACCCAGAAGATGGACACGGTTGCCGACAGCCTGTCCGGCGGTGAAAAGGCGCGCCTCCTAATGGGCCTTGCCACGATCGACGCGCCGAACCTCCTGATCCTCGACGAACCGACGAACCATCTCGATATCGAGGCACGCGAGAGCCTCGTCCACGCCTTGAACGACTTCCCCGGCGCCGTCATCCTCATCAGCCACGACCGCCACATGGTCGAAGCGACGATGGACCGGCTGTGGATCGTCGGCGACGGCACCGTCAAGCGCTACGACGGCGATCTCGACGACTACAAGAAGCTCATTCTGTCCGGCGCGCGCTCGGGCGGCGGCAATCAGGGCGAGGCGATCGAGGAAGCAACGGTTCCCGTCGTCTCGAAGGTGGACCAGCGCCGGCTCGCGGCCGAGAAGCGCGAGGCGCTGAAGCCGTTGAAGAAGAAGATCACCAATCTCGAAGTCCAGATGTCGCGGCTCCAGGCGACGATCAAGGACCTCGACGAGAAGCTGGCCGATCCCGCGCTCTACACCCGCGATCCCGCGAAGGCTGCCGATCTCGGCCGCCAGAAGTCGTCAGCCGAAAAGACGCTCGAACGGTGCGAGGCGGAATGGCTCGAATTCACCGAGGAGCACGACTCCGCCATGGCGGACTGAGGGCTGTCGAAAAACCTTCATGAATCCTTGAGACGTCAACGTGACAGCGCTAGCTTGTCTTAAAGGCGGCCGGTAACGTCACCAGGGCGGCCCACGGAGCGGTTCGTCATGCGGCGTCCCATCCTTTCGGCAGTTCTCGCCGTCCTCACGCTCACCGCCTTTCCGGCGGACGAACCGCGCAGCCGCGGTTTCGACGAACCCATTCCTCTGCAAACAGGCTTTGCCGAGGTGAACGGCATCAACCTCTTCTTCCGTGTCTACGGAGGAGGGCCGCCGATCCTGATGATTCATGGGGGCCTGTCCGACAGCCGCGTCTGGCGAGCACAACTCGCGACACTTTCGGAGCACCACAGCGTCATCGTCGCGGACAGCCGCGGACAGGGACGCTCCACCAGCACCGAGGACGTCATCACCTACGACCTGATGGCGGACGACTACCTCGCGCTTCTCGACCAGTTGCACATCTCGCAGGTGGCGCTGGTCGGCTGGAGCGATGGCGGCATCATTGGGCTCGACATCGCGATCCGCCACCCGGAGCGCCTGTCGCGTCTGTTCGTACAGGCGGCGAACGCGACGCCGGACGGTTTCCTCGGCTTCAAGCCGGACGACCCGAACCGCCCGGAGCTCAAGCACTACGACAACATCAAGGACGAGATCGAAGCGCTCTGGGCCAACGAGCCGAACTTCTCGCAGGCCGAACTCGAGACGATTCCGGTGCCGACCGAGATCGCGATCGGCGAGCATGACGAAGCGATCAGCCGGGAGCACACCGAGTATCTTGCTGCGACCATTCCGGGCGCCAAGCTTCTCATTCTGCCGGCCGTCGGCCATTCCGCCCCGCTGGAAGACCCGGACGGCTACGCCTCTGCCGTCCTCGACTTCGTCGACGGAACGACGACCTGAGCATCATTCAGGCCTTTTTCGCCCAGCGCCCGCCCTCGGTCTGCTGCCAGTATGTCACGGCATGACCAGCCGACTTCTCCGCCTTCCAGCGCTCGCGAGCGGTCGAGAGCTGATCGGGGTCGTCTCCATCGAACAGGTAGACGCCGCGCTGGTACGGCGTCAGGTCGACCGGTACGGCCCCCTCCACCATGAAACGCACGTGCGGATCGTTGGCGCGCTGCTCGGGCTCGATCGTCAGCAGGATTGGCTGGAGGGCGCCTCCCCCATCGGCATCTGAGCCGTGGGGAAGGAAGCTGTCGTCCTTATAGGTCCAGAGGTGCTGATCGAGGGCATCGCGTCGCTCGGGCGTCACCGCCTGAACCACGACGCGCCAACCGCGCGCGACCGACTTCTCGAGGAGGTCGGGCAGCGCGTCCTCCATCCGGCTTTCGGTCAGGTGATAGAACAGCACCTCGGCCATGCGGCTCAGCGCGCCTCGTAGTGATCTTCCACGAGCTTGTTGAGGAGCCGGACCCCAAAACCGGAGGCCCAGGACTGGTTGTACTCGTTCGCGGGCGAACCCATCGCGGTTCCGGCCACATCGAGATGCGCCCAAGGCACGTCGTTGACGAAGCGCTGGAGGAACTGGGCGGCGGTGGTGGCGCCGGCCGCGCGACCGTTGCCGACATTCTTGATGTCGGCGAACTTGCCCTCGATCATCTTGTCGTACTCCTTGCCGAGCGGCATGCGCCAGACCTTCTCGCCGGTCTCCAGCCCCGCGGCCAGAAGTCGTTCGGCGAGCTCGTCGTTGTTGGAGAACAGACCGGCATGGTGGTTGCCGAGCGCGACGATGATGGCGCCGGTCAGGGTCGCGAGGTTGACCATGAACTTCGGCTTGAAGCGCTCCTGCGTGTACCAGAGCGCATCCGCCAGCACGAGGCGTCCCTCGGCGTCCGTGTTCAGCACCTCGATGGTCGTGCCCGACATGGCCGTCACGATATCGCCCGGGCGCTGTGCGTTTCCGTCAACGGCGTTCTCGACGAGGCCGACAATGCCGATGGCGTTGACCTTTGCCTTGCGGCCCGCGAGTGCGCGCATCAGGCCGACCACGGCCGCCGAGCCGCCCATGTCGCCCTTCATCTCGTCCATGCCGGCGGCCGGCTTGATCGAGACGCCGCCCGTGTCGAAGATCACGCCCTTGCCGACGAAGGCGACCGGCGCCTCGCCGTCCGCGCCGCCGTTCCAGCGCATGATGCAGAGGCGCGGCGGCATCGGCGAGCCCTGCGCGACGCCAAGCAGCGCGCGCATCTTCAATTCCGCCATTCGCGCCTCGTCCAGCACTTCGATCTCGAGCCCGTCTGAGGCGAGCGCCTCGACGCGGGAGGCATATTCGGTCGTGGTCAGGACATTGGCGGGCTCGTTGACGAGGTCGCGCGCGAGGATCACGCCGTCCGCGAGCGCCTGTGCGGCGACGAAGGCTTCGCGTGCCTCGTCCGGCGTCGCCGAGGCGATGGTGTAGGTGCGCGAGGTCTCGGCCTCCGCCTCCTCGCCCGGCGTCGACTTCTTGGACTTGTAGCGGTCGAACTTGTAGGCGCGCAGCAGAATGCCGAGACCGATGGTCGCAAGGTCGCGCGGCGTCGCGGTTGTCGCACCGCCGTCGCCCCACACCGTCACCGGCCCCTCGCCCTTCGTCCCGCCGGCGATCGTGCCGCCGAGCCGCAGCCATTCCTCCTCGCCGAACGGCTTGTCGCCCGCGGTGCCGACGACGACGATGCGCTCCAGAGATGATCCGGCCGGCGCGATGGCTTCGACGGTTGAAAGCTCCTTGCCCTTGAACTTCGCGACGCCGATCGCCTTCTGCACGGCGTCCGCCACATCCGGCGAGACGTCGGACGGCAGAGTTCCCTCCGTCCCCGCGAGAATGACGAGCGTGCCCGTCCCGGGCATCTGCAGCGGCGCGAAGGCGATGGTAGGCTGGACGGACATGCGGTCTCCGATGCGCTATCGACGCGCCGGGACCTGTGCCCCGACACAAAGGGATTCGGTCGTCATTCTGGTGACGGAGTGTTGCATTGCAAGGGTCGTGCACGGGCGAACAAAGCGTTAACCACGTTTGTTCGCCCTTCTTTAGCCAAGCTGGCTCAGTCTACGGCGGCCTAGTATGTCGAACCGCGCGGTTCGGTACCGCGCCGGAGGACGGCGGTTTGAACGGGACTGTCGAGACGACCACGGCATGAAGCTGATCGAACGCTACATTTTCCGCAGAGCCCTGACCTACACGGTCGGCTCGCTCACGGCGCTCGTTCTCATCGTCTGGATCGTGCAGGTCCTCCAGCGGCTCGACATTGTGCGCACATCGGCGACCGCTGCCGGCGACATCTTCTGGATCGCGCTGATGCTGATGCCGGATCTCGCCGCAGGGGTCCTTCCCTTCGCGCTCCTGATCGGCGCCGTGCAGACGCTGAACTCATTGAATGCCGATTCCGAACGCGCCGTCATCGCGGCGTCCGGCGGCTCGCGCAGCGTGATCACCAAGCCGATCATGATCCTGGCGGCAGTCGCATCGGGCCTGATCCTCTTCAATTCGCACGTCGTCGGCCCCGCCGCCTCCAGCGCCTTTCAGAACGGGATCCGTTCCATCAACGCCGACGCGATCAGCCTTTTTCTGCAGCCCGGACGCTTCGAGCAGGTGCAGGACGGCCTCATCATGAGCATCGACGAGGCGCGCGGGCCGAACGTGCGGGGGCTCTTTCTCGCCGACACCCGTGATCCGACCCTCGACCTGACCTACTTCGCCCGCGAGGCATCCATCGTGGAGCGCGAGGGACAATCCTATCTCGTGCTCGACGACGGCCAGCTTCACCGCAAGCGCAACAACGACGGTTCCGTTTCCATCATCGAGTTCCAGACCTACGCCTTCGACCTCGCCAATCTGCGGCCCGTCGAGACGCGGGACTGGGTGCGCATGTCGGAGCGCTCGACGCGCGAGCTTCTGAACCCAGATCCGAACGACCGGGTCTACCAGCTTCATCCCAACCGCTTCACCGAAGAGCTGGCCCAGCGCCGGACCGACTGGCTCTATCCGATCGCCTTCGCGCTCTGGGCCCTGATCGTGGCCGGCCATCCGCGCACCAACCGGCAGGGCCCGGGGCCTGCGATGGCGCTCGGTCTCGGCGGCTCGCTGCTTCTCAAGGCGGGCGGCTTCGTCTCGCTGTCGCTGGTGAGCGACGACGCACGCTACACGGCCCTCGCCTACGGCCTGCCGCTCGGCGCGATCGCGCTCGACCTCTGGCTGCTGTGGCGCAACGTGAATGTGAGCGAGACGCGCGCCGTGCGGGCTGTGAGCGACGGCACGTTGTGGCTGGGAAGCCAGTTGCAGCGCCTTCTGCCGGGCGCCCGGTCCGGAAAGGCGGCCGGCGCATGAAGCGGTGGACGCTCAACCTCTACTTCCTCCGTCGCTTCCTCGTCAGCTTCCTGTCGACCTTCGTCGCGGTCTTCGCGCTCGTATATCTCGTCGACATGATCGAGGTCAGCCGGCGCGGTCTGCCTGGCGACGTCGGCTTCGACACGATCGCGACCATTTCTGCGCTGCGCGTCCCCGCGTTCATCGAGCAGGCCTTCCCCTTCATCGTTCTCTTCTCGGCGATCTTCACGCTGGTGTCGCTGAACCGGAAGATGGAACTCGTGGTCGCGCGTGCTGCAGGCGTATCGGTCTGGCAGATGCTGGCGCCGTTCGCCGCGGGTGCCTTCCTGATCGGCGTCGTCTCGGTCGCGGTCTACAACCCGCTGGCCTCCTTCGCGCAGAGCAAGGCGGCGCAGTTGCAAACCGAGAACGCCGGCTCGATGCAGACCACGACCGATCGCGCACCATGGCTGCGGCAGAACGGCAATGGGATCGAGTCCATCATCGGCGCCAAGATCGTCGCCGATCGAGGGGCGACGCTCGGCAGCGTGACGGCGTTCCTGCTCGACGGCGAGGGCGTCGTGCGGGAGCGGATCGACGCGCCGGTCGCCCACCTTCGCGACGGTGCCTGGCACATCGAGAACGCCAGCGTGACCCGAATCGGATCACCGCCGGTGAACGAGGGCGAGCGTGTCATTCCCACCACGCTCCTGCCCGAATACATCGAACAACGGCTGGCCGATCCCGAGACGATTTCGATCTGGGAGCTTGCACCGAAGATCGAGGTCGCGCGAAGCCTTGGCTACAACGCCGATGCTTTCGCGATGCGGCTCAACGCCTTGATCGCGCGGCCCGCGCTCTTCGTGGCGATGGTGCTCGTCGCGGCGACCGTAGCTGTGCGCTACACGCGCATCGGCCAGTCTGGACGCATGATCGTCAGTGGCATCGCAGCCGGCTTCGTGCTTTACGTCGTTACTTTCCTCGCGCAGGCGCTGGGGAGCAATTCCGTGGTTCCGCCCGTCATCGCGGCGTGGTTCCCGGTCGTGGCGGCAGGATTGTTCGGGACGACGATCCTGCTCCATCAGGAGGATGGCTAGAATGACAGCGAGGGGAAACCCGCGCCGCGCCGAGACCGGGGGTTGGTCGAAGGCAAAGGGCGCTCTGTTGGCGGGTGTGGCCGTGGCTGCCCTCGCCTCGGCCTCGCCTGCCTTGGCGCAGGCTTCGCTCGGCGAACTCGGTGGCACCGTTTCGGTCCCCGAGGGAACCCAGCTGTTCCTGGAAGCCGATACCGTCACCTACGACAGCGACCGTCAGGTCGTTCGCGCGGCGGGCGGCGTGCAGATCGACTACGGGCCCTACAAGCTCGTGGCGCAGGACATCGTCTACGATCAGGCTAGCCGGAGGCTTGTCGCGTCGGGTGACGTCGAGCTCGTCGAGCCGACGGGCAATCGCATCTATGCCGACTCGATCGACGTCACGGACGACTTCGCCAACGGCTTCGTCCAGGCGCTCCGCATCGAGACGCCGGACAACACGCGCTTCGCCGCTGGACAGGCCGTCCGCCGCGACGGCGCGGTGACCACCTTCGAGCGCGGCATCTACACGGCCTGCGAAGCCTGCGAGAAGAACCCGGACCGCCCGCCGCTCTGGCAGGTCAAGGCACGGCGTATCGTCTGGGATCAGAACGCCAAGGTCATTCGCTACTACGGCGCCCGTTTCGAGCTGTTCGGCAAGCCGCTCGCCTATCTCCCCTACTTTGCCTCGCCCGATCCCACCGTGAAGCGGCAGAGCGGGCTTCTGGCGCCCTCGTTCAAGTCGTCGGACAAGACCGGCTTCGGTGTCCGCATCCCCTACTATTTCGCGATCGACGAGTCGTCCGACGCGACGATCGCCGGTACCTACTTCACGAAGCAGGGTTTCCTCGCCGAGGCGGAATACCGCAGGGCGTTCGAGAACGGCTACATCACCCTTCAGACCGCCGGCATCAGCCAAGCGAACCCTGATCGTTTCAACGACTTCCGGTCCGACAACGTTCTCGGCTTCGCCGATCCGGTGGACGAGACGCGCGGCATGGTCGGCACCACGGGTCGCTTCGCGCTGAACGATCGCTGGACGTTCGGCTGGGATATCCTGGCGCAGAGCGACTCGAACTTCTCGAACGTCTACGAGATCGAGAACTTTTCGGAAATCTACCGAACGTCCGAGGTCTACCTCACCGGCCTTGGCGACCAGACCTTCTTCGATCTGCGCGGGCAGAAGTTCGACGTTCAGACCGAGAACACCCTCACCGACCGCGTTCAGCCCTACATCTGGCCGACGCTGGACTACCAGCGCATCGAGGAGAACCCGGTCCTCGGCGGACAGCTCGAATACAACGTGAACGTGACCAACCTGTCGCGCAACGCGTCGAGCCCTGGCTTCCTGCTGATTTGCCAGAGCGAGTTCACGGTTTCGGGCGTCTGCGAGCAAGGCAACGGCTTCCCGTTCAGGACGGACTATTTCCGTCGCAATGCGCTCGAGGGCGACTACTCGCGCGCGTCCTTCGATGCGCGCTGGCGCCGAACCTACACGACCGATGCCGGACTGCAGATCACGCCCTCGCTCTCCGGTCGCGGCGATCTCTACCGGGCCGACATGAGCCAGATCGGCTATGCCAACGGAACCCCGCTCGGTCTCGGCGGTGTCGAGGTGGACGAAGCCGGCGGCCGCGCGATGGCGACGGCCGGGCTGGAGGCGCGTTACCCCTATCTCATCGAAACGGCGAACACGCAGCACGTCATCACACCGATCGCGCAGCTTCTGCTGCGCCCGAACGAAATGGATGCAGGTCGCCTGCCCAACGAGGACGCGCAGAGCCTCGTCTTCAACGCCGCCAACCTGTTCGATGAGGACAAGTTCTCCGGGTACGACCGGATCGAGGGGGGCACGCGTGCCAATGTCGGCGTGCAGTACAGCGGCGTCTTCGGCGCCGGCTATTCGCTCGACGCTCTGATCGGGCAATCTTTCCATCTCGCGGGCGAAAACCCGTACTCGCAGCTCGACTACGCGCTTGTCGGTTTCGATTCCGGGCTGGAGACCGACCGGTCGGACTACGTGTCGGCGGTTTCGCTCTCCACCCCCTACGGCGTGAACCTCGGAGCTCAGGGTCGCTTTGACGAGGAGACGCTGGACGTGAACCGCGCCGACGTCATGGCCGGTGTCACGATCGGCCGTCTGGACACGGCCGTCACCTACTCCCTAATCGGCGCGCAGCCGATCTATAGCTTCCCGGACGATCGCCACCAGGTCACGACGTCCGCGTCGCTGAAGGTAACGGACGAAATCCGCACGTTCGGCTCGATCTCCTACGATATCGAGAACGAAGCCGTGATCAACCGCTCCTTCGGCGTCGGCTACGCCGACGAGTGCTTCAGCCTCATCGCCGAGTACCAGAACACCAACGACCGCTATAACCTGCAGTCGTCGGAGTCGAAGGTCATGTTCAAGCTTGCGCTGCGCACGCTCGTGGATGCCGATTTCGGTTTCGGGGTTGGAAGCGGCGGCTGATTGCGGCTAGAAGACCATCGTTTCGCCAAAGCTCGACGCTAGCCATGCGTCGAGCGCGATTGCTTGTGGGCGATGCGCTGGAACCGGGAGACACGAGAGGCCATGATCGCACGTAACCTTGCCGTCCGACTTGCGGTCTGTTCGCTGCTGGCCTCGCCGCTCGCGCTGGCCGCGACTGCGTCCCTGTCTTCCGCGAGCTTTGCCGCGTCCGAAATCAAGGTCGTGGTCAACAAGCAGCCGATCACCACCTACCAGATCCAGCAGCGCGCTGCGTTCCTCAAGCTGCGCCGCGCGCCTGGCGGGGAGGAAGCGGCTACCAACGAGTTGATCGACGAAGCAATCAAGCGGCAGGAAATCGCGCGCCGACGCATCAACATCCCCGATGCGGCCATCGACGAAGCGTTCGGTCGCTTTGCGAAGGACAATAAGCTGACCGAGGCGCAGCTGACGCAGGTCCTGTCGCAAGCCGGCTTTTCGGCCAAGGGTTTCAAAGACTACATCCGCGTCCAGATGGGCTGGGGTCAGGCCGTGATCGCCAACGTGCGACAGACCGAGCGCCTGTCCGAGCAGGATGTCGTCGCCCGTATGCTGAAGGAGGGCGGCTCCAAGCCGAAGGTCACGGAGTATTCCCTCCAGCAGGTGATTTTCGTCGTTCCCAACGACAAGCGCAGCTCCCAGCTGGATCGTCGCATGTCGGAGGCCAACAGCCTGCGCCAGCGCTTCACGAACTGCCAGTCGACCTTCGAGACCGCCCGTGGCCTGCGCGACGTCACGGTGCGCGACCTGGGACGCGTCGCAGAGCCGGAACTTCCGCCGCGGTGGAAGGATGACATCATGAACACGAGCCGTGGCCGGGCGACCAAGCCGCAGGCGACGGAACGCGGCGTCGAGCTGATCGGCGTCTGCGACACCCGCACCGTCTCCGACGACCAGGTCGCCGCCATGGTGTTCCAGGAGAAGGATCTCGCGGCGATGGGCAAGAAGGAGCCCGATAAGGACTATCTTGCCAAGTTGAAGGAGAAGGCGACGATCGTTCGTCGCTGACGTGTCCCGCCGCGCAAGTCCCCTTCCTCTCGCCGTCTCGGTCGGCGAGCCTTCAGGCGTCGGCGTCGACGTCACGCTGGCGGCGTTTGAGCGTCGCCAGGTTCTGGATCTTCCGACCTTCTTCCTGATCGCCGATCCGGAAATGGTCGCGAGCCGCGCCGAAAGGCTCGGGCTCGACGTGCAGGTGCGCACCATCGGTCGCCCGTCCGAGTGCGGCGCGGATGCACGGTTTTTCGACGTCCTGCCGCTGGTGAACCACCATTCCGAAGCGCCCGGGCGCCCCGACCCGGCCAACGCGGCTGGAACGATCGAGGCCATCGACCGGGCGACGCGTCTCGTCCTCGAAGGATCGGCGGGAGCGATCGTCACCAATCCGATCGACAAGAAGGCCCTTTACGACGCGGGCTTTCGCCATCCCGGACATACCGAGTATCTGGCCGATCTCTGCACGAACCTGACAGGGCAGGCCTGCCAGCCGGTCATGCTGCTGACCGGACCGGACCTATCCTGCGTGCCCGTCACGATCCACATTCCGCTGGCGGACGTCCCGGCGGCTTTGACGTCCGAACTCATCCTCTCGACGGCACGCATCGTCGCGCGCGATCTTCGCGCCCGCTTCGGGCTGGAGCGTCCGCGGCTTGCAGTTTCCGGCCTCAACCCGCATGCCGGCGAGCGCGGGGCGATCGGCCATGAGGATGAAAACATCATCCGCCCAGCGGTCGAGATCCTGCGCACCGAGGGGTTCGATGTGGTCGGTCCTCTGCCCGGCGATACGATGTTCCATCCCGAAGCCCGTGCGCGGTACGACGTCGCGCTGTGCATGTATCACGACCAGGCCCTGATCCCCGCAAAGACGCTCGCTTTCGACGAGACGGTCAATGTGACGCTCGGTCTGCCGATCATCCGCACCTCGCCCGATCACGGAACCGCGGCGGATCTCGCCGGCACCGGGACCGCACGGCCGAACAGTTTCATCGCGGCTCTGCGCCTCGCGGGCCGGATGGCTGGCGCGACGGAAGCCGAGCAGGACGCCGCAGCTTGACGACGGCCTTCGATGGCCTGCCGCCGCTCCGGCAGGTGCTGGAAGCGCATGGCCTCGATCCGCGCAAGGCGCTCGGCCAGAACTTCCTTCTCGACCTCAATCTTACCGGACGCATCGCACGACAGGCGGCGCCGCTCGAAGGCGCGACCGTGGTCGAAGTCGGCCCAGGCCCTGGCGGGCTGACCCGTGCCCTGCTGGCTCACGGGGCGGGCAAGGTGATCGCGATCGAGAAGGATCCGCGCTGCACGCCCGCACTGGCGCAGATCGCTGATCACTATCCCGGACGGCTCGAAGTCATCGAGGGCGACGCGCTGGCGATCGATCCGGCATCGCTCTGCGACGGTCCGTTCAAGATCGTCGCCAACCTGCCCTACAACGTCGGCACGCAGCTTCTTCTGAACTGGATCACCGGTCCGAACTGGCCGCCGCGCTGGACCGATCTGACGCTGATGTTCCAGAAGGAGGTCGCCGAACGGATCGTTGCGGGCCCCGATGACGACCATTACGGCCGTTTGGGCGTGCTCTGCGGATGGCGTACGGACGCCGAAATCCTGTTCGACGTATCCCGCGAGGCGTTCACGCCTCCCCCCAAGGTCACCTCCGCGATCGTCAGGATCGTGCCGAAGACCGCGCCGCTCCCCGCCCGCCTCGCCGACATCGAGCGCGTGACCGCCGCCGCATTCGGGCAGCGCCGCAAGATGCTGCGGCAGAGCGTCAAGTCTGTGGGGGGCGAAGCGCTTCTCGAACGCGCCGGGATCGACCCGACACGGCGTGCCGAGACCCTCTCGGTGGCGGAGTTCGTCCGCCTCGCCAACGCGCTGGCGGCTTGACCGCGCTCAGCGGCTGTCGAGCTTTCCGATATCGGCGGACGCCTGTTCGAGGAGAACCGACGTGAAGTCGAAGAGGCCGGGGCGCCGGTCCCGTCGCAGCCGTTCGGCATTCACGATCGAGAGAACCGCCGAGAAGGCTCGATCGAGATCGTCGTTGATCACGACATACTCGTAGTCCCGCCAACGCTCGATCTCGACCTTCGCATTGCGCAGGCGCATGGCGATCGTCTCGCTGGAATCCTCCGCACGGCGCAGGAGACGCGACTTCAACTCCTCCATCGACGGGGGAAGGATGAAGATCGACACGATGTCGGCCTTCGCCTTCTCCTGCAGCTGGAGAGCGCCCTGCCAGTCGATGTCGAACAGCATATCTCGGCCGTCGCGCATGGCCTTCTCGGCCGCTTCGCGCGGGGTGCCGTAGAGGTTTCCGTGGACCTCGGCCCATTCCAGCAGCGCGTCGCCATCACGCAGACGGAAGAACTCGTCCCGCGTGATGAAGTGGTAATGAACGCCGTCGATCTCGCTGGGTCGGCGGGTGCGGGTCGTCACGCTGACCGACAGCGAGAACCGCGTATCCTGCTCCAGGAGGCTTCGCGCGATCGTCGACTTCCCTGCACCCGAGGGTGACGAGATGACGAGCATGAGGCCGCGCCGTGCGATCCGGACGGGGGACTCGATATCGGCCTGCAGTTTCATTCGATGTTCTGAACCTGTTCGCGCAGCTGGTCGACGACGACCTTCAGCTGGAGGCCGATGGCGGTCAACGAAGCCGCATTGGATTTGGAGCACACCGTATTCGATTCGCGGTTAAATTCCTGCGCCAGGAAATCGAGGCGACGACCGACAGGACCCTCTTGGGCCAGAAGGTCGCGGGCTGCATGAATGTGAGCGGTAAGCCGATCCAGCTCTTCGCGTATATCGGCGCGCGTCGCGATCAGGGCGGCTTCCGCATGAAGACGAATTGGATCAAGTCCTCCGGCCGCGCCGGTCAGCTCGGCGACCTGCCGCGCCAACCGGGCGCGAATGGTCTCGACGTCGCGGCTGGGGTCCCGTTCGGCGAGGTCGACCAGACGTTCGATCTCGTCCAGCCGGCCGTTCAGGACGGAAGCAAGTTGCCGGCCCTCGTCCGCTCTCGATGCGACGAGACGCTCGACCGCCTCGACCAGCCCGGCCAGAACATCGCGTTGACGCGCGGCATCGTCCTCCGGGTTGGCGACCCGCTCCGCGACGTCGATGACGCCACGGAGCGCCAACAGTCCGTCTGCAGACGGCAGGGTCGCGTGGCCGTCGCGCACGAGTTCGCCTGAAAGCCGTAAAACGGCATCCAGCATCTCGCGATGAATGACGAAGGGCAGCGCCTCGTCGACGACGCGCCGCAGGTTGAGCGAGACCTGCAAATTTCCTCGGCTCAAGCGGCTCGCGACGATGCGGCGGACGTCCGCCTCGATGTTTTCCATCCCTTGCGGGAGGCGAAGCCGGACCTCCAGCGCCTTACCGTTGACCGATCGCAGTTCCCAGACAAAATCAGCGTCGCGCGTCGCTCCCTCGACACGGGCAAAGCCCGTCATGCTGTTCAACGGCATCTGGTCTCCGCTGTTGTGCGCGCACGCCGTTGGCGGCCTGCCGCAGGCCTACTGCGCAACAGCAGGATTTTCCGGCGAGTCGGCCTCGGCGCGCGCGGCGGCGGCTGCCCGCTCGATGTCACGATAGCGACGGACATTGGCATTGTGCTCGTTGAGCGTGCGGGCGAAGGCATGGCCGCCCGTTCCGTCGGCGACGAAATAGAGGTCGCGGGTGTCGAGCGGATGAGCGACGGCCTCGAGCGACGCCCGGCCCGGATTGGCGATCGGGCCGGGCGGAAGGCCGCGGATCACATAAGTGTTGTAGGGCGTCGCCCCAGCGATGTGCGATTGGCGGATCGGTTCGTCCGACGGCTTCCCGGCGCCACCCCAGACGCCGTAGATGATCGTCGGATCGGACTGGAGCCGCATCCCCTCGCGCAGACGGTTGACGAAGACGGACGCCACGTGCGGACGCTCCGCCGCGATTCCGGTCTCCTTCTCCACGATCGATGCCAGCGTCACGAACTCGCCGATATCCTTCACCGGCAGGTCGTCTTGGCGCCCGGCCCAGATCTGTTCGACGAGTTCCGACTGGGCTTCCTTCATCCGATCGACCATCGCCGATCGCGTCATGCCGCGCGTGAACGTGTAGGTTTCAGGAAGCAGGGTTCCCTCGGCCACCATGGGCGGCAAATCGCCGACGAGAACCGGATCGGCCGCGAGGCGCGCGTAGATCTGGTGGACGGTCCAGCCTTCCGGGATCGTGACGGCATGCTGGATCGAATTGCCGCTGCGAAGCGTCTCCATGACGTCGCGCATGCTGGCACCGGGCGCGAAGGCGTACTCGCCGGCACGGATGCCGGTGTCGCCGCGACCGCTCAAACCCTCCAAGGAGGCGACGCGCACTCCGTATTCGAAGACCTGCGCATCGCTGACGATACCCGCTCGCTCGAGCCCGGCTGCGACGCTCTCCAGTCCGGCGCCGCGGCTGACGAGATAGGTCGCTTCCGTCTGCAGCGGACCGGCGCTGTCGAAGGTTTGCTTGCCCCAGTAGAAGACGAGCCCCCCCGCCACGGCCGCGAGAAGCGCCAGGCTGAAGCCGAAGTTCATCAGGATCACGAAGCCGTTTCGCGCATGCCGGGAGCGTCGTTTCGGCTTGTTGCGACGGCTCGGTGCCTCGCCGCTGGGCTGGAGCTGTTCGTCGGAACCATGGGTCACGGCGGACCTCCCTGTACCAGTTGCAGGTGAGCGCCCGTCCATCGCGCCCGCTTGGCCGGCCTGTCCGCAGTCATGACTGCGTGAGCTGCCGGCGTCCTCACGCAGGTAGCAGCATTCGAATGTGGCGAAAGCCGGAAGGGCTCAGCCTTCGAAGCGGCGCAGAACGACCGATGCGTTGGTGCCGCCAAAGCCGAACGAGTTCGACAAGGCGATATCGATCTGCTTCTCGCGCTTCTTCAGCGGAACGAGATCGATCTTGGTCTCCACGGACGGATCGACCAGATTGAGCGTCGGCGGCGCGACATTGTCGCGGATCGCGAGGGTGGCGAAGATCGCCTCGACTGCGCCGGCAGCACCGAGAAGGTGGCCGATGGCCGACTTCGTCGAGGACATCGAAATCTTCGACGCCGCATCGCCGACGAGCCGCTCGATGGCGCGCAGCTCGATCTCGTCGCCGAGCGGCGTCGAGGTGCCGTGGGCATTGATGTAGTCGATCTGGTCGGCAGTGATGCCGGCGCGCTTCAGCGCCGCCTTCATGCAGCGATAGGCGCCGTCGCCGTCTTCGGCCGGAGCCGTGATGTGGTGCGCGTCGCCGGACAGACCGTAGCCGATGACCTCGGCATAGATCCGCGCGCCGCGAGCCTGGGCATGCTCGAGTTCTTCGAGGACGACGATGCCGGCGCCCTCGCCCATGACGAAGCCGTCGCGCCCCTTGTCGTAGGGTCGGGAGGCCGCCGTCGGATCGTCGTTATAGCTGGTCGAGAGGGCGCGGCAGGCAGCAAAGCCCGCCAGGGACAACCGTCCGACCGGCGATTCCGCACCACCCGCCACCATGACGTCCGCATCGCCCAGCATGACGAGGCGCGCAGCATCGCCGATCGCATGGGCGCCGGTCGAACAGGCGGTCACGACGGAATGATTGGGCCCTTTCAATCCGTTGCGGATCGAGACATGGCCGGATGCGAGATTGATGAGGCTACCCGGAATGAAGAACGGGCTGATCCGTCGAGGACCCTTCTCCGCCAGGATCAACGAATGGCGCTCGATGCCTTCGAGGCCGCCGATGCCCGAACCGATCAGAACGCCGGTGGCGCACTGATCGTCATAGCTCTCGGGATGCCAGTCGGCATCGTCGAGCGCTTCGGCGGCAGCGGCTACGGCGTAGACGATGAAATCGTCGACCTTCCGCTGCTCCTTCGGCTCCATCCAGAGATCGGCATTGAACGTGCCGTCGGAGCCGTCACCGCGCGGGATCTGACATGCGATCTGGCAGGGCAGGTCCGAGACGTCGAAACTCTCGACCCGGCGAGCCGCGCTGCGGCCCTCCAACAGACGCTTCCATGTCACATCGACGCCCGCCCCCAGGGGGCTGACCATTCCGACGCCGGTGATGACGACTCGTCTCATTCCGAACTCTTAAAATGAAGGGCGGGCCAAGCCCGCCCGCCGGTCTCAGGCCTGGTTCTTCTCGATGAACTTCACGGCGTCGCCGACCGTGAGGATCGTCTCGGCCGCATCGTCCGGGATCTCGACGCCGAACTCTTCTTCGAACGCCATGACGAGCTCGACCGTGTCGAGGCTGTCGGCGCCGAGGTCGTCGATGAACGAAGCGTTCTCGGTGACCTTCTCCTGCTCGACGCCCAGGTGCTCGACGACGATCTTCTTCACCCGTTCAGCGGTATCGCTCATGGTCATTCCTCTGTTGAGATGGCTTTCGCCGTTTCGTTAGACGCCGGGGTCCCGTTAATCAAGCGTTACCCCGTCGGTGCTGGTCCAAGCCCCATCTGCGAAGATGTGGGCGGATTCGGTAGCTCGGCGAGACCTGCGGCTTAGCATGGCGAAAGCGCGCTGGCCAAGCCGGGTTCAGATCATCGCCATGCCGCCGTTGACGTGCAGCGTCTGGCCCGTGACATAGGCCGCCTGCTCCGACGCGAGATAGAGGGCGGCGGCGGCGATCTCGGCGGGCTGGCCCATGCGGCGCATGGGGATCGCGCCCATGATGGCTTCCGTCTGCTTCTCGTTGAGCTTGCCCGTCATCGCGCTTTCGATGAAGCCCGGCGCGATGCAGTTCACCGTTACGTTGCGCGAGGCGATTTCCTGGGCGAGCGACTTCGAAAAGCCGATCATGCCGGCCTTCGCCGCGCAGTAGTTGGTCTGACCCGGATTGCCGGTGACGCCGACGATCGAGGTGATGTTGACGATGCGACCGTAGCGGCGGCGCATCATTTGGTGGGTCAGAGCCCGCGTCAGGCGGAAGACGGCCGTGAGGTCGACCTCGAGAACGCGATCCCAGTCGTCGTCCGACATGCGGACGAACAGCCCGTCCTTGGTGATGCCGGCATTGTTGACGAGGATGTCGACGCCGCCGAGTTCCTTGTCCGCAGCCTCTGCAAGGCCGCTCTGCCCCTCGCGGCTGCCGAGATCGGCCGGGAAGACGTGGACGCGCTCGCCGAGGGAGCTCGCGAGTTCGTCCAGCTTCTCGCGACGTGTGCCGTGCAGACCGACCGTCGCGCCCGCCTGATGCAGCGTGCGCGCGATGGATTCGCCGATGCCGCCGCTGGCGCCCGTCACGAGGGCCTTGCGGCCGGAAAGATCGAACATGTGCCGCTTCCTTACGTTGGAGAGTGTCAGGCGAGGCGCGCGATCGCCGGCTCGATATCCGCCGGCTTGCCGACGCTGACGGCCGACAGACGCGAATCGATGCGCTTGGCGAGACCCGACAGGACCTTGCCGCTGCCGACCTCGAGCAGGAGATCGACGCCGCCGTCGGCGAGATAGGTCATGCTTTCGCGCCACCGCACCTGGCCCGTCACCTGCTCGACGAGATGCGCCCGGATCTCCTCCGGGTCCGAGATCGCGGAGGCAAGAACGTTGGCGACCAGCGGCACCCGCGGCGAGACGAGCGTGGCCGTGCTGAGGGCCTCCCGCATCTTTTCCGCGGCTGGCTGCATGAGCATGGAATGGAACGGCGCCGATACCGATAGGGCGATCGCGCGCTTGGCACCGGCGGCCTGCGCAGCCTCCATCGCGCGTTCGACAGAAGCCTTCGTGCCGGAGATCACGATCTGCCCGCCGCCGTTGTCGTTGGCGATCTGGCAGACGCCGCCTTGGCCGGCCTCGGCGCAGACGGACTGAAGCGTCTCGTGATCGAGCCCCAGAATGGCGGCCATCGCGCCTTCGCCGGGTGCCACGGCCGCCTGCATCGCGTCACCGCGGATCCGCAGAAGCCGTGCGGCATCGGCGACCGACAGCGAACCGGCTGCGGCGAGCGCGGAATATTCGCCGAGCGAGTGGCCGGCGACAAAGTCGGCGGATGCGCCAAGATCGAACCCGCGAGCCTCCAGCGCCCGCATCGCGGCAAGCGATACGGCCATCAGCGCCGGCTGGGCGTTGGCGGTGAGGGTCAACTGGTCTTCCGGACCGTTCCAGATCACGTCGCTCAGCTTCTCGCCAAGGGCCTCGTCGACCTCCTCGAAGACTCGACGGCTTTCGGGAAAGGCGTCCGCGAGTTCACGGCCCATTCCGACGGCCTGGCTTCCCTGTCCTGGAAAAACAACCGCGAGCGTCATCGCCTTCTCCCATATCGTTCAAAGGTCGCGTAGTGCGGAGCCGGGCGCGGCCTGTCAAGGCGACGCGACCCGTCCTCCGGCGCATTCACGCTTGGTCGTCCATGAAACGGTCGGAGTGTCGTTAAGACCTCGGAAACTCCGACACCCTTACGCTGCGGCAGTCGTTGGCACAAAACCGGTCGCCGAGACTTTTAGAGACCGGATCGAGGGTGCAGCCCCTCGGCACGACAGACATGAAGCAGGGAGCGAATCGAGTGACGGAACGCACGGATCACACCGGGCGGGATGGTCGCGGTCTTGTATCGGCCCCGACCACCCACCGCGATTTCGAAATCCTGTCCACCGTCCCGGTCGGCGTGCTCGTCCTGCGCCGCGACGCGTCCTTCCTCTTCGCGAACGAGGCCGCAGCCAACCTGTTCGGCGGAACCGCGGCACTATCCTGCCTTGCCGAGACGTTCTGCCCGACGGACGGCACGGAACTCGAGGACAACCTGCGCCACGGGCATCGCTTCGAAGCCATCGTCGCCGGGTCGGACAGTCATCGACAGGTGATGGTGAGCGTGGCGGAGCTGATGAGAGCCGACGAATCCGACTTCGTCGTCAGCCTCACCGACGTCACCGAACTGAAACGGGCGACCGAGCACGCCGAGTTTCTGGCGCACCACGACCCGCTGACGCGCCTCGGCAACCGCACCCTCCTGCTGTCCGTATGGGACGCGGTCGAGGAGCGTCTCACCGCCGGCGAAGGCCATATCCATGCGCTTGCGCTGGATCTCGACCGCTTCAAGGAGGTCAACGACCAGCACGGCCACGCGATGGGCGATCTCGTGCTCCGGCAGGCCGCCGAACGCATCCGCACGGCGGTCGGTGATGCCGGTCAGGTCTTCCGCTTCGGCGGCGACGAATTCTTCGTGATGCTGGACGGTCTTTCCCGCGAGACGGCTGTCGAGGTGGGGCGCCAGATCGTCGAGGCCGTCGGCGAGCCGATGTCCGTCCTCGGTCACCGGATCACGATCGGTTGCTCGGTCGGCATCGCCTCGGCACCGCTCGACGGCACACGGCGGGACGCTCTGCACCGCGCGTCCGACATCGCCCTCTACGACGTCAAGCATCAGGGACGCGGCGATGTCGCCTGCTTCGACCCCCTCCGCGAGCAGTCGATGCTCGATCAGCGGTTGCTGCAGGCGGATCTGATCGTGGCGATGGCAAACGACGCCATCGACCTTGCGTTCGAGGCGCAGCATGACAGCGTATCGGGTGAAATCGAGAGCGTCGAAACCGACCTGACCTGGACGAATACCCGGACGGGCCAGACGCTCGCTGCCGACGACCTGAGAGCGTTGGCCGCGGACGCCGGCCTTTCGTATCTCCTGGATCTCTGGTCAATTCGACGTGCGGTCTCGAGCTTCGTCGAGCGCCACCCGACCGAAGGCACCTGTCGCAATGTGGCTGTAACGGTCGATGCCACGACCTTGCTGAACCCCGATCTCGTCGACGCGACGCTTCGCGTCCTGGCGGACTGCGAGCTGTCGCCTGATCGGCTTGAACTGCAGATCGTGGAAAGCGCCGTCCTGGCGTCCTGCGACGAACTGACGCCTGCCATCCGGCGCCTGACGCAAACCGGCGTGCGGCTCGTCATCATCGGTTTCGGTGCCGGTCGCCCGGACCTCGGCTATCTCCGCTCGCTGGGCGTCGCACGTTTGAAGCTCGACCGAAATCTCGCGGCACGCATTCTCGGGGACGCCGATGCCGAGGCGATGATGGGAGCGGTCTGGACCCTCTGTCAGCGCCTGGGGATCGAGATGTCGGCCGACGGCATCGCGACCGACCGGCAGTGGCGCGCCCTTCAGCGCTTCGGTCGGATGCGAGCGCAGGGGCCATATTTCGCCGGCAAGGCGGAGCCGACCATCGCGACGGTGAGCCGCGGCAGCGACGCAGGCTTCGGCTGATCCACGGGTTCTGGCTTGCCATCCGGGCCGTCCTCGTCTATGGCGTGCACCGTCATTGCCCGTGCGTCAGCCGGGGGCTGAACGGAAGGCGGTTCGTTTCGACGCCGCCGGATTGGGGTGCGCCCCTGTCCGACTTCCCGTGTTCCCGCTCTCGACCGTCTCTATCGACGCGCCTTTCCGCCCCCGGCCATCTTGGCCAACAGGAGAGTCGCAGAGGCTTAGCCGCTGTCGCCGGGCAAATGCGCAACCGATGGAAAGGCAAACGCCATGGCTCTTTACGAGCACGTTTTCCTTGCCCGACAGGACATCAGCGGCCAGCAGGTCGAGGCGCTCGTGGATCAGTACCGCGGCGTGATCGAGGCCAATGGCGGCAAGGTCGGCAAGGTCGAGAATTGGGGTCTCAAGACCCTCACCTACCGGATCAAGAAGAACCGGAAGGCGTACTACACGCTGATGAACATCGATGCGCCGTCCGCGGCCGTCGACGAGATGGAGCGCCAGATGCGCTTCAACGAGGACATCCTGCGTTATATGACGATCCGCGTCGAAGAGCACGACGAGGGTCAGTCCGCGATGATGCAGAAGCGCGACGACCGTCCGCGCCGTGGCGACCGTGACGGTGGCGACCGCCCGCGCCGCGAGGACCGCCCGCGTCGCGAGGACGATGACCGTCCGCGCCGTCCGCGCAACGAGGAGGCCGCGTAATGGTCGACATCGCCCAGCTCCCCACGCGTCGTCCGTTCCATCGTCGCCGCAAGTCCGACCCGTTCGCGTCGGGTGACTCGCCGAAGATCGACTACAAGGACGTCCGTCTCCTGCAGCGCTACATCTCCGAGCGCGGCAAGATCGTTCCGTCGCGCATCACGGCGGTGTCGCAGAAGAACCAGCGCGCCCTCGCCCAGGCGATCAAGCGCGCCCGCTTCCTGGGCCTCCTGCCCTACGTCCTGAAGTAAGGACGGCGAGGGGCCTCCTTGGGGCGCTCTCCTGAAAGATCGGCGGCGGGCCACGGCCCGTCGCCTTCCCTTTTCCACCGCGTTCGGCACCGGTGGATCACGAAGGTTTCGAGAAGAGCCGAGTTGGGGCGATCGGTCCCCTAACTGCCGCAGGCAGGACAGCGAAACGAGCCCATGCAGTTCTCAGCCCTCCCTATCGGACTGGTCGCCGGCGTCGCAGCGGCTCTTCTGTTCGCCGGCGTGGTGACCCAGTCGCCCGGCGCCGTGGTGCTGGCTCTCGCGGCTCCCGTTCCCATCTTCATCGCAAGCCTCGGTTGGGGCAGCCGGGCCGGCTTCATCGCGGCTGCGACCGCCGCCATCGCGATCGCGGCGTTCACGGGCGCCGTTCTGTCGGGCGTGACGATGCTGCTCGGATCGGCGCTTCCCGCGGCGGCCGTGGGGCACATGGCCGGACTTGCGCGCCCTCGCGACGACGGCGCGGGCCTCGACTGGTATCCGGTCTCCCGCCTTCTCTTCGCGATCCTTTGCATCGCCGCAGCGACCTGCGTCGTGCTCGGTCTCCTGATGAGTTATGATGCTGCCGGTCTCGAGGCCGCTGTCACACAGGCTCTCCTCGCGCAGCCGGACGGTACGATCGCGGGCGAGCAGGAGATCCGCAGCTTCGTCCAGCTCGTGGTGTCAGCGATCCCCTTCGTGCAGCCGATCATCTCGGTCCTCACCTGGATCGGCTGCCTCTACGTCGCGGCCGCGATCACGCGCATCAGCGGCCGCCTTCCCCGCCCGAAGGACGATCTCCCCGTGGCGACGACGCTGCCGCGTGTCGCGCTCCCGATCTTCGCTCTGGGTCTCGCTGCGTCCTTTGCACCGGGCATCGTCGGTATGCTCGGCGCCGTGCTGACCGGCGCGTTCGGCATGGGCTTCACCCTTGTCGGTCTCGCTGCGATGCACCGTCGCACGCGCGGCCGTCCTGCCCGTGGACTGGTTCTCTTCTCCGCCTACGGTGCGATCATCCTCCTCTTCATCCCGCTTTTCGCCTTCCTGGTTCTTGGGGTCTTCGACACGGCCCGAAACCGGATGGCGGACGCATCCAACACCTGACCTTCAAGCAAAGGAACAAAACCATGGAAGTCATTCTTCTCGAGCGCATCGCCCGCCTCGGCGGTCTCGGCGACACCGTCCGCGTGCGCGACGGCTTCGCCCGCAACTACCTCCTCCCGACCGGCCGCGCGCTCCGCGCCAACGAGGCGAACCGCGCCAAGTTCGAGTCGCAGAAGGCCTCGCTCATCGCCCGCAACGACGAGCGTCGTTCGGAAGCCCAGGGCGTGGCGGACCAGCTCGAGGGCCTGCGCCTCGTGATCGTGCGCTCGGCTGGCGAGACCGGTCAGCTCTACGGTTCGGTCTCGGCGCGCGACATCGCCGACATCCTGAAGGAGCAGGGCTACAACGTGAACCGCAACTCGGTGGAGCTGAACGTTCCGATCAAGGCGATCGGCCTCCACACCGTAAAGCTCAACCTCCACGCCGAGGTGCAGGTCACGATCGAGGTGAACGTCGCCCGCTCGCAGGAAGAGGCTGAGCGTCAGGCCAAGGGCGAGAAGCTCAACTCGGCCGACGCGATCTACGGCGAGAACGAGGATGCTGTGGTCCCCGGCGGTGGCGAGTTCTTCGAGGAAGGCGCCGAGGACGAGGACGACCGCGGCTGACAAGCCTGAGGCGGCGGGCGAACTGCCCGCCGCAGCTCTGTGCACAGGAAGGGGTTTCCGGCTTCGACCGGAAGCCCCTTTTTCGTTCATAGGCTGGGTTCGGCCCATGGGTTCGTCCACAGCTTGTCCACCGCCTTTCCCTAGGCCGTCCACCGCCTGTGGTGTTTTTCTGATCCCCGCTCTCGAACTGTTGGCCCGGAAGACCCAACTCGGTTAAGAGGAATGTTTACCCAATCCGACGAGGTCGAGCGATGGCGGAAGCCGCACGCAAATTCGAGGAGGAGGCCCCGCTCTATCGTGAGGCGCCGGCCAACATCGAAGCCGAACAGGCGCTTCTCGGCGCCATCCTGGTCAACAACGACGCCTATTACATCGTCCACGACTACCTGAAGCCCGAGCATTTCTACGAGCCGATCCACCGGGAGATCTTCTCCAAGGGCTCGGCGATGATCCGCATGGGCAAGATCGCGACGCCCGTGACGCTGAAGACGTTCCTTCCGGCGAACGACCGCATCGGCGACATGACGGTCGCCCAGTACCTCGCGCGGCTCGCCGCCGAGGCGACGACGATCATCAACACCAACGACTACGGCCGCGCAGTCTACGACATGGCGCTTCGCCGATCGCTGATCCGCATCGGCGAGGACATGGTCAACGCCGCCTTCGACGCGCCGGTGGACGCCGAGCCGAAGGAACAGATCGAGGACGCCGAGAAGGCCCTCTTCTCGCTGGCGGAAACCGGTCGCTACGACGGCGGCTTCCAGTCGTTTGAGGACGCGATGGCGCTGGCCATCGAGATGGCAGGCGCCGCCAAGGATCGTGACGGCGGCCTGTCGGGCATCTCGACCGGCATCCGAGAGCTCGACCGCCGTCTCGGCGGCCTGCAGCACTCGGACCTCATCATCCTCGCGGGCCGTCCCGCGATGGGCAAGACGTCGCTCGTGACCAACATCGCCTTCAACATCGCGGCGGCCTACGAGCCAGCCGAACAGGCCGACGGCTCGTTCAAGGCGGCGAACGGCGGCGTCGTCGGGTTCTTCTCGCTGGAAATGTCGGCCGAACAGCTGGCGACGCGTATCATCTCCGAGCAGTCGGAGGTCTCGTCGTCGAAGATCCGGCGCGGCTCGATCACCGACGCCGAATATTCCAAGCTCGTCGCCTGCACCGAAATGATGCAGAAGGCGCCGCTTTATATCGACCAGACGGGTGGTATCTCGATCGCCCAGCTCGCCGCGCGCGCCCGGCGGCTCAAGCGTCAGCGCGGGCTCGACGTGATGGTGATCGACTACGTGCAGCTGATGCAGGGCTCGGCCAAGACCGCCGGCAACCGCGTGCAGGAGATCACCGAGATCACGACCGGCCTGAAGGCTCTGGCGAAGGAACTCCACGTCCCGATCATCGCCCTGTCGCAGCTGTCGCGTCAGGTCGAAAACCGCGACGACAAGCGCCCCCAGCTGTCCGACCTTCGCGAGTCCGGCTCGATCGAGCAGGACGCCGACGTGGTGATGTTCGTCTATCGCGAGGAATACTACCTGCAGGCCAAGGAGCCGAAGCTCGGCACCGACGAGCACATGAAGTGGCAGCAGGAAATGAACGAGGCGCGCGGCAAGGCCGAGGTGATCATCGCCAAGCAGCGCCACGGACCGACGGGTGCGGCGCAGCTGGCCTTCCAGGCCGAGTTCACGCGCTTCACCGATCTCGCCGAGGAAAGCCACCTGCCCGAGCGCTACGAGTAGGCTGGCCGCCCGCGACGCTTGTCGCAGGCGATGTGTTCGGTCAGCGAAGAAGGTTCGTCGTGGCGAGTTCGACGACCTCGTCGCCTCGCCCGGACATGATCGCGCGGAGCATGTAGAGGCTGAACCCTTTCGCCTGCTCCGCCTGTATCTTTGGCGGCAGCGAGAGTTCCTGCGGTGCCGTCACGACGTCAACGAGGGCGGGTCCGTCGTGCGCGAAGGCTTCGCGCAGCGCCGGCTCCAACGCCTCCGAGTCCGACACGCGGATGCTGCGCAGGCCGATCGTCTGCGCCATGGCCGCAAAATCCGGGTTCTGCAGATCGACATAGGTCGGCAGGTAGCCCGCCGCTTTCTGCTCCATCTCGACGAAACCGAGGGAGCCGTTGTTGAAGGCGACGATCTTCACCGGCAGCTTCATCTGGACCGCCGTCAGCAGTTCGCCCATGAGCATCGCCAGCCCGCCATCGCCCGACAGGGATACGACCTGCCGATCTGGGAAGGCCGCCTGCGCGCCGAGCGCCTGTGGCAGAGCGTTGGCCATCGAACCATGATTGAAAGAGCCGATCAGGCGGCGGCGGCCGTTCATCTTTAGATAGCGCGCGGCCCAGACCGACGGCGTTCCCACATCGGCTGTCACGATGGCATCATCGCTGGCGAGCTCGCTGACGAGCCGAGCGACATATTGTGGATGCAGCGGCTTGCCCGCCCCGCGCGGCGTGGCGAGGTCGTCCAGTCCCTCGCGCGCCTTTCGATAGTGGGCGAGCGCGGCCTCGAGGAACGTTCGGTCGCGGCCGGCGGCGATCCTGCCGGCCAGCGCGGAAGCAAATTCCCCAGCATCGGCCTCGACCGCCAGATCGAGGGGAACGCGTCGGCCTAGCGCCGACGGGTCCGTATCGACCTGAATGACCTTGGCGCCCTTCGGGTAGAAGTTGCGATAGGGAAAGTCGGTGCCGAGCATCAGGAGCACGTCGCACTCCATCAGCGCATGGTAGCCCGACGAGAACCCGATGAGGCCGGTCATGCCGACGTCGAACGGGTTGTTCCATTCCATGTGCTCCTTGCCGCGATAGGCGTGGACGATCGGCGCGGCCAGCCGGTCGGCGAGAGCGACGACCGCATCATGCGCCCCGGCCGTACCGGCGCCTGCGAGAATCGTCACCCGCTCCGACAGGTTGATGATGCCGGCGGCCTGCGCCACCGCCGCATCGTCCGGCAGGCGGCGCGCGGGGATCGGTGCGGCGAACGCGGGCACGTCGCCTTCGATGTCCAGCATCGATACGTCTCCGGGCAGCACGATCACCGCCACGCCCTTGCGGGCGATCGCCGTGCGCATCGCGCGGTGCAGCACTTCCGGCATCTGGCGAGGGTTGCTGACCAGTTCGCAGAAATGGCTGCACTCACGAAAGAGTTCGGTGGGATGGGTCTCCTGAAAGTAGCCGAGGCCGATCTCGCTCGACGGAATCTGTGCGGCGATGGCAAGCACCGGTACGTGATTGCGCTGGCAGTCGTAGAGGCCGTTGATGAGGTGGAGATTGCCGGGTCCGCAGCTGCCAGCGCAGACCGCAAGGCTGCCCGTCGCGGCCGCCTCCGCACCCGCAGCGAAGGCGGCGGCCTCCTCGTGGCGCACGTGGAGGAAGTCGATGCGGCCGTCCTTCGCCTGTGCGGCGGTCAATGCGTTCAGGCTGTCACCGGTGACCCCCCATATCCGTTTGACGCCGGCCTCGGCGAGGGTCTGAATCATCAGTTGGGAGATCGTGGTCATCGCATACTCCGGCGCCGGCTGCGGCTCTTCCGTGGACCGTGTCAGAACGGCCCCCTTCCGAGACCGTTCCTTGCGCGGCAAGCGATGCAGCCATGCACCTCGAACGACGCGGCCCCTTGCACGCACAGTGACGTCGGAATCCTTGTTTCCTGTTTGTTCTCATGCCATCTACAGGGTGTCGATCACATCGCGGTACCCATGGCCAAGACCAAGACCACCTTCATTTGCCAGAACTGCGGTTCGGTGTTCACCCGCTGGCAAGGCAAGTGCGAAGC
Organism: Aureimonas phyllosphaerae; assembly: GCF_900113065.1. GTDB lineage: Bacteria > Pseudomonadota > Alphaproteobacteria > Rhizobiales > Rhizobiaceae > Aureimonas > Aureimonas phyllosphaerae. Next base: position 314,456 of record NZ_FOOA01000002.1, read on the forward strand.
CTGCGGCGAGTGGAACACGATCGTCGAGGAGAGCGACACCAACGGGATCGGCGGCGGGCCGTTGCGCTCCAAGCGCAAGGGGCGTCCCGCGGCTCTCATGCCGCTGTCGGGCGAGACCGAGGAGGCACCGCGCATCGTCTCGGGCATCGCGGAGCTCGACCGGGTAACCGGCGGCGGCTTCGTGCGCGGGTCGGCGCTTCTCGTCGGCGGCGATCCTGGCATCGGCAAGTCGACGCTCTTGATGCAGGCGGCCGCGGCGCTCGCGCGCGGCGGGCATAAGGTGATCTACGTTTCGGGTGAGGAGGCGGTGGCGCAGGTGCGCCTGCGCGCCCAACGCCTGAAGGCAGCCGATACCAGCGTCCAGCTGATGGCTGAGACCAACATCGAGGACATTCTCGCGACGCTCGGGCAGGACAAGCGACCCGATCTCGTCATCATCGACTCGATCCAGACGGTCTGGACCGACATGGCCGAGTCGGCGCCAGGTACGGTGACCCAGGTGCGAGCCGGCAGCCAGGCGCTGATCCGCTATGCGAAGTCGAGCGGCGCGGCGGTGATCCTCGTCGGCCACGTGACGAAGGAGGGCCAGATCGCGGGGCCTCGCGTCGTCGAGCACATGGTGGATGCCGTCCTCTACTTCGAGGGCGAAGGTGGACACCACTACCGCATCCTGCGCACGGTGAAGAACCGCTTCGGGCCGACCGACGAGATCGGCGTCTTCGAGATGAGCGACATCGGCCTGCGCGAGGTCCAGAACCCGTCCGAACTCTTTCTTGGCGAACGCAACGAGCAGGCGCCAGGCGCCGCCGTCTTCGCCGGTATGGAAGGCACGCGGCCGGTGCTGGTCGAGATCCAAGCACTCGTCGCGCCTTCGACGCTCGGCACGCCGCGCCGCTCGGTCCTCGGATGGGACCAACCCCGGCTTGCGATGGTGCTGGCGGTTCTGGAGGCGCATTGCGGCGTGCGGCTCGGGCAGCATGACGTCTACCTCAACGTCGCCGGCGGGTATCGCATCCAGGAGCCGGCGGCCGATCTCGCGGTCGCAGCGGCGCTGGTCTCGTCGCTGTCGGGTCAACCGCTTCCGACGGACTGCGTCTATTTCGGCGAGATCAGTCTGTCCGGTTCCGTGCGGCCCGTCGCCCATGCGGGCCAGCGGTTGAAGGAGGCCGAAAAGCTTGGGTTTCGCCAATCGGTCCTTCCCTCGGCGAGCGCCGATCTCCCCAGGAACCGGGAGGTCGCGGCGCATGAAATCGAGAGCCTGCCGCACCTCGTCGCGCGGGTGGCGGGGCGACAGCTTCAATCGGAGACTTGATTTTCCACTGTCTTCGCAGTGTAAGACACGGGTAACGGGCGTCGGCCGTGCCGCCCGATGAAAGCCAGACCGGAAAACGAATGACCGTCACCCTGCTGGATGCGATCCTGATCGCCATCATGCTCGTATCCGGGCTTCTGGCGATGGTTCGCGGGTTCTCCCGCGAGATCCTGTCGGTGCTGAGCTGGGTCGCTGCCGCCGCGGCCGCCTACGCCTTCTACGAGCGGCTGACACCGTTCATGTCGAACTACATCCACAACGAGAAGATCGCGCTGGTGGCCTCGGCCGCCGCCATCTTCTTCGGCACCCTCATCGTCGTGTCGTTCATCACCCTAAAGATCGCGGACTTCATCATCGACTCGCGCATCGGTGCGATCGATCGCACGCTCGGCTTCCTGTTCGGCGCGGCCCGCGGACTACTGCTCGTCGTGGTCGCCATGGTGTTCTTCAACTGGCTGACGCCGCCGCAGTCGGGCAATCAGCCCTCCTGGGTCGCGCAGGCCCGCTCCAAGCCCTTCCTTGACGAGCTCGGAAACCGCCTCGTCAGCGCGCTCCCGGACGACCCGCAGGAGACGATCCGCGACCGCTTCGGCACTCCAGCTCCCGCAGCCGACGGCGCGCCGGCGGGCGAGAGTCCGGCGGCCGAGCAGCCCGGTTCGATCGAGGACGCGATCCGTGACAGCGAAGAGCAGCCGGCGGAGGCACCGGCGAACTGATCACCGGCGGGGTTGCCCCTGCCGGCCGAAGGGGGGAAGCATGGTCGGCGCGATGCGATCGCGCCGATCGCATTTTTGTTCGCGAAATCCGGTCGCCGTTCCCATATGCCGGGCGGAACCGGGCAGCGGGCCGCGATGGGCCAGAACGGGTGTGAGATGACCAAGCTCTCCTTCGACGAACTCGACGGCGACACGTTGCACGAAGAGTGCGGCGTGTTCGGCATTCTCGGACACTCGGACGCGGCGACGCTGACGGCGCTCGGCCTCCATGCGTTGCAGCATCGCGGGCAGGAAGCGGCCGGCATCGTCACCTTCGACGGCCAGCAGTTCCACACCGAAAAGCGCATGGGTCTGGTCGGCGACCACTACACCGATCCCGCGACGCTGGCGAAGTTGCCGGGCTTCGTCGCCATCGGCCACACGCGCTACTCCACCACCGGCGAGGTCGCGCTGCGCAACGTCCAGCCGCTCTTCGCCGAACTTGAGGTCGGCGGCATCGCGGTCGCCCACAACGGCAACTTCACGAACGGCCTGACCCTTCGCCGCCAGCTCATCGCCGATGGCGCAATCTGCCAGTCCACGTCCGATACCGAAGTGGTCCTCCACCTCATCGCCCGGTCGAAGCACTCGTCCTCCTCCGATCGGTTCATCGACGCGATCCGCAAGGTCGAGGGCGGCTACTCGATGCTGGCGCTGACGCGCACGAAGCTGATCGCCGCGCGCGACCCCATCGGCATCCGCCCACTCGTGATGGGCGAACTCGACGGCAAGCCGATCTTCTGCTCGGAGACCTGCGCGCTCGACATCATCGGCGCAAAATACGTGCGCGACGTCGAGAACGGCGAGGTCGTGATCTGTGAGATCCAGCCGGACGGCTCGATCACGATCGACGCGCGCAAGGCGCCCTCCCCGCCGGCCGAGCGGCTCTGCCTCTTCGAATACGTCTATTTCGCCCGACCGGACTCGGTCGTCGGTGGACGCAGCGTCTATGTCGCGCGCAAGAACATGGGCGTGAATCTCGCGGCCGAGGCGCCGGTCGAGGCCGACGTCATCGTGCCGGTGCCGGACGGCGGCACACCCGCGGCCCTCGGGTTCGCGCAGGCGAGCGGCATCCCGTTCGAGTACGGCATCATCCGCAACCACTACGTGGGTCGCACCTTCATCGAGCCGACCCAGCAGATCCGCGCCTTCGGGGTGAAGCTAAAGCACTCCGCCAACCGCGCGATGATCGAGGGCAAGCGCGTCGTGCTGGTCGACGATTCGATCGTGCGCGGAACGACGTCGGTAAAGATCGTCCAGATGATCCGCGATGCCGGCGCGCGCGAGGTCCATATTCGGGTCGCGAGCCCGATGATCTACTTCCCCGACTTCTACGGCATCGACACGCCCGACGCGGAGAAGCTGTTGGCGAACCAGCACGATTCGCTCGACGCGATGTGCCGCTTCATCGGCGCCGACTCGCTCGCCTTCCTGTCGCTCGACGGTCTCTACCGTGCTGTCGGCGGCACGGCCCGGGACGAAGCCCGTCCGCAGTTCACCGACCACTACTTCACGGGCGACTACCCGACCCGCCTTCAAGACAAGGAAGCGGCCAGCAACGTCCACCGTCTGGCGGTGATGGCGAGCGGCTGAGCCGCCTGCCGTCCCCCCATTTCAGCGTCAGGAGTTCCCAGCATGTCCGGCCAGCTCGAAGGGCGCGTCGCGCTCGTCTCCGGTGCCTCGCGTGGTATCGGCTACCATCTGGCCAAGCAGCTCGCGGCACAGGGCGCGCATGTCGTCGCCGTCGCTCGGACCGTAGGTGGCCTAGAAGAACTCGATGATGAAATTCAGAAGGCCGGAAGCTCCGCGACGCTGGTGCCACTCGACCTGACCGATGGGCCTGGCGTCGACCGTCTGGGCGCCGCGCTGCATGAGCGCTGGGGCAAGCTCGACGTCCTGGTCGTCAATGCCGGTGCGCTGGGAACGCTGAGCCCCATAGGACACATCGAGGCAAAGACGTTCGAGCGCACGATGGCGATCAATGTCACGTCGGCCTGGCGCCTGATCCGCGCTGTCGACCCGTTGCTACGAGCCTCGGACGCTGGGCGGGCCATCCTTTTGTCATCAGGGGCGGCACATTCCTGTAAGGCCTATTGGGGGCTCTACGCCGCCACCAAGGCTGCCCTTGAGGCCTTGGGCCGTTCATGGGCTGCCGAGACGCAGAACCTTCCGCTGCGGGTGAACTCGGTCAATCCGGGCGGAACGCGGACGGCGATGCGGGCGCTGGCCATGCCAGGCGAGGACCCGAACACGCTGCCGACGCCTTCCGACGTCGCCTCGCGGATCCTGCCCCTCGCCTATCCGTCCTGCACGGAGACGGGCCGTCTCTTCGACGTCAGGCAGAACCGGTTCATGACCTATCACATGCCGGACTGACCGGGTTCAGGCCTCGTCGAGACCCGTCGGCAGGCCGTCGATGCTGACCGTGTTCTTCTCCCGGCGATAGGCGACGAGCCCCTCTTCGCCTTTAGCCTCGGCCCATCGGTCGAGGACGGGGCGCTCGCCGACATGCTCGAACAGCGGAACGGCAAAGCCGCATGACGTCTGGACGAGATCGAGATCGATCGTCACGACCTGCCGGGCTCCGACCGGCTCCCCGTTCGGATAGTGTTCGGCTAGAAAGGCCGCATACGCCTCGGAGCCACGGAAGTCGATCCGGGGGCGCCCGTACAGACGCAGGATCTGCGGCGCGCTGTCGAAGGTGCAGAACATCACCGTCGCCCGGCCGCCGGCTTTCGCATGCGCCGCTGTCTCGCTGCCACTGCCGGTGAGGTCGAGATAGGCGACCGACAGATCACCCAGCACATGGAAGTGGGTTGTCGAGCGAGGCGAAATGTTGACGCGACTGTCGCCTGCCGACGATCCGACGAAGAAAATCGCCTGGCGGCCCATCATCTCGCGATGCGCGGGCTCGATCCGTTCGAACTGCTTGGCCATATCGAAGGGCGTCCTAGACGCTCGTCCGCTGCTTTTGCGCGCGGTAAGAGCGGATGGAGAACGGAATCGTAGCGTAGTAGGCGATCGCCGAGAAGGTCAGTGTTTCCCAGAAAAAGCTGAGAAGCAGGCCGATGTAGAGCACCACGACCAGGACGGCGGGCGCCACATACTCGCGGCGCAGCGGAATGCTGATCGTCTTGCCGGAATAGGTCGGGATATGGCTCGCCATCAGCACGCCGACGATGACGAGGTAGATCGCCGCGGCAGCCGGCGTGATGTCCGGCAGGGCGACGTTGGACGTGAACCCTAGATAGACGGGAAACAGCGCGAGGCCGGCCCCGGCCGGCGACGGGATGCCGGTGAAATAGGCGCTCTTCCACGCCGGCTTGTTCGGTTCGTCCAGCATCGTGTTGAAGCGCGCGAGGCGAAGCGCGCAGCCCGAGATGTAGAGGAGCGCGCAGATCCAGCCGAACGATCCGACGTCGTGCAGCGTGTAGGCATAGAGAAGAAGCGCGGGCGCCACCCCGAAATTCACGATGTCGGCAAGCGAATCCATCTCGGCGCCGAACCGACTTTGTCCGTTCACGAGACGTGCGATGCGCCCATCGATACCGTCGAGGAACGCCGCCCCCAGCACCAGCCCGACGGCCAGTTCGAAGCGGCCCTCGAAGGCGAATCGGATGCCTGTGACGCCCGCACAGATCGATAGGATCGTGACGAGGTTCGGCAGAATCTGACGGATGGGGATGCGCGAGGATGCGGCGGGCGGCGGTTCGATCGGCTCAACCATCGCCTCAGTCCCGCCGGAAGGTCCAGGCCGGGTGGCCGGCGCCATACTCGGCGATCACGGTCTCGCCTGCGACGGCCTTCTGCCCCTCGGCGACACGCGGTACGGCGCCGTCCGGCAGATAGACGTCGAGGCGGGAGCCGAAGCGGATGAGGCCGAAACGCTCGCCCGTCTCCAGATGCTCTCCGGCGCGGGAGAACACGACGATGCGGCGCGCAACGGCGCCCGCGATCTGCACAACACCCACTTCGCCATGCGCGTTGGCGATGACCATGCCGGAACGCTCATTGACCTCGCTCGCCTTGTCGAGCTCGGCGTTCTTGAAGAGGCCTTCCTTGTAGATGATCCGATCGATGCGACCGCGGACCGGAGCCCGGTTCACGTGGCAATCGAAGACGTTCATGAAGATCGAGATCCGCAGCAGCGGCTCGTCGCCGAGGCCGAGATCGGCCGGCGGACGCACAAGCCCGACCAGCGAGACCTTGCCGTCCGCTGGGCTGACCACGAGGTCTTCGCCGACCGGCGTCGTCCGTGCGGGATCGCGGAAGAAGTAGGTGCACCAGACGGTGAGGATGAAGCCGATCCAGAGCAACGGCTCCCAGAGGAGACCGAGCAGCACGGAGGCGACGAAGAACCCGGCGATGAACGGATAGCCGGCCCGATGGATCGGAACGAAGACGTTTCGGATCGAGGCGATCATGTCCATCGAGGCGGGAATCCTTATCAAGGCCGAAGCGGCTGGCCCCGACACATAGGGGTAAACCGCTTGGGTCTCAACGCCGCCGAGCGCGACCTACTCGACGCTTGCCGGACGGCGACGCTCGATGACGCCGAGCGCATCCGCCTCGCGCGCGCGACGCAGTGCTTCCTCGGCCTCGCTCGCCTCGCGCTGCATGGTCCACATCTCGGCGTAGAGGCCACCCGCCGCCAGCAGCGCGCGGTGCGATCCGCGCTCGACGATGACGCCTGAGCGCAACACGATGATTTCATCGGCGTCGATGATCGTCGATAGGCGGTGGGCGATCGTCAGCGTCGTGCGCTGGCGCGAGACGAGCTGGAGCGCGCTCTGGATCTCCTGCTCGGTATGGGTGTCGAGCGCAGAGGTCGCCTCGTCGAGGACGAGGATCGGCGGGCTCTTCAGGATCGTACGCGCGATCGCGACGCGCTGCTTCTCGCCGCCCGACAGCTTGAGACCGCGCTCGCCGACCATCGTGCCGTAACCGTCCGGCAGCGCCTCGATGAAGTGGGCGACCTGCGCCAGCGCCGCGGCCTGCTTCACCTCATCCTCGGCCGCCTCCGTGCGGCCATAGCGGATGTTGTAGGCGATCGTGTCGTTGAAGAGGACCGTGTCCTGCGGGACGATGCCGATGGCCGCGCGCACGCTGGCCTGCCGCACAGAAGCGATGTCTTGCCCGTCGATGGTGATGCGACCGGACTGGACGTCGTAGAAGCGAAAGAGAAGCCGCGAGATCGTCGACTTGCCGGCGCCCGAGGGGCCGACGATTGCCACCGATTTGCCGGCCGGCACCTCGAAGCTCACGCCCTTCAGGATCGGGCGCTCGGGATCGTAGCTGAAATGCACGTCCTCGAAGCGGATGGCTCCCTCGCCGACCACGAGGTCCTGTGCCCCCTCGCGGTCACGCACCTCCTCGCGGATACGCAGGAGGCGGAACATCTCCTCCATGTCGGTCAGCCCCTGCCGGATTTCGCGGTAGACGAAGCCGATGAAGTTGAGCGGCACCGACAGCTGCATGAGCATCGCATTGATGAAGACGAAGTCGCCGAGCGTCTGCGTGCCCGCCCGCACCTCAAGCGCCGACATGACCATCGCGACGCCCATGCCGGCGGAGAAGATGACGCCCTGGCCGAAGTTGAGCCAGCCGAGCGAGGTCCAGGTCTGCGTCGCCGCCTTCTCGTAGCGCGCCATCGAGCGATCGAAACGCTCGGCCTCCATCGTCTCGTTGCCGAAGTACTTCACCGTCTCGAAGTTCAGAAGCGAGTCGATCGCCTTGGTGTTCGCCTCGGTATCGGAGTCGTTCATCTCGCGGCGGATCGCGATGCGCCAGTCGCTCGCTTTGATCGTGAACCAGCCGTAGGCGAACACCGTCACCGCGACGACCACGAGATACCGCCAGCCGTAGGCGAAACCGAAGATCGCGGCCGTCAGCGCGAATTCGAGGATCGTCGGCACCGTGTTGAGGATCGTGAAGCGCACGATCGTCTCGATGCCCTTGGTGCCACGCTCGATGATGCGGCTGAGTCCGCCCGTCCGCCGCTCCAGATGGAAGCGCAGCGACAGCTGGTGCATATGCACGAAGGTCTTGAAGGCGAGAACGCGGACCGCGTGCTGTCCGACGCTGGCAAACAGCGAGTCGCGCAACTGGTTGAGCGCGACGGACACGACGCGAGCGACGTTGTAGGCGACGACGAGCGTCACCGCCCCGGTGAGCACGAGCGGTAGCCACTCCTGCGCCGTATGACTGCCGTCGAGGGCATCGGTCGCCCACTTGAAGAAGTATGGAATACCGACCGTCAAAAGCTTGGCGAGCACGAGGTAGAAGCTCGCCCAGACGACGCGGGCTCGCAGGTCGGGCCGTCCTTCCGGCCACATGTAGGGCCAGAGGCTCTTCAGCGTGCGCCACATGACGCGACCTTCGCCGGCAGCGGCGGGCTTGGATGTCTGGGACAAGATAGTGGCGTTCCATCGCGACGGGCGACCGGCTGGAGGCAGCCGCCGTTTTGGAACGCTTCTATCCCTCCACCCCGCGCAGGACCAGCCCATCCCGCGTGATGCGAGACCCGCCGCTTCGCGAACAGCGCGTCAACCGCGAGGAGGCTCTCCGACAATTGCGTCATCGGGGACCCGGAACACCTGTCCCGGATAGATGCGGTTGGGGTCGCGAATCTGGTCGCCGTTGGCGAGGTAGATCACGGTGTATCGGTTGCCACGACCGTAGGTCTCGCGGGAGATCCGCCACAGCGTATCGCCGCGGCGGATGATCACACGGGATGCCGACGCCTCCAGCGGCGCCTGACGAACCGTCGGGGGTTCCGTCGCCGGCGCGCTTCCGCTGGCGGACATTCCATCCGAACCTGCAGCCCCATCTGGCCTCTGCTCGGCGGACGCCATCGAGCCCGCCGCCGTCCCAGCCGCCGTGGTGGATGATCCAGCCGCGGGTTCGATCTCCGCGGCGTCCGGCGCAGAAGACGCGGAAGCGGCGTCGGCTGAAGCGGCATCGCCGGGCGCGCCGACCGACGCCGCCGTTCCGGCAGAGCGCGGTCCGTCGGCGGCATCAGCCTTGCTGGCTGTGCCCGTCGTGTTTTCCTGTTCCCGCCTAGGCTTTGGTGCCGCGGCGATCGCAGCCATCGAATTTCCATCGGGGCGTTGGAACGGAACCTCGACCCGGCTGACGACGCGTCCAGCCTCGTCGAGCGCATCGACGCGAATGGTGTGCTGGCCAACGGCGACATTGGTGCGGGCGCTCGCGACATATCGTTCGCCGACGCCACTTCTGGCTTCCGCGACTGGCTGATCGTCGAGATACACGCGAACGGTCGACCGCTCCTTGACCGAGCCGGCGACGAACAACCGATCCCCTTCGATCTCGACGGCGTCGACGCCGAGCAGCGTCCCAGTCGCCTCGGAGGGTGTCGGCACGTTCGGCGTGGCCGGTTGGGGCGCGACCGCTGCGACCGCGCGCGGCGGCTCCGGATCGTCTCTCGATTCTTCGGCCGCCGAGTTCGGTCCGCTCGGCAAGGCAGCAGCAAGGCCGGCTTCCGCGGGACGCTGAATGATCTCGCTCGCTTCGCCGGGACGCTGCATCATGACCAGCAGTTCTTCCGACTTGCCGGAGGGGGGTACGTTGATCACCGCCGCGTCGTTCGAGACGTTATCGTCGCGCTGGGCTAGCTGAAGGCGGTGGCTTCCCTCCGGCAGGGACAGCGTCATCACGAAGTCGCCGTTGGCGTCCGTGTTGGCTTGCCCGAACGTGCGCGTGCCGTCGGTTAGCGTGATGAGCTCATTGGCAGCTCCCTTGCCGGCGACCACCGTCGAACCATCGGGCTCGACGCGAACCACGTCGAAACCCGGTGCCGGGCTGGAAGCGGATGCGGTTTCAGGCGACTGCGAGCTTGCGGTTGTGCCCGGTGGTTCGGAACCGGCAGCGGGCGTCTGCGATGCGGTCTGCTCGCCACTCTCGGACGCATTGCGCTGGCTCGTCTGACCGGTCGAAGGTACAGGCGCGTCGTCCGCCGCGATTTGCGAGGGTGCCGGCGAGCTCGATGTCGTTCCGGTCGGAATGGCCGGATGGGGCGCGGTCACCGACGTGCCGGTATCGACCCCGAAGAGGCCGCGATACCAGCCCAAGGCAAATGCAGCGATCACCGCGACCGCCAGAATCGGCCCCTTCCGTCTGATCATCGCGTCGCACATCCTTCCAGTACAAGGTTCGATACAGGCGAACCTATCGCGCGCACTGTCCCGCCACAATGCGATTAGTCGTGCAATTCGAACGGGATGGGCAGTCCGTTGCCGTATGGTAACCAGCACGGCGGTCGTATCGCGCGGCATCCGCTTCGGCCGAGTTTGCCCTTGAACATTGTCGAGGCTTCCGATACTTCCAACCGCGTCGGAGAGGTGGCCGAGTGGTCGAAGGCGCTCCCCTGCTAAGGGAGTATACCGGGAACGGTATCGTGGGTTCGAATCCCATCTTCTCCGCCACATCGACCAGATATCGATGCTCCCAAGTTCCCTTATATCGTTCTCCTGATTGAAGAAGCGGGCACAAAACCTTCAAAACCACCCTATAGAAGCGTCTCGATTAGCCGGTCCTCGTGCTGGCCGATGCGGAATGTTCGATGCGCAAAAATCTCCTGCCGATCGTCTCGCTTCTGCTGTCCACCTTCTTCCTCATGGCGGGCGCGGGTCTGCAGGGTATCCTCTTGCCGGTCCGCGCATCGTTGGAGGGCTGGAGCCCCTATGAAATCGGCCTGATGGGTACGAGCTACGCGATCGGCTTCACGCTGGGCTGCGTGACCATGCCAACGGTGGTCCGATCGGCCGGGCATGTGCGAAGCTTCTCGGCGCTGGCAGCCCTGCTCGCGATCGCGATCCTCGTCCACGGCATCGCGGTCGAAACCGCACCCTGGGTCATCGCGCGCGGCTTCTCGGGATTTGCGCTCGCGGGCGCCTACATGGTCATCGAGAGCTGGTTGAACGAGCGCGTGACCAACGAGACGCGCGGGCGCGTCTTCTCGATCTACATGGTGGTCTCCATGGTCGCGATGATCGCAGGCCAGTTCGCCATGCCGCTGGCCGATCCGGCGCTCCCGACCGTCTTCATGATCTGCGCGATCTTCTTCGCGATGGCGGTGATACCGAACGCCCTGTCGCGTGCTCCGAGCCCGAAGCCTCTGACTCAGGTGCGCTTGGACGTCCGCAGCCTCTATCGCAACTCGCCGGCCGCGGTCGCGGGCGTCTTCCTGTCCGGCATCCTGTCGGGCGCTTGGATCAATATGGCCCCAGTGCTGGGACAGGACATCGGTCTGTCGACGACGGAAATCTCGACGCTGCTGGTCGCGACCATGGCGGGCGGTGCCATCCTGCAGGTACCGCTCGGACGGCTGTCCGACCGGGTGGACCGTCGCTATGTCCTCGCGCTGTCGGGCACCATCGGCCTCGGCGCTGCGTTGTGCGCCCTGACGCTCTGGTCGGGCGGTTCGCTCACATTGTTCGCGATAGCCGCCGTGATCGGCGGGGTGATCTATCCCACCTACTCGCTCGCCGTCGCGCACGCCAACGACATCGCCGATCCCAGCGATTTCGTGAAGATCTCGGGCGGGCTTCTGGTGCTCTACGGGTTCGGCACGATGGGCGGCCCGATGCTGGCCGCCTGGCTGATGCAGACCTACGGACCGGACGGTATCTTCATCGCGACCGGCGGCGCGCATCTGGCGCTTCTCGTTTACACGCTCGCCCGTATTTCGCTCCGGTCCCCATCGCCCGCGAACCGGAGGCCGGAATTCCAATCCGTGCCTCTGGCGCGTGTTCAGACGCCCGCCTCAGTCACGCTGGACCCACGGGCGGACGCGGCCCTGGAGCGCTAGCGAGCGCCGCTTCCCGGGAGAACGCCGACCCGCAATGCGCTAGGCAGATCGGAGGAGGAACGACGCCCGATCCTTCGACGATCCTCAGTTGATCGCCCGCTGGAGGGCTCGCTTCTCTTCGTACCGGGTGCGTGCATCGCCGACCTCGGAGCGATCGGACACCTCCGGCACGGCGACGTCCCACCAGTGGCCGCCCGCCTCCGTCACGATCAGCGGGTGGGTGTCCACGAGGATCAGGGTCGTGCGAGTGTTGGACTTCGTGCGTTCGAGCGCGGCTTCGAGGTCGGTGATCGAGGCCACCTTCTCGGCTTCCGCTCCCATGGCCCGAGCGTGCGCCACGAAGTCGATGTCGGGCGTGACCTCCTGGCGGCAGTCCTGCAGCAGATTGTTGAAGTTGGCGCCGCCGCAGGCCATCTGCAGGCGATTGATGCAACCGTAGCCCCGGTTGTCGAGCAGTACGATGGTCAGCTTCTGGCCCAGCATGACCGAGGTCGCGAGCTCCGAGTTCATCATCATGTAGGAGCCATCGCCGACCATGACGATGACGTCCTTCTTCGGCCGCGCCATCTTGGCGCCGAGACCACCGGCGATCTCGTAGCCCATGCAGGAGAAGCCGTACTCCATGTGATAACCGCCGGGCTGGGTTGGCGCCCAGAGCTTGTGGAGTTCGCCGGGAAGACCACCCGCGGCGCACAGGACGATCGTGTCCTCCGTCCCGCGAGCGCGGGCGACAGCCCCGATGACCTGGGCATCGGACGGCAGTTCGGCGTTGCTGGAAGCCAGCGCCTTGTTGGCCGCGTCGAACCAGTTGGACCGCTCGGCCTTGGCGCGATCGTCCTGCCCCGTCGCCCGCCAGCCGCCAAGTTCCCGAGAGAGATCCGCAAGTCCCACCCGGGAATCTGCGACGAGCGGGACGCCGCCGTGCTTGACTGCGTCATAGGGCGCGACGTTGAGACCGATGATCTTCAGCTCTTCGGACCGGAAGAGAGCCCAGGATCCGGTCGTGAAATCCTGCAGTCGCGTGCCCACCGCGAGCACCACGTCGGCATCGGCGGCCAGCGCATTGGCCGCGCTCGTGCCGGTCACGCCCACCGAACCGAGCGACAACTCGCTCCGCTCGTCGATCGCGGATTTGCCGGCCTGCGTGACCGCAACGGGCACGCGATGGCGCTCGGCAAAGGCGGCGAGTTCGGCCGTGGCTTCTGAATAGAGAACGCCGCCGCCGGCGATGATCATAGGTTTCTTTGCAGCCCGAAGCAGCGCGACGGCGCTGGCGAGTTCGTCCTGGTCGGGACGCGGGCGACGGAAGGCCCATACTTTCTCGGCGAAAAGAGCCTCCGGGAAGTCGAACGCCTCGGCCTGAACGTCCTGGCAGAGAGAGAGGGTCACGGGCCCGCAATCCACCGGATCGGTCAGGACCTGCATCGTCCGCTGAAGTGCCGGGATCAACTGCTCGGGACGCTGGATGCGATCGAAGTAGCGCGATACCGGGCGGAAGCAGTCGGATGCCGAAACGCTGCCGTCTCCGAAATCCTCGATCTGCTGGAGGACCGGGTCCGGCAGTCGGCTGGCGAAGACGTCGCCGGGAAGGAACAGGACCGGCAGCCTGTTGACGTGGGCGACACCAGCGGCCGTGACGAGATTGAGTGCACCCGGCCCGATGGAGGTCGTGCAGGCCATGAAGCGACGGCGGAAGCTGGCCTTGGCGAAGGCGATCGCGGCATGGGCCATGCCTTGCTCGTTGTGGGCGCGATAGGTCGGAAAGTCGTCCCTCACCGCCTGCAAGGCTTCACCCATCCCCGCAACGTTGCCGTGGCCGAAGATCGCCCAGCAGCCCGCAAAGATCGGAAGCGTCTCCCCGTCGATGACCGTCTTCTGCGCCATCATGAAGCGCACGAGGGCTTGGGAAGTCGTCAGTCGAACCGTGTTCGCCGTCATCTCGCTCGTCCTCCGCCTGCTGTCCGGATCGTCTCTCCAACCGGTCGGGACAGAATCTAATTTCGTCGCTTCTCGAAAGGCCGGTCGGGCGCCAAACCCAAGGTCAGCCCTTGCGCCCGCCGTATGGTCCCGCCAGCATAGAGGAAGGAGACCGATCGTCCGGATGAGTCGCGATCGAAGCCATCCTTCTTCCAATTAGACCAGCCGATGTCAAAATAGAACTTCTACGCCGAAACATCGGGGCCTAGAACTTCTATTTCGCGTGGACGGGTTGTGTCAACGCGCGAACGGTGGCCTAGTGTCATCCGATGCCCTGCTGGTCATGGACCGTCAGGATCGTGAAAGGTCGTCCTGATGCCGTCTTCCGTCGACGCCAGACCTGTCGGCGCCACGTCGCCGGGGACGTATGCTGAACTCCGGGACCGCCTGGCAGGCGGCTCGATCAAACTGCCCCGGCGCCTGCAGCAGGTTGCGGCCTACGCGCTCGCCCATCCCGACGACGTGGCGCTCGGAACAGTCGCTAAGATCGCGGAGGATGCCGGCGTCCAGCCTTCGGCGCTCATCCGGTTCGCCCAGACGCTCGGCTTTTCCGGGTTTACGGATCTGCAGGCGGTCTTTCGCGAGCGCCTGCTCAGCCAGGTGACGAACTACGACGAGCGCCTGATGTCGCTTCGCGCGACCGGAGGCGAGACGTCCAAGGCAGGCATGCTGTTGGACGGCCTCTGCAAGAGTGCAACCCAATCGATCGGGCAGTTGCATGCACGTATCGACATCGACAGCGTTGAGCGGGCTACAAGGATCCTGGCCGAAGCGGAAACGATCTATCTCGTGGCGCAACGTCGGTCCTTTCCGATCACATCCTATCTCAGCTATGCGCTGGGCAAGCTCGGCATCCGCAACATCCTGATCGGCTCCGCCGTCGGCACCGACCCGGAAACGATCTCCTTCGCGACCCCGCGGGATGCCGCGCTCGCGATCTCCTTCACCCCCTATGCGCCTGCCACGATCGCTCACACGCGAGAACTGGGGGATGCAGGCGTCCCGCTGGTCGTCATCACCGACAGCCCCTTCAGCCCCCTCGCATCGGACTCTCGGATCTGGTTCGAAGTGGTGGAGACGGACTTCCAGGGCTTCCGCTCCCTGTCCGCCAGCATGGCCCTTGCGATGACCCTGGCCCTTGGGGTCGCTGACCGACGCCAGGGTTGAGACGTTCGCCTGTTAGCCCTGCTGTTCGAGAAGAGCCGAACAATACGGAATGATAATTCCAAATAGACAAGAAATGGATTTCGTGCTTCAAGACGGCGGATCGTGAAGCGCGGCCCGTGCCGCGGCTCGCTTGCCGCAAATGCCGCGCCGCGGCCAGGAGGGCCCATGTCCACATCGCTCGATGTCGTCACCATCGGCCGCTGCTCGGTTGATCTCTACGGCCAGCAGATCGGATCGCGGCTGGAAGACATTGCCACCTTCGCCAAGTCGGTCGGCGGCTGCCCCGCCAACATCGCCATCGGCACGGCGCGGCTTGGTCTGAAGTCCGCGCTTCTGACGCGGGTCGGGGCGGAGCAGATGGGTGGCTTCGTTCGCGAGCAGTTGGCGCGCGAGGGCGTGGAGACGAGCGGCGTCGCGATCGATCCGGAGCGGTTGACCGCGCTCGTGCTACTCGCGGTCGAAGACGAAGGCGTCTCGCCGATGATCTTCTATCGCTCGGACTGCGCCGACATGGCGCTCGACGAGGCCGACGTCAGCGAGGACCTGATCGCCTCGACCGCTTCCATCGTCGTGACCGGCACGCATTTCTCGAAGCCGAACACGGAGGCCGCGCAGCGCAAGGCAATCCGTCTTGCCAAGGCTCACGGCGCGAAGGTCGTCTTCGATGTCGACTATCGGCCCAACCTCTGGGGCCTCGGCGGACACGCCGCAGGGTTCGAGCGTTATGTCGCCTCGGATGCGGTGTCCAAGAAGCTGCAGACGATCCTGCCGGACTGCGATCTTGTGGTCGGCACCGAGGAAGAGATGATGATTGCCGGCGGCGTCGGCGATCCCTTGGGCGCCCTGAAGGCCATCCGCGCCGTTTCCTTGGCCACGCTGGTCCTGAAGCGCGGCGCGATGGGATGCATCATCTTCGACGGCCCCATCGACAGTCTCGACGACGGTATCGCCGGGCGCGGATTTCCGATCGAAGTCTTCAACGTCCTGGGTGCGGGCGACGCCTTCATGTCCGGTCTTCTGGCTGGTTGGTTGCGGGGCAAGAGCCACGCCGAGTGTGCCACGATGGCCAATGCCTGCGGGGCCTTCGCCGTCTCGCGCCTCCTCTGCTCGCCGGAATACCCGACCATTGCCGAGCTCGATGCGTTTCTCGCCAAAGACAAGATCAAGCGTCGCCTGCGCAAGGACGAGGATCTCAACCACATCCATTGGGCGACGACCCGTCGCGCAGCGCCGGAGCAGCTTGTGGCGCTCGCCTGCGACCATCGCATGCAGCTGGAAGAAATGGCCGATGCCGCCGGCGCTCCGCGCGAGCGCATCGAAGACTTCAAGGTCCTGACCGTCGAGGCCGCGTCGCGCGTCGCGGGCAACCGGCCCGGCTTCGGCATGTTGCTGGACGGGACCTACGGCCAGAAGGCCCTCTACAAGGCGAATGCCAAAGGGTTCTGGATCGGACGCCCGGTAGAGGAGCCCGGATCGCGGCCGCTCGACTTCGATCACATGCCCGACCTTGGGAGTCACCTTCAGGAGTGGCCGGTCAACCAGGTGGTGAAGTGCCTCTGCTTCTACCACCCGGACGACCAGGCCGAACTAAAGCAGCGACAGGAGCGCGAACTCCTGCGACTGGCGGACGCCGCACGCACCGTCGGCCGCGAGTTCCTGGTCGAGATCATTGCCGGAAAACACGGCCCCCTCGAAGAGGACACGGTCGCCTCCGTCATCCGGCGTCTCTATGATCTCGGCATCAAGCCCGACTGGTGGAAGCTTGAGCCCCAGCGCAACGCGGCTGCGTGGCAGCGGATCGAGACGGCGATCAGCGAGAACGACCCCTATTGCCGCGGGATCGTGCTTCTCGGGCTCGACGCGCCGGAAGCGGAACTCTTCGAGGCCTTCCGGGCGGTATCCGAAGCGCGCCTCGTGAAGGGCTTTGCGGTCGGCCGCACGATCTTCGCAGACGCCGCCCGGCGCTGGCTGAGGGGCGAGATCGACGACGAGACAGCGATCGCGGACATGGCCCGGCGCTTCGCGGCGCTGGTCTCGTCTTGGAATGCGGCCCGGCCGGCCACCGCCGCTTGAGCCGGACGATTCGACACATCGGGAGACACTGAAGATGATCCGTATCGGCGCCAACCCGATCTGCTGGAGCAACGACGATCGGCAGGACATCGGAGGCCACATCAGCCTCGAGCAATGCCTGTCCGAGGCGAGCGCCATCGGCATCGAGGGAATGGAACTCGGGCACAAGTTCCCCAAGAATGCCGAGGCACTGAAGGTGAAGCTCGCCGAGCACGGCATGGTGTTCGTGGGCGGATGGTATTCGACCTTCCTTCTCGAGCGCGATGCGGACGCCGAGTTCGCCGCAGCCAAGGATCACCTCGCTCTGATCAAGGGCGCGGGAACCGACATCTTCATCGTCTGCGAGTGCACCGGAACCGTTCATGGGAACGAGGCAGCGCCTCTCAGCCAGCGGCCGGTCCTCTCGGACAAGCAGTGGGAGACGCTCCTGCCGCGGATGACGCGGTTTGCCGAGCTTCTGAAAGGCGAAGGGCTGAAAATCGCCTACCACCACCATATGGGCACCGTGATCCAGACCGGAGAGGAGATCGACCGCTTGATGGGCGGGACGGGCGACGCCTTCACGCTGCTCCTCGACACCGGCCATGCCACCTGGGCCGGCGCCGATCCCGCCGATCTGGCCGAGCGCTACCGCGACCGGATCGTCCATTTCCATGCCAAGGATGTTCGCCCCGGCGTCGCGCGCCAGTCCAATGCCGAGGACTGGAGCTTCCTCACCTCCGTTCTGGCGGGCGTCTACACGGTTCCGGGCGATGGCTCGGTCGACTACGTTTCGGTTCTCCGGCAGCTCCCCGACTACGACGGATGGGTCGTGATCGAGGCCGAGCAGGACCCTGAGAAAGCCCATCCCGCCACCTACGTGAAGATGGGTCGCGACAACCTCGAACGCTTCCTGGCGGAAGCCGGATCGAAGCGCTGAAGGAAGGCGAGAGCGATGTCGAAACTCCTCGTGAAGCCGAGCGGCGAGACGGGCTGCGTCATCGACGTGACGCCTGAGAGCGCCGGCTGGACCTATGTCGGATTTGCCCTCCACAAGCTGAAGCCCGGTGAGCGCCTCGCCGGCGGAGACGCGGATCGCGAAGCCTGTCTCGTATTGGTTTCGGGCAAAGCATCGATCACCGCCGGCGAGAGCAACTTCGGCTCGGTCGGACGACGCATGTCGCCGTTCGACGGCAAGCCGTCCTCGGTCTACGTTCCGGCCGGGATGGACTGGTCGGCAACGGCGGAAACCGATGTCGAACTGGCCGTCTGCACCGCGCCGGGCACCGCAGGGGCCCGTCCGCCGCGCCTGATCGCGGAAGACGACAACGGGCAGGAAGTGCGCGGCAAGGGGTCGAACGTCCGGCACGTCACCAACATTCTGCCGGAGACCGCCGACGCCGACGGGCTGCTGGTGGTCGAGGTCGTGACCCCCGCCGGCAACACGTCGAGCTATCCGCCGCATCGCCATGACGAGGACGATCTACCGCGTCAGTCTTCGCTGGAGGAAACCTACTACCATCGGCTCAACCCGCCGCAGGGCTTCGCCTTCCAGCGCGTCTATACCGACGCCGACGCGTCAGGCCGCCGGGAACTGGACGAGGCGATGGCGGTGGAGGACGGCGACATGACGCTGGTCCCCAAAGGCTATCATCCCTGCGCGACAATCCATGGCTACGATCTCTACTACCTCAACGTGATGGCCGGTCCACGCCGGCAATGGCGCTTCCACAACGCATCCGAACACGAGTGGCTGCTGAAGGTCTGACACCGTCCGATATCTTCGGCATCGATTTTGCGAGGGGCGCTATCGCGGCGCCCCTTTCGTATGTGATCTCCCTCTTCGAGCGAAGGGCTCGAAGGGGTCAGGCCACGGCGATCGATGGGATACGCCCGCTGCGAAGCGACCACGCCAGTTCGTCGGCAGCGCCGATCATCAGGGGACGCCCGAGCAGGAAGCCCTGCGCTGTCCCGCAGCCGAGAGCCTGCAGGCTTGTCAGCTGATCCTCCTTCTCGATTCCCTCCGCCGTCGTGTCGATGCTGAGTTCACGGGCCATCGACACGACAGCGCGAACGATGGCAGCTGAACCCGCATCACTTTGGGACGCCGCGATGAAACTGCGATCGATCTTGATTCGGTCCACCTTGAATTCGCGCAAATGGGCGAGAGACGAGTAGCCGGTACCGAAGTCGTCCATCGCGATCCGAACGCCGATGGCGCGCAGGCCCGCGAGAACGACGGCCAGATGCTCGCTGTTCTCGACGATGGCAGTCTCGGTGATTTCCAGCTCGATGCGTGAGGCCGGAAGGGCATAACGTCGAAGCGCCTGATCGATCTGCGTTGCCAGGAGGGCCGAGCGAAGCTGCACCGCCGACACGTTGATCGACATGTAGAGCTCGTCCGGCCACTGCGAGGCCTGATGGCAAGCCTGATCGATCACCCAGGCGCCGATCGCCGAGATGAGCCCGCATTCCTCGGCGACCGGGATGAACTCGGCCGGACTGACGAGGCCACGCTCGGGGTGGCGCCAGCGTACCAGCGCCTCGAAACCCTTGAGCCGTCGGTCCGGCAGGCTGAAAAGCGGCTGATACCAGAGTTCCAGCTGGTTCGACGCGATCGCTTCGGAGAGATCGCGCTCAAAGTCGCGGCGCCTCGCCTCCTCCTCCAGCATGCCGTCACGATAGATGTCGAAGCGGCCCCTGCCCGCTTTCTTGGCGGAGTAGAGGGCGAGGTCGGCCTTCCGTTGCACGGTCGACGGGTCGTCGTCCGGGCGGCTGGTCGCGATGCCGACGCTCGCACCGATGATCACGACGTCCGACCCGGTTTCGATCGGACGCGACAGCGAGGCCACGAGTTCGGCCGCAAGCCCCTCGGCGCGCGTCTCGCCGGAGGCACTGAGCACCGCGAGTTCGTCGCCGCCGAGCCGGAACGCCTGCTCACCAGGCACCAAGAGGCTCTCGATACGCGACGAGACCTCTCGCAGCACCACGTCGCCGGTCGCGTGGCCCAGGCGGTCGTTGACGTCCTTGAAGCGATCGAGGTCGATCATCAGCATGGTGAGCGAGCCAGACCCCATCAGTTCCTCGATGGACTGCGCAAACATGCGGCGGTTCTTCAAGCCGGTGAGCGCGTCGTGAAAGGCCATGTGAGCGATCGTCTTCTGGCCGTTCCGAGCTTCCGTCACGTCCTCGTAGGTGAGGATCGCACCGCCTCGTCCGACTGGCTGGCAGCAGACATGAAGGATGAGGCCGTCATCGAAATGATGTTCGAGGCGCTTCACGCGCCCTTCGCGCATCCAGGCCTGATGGTTCTCGATCACCCGCGCAACCCGGTCGGATCCCCACCCGGCCTTGGCCCCGATCACGCCGACATAGGCCTGAAGCGTCATGCCAAGCCGAAGGTCGTTCGTTTCGAGACGAAAGAGCGAGCGCACTCGTTCGTTGACGAGCGTGACATGTCCCGACGGGGATATCATCGTCAGGCCGTTCGACATGTTGGCCAGCGCGTCCGCAGCCGTCGCGCGGGCGCTGTTGTCGATAAAGCCGCTCGCAAAACCGGCCGAAACGATGGCCAAGCCGACGCAGGTCACGGCAAACGCCAGTGCATTGAGAGCTTCCGGATTGGAGAAGGACCCCTCGATCGCCATCGGCGTGACCTGGAAGGCGGTCATGCCGGTGAAATGAAGACCGATGATCGACAGGAAGAACAGGCCCGCACTGCCGTAAAGTCGCGTCGCCTCCCCCTTGCCACGCATCGCCACATGCAGCGAAGCGCCAGCGAGAACGCAGGAGATCGCGATGGATGCGAACAGGAAATCAAGCTTCCATTCGACGATGCCCTGCACGCGATAGGCGAGCATGCCGACATAGTGCATGACGACAATCGACAGGCCGACCATCGCCCCGCCCAACGCTGGTGCTGCACGCCCGCGGGCTGTCGCGATCAGGAAGCCCACCCCGGACCCCACCATCGCGGCCAGCATGGAAATGATCGTGAGCACAGGATCGAAGCCGACGGGCAGCCCTGGCTCATAGCCGAGCATGGCGACGAAGTGTGTGCACCAGATCGAAGCCCCGGTGATGAAGGCGGTAAGGACGAGCCAGGCGCACCGCTCCGTGGACCTCGATGCAGCTGCTCGGAGGAACAGACGGACCATCGCCCAGGAACCGGCCGCGCAGATGACAGCGGCCATGAGCACGAGCCAGAGATTGTGCTCCACCACGATACAATTCAAAACCGTCATCATGGCCTGGCTCGTCATAATAGCATTGAATAGTACCCAATAACTACAGCGTGTAATTCGGGTCTCGTTCTTTCAGGCTAGCTTGCGAGTGTTGATGCATTCTGACGCCGGTGCCGGGTTTTTGATCAGCGTGCCGTCGAACGCGGCTTTCCGCGCGGATATCCACGGAAAGGCGGAGCGTCGGAACAGCGCAGGTCCATGGGAACTCGCTCTCAGACAGTCGCCGTCCGCGATTTCCGGCTTGGCAGCGTCATGGCGATGACGCTGACCACCACGAGCGCCATGCCCATCCAGGCCGTCGGCTGCGGCAGTTCCCCAAGGAAAACCATCCCGATGCCGACGCCGATCGGAACCCGGAGATAGGCTTGCGCCGTCACACCGACCGTGCCGATACGCTTCAGAAGATAGAAGTAGAGCGTGAAGGCGAGTGCCGTCGAGAAGACGGAAAGCGCAATAAGCGCGCTCAACGACGCCGCCGTCGGAGCGAGTGTCCAAGGGCGATCGCCGATCAAGCTGACGGGCATCAGAATCACCGATCCCATGAGGAGCGAGCCTGCCGCCGGCATCATCGGGTCGAGGTCTCGGAACGTCCGTCCGAACGTCACCGCAGCACCATAGGCCATCGCGGCGATGATGATCGCGAGCTGCGCGGTCAACTGCTGGCTAGCGCCCTGAAGCGCGGACGGGCCAACGACGAGGCAGATGCCGACGAGGCCTGCCGCGACCCCAAGGGCCTTGCGGGTGCTGACAACCTCGTGCCGCGTGATCCCCCAGTTGATCAGAAAGGCGAAGACCGGGGTCAGGGAGTTCAGGATCGTCGCGAGCCCCGCATCGACGAACTGCGTCCCCCACGCCACCAGCACGAAAGGAACCACCGAATTCAGGCAGGCCTGGACGAAGAAGCGGCCGAGGTTGCGGCGATCCAGCGGAAGACGCAGGCCGCGCAGGTGCAGAACCACGAGAATCAGGGAGCCTGCGATGAGCGTGCGCGTCGCGATCAGTGTGATCGGGGGTATGGTCTCAACCGCGATCTTGATGAACGTGTAGGAGGCACCCCAAAGCGTCGCCAACACCAGAAGGAGGCCGAGGCTGACGGCAAGGTGAGGTTGCGGGTCCGCCATGAAGGCCGTCTCCTGGGGCATCAGGAGGCTTCCATCCCGAGCTCCATCCCCTCTCTCCTGACGGATGACGCGATCTAGGGCAAGCGGGCACGCCGCATCGGCGCAGTCCGCGCTTGCACGTGCGAGTGCGTCGCGGCATGTCGACGACTAGGAACCACCGACCCAACGGAACCCGCATGGCCACCCAAGCCGCCTGGAATCATCCTGTTCCACGCATCGAAGCGTCGGAGCGCCGGCGGCGGCTGGATCGTCTGCGGGCAGAACTGGACAAAGCCGGCATCGAAGCTCTTCTCCTCGGCTCCACCGAAAGCCTTCGCTATTTCACTGGCCTCGTCTGGCATGGCAGCGAACGGTTCTGCGGCGCGCTGGTGACCCGCGACACCCTGCGATACGTCGTGCCGGGCTTCGAGTGTTCGCGCGTGGAAACGTTGCCGCGGCTGGAGGGCGACATCGTCGCCTGGCAGGAGGAAGAGGAATCCGCAGAGCTCATCTCCGCCATGCTGTCGTCAGGCGCGACGTTGGCACTGGACGAGCAGTTGCCCCTGTTCCAGTATCACCGTCTGGCCCGGGCTTTCGGTGCGGAGCGGCTTCGTGACGGCGGGCCGATCGTCTCCCGCCTGCGCATGCGCAAGTCCCCCACGGAGATCGCGCTGATCCAGCATGCGATGAACCTGACGCTCGGTGTTCACGAGCGTGTCCGGGCGGATATGCAGCCCGGCATCGCGGCATCCGAGGTCGTCGCCTTCATCGATGCCGAGCATCGTCGGCTTGGAGCCGACAACGGCTCCACCTTTGCGATCGTCTCGTTCGGTGCCGCCACCGCCTTGCCCCACGGCGCGGATGAAGAACAGACGTTGCGGGATGGCGATGTGATCCTTGTCGACACCGGTTGCCGTCTGGACGGCTATCATTCCGACCTGACGCGCACTTACGTGATGGGCGAACCGGAAGCCGACGTCGCGCGCACCTGGCGGATCGAGCGCGAGGCGCAGGACGCCGTGTTTGAGGCCGCCCAGGTCGGGGCTTCCTGCGCATCGCTCGACGACGCGGCGCGGAAGGTTCTCGGACGGCACGGGCTCGGGCCGGACTATCGACTTCCCGGACTACCCCATCGCGCCGGCCATGGACTGGGCCTCGAGATCCACGAGGCGCCCTACATCGTTCGCGGCAACGACACAGTTCTCGAGCCCGGCATGTGCTTCTCGGTCGAACCGATGATCGTGATCCCGGACCGTTTCGGCATTCGCCTCGAGGATCATGTGTACATGACCGAAACGGGTCCCCGGTGGTTCACGAAGCCGGACGACAGTCCGACGGCACGTCGTTGAACGCCGGACCGAGAAACGCTCCGGCTCTACGTTCTTTCCGCGTGCGCAGCGGTCTTCTGGAGCAGAAGCGCGACGAGCGCCGTCCAGCCGGTCTGGTGACTCGCGCCGAGCCCCAGTCCCGTGTCGCCGTGGAAGAACTCGTTGAACTGGATCAGTTCGACATCGTCCGCCCCTCCGCGAGTGGCCGGACCGCCGAGCGCCGGGCGCGTCCCATCCTCATGTCGGGCGAACAGAGCGCAGACACGCGTCGAAAGCTCGTCGGCAATCTGCGTCAGCGTCGCCATGCGGCCGGAGCCCGTCGGGCACTCCTGGCCGAACTCGTCGCCATAGAAGCGGGCGAACTCGCGGATGGACTCGACGAGCATGAGGTTGAGCGGCATCCAGACCGGCCCGCGCCAGTTGGAATTGCCGCCGAACATGCCGGAGGTCGAGACGCCGGGCTCGTAGCGCACCTCGAAACGCGTCCCGTCGCGTTCCATGGCGAACGGAGCGTCCCTATGGGCCTTCGACAGAGAGCGAACGCCGAAGGGGGACAAGAACTCGTTCTGGTCCAGCATGCGGGCGAGCAGCCTCGACATGCGCTGTCTGCGCAGAAGCGACAGGAGGAAGCGCGCGTCCTTTCCGGGTTCGGCGAACCGCGAAACCTGCATGGTGAGATCCGGGCGATGACGCAGCATCCAGTCGAGCCGGCGGGCGAAATCGGGGTATCGCTCCGCCAGTCCGGCATCGAGCACCTCGACCGCGCAGAGCGGTATCAGTCCGACGAGCGAGCGCACCCGCAGCGTCGCCTCGGAGCCATCCGGCAGGATCAGGGCGTCGTAGAAAAAGCCATCCTCGTCGTCCCACAGGCCCCGTCCCTCGCCGCTGTCCTTGTCCGCCTCGGAGGCGCCGACATGGGTCATGGCCGAAGCGATGACGAGGAAATGCTCGAAGAACTTCGAGGCGATGTCCTCGTAGACCTTGTCCGCCTCGGCCAGTTCCAGCGCCATGCGCATGAGGTTCAGCGCGTACATGGCCATCCAGGCCGTCGCGTCCGCCTGTTCGAGCATGCCGCCGCCCGGGATCGGCTGCGAACGATCGAAGACGCCGATATTGTCGAGCCCGAGGAAGCCGCCCTGAAAGAGGTTGCGCCCCTGTGAATCCTTCTGGTTCACCCAATAGGTGAAATTGATCATCAGCTTGTGGAACAGCCGTTCGAGGAAGTCTCGATCGGGCGTACCGGTGAGCGCGGCATCCATGCGGTACACGCGCAGGGCGGCAAAGGCCTGGATGGGTGGATTGGCGTCGCCGAAGTTCCATTCGTAGGCCGGAAGCTGGCCGTTCGGATGCATGTACCGGTCACGTGCAAGCAGCAGCAGCTGCCGCTTGGCGAGCGCGGGGTCGACGATGGCCGCCGCCATGGCATGAAAGGCAAGATCCCAGGACGCGAACCATGGATACTCCCACGTGTCCGGCATCAGGATCAGGTCAGCCGCATCGAGATGCGTCCAATCGGCGTTGCGTCCGTCGAGGCGCGTCGCAGGCGGTGCCGGCTCGGCCGGGTCGCCATCCAGCCAGCGCTTCACGTCGTAGCGGTAGACCTGCTTCGACCACAGAAGGCCCGCCAGCGCCCGTCGCTGAACCAACCGCGCGTCCGCGTCGTCGATCGCCGCCTGCAGGACGGCGAAGAACGCGTCGCATTCCTTCCGGCGCTCAGCGAACGTCCGCTCGATCGTAGCCTCGTCGAGCCGCTCGGCATCCTCGGGCGCGAAGCGATACCGCAGAACGACGTGGCCCCCGGCGGGAATGTCATGGACCGAGAGGGCGGCGCATTTCGTGCCAGCGGTTGGCAACGGGACGACACGCCCGCCGACGATATGGTCGTTGATCGCGTCCTTGAACGCGTCGTCGGCTGACGCCCCGTCGAGGCGACGGATGTTGGTCTCGTTCTCGCAGAACAGCCAGTCCGCCTGCTGAAGCGCCGAAAGCCGCATATGACCGAACTGCGGATGTGAGGCGATCACCGAGCCAACGTCCGCCGGCCCGATCAAGGGTTTGGGCGCGGCGGGTTCCCAGCTCCACGTATTGCGGGCAACGAGTTGCGGGAGAACGTGGAGGACGGCGCCTTCCGGCCCGCGGTTCACCACGGTCACGCGCATCAGGATGTCGTTCGGAGCGGCTTTGGCGTAGTCGACCTGAACATCGAAGAAGCGGTCGTCGGCCAGGACACCGGTGTCCGACAGTTCGTATTCCGGTGCCACGGTTCCGCGTCTTCGTCCGTTCTCCGCCACGAGGTCCCCGTAAGGGAACCGCCTTTGCGGATATCGGTAGAGCATCGACTGCCAGGCATGGCTCGGCACCGCATCGAGATGCCACCACAGCTCCTTCACGTCCTCACCGTGATTGCCCTCCGCATTGGTCAGCCCGAAGAGGCGCTCCTTCAGGATCGGATCCACCCCGTTCCACAAGGCGAGCGACAGGCACCAGGTCTGATCGGCGTCGCAGAACCCGGCGATGCCGTCCTCCCCCCAGCGATAGCTGCGCGATCGTGCGTGATCGTGTGGAAGATATGACCACGCGTCGCCGTCCGCGCTGTAGTCCTCGCGGACCGTGCCCCATTGGCGCTCCGCCATATAGGGGCCCCACCTGAGCCACGCGTCCTGTTCGGGACCATGGATTCGCTGGCCTTCGGCGGTTTCGAGGAGCGGCGAACGCTCCGCCTCGCTCATCCCGCCTTCGTCCCGTCGGCCATCCGCCGCCCGGCCTTGGCATCGGGCTGCGGCTGAAGACTGGCCCAGGCGCGGCCGTCCCGCGCCAACAGGGCATCGGCGGACGCAGGTCCAGCGCTACCGGCAGCATAGAGCTCCGGCTCGCCCGTCTTCCAGGCCTCCAGCACGGGCTCGACCGAGACCCACGGCGCCTCGATGGCGTCGGCCCGCTGGAAGAGCGACGCGTCGCCCATCATGCAGGCGTAGAGCAGCGACTCGTAGCCGATGTTCGGCACGTGTTCGAAGAAGTCGTCGTGCATGAAGGTCTCGGCAACCGGGGCCAGCGCCATGCCGGGTCCCGGCGCCTTGATCTGGAAGTCCGTCCGCAGGCCCTTGTCGCCATCGATATGAAGCGACAGCCGGTTCGCCTCGGGCTGCCCGCCGAAGATCGAATGCGCGGACGGCTTGAACTGGAGCACGATCTCCGTCCGGTGCGCGGAGAGGCGCTTGCCCGTTCGCAGGTAGAACGGCACGCCCTGCCACCGCGGTGTCGCGATCTCGAGGCGAAGAGCGGCATAGGTCTCGATCGGGCTGTTCGGATCGACGCCGGGCTCCTCGCGGTAGCTGACGCGCGGTGCGCCGTTGACGGTGCCGGCCGCGTACTGGCCGCGCACCATGTCCAGTGGCTTCACCGGCTGGACCGCGGCGAGAACCCTTCCCTTGGCATCGCGAACCGCACGCTCGCCAAGATCCTTCGGCGGCTCCATCGTGACCATCGCCAGAACCTGGAAAAGGTGGTTCGGCACCATGTCTCGCAACGCACCGGTGCGCTCGTAGAAGCTGCCGCGGCCCTCGACGCCGAGAACCTCCGCCGCGGTAATCTGTACGTGGTCGAGGTGTTCGGCCGACCACAGCGGCTCGAAGATCCGGTTCGCGAAGCGTAGGGCCATGATCGCCTGGACCGTTTCCTTCCCGAGGAAATGGTCGATCCGATAGATCTGGTGCTCCTGCGCCCAGCCGAGAATCTTGGCGTCGAGGGCGCGCGCGGAGGCGAGGTCATCGCCGAACGGCTTCTCGACGACGAGGCGGCGGAAGTCACCCGCGTTCTCCTGCAGGAGATCGGCCTTTCCAAGCCCGTCGGCGATGGGACCGAAGAACCGTCCCGCCACCGCGCAATAGAAGATCGCGCTTCCGTGCACTCGCGCCGCGAGAGCCTGATAGGTCGCGTCCTGCGTCACGTCGCCGTGCTGGTAGCTCAGGCGACCGGAGAGATCGCACCATACGTCCTCCCGGATGGAGCCCGCGTTGAATTCGGCCGCTGGGTCCGCCGCCATCTGATGCAACGCGTCATAGAGGTTCTGGCGCCAGGTCTCATCGGTCAGTTCGGCACGGTCGATGCCGATGATACGGAAGTCGGGATCGAGAACGCCGGAAACCATGAGGTCGTAGATCGAGGGAACCAGCAATCTCTTCACCAGATCTCCGGCGGCGCCGAACAGGACGAGCGTACAGGCTGGGGCGACGGCGGGTGCGGTCATGGGGGGTTCCAAGCGATTCGGACGATGCACGGCTTGCTGCGAGACGACAGGTCGCACATCGTTGCGACAGGCTGAAGGGAGTTGGGAGCCTCGCGCGCGCTGTAAACACGCAAGCACGCAAGATTCTCGCGTCGACCCTGTCGCGGACGACCACAGACGGCCTCCGGGAAATGCCAAAGACAGAAGCCTCACCCGGACCGTTTGTCCACGTATCCCGCGCGGATCGCTCGTGCTATCGAGGTCGAGAGGATTTTCGGGGAGCGATCGGACGGTGACGGCGCAGCGCAGGGTTTGGGCAGACTGGGTCGTGCGCATCGTCGCACTGCTCTTCGTCGTCCATGGCGCGCTGCTGGCCTTGTCCCAGGGCGCCAACGCCGACAGCGTGCGGCGGGACCAGTTCGGCAACGTGCTCTGTCTTGCCAGCGCCGAGATCGGGCACGCAGGCCACGATCGCCCGGCCGAAAACCATGCACAGGTCATGGCATGCTGCACGCTCGCCTGCGGCATGTTCGCGGGTCTGATTGATCCGGTCGTCGTAGCGCCGCTGGCCACCCCGTGGGGGCTCATCGTCGCGGCCCCGAGGTTCCGCAGTTACGCGGATGTCCTGCCCGGCATTGCGGAAACGCCACGCAACACGCGTGGACCACCGAAAGCCGTCTGAGACCGCTTTCCGCCTTGAGCCATCATCGTATTTCCTTCGCGCCGCCCCTTGCGGGCCGGCCAGGACGGCGTGGATGGCTCATGCCTGGCCCATCGGCCAAGGCGAACGTCTCTCCGCTTCCGGATTTCCCTCCATGTCGGACTTCACCCTCGATCGTCCGGGGCGCACCGCGCGCGCGGCAAATGCGATCGACCTCTACCGCGCCGTTTGGCGATGGCATTTCTATGCGGGACTCTTCGTCCTGCCGTTCCTCCTAACGTTGTCGATCACCGGCGGTCTTTACCTCTTCCGCGACGAGATCGACGGGATCATTCATTCCGACGTTAAGCGTGTGGTCGCCCTAGAAGGCGCCAGCCTCGTCAGACCGTCGGAGATGGTGGACGCCGCACTCGCCGTCCATCACGGCACCGCGGTCAAGTTCACGAGCCCCGCGGATCCGACGTCGTCCGCCGAAGTGACGGTGCGCACCGACACGGGGGAGCGGCTTGCCGTCTACGTCGATCCCTTCAGCGGCAATGTGCTGGGAGCCCTGCCCGACCGGGGAACCGTCATGTGGACGATCCGTCAGTTCCACAGCCTCAAGTTTTTCGGACCGATCGCGCGTGGAGTCATCGAGATCGCGGCCGGCTGGTCGATCCTGCTCGTCGCGACGGGTGTGTTCCTATGGTGGCCGCGGGGACAGAAGGGCGGCGTCGTTTCCGTGCGCGGAACGCCGTCGCGACGCGTGTTCTGGCGCGACGCCCACGCCGTCACCGGCATCGCGGTAGGAGGATTCCTCGTCTTTCTGGCGGTGACGGGCATGCCCTGGTCTCAGGTCTGGGGCGGGCAGGTGAACCAGTGGGCCAACGGCTCCAACTTCGGCTATCCGTCCGGCATACGCGTCGACATTCCCATGTCGAAGGCCAAGCTCAGCGACGCAGGCACGACCAGCTGGTCGATGGAGCAGGCACAGGTTCCTGTCTCGGCGCCTTCCGCGCGGTCCCCGATCGGCCTCGACGAGGCGATCGAAACCTTCGACCGTCTCGGACTGCATCGCGGCTACGCCGTGAACATTCCGACCAGCGAGACCGGTGTTTACACCGGCTCGGTCTACCCCGACGACGCAGCCAGTCAGCGCGTCGTGCATCTCGACCAGTACAGCGGCGTCCCTCTCCTCGACATGGGATACGGTAACTACGGACCGCTGGGAAAGGCCCTCGAATGGGGCATCAGCGTCCATCTTGGACAACAGTTCGGGCTCGCCAACCAGATCGTCCTCCTGCTGGTCTGCATCGGCAACGTCGTGCTGGCGGTCTCCGCCGGGGTCATGTGGTGGAAGCGTCGTCCGGCGCGCTCCATGGGCGTTCCGCCGATGCCGAAGGAGCCGAGAGCTCTCTGGGGCCTTCTGGCTCTGCTGGCGGTCGGCGGCATCCTCTTCCCGCTGGTCGGCGCTTCGCTCGTTGTGATGCTCATCATCGACACCGCCATCCGCAAGCTCGTGCGCCCTGCCGCCGCATGAGTCCTCGACGGGACAAGGTCTCGACGCCTTGTCCCTTCATCCCGAACAACACGTTTCGCACCCTCTTTTCTCCGGATGCACCTCATGGCCAACAAAGCTTCCGCCGTTCGGTCCCTTGTCGCGGCCGCTGCCGCTCTCGGGGCAGTTTCCACCCTGCCCTCCCTCGCAGCGGCTCATGAATACAAGGTCGGCTCGATCGAAATCGGGCATCCCTGGAGCCGTGCGATGCCGCCGGGCGCACGCACGGGTGTCGGCTACCTCGTCCTGAAAAATGACGGCACGAACGCGGACCGACTGGTATCCGTCAGTTCGCCGGCTGCGACCTCGGTGGAAGTGCATGACATGTCTATCACCGATGGGGTGATGACGATGCGCAAGGTCGAAGGCGGGCTCGATCTCACGCCGGGCAGCGAGGCGAAACTTGCGCCGGGCGGTCTCCACCTGATGCTGGTCGGGGTGAAGGAGCCGTTCAAGGAGGGGCAGATGGTGCCGCTCGATCTGACCTTCGAGAAAGCGGGGACGGTGGAGGTGCAGCTGAAGGTCGACGCCATGGGCGCGAAGAGCGAGCACACGGCACACGCCCAATAAGCGCGAACCGGCGCCGTCGATCACGACTTGTTTTTGCAACATCTGCGGGGAGGCTTCGTTGCGAATGGGTTTACCGTCCAAACGGAGCGCTTCCATGCGTCGCCTGACCCTTTGCACGACCTTTGCCGTCCTCACCGTAACGGCCGGGGCGCTGGCCCCGATCCATTCCGCCAACGCGCAGCAGAATGCGCCGGCTACAGCCGAGACAGCCGCACAGTCTGAGCCGTTCAAACTTCCCGAACTCGGCTATTCCTACGATGCGCTGGCACCGATCATCGATGCGAAGACCATGGAGCTGCACCACTCCAAGCATCATCAGGCGTTTGTGACCGCTCTCAACAATGCCGCGAAGACCGACCCGTCGATCGCGAACGTTCCTGTCGAGGAGTTGCTGGCGTCGGTCAGCGGACGTCCCGCAGCCATCCGAAACAACGCCGGCGGACATTGGAACCACACGTTCTTCTGGCAGATCATGGCACCGGAGGGTCAACGCGGCGAGCCGTCGGCCGAGCTGACCAGCGCGATCAACGAGTCCTTCGGTTCGATGGACGAGTTCAAGAAGGCGTTCCAGGCAGCCGGCACCAGCCGCTTCGGCTCCGGCTGGGCCTGGCTGATCGTCGGCGACGACAAGAAGCTCGCGGTGGTTTCGACACCGAACCAGGACAATCCTCTGATGGACGTCGCGGAGACGCGCGGCATGCCGGTTCTTGGCAACGACGTGTGGGAACACGCCTACTATCTCACGTACAACAATCGTCGGGCGGACTACCTGTCGGCGTGGTGGGATGCCGTGAACTGGACCAAGGTGTCCGAGAACTACGCCAAGGCGATGGAAGGCTGAGACGCGCCGAGCGATGGGGAGCGCCGATCGGCGCTCTCCGTTTTGTTCAGAGCGTCATCGCCAGCATCACGACGTCGACCATGCTGCGTCGCTCCATGCCCCAACTGCCGAAATGACGAGCGTCCACCATGCGCCGATCGATCTCGACAACCTGCTGGTGGCGCGTGTCTTTTCGGATCCGCTCGTAGAGCGATTGAACCGCTTCTGGAGGCCCTTCCAGGATCTGAAGCACCCGCCTGCCGTCCAAGGCGAGCATGCCGGTCACGCCGTTCCGCTCGTTTCGTTTGGACGATTGCTCGACGATGCCGTCGAGGCTTTCGTGCGACACGTCGTCGGAAAGGTTGGATACGTAGACTAAACGCAGAAACATTCGGACCTCCGAGCCATCGGACCATTGCCATCCGACGCCGAACCACGCAAGCAATCGCTAAGACGGGCGGCTCGAAGGAGATCCTGCTCGCGGCACGGATGTAGCGGGCGCAAGCGAACATGAGAGAGCAGGAACGCCGGCGCATCGGTCGGGAGCTGGAGATCACCAGCGGTCTCAGCGCCGATCCCTTCGCATCCGCGGTTCGCGTGACGCGCATGCCGATGATCATCACCAACCCGCGCGAGGAAGACAACCCGATCGTCTTCTGCAACGACGCGTTTCTCCGCCTCACGGGCTACGACCGTGACGAGATCTTGGGGCGCAACTGTCGCTTCCTGCAGGGTCCCGCGACCAACCGGGACGATGTCGGCCGTCTGCGTGAGGCGATCGAGGCGCGTCAATCGATCGAGATCGACCTTCTGAATTATCGCAAGGACGGCACCACCTTCTGGAACGCGCTTCTCATCTCTCCGGTGTTCCAAGACGGCGAACTGGCCTACTTCTTTGCGTCCCAGTTCGATGTGACCGACCGCAAGCGCGCCGAGGAGCACCGCTTCCTTCTCAACCGCGAACTCGATCACCGGGTGAAGAACACGCTCGCGACCGTGCAGAGCGTCGTCCTGCAGACTCTACGCGACGCCAAGGTGCCGGCGAATGTCGCGTCCGCAGTGTCCGGACGCATTCAGGCCCTTGCTCGCAGCCACGACGTCCTGACCGCGGAAGCCTGGGCAAGCGCATTGCTCAGCGATGTCGTGAAGGGCGCCCTCGAGCCGCTTCACGATAGCGTCGGAGGTCGCCTCACCGTAGAGGGCCCGGAGGTTCGCCTGAAGCCACGGATCGCGACCATGCTATCGCTTGCGATCCACGAAATGGCAGAAAACGCGATCAAGCACGGCAGCCTTTCGAATCAGGACGGCACGGTCGAGATCCGCTGGGCGATCGAGGACGAGCAACTCGATTTCGGCTGGTACGAACATGACGGTCCGCCTGTATCGCGCCCGACCCGTACCGGTTACGGCATCCGGATCGTCGAGCGAGTTCTTGCGGCGGAATTCGGGGGCACCGCGACGATCGACTTCGACGCATCCGGCTTCGTGTTTCGCCTTCGTGCACCCCTACAACCCTTGGGGCGCGAAGCGACGAGTTGGACCTACCCCTGACATCAGAGGGCGGCCCTTTCGGCATTAGCCGAGAAGGTCCCGCACGACCCGCTCGAACACGTCCGTCCCGATCGGTATAAGTTCGTCGGGAAAATCATAGTCGGGATTGTGCAGGCGTGGGTGATCGACCCCCGCCCCAAGGAAAAACATCGCGGAACGGGCGTGATCGCCGAACCGGCCGAAATCCTCCGACGGATACATCGGCTGCCCCGGCGAGTGAGGCACGCCCTGCGCATCCAATGCCGCGCGCAGGATGCGCACTGCATCCGGGTGGTTCTCGCAGTGCCGGAAGACATCGTGGTAGCTGATATCGATCGAAAGGCCGTGCCCGGCGGCCGCCCGCTTTGCCAGCGCCTCGGCGTCGCCGCACAAGTCCGACATCCCACCGTCCCGCAGCGTGCGCAACGTCGCCCATATCTCCGCGTGTCCGGGTGCGATGCCGAATGCCGCCTCGCCGAGGCGGGCATGCGTGACCGTCACCAGTCTGAAGGCATCATCCAACTCGCGTCCACGGCTCAGTTCCGGCAGCACTTCCAGCAAATGCGTCAGTGCCGTCCGGGGGGAAACGCCGTCCCATGGCATTGAAGCGTGCGCCGTGCGCCCCGTTAGAACGATGCGCAGGCCACGGGACGCGCAGTTGACCGGCCCGTCACGAAGAGCGACTTCGCCGAGCGGCAGCCCCGGAAGATTGTGTAGGGAGAAGGCGAAGTCCGGCCGAATGGCGGAAAAGCGGGGATCCTCGATGACGTGCGCAGCGCCCTCACCCGTTTCCTCGGCAGGCTGAAATAGGAGTATGACCCGGCCTCGCTCGGGCCGTCGCTCGGCAAGCCGTCGGGCGAAGAGGGCAAGGATGGCGCTGTGGCCATCATGGCCGCAAAGGTGCCCTACTCCGTCGCGCCGAGACCGGTGGGATCGATCTCCAATTTCCTGGATCGGAAGCGCATCGAGTTCGGATCGCAGCAGGACGGTCGGTCCCTCGCTGCCACCTCGAAATGTCGCGGCAACGCCATTCCCGCCTAGACCGGTGAGAAGCTCGTCCGGCTCACACTGACCGAGGTATTCCGCGAGCGCCCGAGCGGTACGAACTTCGTTGTTCGAGACCTCGGGGTCCGAATGAAGGGTGCGCCGCAGCGCCACGATCTCCGACAGGTGGGGATCGTCCAGCCGCATAGGCAACTCGCTCGCATCGAAGGGGACCGCCGCAGCACATGGGCTGCGACCGGGAAACGAACCGAAGCGCAGGCCGCCGTCGTGTGAGCTGCCGACTTTCAGTCTCAAAAATGGGAGCGCCGCAGGGCGCTCCCAACGATATCGAAAACTTACTTAGCCTTGGCGGCCTTCGCCTTCGGCGCGGCCTCGACGTTCACAGCGTCCTTCAGGCCCTTGCCCGGGGTGAACTTGGCGACGTTGCGGGCCGGAATATCGACCTCGGCGCCCGTCGACGGGTTGCGGCCCTTGGATGCCGCGCGGTGGGAAACGGAGAACGTGCCGAAGCCGACGAGGCGCACGTCGTCGCCCTTGGCCATGGCGTCCTGCAGCGCGTCGAAGACGGCATCGACGGCAGTGGTGGCATCCTGCTTCGAAAGCTTGGACTTGTCCGCCACCGCGGCGACGAGTTCGTTCTTGTTCATACACAGTCTCCAGCGTTGAATTAGTCGCACCGACTCGGTGAGGTACACTGCGGAAAAGATGGTCGGCCTTCAAGGTCGAGATGGTCCCAAACCCACCAAAACAAGGGCCCCGAACGAAAAATGCCGCCCGGAGGGCGGCATTCTGAGCGTTTTTGACCGTGCCGGAGACCTCAGTGCGCGATGGCGCCCTGCGAATCATCTTTCTGCTTGGCGAGGTGAGCCGCGGCATCCTCTTCGGTCCACTCGATCGGCTGCGGAATGCGAACCAGCGCGTGCTGGAGCACCTCGCCCATCCGGGAGACCGGAACGATCTCGAGGTTGTTCTTCACGTTGTCCGGAATGTCGGCCAGATCCTTGGCGTTTTCGGCCGGGATCAGAACCTTGGTCATTCCGCCGCGAAGAGCCGCAAGCAGCTTCTCCTTCAAGCCGCCGATCGGCAGCACCCTGCCCCGCAACGTGACCTCGCCGGTCATGGCGATATCGCGCCGAACCGGGATGCCCGTCATCACCGAGATGATGGCGGTGGCCATAGCGATACCGGCGGACGGGCCGTCCTTCGGCGTCGCACCCTCCGGCACGTGGACGTGGATGTCCCGCTTGTCGAAGAGCGGCGGCTCGATGCCGTACTCGATGGCGCGGCTGCGGACATAGGAGGCAGCAGCCGAGATCGACTCCTTCATCACGTCCTTCAGGTTGCCCGTCACCGTCATCTTGCCCTTGCCAGGCATCATGACGCCTTCGATCGTCAGCAGTTCGCCGCCGACCTCGGTCCAGGCCAGACCCGTCACCACGCCGACCTGATCCTCAGCCTCGGCCTCGCCGTATCGATAGCGGTGCACGCCGAGATAGTCGGCGAGATTGGCCGCCGTCACCTCGACCTTGGTCACCTCACCCTTGAGGATGCTCGTCACCGCCTTTCGCGCCAGCTTGGACAGCTCGCGCTCATAGGAGCGCACGCCGGCCTCGCGGGTGTAGCGACGGGCGATGTCGCGCAGCGCGTCCTCGCTGACCGAGAACTCGTGCGGCTGCAACGCGTGATCCTTGATCGCCTTCGGCAGGAGGTGCCGCTTCGCGATCTCGATCTTCTCGTCCTCCGTGTAGCCGGCGATCCGGATCAACTCCATGCGGTCCATCAGCGGACCTGGGATGTTGAGCGTATTAGCCGTCGTCACGAACATCGTCGACGAGAGGTCGTACTCGACCTCGAGATAGTGATCCATGAACGTCGCGTTCTGTTCCGGATCGAGCACCTCGAGCAGCGCCGACGACGGATCGCCGCGGAAGTCCTGGCCCATCTTGTCGATCTCGTCGAGCAGGAAGAGCGGGTTGTTCCGCTTCGCCTTCTTGAGCGACTGGATGACCTTGCCGGGCATGGAGCCAATATAGGTCCGGCGATGGCCGCGGATCTCGGCCTCGTCGCGCACGCCGCCGAGCGCCATGCGGACATACTCGCGGCCGGTCGCCCGGGCGATCGACTTCGCAAGCGACGTCTTGCCGACGCCCGGAGGGCCGACGAGGCACAGGATCGGGCCCTTCAGCTTCGCCTGACGGCTCTGCACG
Organism: Aureimonas phyllosphaerae; assembly: GCF_900113065.1. Taxonomy (GTDB): domain Bacteria; phylum Pseudomonadota; class Alphaproteobacteria; order Rhizobiales; family Rhizobiaceae; genus Aureimonas; species Aureimonas phyllosphaerae. The sequence continues at coordinate 350,775 of NZ_FOOA01000002.1, forward strand.
GCCAGATACTCGACGATCCGCTCCTTGACCTTGTCCAGGCCGTAGTGCTCCTCCTCGAGGATCTCCTCGGCCTTCTTCAGGTCAATGCGAACCTTCGACGCCTTGCCCCACGGCAGGCCGAGCAGCCAGTCGAGGTAGTTGCGCACCACGGTCGCCTCGGCCGACATGGGGCTCATCTGCCGCAGCTTCTTCAGCTCAGCCGAGGCCTTTTCCTTGCCTTCCTTGGAGAGCTTCGTCTTCTTGATGCGCTCCTCGATCTCGGCGAGCTCGTCGCGGCCTTCCTCGCCGTCGCCAAGCTCCTTCTGGATCGCCTTCATCTGCTCGTTCAGGTAGTACTCGCGCTGCGTCTTCTCCATCTGGCGCTTGACGCGCGAGCGGATGCGCTTCTCCACCTGAAGCACCGAAATCTCGGACTCCATGAAGCTGAGGGCGCGCTCAAGGCGCTCCTGAACGCTGACGATCCCGAGCATCTCCTGCTTCTCGGGGATCTTGATGGCGAGATGCGACGCGACCGTGTCGGCGAGCTTGGAGTAGTCGTCGATCTGGCCGGCAGCGCCGACGACCTCGGGCGAGATCTTCTTGTTCAGCTTGACGTAGTTCTCGAACTCCGAGATCACCGAGCGGGCCAGCGCCTCGACCTCGACCGCGTCATCCTCGACCTCCGGGACGATCGTGGCGTTCGCCTCGTGCCAGTCTGTGCGGTCGGTGAAGCCCGAAATCTTCGCGCGAGAGACGCCCTCGACCAGCACCTTCACAGTGCCGTCGGGGAGCTTCAGGAGCTGGAGAACGTTGGCGAGCGTGCCGAGATCGTAGATCGCGTCGGGCGCCGGATCCTCGTCGCCCGCGTTCTTCTGCGTCGCCAGGAGAATCTGCTTGTCGGCGCCCATGACCTCTTCGAGAGCCCGGATGGACTTCTCGCGCCCCACGAAGAGCGGGACGATCATATGCGGGAACACCACGATATCGCGGAGCGGCAGGACCGGGTACTGACCGGCCTCGGCAGGCGCGTCGGCTTTGAACGTCGGGTCTGACATGCTTGTCCTTTCTGCGGCATGAGCCGCCGGAGGCCCTTTCGGATCGGCCCAATTGGCGCCGGATCGAAAGGCCTTTTCGCAACTGCAATGTGGTCGCCGTTCTCGCTCCGTTCAACCCGTGGCACCCGGCCGCAGGCTCTTCGATGGTGAACGGTGCGGTCGGCGAACCGCCTCTTACAAAAGTTAAGCCCGCCCCGGCGCTCCGGAGCGGGCTCGATAAGCTCAGATGATCCGGCTGGAACGTGCGTCAGGCACTCGCGGTCTCTTTCTCGTCCTTGCGGTCCGAGTAGATGTAGAGCGGCCGCGCGTTCCCATCGATGACCTCTTCCGAGATTACGACTTCCTGCACGCCTTCCAGCGTCGGCAGATCGAACATCGTGTCGAGCAGCATCGACTCCATGATGGAACGGAGGCCGCGGGCGCCGGTCTTGCGCTCGATCGCCTTGCGAGCGATCGCCTTCAGCGCGTCGTCGTGGAACGAGAGCTCGACGTTCTCCATCTCGAACAGGCGCTGGTACTGCTTCACCAGCGCGTTCTTCGGCTCGACCAGGATCTGCACGAGCGCCGGCTCGTCGAGGTCCTCGAGCGTCGCCAGAACCGGCAGACGGCCGACGAACTCGGGGATGAGCCCGAACTTCAGAAGATCCTCGGGCTCGACCTTCCGGAAGAGCTCGCCCGTGCGGCGATCCTCGGGGCTCTCGACATTGGCGCCGAAGCCGATCGAGGTCTTGCGGCCGCGATCCGAGATGATGCGGTCGAGGCCGGCGAAGGCGCCGCCGCAGATGAACAGGATGTTGGCCGTATCCACCTGCAGGAACTCCTGCTGCGGATGCTTGCGGCCGCCCTGCGGAGGCACGGACGCGACCGTCCCTTCCATGATCTTCAGAAGCGCCTGCTGCACGCCCTCGCCCGACACGTCACGCGTGATCGACGGGTTGTCGGACTTGCGGCTGATCTTGTCGATCTCGTCGATGTAGACGATGCCGCGCTGCGCGCGCTCGACGTTGTAGTCCGCCGACTGCAGGAGCTTGAGGATAATGTTCTCGACGTCCTCGCCGACGTAACCGGCCTCGGTCAGCGTCGTCGCGTCCGACATGGTGAAGGGCACGTCGAGGATGCGGGCGAGCGTCTGGGCGAGCAGCGTCTTGCCGCAGCCGGTGGGGCCGATCAGCAGGATGTTGGACTTCGCCAGTTCCACGTCGTTGTTCTTCGACGCGTGCGCGAGGCGCTTGTAGTGGTTGTGGACCGCGACCGACAGAACCTTCTTGGCGAAGGACTGGCCAATGACGTAGTCGTCGAGGACCTTGATGATCTCCTGCGGAGTCGGAACGCCCTCGCGGGACTTCACCATGGAGGACTTGTTCTCCTCCCGGATGATGTCCATGCAGAGCTCGACGCACTCGTCGCAGATGAAGACCGTCGGCCCGGCGATCAGCTTGCGGACTTCGTGTTGGCTCTTTCCGCAGAAAGAGCAGTAGAGCGTGTTCTTGCTGTCGCCGCCGCTCACTTTGCTCATCGTTCTTCCTTCCGTTCCGTACCTCGGACGTGGAGGTCCGGAGATAGGTCGAGTGACCCGTGACTCATCCTATGCTGCACCGCGAACAAAGCAACCGCCCGCCGCGGACGCGGTTCCGGCCTCGGGCCCTCTCGCATCCGTGACAGTCTAGCGACGCTATCCTTGATCGACGCTTAAGAGAGGCGAGCCTGAAAGGCTAAGCCCGCCTCGTGGCGACTTCAAGGACGGTTGCGCGTCTCACGTCAGGACGAGATGGCCGCCTCGACCGCCTCGCGGGTCGAGTGAACCTTGTCGATCAGACCGAAATCCTTGGCCTCGTCCGCCGTCATGAAATGGTCACGGTCCAGCGTGCGTTCAATGGTCTCGTAATCCTGGCCCGTGTGCTGGACGTAGACCTCGTTGAGCCGGCGCTTCAGCTTGATGATATCGAGCGCGTGACGCTCGATGTCCGACGCCTGACCGGAGAAGCCGCCCGACGGCTGGTGGACCATGATTCGGGCGTTCGGCGTCGCGAAGCGCATGTCCTTGTGACCGGCGCAGAGAAGCAGCGAGCCCATCGACGCGGCCTGGCCGATGCAGAGCGTCGAGACGGCCGGCTTGATGAACTGCATGGTGTCGTAGATCGCCATGCCCGACGTCACCACGCCGCCCGGCGAGTTGATGTAGAGAGCGATCTCCTTCTTCGGGTTCTCGGCCTCGAGGAACAGCAACTGGGCGCAGACGAGCGTCGCCATGCCGTCCTCGATCGGGCCCGTGATGAAGATCACGCGCTCCTTAAGGAGACGGGAAAAGATGTCATAGGCCCGCTCGCCCCGGTTCGTCTGCTCGACGACCATCGGAACAAGGTTCATCATGGTCTCGACGGGATGCTTCATGGTGGTCTCTCGTGAAGGGGCTGGCCGACGCCGTGTCGGTCGAATCAGGCTCGGTATTCCGCTTGCCTAGATAGGGCGCGCGGGGCGGCCTGCGCAAGAAGGCGCCCCGAACCCCGGCAGCCCCGCGCGAGCCCTGCCCTCAGCGGGACGGATCTCCGTCGTCGTCGTGGTCTTCCTTCGGGTCCGGCGGGATGATGGTACCATCGAAGTTTCTCGTGACGGTCTTCAGCTTGGACGGATCGGTCGGCGTCGCAGACGCCGCCGCAGGATCGTCAATCGGCGGCACGCCGCCGGCCGGCTCGACCGCAGTCACCCCCGCGAGGCGCAAGGGCGGCGCCTCGTGCGATTTCGTCTCACCGAACCAGACGGTCGTCTGCGGGAACGGAATCTCGATCCCGCGCTCGTCCATCAGTTCCTTGATGACTTCCCGGTAAAGCCGACCGATCCCCCACTGCTTGCCCGGCAGGGTCCTGACGCGGCCGCGAACCACGACGGCGTTGTCGCCGAGCGTTTCCACGCCGAGCATCTCGAAGTCGGCGATGATGCTGGTCCCTTCCGGCGACTGCCGTACGCGATCGAAGGCGTCCAGCATCACCGTCTTCACCTCGTCCACCTTCTCCCGGTAGGCGACGGAGACGTCGGCGACGAAGTTCGAGAAGTCCTTCGTCATGTTGGCGACCTGATCGACCGACGAGAAGGGAATGAGATGGTAGGTGCCATCGAGGGATCGGAGGCTGACCGAGCGGATCGTCAGCTTCTCGACGACACCGGACACGGAACCGAGTTGGACGACATCGCCCTCGTTCAGTGCATTCTCGATCTGGATGAAAGCGCCGGTGATGATGTCCTGAACGAGCTTCTGCGCACCGAAACCGACCGCGAGGCCGACGACGCCGGCACCTGCGAGGAGCGGCGCGATGTTGATGCCGATCTGCGAGAGCACCAGCATCATGACGATCAACGCCAGCGCGATCGTCAGCGCGTTTCGGAACAGCGACAGGAGAGTGCGCTCCCGCGCCGTCGGCACCGAACCGAAGTTCGGATTGAGGCGGTATTCGACCCACGATGAAAAGACGAGGTGGATACCGAAGCCGACGGTCAGGATCACCAAGGCTCCGACCAACGCGCTCATCATCCGACGACCAACGTCACTGGAAGCGAATGTTTCCAGATCGATGATCGACCAGGCATGCAGAATGACCGCGATCACCGCCGCGATCACGATGATCCGGAGAATCAGGAGGAGTTTTGGGATGAAGCCGTTGATACGGCGTTCCAGAAGCGGAAAGCGCTCGCTTGTCCCAGCCGAGACGCGGATGCCTCGCGCGATGATTTTCGTCAGGATGGATACGACCAGTCCACCGATCGCCATCGCCGCGATCGACATCAGCGAAGCCGCGAGCATGAACTGGAAGCCGTTGCGCGGGCTGCTGATCCAAAGGGCAAAGAGCGCGCTGATGAAGCACGCCGCCAGAAGCCACCAGAGCTGTCCGAGAAGGTGATGAACCCGCGCCTGCGGATTTCGGGCGCCTTCCCGATAGGCGCGCTGCAACCGCTTCTTCACCCGCTCCCGGTTCGCCAGAACCAGCCAGAGCGTAAACAGATACGCGACCGTGACTACGAGGAAGCGGACGGCGTTGCCGGCGGCGATGCTGGAGATCGACTGGACCACCGGCGCAACGAACAGGAAGATGTAGCCGAGAAGCGTGATCACCAGCGCCAATCGCCGATACCAGTATCGCGCCTGACCATCGCTGAAGGGCGTCAGACGGAGCGGCGGATTGAAAGGCGCGACGAAGGCCGCGAGACCAACCTTGACGAGTTCGGTCAGAGCGAATGCGTTCAGGAACAGAGCTTCGTTGATGTCGGGCGGACCACCAGACAGCACCAGCGACGTGGCATGGCCGGCCGCGACGGCGATGATGACCGTGAGCGCGTCGGCCAGCATGGCGACGGCGGCAAGAAACAATCGCAACACGGGCGCCTTGGGCTTCGCCCTTGTGCCGAGCCATTCGACAAGCCGGCGTCGCGGCCATGACACGACGGCGAGCGCGAGCAGCGTCGCAATCGCGATCGTCGACACCGGGAGGATCGCCTGCCAGACCCGAGGCAGGTTGATGGCCTGCGCACCCGACAGGAAGGTGCCCGCCTGAGCGATCAGACCTGCGATCTCTGTCGTACCGTCCTGGAGAGCCGCGACGGCCGATCGGGTGTAGGACGCGAGATGAGCCGGCACGGACTGGGCGAGATCGCCGTCGCCGGAGAGAACCGGGGTCTCGGAAGCGGCCGACTTCTCCGGCGCCTGATAGGCACTCGCCTTCAGCGTCTCGATCAGCCGGTTGCGTGTCGCCTCCGTCTCAAGGATGCGGATAAGGTCGTCGATCCCCTCCCGCTGGTCGGCGCTGACGGTTCCTTCGCCACTCTGGGAGCCGGAGGATGATGAAGGAAGCGAAGGAAGCAGGGTCGATGTCTGCGCCATGATCGGCTGCGACGCGATCATTGAGGCGAGCAAGAAGCAAAGCGCGAGAAGCAGCGCTCGAGCACCGGTGTGTCGGATCATGGAGCTCCGGTCCGTGGCGGGCATGGGTCTTCGCCGGAGCGGCTCAAAATCGGGCGCCCGGGGGGTTCGCCACCCGAACTAGAGTCCGGATGCGACCATGCCATGGCGATGGTGGTATTCTCCTCGCAGGCGCAAACAAAAAAGGCCGCCCCGATGGGCGGCCTCCAATGCGACGCTACTCGAAATCAGGCGGCCGAGGACAGCTCGTCCTCGTCGTCCTTCATGAGTTCGTCCTTGCTCACGGTCTTGTCGGTGACGGCGACCGTCGACAGGAGGTGATCGACGACCTTCTCTTCGTAGATCGGGGCGCGCAGGCTCTGGATCGCTTCCGGCGTCTTGCGGAAGTAGTCGTAGACCTGCTGCTCCTGGCCTGGGTACTGACGGACCTGGTCGATCACCGCGCGCTGCAGTTCCTCATCCGACACCGTCACGCCGGCCTTCTCGCCGATCTCCGAGAGGACGAGACCGAGACGAACGCGACGCTCGGCGAGCTTGCGGTACTCAGCCCGCGCCTTCTCCTCGGTCGTGTCCTCGTCCTCGAAGCTCTTGCCACTCTGCTCGAGCTCGCGCGACACCTGATTCCAGATGTTGTTGAACTCGGCTTCGACGAGCTTCTCCGGCAGCTCGAACGAGTATTCGGCATCGAGCTGGTCGAGGAGCTGACGCTTCACCTTCTGGCGCGTCGCCTGGCCGAACTGGCTCTCGATCTGGCCGCGAACGATCTCGCGCAGGCGAGCAATCGACTCAAGGCCGAGCTTCTTGGCGAGCTCGTCGTCGAGTTCCATCGCGTCGGGCGCCGCAACGGCCTTCACGGTCACCGCGAACTCGGCGTCCTTGCCGGCGAGATGAGCGGCACCGTAGTCCTCGGGGAACTTGACGTTGACGGTCTTCTCGTCGCCGGCCTTCACGCCGACCAGCTGATCCTCGAAGCCCGGGATGAACTGGCCCGAGCCGAGCACGAGGTTGGAGTCCTCGGCCGATCCGCCCTGGAACGCCTCGCCGTCGACCTTGCCGACGAAATCCATCGTGACGCGGTCGCCGTTCTCGGCAGCGCCGTCCTTCGGCTGGTAGGTGCGGGCGCTCTCGGCGATGCGCTTGACCTGGTCCTCGACCTCGTCGTCGCCGATCTCGACGACCGGACGCTCGATCTTGATGCCGTCCGTCTCCTTCAGGTCGAAGGACGGGAGGGTCTCGTAGGCGACGGTGAAGCGGAAGTCGCTCTCGCCGCGCAGCACTTTTTCGGCCTCGCCCTCGTCCTCGGTCATCTGGATCTCGGGCTGCATCGCCGAGCGCTCGTTGCGCTCCGCAATCACCGAGCGCGGCGTCTCGTTGATGATCTGGTTGACGATCTCGGCCATGACCGAGCGGCCATACGACTTGCGCATGTGGCTCATCGGCACCTTGCCGGGGCGGAAGCCCTTGAGCTTGACCTGATCCTTGATCTCGTAGAGGCGAGTCTGCAGACGCGCTTCCAGATCGGACGCCGGCACGACGATCTCGATCTCGCGCTTCAGGCCTTCGGCCTTGGTTTCCCTAACCTGCATCGTCAACCCTTCATGGTCTCGACCGGCGGCCCTTGAGACCCGCCGCCGATCCTGATTGAATCTCGTTGTTGCCGAGCAGGCGCGGGCCGGAAGAACCGGACCTGAACGCCGCGGGCTGTCGGAACGCAACACCCGCCACCCGGCCATCCCGGCCTTTTAGTTGAGCACCCTTAGGGGATCAAGAGGCATGGGCGAATGGGTCGAAGCATAACAGGCCCCTAACGGACCTACTACAAACGGCTGCGGCGCGCTCAGACAATCGCAATTCAGGCCGGCTTCGCAAGGATCACCCTCGCGCGTGCAGTCAGGAGCCGCTGTGCAGGCACTTCAACGAAGTACCATAACGCGAAGGCGGCGCCCGCACTCAAGACTGTGATGGCGAACCCGGCTCCGCCGTAACCGAACTGTGCAACCCAGTTCTCACGCTGTGCCCACATCATGACGAGCAAGTGGACCATGTAGAATGAGAAACTCACCTTCCCCAGCAGTACTAGGGTCGGGTGACCGAGAGCGCGAGAGATTGCGCCATCCTGATGCGCGAAGACGAAGACCAGCAGACAGAACCAGACGAAACCACCCGACTGGCTGTACCAAAGTCCAAGCTCCCGCAATTGAATGCCCAACGCCCCTCGGACCGTCAGGGCCGTTACCCCGAACGCAAACACCGCACCGAGTGCCAAGATTTCGACCACGGTCATCCACGTGTCGCCTAAAGGCATTCGCCAGCCCACAAGCCATAGCCGGCCAACCATGACGCCGGCTACGAACTCGACGAAGCGGACCATCGGCGACTGCTGAATAAACACCTGTGGGGAGAGCGCCCACATGTCTGTACGACCGAGCACCGGTCCGTAGTCAGGCATCACCACGCTTGCGATCGTGGCCCCGAGAACCGCGCCGAATAACACCAGCGGCTTTCGCGTCATCAGCACAAGTGGGAAGGCCGCATAGAACGCCATTTCGGCTGAGATGCTCCAAGTGACGGCGTTGAGGGAGAACACATGGCCCGAGGTCGGAACCCAGGCGTGAAGCATGAAGAGATTCGTGAGGACGTACGGATACCAGTCCGCACTGTAAATCATGCCGGAGTGAAAGAAGGCCAAGGCGACCGCCGCGGTGACGAGGTGCGCGGGCCAGATGCGAGCAAGCCTGTTGACGAAGAACGACCGCAACTTCACATCGCCCCTTCCGCCATAGGCATAGGTCAGGACAAAACCCGACAGGACGAAAAAGAAGCTGACGCCGAGCGCTAGGGGCTCGTACGGAGCGCCGAACCCGATGCCTTGCAAGTGAAAGATCGCAATGGAAAGAGCCGCGAAGAAGCGAAGCGATGTCAGCGCGGCCAGTTGCGGCATCAGGGCTCGTTCCGTAGCGAATTGGAACATCCTCTATATCGCGTCTTCAATCCTATGGTGTGGCCGGAACGCCACGAGACCACCCGGTCGTGTATGACCGAGGTCGAAGGCCGTTTGAATCGGAATATGAACGTGGTGCGGGTGGAGGGACTCGAACCCCCACGCTTTTGGCGCTAGAACCTAAATCTAGTGCGTCTACCAGTTTCGCCACACCCGCACGCCTGCGCGCCCGGCCTGCGAAGCACGCCGGGCCGCTATAGCATCGAGCGTCCGGCACAGCCAAGGCGAAAACGTCGACGCCCGATGTTCAGCGGAACACTCCGCGTTCGACACCGCCCGCATCGCTGCACCGAACAGTTAATAAACTTCTACCCATCGTCCGACCTTCGCAGATTGTGCGTTGCACAATCCGCAAGGCTGCCATGCGATCAACTGCCTAACTCGGTCGGTCTAAACCGATTATATCCCTTGCATCGAAGCGAGGCGAATGGGTCCGAGCTTCCCAGTCACAACGTATCAGCCATCGGCAGAACCATGAACATCGTCCGCTCCTACAACAACTGGCGCCGTTATCGCGAGACCTGCGCCGAGCTCAACCGGCTCTCAAGCCGGGAGCTGTCCGACCTCGGCATCGCCCGCTCCGACATCCGCACGCTCGCCCGTCAGGCGACCCGCTAAGACAGCCTCCCCTTTCGCGACGGCCCATTCTCCTTCCATAGGGCCCGAGCGGATCAGCGCCTGCGATCTCCTCCTCCCACTCGCAGGCTGACTCACGACACCCGCCGGTCCTCCCCCGGCGGGTGTCGTCGTTTGGGGGTGTTTCGTGAACGCGCCGCGAATGGTATCAAGCGCCATGGCAAACGATCCCATTCACATCGTCGGCGGCGGGCTCGCCGGCTCCGAAGCCGCCTGGCAATTGGCCGAATGCGGCGTTCCCGTCATTCTGCACGAGATGCGGGGCAGGCGCGGAACCGACGCGCACAAGACGGACGACCTCGCCGAACTCGTCTGCTCCAACTCGTTCCGTTCCGACGACGCCGAGACGAACGCCGTCGGCGTGCTCCATGCCGAAATGCGGCTGGCAGGTTCGTTGATCATGCGCTGCGCGGACGCACATCAGGTTCCGGCCGGTGGCGCGCTCGCGGTCGATCGTGAGGGGTTCGCGCAAGCCGTCACGGCAGCTCTCGCGGCTCATCCCCTCGTCACCGTCGTCCGCGAGGAAATCGGCACGCTGCCGCCCGCCGAATGGGGCTCGACCATCATTGCGACCGGTCCCCTGACCGCAGAGCGTCTTGCCGAAGCCATTCGAGCGGAAACGGGCGCCGATGCGCTGGCCTTCTTCGATGCGATTGCGCCCATCGTCCATTTCGACACGATCGACATGAACACGGCCTGGTTCCAGTCACGCTACGACAAGGTCGGGCCGGGCGGAACGGGCAAGGACTACATCAACTGCCCGATGGACCGCGAGCAGTACGAGGCCTTCGTCGCCGCGCTGGTCGCAGGCGACAAGACCGAGTTCCGCGAGTGGGAGGGCACTCCCTACTTCGATGGTTGCCTTCCAATCGAGGTGATGGCCGAGCGCGGGCCGGAGACGCTTCGCCACGGCCCGATGAAGCCGATGGGGCTGACCAACGCGCATAATCCAACGGTGAAGGCCTATGCGGTCGTTCAGCTTCGCCAGGACAATGCACTCGGCACGCTCTACAACATGGTCGGCTTCCAGACGAAGCTGAAATATGCCGACCAGGTTCGGGTCTTCCGAACGATCCCGGGTTTGGAGAACGCCGAGTTCGCCCGTCTCGGCGGATTGCATCGCAACACCTACCTCAACTCGCCGACGTTGCTCGACGGCACCTTGCGGCTGAAGCAGCGGCCGAGCCTGCGGTTCGCCGGACAGATCACCGGCTGCGAGGGTTACGTCGAATCGGCATCCGTCGGTCTCATGGCGGGACGCTTCGCGGCTGCGGAGGCTCGAGGGCAGGTCGTCGCTCCGCCGCCGCAGACGACCGCGATGGGCGCTCTTCTTGCCCATATCACCGGGGGCCACCTCGCGAGCGACGAGGAAGGCGGCAAGCGCTCGTTCCAGCCGATGAACGTCAATTTCGGCCTGTTTCCGCCGGTCGAAGTCCCGCGCGAGGAGGGCAAGCGCTTACGCGGCAAGGAAAAGACGATCGCCAAGAAGCGAGCTATGGCAAGGCGGGCGCTCGCGGACTTCAGCGCCTGGCTCGGCGCCGAGCCGGATAGGCTTCCGGTGGCAGCGGAGTAGCGCCGCAACCGGCGTTCAGCGAAGGCTTGCCCATTCGCCATGTCGCAGGGCCACAGCCGTCTGCAGCCAGACGAGTTCGCCCTGCGGACTCCATCTTAGATGCACGACCCGCAGCCGGATCGTGCGTCCTTCCGCGGACCTCAGGTCTACGACGAGCGCCGGAAGCTGCCCTTCCGCGCTGCGCACCCTGCTTGCGGGAAGTTCAGACGTCAGGTCGAACCGGTCCGTCTGATCCCGATAGGTGAGGACCAGTCGCGTCCCTTCAAGTCGAAGGGACGAACCGTCGCCGCTAGCGTCCACGCCGGTCGCTGAAACGGGAAGAACCCGATCGAAACCGCCGACATCCCAGACGTCATCGGTTTCGAAGCTCTGATCGATCGACCTCGAAGCATCGGCCTCGCGGATTGCCGCGACGGATGGAAGATTGCGAATCTCCGCCAGCCGCTTGTCGGGTTCGACCTCCGGGAGCACGCCCGATGCCTCGGCGAAATGCCTTCCCTCGTCCACGTCGTCCAGCGCATCGAGCCGCGATAGAAGGACGTCACGCTCCTGCCCGTCGAGGGTCTGGATGGCATCGGCACCACCGCGCAGACGCGTCCCAAAATCCCGCTCGATCAACGCGCTCTGACTCCTTGCGACCGTCGCGACCACGCCCCAGGGGCCGAAGGTCGCGAGCGTCAGGAGAACGGGCAGAACGGCGACCATCGTGCGGATGTCGGACCGCGTGCGCGGAACGATTTGCAGGACGACGGCAAGACCGGCCGCGAGTCCGTAGGCGGCGGAGAAGTAGCGTTCAATCGTCCAGCCCTCGCCCGACACACGGAGAAAGAGCGCGTAGGCAAACAGAAAGAGCGGTACGACCACCGCGGCTGCCCAGACTCGAGCGAACAGGCGCGCGGGCGCCGCCAGCGTATTGAGGTACGGCTCCAGCCCGAGGCGGAGCGACAGCACAAAAGCCGAGTAGAGAAGGACGATCCAGCCGATTTCATTCGTCGGCACATCGCCAGTGAGGATGATTTTGGCCGCATAGACATGAATGATCATGCTGGCGACCAGCACGAGTGGCGCTGTCACCCACTCGAACAGTGGGCGGACGGCGCGTTCGAGACGCTCGCCTGTCCGGTCCTGCAAGGCGACCGCGTCGGGCTGCGGCACTCTCCCCAGCGCGAACAGCGGGCCGACGAGGGTCAGGCCGGTCGTAAAGAGATGGGTGTAGGCACGCTCGGTGAGTCCGACACCGAAGAGCGTGCGGACCATCTCGAAGATGGCGGTGAACCCAAGCAGGAAGACTACGACGGAGAACCACCCGAGCGTGATCCCGAGTGCGATCCAGAGCGTGAAGTCCCAGAAGCTGCGTGACGAACCGCGGCCCAGAAACGGCGCGAGCGGAACGGCCGTTAGCACCGCGAGCGTCAACGCCGGACCGTTCAACAGGAAGGGATGGGCGAACCCGACCGCGACTCCCACAGCGGCAAGACCCGCACATCCGGCAAGCCGCGCGACCGCTAGGCTGGACCCTCGGCTTTCTGCGAACAGCGTGGCGGCCACGGAGGCCGCGGCGCCCGCGACAAGGCCGAGAATCCAGCGTCCGAGAGGAATCGTCGCGTCGACCTCGTTCGCGATGGCCCAGTTCGCGATGGCAGCGATCGCCACGATTGCGAGCGCGGCAGCGGGAAAACGGAACGTAGCTCGACCGGATCGCACGACGAGCGAGCGGAACAGCCCGATGAGGCGGGACGCTTTGGAACGCATATTCGAACTCTTCTTCGACCGGGACGCGCCTAGCGGCGCATCGTTCGCCAGTAGAACCAGAGACGGCGAAGAGGTTCCGTCGCGGACGGCGTCTTTCGCGTGACGCGATGGGCTGCATAGAGCGCGGGAAGCAGCGCCGGGCGCACGGACGTTGCGAGCCGACCGATCTGCGCGTCCGCTTTCGTCAGATGATCCTGCGCGAATGCGATCATCGCCTGCCGTGCGGGCTCGGTCGGCGGACCGCCGTTCAACCAGCCCGAAGCATCGAGCCCCGTTGCGCCGAGGATATCGGCGGGAACGAAGACCTGATGACGGGCGCGATGACGATCCGCATCTCGCAGGACGAGTGCCGCACCGGCTGCGACGCCGGCATGGCCCGCTGCCTCGGCGGCTGCGGGAGCCGCGGACCGATCAAGGATCATCGCGGAAAGCATGACGATCGCCGACTGCGTCTCTCCGGCATAGGCCTCGAACTCGCGGCGATCGCCCATCGGGTCGGAATAGAGGTCGAAGATTCGCGCATCGAGATATCGCTCGAACGCATCGACCGGCAGATCGTAGCGGCGTACGGTCTCTATTAGGGCCGTCGCCACCGGCGACCCCTGCCCGGCCGCCTCGGGCTCGGCATCGCTCGCCGTCAGGCGGTCACGCCACCACTGCAAGCGGATTTCACCCGGCAGCGGCTGGCTGACGTGATTGGGGATGGCGGCGGTCTCGTGGGCGAAGGCGTAGAGTGCCCATAGTCCGTCCCGCCGATCCTCCGCAGCAAAGCCGACGGACACCGCCCGATCGGGATCACCGTCCTGGACGATCCGCTCGCACTCGGCATACGCAGCGCTCCGCGGCCCGTCCTGCGTCATTCGACGGCCACGAGCGCGGCCGCGACCGGGCGACCCTCAAGCAACATGATGTTGTAGGTGCGCACGGCTGCGCCCGTCGACATCGGGTCGCAGGAGATGCCCCGGTCCCGCAGGCGGGTCAGCAGCGCCGCAGGCGGGCGCCGAATGTCCTTGCCGGTTCCGAAGAGCAGGAAGCGGATGTCGGTCGCTTCATCGAGGACCTTCATCAGACGCTCGCCGGTGAAGGGCTGCTCCTCCGTCGCCGTCCAGCCGTAGATGCCGGAGGGGAGGCAAAGGATCGATCCACGGTGGGACATGTCGGCGAAGCGGAATCCGCCGTTGCCATAGGCATCGATCGGGGCGCGACGTGGATAATGCGCGTCGCGGATTTCGCCGCTCACGTCAGGCCTGCCCAGCGCGCGGGGTGTTGCCAATGCGGGCCTTCTTGTCGGCCTCCATCGCGTCCTTCGGGTCGCCGCCGCGGATCGTCTCCGGACGCAGCTTGAAGTAGATCAGCACGGGCGCCGCAATGAAGATCGACGAGTAGACGCCGACCAGCACGCCCGCCAGCATCGGCGCCACGAAGACGCGAATCACGTCTCCGCCGAAGCCGTAGAGGGCCACCAGCGCAAGGACGAGTGTCACGGCGGTCAGCATCGTTCGCGAGAGCGTCTCGTTCAGCGAGCGATCGATGATCTCCGAGATCGGCATCTTCTTGTACTTGCGCAGGTTTTCGCGGATGCGGTCGAACACCACGACCGTGTCGTTCAGCGAGTAGCCGACGATCGTCAGCAGCGCGGCGATCGAGGTCAGGTTGAACTCGAGTTGCGAGACCACAAGGAAGCCCATCGTCATGGCGACGTCGTGCGCTGTGGCAAGAAGTGCGCCGATCGCGAACTGCCACTCGAAGCGGACCCAGACGTAAGCGGCGATCGCAAGCAGCGAGGCTCCGACGCCGAAGATCGCAGCCCAGGCGAGTTCCCCGGACACCGTCGGGCCGACGACCTCAACACGCTCGAATGTGTAGTCATTCTGCAGGGAGGCGCGAACGGCGTTGACGCTCGTCTGCGGCGCTTGGAGGTCCTGCTCCTGCACGGCGTAGCGGATCAGCACGTCCTGCGTCGAGCCGAACTCCTGCACTTGGACGTCGCCTTCGATGATCGGCGATAGATCCTCACGGATCTTCGCGACGTCCGCCTGCGGTGCCTTCGACTTCACCTCGAGCACCGTGCCGCCCGTGAAGTCGATGCCGAAGTTGAGGCCGCCGACAAAGAGGCTGCCGATCGAGGCGATCGACAGGCCGATCGTAATCGCGAAGGCCCATTTGCGGATCGCCATGAAGCGGATGTTCGTGCCATGGGGCACAAAGGACACCCAACCCTTCGGCACCTCCTTCGGGCGACGCTTCTTCACCCAGAAGGCCACCATCCAGCGCGTCAGCGTCAGAGCCGTGAAGATCGTCGTGAAGATGCCGAGGGCCAGCGTCACGGCAAAGCCGCGAACCGGGCCGGAGCCAAGGAAGAACAGGATCACGGCTGCGATCAGCGTCGTGACGTTCGCGTCCATGATCGTCCCGAGCGCCTTATGGAAGCCGGCATCTATCGACTGGACGACCGACCGCCCGTTTCGGCGCTCCTCGAGGAGGCGTTCGTAGATCAGAACGTTCGAGTCCACCGCCATGCCCATGGTGAGCACGATGCCCGCGATGCCGGGCAGGGTCAGCGTCGACCCCAGCACCGAGAGGAGCGCGACCAGGATGATGACGTTCACCAGAAGCGCGATGTTGGCGATGATGCCAAGGAAGCCGTAGGCGATGAACATGAAGGCGATGACAAAGACGCCGCCGATGATGCCGGCATTCTGACCGGCCGAGATCGAGTCGGCGCCAAGGCCCGGCCCGACCGTACGCTCTTCGATGATGTCGAGCGTTGCGGGCAGAGCACCGGCGCGCAGCAGGACCGACAGGTCGTTGGCCGACTGGACGGTGAAGTTACCGGATATCTGCGCTTGGCCGCCGAGGATCGGCTCGCGGATGTTGGGTGCGGACAGCACCTTGTCGTCGAGCACGATCGCGAACGGACGGCCGACATTCTGCTGAGTCACCTCGCCGAAGCGCTGAGCGCCGCGAGCATCGAAGCGAATGTTGACGACGGGCTGGTTGTTCTGTTGGTCGAAACCCGCCTGCGCGTCGGTGAGGTTCTCGCCCGAGATCATCACCTGCCGCTGCACCAGAACCGGAACGGGCGGCGTATCGTTTGTCTCGAGAAGCTCGGAGCCCGCGGGGACCGGCTGCTGCCCGGCCTTCACGGCCTCGGGCGAATTGTTGACGTCGACCAGACGGAAGGTCAGGCGAGCCGTCTGATTCAGCAGCGCCTTCAGACGAGCGGGGTCCTGAAGGCCTGGCACCTGCACCATGATGCGGTCGAGGCCCTGGCGTTGGATCACCGGCTCGGTCGTACCGAGTTCGTCGACGCGGCGCCGCACCACCTCGATCGACTGTGCGACCGCGGTCGAGAGGCGGTAGTTGATGCCGGCTTCGGTGAGCGTCAGCCGGAAGTTGCCAGGCTCCGGCTCGGCCAGTTCGGTTTCGGTGACCGCCCCGCCCGCGAGAAGGCTCGTCGATACCGGCGACGTCAGGTTCTGAAGGGCCGTTCGCGCGGCCGCACCCTGCGTTGGGTCCCGCAGCGTGAAGACGACGCCGCCGTCGCGCTCGGCGAGATTGGCAAAGCCCACATTCGCGTTGCGCAGCGACAGCTGCACGTCGTCGCGCAGGCTCTGCAGCCGGTCATTGACGAGCGAGGCACGATCGACCTCGAGGAGGACGTAGGAGCCGCCCTGCAGGTCGAGACCCAGCGTCATCGGCCGATCGGGCAGAAATCCCGGAAGCGAGTCCCGCTGGGACTGCGTGAGGAGGTTCGGCATCGCGAACAGGATGCCGGCGACCACCGCGAGCCAGATGAGGACGGTTTTCCAGCGGGAGAAGTAAAGCATGACGTCCTCGATTCATGGCGAGGGGGCGAGTGGCTTGCGCCCTCGCCCGTTGCCGCCCAACGGCGGATCGACGCGAAGAAGGCCGAGAATCCCCGGCCTTCGGAATGCAACCTCGAAAGAGGTTATTTCGTGTTGGCGGCGACCGGCTCGCCCTTGGTCCGCACGTCCGCCACCATCGACTGAAGAACGCGGATCTTGGTCTGCTCCGAGATCTGAACCTCGAGTTCGCCGTTGTCCATGACCTTGGTTACCTTGGCGATGATGCCGCCGCCGGTGACCACGGTGTCGCCCCGACGGATGTTGCGCAGCATCTCGTCGCGCTTCTTGGCCGCGCCGCGCTGCGGGCGGATGATCAGGAAGTACATGATCGCGAAGACCGCGATGAACGGCAGAATGCTGATGAGGATGCTCTCCGGCCCCCCGGCTGCGGCGGCGGTCTGGGCGAAAGCCGGCGTGACGAACATCAACTACTCCTAGGACAGGACGAAAACGGGCGATCGCGCCCTTCACAAGTCGGCCGCAATATACGAACGGTCGGCGCGATTGCAACACGGGCTAACGGACTGTGAACACACGTTCCGGCGGCTTCAGAAGGACATAGCGAGACCGTGACCGCACTCGAGAACGACCAGCTGATCCTTCTGCGCCGCATCGCGGACGCGCTGGAGCGGCTCGCACCTGCGCCCTCGCCTCCCGCCGACCTCGAGAGGGCGGACTGTTTCGTGTTCCAGCCGCCTGCGACGCTCCAGCCGGTCCCGAAGGTGAACCGCGTCCCCGTCGAGCTTCTTCGCGGCATCGACCGCTCGCGCGAGATCCTACTGGAGAACACGAGACGCTTTGCCGCCGGGCTTCCCGCCAACAACGCGCTGCTTTGGGGCGCTCGGGGGATGGGCAAGTCGTCCCTTGTGAAGGCGGCTCACGAATGGTCCAACCGCGAGGCAGGAGCGGACGCCGCGCCCCTGAAGCTGATCGAGATCCACCGTGAGGACATCGACCACCTGCCGGCTCTGATGCAGGCCCTGCGCATGCAGCCGTTCCAGATCCTCCTCTTCTGTGACGACCTGTCGTTCGATCACGACGACACGTCCTACAAGTCGCTCAAGGCGGCACTCGACGGGGGCGTGGAGGGACGCCCGGCCAACGTCCTGTTCTACGCAACGTCGAACCGGCGCCATCTCCTTCCCCGCAACATGATGGAGAACGAGCAGTCGACAGCGATCAATCCCGGCGAAGCCGTGGAGGAGAAGGTCTCGCTGTCCGACCGGTTCGGACTCTGGCTCGGCTTCCACAAGTGTTCGCAGGACGACTATCTCGCGATGGTCGCGGGCTACGTTCGCGAGGGCGGGCTGGGCGTCGAGGCGGAGGAGTGGCAAGCCGAGGCGCTGGAATGGTCGACGACGCGCGGCAACCGGTCGGGCCGCGTTGCCTACCAGTTCGTGCAAGATCTTGCGGGCCGCCTCGGCAAGCGTTTCGACATCTGAATCCCAAAGAAAAGGCCCCGACGCGGTGCGCCGGGGCCTTGTCCCGTCGAAACGAGAAGCGCCGAACTCAGCGCAGGTAGGTCATCGGGTTCACCGGCGAAGAATCCTTGCGAACCTCGAAGTGCACCATCGGGGCATCCGCATCGCCGGTCATGCCCGCCTTGGCAATCTCCTGGCCGCGCTTCACGGTCGAGCCGCGCTGAACGAGGATGTCGTCGGCGTGGCCGTAGACCGTCACGAGGCCGTTGTCGTGCTTCACCAGCACGGTCTTGCCGAACTCCTTCAGCCCCTCGCCCGCATAGATCACGACGCCGTTCTCGGCCGCCTTGATCGGCGTGCCGCGCGGCACCGAGATGTTCAGGCCGTCGTTGCGGCGCGAGCCGACCTTATCGCCAAAGTTCTTGACCACGCGACCCTGAACCGGCCAGCGGAACTGGTCGATGCCGGTCGAGGCAGGCGCGAGCGACGCCTCTTCCTTCTCCTCTTCCTTCGCGACCGTGGTGGTGGGGGCCGGTGCGGCAGCGGCAACGGCGGTGTCGCTCGCCTTCGGCGCGGCATGTGCCGCCGGCGCCGCAGGAGCGGCGGTCGCAGCGGCCACGGCCGGCTGTGCGGGCTTCGGGGCCTGCGCGGCGGCATGAGCCGGCGCCGCCGCGGCCGGAGCGGCCGGAGTCGCGGTCGCTACCGGGCGGTTGGCGGGAGCAGCGCGCGGTGCCGGAATGGCGGCAGCCTGCGCCTGAAGCGTCGTCGGAGGCGCGCCAAGCGAGGCGACACGCGTGTTCGCGGCGGCTGGCGCGGAGGCACCACCCGGCAGCATCAACGTCTGGCCGATGCGGATGTTGTCGTTGGTGAGGCCGTTGGCGGCACGGAGGTCAGCAACGCTGACGCCCGAGCGACGGGCGATCCCGAGCAGCGAGTCACCGGACTCGACCGTCACGCTGGCAGAGCGCGAGCCAGACGCAGCGGGCACGGCCCGGCTCATTGAAGACTGCGCGACCTGAGCCTGGCCGATCGGGGCGGCCGTGGCGCTCTGGACGGGCGCCGGCGCGGGGTAGGAGGACGCGGCCGTCGGCGCATTGCCGTAGGACGAAGCCGGCGGCGGCGGCAGCGACGAACGGCTGACGGCCGGCGTTTCGACGGCGGCGTATGTCTGCTGGGGTGCCTGATAGGCGGGGGCGACGGGCGCGGCGGCAACCTGCGTGCTTTGGATCGGCGCCTTGGGGATCGCTCCCGTGTAGAAGCCGTCCTGAAGCCGCGTCGCATCGGCGCTGCAGCCTGCCGTGATCGAGACAACCGAAACCAGCGCGGCAGAGCGAATCAGCTTCTGCCGAAAAAGCCGCATAACGTGCGTGCGCATCTCAATCCCCATGCCTTCACCAACCTTGGCCTATTCAACCGCGTTAATGTTACCCGCCGGTTAAATGCAGGAGCGAAAGCGAGGTATTCCTTTACAGGAGTGACGCTTTTCCGATCTCCAGCGGCTGAAGCCGGATGGGAAACAGGGGTGTCAGCTCGAAGCGGCTCCCTTGCCGATGATGACGCACGATCTGCTGGACGCCGTCCCCTGCCCCGATGGCGGCGACGAGCATCGCACCCGACGCCATCTGCTCCACGAACGCCTTCGGCAGTTCGTCGAACGAGCCATGCACCACGATCCGGTCATAGGGTGCGGCCTCGGCATAGCCCGCCCGTCCGTCCTCCTGAAGGAACGTCACGTTGCTGAGCGAGCAGGCGCGCAGCCGCTCGTTGGCGGCCGAGGACAGCGTGCGGTAACGCTCGAGCGTGACGACGTGCACGCCGAGACGGGCAAGCAGCGCCGTGACGTATCCGCTGCCGGTGCCGATCTCGAGCACACGATGCTCGGGCTGCACCCGGAGGGCCGCGGCGATACGAACCGCCGTTCGCGCACTCGGCATTGTCTGACCGCATGGCAGCGGGAACGTGTGCTCGCCGTAGGGGTCGGCGACGCCGTCGGGCACGAAGAGTCGGCGCGGGATCGCCTCGACCGCCTCCATGAGGCGACCCGCGACGAAATCCTCCGAGCGCACGCGCATGAGGAGCGCCGCGAGTCCTTCCCTGTCGCCCGACATGTCCATGCCCGGTCAGCCGGCGGCGAAGACGGAACGCATCTCCTCACGCAGCGCGTGGTGCGTGAGGTCGAGCTGCAGCGGCGTGACCGAGATGAACCCGTCGCGCAACGCGGCGAGATCGGAGCCTCCCATTTCCGGTCCTGACTGGCGACCGAACTTCAGCCAGTAGTACGGCAGGCCGCGGCCGTCGTGACGCTCTTCGATGCCGAGAGCGTAGTCGAGCTTGCCTTGCCGCGTGACCTTCGTGCCGCGTACGGCCTCGGGCTCGACGGCAGGAAAGTTCACGTTGAACAACGTTCCCTCGGGCGCCGACACACCCAACAGCTTGCGAATGACTTCGGCGCCGTGCCGCTCGGCCGTCGCCCACTGCAACTCACGCCCTCCGTCGGCGCGGAAGGTCTGGCTGAGGGCGATCGAGCGGAAACCCAGCATCATCCCTTCGATCGCTCCCGCTACGGTACCGGAATAGCTGACGTCGTCGCAGACGTTCTGCCCGGCGTTGACCCCGGAGAGCACGAGATCGGGCTCCTCCGGCATCAGGTGCTTTGCGGCCATGATCACGCAGTCGGTCGGCGTGCCGGTCACCGCGAAACGGCGCTCGCCCTCGCGGCGCACCCGCAGTGGCGACGACAGGGTCAACGAATGCGACAGTCCGCTCTGGTCGGTTTCCGGTGCAACGGTCCACACGTCGTCGGACAGCTGCCGCGCGATCGCCTCGAGCGTCTTCAGGCCCGGCGCGTGGATGCCGTCGTCGTTCGTCAGAAGAATGCGCATGGTCAATCCCGGCCGATGATCTCGAGCCCGCCCATATAGGGCCGCAGCGCCTCCGGCACGCGGATTTCGCCGGCCTCCGTCTGATAGTTTTCCATGATCGCGATCAGCGCGCGGCCGACGGCCGTACCGGACCCGTTCAGCGTATGGACGAAGCGCGGCGCGACCTTCTCGCCCGCCGGACGGAAGCGGGCGTTCATCCGCCGGGCCTGGAAGTCTCCGCACACGGAGCAACTGGAGATTTCGCGGAAGGCGTCCTGCCCCGGCAGCCAGACCTCGATGTCGTAGGTCTTCTGGGAGGAGAACCCCATGTCGCCCGTGCAGAGAACGACCGTCCGGAAGTGCAGACCGAGCCGTTCGAGAACCGTCTCGGCCGCCCGCGTCATCCGCTCGTGTTCGTCGAGCGAGGTTTCCGGCGTCGTGATCGACACGAGCTCGGCCTTGTAGAACTGGTGCTGGCGCAGCATGCCGCGCGTGTCGCGCCCGGCCGACCCGGCCTCGGAGCGGAACGAGGGCGTCAGCGCGGTGAAGCGCATGGGCAGCTTCGCCTCGTCGACGATCTGCTCGCGCACGAGGTTGGTCAGCGACACCTCGGCGGTCGGGATCATCCAACGACCGTCGGTTGTCCGGAACAGGTCCTCGGCAAATTTCGGAAGCTGGCCGGTACCGAAGAGTGCGTCGTCACGCACGAGGAGCGGCGGCGAGACTTCCTCGTAGCCAAATTCCCCGGTGTGCATGTCGAGCATGAACTGACCGAGCGCGCGTTCCAGGCGAGCGAGCTTGCCGCGCAGGACCGTGAAGCGCGACCCGGACATGCGGGCGGCGGCATCGAAGTCCATCTGCCCTAGCGCTTCGCCGAGCTCGAAATGTTCCTTCGGCTTGAAGGCGAAGGCAGGCTCCTGCCCGGAGCGTCGAACCTCGACGTTATCGGCCTCGTCTGCGCCGCGCGGCACATCGGCCAGGGGGGCATTCGGGAGCGTCGCGAGGAAGCCGTTCAGCTCTTCATCGAACTGCCGCTCCTGCCGTTCGCCTTCCTGGATCTTGGCCTTGAGATCGGCGACCTCGGCCATCACAGCGTCGGCACGCGCGGCATCGCCCGATGCCTTCGCCTTGCCGATCTCCTTGGACGCTTCGTTGCGGCGGCTCTGCCAGCCCTGGAGCACCTGCAGATGCTCGCGGCGCGCCTCGTCGAGGCGGCGCACCTCGGGCGAGGCGGCAGCCGCGCCCCGGCGCTCCAACGCCTCGTCGAGAGCTTGCGGGTTATCGCGGATCCATTTGAGGTCGAGCATGTCTCTCCAGTCCGCGCGGGACGGACCGGAGCCGGAGCATCACTCCGTTTGCGCTTCCGCTTCCGCCAGGCGCTCGGCTCGCTTCTTTTCGATCAACCGTGCCGTGATGATCGAGACCTCGTAGAGAATGATCGCCGGGATCGCAAGGCCGATCTGGGACAGCGGATCGGGCGGCGTCAGCACCGCCGCCACGATGAACGCCAGCACGATCGCCCACTTGCGCTTGTCGGCGAGACCATCGGCCGTCACCATGCCGGCGCGCACCAGCAGCGAGCAGACCACCGGCAACTGGAACACCAGACCGAAGGCCACAATCAGCGTCATGATCAGCGACAGATATTCCGAAACGCGCGGCAGAAGCGAGATCGCCGCGTGGCTTCCGTCCCCCGACTGCTGCATCGAGAGGAAGAACCACATCACCATCGGAGTGAAGAAGAAGTAGACCAGAAGGGCGCCGAGCAGGAACAGGAGCGGCGTCGCGACCAGAAACGGAATGAACGCGGCGCGTTCGTCGCGGTAGAGGCCGGGCGCTACGAACTTGTAGACCTGGATCGCGATCACCGGGAAGGCAAGAAAGAAACCGCCAAAGGCCGCGACCTTCACCTGCGTGAAGAAATACTCCTGCGGCGCGGTGTAGATCAGCTCCACCGCGGCTGGATCGAGCCCGGCCCAGGAGCTGGCGATCTGGTAGGGCACGACGAGAATGTTGAAGATCTGCTTCGCGAAAAAGAAGCAGATCAGGAACATGCCGAAGAAGCCGGCGATCGCCCAGATCAGGCGACGGCGCAGTTCGATCAGGTGTTCGATCAGCGGAGCGGAGGAGGCTTCGATGTCGGCTTCCGAACGCTTCACGTATTCTCTCCGGCGCGCGCGGGCGCTTCGACCTTCGTCACGGTCGGCGGCACGTTGCCTGCGACCTTCGTCTCGCCGTCAGCCGATACGGGCGCGAGGTCGACATGCGCGGCTGCCCCATTCGGGTTGGAGGACATCGGCGTCATCACGCTTGGCGGCTCGGCCGGCACGGCGGCCTCGCCAGGCTCCGGCACGCGCGGCACCGGCGCTGCGGTGGCGGCCCGCAGCGACGACCGGATCTCATCGCCGACCGCACGGATCGGATTGAGGTTCTTCGAGATGCTCTCGCGCGGGTCGAGCGAGCGGACGTCCTGGGCGGTCTTGCGCAGTTCATCCAACTCGGCCTCCTGAAGAGCCTCGTCGAACTGCTTTCGAAAATCGCCCGCCATTCGCCGCATCTGCGATGTGACACGGCCGAAGGTCCGAAGCATCATGGGGAGATCCTTCGGGCCAACCACCACGATCAGCACGATCGCGATGACGAGAAGTTCAAGTCCACCAACATCGAGCATGGCGGCACCGAATCAGGCGTGGCGGCGCCGGAACGCCGCCAGCGGCCTTAGATCCGCGACTTTTCGACGGGCGTCTCGGTGACAAGCGGCTCGCCGTCACGATTCTCGAGCGTCCGACGCTCCTGAACGACCGCGGTATCCTCGTCCGCCATGCCCTTCTTGAAGTTCTTGATGCCCTTGGCAACGTCGCCCATCAGCTCGGGAATCTTGCCACGGCCGAAGAGGAGCAGCACCACCGCGAGAACGATGAGCCAGTGCCAGATGCTGAAGCTACCCATACTAGTCTCCTATGAGCGCGGCGCGCCCGAGATCCGGTTCAAGCCGATCCACCCGAGCCTTCAAACACGAAAGCCTCTTGCGGATCAACGGATACGAAGACCTCTTGCACACCATCGGGAAGATCACCCGGCCTGATCCGCGCCCGGATCCTTCGATCGAAGCCGTCGACGGCGAGCGACAGGAGGTCAGACCTGCCGACGAACTGCCGCGAAACGACGCGAGCCTGAACCGAACCCTCGTCCGGCGAGACACGCACGCCTTCGAGGCGCAGTCCGACGGTCATCGCTGTGCCATCCGATCGTGGCGAAGCTGCGACGGCACCGAGCGGACACACAACCGTGCCCCCCTGAACCGATGCCGGTAAGACGTTGATTTCCGAAAAGAAGGACGCCGCGAACAGATCTGCCGGCTGCCGGTAGAGCTCGCGCCCCGTGCCGTACTGGACGAGCCGGCCTGCGCGAAGGAGAGCAATCCGATCGCCGAGCCGCATGGCCTCCTCGGCATCGTGGGTGACGATCACGGCCGTTGCCCGCGTCTCGCGCAGGATAGCCACGGTCTCCGAGCGCATCTCGTCGCGCAGCCGGCTGTCGAGACCGGAGAACGGCTCGTCCATCAACAGAACTTGAGGACGCGGGACCAACGCGCGAGCCATGGCGACACGCTGCTGCTCGCCGCCGGACAAGTTGTGCGGATAGGTCTCGGCCAGATGCTCCAGACCGACGCGCCTCAGCGCCGCCGTCGCCGTCTCGCGCTGCATCTCCCGCGGCAGGCTGCGAAGGCCGTAACGGACGTTGTCGACCAGCGTCATGTGCGGAAACAGCGCGAAGTCCTGGAACATCAGCCCCACGCCACGCTGCTCGGGCGGCACGAAACGATCGGGACCCGCAACCTCCTGCCCACCGATGAAGATCTGGCCGGCGGTCTGACGCTCGATGCCGGATGCGATGCGCAGGAGACTGGTCTTGCCGGAGCCCGACGGGCCGAGAAGACACAGGATCTGACCGGCGTGGATCCGGATGTCGATGTCCGAGAGGATCGTGCGCCCCGCCGCGCGGAAGCCGATGGAGCGGAACTCGAGATCGGCGGCAAAGCTCACGCCGGTCTTCATTCGCCCGGCATCGCGCGGGTCCCGTCGCTCCGTCGTGTCCGTTCGCATCCCGCTCGCCTGTCAGCGCGGAAGGTCGGCACGACCTTCGCTAGAAGCGGGACGTAACGTCTCGTTGCCTGCGGCTCAAGCCGTGAGGGCAAGAAGCGATGCGAACTCCTCGCGCATGCCCTCCCCGGCCGGCTCCCGCGCGCCGTCCCGGATCACCGCATGGGCGCGCTCTGCGCGACGAAGGCTCTCACCCTTCAGTTCCGGCACGCCCGATGCGATCGCGCGCATCTCGGTCATGTCGCCATTGCAGTGGAGAGCGAGATCGCAGCCGGCGTCGATCGCGGCGCGCGCCAGCATGTCCATGTCGCCTTGCAACGCCTTCATCGACATGTCGTCGCTCATCAGGAGACCATCAAAGCGCAGCGCCCCACGGATGATCTGCGAGATGACGATGGGCGAAATCGTCGCCGGGCGATCCGGATCGAGCGTTTCGTAGCGGATGTGCGCCGTCATTCCGGCCGGGAGATCGGCAAGCTCGGCGAACGGCAGGAAGTCGTGGCTTTCGAGTTCCGCGCGGCTGGCACGCACGTATGGCAGCTCCAGATGGCTGTCGACCTCGGTCCGGCCATGCCCCGGAATATGCTTCATCACGGGAAGCACACCGCCCGCCGCAAGGCCCGACGCAGCAGCGCGCCCCAGCGTGGCGACGACGTCCGGACTGTCGGCATAGGCACGATCGCCGATGACCGAATGCGAGCCCGGCGCCGGGAGATCGAGGCACGGCAGGCAATTCACATTGATTCCGTAGCCGCTGAGAAGGTCGTCCGCCAGGAGCCTGCCCTGCAGCCACGCCGCGCGTCGGCCGGCTCCCTCGTCGGTCGCGAACACGCGTCCGATCTCGGCGGCGGGCGGGAAGCGCGGGGCGAAGGGCGGCCGGAGACGCTGGACACGTCCGCCCTCCTGGTCGATCAGGATGGGAACGTCGTCGCCGCCGCGCACGTCCTTCAATTCCGCCACGAGATCGCGGACTTGCTGCGGCTCGCCAATATTGCGACCGAAGAGGATGAAGCCCCACGGGCGCTCGTCGGCGAAGAAGGCTCGCTCGTCCGCGTTGAGACGCTGGCCGATACAGCCGGAAATCCAGGCCTTCGATCCGTTCATCGCCATATTCTCGCCGGGCATAGAAGCGTTGGGCGCGGGGGCTGCGTCGCGCCGAGGGGGTCCGGTCCGGCGATCGCCCGCCAGACCTCCAATTGTCGCCGCAGCGGCCAGCGTCAGCGCGTCACGAAGCAGCTGCCGCCGGCCGACTTCACGCTTTCGCATACGCTGTTCGCTTCGCTCTTCGACGCCGCGGCGACACGCACGCGATAGAAGGTACCCTTGCCGGGGATCTCTGCCGCCTTGATGCCGAGGCTGCGGCCGCCGATGGCACCGGAATAGCGCTTGCCGAGGTTGGCGAGCGATTCTTCGGCGGCGGCCTGCGACGGCTGCGATGCGATCTGGACGTAATAGGCATCCGCGCCGGCTAGCGTTTCGACCGCCGCAACGCGCTGCGGCTCCGGCTTGGCGGGTGCGGCGACCGCTTCGACCTCCGCCGGCTCCTCGTCCTCCACCGGCGTCGGCGCCGTGGTCGAGGCGGTCGTCAGCGAGGCCTCGTCGGTGCCGAAGGGCATCTGCGGCGTGATACCGGCCACCGGATCGAGCGTCGCGGCATGCGCCTGCATGGATGCGGCCGCCGTCAGGAGCGAGGTGCCGTCGACCGGAACCTCGCTGGCAACCAGGGTCCCGTCGGGCCGCACCGAGAGGGTGCGCACCTTGCGGGGCTGAAGCGTGCCGTCGGCGGGCTCCTTCGCTGCCGCGACCTCCTTCGCCGGCTCCTCGCCGGGAAGCGGGATCTGGTCGCCAACCTCGACGCCGGGCAGGGAATCGACCGGGGCGTCCTCCTCCTCGGCGATGTCCATTGGCTCTTCCATCGCGGTGACCAGCGAGCTCTGCTTCGGGGTCGTTGTCGCGGACGTCGCCCCGGCCACCTTCTGGTAGACGGCCTTGTTCTGGTTCGGGATCGTCTTGCCGCCGGGGTCGACCGGCGCGATCTTGTAGGGCTCCGCGTCCGCCTTGATCAGCATCGAGCCGTCGGCGGACGTCGGACCGCTGGTGCCCATCAGGCTCGCGCCGCCCGCGATCGCCACGATCGCCACCACCGCGACGCCGCCCATCAGCATGACGCTGCGCATGCGCGAGCGGCTGCGGACCGGCATGTCGTCATAGGGCTCGTAGTCGGGCTCGGCCTCGTCGTAGCCCACGACGTCCTCGTCGTCATAGTGCACCTGCGCCGGGGCGGGGCCGCCGCGCATGGCCGCAAGTTCGCTATTGATGAGTTCGTCGAAGTCGTCGAGCGTGATCGCCTGACGCGGCTCAAGATCGTACTCGGCGTCACGTGCAGGGGCGAAGGACTGCGTTTCCGCCGGATTGGTGTTGCGCGGGCGAGCCGGCATGCTGAGACCGAGAAGGGCCTCGTCGATCTGGCGATCGGCGTCGCCGCTGCCGCGAATGCCGCGCGGCAGGGAGCCGGGCGCCGCGGCCACGCGCGGCGCTGCCGAAACGGCCTGGACCTGAGGCGCTGCACCGGTGGGCTGGTAGGTGAAGTTCTCCCACTCGGCCGACTCGACCTCGACGGGCTCGAACCCGCCATAGGCCGAGGAACCGCCGCGCTGGCTGGTCATCGGGGGATCGATGTGGCGCGCGGCATCGGAATACCGGCCACCCTCGCCCGCACCGCGACCGCCGAAATCCTTCGCGTCCTTCATGACCTGACCCCACTCCGCAAGACGATCCGTACGCCTGGACCGTGCCGTCGAACGAGGTCTGCCACTAGGGGGCGAACTTGTTCAAAGCGTGGTCCGTTCAGCGCATCTCTTCGGGCGCGTGGACTCCGATCAACTTGAGACCGGAGGCGATCACGAAGGCGACGGCCTGCACGAGCCCGAGACGCGCTAGGCTTGTTGTCGCATCGTTAGCCTTAACGAAGCGTAACTCCGGGTGATCCTTGCCGCGATTGTACTGTCCGTGGAATGCCGAGGCGAGGTCGTAGAGATAGAACGCGAGCCGATGCGGCTCCTTGGCGAGCGATGCCGCCTGCACGAGGCGCGGGTATTCGGCAAGCTTGCGGATGAGGGCGAGTTCGCCTTCGTCGGCCAGCAGCGACAGGGTTTCGGCGTCGACGGTAGCGACAGCCGAAACGTCGATCCCCTCGCCGTCCGCCTGCCGCATGATCGAGCGGGCGCGGGCATGGGCGTACTGCACGTAGAAGACCGGGTTGTCCTTCGACTGCTCGGTCACCCTCTGGAAGTCGAAGTCGAGCGGCGCGTCGCTCTTGCGGAAGAGCATCATGAAGCGGACGGGATCGCGCCCCACCTCATTCACGACGTCGGCGAGCGTCACGAACTCGCCCGCGCGCTTGGACATGCGCACCGGCTCGCCGTTGCGGAAAAGCTTCACGAGCTGGCATAGGACCACGTCGACATGCGCCTTATCGCCGGCCACAGCCTTCGCGACTGCTTCCAGCCGCTTGACGTAACCGCCATGGTCCGCGCCAAGCACGTAGACCATCTCGTCAAAGCCGCGCGCGAACTTGTCGGCGAAGTAGGCGACGTCGGCCGCAAAATAGGTGTAGGTGCCGTCGGACTTCACCAGCGGACGATCGACGTCGTCGCCGACCTCGGTCGAGCGCAGGAGTGTCTGCTCGCGGTCTTCCCAGTCTTCCGGCAACTGACCCTTGGGCGGGGGTAGCGTGCCCTGGTAGACGAAGCCGCGCTCGCGAAGGTCATCGACGGCCTGGGTGATCCGGCTCGGGTCGCCCTCGTGCAGCGTCTTCTCGGAGAAGAACACGTCCTGCGTGATGTCGAGCGCCTTCAGGTCGTCGCGGATCGACATCATCATCGCCGCGATCGCATAGGACTTCACGGTCGGAAGCCATTCCGCCTCGTCCTGGTCGAGAAGTTCGCGCCCGTAGCGGATCGCGAGCGCGGCGCCGACGGTCTTCAGATAATCGCCGGGGTAGAGGCCGGCGGCAATCTCCCCGATCGCCTCGCCCAGCGCCTCGCGGTAGCGCAGGAAGGTCGAGCGCGCGAGCACCTCGATCTGCGCACCGGCGTCGTTGATGTAGTATTCCTTCGAGACCTCGTTTCCGGCAAACGCCATGACGTTAGCGATCGCGTCGCCAACGACCGCGCCGCGGCAATGGCCGACATGCAGCGGTCCGGTCGGGTTGGCCGACACGTATTCGACGTTCACCCGGTGGCCCGTCGCCTCACCGCGCCCATAATCGAGGCCACGGCCCAGGATCTCGTGGAGGTGCTGGGTCCAGTAGGCGCTCTTCAGGCGCAAGTTGATGAAGCCGGGACCGGCGACCTCGACGGTCTCGACGTCGGCGTCCTGCCGCAGGGCGTCCGCGAAAGCATCGGCGAGGTCGCGCGGCTTTGCGTCGAGCGGCTTGGCGAGCACCATCGCCGCATTCGTCGACAGGTCCCCGTGCGACGGGTCGCGCGGCGGCTCGACCCCGATCCGCGAGAAGTCGGCACCCTCGTTCCCGCGAGCATTTAGAACCGCTTCGACCCGTTCCCGGATGCGCTGCTCGAAGTCGGCGAAGATGTTCATCAGATGATCCGGTCTTGGCGGGGCGCGCTCAGCCGAGGCGAAGGCAGCGCGCGCTGGGAACGATGACGGGGATGATCCCGCGAGCGGCGGCGCTAACGCAAATCCGGCGTATCGTCAAACAAACGGCGGTGCTCGGCGAGCGCGAAGCTGTCGGTCATCCCGGACAGATAGTCCCCGACGTGACGCGCCAGACGCTCGGGAGTCAGCCCCTCGGCAGCCCCGCTCCACCCGACTGGCAGAAGGTCCGGCCGCTCGACCAATCGGTCGAACAGCTCTTCCACCACCTGCTCGGCCTGCCGCATCGTGTCGAAGACGAGCGGGTTTCGATAGACGCGCTGGAATAGGAAGGCCCGCGTCTGCGCGACTTGCGAGCGCATCGTCGGCGAGAAGTCGACGAGGGTGCGCCCCGCCGAGCGCACCTCGTCGACGCTGGCGACAGCATGCGTGGCAAGGCTTTCCAGTGTCGTCGCGATCACGTCCTCGACGAGCCGCGTGATGTGCCGGCGCATGATCTCGTGCCCCGTGCGGACTGGATCGAGATCGGGATGGCGGGCACGCACCTCGCGAAGGATATCCCCGGCCAGATCGAGCGCTTCCAGATCGTCGAGCGCGATCAGCCCGGCGCGCAAACCGTCGTCGAGATCGTGGGTGTTGTAGGCGATGTCGTCCGAGATCGCCGCCGCCTGCGCTTCGAGACTGGCAAAACTGTCGAGCGCGAGCGGGAATCGGGCATCGAACGCCATGATCTGCGGCGGCACGGGATGGCCGCTGTCGGCATTCGGTCCGACCAACGGCCCGTTGTGCTTCACCAAGCCCTCGAGCGTCTCGAACGTCAGATTCAGGCCGTCGAAATCGGCGTAGCGGCGCTCCAGCGCGGTGACGATGCGCAGTGACTGCGCGTTGTGGTCGAAACCGCCGAAGTCGGCGAGCTTGCGGTCCAGAGCCCTTTCACCGGCGTGGCCGAACGGCGTGTGGCCGAAATCGTGGACGAGCGCGATCGCTTCGGTCAGATCCTCGTCCAGCCGCAGCGCGCGGGCGAAGGCGCGCGCGATCTGGGAGACCTCGATCGTGTGGGTCAGCCGCGTCCGGTAATGGTCGCCCTCGTAGGCCACGAAGACCTGCGTCTTGTGCTTCAGGCGGCGGAAGGCGGTGGAGTGGACGATCCGGTCGCGGTCGCGCTGGAACGGTGTGCGCGTGCGGCTTTCGGGCTCTGGGACGAGCCGTCCGCGCGAGGCGTCCGCGTGCACGGCGAAGGGTGCCAGACCATCATGGCCGGTTCCGATGCGATGAGTCGTCCAGTCCGACATGGCCGTCCGCGATGTTGGGCGCCGGCGGAGCGACGCGAGGCAGGCGAGATTGACCCTCCCCTTGCGCGTCCATACCTTAGCGACACGACCCCAACAACAAGAGGCCGGACTGCCGCCGACGCGGCGCCGGGTCAGCCATGAGCGAGACGCTCGCCAATTCCATCACCGTGTCCGACGCGGCCGCCCGCCGCATCAAGGCGATCGTCGCCAAGAGCGAGACCGAGAACGCATTGCGCATCTCGGTCGAGGGTGGCGGGTGCTCGGGCTTCTCCTACAAGTTCGACCTGACGCACGACACGGAAAGCGACGACCTCGTGATCGAAAAGGACGGGGCGCGCGTCCTCGTCGATCAGACCTCGCTCGCCTATCTCGACGGCTCGGTGGTGGATTTCGTGGACGACCTGATGGGGCAGTCCTTCCAGATCCGCAATCCGAACGCCACGGCCTCCTGCGGCTGCGGCACGTCCTTCGCGATTTGACAGACCCGGTCGGCGGAGGGCATGGCCTCGCCCATCCTCTCCTGACCGGAACCCAGCCCATGTTGCTCGCCACCTGGAACATCAACGGCGTCAAGGCACGGTCCGAGGCGCTGCTGGCGTGGCTGGACGAGCGCAAGCCCGACATCGTCGGGCTGCAGGAGATCAAGAGCGTCGACGAGAGCTTTCCCCGCGCCGATCTCAAGGCGCGAGGTTGGCACGTCGAGACCCACGGCCAGAAGGGCTTCAATGGGGTCGCCCTGCTCTCGCGCCAGCCTCCTGCCACGATCGAGCGGGGCTTGCCGGGAGACGCGACGGACGAGCAGTCGCGCTTCATCGAGGGCACCTGGGAGGTCGGCGGCAGGACGCTCCGCTTCGCCTCGCTCTACCTGCCGAACGGCAATCCGATCGGCACCGAGAAGTTCACCTACAAGCTGGCCTGGATGAAGCGCCTCGAGGCGCACGCGCGCCGTCGCCTCGGCGAGGAGATGCCGTTCCTCCTGGCGGGCGACTACAACGTCATTCCCCAATCCGAGGACGTGAAGAACCCGGCCGCCTGGGCCGAGGACGCGCTCTATCAGCCGGAGAGCCGCGAGGCCTATCGCCGGCTTCTCAATCTCGGCCTGACCGACGCCGTTCGCGCATCCAGCGATCAGGCGGAGACCTACACGTTCTGGGACTACCAGGCTGGTGCCTGGCAGAAGAACAACGGGATCCGCATCGATCACGTGTTGCTGTCGCCCGAGGCCGCCGCGACGCTGCGTTCGGTTGCGATCGACAAGCATGTGCGGGCTTGGGAGAAGCCGTCCGACCACGTGCCGGTGGTCGTGGAGATCGACCCGGCGGCGCTCCGCTAGTTGGCGGGGCCGCGATCGCTTTCGGCAAAGGCGATCGCGGTCTTGCGGTCGTCCTCGGAGGAGAGCGAGAACGCCTCCTCCTGAAGTGGACGGATCCACTCGCGATCCTTCGGTGCCGCGAGCTTGTAGGCCCGCGTCAGCATCGCGAGGCCACGCGCCGGCTCGGCCCGCATCGCGATCGCGTCGCCGTCGAAAATCAGGTAGCCGAGCAGCGCCTCGGCCTTCGCATAGCCCTTATGGGCCGACAGCTTGAGCCAGCGCGCGGCCTGTCGCGGGTTTGCCCGGCCGCCCTCGCCCGCCAGCAGCATCCGTCCGAGTTCGAACTGGGCACGTGCGTCGCCGAAATAGGTGGCAGCATGGGTGTAGAGCTGGCGCGCCTGCGACGCATCGGGCTTGACTGGCGTTCCCGAGATTCCGGAGCGCACGTATTCGGCCAGTGCCAGCACGGCGCTGACGACATAGGGGGCGTTGGGCGAGGACGCGGTGTCGTCCTCCTGATCGCGCACGATCTGCTCGAACATCTTGAACGCTTCGAAGTCGTCCTCGACGACGCCGTCACCGGCGGCATACATCTGGCCGAGCTTCCACCGAGCGCCGGGATGGCCGAGCTCGGCGGCATGCTGAAGCGCGTCGATCGCCGCAGCCGTCTCGCCGCGCTTGTAGGCCGCAAACCCCATCGAGAAGACGTCACGTGGGCTGGACTTCGGCGCTTCCAGCACGGGGTTGGCAGACGGATCGAGCGCGAGCGCCGGCACGGTGCCGACGAGCAGCGCGACCAGCCCAACGAGGCGGAGCGTCTCAGCGTGCCGCATGAAGGCGAACCGCACCGTTTGCACAACCGAAGGTCGACGCGGCCGCGATGCCACGGCCGATGAGACCAAGATGGCCATTCGGCCCCTTCCGGTCGGTTGTCGATTTCATAGTCCGCTCCTCCGCGTCGAGGTTCGGAAAAACAGCTCGCGCCATCATGCCCTGCGAATGTCCGTCCCCGCGCTTCGAGGTCGTGGGTGGTCCGCCTTTATGGCGGCAGCACGGCATTCTCTCTTGGCAAGTCTTATAGGCGATGCTTGCCTGCAATAGTGTTGCTGGCGCTCAACACTTTCACGACCCTCGGTCACGCGAATGGCGGCACCGGTGCTCACCCGATGCCGCCGTCCACAGAATTTCCCTTCGGCTCAGAACGAGAGCTTCAGCGAGACGTTCGCGGCATAGACCCAATCGTTGCCGACGTCGGCGTCGAAGACGGCTCCGCTCGTCCGACGCTGTTCGCCATCGGTCCAATATCCGATCAAGCCGCCGACGCGCAGTTCGGCCCAGTCGTTATTCTTGAGGGCGAGACCGCCCGACAGAGTGTAGAGGTCGGTGTAGGTGGTTTCCGCACCGGTCGATACGCCGCTGTCGTAGCCGAGCGAGATGCTTCCCGAGACGTTCTCGTTGAAGGCGCGGCCGATGCCGATGGTCGCCGTATAGCCGTCGTCCCAGTAGTACGGGCTGACGGTGGAGTTGCCGGCGACCGTGGTGACAACCGCGCGATTCGTGCTCCAGTCGGTCCAGCGGAACGAAGCGAGCAGGAGCGTGCCCTCCGCAATACCGGTCTGAGCGTTGATGTAGAGGCTCTGTGGGCTCGTTGCGGTGTTCAGCGAGGCCGGAAGGTTGTTGGCGAGCACCGTTCCGCCGGTCGGCAGCGCCGAGATCAGCGCAGGCGGTACGTTGATGCCGCGTTGCGCCAGGAAGGCCGCCGCTTGCGGGATCGAGAGCTGCCGCCCGTCGGCCAACTGCACGAACGCGTTGTTGGATGCGACCAACGTGCCCGTGCCGGTGATATCGTCATGCTCGACCTCGGACCGGTAGAGCACCTGTGCGCGAAGCGCGATCTCAGGCATCTCGAAGGCGGCGCCGATGCGGTAACCCGCCGAGAAGCCCTGGCTCGTGTCGGCCGTCAGGGCGACTGGCAGCAGGAGCTGGCCACCAAAGGACGCGAGCGCACCCTGAAGGGCGCCCGGAAGGGTGGGACCAAGGTTGCGCGCTGCAAGGCTCGTGCCGTTAAAGTTGAAGTCCTCGCCGAAGACGCCGCCCAGAAGGCTGAAGCGCATCCCGTCGCGACTGTAGCTGACGCGGCAGGTCCCGCTGATCTCGTCGGAATCGAACTCGAGATCACGCACCCGCGACCCGCCGGGGAAGCCGGCCGGCTGCGCACCGCCTGGTAGCGAGGAGTAGTCCGCTTCCGCCGCGAAAGCCTCGGTATAGTTGCCGACGCAGGCCACGGTGTCGTTGCCAAGTTTCAGCGCCGCGCTGGGGATCTGATAGGTGCCCGTGTAGTCACCGAAGTCGCCTGACACGCCGTTGACGCGCTCGAAACCGCGAGCCGGGTTGACGTAGGTGAAGCCGAGGCGCGTGCTGAACGGAGCCGCCTCGTAGAGGACATCAGTGTCGGCCGTGCCGCGCTGGAAGCCGCCGGCCTGTGCACCGCTGGCGCTCAGGAGAACCAGAAATGTCGTCTGCGCCAGGCGCGTCTTGAAACCGCTCATGCCTTCCCCCACCGGTCGTCGCTTGCGGGCATTCCTCCTGCCCGTCCGTATGAACGAACCGTGTCACGACGCTCGAGAGATGGGAATACAGGCGAAAGCACGGCGACAGGTTGGCGAAACGCACCGCTGGAGTTGCTCGGCATGAATGAACAACTCTAGCGCGCTGCGGTAAGTCATTACTTATGCTGTCGTTTCGCCTCCGGGCTGAACCTGAACGGCAGTTCGACTGAGCACGAACAGTCGGCCACAGTTGTCTTCCGTAAACGGAAGAATCCGACCACCGTTGCCGGAACGCTACACGCTCGGCGACGGTGGTCGAAACCAGAGCTAGCGCAGCATCGCCAAGGCGGCGTCCAACTTCTCGGCTTCCGCCTGATAGGCGTCCCGCTTCTCGCGCTCCTGCGCCACCACGTCGTCCGGAGCGTTCGCGACGAAGCGCTCGTTCGAGAGCTTCTTGTCGATCCGGTCGACCTCGGTGCGCGCCTTGGCAGCGGCCTTCGTCAAACGTGCAATTTCCGAGGCGACGTCGATCGTCCCAGCCAAGGGCAAGGCGTAGGCGCGGGTGTCGAGGACGAATTGCACGGACTGCGGCGGAGCGATGTCCGCGGTCTCGACGCTCGACAGACGCGCGAGGCGCCGCAGGGCCGCATCGTGGCGGACCAGCCGTTGCTGCGTCTTGGCATCGACGCCGACCGCGACAAGCGGCGCTTCCGCACCCGGCGGCACATTCATCTCCGCGCGAATCGAGCGGATTTCGCCGACGAGAGCGACGAGCCAGTTGAGGTCGTCCGACGCCTCGGCGTCGTTATAGACGAGAACCGGCCACTCCGCGTGGCAGAGCAGCCCGTCGCGGGGACGCACGCCTGCGGTCGCCGCCCACAGTTCTTCCGTCAGGAAGGGCATGAACGGATGCAGGAGAGCGTAGACACGGTCGAGAACGAAGCCGGTCACCCGCCGGGTCTCGACCTTGGCCGACTCGTCCTCGCCAAGGAACACCGGCTTGGCGAGTTCGAGATACCAGTCGCAGACCGTGTTCCAGGTGAAGCGGTAGATGGCGGCTGCCGCATCGTTGAAGCGATAGGAATCCAACGCTGCGTCGACCTCCGAGATCGCCGTCGCCAGTTCGCTCATCAACCAGCGATTCAGCGGCAGAACCAGCGCGTCGGGATCGACGGTGACGTTGTGCTCCGCCCCGTTCATCTCGGCGAACCGTGTCGCGTTCCAGAGCTTGGTGCCGAAGTTCCGGTAGCCGCCGATCCGCTGCGGATCGAGCTTCACGTCCCGTCCCTGCGCGGCCATGATCGCCAGGGTGAACCGCAGGGCATCCGCACCGAACTCGTCGATCAGATCGAGCGGATCGACCACGTTGCCCTTCGACTTCGACATCTTCGCCCCGTTCTTGTCGCGAACGAGGGCGTGCATGTAGACGGTGCCGAAAGGCTCCTGGCCGGTGAAGTGCAGGCCCATCATCATCATCCGGGCGACCCAGAAGAAGATGATGTCGAAACCGCTGACGAGGACGTTGGTCGGGTAGTAGGTCGCGAGCTCAGGCGTCTTGTCGGGCCAGCCCAGCGTCGAGAAGGGCCAGAGCGCCGACGAGAACCAGGTATCGAGAACATCCTCGTCGCGGCGCAGGAAGCCGTCGAAGACCGATCCCGTCTCCGCCATTTCGCGCGCCTGCGCGTCCGTCAGCGTTCCGTTTGTGACGTAATGCGCCAGAGCCGCGCCGGCGACGGTTTCCTCGTCCTCGTCCACGAACACCGCGCCGTCCGGTCCGTACCAGGCCGGGATCTGATGGCCCCACCAAAGCTGGCGCGAGATGCACCACGGCTGGATGTTCTCCATCCAGTCGAAGTAGGTCTTCTCCCAATTGCGCGGCACGAACGTGGTGCGGCCCTCGCGCACGCTGGCGATCGCAGGCTGCGCCAGCGTCTTGGTGTCGACATACCACTGGTCGGTGAGGAACGGCTCGATCGGCACGCCGCCGCGGTCGCCGTGCGGCACCATGTGGACGTGATCCTCGACCTTCGCGAGGTAGCCTTCCTCGTCCATCCAGTCGACGATGAGCTTGCGGGCAGCGAACCGGTCGAGCCCCTCGAACATACCGACCGCGCGTTCGCCGTCGGCCGGGAACAGCCCTTCCAGAAATTCGGCGTTGTCGCGAATCGAGATCGTGGCATCCGACGCGAGGACGGAGATTCGCGCCAGACCGTGCCGCTCGCCGACTTCGAAGTCGTTGAAGTCGTGCGCCGGGGTGATCTTGACCGCGCCCGAGCCGGCTTCCGGATCGGCATAGTCGTCGGCCACTACGGGGATGACGCGACCGACCAGCGGAAGCCGGACGGTCTTGCCGACGAGATCGGTGTAGCGCTCGTCGGAGCCGTTCACCGCGACGCCGGAATCGCCGAGCACGGTCTCCGGCCGCGTCGTCGCGACCGTGATGAAGGTCGCGGGATTGGACGGATCGTAGTTGCGCCCCTCCACCGGGTAGCGGAAATGCCAGAGATGACCGCGGATTTCTCGCTGCTCGACCTCGATGTCGGAGATCGCGGTCAGGAGCTTCGGGTCCCAGTTGACGAGCCGCTTGTCGCGGTAGATCAGGCCCTCGCGATGGAGCTGGACGAAGACACGGCGAACGGCTCGCGAAAGGCCGTCGTCCATCGTGAAGCGCTCGCGCGACCAGTCGCAGGAGGCACCGAGGCGCCGAAGCTGACCGAGGATGGCGCCGCCCGATTCGCCCTTCCATTGCCAGACGCGCTCGATGAAGGCCTCACGGCCCATGGCACGGCGACCCGGCTCCTTGCGTTCGGCAAGCTGCCGCTCCACCACCATCTGCGTCGCGATACCGGCATGGTCGAGGCCGGGTTGCCACAGGACGTTCTGCCCGAGCATGCGCCGATGGCGGACGAGGATGTCCTGCAGCGTATTGTTCAGCGCGTGGCCGATGTGGAGCGACCCGGTGACGTTGGGCGGGGGAATGACGATGGAGAACGGGTCGGCGCCGGGCTTCGCGCCCGCTCCCGCCCGAAATGCGTCGGCAGCCTCCCAGCGATCGGCCACGCGGGGCTCGATCGCGGCGGCGTCGTAGGTCTTCTCCATGGGCGGGCATCCAGATCGGTCAGAATCGCGACCGGGTTTCGAGCAGAACGCGAGCGATGTCAACGAAACGCGACCCGGATCGAAGCGTGGAGCGCGCACGAGACAAAGGGCGCGCTTCCGGAGAAGCGCGCCCCTTCGATCACCGATGCCGGGCGATGGTTACCTCAGCGCTTGATGCCGCCTCGCGCTAGCCGCTCGATCTCCTCGCGGATGAGACGCTCGACCATCTTCGGGAGGTTGTCATCCAGCCAATCGCGCAGCATCGGCTGCAGCATCTCCTGCGCCATGGCCTCCAGTGAGCGAAGCTCGCCCTGGCGGATGGCCTCGGCCAGCTCGTTGAAGGACGCGCCCACGAGTTGGCCGGTGGTCGGAGACACCAGGGGCGGCGGCACATCGCCATAACGACTGGAAGACGCACTCCCCTCATCCGCACGCCGGGCGTCGGTGTTGGCGGGCTCGAAGGCGCTGCGCTCCATCGGAGCCTCGTAGCTGGCGGGAGACTGCGGTGACTGCGACGAGGGCGCGTCGGCACCGTGTTGGAACTGCGGGTGTTCGGCCGGTGCCGCAGGCGTTTCGAAGTGGGGATGCTGGTCTTGACTCATGACGGGAGCTTCTGCCTCCGAAAAACGGTCAGTCTGAGACGGCGCCGCATTCGGCTGCGGTGCCCCGACGTCCTGGCCGATCTCGATCCGCTCCCATGTCGCCGCCAGTTCGTTCTCGAGTTCGGCGGTCAGGTGATCGTCGTCGCCGAGCGAACCCTGCTGGCCGGTATGAACCGAATCGAGCGGCGACGGAAAGCGGAGCGGCTGGGACGCGTCCTGAGCCTGCGGCTCGGCCGATGGCTCCTGGAACGATGCACCGGCAAGAAATGCCGGGATCTGCCGGGCTGCCCCAACCGCGGCTTCCCGATTCGCACTGGCCGACTTCTCGTCGCCTGTCTCGATGATCCGTCGGATGGATGCCAGGATCTCGTCCATCGACGGCTCCTGCGCGACACTCGCCTTGCTCATGAAACCCGTACCCGATTTGAATTCGCGGCCGCCACCCGACACGAATCTCACGGTACCGTACGCCCTCTGCCGACCGGCAGGAATCCCCAGTTCGTTCGAAGGGCGGTTTATAAACGAATTTTTAATGCGATCGGGCCCGCGAGCGCCAGCCCATCAGGTGATCAGCGGCCGTCCGGGGTACGCAAGCCGTACCACTTGTCCTGAACAGCCTGGTAATGCTCTTCCGGCTCATAGCGGTCGACCGCCAAGGCGAGGCGGTCGGGAAGCAGGCTGCCGACCGCCGAGGCCAGCGTATAGGCCGCGACGATCGTATCGCGCTGCGCGCCGGCCAAAAGGATCTGCGCGGTGATCACGTCGGACTGCGCGTTCAGAACGTCGAGTGTCGTACGCTGACCGACGTTGCGCTCCTCGACGACGCCGTTCAGCGCCAACTGCGCAGCGGCGACCTGGGCGCGATAGCCCTGCACGTTGGCCTCGGCGGCCTGACGCTGGGCCCAGGCGCTCGCCACAGCAGAGCGAACCTGATCGCGGATATTGTCCACCTCGATCCGACGCTGCGAGAGCGTTTCCTTGGCCTGACGGACGCGCGAAGCGACGAGGCCGCCCTGATAGATCGGAACGGTGAGCTGCGCGCCGACCGTGCCCGAGACCTCGTTCTGCGTCACGACGCCCGGCAGATTGCCAGGATCAGGATCCTGATCCGACAGGGCGTAGGTGTTATCGATCTGCCCGGTTACGGCCAAAGTCGGAAGGCGGGCGCCCTCGGCTGATTTCACCTGGAACGATGCAGCATCGACAGCGAACTTCGTTGCTTGGATGGCTGGATGCTGTTCCTGCGAGACGCGTACGGCCTCGCCAACCGAAGACGGAATTGCACTACGATTGGGAGGGGTTCCGGCTTCAAGGTTGCCCGGGGGATCGCCGACGACGTCGAGATACTGCGCCTCGCTGCTGGCGACCTGCGAGAGTGCCGTATTCAACAGAGCGGTCGCTAGCGCCTGCTGCGCCTGCGCTTGCGCAACGTCGGTGCGTGTGCCCTCGCCCACGTCGAAACGCGCCTGCGCCGCGCGGACCTGCTCGTTCAGGAAGGCAAGGCTCTGGCGACGAAACGCAGCGACTTCGCGATCACGGCGCACGTTCATGAAGACGGTCACGGTGTCGAGAAGCGTATCCTGCACCGTGTTGTCGAGGTTTTTTTGAGAGGCACGGACCTGCGCCTGTGCGGCGTTCACATTGTTCGGGGTTTGAAAGCCATCGAACAAGGTCTGATTGATCTGAATTCCGGAGGTGATGGCTCCTGTGCGTGACCGCTGGCCGGGCAGATTGTCACCGAACGTGGTGCGGGACCGCGATCCTTGGGTCGACACGACACCCTGGACGCGCGGTCGAAGCCCTGCGCGAGCCTGCGGCACGTTCTCGTCGGTCGCGCGCAGCTGGGCACGGGCGGAATTGAGGCTCTGGCTGTTCGAATAGGCCTTGGCCAGCGCTTCCCGGAGGGTTTCGGCGCTGGCGAAATCGACGCTCGTCGCCATCAGAAGCGCCGAGAGGGAGGCCAGGATCCACGTCTTCTTGCGCAAGATGCATTCTCCGAAATCGGACGCATGCCAAACACACGGCACACGAGAGGCCCAGACGAACCTCGCCCGAACCTTATCGAGTAGGTAGTGTACCGAACGACGTGCGAACGCTAGCCTGCAAAACGGCCACATGCGGTTTTGACCATAGGGTGTGGCGCGACTCAAACACTTGGCGAATGTATAGGCCGCCGGGACGAATACGCGCCGCCCTCTCCGCGAACGTCAGAACACGAACTCGCGCGGCTTGGCAAAGCCCGGCAACGCTGGAATGTGACAGTTGAAGGCGAAGCGGTCGGAGACGATCCCGTCCTCCTTCGTGTAGAGCTTCGCCATGCCCGAAGCTCCGGAGCGCTCGACGACCACGAGCCGGCCGCGATCCTTCAACTGGTCGATGTGGGGCTTCGGGAGCGACTCGACCGATCCCTCGAAGACGATGACGTCGTAGGGTGCCTCACCGGCCCAGCCGTCCTTCAAAGGACCGGACACGACGGCCACATTGACGATGCCAAGGGCATCGAACGCCGCACTCGCCTTCGCGGCGAGACCGGCATCCTCCTCGAGCGCGACGATCGAGCTTGCGAGATGCGACAGGACGGCCGATGAGTAGCCGGTGCCGCAGCCCACATCGAGCACGACGTCCTGCGGCCCGATCTCGGCCAGCTGAATGAGCTTGGCGAGAGGCGACGGCGAGATCAGGGCGCGACCGCTCCCGAGCGGAATATCCGAATCGATGTAGGCGAGCGCCTTCCGTTCCTCGGGCACGAAGACCTCACGCGGAACGCTCAGGAACGCACGCAGCGTCTCGTGCGACGTCACGTCGGTCGTGCGAATTTGGTTGTCCACCATCTTCACGCGGGCGGCAGCGAAATCCATGTCAGGCCTCGGCTCGATTGCTTGCCCCATCCCATATTCGCCGCCCCGCTGGCTGACAAGCGGAAGCACGATCGGGTTGGCGGAAGCCATGGAGCAGAGGGTGGGAAATGACGGATCCGGATCGGCGCCGTCTTGCGCCGCTCATGCGTTGGAGGCCTCGCCGGGAATCGAACCCGGGTGCAAGGATTTGCAGTCCTCTGCGTCACCACTCCGCCACGAGGCCTCAACGGCGCGCTAGGTACGTGGACCCGGCGGTTTAAGCAAGCCCCGGACGGACCATTTGCATGATGGATCGATCAACGACGTCCCTTCCCTCGGCGCGGACTTTCGTCCACTCAGGCTCACCGCCTGTGTCGAACCGATGACGCCCCGATGCGTTTGCCTCGGCACGCCCGCTGTCTCACGAAGATCGAGCCCACGACGGACCCATGCTCCAGAACAAACAGATCCTGCTGGTCGAAGACGATTTCCTGATTGCGCGCCCGCTCGCCGAGCGGCTGGAGGACATGGGCGCGACCGTCATCGGCCCGACGGCCACGATCGAAGAGTCGATCGCGCTCATCGCGCGGGTTCCCGACATTGATGCGGCCTTGATGGACGTCAACCTTGCCGGCGAAATGAGCTACCCAGTCGCCTACGATCTCGCGCGACGCAACGTGCCGTTCGTGTTCCTGACCGCCTACGATCCGTCGTTGGTCGCGGCTCGTTTCCGCGACGTACCGGTGTTCGCCAAGCCGGTCGAGTTCGAGCGCGTTCTCGAGGCGCTGCAGTCGTTGACCGACGGCAAAGCGTCATCGAACTAGATCGAGCCGCCGACCAAGGCCGCGTCAGAACGACAGGTGCCCACCGAGCAGAACGATGTTCAGCCCGGCAAGCCAGATCACGCTCGACAGAAGGCAACCCAGCGTCATGCCATGCGCGGCGCTGAGTGGCCCTTTCGTATGGTTCGTCATGTCCGCCCCCTCCGTCTGGCGCTCTTCTTACCGGAGCGTCCGTTGCTTCCGAGTGTATGGATCGCGGGAACCTTGGCAATCCTGCAATTGAGCGAAGCATACAATTCGACGCAAGTTGTTAGCGCACAAGGACCCGACCGCAGGGATGTGCGCGAATCGCATAGCGGCCTTGCTTCATGTTGCATTGCAACAGGACGTCAGAACCGCCATTTTCATTCTGTCAACCAAACCTTGGAGACAGGATCATGAGCATCACCCGCCGAATTCGAGCCGCCTTCCGCGCCCCTTCCCACGACGAACGCGCGTTGGCTTACCTGAATGATGCGACGTCGCTTGCCGACCTCGAGCGCCGCGAGCGCGAGATCGATTCCGGCCGCTTCCGTCAGAACCGTCACCCGTTCTGACCTCGGCGCACCATGTCGCAGCACACGAACAGGGCGGCAGGCTAAAGCCGATCTGCCGCCGTTCGCGCGAACGCAGATGTGCAATCGTGCATCAATCTGATTTCGTAAATCTGTGAAGCTTTGTGGCTCCCCGGGCCGGATTCGAACCAGCGACCGATCGATTAACAGTCGATTGCTCTACCACTGAGCTACCGGGGAAAAGTTCGCCCTGCGAACGAGGGTGCGTATACCCAGGGGTTCGCGATTTGCCAAGTGGGCCGAACGCTTTCTGCAAAAAAATCTTCCACGCCTCGTTTCCAACGAGGTTGTCCGTCACCCCTCCCGGCATCACATCCCCCGGACCGGCGGATCAGGTGAAGGCGTATGAACAGCGTGGAAGAGACGGCAGCGAAGCGACGCGAGTTCTTCCGGCTGCGCGGACATACGGTTCACATTCTCGGTCGGAAATTTCGGCTTCCCGCGAACCGTGTCGCGCGAATGGCGGTCGGGATCGGCTTCATCATTTGCGGCTTCCTGGCTTTTCTGCCGGTATTCGGCATCTGGATGCTGCCGCTCGGTCTCTTGATTCTGTCGATCGATCTCGCCTTCGTTCGCCGATGGCGACGGAAGGCGGATGTGAAGTGGGGTCGCCGGCGCCGCAGGAAGACCGCGAACGAGGGGATGTGACCCCTCGCATTTCCCGCGCGGAACGCTTATAGCTCGCTCGAACACAACGGTGGTCCTGCTTTCGCAGACCGCCGTTCTTTCTGTTGCATGCCCGTCGGCCGCCGTTCCATCCGGCACATGGGCATTTCCCTTTCCAACGGCATCGCTCCCGACGCGAGGGCCGCGCCCGTCAGGGCCGAACACTCCAAGGACGATCCGCTTGGCCTTTCCCCCCATCCATCCCGCCCTCGCCCGGGCCCTCGAAAGCCGCAACTACCAGGAGCCGACACCGGTTCAGAAGAGCGTCGTGGAAGCCGCGGCGGAGGATCGCGACCTGCTCGTCTCAGCGCAGACCGGTTCGGGCAAGACGGTCGCCTACGGCCTCGCCATGGGCCAGACGCTCCTGCAGGACCGGGATACCCTCGGCGAAGCCGGAAATCCGCTCGGCCTCATCATCGCCCCGACACGTGAACTCGCGCTTCAGGTCAGCGATGAGTTGCGCTGGCTCTTCGCTGAAGCCGGCGCGCGCATCGTGACCTGCGTCGGCGGCATGGATGCGCGCACGGAGCAGAAGGCGTTGTTC
The DNA here is from genome assembly GCF_900113065.1 of Aureimonas phyllosphaerae. Taxonomy (GTDB): domain Bacteria; phylum Pseudomonadota; class Alphaproteobacteria; order Rhizobiales; family Rhizobiaceae; genus Aureimonas; species Aureimonas phyllosphaerae. Next base: position 394,845 of record NZ_FOOA01000002.1, read on the forward strand.
CGCGGCGCGCATCTCGTCGTTGGAACTCCGGGACGTCTGCGCGATCATCTGGAGCGCGGCAACCTGCGTACGCAGGACCTGCAGGTCGCGGTGCTCGACGAAGCCGACGAGATGCTCAATCTCGGCTTTCGCGAAGACCTTGAGTTCATCCTGGAGGCGACGCCCGCCGAGCGCCGGACGCTGCTCTTCTCGGCGACCTTGCCCAAGCCGATCGTCGCGCTCACCAAGCGCTACCAGACGAACGCGCTGCGCATCGAGGTCGCGAACCAGAGCTCGAGCCACTCCGATATCGAGTATCGTGCGATCCGCGTCGCACCAACCGAGATCGAGCATGCGGTGGTCAACCTCCTGCGCCAGGCCGAATCGCCGACCGCCATCGTGTTCTGCAATACGCGGGAGCAGGTGCGGCATCTCCATACCGGCCTGCTGGACCGTGGGTTTGGTGCGGTGTCCCTGTCGGGCGAACTCGGACAGGCGGAACGGAACCAGGCGCTTCAGGCCCTTCGTGATGGCCGCTCGCGCGTCTGCGTGGCGACCGACGTCGCGGCGCGCGGCATCGATCTTCCGAACCTCGGCCTCGTGATCCACGCGGAACTGCCGAACGACGCCGAGACGCTGCAGCATCGCAGCGGGCGGACGGGCCGCGCGGGGCGCAAGGGCGTCTCGGTCCTCCTCGTGCCCTTGTCCAAGCGCCGCAAGGCCGATCGGCTCCTGACGGATGCCAAGATTCGCCCGATCTGGAGCGCTCCCCCTTCGGCCGACGAAATCCGCGCCCTCGACCGCGATCGGCTGCTGACCGACCCGCTGTTCTCCGACGAGGCAGGGGACGACGATCTCGCGACGGCGGGCGTACTCGTCGAGCGCTTCTCCCCGATGGAGATCGCCTCGGCCTTTGCACGTCTCTATCGCCAAAAGCTTCCGGCGCCCGAGGACATCTACGATCCGGGTCCGGGTCGCGACGACAAGACCGGCCGAAAGGCGAATGCCGAGCCGCGCAGCCGCCGCGACGGCGAGCGCGAAGAGGGAACCGGCGGTCGCCATGCCATCGGACCCGCCGTCTGGTTCCACCTCGACATCGGCCGGCGCAACAATGCCGACCCGAAATGGCTGCTCCCGCTTCTCTGCCGCCGAGGTAAGGTGACGCGCGAGGACATCGGTGCGATCCGAATCTTCGACAAGGAGACCAAGGTCGAGATCCGGGCCGATGCGGCTGAGCGTTTCGCCTCCGCAGCGCAGGGCAGCGACGACGACATCACGGTGACGCGGATGGACGGCGGCGCTCCGCCGGCCGGTCGCGATCGTGACGGCGGCGGCAACGCGAGGACCGGGCGCCCGCCACGCGCGCAGAAGGCATTCTCTCGGCGCGCCGATGGCGATGCGCCGCGTCGCGGCCCTCCGAAGTACGGCGCGAAGGGACCGGGCAAGGGTCCGGGAAAGCCCGGCAAGCCGCGCCGGGCGGACTGAGTTAGTAGACGAAATTCAAAACGACGTCGGGCGGCGATCATCCGCCCGACGATCGCGATAACGGTCGATCAGCTGCAGATCGCCGAGTTCAGATGCGCCGAGGACGCGGCGCCGCCCTGACGGTAGCGATACTCGACCTCCTCGACCTCGCCGCGGCGGAATGCGGAATGCCAGAGGCCGCAGCGCTCGGCGCGATCGCTGTCGCGCAGGAGATGAAGATCGACCCGCTCGTCGGCGACGAATTCCAGCGTCACCTTGTGGCCATCGAAATTGACGCCCTCCAGGATCGAGCCATCGGCCTGCGGTATCGGCAGGCTTGAGCGAAGGTCGCCGATCAGGGTATCGGCGGTACCGACCGGGCCATAAAGTCCGCTCGCGTCGATCTCGCGGACGAGAAGCGCCGACGCCGTCAGGCTGATGCCTGCAAGCCCAGCCAGATGAACCTTGCGATTGCGAAACGCTTGCACGGCGATTCTCCAGCATGGGAGGAATTGCGATTGAAACGTTTCAATACGGAATATGTTGCAATGCGGTGAAGACCGACTAATCGTCCTGTCTAAACTTATCCACACCCGTGATCTGCGCATGCCGCTGGCGAAGCCGACGGCGCTTCTCGTCCGACAGGTCGGACGCGCAATGGGGGCAAGAGACCCCCTCCTCGAAGCGTGCATCGTTCCGTTCCTCCGGCGACAACGGGCTTCCGCAGCCGAAGCAGGACTGCCAGTCCGCCGGCCGAACCGCGGAGCCGACGGCCGTGCGGTTGTCGAAGACGTAGCAATCCCCCTGCCAGAGACTTTCAGTCGGCGGCACCACTTCGAGATACTTGAGGATGCCGCCCCTCAGATGCCTGACGTCCTCGAAGCCGTGGGCGAGGAGATAGCTCGACGCCTTCTCGCAGCGGATGCCGCCCGTGCAGAACATCGCGATACGCCGGTGCCGTTGCGGGTCGAGCGAGCGTTCGGCAAACGCCTTGAACTCCGTAAAGCTGTCGATCTCCGGATCGATCGCGTTGGCGAAGGTGCCGACTCGCGTTTCGTAGAGATTGCGAGTGTCCAGAACCAACGTTTCGGGATCGGCGATCAACGCATTCCAGTCTTGGGGCTCGACATATGTGCCGACCTGCCGCGTCGGGTCCGCCTCCGGCGCGCGCATGGTGATGATTTCCGGCCTGACGCGCACGCGAAGGCGGGCGAAGGGCTGCTCGTCAGCCGAGGAGAACTTGACCTCACCCCGTCGGATGGCGACATCGCGATCCAACCGGTCGAGAACCGCTTCCACGCCCGCCCGCGAGCCCGCAATCGTGCCGTTGATCCCCTCCGACGCCACAAGGATCGTTCCGCAGATATGCTCGCTGCGACAGAACTCGTGTAGAGCATCGCGCAGACCGGTGGGGTCGGGGATGGACACGAAACGGTAGAGGGCGGCAATGGTCCAGGTCATGCCCGCCGCTATATCGCGAAGCCCGAGCGATGGCCAAGCCGCGCGACGCGGAGGACGGGATCGCTGAAGGGTAATGGAATGAGTCTTGATCTGGACCAGCGTTTCGACCCTCGGCACGGGAAGCCGGTCGCGATCGAGACCGGTATCGTGCGGGTCACCGCCCCCAACTCGGGACCCATGACCTTTCACGGGACGAACAGCTATCTGATCGGCCGTGAGCGCCTCGTCGTGGTCGACCCAGGACCGGACGATACAAACCATCTGGCGGCCTTGCTGGCGGCGATCGACGGGCGGCCGGTGGATGCGATCCTTGTCACCCACACGCATCTCGACCATTCCGGCCTCGCCGCCGCTCTGGCGCGAGCCACATCAGCGCCGCTCGTGGCGCAGGGACCGCACCGCACCTCCCGGCCGCTGCTCGAAGGCGAGATCAATCCGCTCGATGCCGCCTCCGACACCGCCTTCGCGCCCGACATCGTCGTGGAGGACGGTTCGGAGATCGTGTTCGGCGAGACGCGGCTGCGCGGCCTCCATACGCCCGGGCATACCGGCAACCACATGGCGTTCGCGCTGGAGGAGCCCGGCCTCCTGTTCTCGGGCGACCATGTCATGGCCTGGGCGACAAGCATTGTCGCACCGCCGGACGGCTCGATGGCGGATTACATGCGGTCGCTCGATCGACTTCTGGCGCGTTCGGACCGTCGATACCTGCCGGGTCACGGCGGTCCGGTCGAAAACCCCGCCGCCTTCGTGCGGGGATTGCGGGCCCACAGGCGGATGCGTGAAAGTGCGGTTCTCGAAAAGGTGCGCGCCGGCCTCGACGGAGTGCCGGAGATGGTGGCGGCGATCTACCACACCACGGACCCGCGTTTGCACGGCGCGGCGGCGCTCTCCGTCCTGGCTCATCTCGAAAGCCTGATGGAGCGGGGGCTGATCGTCGCGGAAGGACCGTTCGGCCTGGCCAGTCGCTTTCGACCGGTCTGAACGGCGGCGCTATTCCTCGGGAACGATGCCTTCGGCGGCTCGCATCGCCTCGTCGACACCGTTCAGGAACGACACGATGATCCGGCGGTTCTGGCCGAGGTCGCGGTCAAGATCCCTCGAAGCGGACCGCATGTCGATGAAGGTTTGCGCCCCCTCCTCCGCGATTCGGATCGTGACGTCGCTCGGGAAGGCGAAGATCGGGGCATAGGCGACGGCCTGGATCGTATATTCGCGGGCGTCCTTCATGGCGAAGCGATCCGGCGCCTCGGCCGCCAGGCTTCCGCGAAGCGTCGGGACCGGCACCTGTACGGTACCGCTGACGCCAAGATCCTCGCTGTCCCGCGGCGGTGTGAGGCTGCTCGCGACATCGGTGATCTCGATGCCCTCCTGCTCCAGCGTGGTGCGCGCCGCCTCGTAGACCATCGACGCCGTCGCCTGGTAATCGCGACCGGCGAGGACCGCATCGGGCGAAGTTGGCGCCGAAGCGACCGGCGCAAGCGCCGCATCCACCAGCCCGGCAGTCTCGGCGCTGGAGCCTTCGGGATACTGACGGTACAGGAAGGCCGCGCCGGCAAACGGCAGCAGAGCGATGCTGGCGACGACGAGAGCCGAGACGGCCCGGCCACCGCCGACCGCGCCGCGGCGCCAGACCTTGGCGATCGCCATCAGTGCCAGGAGAAGGCCGAATGCGGCGAGGCCACCGGCCAGGAGAAGCGTCCACGACAGGTTCTGCAGATCGAGCAGGTTGAGCCGGAACAGGACGATACCGACAGGAATAAGCGCGACCGCGAAGGCGGCGAAGCTCCATGCCCAACCGGCCGTGCGGGCTCGCGTCCTGATGTAGTGTCCGGCCAAGTCGTTCGCTCCGATACCTGCTGCCGCCGATCCTAGCGCAGCGCCGAGGTCGGCGACACGGGGGCGTGGCAACAGATCAATGCCGGCCGCGCGTCTTGGGTGCCGCCGCAGCGCGAAGTGCCCGCTCGAAGCGGATCGCCGCCTGCGCGGCAGCCAGACGCGCGATCGGCACGCGATACGGCGAGCACGACACATAGTCGAGGCCAGTCCGCTCGAAGAAGGCGATGGAATTCGGATCGCCACCCTGCTCGCCGCAGACCCCAAGCGAAATATCCGGCCGGGTCCGCCGGGCCTTCTCGACGCCCATCGCGATGAGTTCGCCGACGCCTTCGATGTCGAGGGACTGGAACGGGTCGCGCTCAATGATGCCCTGGCGTTCGTAGGTCGACAGGAAGTTCGCCGCATCGTCTCGGGAAATGCCGTAGACCGTCTGCGTGAGGTCGTTGGTGCCGAACGAGAAGAAGTCGGCGACCTCGGCGATCGTGTCGGCCCGCACGATGGCGCGCGGCAGTTCGATCATGGTGCCGACGAGATAGTCGACGCTCTTGCCGCGCTCCTGCTTCACGAGTTCGGCGATCCGCTCGATGCGCGCCTTCACGAAATCGAGTTCGCGCCGGAGGCCGACCAGCGGCACCATGATCTCCGGGACCACGGCCTTGCCCTTGCGCTCGCCTGCCTCGATCGCCGCTTCGAAGATGGCGCGTGCCTGCATCTCGACGATCTCGGGATGCGAGATCGCCAGGCGACAACCGCGGTGGCCGAGCATCGGGTTGAACTCGTGCAGCGCCTCGATCCGCTCGGCCACGACGGCCGGGCTCATGCTGAGCATGACGGCGGTTTCGGAGATCTCCTGCTCGCCCTTCGGCAGGAATTCGTGGAGCGGCGGATCGAGAAGGCGGATCGTCACCGGCATGCCGGCCATGATCTCGAAGAGCTCGATGAAGTCGGACCGCTGGATCGGCAGGAGGCGTTCTAGTGCCGCGCGGCGACCCGCTTCGTCGGATGCGAGAATCATTTCCCGCATCATCGAGATACGCTCGCCTTCGAAGAACATGTGCTCGGTGCGGCAGAGACCGATGCCTTCAGCGCCAAAGGCACGCGCGGCGCGGGCCTCGGCCGGCGTCTCGGCGTTGGTTCGGACCTCCATGCGCCGTGCCCGGTCGGCAAACGACATGAGCGTGGCGAAATCGCCGGTCAGCGACGGGCGCTTCAGCTTCGGCGAGCCGAGGATCACCTCGCCGGACGTTCCGTCGATCGTAATCTGGTCGCCCGCACGCAACGTGCGGCCGAGAGCGATGACGGTTCCGGCCTCCTGGTTGATACGAAGCGATCCGGCGCCCGTCACGCACGGCTTGCCGATGCCGCGCGCCACGACGGCGGCATGGCTCGTCGTCCCACCGCGCACGGTCAGCACGCCCTCGGTCACGTGCATCCCGTGAACGTCCTCGGGCAGCGTCTCGTTTCGCACGAGGATGGTCTTGCGACCCTCCGCTGCCACGGCGATCGCCCGTTCGGACGAGAAGACGATCTCGCCGCTCGCGGCGCCCGGCGAGGCCGGCATGCCCTTGGCGATGACGAGGACCTCCTCCCCGCGCTCGATCGTCGGGTGAAGCAGCTGATCGAGCGAGGACGGCTCGATGCGAAGGAGGGCGTCCTCCTCCGCGATCTGCCCTTCCCGCACCATCTCGACCGCGACGCGGATGGCTTCCGCGACGTTGCGCCGGGCGATGCGCGACTGCAGGAAGAACAGTTCGCCGTCGCCGACCATGAAGTCGACCTCGGTCGCATCCCCGACATGGGCCTCAATGCGGCGGACATAGTCGGTCAACGCGCGAAGGTCGGCCGGAAACAGTTCGGGTTCCGCGTCGATCCGCTGGAGGCTCAAGGGCTCGCTGACCCCGGCCGGGCTCGCTCCGTCCCGGTTCCCGAACACGAACTCGCCGGTGAGGCGCGGCTCGCCAGTCTTGAGGTCGCGCGACAGCGCACGTCCGGTGCCCGACTTCTCGCCGCGTTCGTTGAAGATCATGGCGTGCACGGTGACGGCAACGCCGGCATTCTCGGCAATTCCATGAGCCAGCCGGAAAGCGCGCGCGACCGGGCCGCGCCAACTGGCGAAGCTCGCGTCGATGACCTGGTAGAGCTGCTCCAGCGGCGTCTGCGGCATCGGACTGCCGACTTCGTCTTCGACGAAGCGCAGATAGGCCGCGATCAACCCTCGCCAGTCGACCAGGGAATGCGGCTCGTCGCCCTGCCAGCCCGCGCGGACGCGTTCGGTCTCGGCAACTTCCTCGAAGTCGCTCGTATCCACCGCATGGATCAGGCTGCAATAGCTTTCGATGAAGCGACGATAGGCGCGGAACGCGAAGCCGACGTCGCCGAGTTCTCGCGCCAGAAGCTCCACCGTTCGGCTGTTGAGACCGAGGTCCAGCACCGAATCGGCCAAGCCTGGCATGACGGAGCGCGCGCTGGTACGCACCGCGAGAAGCAGCGGCTTCTGGGCGCCGTCGAGCGTGCGCCCCGTGACGCGCTCAAGCCACTCGATCGCGGCGAGTACCTCGTTGCGCAGCGCCGGCGGGAGCGTCTCGTTTCCCTCAGCCTCGCGCCAAGCCGAGGTCGAGATCGTGAAGCCCGGCGGGACCGGAAGATCCAGCGATGCGAGCAGCGCGAGGTTGGAGCCCTTCAGCCCGAGCGCTTCTGCCGGATCCGCCGTGCGGTCCGCAGTGCCACGCATGAACGTGAACAGTCTCTTGGCCATGGGAAACCGACGCCGTCGCGGCTCGAACGAGCGCAATGTGAACTACCGGCGCCAGACATAAGTCAATCTAACGCCTGCGCCAATTGCTGCACTGCAAAAGTTTTGCGCCCGGCTGGATTCTGCCAGGCGCAAACGCAAGGGCTAGAGGTGCTTCTCGATCACCGCGGCCATCTCGTCGGCCGACAGGGCGCCGGAGTACTTGTCGCCATTGACGAAGAAGGTCGGGGTGGCGGACACGCCGAAATCGTTCTGGCCGGCGGCCTGCACCGCGACGACCTTGCCCTGAAGATCGGTGTCCTTGAGGCAGGCCGCGAACTGGTCCTGCGTCATGCCGGCGAGCTGGGCGATCTTGAGAAGCGCGGCGGAGGCGTTCTCCGCGCCGGCCCATTCGCGCTGCTGGTCGAACAGGACATCGACCATCGCGGTGCGCTTGTCGTCGCCGGCGCAGCGCGCCAGCATGAAGGCACCGAGCGCGCGCGGGTCGAACGGAAACTCGCGCAGGATCAGCTTCGCCTTTCCGGTATCGAGATAGTCCGCCTTGATCTTGGGATAGCTTTCGGAATGGAAGTCGCGGCAGTGGCTGCAGGTCATCGAGGCGTACTCGATGATGGTGACCGGTGCGTCCGCCTTGCCGATCACGATGTCCGGCAGCGCCTGCGGAGCCATGAGCTTCGCGACGTCCACGGTGCCTTCGGCGTTCGGAGCCGTCACCGCCGACGGATTGGTCTGCGGAGCGGCAGCCGGAGCGGCCGCCGCCGGGGTCTCGGTCTGCGCGAAAGCTGGCGCCGCGCTTCCAAGCGCCAGCCCAGCAGTCAGGAGGCCGGCGAGCAGCGCACGGGCGTGCGGGTTGGAGGTCCGGGTGCGGGTCGAGGAGACGAGCATCGAGTGATCAGCCTTTCGCAGAAGCCACGATTCGGTTTCGCTTATGGCACGTAGGCGATCAAATGTGGCGATCCAACGTGCGCCTCAGCGTCCGTCGCCCTTGGGGCGAACGGCGTTCCGTCGCAGGACGCTCTCACCCAGCCGCTCCAGCGCCCTGCGCAGGTTGTCGCTCTCGATGCGTGCGGTCGCCTCCCGGATCGTGTCGCGATGGCTCGCCGTCAGCGGCCCGACCGGCGGCTTTCGATTCGGTCGCACTTGCCGCACGGCGCGTTGCACGATCTTGATCTTGTCCACCGCGCGATATCCGAAATAGTCGTTCACGCGCGAGAGGATCGTTTCGACCTCATGCTGGAGCCGAAGCGCGAACGCGCCTTCGCACGCGATGACGAGGGTCGCCGGTTGTGTCGTCTCGTCGCCGTAGCCCTTCGGCCAGACCAGCTTTTCCGGCCGGCAGCCTTCCTCGAGCCGTGGCCCGACGATCTCGGGCCACGCCCCGATCAGGTCTAGCGACATTCCGGCCTTGCGTGCCACCACGGGCTCGACGAGTTGCGACACGAGATCGCCAATCGGCCGAGCCGCCCGTCGCAGCCCCCGAGGCGACTTCGAACTCACGGCGTGACCGCCGGCAGACCGCCAAATGGTCGCCTTCGGCGCAGTTCGGTGAGGATCACCGCCATGCTCGCAAAGGCGACCAGCACCATCCATTCGTTCAGAAGAACGCCGTGGAAGAGTCCGAAGACGAAGGTGAAGGCAACCAGCGCGACGCTGGCATCCCGCACGACCGGATCGTCCGCGCGGCGGAATGCGCCCGAGAGGAAGGCCACCATAGCCCCCGACATGAGGAGAACGCCGACAAGCCCGCTCGACAGCGCCTCATCAAGGACGAGATTGTGCAGGTGCTGGTAGCGCAGGATCTCACGCGCGTTCGAACCTGCTTCTTCAGCCACGAGGTCCATGCGCGCCGTGCCGCCGACGCCGATGAACGGATGCTCGGCAAGGACCCGGACCGCGGACGACCACATCGCCATGCGCGTATCCACCGAGCCGACCGCCAAGCCCGTCGCCTCGTAGGCCTCCATCTCCGAGACGCCCGACTCGATGCGGTCGAGCAGGAAGCCGCCGACCGGCACGACCGCCGTCATCGCGGCGACGATGCCCGCGACAAGCGCGATCGCAGCCCGTCTTCCAGTTGCCCGCAGACGAGGAAGCGCGCGGCGCAGGTCGAGGAGCGCCACGACCACGAAGAGGAGCATGGCGGCGCGGGTGCCACTGAGGACGATCGGAACGGCCCCGAGATAGGTCCAGAACCGCCCGTCCGGAAGGAAGCGCCATCGCCCACCGGTCGGCAGCCGCGCCGCGATGGCCACGGCGCCGACCACGAAGGCGAAGATCGCTTCGTTCTTGCCGAGGCCGACGCGCGCACCGGTCATCGCATAGTCGATCGGAGCCAGGATCACGAGTGCGATCACCCCGACCCGCGCGCCCCAGGCCAGGGCATGCGCCGGATGGCGCACGAGACCGAGGCCGAGCGGAAGGAGGGCGCAGGCGAACTCGAGACCGGCATACGACAGGACGCGGTTCCCATCGAGGGGTTCGCCACGCACGAGGCTGAGGCCGATCTGCCAGATCGCCCAGGCGGCAAGCGTACTCGTGAAGACGACGGGCGCGCCGCGCCAAGAGCGGGGGCGCGCAAGCGCGAGATACAGACCGCAGACGGAGAAGAAGAGAAACGCGATCTTGCCCACCGAGATCAGCAGAGACAGGCAGAGCATGCCAACGGCGAGCACCATCGGGTCCCATCGGCGACGGCGGAGGAGCAGCGTCTTCACCGTCATCTCGCCCGCTCCGCTGCGAACGCATAAGCGATCCGGCGCACCAGTTCGCTTGCGCGGAAGACGAGCGTCGGCAGACGACGCCAGGGCTTCAGCTTGCGGGAGCCGTAGCGCCCGCCGACCTCGATCTGGCTGGTCTTGGAGCGCTGGCTGAAAGCGACGAGATCGTCCCAGATGTCGAACGTTCGGAGCTTCGTGTCCCACCCGCGCTCAATCGCGACGTCGAACGGAAGCGACATAGGCTTCAACGCTTCCGCGAGCCGCTGTGCGGCGGTTCGGCGCACGATATAGGCGGCCGCGCTGCCCGTCGGACCGTGAAACGAGGCCGCCAGCGTCCTGCCTTCGGGAAGCACCCGCAATCGACGTCGCGAGGGCCGCCTGTGATGGGCAAAGCGCACGACGTCCCAGTCGTCCCGCGAAGCCAGCGCCTGAAGGACCGCCAGCATCTCCGGGCGCGGGCGAACGTCGTCCTCGAACACGACGCCGGCCTCGGCTGCACCGGCTGCAACGGCTTCGATCGCCTTGAGATGGCTGAGATAGCAACCATACTCGCCAGCCGCCGGCCTCTTGCCGTGGCGTCGCTGGAAGCGGGGCGTATCGAGCAGGTCGCGTTCGGCCTCCGGGATCGCCTTCCCATCGACCCCGGCGACCCGTATCAGGTCGATGCCAGCAGCCGCCATGTCGGCGCGAATGTCCGCGAGGCGCTCGGGCGACCGGTCGAGATTGATGACGAAGAAATCGATACGCACGATGCCGGCCCGAACGAGGGGCGATGAAGGCCCGGAAGGGCGGTTGGATGGACGGCCCCCGGAGGGAAGTCAACCCGACCGCATCGACGGGCGTTTCGCCGCCGCCCTCCTCCATTGGTACGACCGGCATGCCCGCGCCCTGCCCTGGCGCGTCGCCCCCGCCGACCTTCGGGCCGGCATCCGCCCTGATCCTTATCGCGTCTGGATGTCGGAGATAATGCTGCAGCAGACCACCGTCGCGGCGGTGAAGAGCTACTTCGCGACCTTCACCGAGCGCTGGCCGACCGTCGAAGCGCTGGCGGCTGCGGACGATGCCGAGGTGATGGGTGCCTGGGCCGGGCTCGGCTACTATGCGCGCGCCCGCAATCTCCTTGCCTGCGCCCGCGTGGTCGCGGGCGAGCGAGGCGGATGTTTCCCCGAGACCGCCGCGCAGCTTCGCTCGCTGCCCGGGGTCGGCGACTACACCTCGGCCGCCGTCGCCGCGATCGCCTTCGACGAGCCGGCGGCGGTGGTCGACGGCAATATCGAACGGATCGCCACGCGCATCGCCTGCATCGAAACGCCCCTGCCAGCGGCCCGCAAGCCGATCCGGGCGCTCGTCCAGGAGCTGACGCCGCAGACGAGACCGGGCGATTTCGCGCAGGCGATGATGGATCTTGGCGCCACGATCTGTACGCCGCGCAAGCCGGCCTGCGTCCTATGCCCCGTAACCGATCATTGTGAGGCGCGCCGGCAGGGCCGGCAGGAGGCGTTTCCGGTCAAGGCGGCGAAGGGCGCGAAGCCCGCCCGCGTTGGCGCCGCCTTCGTCCTGCGCCGACCAGCAGATGGTGCGGTCTGGCTGCGCCGCCGCCCGGCCGCCGGTCTGCTGGGCAGCATGAGCGAGTCGCCGACGACCGCCTGGAGCTCGCGTGGCGACGGCGCGACAGGCGCCGAGGCCGCGCCCGTCGCTGGCGATTGGCATCTCGCCGGCTTCGTGCCGCACGGTTTCACCCATTTCGACCTGACGCTCGAAGTCTGGGTCGCCGATCGGACGGACGATCCGCCGATCGAGGGCTGGTGGGCCTCACCCGCGAGCCTCGCGAACGAGGCCCTGCCGACCCTGATGCGCAGGGTGCTCGAGCGGGCCGGAGTGGCTTAGGCCGGCGCGCCGGCCATCTGGTCGCGCACGATCTGGCGAAGCTCGTCGATGACGCGCAGTCGCCCGTTCTCCCGCACGTGCCAGAAGGTCCAGCCGTTGCAGGCGTCGAGACCCTGGACCTTCGCGCCGATCCGATGGATCGAGGCCGCCTCGCCGCCGACCGCGATCGTGCCGTCAGCGCGCACGTTCGCACGCCAGCGCCCCTTGGCATCGGTCAGCTCGGTTCCGGGCGTGACGAGGCCGGACTCGACGAGGCTGGCGAAGGGCACGCGCGGTTCGGCGCGCTTTCCGGCTGCGACCCGCAGGATGTCCGCCCCGAGCGGCTCGATCGACAGGATTCGGTCGGTCGCTGCCTCGATGTAATCGTCCTCGCGCTCGATCCCGACGAAGTTGCGCCCGAGCCGCTTGGCGACGGCGCCCGTCGTGCCCGTGCCGAAGAACGGGTCGAGGATCGTGTCGCCGGGCTTCGTCGAGGACAGGATGACGCGCGCCAGCAGCGCCTCCGGCTTCTGCGTCGGATGGACCTTCTGCCCGTCGTCGTCCTTCAGCCGCTCGCCGCCCGAGCAGATCGGGAACAGCCAGTCGGACCGCATCTGCGTATCGTCGTTGGCTGCCTTCATCGCATCGTAGTTGAATGTGTAGGCCTTCGCGTCGGCATTCTTCGACGCCCAGATCATGGTCTCGTGGGCGTTCTGGAACCGCCGGCCGCGGAAGTTCGGCATCGGGTTGGTCTTGCGCCAGACGACGTCGTTCAGGATCCAGAAGCCGAGGTCCTGCATGATCGCGCCGACGCGGAAGATGTTGTGATAGGAGCCGATCACCCAGATCGTTCCATTCGGCTTGAGGAGGCGCCGCGCCGCCAGCAGCCAGGCGCGGGTGAAAGCGTCGTACGCGGCGAAGCTTTCGAACTGGTCCCAGGCGTCGTCCACCGCATCGACCTTCGACTGGTCGGGCCGGTGAAGGTCGCCACCGAGCTGAAGGTTGTACGGCGGATCGGCAAAGATCGCGTCGACCGACTTCTCGGGCAGCGCCGCCATGCGCGAAACGCAGTCGCCCTTGATGATGGTGTTTAACCATTCGGGCTTGGCGGAAAGCTCGACGGGAAGACGGTGCAGGGTCTGCAGTTTCGACATCGGGCTACCTTGGACTCGCGACTGAACTCACGAGCACATGGTTACCGAACGAGCTTAATGATCGGTGAACCCGCACCGGGTGTTCAGGTCGCCGACCCTGTGCTACCGGGTCCGCGTCTCCCCGACCGTTTCGTTTCAAAGTGCCGGAGGGCATCCCCATGCCGCTTTCCCTCGTGCTGTTCGACTGCGACGGCGTCCTCGTCGATTCCGAGATCATCTCGGCCAAGGTCGACTCGAAGATGCTGAAGGAGGTCGGCTACGAGATCTCGCCCTCCGAGATCGCGGAGCGCTTTGCGGGCCTCACGCAGGACCGGATCGCCGAGCTCCTGCAGGAAGAGGCGGGCATCCGCCTGCCGGAGGACTACAACGACCGGCAGCGGCAGGCGCTCGACGAACGCCTGGCCGCCGAGGTCGAGGCGATCGCGGGCGTCCACGAGATGCTGGATCGGATCGACCTGCCGCGCGCCATCTGCTCGAATTCATCCGGCGAACGGCTGAAGATGATGCTGGAGCGCGTGAAGCTGTGGGACCGCTTCCGGCCTTACGTCTTCCCGGCCCGCGAGGTGGGCACGAAGAAGACCAAGCCGGCGCCCGATGTCTATCTCTACGGCTGCCGCGAGTTCGACGCCAAGCCCGCCGAGACGATCGTCCTGGAGGACTCGGTGCACGGTGTCGCCGCGGCGGCGGCAGCCGGCTGCCGCGTCGTCGGTTTCGTCGGGGCGAGCCACACCTACCCCGGCCACGCGGACTCGCTGACCGACGCCGGCGCCGAAACGGTGATCCGGCGCCTCTCGGAGTTCCCCGCAGTCGTCGAGGCCTTTGCCGATTGGGAACAGGTCTGACGCGTCAGGAGCCGGGACGCTTGGCGCCGTTCTGCGGGCCTTCGTCGAACCCGGCATAGACCACGAGCGAGCGGCCCTTCGGCACGGCGATGCGGATCGCCCGGTCGACGTAGCGGAAGTCCTGCGCTCCGCCGGCCGGGGTTACCCCGACCGGTTGCTGGCCGAGCTGGCTGTAGACGAGCTGGTTGGCGTCGAGGATCGCGACGCGGATCGGCAACTGGACCTCGCCGGACCGCGCGGCCGGCCCCGGAACCACACGACCGGCAATGCCGACTTCCATGTAGAGCTGGCCATCCCGCACGCGGCACGAGCGCGTCGTGCCCGAGATCGAGGCGATGTACTGGAGATTGTCGCCCTCGCCCTTGCGCAGGATGGCCGTGCCCTCGCGAAGGCTCACCTGCGGACAGTAGTCCGGCACCGTACCCTCGCTCGAGGCCGCCCGGACCGGCGCGGGAGCCACCGACGCGCCGCCGCCGCCGGAGGTGCTGCAGGCGCCGAGCGCAAGGCCCGCCAGAACGAGGCTGGCGGCGTTGCGTGCGAAGATCAGCTTGGACATATGCATGCGGCGGTTCTTCCCATACCGTGTCGAGCCGTTCTATATCAGGCCCCTATCCGGGTTTCGACCGGGCGGGACGCGAAATCCGCGGCGCCCGGTTTTGCCGAACCGAAGGTTTGGGAGTTATCGTGAGATATGTCAGTTCGCGGGGCGAAGCTCCGGTCCTCGGGTTCGCCGACGTTCTCCTTGCGGGCCTTGCCAGCGACGGCGGCCTCTATGTGCCTGAGACCTGGCCGCAGATCGCCCCGGAAACGATCGCCTCCTTTGCCGGCCGCCCTTATGCCGAGGTTGCTCTCGAAGTCCTGAAGCCGTTCGTCGGTGACGAGATCGCGCCGGACGCACTGGAGCGCATGGTTCGCGAAGCCTACGCGACGTTCCGCCATCCGGCGGTCGCACCGCTCGTGCAGATCGGCGACCGTCATTTCGTGCTGGAGCTCTTCCACGGCCCGACGCTCGCCTTCAAGGACGTCGCCATGCAGCTTCTGGCGCGGCTGATGGACCATGTCCTCGCCCAGCGCGGCCAGCGTGCGACGGTGGTCGGCGCGACCTCTGGCGATACCGGCGGCGCGGCGATCGCAGCCTTCGCCGCCAGCGACCGCACCGACATGTTCATCTTGTTCCCGAAGGGCCGCGTCTCGCCGGTCCAGCAGCGGCAGATGACGACGGCGGGTTCGGACATCGTCCATGCGGTTGCGATCGAGGGCACGTTCGACGACTGCCAGGCGCTCGTGAAGGCGATGTTCAACGACGCCGCGTTCCGCCGCGAAAGCGCGCTGTCGGGCGTCAACTCCATCAACTGGGCCCGCATCATGGCCCAAATCGTCTACTATTTTACCGCCGCCGCCAGCGTCGGCGCGCCTCGCAAAGCCGTGTCGTTCACCGTTCCGACCGGCAATTTCGGCGACATCTTCGCGGGGTTCGCCGCCAAGCGCATGGGCCTGCCGGTTGAGCGCCTGATCGTCGCCACCAACGAGAACGACATTCTGGAGCGGTGCCTGCGCACCGGGCGCTACGAGATGGAAGGCGTCCACGCCACCATGTCGCCGTCGATGGACATCGAGATCTCGTCGAATTTCGAGCGGTTGCTGTTCGAGGCGAGCGGGCGTGACGCGGGCGTCATCCGCCGGCTCATGGACCAGCTCAAGCAGTCCCGCGCCTTTACCGTGCCCGACGACATCCTTTCCTACATCCGCGCCGAGTTCGACGCCGGGCGCACCGGCGAAGGCGAGACGGCCGAGACGATCCGCGACCAGCTGGCGTCGACCGCCTATCTCCTCGATCCCCACACGGCGGTCGCCGTCGCCGTTGCGGAAAAGCGCATGGGCGACGTGCCGATGATCTCGCTCGGCACCGCGCATCCCGCCAAGTTCCCCGCCTCCGTTAAGGCGGCCTGCGGCACCGAGCCGCCCCTGCCCCCGAGCCATGCCGACCTGATGACGAAGGGCGAACGGTTCGACGTCCTTCCCAACGATCTGGACGCACTCCAGGCGTACATTCGCGAGCGCAGCCGCGCCGTGCGCCTCGGGGCCGCTGCATGAGCGTCGAGATCACGCGTCTTTCCAACGGGCTGACGATCGCCACCGAAACCATGCCGACGCTAGAAAGCGCGGCGCTCGGCGTCTGGGTCAAGGCCGGGGCGCGTGACGAGGCCGAGGGCGAGCACGGCATCGCCCATCTTCTCGAGCACATGGCATTCAAGGGCACGAGCCGGCGCAGCGCGCGCCAGATCGCAGAAGAGATCGAGGACGTCGGCGGCGAGCTCAACGCATCGACCAGCGTCGAGACCACCGCCTACTATGCCCGCGTCATGAAGGACGACGTGCCGCTCGCCGTCGACATCCTCACCGACATCCTCCTCGACTCTCGCTTCGACGAGGAAGAGCTGGCGCGTGAGCAGCACGTCATCCTGCAGGAGATCGGTGCGGCCGAGGACACGCCGGACGACATCGTCTTCGACCATTTCCAGAGCGCGGCTTACGCCGACCAGATTCTCGGCCGTCCGATCCTCGGCACGCGCGAGAGCGTCAGCGGCTTCACACCCGAACAGATCCGCGCCTACCTGAAGCGGCACTATTCGCCCGACCAGATGGTGGTATCGGCCGCCGGCGCCGTCTCGCACGACGACGTGGTGCGCCGCGTGGAGGCGGCGTTCGGATCGTCGGTGTCCTCGGCGGAGGGAACGCATCGCCGTGAGCCTGCCGTCTACACCGGCGGTGACTTCCGCGAGGAACGCGATCTCGCCGACGCGCAGATGGTGCTCGGCTTTCCGGGTCGACCCTACTACCAGCGCGATTTCTATGCCGCGCAGGTGCTCTCGATTATTCTCGGCGGCGGCATGTCGTCCCGGCTGTTCCAGGAAATCCGCGAGACGCGCGGCCTTTGCTACGCGATCTCGGCGTTCCACTGGAGCTTCTCCGACACCGGCATCTTCGGCGTCCATGCCGCGACCGGCGAGGAAGAGATGGCCGAGCTCGCGCCGGTGATCGTGTCCGAATTGGTGCGTGCCACTGAGGGCATCACCGAGAAGGAAGTGAACCGCGCGCGGGCGCAGATGCGCTCTAGCCTCCTGATGAGCCAGGAGAGCCCCGCCTCCCGTGCCGGGCAGATCGCGCGCCAGCTGATGTTCAAGGGCGCGGTGCTCGAGAACGCCGAACTCCTCGAGCGACTGGCCGCGATCGATGCGCCGCGCCTCACGGACCTTGCGGCCCGCACATTCCTCGGCACGACGCCGACGCTCGCCGCGATCGGCCCGGTCTCGCGCCTTCCCGACATCGGCGAGATCGCCAGGGGTGTTGCCGTCAGTTCCGCATCCGCGCCGGTCCGCAAACTCGTTTCGATCTAGACGAGCGAACCGCCATGGCCTTCTTCGACTGGGTTCAGCCAGCGGCTCAGCCTGTGCTGACGGGGCCCGGCGTCCTCCTACGGCTTCCGCGCGCCGCCGACTACGAGGCATGGCGCGACCTTCGTGCGCGGAGCCGCGCGTTCCTCACACCTTGGGAACCCAGTTGGACTGTGGACGAGCTCCATCGCAGTTCCTACCGGTTGCGGCTGCGGCGCTATCGACTGGATGCCCGGCAAAGGACCAGCTACACCTACTTCGTGTTCGACCGCGATGGAGCCGTGCTGATGGGAGGCCTAACCCTCGGTCGCATCCAGCGAGGCGTCGCCCAGACCGGAACTTTGGGTTACTGGATGGGCCAGCCCTTCGCAGGGCGTGGGATCATGACGCAGGCGGTCGAAGCGGTGATGGAGTTCGCCTTCGAGGTGCTCCGGCTGCATCGGCTGGAGGCTGCCTGCCTGCCACGCAATGCCGCGTCGATACGGCTTCTGGAGAAATCCGGCTTCTCGCGCGAAGGGCATCTGCGCCAGTATCTCAAAATAGCCGGTGTCTGGGAGGATCACCTGCTCTACTCGATTCTCTCCGACGACCGGATGCTGGGCCGCATCCCGCCATCGGCTTGCTGACCACTCCTTCGCCTTCGCGAACAAAGGCCCGAACGCGCTCGATGCCGCAAACCTTCCGCCTCGCCCGCCAAATCCTGTGCCTGCTGACACTGTTCGTCGCGTGTCTGGCGGCGGGGCCGAGCCATGCGTTGTCTCCGGTGTCCATCGGTCGCGAGGACATCGCGATCGACCTCGAGCCGGCGGTCGAAATCTTTCGCGACCGGGGTCGCAATTTCCAAGTCTCGACGGTGCCCGGCGCGGACGGCATCGTGCGCCGCATCGAGGTCGAGTCGACCGCCGCGACACCATCTGGCGACTGGGCCGTCTTCGCGTTGTCCAACAACTCGGACGAGCAGATCGACCGGATCGTCGTCGCGCCCCATTTCCGTCTCGCCAGCTCCGGATTCCTCTGGCCCGATCTCGGCTCGCAGCGCATCGCCGCGATCACGCCGTCCGAAGGATTCGCGCTCGATCGCCAGGAGAGCCCCGAGGCCGACGTCTTCCTGGTGACGCTCGACCCCGGCGCCATCATCACCTTCGTGGCCGAGCTCTCGTCCGATCGGCTGCCTGAGATTCGGTTGTGGGAACCGAACGCCTACAAGGACACGGTGAACGCATTCACGCTGTATCGCGGCATCGTCCTTGGCATCGCCGGTCTTCTGGCGGTGTTCCTGACCATTCTCTTCGTGGTCAAGGGATCGCCGATGTTCCCCGCGACCGCGGCGCTCGCATGGGCGGTGCTGGCCTATATCTGCATCGACTTCGACTTCTGGCAGAAACTGGTGCCGATCGTGCCGGGACAGGAGCGAATATGGCGAGCGGGCACCGAGGTCGCCCTCGCCTTCACGCTCGTCGTGTTCCTCTACGCCTACCTTAACCTCAACCGCTGGCACGGCATCCTGTCGGCTTTCACCGCGCTCTGGCTGGTCGGTCTTGGCGCGCTCGGCGTGCTCGCGGCCTTCGATCCGCCGATGGCGGCCGGCATCGCGCGCATGTCGATGACGGCGACGGCCGGGTTCGGTCTGCTCCTCATCCTCTACCTCTCGGCCATGCGCTACGATCGCGCGATCATGCTGATCCCGACATGGCTACTAATCGTCGTCTGGATCGCGGCGGGATGGCTGACGGTCACGGGACGCATCGACAACGACATCATTCAGCCGGCGCTCGGCGGCGGTCTCGTCCTCATCGTCCTCCTGATCGGCTTCACCGTCATGCAGCACGCCTTCGCGGGCGGCTCGTTTGCCGGGGGCCTCCTGTCGGACATGGAGCGGCGTTCGCTGGCGCTGGCCGGAACAGGCGACGCGATCTGGGACTGGGACGTCGCGCGCGATCGGATCTTCGCGGGGTGTGATACCGAAGGTCTCGACGGCATGCCGGTCGCGGCGATGAACGGTCCTGCACGCGACTGGCTGCCGATCCTTCACCCCGACGACCGCGATCGCTTCAAGATCACGCTCGACACGATCCTCGAGCACCGACGCGGCCGGATCGCACAGGACTTCCGGGTGCGCGATGACAACGGACACTATCACTGGATGAGCCTGCAGGCCCGTCCCGTCCTCGGCAGCAACGGCGAGGTGGTGCGCTGCGTCGGCACGCTGAAGGACGTGACGGAGCGCAAGAAGGCGGAAGAGCGTCTCCTCCACGACGCGCTGCACGACCAGCTGACCGGCCTTCCCAACCGCGAGCTTTTCATCGACCGGCTCGACTCGATCTCGTGTCTCGCGGCGACGCGCCCCGACGTCCGCCCGACCCTCTTCATGGTCGATATCGACCGCTTCAAGCAGGTGAACGACGAGTTCGGCATCGCCACGGGCGACACCATCCTGCTGACCGTCGGGCGCCGCCTGAAGCGCGTCCTGAAGCCGCAGGACTCGCTGGCGCGGCTGTCGAGCGACCAGTTCGGCGTCATCCTCATGTCGGAAAGCGACGTCGCGGCCGTCGGGGCCTTCGCCGAAACGCTGCGGGACGCCGTGCGAGCGCCGATCACCTTCGCCAATCAGGACATCATCCTGACCGCTTCGATCGGCCTCACCGGCTGGACCGAAGGCGCTGGCGCCGACGAGGTTCTGCGCGAGGCGGAACTTGCGATGTACCAGGCGAAGCGCCTCGGGGGCGACCGTATCGAGCCCTTCCGCTCGGCCTACAAGACGCATAGTTCCGGCCGGGTCGAGCTGGAGTCCGATCTTCGACGCGCCTTCGGTCGCAACGAGCTGTCGCTCGCGTTCCAGCCCATCATCAAGCTGTCGACCGGCGAGATCGCCGGCTTCGAAGCGTTGATGCGCTGGAATCACGCCAAGCGCGGCTTCGTCTCGCCGGCGGAGTTCATTCCGCTGGCCGAGAGCACCGGCCTGATCGTCCAGCTCGGCCAGTTCGCGCTCGACGAGGCGGCGCGACGGCTGGCCGACTGGCAGCGACTGCCCGGTCAGTCGAAGCTCTTCTGCTCGGTCAACATCTCCAGCCGTCAGCTGATCCGCCAGGACCTCCTGAACGACGTTCGGCAGATCCTAAAGCGCTATCACCTGGTACCGGAAACGCTGAAGCTGGAGCTGACCGAGTCGCTGGTGATGGACAATCCCGAGCGCTCCGCCAAACTCCTGGAGCGGCTGAAGGAGATGGGCGTCGGCCTGTCGCTCGACGACTTCGGAACGGGCTACTCCTCGCTCGCCTACCTGATGCGCTTCCCCTTCGACACGCTCAAGATCGACCAGTCGTTTCTGCGCGGCGAACAAGTGCCGCAGCGCTCGATCCTCGTCCACTCCATCGTGACGATGGCGCACGAATTGGGGCTGGCGGTGGTGGCCGAAGGCGTCGACAACGACACGGACGCCGCTCAGCTGCGCAAGCTGAACTGCGAGTACGCACAGAGCTTCATGTACGGCCATCCCCTGACGGCCGAAGAGGCACGGCGCCGCCTGCAGGAGCGCGGCGGCCGACGCGGCTCCGCCTGATCGAATGCGGCGGGCGCCGCCCCGTCAGGCGTGACCGGCTTCGGCCGCGAGGAAGACCGGATCGACACCGAGGATTGCGAGGGCCTGCGAGTACTTCGCGTCGAGTTCGTTGGCGAAGACGATGTCGAGGTCGGCCGCGCAGGTCAGCCAGCCGTTGGCGGCGATCTCGGACTCCAGCTGTCCCGCGCTCCAGCCGGCATAGCCCAGTACCATGATGGCGTGGGTCGGCCCCTCGCCCCTCGATATGGCCTTCAAAATGTCGAGCGTCGGAGTCAGGGAGATACCGTCGTCCACCTCGACGGTCGATTCCGAATCGTAGTCATCCGAATGGAGGACAAAGCCGCGCCCCTGCTCGACCGGTCCTCCGTTGCAGACCGACACTTCCCTGCCCTTCTGCGGCAGGCGAATGTCGTCGGCGCTCTCGACGATTTCGAGCTGCGTCAGCAGCGTCGGGAAGCTCAAGGGCTGCGCCTTGTTGATGATGAAACCCATCGCCCCGTTCGGGGAATGCGCGCAGACGTAGACAACGCTCCGGGCGAAGCGCTCATCATGCATGCCCGGCATCGCGATCAGAAAATGGCCTTCCAGGGAAGGCGTGTCGTCGGTCGATTGGCTGCGCATGTTTTCAAGGTCCATGAGGGGAAGATAGACATGTCCCGGCGGTTTTGCACCTGCGTCCGCACCGAAGGTCTTGGCCGTCTTGCGATGATGGCGACCGCCCTCCTCCTGGCCCCGGTTCCAGCGGTTGCAGCAGGCGGCGCAACGCCGGAAAATGTCTTTCGACAGGAAGGCGTCACCCTTCGCCTCACGGCTCTGCCAGCGGAGGCAGACGGTCACCTCCGCGGTGCGTTGTCGATCGAGCTCGATCCCGGCTGGAAGACCTACTGGATCGCCCCCGGTCCCATCGGCCTCGCCCCAAGGCTGGACCTGTCCGGAAGCGTCGATCTCAAGGATGTCACGGTTGCCTTTCCGGTTCCCGGTCGCTTCCGGGAGGGGGACGCGCAAAGCATCGGTTACTCGGACTCCGTGGACCTGCCGATCGAGGCCCAAGCGACGGGACCCATGCCCCACCTGCATCTTCGCGCCTTTCTCGGCGTCTGCCGCGAACTCTGCGTCCCGGTTCAAGCCGAGCTTTCGGCCGATCCCAGCCGAAGCCTTTCCCACCGGGCGCTCGTCGCGCGAGCCGACGCGTCCGTGCCGGCCGCGACGGGTCCGCTCACCGTGCGCAGCGCTCGCTGGAGCGCGGACGCGACCGCGCTGCTCGTCGATGTGATTGCTCCTGAACAGACTGGTGCAGCGATCGATGCCTTCGTTTCGGCAGGGGACGGATGGGCCTTCGGCGTCCCGGTCCCGACGCATGCCGACCCGGTCAGTTCGCTGTCGATACCGGTCATCGCACGTCCGTCGGACGGAAAGCGTGCGGGTTCGGCCGATGTCCTGTTGACGCAAGGCGAGCGCGCGCAACTATCTCGCGCTGTACCGATCGCACCACGGTGAGTCGTCGTGGGTTCGGCGATCGATAACGGAGACTGTATCCGAATGACCATTTCCATTGGCGATCGCCTGCCCGACGCTTCGTTCCGCGTGCCGGGCGAGGGCGGCCCCACCAGCATGACGACGGGCGATATCTTTTCGGGAAAGCGCGTGGTGCTCTTCGCCGTGCCGGGCGCCTTCACGCCGACCTGCTCGATGAATCATCTTCCCGGCTTTCTCGAGCACAACGATGCTCTGCGCGCCAAGGGCGTCGACACGATCGCGGTCGTTGCGGTCAACGACGTCCATGTGATGAAGGCCTGGAAGTCAGCCACCGAAGCCGGAGACCGCATCCTGTTCCTGTCCGATGGCAACGGTGAATTCGCCAAGGCGATCGGGCTCGACGCGGATCTCTCGGCCGGCGGCCTTGGGGTGCGCTCGAGGCGCTATGCCATGCTGGTCGAAGATGGCGTGGTCCGGCAGTTGAACATCGAGCCCAGCCCCGGCCAGGCCGACACGTCTTCGGCCGAGACCCTTCTGGCACAGATCTGACGATCAGGCCGTTGCCGAGCGCCGAGCCTTCTTGAAGGGCTCCATGCCGGCGCGCGCGAGCGCGTCGGCCCGCTCGTTCTCCACGTGGCCGGCATGGCCGCGAACCCAGTGGAACGTCACCTCGTGACGCTGACGCTCCTCATCCAGCCGCTGCCAGAGTTCGGCGTTCTTCACCGGCTTCTTGTCTGCCGTGCGCCAGCCGTTCCGCTTCCAGCCGTGGATCCACTTGGTGATGCCATCGCGCAGGTACTGCGAATCCGAATGGAGATGCACCGAGCAGCCCCGCTTGAGGGCCGCCAGTCCCTCGATCGCCGCAAGCAGTTCCATCCGATTGTTGGTGGTCAACGGCTCGCCGCCGGAGAGTTCCTTCTCGGTGTCGCCAAAACGCAGGATCGCACCCCAGCCGCCGGGACCCGGATTGCCCGAGCAGGCGCCATCGGTGAAGATATCGACCCGTGATGTTTCGCTCATGCCGAGGGTCCCTGCCGTCTGAAACCATAATCCGCGACCGAGGCGACGCCGCGATGGAAACGGTTCTTGCGCAGGTATTCCCGCGGATCCTTCTTGGTGACGAAGGATGTGTCGGGAATGTGGATCCAGTCGTAGAGACGCGTCAGGAGGAAGCGCAGCGAAGCGCCGCGCGCCAGCAGCGGCAACGCCTCTAGTTCCCGGTCCGAAAGCGGTCTCACCGCGTCATAGCCCTCGATCATCGCGCGGCCCTTCGTGACGTTGAAGGCGCCATCCACCTCGAAGCACCACGCGCAGAGGCAGATCGCGAGGTCGTAGGCGAGGATATCGTTGCAGGCGAAGTAGAAGTCGATCAGTCCCGAAAGCTCTCCCGACAGAAAGAACACGTTGTCGGGAAAGAGATCCGCATGGATTACTCCACCGGGAAGGTCGGTCGGCCAGCGGCTTTCGAGCTCGGCAAGCTCGGTCGCGATCTCGAGGGATAATCCGTCGGACACCTTGTCGGCGTCATCACCGCAGCCTTCGAAGAGCGGCCGCCAGCCGTCGACCGACAACGCGTTGGGCCGAACGAGCTCGAAATCGGCCGACTTCGCATGAAGATCCGCCAACGCGCGTCCGACATCGCGGCAATGCTCGGCGGACGGCCGACGTGTCCACATGCCCTCGAGAAATGTGAAGAGCGCGGCCGGGCGTCCGGCCAGCTCGCCGAGCGTGCTTCCCTCACGCGGTTCCACCGGAAGCGGACACGAAAGGCCGCGTGCCGCCAGATGCTGCAGCAGTCCGATGAAGAACGGCAGATCGTTTCGATCAACACGCTTTTCATAGAGCGTCAGGATGAAGGTGCCGCCGTCGGTGCGCACCAGGAAGTTCGAGTTTTCGACCCCTTCCGCGATGCCCTTGTAGCTGAGGAGGCGCCCGACACCGTAGCGCGAAAGAAAGGCCGCGAGGTCGCCTTCGGCGACTTCCGTATAGACCGCCATGTCAGACCTGCCGGACGTTCGGCAGCGGCCGGTCGCCGTTGACGAAGGCCATGTCCGCCGACGTGAGCGGGACGTCGCGCAGCGACCGCATGACGGGGAAGTTTTCATTCTCGACGGCGGTCTGCACCAGCTCGATCCGAACGTCGAACCGCTCGCGCAGCGCAGCGATGATCTCGTCCGTCAGGACTTCGGGAGCCGAAGCCCCCGCCGACATGCCGATCACCGAGCCCGGCGCGATCTCGCTCAAAGGCACATCCTGCTTCCCCTGAACCAGAAGCGCGCGGGCCGCCCCAGCCCGCTCGGCCACCTCGACGAGGCGACGCGAGTTCGACGAGTTCGGCGCGCCGACGATCAGGAAGAGATCGGCGCCCGCGGCCGACGCTTTCACCGCGTCCTGGCGATTGGTCGTCGCGTAACAGATCGATTCTGATGAAGGCGCCTGCATCTCCGGGAACTTGCGCCGTAGCGCCTCGATGATTCCCGCCGTGTCCTCCACCGACAGGGTCGTCTGAGTGACGAATCCGAGCGCAGACGGATCAGCCGGCTGGTAGGCCGCAACGTCCTCTTCGGTCTCGATCAACGTCACTGCCCCTTCGGGAAGCTGACCCATCGTGCCGACGACTTCGGGATGCCCGCGATGGCCGATCAGGAGCACCTGCCGGCCGAGCCGCATGTGACGCATGGCCTGCTTGTGGACCTTCGAGACGAGCGGACAGGTGGCATCGAGGTAGAGGAGTTCTCTCCGCTCGGCCTCGGCAGGCACCGATTTCGGCACACCGTGGGCCGAAAACACGACGGGTTGTCCATCGTCGGGAATCGCGTCCAATTCCTTGACGAAGACCGCCCCCATCTGGCGCAGGCCGTCGACCACGTACTTGTTGTGGACGATCTCGTGGCGGACATAGACTGGCGCGCCGAAGCGCTTGAGCGCCAGGACGACAATCTGGATCGCGCGGTCGACGCCGGCGCAGAAGCCTCGCGGCTCGCACAGGCGGATCGTGAGAGGCGGCTTGTCCTCGATCGCAGTCAACATCGTCTCCGGGGAAGCGTTCGGCGCGAATGAAGGGATCGGGGGCCCTCGTGTCAACCCTGACCGATCGCCCGACCCCGTCGCCAAAGATGCATCAGAAACAGAACGAGGATGACGAGGAGCGCAGCGGCCAGGCTGAACCAGGTGATGGCGTATTCGAGATGGCTGTTCGGAATGTCGATCACCGTGGTCCCACCGATCGGCGCGCCGGCCGCCATTTGTCCGGGTCCTGCGTCGATCAAAAACGGCAGCAGCCGGCTCCCTGTCGGCAGGTCCAGGCCTTGGGCCATGTCCGGGACGCTTCGCCAAAAGAAGGCGTTCTTCGCCGGATCGTTATCCGGCACGAACATGTTCGGCTTTTCGGTCGGCGCTGCGCGCGCCAGACCGGTCACTCTGACCTCGTCGGCCGGGTTACCGTCCTGGCGCGTGGCGGAGTCCTTTCGTTCATAGGGTACGAAGCCGCGATTGACGAAGACGACGGCTCCGTCGGCCAGCAGGAGGGGTGTCAGAACGTGCCATCCGGCGGCACCCTCGCGGGTGGCCAGGAAGAAGCGCTCGCCCGCGTGGAGAAAACGACCGCGGGCCGTAACCGGCACATAGTCGATGTCCTCTCCCGCAACGACGCGCCGCGCGACGTCGGAGACGTCGACCGGCGGTGCATGGATGCGCGCGTCGATCGTCGCGATCAGTCCCTCTTTCCAGAATAGGCGTTCGACCTGCCATGCGCCGAGGGAGAGGAGGATGCCGAGCGCGGTGATCCCGACGACGAGGATGGCAGCGATGCGCCCCCGCGTCAGAGGTCGCGGCACCGGCGCGTCGTGCGGACCCGTCCCGATGTCACCTGTGCTTATTTGGGTCATCTTCAGCTCTCGCCATCAACGAAAAAAGCGGCCGGGTCACGGCCGCTTTCGTCTTATTCGCTTCTGCGTGCGTCAGCCGTGGATCGGCGCGCCCCAGCCACCCCAGACGTAGACGGCGAAGAAGAGGAAGAGCCAGACCACGTCCACGAAGTGCCAGTACCAGGCTGCGGCTTCGAAGCCGAAGTGCTTGGCCGGGGTGAAGTGACCGCGGATCGCCCGCAGCAGGCAGACGGCCAGGAAGACCACGCCGACGAAAACGTGGAAGCCGTGGAAGCCAGTCGCCATGAAGAAGGTGGCGCCGTAGATCGAGCCGGAGAAGGCGAACGGCGCGTGAGCGTATTCGTAGTACTGGACGTAGGAGAAGATGAGGCCGAGCGCCACGGTAAGGGCGAGGCCGGTGATCAGCGACTTGCGGTCGTTCTCCAACATCGCATGGTGCGCCCAGGTCGCGGTGGTACCGGACAGGAGCAACGTAATCGTGTTGAACAGCGGCAGGTGAAGCGGATCGATGACCTCGATGCCGACCGGCGGCCATTGGCCGCCCAACGCCTGTACGCGCGCGGCCTGAACGGCTTCGTGCGGGAAGAGGCTGGCGTCGAAGAAGGCCCAGAACCACGCCACGAAGAACATCACCTCGGAGGCGATGAACATGATCATGCCGTAGCGCAGGTGCATCGAGACGACGGGCGTGTGGTATCCCTCGTGGCTTTCCTTGATCGTATCCGACCACCAGGCGAACATCGTGTAGAGCACGATCGCGAGGCCGATCGCAAAGATCCAGGGCGTGGCGAGGTTCATTCCAAAGATGTTGAACGGCGTCCCGGCGCTCCAGCGGAAGAGCCCGACCGAGCCGAACAGCAGGAAGAAGGCGCCGACGGAAGCGACGAACGGCCACGGGCTCGGCTCGATGACGTGGTAGTCGTGATGCTTGATATGCGTGTCAGCCATGGTCCGTCCCGCTTGTCCCGCACCGCCGCACCCATGGGCGGCCGATGCGTCTGGATTCCGATTCCTGTTGTCGCCGTCCCCGCCGTCCCCCGACGACGGAGTGATTGTGCACTATAGGCCCTGCGCCGTCCCCTCGTTCTTTGCCGCTGCCACCGGGGTCTTCGGATCGGCAACCGGAAAGAACGTATAGGACAGGGTGATGGTCGGAACCTCCTTGAGGTCCGGATCGTCCTGAATCGCTGGATCGACGAAGAAGACGACGGGCATGTCGACCTCCTCGCCCGGCTTCAGCGTCTGCTCGGTGAAGCAGAAGCACTGAACCTTGTTGAAGTAGATGCCGGCCGTCAGCGGCGTCACGTTGAACGTGGCCTGTGCCGTGACTGGCTTGTCCGAGTTGTTGCGCACGCGGTAGGCGGTCTGGCGGGTCTCGCCGAGATCGAGAGTGATCTGGCGTTCGACCGGCTGGAACGACCAGGGCACGTGACCGGACGCGTTGGCATCGAAGCGAACGGTCACCGGATGATTCACGACGTTGGTCGACGCCGACTCGGCCCGCTGCGTCGTACCGCCGTAGCCCGTCACCTGACAGAAAAGCTTGTAGAGAGGAACGGACGCGTAGGCCGCGCCGATCATGCCGAAGACGAACAGGCCGCATCCCAGCGCGATGGTGCGCGCATGGCGGGCGGCCTCGGCCGGCGTGCGTCGAGGAGCAGTATTCATTCGAGCCCTCCTCCGATCCGAAACAGGCTGACGACATAGAAAAGGACGACCAGCACTGCCAGCACCACGCCGATCGCAACCGACCGGCGGCGGCGCGCGCGCTGTTCGGCGGCCGTCAACTGCACGAGTTCGTCACGGGGCTCAGGCGACATGAGCCGCCCAGCCGTGAACCAGCAAGCCTTCGACCAGAAGCCAGGCAAACAGGGCGAAGAGGTAGACAATCGAGAACGCGAAGAGCTTCTTGGCCGGCGCCATCGTGGCATCGCCGTCGGGCATGCGCAGGACGCCGTAGGCCAGACGCAGGAAGTTCAGCCCGAGCGCGGCAGCGAGCACCCCGTATGCGGGACTGGCAAAGCCCATCAGCGTCGGCAGGACACCGATCGGCGCGAGGATCAGGGAGTAGGCGAAAACGTGCCGGCGGGTCGACCGCTCGCCCGCTACATTGGGCAGCATCGGAATGCCGGCCGCGCCGTAGTCCTTCATCTTGAAGAGGGCCAACGCCCAGAAGTGCGGCGGGGTCCAGAGAAAAATGATGAGGAAGAGGACGAAGCCTTCCCAGGAGACGCCACCGGTGACGGCCGCCCAGGCGACCATCGGCGGAAACGAACCGGCGGCACCGCCGATGACGATGTTCTGCGCGGTCGAGCGCTTCAGCCACATCGTGTAGAAGACGGCGTAGAAGGCGATCGTGAAGGCGAGGAAGCCTGCGGCGAACCAATTCGCCACGAGGCCGAGCAGCAGCACGGAGAAGACGGACAGCGCCAGGCCGAAGGACAGGGCGTTCTCGGGAGCGACCCGGCCAGACGGGATCGGACGCTTGGCGGTACGTGTCATGATGCGATCGATGTCGCGATCGTACCACATGTTGAGAGCACCGGAGGCTCCCGCGCCCAGCGCAATGGCGAGAAGCGAGACGAAGGCCAGCACCGGGTTCATGCTGCCGGGCGCCGCGAGCAGGCCGGTCGCGGCCGTCAGCACCACCAGCGACATCACGCGGGGCTTCAGGAGGGCGAAGTAGTCGCCCGGCTCCGCCAGGCTGATGCCGGGACGGGCTTCGCTCACGGCGGGAAAGTCGATGGCGCTCAACGTCATGCCTCTTGCAGTCCGGCCGGCCCTCGCGATGCCCGATCGGGATCGCAAGGCCGGACGTTCAGACGGATGATCCCGGCCGGAGCCGGGATCGATCTTCGGTTCTGCCGATCAGCGGATGCGCGGCAGTTCTTCCCACTGATGGAACGGTGGCGGCGAAGACAGGTGCCATTCCAGCGTGGTGGCGCCGACGCCCCAGGGGTTCGCTCCGGCCAGACGCTTACGGGCGAAGGCCTCGTAGACGATGTAGAGGAACAGGATCACCGAGAGGCCCGAGATGTAGGAGCCCATCGAGGACACGAAGTTCCACCCGGCGAAGGCATCGGGGTAGTCCGCATAGCGACGCGGCATGCCGGCAGCGCCGAGGAAGTGCTGCGGGAAGAACACGAGGTTCACACCCACGAACATCACCCAGAAGTGCACCTTGCCGAGCGTCTCGTTGTACATGTAGCCGCTCATTTTCGGGAACCAATAGTACCAGCCCGCGAAGATGGCGAAGACGGCGCCGAGCGACAGCACGTAGTGGAAGTGCGCGACGACGTAGTAGGTGTCGTGGAGAACGCGGTCCATGCCGGCGTTGGCGAGCTTGACGCCCGTGACGCCACCGACCGTGAAGAGGAAGATGAACCCGATCGACCAGAGCATCGGCGTCGTGAAGCGCAGCGAACCACCCCACATGGTCGCGATCCACGAGAAGATCTTGATGCCGGTCGGCACCGCGATGACCATCGTGGCGAACACGAAGTAGCGCTGCGTGTTGAGCGAAATGCCCGACGTGTACATGTGGTGCGCCCAGACCACGAAGCCGACGACGCCGATGGCGACCATGGCGTAGGCCATGCCGAGGTAGCCGAAGACCGGCTTCTTCGAGAAGGTCGAGATGATGTGCGACACGATGCCGAAGGCCGGCAGGATCATGATGTACACTTCGGGGTGGCCGAAGAACCAGAAGAGGTGCTGGTAGAGGATCGGATCACCGCCGCCTTCCGGCGCGAAGAACGTCGTGCCGAAGTTGCGGTCGGTCAGCACCATGGTGATGGCGCCGGCGAGGACGGGCAGCGACAGAAGAAGCAGGAAGGCGGTGACGAGCTGCGACCAGGCAAACAGCGGCATCTTGTGCAGCGTCATGCCGGGCGCGCGCATGTTCAGGATCGTGGTGATCATGTTGATCGCGCCGAGGATCGACGAGGCACCCGACAGGTGCAGCGCGAAGATCGCGAGATCGACGGCCGGGCCGGGATGGCCCGCGGTCGACAGCGGCGGATAGAGCGTCCAGCCCGTGCCGGCACCGTTCGCGCCCGGCGCACCCTCGACGAACATCGAAAGGATGAGGAGGAGCAGCGAGGGCGGCAGCAGCCAGAAGGCGATGTTGTTGACGCGCGGGAACGCCGTGTCCGGCGCACCGATCATGATCGGCACGAAGTAGTTGCCGAAGCCGCCGATAAGGGCCGGCATCACCATGAAGAACACCATCACCAAGCCGTGGGCCGTGGTGAAGACGTTGAAGATCTGCGGGTTGCCGAAGATTTGAAGGCCTGGCTCCTGAAGCTCGGCGCGAATGGCGACGGAGAGGCTGCCACCGATCAGGCCCGCGACGATCGCGAAGATCAGGTAGAGGATGCCGATGTCTTTGTGGTTGGTCGAGTTGACCCAGCGCACCCACCCGGTCGGGTGGTGGGGATGGGCGTCGTGCGAAGCTGCATGAGCCATGGGGACGTTCCCTGGAGGAGGGTTCAGCGCTGCGCCACGACCGAGTTCGCGGAGGCGATCTCGGCGGTCAGCTGAGCGTTGGCGTTTTCGAGATTCTCGCGAGCGGCCGCGAGCCAGGTGGCGAACTGCTCCTGGCTCACCACGCGCACGCCGATCGGCATGTTGTAGTGGTCACGTCCGCAGAGCTCCGAGCACTGTCCGTAGAAGATGCCCTCGCGATTCGCCTCGAACCAGTATTCGTTGATGCGACCCGGGACGGCGTCGACCTTCACGCCGAGCGACGGCATGGCGAAGGAGTGGATCACGTCGCCGCCGGTCGTCAGCAGGCGGACGACGGTGTTGACCGGAACGACCATCTCGTTGTCGACAGCCAGGAGGCGCGGATAGGCGGCGCGATCTTCCTTGCCGGCCGCGGCACGTGCATCGTCGGCGATCGGATACGACAGATAGGACACCGGCTCGGCGGCAGGCTCGGCTGGGTTCGCCGGGGTCCCCGCGGCCGCTGAACCGGCGGCGGCGACGGTTTGGGCTGGCTGGTACTCGTAGCCCCAGTACCACTGGTAGCCCGTCGCCTTGACCGTCAGTTCAGGCTCACGCGGCGGATTGTATTGCGCCGTCAGAAGCTGGAACGACGGAATCGCGAGGCAGAGCAGAATCAGGACCGGCGCCAGCGTCCAGATGACCTCGATCACCGTGTTGTGGCTGGTGCGCGAGGGGACCGGGTTGCGCTTCTCGCTGTAGCGGACCGCGACCCACGCCAGGAGAGCCGCCACGAGAATGACGACCGGCACCAGGAACCAGAGCGTATAGTTGCTGAACCAGTGGATCTGCGCCTCGATCGGCGACAGGGCCTCCTGGAGGTTGATCTGCCAGGGATGCGGCTGACCGGGGTGCTGAACGCTCTCTTGCGCGTACGCCGCCACGGTCGAGCCGGCCAGCGCGGCGGCGGCTAGGGCTGGTCTCTTCACGAATGCTCTCCCTCGTGGCAGGCTTTTCTTCCCACGGTCTGCGGTCTCGTCGCGGGTTCGATCGGGCTCGCAGGCCGCAAATCTCGAATGCCGCTAATGTGCAGGTGCCTCCTGCGCTTCAACCATGAAACCGCCCATTTCGCAACAAGCGGCCGACACGAGGCCTTGCGACAAAGTGCGAATGTTGCAGCGGGTCCGCGCCGGTGCCGAGCGTTGCGCGAACCTGTCGCCGCAGGCTCGACGGGGCGCGGAGGCCCGGCTAATTTCGCGCGTGGAATCCGGGCCTTGTCGTCGCCCGGTGCCTGGAAGGACACAATGAAGCTAGCTCTCGCCACGGCTCTGGCCGCCCTCCCCTTCCTCTTGGCCGCCCCGGCGCAGGCGCAAACCGGCACGGTCAAGTCGCAGCACGGAGCCTGGGCGGTGGTCTGCGACCAGCCGGCCGGCGCGGCGGGAGAGCAATGTGCGCTTCTGCAGAATGTGGTGGCCGAGGACCGCCCCGAGGTCGGCCTGTCGGTGCTGGCGTTGAAGACGGCCGATGGCAAGGCACGGATTCTGCGCGTGCTGGCTCCGCTCGGCATTCTGCTGCCGAACGGGCTCGGACTCTACGTCGACGGCAAGGACATCGGCCGTGCGCAGTTCGTGCGCTGCTTTGAGGACGGCTGCTATGCCGAGGTGATCCTTGAGGATACGCTTCGCGACACGTTGTCCACCGGCAAGTCCGCGACCTTCATCGTCTTCCAGACACCGGAAGAGGGAATCGGCATTCCGGTCGACCTCGCCGGTTTCCGCGAGGGCTTCGACGCCCTCCCCTGAGCCTCGCGTGACAAGACGCCTCTCGCTGCCTATCTCTGCCCGACACAACGAAGGCCAACGAGGCGTATGATGGCTTCTTCCCTGATCGACCTCTTCGACCTGTCGCGAGCGGAGGTCGAGGGCGTCGTGTCACAGACGCTTCGGGACGCCGATGACGGCGAACTCTTCATGGAATACCGCGAGCAGGAATCGCTCCTGTTCGACAACGGCCGGCTGAAGGCCGGCGACTTCTCCACCGAACAGGGTTTCGGGCTCCGCTGCGTCGCTGGCGAAGCGATCGGCTACGCGCATTCCGGCGACCTGTCGGCGGCCGCGCTGCGCCGGGCCGCCGCATCAGTGGGAGCGGTCCGGTCCGGCCATTCCGGAAGCGCGGCTGAAGGCCCGACAGGAACGAACCGACGCCTGTACGGCGACGAGAACCCGATTCCCGAACCAACGTTCGCCGAGAAGGTGAAACTTCTCGGTGAGATCGACGCCTATCTTCGAAGCGCGGACGAGGCTGTGCGGCAGGTGAGCGTATCGCTCGCCTCGCAATGGCAGGCGGTCGAGATCCTGCGAGCGGACGGTCGGCTCGTGCGCGACGTGCGTCCGCTTGTGCGGTTGAACGTCTCGGTCGTGGCAGGACGCGGCGACCGTCAGGAGACGGGCTCGGGCGGTGCGGGCGGGCGTCACGATTTCTTGCGCCTTGTGGACGGCGGAAACTGGCGCTCGCTTGCCGACGAGGCGCTGCGCCAGGCGCGACTGAATCTTGAGGCTGCCCCCGCCCCCGCCGGCACCTTCGATACGGTTCTGGCGTCCGGCTGGCCCGGCGTGATGCTTCACGAGGCGGTCGGTCACGGGCTCGAAGGCGACTACAATCGGAAAAAGACGTCGGCCTTCTCCGGCCTTCTCGGCCAGCAGGTGGCGGCTCGCGGCGTCACCGTGGTCGACGACGGGACGATTTCGGAGCGTCGCGGTTCACTTTCGATCGACGACGAGGGAACGCCGACCAACCGCACCGTGCTGATCGAGGACGGCAAGCTGGTCAACTACATGCAGGATCGCCAGAACGCGCGGCTCATGGGGATGGAGGCGACCGGCAACGGTCGGCGCCAGTCCTTCGCCCACGCCCCGATGCCGCGCATGACCAACACGATGATGCTGGACGGGCCGCATACGCCGGAGGAAATTCTTGCCTCGGTGAAGGACGGCATCTACGCCGTCTCGTTCAACGGCGGGCAGGTCGACATCACCTCTGGCAAGTTCGTCTTCAACTGCACGGAGGCTTATCGCATCCGGGAGGGGAAGGTCTGTGAGCCTCTGAAAGGCGTCATGCTGATCGGGAACGGGCCGGACGCCATGCACCGGGTATCGATGGTCGGCAACGACGCAGCTTTGGATCTCGGCATCGGCAACTGCGGCAAGGCCGGTCAATGGGTGCCGGTCGGCGTCGGCCAGCCGCATCTGCGCATGGACCAGATGACGGTGGGCGGCACGGAAGCGTGACGCCCGACCGGTCGCATCAGGGATAGAGACGTTCGATCGCCCATTCTCGGTCGCCGGCCGCTTTCACGAAGCGGAAGCGGTCGTGCAGGCGGAACTCGCCGTCCTGCCAGAACTCGATCTCGATCGGCATGATCCTGAAACCCGACCAGTGCGGCGGACGCGGCACGTCGTTCCCGTATTTCGCCTCGACGTCGGCGACCTGCGCCTGCAGCACCTCGCGGCTGGCGAGCGGCCGGCTCTGCTGGGAGGCCCATGCGCCGACCTGGCTGCCATGCGGGCGTCCCTCGAAATAGGCGTCGGCCTCCGCTTGGGTCACGACCTCGACGGGTCCGCGTGCACGGAACTGCCTGCGCTGACTCTTCCAGTGCATGCAGAGCGCCGCCTTGCGGGCGCCGAGGACCTGCTCCCCTTTCCGGCTCTCGAAATTGGTGTAGAAGACGAGTCCGCGCTCGTCGAACGCCTTGAGGAGAACCATCCGAACATCCGGCAGGCCGTCCGCATCGACGCTGGCCACCGCCATCGCCGTCGGATCGTTGATCTCCGTTTCCTCCGCATCGCGAAGCCAGACCTTGAGGGCCTCGTAGGGGTCCAAAGGCAATCCGCCTTCACCGAACATTAAGGTCGACTTGCTCATTCTTGAATCCAATTGTTCGAATATTGGTCCACCCGTACCTACGGCAGACGTGGTCGGTGGCAAAGGCCGAGTTTTGATGATGGAAGGAACGCGCCTCGTTCTCCTCTGCCTCTTTGCCGCAGCCCTCTCGGGTTGCACGGTGATCAGCGGCAAGGGGCTGGAGGAAGCGGCGGTCGACAAGTCTTTGACGACGGCCTCGATTCCGCCGATCGACCCTGCGGTCGCGGCCGAAACACTGTCCGACAGCCGCACCGTTCGAAACGCCGTGTCCGCGGCCGACATCACGACGGTGGACGCCGCCCCTCTCGCCTGGTCGAACGCCGACACCGGCGCGAGCGGCACGATTACCGCCATCAAGGAAACGCGGGCCGGCGAGGCGGTGTGCCGCCAGTTCACCACCTCGCGCCAGCGCTTCGACGGCGTCGCCCTCTATGCCGGCGAAGCCTGCACAACCGGACAGGGCGAGTGGACGCTGACGCGCTTCTCCGAGGACCGCTGACCGGCAGTCGGGAGACAGAAACCCCTTCAACTTCCGGTGACGGCTCGCCATATACTGCGCCATCGCCCAAATGACGGGCGATTCCCGATGATGCCCACGGGAGACTCATAAAGCCGATCAGGAACCCGACCCCGTATGCGCGACCCCTATACCGTTCTCGGCGTGGCCCGCTCCGCCAGCGAGGCGGAGATCAAGTCCGCCTTCCGCAAGCTCGCCAAGAAGTATCATCCGGACGCCAACGGCGACGACGCCGGGGCCAGCACCCGCTTCAACGAGGCCAATCAGGCCTACGAGATTCTCGGCGACAAGGAGAAGCGTGGGCAATTCGATCGCGGCGAGATCGATGCCGACGGCAAGCCGAAGTTTCAGGGTTTTTCCGGTTTCGGTGGCGGAGGGGGCGGCGGGACCAGTCCCTTCGGGTCAGGCGCGAGCAGCGGCGGATCGTTCGATTTCCGCAACGGTGGCGATTTTTCAGGCGCCGACAGCATCTTCGGCGATTTCTTCGAACAGACCTTCGGTGGCAAGCGCAACGCACGCTCGGGCTTCAACGCCGCGCGCAACACGCCCGCAAAGGGCGAGGACATCAACGCGACGCTGAAGGTGCGCCTCGAGGACGTCGTCTCCGACGCCAAGGTCGAGGCGATCTTTCCGAACGGCAAGCGCCTCGCGATCCGCCTGCCGGAGGGCGTCGAGGACGGCCAGGTCATCCGTTTGCGCGGTCAGGGCCAGCCGGCCGTCTTCAACGGCGGTCCTGCGGGCGACGCGCTGGTGACGATCTCCTTCGCGGACCATCCCCGCTTCTCCGCGTCGGGTCGCGACCTTCTTCTGGAACAGGACGTCGATCTCCAGACCGCCGTTCTCGGGGGGCGCGT